>CACYLI010000028.1 GCA_902775285.1 uncultured Erysipelotrichaceae bacterium | reverse complement strand
AGTTAATTATATTATATTTAATTGTGGAAATATAAATAGTCTAGAATATAAATTAATAAATATTTTAAATAAAAAAAATATTAAATATGATATTTGTATCAAAGAATTAAATATTGATAATAATAAATTATATTTTTTACAAACAAAAGAATATGATAATGAAAATGATAATAGTAATGTTATTTTTGCAGATATAAATAATTATAAATTTATATTTATGGGTGATGCATCTACAACTACCGAAAAAGAAATATTAAATAAATATAATCTACCAGATATAGATGTTTTTAAAGTAGGACATCATGGTTCTAAGACAAGTAGTGGGAAAGATTTTATTAATGAAATAAATCCTAAATATTCAGTAATAAGCGTAGGAAGAAATAATCGTTATGGTCATCCGAATAAAGAAGCATTAAGTAATTTAGAACAATCTAAAATATATAGAACTGATCAGAATGGAAGTATTATGTTTAAAATTAAAAATAATAAGTTAAAAATAGAGACTTGTAGTCCATAGAGAGGAAGATGATAAAATGAATGAAATTAAAGAATATACAACAAAAGTATTTAAGATATTAAACATATTGATGAACAAGGTAATGAATATTGGTATGCAAGAGAATTAATGCCATTACTCGGATATACTAAGTGAGAAAGATTTTCTAATGCTATAGAATATGCCAAAACATCTTGTATTAAAAGTGGATATAATATTAGTGACCATTTTCCCGAGGTTGGGAAAATGGTTCAGATAGGTTCAAAAACAAAAAGAAAATTGTTAGATTACAAGTTATCAAGATATGCCTGTTATCTAATAGTACAAAATGGTGACTCAAGAAAAGAAGAAATAGCTTTGGGGCAAACCTACTTTGCTATTCAAACAAGAAAACAAGAACTATCTGAAAAAGAGTATAATGACCTTACTGAAGATGAGAAAAGATTATATAGAAGAAATCAAGCTAGAAAAGGTAATTATAATTTAAATAAAACAGCAGTTGATAGTGGAGTAAAAGATTTAGCTAGATTTCATAATGCAGGATATAAAGGGTTATATAATGGAGAAACTGCAGATGATATTTTTAAAAGAAAAAAACTAAGATATAGAGAAGACATACTAGATAATATGGGGAGTGAAGAACTTGCTGATAATATATTTAGAATTGCTCAAACTGATGCCAAATTAAAAAGAGATAAAGTAGATAATGAATATACTGCAAATTCTGTTCATTATGAAGTAGGTAAGGAAGTAAGAAATAGTATTAAAAGATTAGGTGGCACTATGCCAGAGGATTTAGAAACACCAGAGAAAAGTCTTAAAGAGTTAGAAAAAGAAAATAATAGTAAACAACTTCCAAATAAAAATATAGATTAAAGTGGTATAATAATTGCTACCGAGGTGATACTATGTATAAAGTAGTTAATGAAACAAAAATTTCATTCTATGATAATAGTAATAACGAAATTATGTATATTGATTATCCAACTGATGAATGCATTTGGTATTTTAATAATAGTGATGTAATTACTATAACAAAAGATATGGATTTATTTGAATTATTAAAAAATATTATATCGCAGCAATATGATTTTAATAATAATGAAGTGTTGAAAAGTTATAAAAAGAATAATAAATTAGTTTGGTATAGTGATTGTTATTATAATCCTGATGATGAGTGGAGTAGAAATAGTGTTAGTTATTTAACAATAGAGTATTTAGACGATATTTTTACATTAAAATGTACAAAACCATTGGATAATATAATTGATAGAGTTGAAAACTCACATGTTATAGCATTTTCACCACTTGGAAATGGTAAGTATACTAAGAATGTTGAGTCAGGTTTAACATTGCAAGATGATTTCGTAACAATGGTATATCAAAAATTATTAGGAAAAGAAAAAGTTAAAAAATTGCATATAAAATAGAGCAATTCTTTTATTTTAATTCGACTTACTTTTTAACAATTACTACATGGGGACTTTGATCATATGGGATGGTCTATAGATTTAATTAATAATTTTAAAGTTAATTATATTATATTTAATTGTGGAAATATAAATAGTCTAGA
>CACYLI010000027.1 GCA_902775285.1 uncultured Erysipelotrichaceae bacterium | reverse complement strand
CCATCAGGTAAAGTAATATCAAGTATTATTAAATCAATATTGGAGTTATTTAATAAATATTCTTTTGAATCTTTTATTGTGGTTTTTACAGTTAGATTATGATTATCTTTTTCAAAAGAGTATGTAAGACCTTTAATAATTGATTCTGTATCTTCAACAAGTAAAATATTCATATCTATAGCTCCTTTCGTTATATACTATTATACCACAATATAAGGAGGCAATCGCCTCCTATATTAGATATTCTCATTTCTAATTGTTTCAATAGTATTTTGTTTATTAATCTTATTCATAGAATACTTCATAATTACTGAAATAAGAATAAATACAACCACTATAGATATTATAATAGCTACTACAGGTGGTTTGTATGGTATTCCAGATTCTTCGGATAAGAAATGATAAATCACATAAGATAATGCTAATCCAAAACTTTCTAATCTAATCATTCTATTAAATTCTTTAGTTGTCATACCAACTGATTTTAACATAGCAAATTCTTGTTTTCTTAATTCCATATTAGTAGTAATAGTATTAAATATATTAGTTATTCCAATTAATGAAATTACAATAATAAAACCATATAAGAATATACCTACTAAAGTAAATAAGTTACTCATTTGTTTAACACTTTCATCTTTATTACTAATGCCATAATATTCTTCACCCTTTAAATAATCTTCAATATCATCTTGTAATCTATTAGCATTATTAGATTTATAATAAATATCAAGATGTTTTGATTCGGCTATATTATCAAACATTTCATCACTTAAAACAATGTAATTAGCAGACATATTTTTTAATCCAAAAGGTTTTATTTCTGTTATTTCACCAATTTCAATTTTCGCACTTTTGTTTGTTGAAGATATTAGTGAATCGATTACATCACCTTTATTAAAATTATATTTTCTTATATATTTTGTAAGTCTTTTATTATCTTCACCATAATAAACTTGATAATCTTTATCTAGTAGTATGCCTTTACCTTTTATATCATTATAATTTAATCCTAACGATTTAATATATTTTTTATATTGTTCTTCGCCAATAGCAAAGATAGAAATATATTCTTCATCTTGTTCTCTTTGTTTAATATTTAAAAAATCCAAATATTCTTTACTATAATGAGTACCAACAAAAGATAATTCATTACTTCTTAATATAGTATAATCTTCTATACCATCTAAATTAACAGTTTCAATGAACTTATTATATGAGTTTTCATTTGTGATATTTGCACTTAACGATATATTAAAATCAGATACCTTTATTTCATTTTCAACTTCTTGAAATGCTAATCCCATAAAACCAGATAAAGCAATAAATACGAATACTGAAACTACTATTGATATTACTGTAGTTCTATATTTTTTCTTATTTCTTTTTAAATTTTTAAATGAAATTTCTCCACCCATACCAAATATACTTTTAATAATTTTTGGTGATTTAATTTTTTTAGGATTAATTTTTATGTTAGCACTATTTCTAATAGAATCTATTGGCGATACTTTAGAAGCTCGTTTTGCACTTCTAAATGCAGAAAAGTAGATAGTTACTATACCAAGAATAATGGCTATTAAAACAGCTATTATTGAAAATGCAAATTCTAATTTAAGACCAGCTTGTAGCATATCACTTAAGTAATAATTACTAATAATTATTAGTATATATGATGCTAAATATCCTAGTAGGACTCCTAAAGGAATACCAATTAAACCAAGTATAGTAGCTTCATAAAAAACATTTCTTTTTATTTGTTTTTTAGTTGCTCCAACACTTCTTAACATACCATATTGTTTTATTTTTTCTGTGATGGATATATCAAAACTATTTTTAATACAAAATACAGAAGTAAATACAATAATTCCTATAACAATGCTTACAACAACACCTAAGCTACTTATACTACTACTTGAAATAGGGTTTGTTTCCAAATCAATGAGATACTTATTTACATCAATTAAGTAAGCATTTTCCATTTGTTTTGAAAATTCTTTATATTCTTCATCAGTAAATTTTTCTTGATTATATATTTTTTTAAATAATGCTGGATCAACACCTAAAATTTTAGCCATTGTTTCACACCAGTTTTTAGTTCCATCTTTCGTAAATCTTGCATATATATCAACATTTCCAGAGATTTTATTATTATCTAGGTATGTAATAAATGTATATCCAGGTGCAGAGTAATTCTCAATATTTGTAGCTGGTCTTTCAATAGTACCAACTATTTTATATGTTTTAGTTTTAGTTTCAATTAAAGATTCACCATTACCATCAGAATCAGATTTTTGATATGGATTATTTTGATCTAATTCATATCCAGTAGAATCTATTCTTTTACCAACTTCTAATGTAATAGTATCATTTACTTTTAAATTTAATCTACCGTTTGTTTTTAAATGAGTTGGTATAACTATTTCGCTATCATTTTCAGGGAGTCTTCCACTAACTAATCTAATTGATAAGTTATTAAGTGATTCTTTTGTAAAACCTTTTATATAAGCATAAGGTTTATCTTCGTTTTTTGAATCAACTTTAGCATAACCAATTCCTTTAGTTATATTTAATGTTTCAATATTTCTATTATTTTCAAATTTATCCATATCACTAACAGGAACATTATAAAAAGCAGTATGAAAGTTTCCCTTTATTTTTGTTTCATAATTAATCAAGGATTTTATTCCACTAGCATATATTGATGCTACAGCAGTAATTAAAGCTACTGATAACATAATGCCAATAATAGTAACGATAGTTCTTTTTTTATTTAATTTAAGATTTTTTATTGTTAATTTGTTAAGTAAGTTCATAATTATACCTCCTCAACAATTTTTCCATCTTCAATTTTAATTATCCTATCAGCAACTTTTGCAATTTCCATATTGTGAGTAATCATAATAATAGTCTGATTTAATTCCTTATTTGATTTTTTTAGTAGAGCAACTATT
>CACYLI010000026.1 GCA_902775285.1 uncultured Erysipelotrichaceae bacterium | reverse complement strand
TCATTTTTTATTAGTAATTAACACACACTGTTGGTTTAATTTTATTTATATTATTATTTTACCATGAAAAGAGCTTATTTTTACATATACATGAATGATTGTAAGTTTCGTAATTTATTTTTGTAAGGCTCATACCAATTAATGATAATACAAATAAAATAATTGAAATTATTAAAACGATTATTTTATTTTTACAAATAAATTCTCCAAATTTTTTCATCATTTAACCTCCATAACGATTGATTATTTTACTACAAAATATCTAGTTTCACACTTCAATAAGCAACAAATTGTATGATAATAAATAAAAATTTTGAATATGTTTGTTAATTATGCTAAAATATTTACATAATAAATATAACAGGTATAATAAATGTGAGGTGAAGAGTGTGAAGAAAAAGAAAGATTTAAGGATTATTAAAACTCAAACAATACTTTATAATACATTACTTGAGTTATTAAAGGAACAACCTTTTGAAAAAATAAAGGTTTCTAATATATGTCAAAGAGCAAGAATAAATAGATCAACATTTTATTCTCACTATAATGATAAATATGAGTTAATGGTTGATTTTATGAATAACTTAAAGGAAAGTTTAAAAGAAGAACTTAAAAAGAATAATTATAGTCCTAATACAAGAGAGTACTATATTAAAATGATTGGTCTTTTATTAAATCATATTGAAGAAAAGAAAGATATATATCAGTTTGCTCTAGTTAATAATGAAAATAGTATAATTATTGAAATGATTGAAAATACCATAATAGATGATATTACAAGAAGTATAGAAGAGAATAATTATAATGGAAATTTAAATATTCCAACTGAAATAATAAGTAAATTTTATATAGGTGGAGTAATTATAGTTGGTGCATCTTGGCTTAAAGGAAATATTAAATATTCAAAAAATCAATTAATAGAGTATTTTGATAAATTAATTCCAGATAATTTTAAATAAACAACTTTTTTTGTGAAATGTTGTTTATAAATAAATATATAAGTGTTATTATTACTATGGTGATAATAAGAAAGGATGTTTAGTTATGAATGATAAGACAAAAAATTATGTAATAGCAATTTTACTTTTATTGGTATTAGGAATTAGTGTAGGTTATGCTACTATTGGTACTAATTTGCGTATTGAAGGTACTTCAAAAATTAATAGTACAAGTTGGAATGTTAAATTTAGTGCTGTTAATGTAACAGATGGAAGTGTAACAGCTACTGAAGCAGCAACATTAGGTGATACACTTATTTCTTATGATGTAACACTTGCTAAACCAGGAGATTTTTATGAATTTACTGCTACTGTTGCTAATACTGGTTCTATTAATGCTATGCTTACAGCAGCACCAACTATTTCTGGCGTAAGTAGTGAACAACAAAAATATGTAAATTATACTGTTACATATAGCGATGGAACTACTATAGCATCTGGTGATAAGCTTGCTTCTGGCAGTACAAAAGATGTTAAAGTTAGAATTGAATACAAAACTGACGTAGAAGCTTCAGATTTACCTGATTCAAATCAAACATTAAATCTTGTCTTTGGAATGAGTTATGGACAAGATGCAAGCTGATAAAATTTAACTACTGGATTACCCAGTAGTTAAATTTTGTTATTTACTAAAAGGAGTAAATAATGGAAAAAAGAAAAATAATTAATACATCAATTATATTAATATTATTCTTATATACATTATTTAATAGATTTTTTTTACTTAAAAATTATTTAAAATATGCAGAATTTATTAGTGCTGCATTTATGATATTAATTACATCATTATCTATTTATTTATATGGATTTAAAAAGAGTAGAAATACTACGTTAGAAAAAGAAGTAGTTAGCATTTCTAGAATCGTAATAATTATATATTTTGTAATAATATATGGGATTGGTGTCTTTGCTGGTTTTTTGAAAAATGCTTATTCACTTAAGTTTTTTGGCATTTTAAATAATATTTTTTCACCAATAATAATAGCTATTTGTATAGAGTTATTAAGATATATATTTTTAGAAGCTAATAAAAATCATAATAAAAGTATAGTATTAATCACAATTGCTATTATTTTATTAGATTTATCAATAAATATGAGAGTATTAGATTTTTCAAGTAAATCAGAAATGTTTAAAATAATTACATCAATAGGACTTCCTATTATAATAAAAAATATAGTATTTACTTATGTATCTAATCATATTGGATATAAAATACCAATTATATATAGATTGTTTGTTGATATGTATATATTTATAGTTCCAATATTACCAAATATAAGTGAATATATAATTTCAGTTCTTGGTATTTGTATTCCATTTGTTTTATATCTTTTATCTAATAGATTAATAGAGTTAAATGAGAAAGGTATAGAATATAATTATCGAAAGAAAGCTTTTTCACTTTCTGATGTACCATTTATACTTTTAATAATAATTCTTGCTTATTTAATATCTGGTTACTTTAAATATTCAATAATTGGAATTGGATCAGAAAGTATGACAGGTAAAATTAATAAGGGAGATGCAGTTATTGTAATGAAAGTAAAAAGTGAAAAAGATTTTAAAAAAGGTGATATAATAACGTATGAATACAATGGCAAAACTATTGTACATAGATTAGTTGAAATAAAAGAAGAAAATGGAAAGAAAAAATATATAACAAAAGGAGATGCTAATATAACTGAAGATAATGTTGATTTATATATTGATGATATAAAAGGAGTAGTTAAACTTAGATTTCCATATATAGCATATCCTAGTATTTTATTATCAGAGTTATTTAGTTAGGAGGAAAACAATATGAAAAATAAACTAATAATTATTGGATTATTATTTATTGTTTGTTTATTTGGAACAATAATATTATATGTAAATGATTTAGCTACATTTTCTATTGTTTTACTTGCATTAGATATAGTATTTATGATTAGTTTTATATTAACAATAATTAATAATAGAAATTCAAGTGCTAAATATAATAGTGATTTAAAAAGAATATTGAAAACATATTCAGGTGTTTTAGTTGAAACAAGTAAACCAGCATTAGAAGGTAAAAATATTATTTATGTCACAAATATAGTTGATTTAGTTGATGCTCAAATAGAAATGAGAAAACCAATTTATTATATGATAGAAGAATCATCTTGTAGTTTTGTAATTATTGATAATGATGTAGCTTTATTTTATATCATTAAAGAGAATGAAAATGTAATAAATAAATATGAAGAATATGCTAAAAATATTAGTAAAGATAATATTATTAAAGAAGATAATGTTCAAGAAATTAATAATGATGATTTAAGTCAAAATATAAATATAGATGTTCAATCTATAGAAAATAGGTCAATTAATAATATTGCTCAGCCTAAATTAGAACCTATAGTTACTCCTATTCAAAATATAACTGATGAAATAAAATAGAAGGGAGAAGCATGAGAATAAAAGCAAGACGTAATTTTGAATTATATAAAAACACTATATTTTTTAGTGTTGTTTTGTTTTTATTTTTATTTATTAGTGTAGGATATTCTGTTCTTAGTACAAATCTTGAAATTGATGGTAGTGCAAAAGTATTAAAATATGAAAACCCAGTCCAAGAATATTCCTGGAAAAAGGATGCTGTATTAGATACTAATATTGATTTTTCAAAGGTTTCTAGTGCTACTAATGGTAGAGGTCTTTATATAAGAAGTGGAACAGAAAATGATGAAAATCCTATTTATTATTTTAGAGGAGATGTATCAAATAATAATGTTTTATTTGGTGGATTTTGTTGGAAAATTATAAGAAGTACAGAAAATGGCGGAACTAAACTTTTATATAGTGGTACTCCAACTAATGGAGAATGTAATAATACTGGTAATTATTTATCAATTAAATGGACAGATCTTTTACATACTACAAGATATAATCCTTATGCAAAAGCAAGTCCTTCAGTTGTTGGATATACTTATATAGGTAAATATAAATATGAAGATATGAGTGAAACTAAATCAAAAAATTTAATCTATGGTAATGATGTAACATATGATTCAAATAAAAAGTTATATACATTATCAAATATATATAATACAAGTGGTGGTCAAAAATATAATGATATAGTTGATGAAGTTAAACTTGGTTATCATTATGCATGTTATAATGATAAAAAAAGTACTTGTGAAACAGTATATTATATGTTTGATTCAACTCAAGGAAATTTTACATATTATGAACTTAGTAATGGTGATAAAATAGATGATTTACTTGAATATTTTTTTACAACTAATAATACAGTAGATAGTTTAGCAAAAGAAAGAGTAGATGAATGGTATCAAAGCAATATGACAGCTTATACAGATAAACTTGAAGATGCTATTTATTGTAATGATAGAACAATTTTTAATAAAGCTGGTTTTGATAAAGATACTGATGCTGATCAAGATTTACTATTTTCTGCTTATGATAGAGTAGTAAATAAGACTGGACCATCACTTAACTGTATAAGAAATGCTGATAGATATACTGTTAGTTCATCAAATGGAAATGGAAAACTTACATATCCTGTAGGTCTTATTACAGCGGATGAAGCGGTACTTTCAGGATTTATATATGATGATAATTCAACCGATTCTTATATAAAAATGGGTACAGGGATAAGTACTTGGACTATGACTCCACTTGCTTATGGAACATTATCAAAAAAAGATTTAGAAATGTTTGTTATTGGTGGTAGAAGTCTTGATACAAATTTAAGACCTGTTGTAACCTTAAATAATTCAATAGTATTTTCTTCTGGAGATGGAACTTCAAATACGCCATATATTGTAAATTAAAATATAATATAATAATTTGTGGTGATATCTAATGAAAGAAAAAATAATTAACTATATTGAAAATAATCCAGGTTTTATTAAAAATAATGGATTTAAAGTAAAAGAGTTAAATGAAGAAAAATGTATTTTAGAATATAATATAAAAAAAGATGGACTTAATCCAATGGGAATAGTTCATGGTGGTATTCTTTTCGGTCTCGCTGATGCAGCAGCTGGTGTTCTTTCTAACCTTGGAGGAGTAGAACAAGTAACTACAAATTCAAGTATGAATTATATAAGACCTGCAGCAAAAGGAAAAATATATGCAGTTGCTACAAAATTAAAAGTAGGCAAATCAATTGGATACTTTGAAGTAAAAATATATGATTCAAGCGATAATTTATTAGCAACTTCATTCTATTACTAGAATTTTTTCCTAATACTTTAATTTCCATTTCATTCACCTCGTAATCATTGTATTAAATTATAATTATTATTTTCTTATT
>CACYLI010000025.1 GCA_902775285.1 uncultured Erysipelotrichaceae bacterium | reverse complement strand
TCCAATCAAGTGTAGTAGTGTTGATTTACCAGATCCTGATGCACCAACAATAGCTACAAATTCGCCTTTTTCTACTGAAAAAGACACATGATCTAATGCAACAACTTTAGTTGTATCTTTACCATAAATTTTAGTTAGATTATCTACTTTTAAAATTTCCATAACTAACAATTCCTCCTTCTTACATGATAATTATATTACAGTCAAAGTTACAACCAAGTTACATTATGAAAAGTTTTTCAAATAATCGTAATATTACTATTTTTTCTTGATCTGATATTTCACCTTTCATTCTTCTTTCTCTCATTTCTCCCCATTCTTCTAATCCTCTTATAATATCCTCATTGTAGTATGTCTTTTTCATTGCATCTTTGTCGAAGATAAATTCACTATATGGACATAATTCTTCTTCCCACATGTGTTGATATATAACTTCATTTGGATCTACAAAATTATATCTTCTTATAGCATAGTTACTTACATCAAATAATTCTGCTAAATCTTCTAATCTTTCTGGTTGTGGTTCTCTAGCATTTCTTTCATATTTATCAATACTATCTGTTGGCTTTTCACCTCCTAACTCTAAAAATTCTGCTACATTTGGCTTAGACATATATCTTAGCTCCCTTACAAATTTTAGTCTTGCTCCTTGACTAAGGTTTTCCAATTCAGGTTTAAAAAAATAATTTTTCATAAATATACCTCCTATCTTATTTTTTTATTCCATTAAAAAAACTAGTACTTAATACTAGCCAACTCCTTTTTATTCTTTTTAACTTTTGCTCTCCATATTTGGACTACAAGAAAAGCCACCCGAGTTTTATTGTCACTATACTATGCCATTTAGAACCACCTCTTTTCCTATTATTTTATTTTTTATATCTATTTTTATATTCTTTAAAAATTCTTTTAAATACAACAAAAAAAGAGTATTTCCACTCTTTTGATTGGTACGTTTAAACGTCCTATTTTTGATGCGCCTTGATTGCAGCTTGTGCCACTATGATATTTCGAGGGCAGTTTTATCAAATATATAAGAAGATAAAACTTATATAAATATTGCAACCTTTATAGGTTCTTTAATTGTTATCCTTTTGAATTCTTCCCAATACTGTGAATAATTTATAGCATCATCATCAGTTATTGCTAATTCTGCAACTAATATTTCCTCTCTTTCTCTTTTCTTATTTATTATTTTATCACTAATAAAGTCCATATGCCATTCTATTAAATCATTTGAAATAATAATTTTATCTACAAATGATTCAACCATTTCATCTGACATATCTCCACTTTTATAATTAAAATTGTTTAGTATTATTCCTTTTAATTCTTTTATTTTTTCTTCTAATGTCTGAACAGGAATATCATCATCCTTTTTTAATTCGTTAATCATATTTTGTGTTTTTACTATTTCTTCATCATATTCCTTTTTCTTATTTGCAAAATCCTCTTGTGATATTAATTCATTAAGAAAAGTATCTAATAATTTTTTACTTTTCTTCTTTAAATCTTCTAATCTTCTTTTATACATATCTAATTCTGAATTTATATCTTTATTACTTTCTGCACTTTTAATTGATTTATCTAATAATTCATTAATAGTATCAATAATTTGCTCTCTCTCTGATAGAATACGATCAAATACTACATATGCAATTAGCTTTAATTTCCATTCAGTTATCATTTTAGTATCACAAATACCTTCTACACTTAAACCCGCCTTTAGTCTAGAACTATATGATCCAGTTCTTGCTTGTTTGTAACATTGATAGCAATATGATATATAGCCACTTTTCGTTTTGTGATTCTTTACTTTTTGCATAGATGAACCACACTTACATTCAAGTTTATATTGCCAAACACTTTTAGGCAATTTACCTGCATGACTAGTTTTATCATCATGTCGTGTACAATGTTTAGCTATTAATAGTTGTGCTTGTTCAAACTCCTCTTTTGTAACAATTGGTATATGTTTACCTTCAACAATTGTTTGTTCTACTTCTCCACAATTCTTTTTAGGTTTTTGTTCCAAATAATCTGGAATAAAATATTTTCTATAAACTATAGTTCCACAATAAAATGGATTTTTTAGAACTGAAAGAATCTGTTGAACACTCCAATTAGATCGACCTGTTGCAGTCTTATATCCTCTTCTTTCAAGTTCATATTGTATTTGCCTAGTTTTTACTCCTTTTAAATAAGAATCAAATATAAATTTAACGGTTTTGGCTTGTTCTGGATTAATTACCATATCCTTACCAACCTTATCGTATCCTAATATATTACCAGTTCCATAAAACACTCCATTTTGAAATGTTATTTTTTGACCTGCTTTTACTCTTTGAGATATCTTTTTAGATTCATTTTGAGCAAGAGTTGCCATAATAGTCAATTTCAATTCTCCATCATCATCTTTAAAAGTCCAAATATTATCTTCAGTAAAATATACTTCCACACCCATCTTTTTTAACTCTCTAGTTTGTTGTAATGTATCAACTGTATTTCTTGCAAATCTTGATACCTCACGAGTAACTATTAAATCAAAGCGATGCCTTTCTGCATCCTCTAACATTCTTAAAAAATTTGGTCTTTTATGAATAGATGTACCAGTTATTCCTTCATCTATATATTTATCATAAAGTTCCCAATCAGGGTGTTGTTTTAATATATCATCATAATATTGAATTTGATTACTAAGTGCTGATATTTGAGCTTCATGTTCAGTTGAAACTCTAGCATATATAGCAACTCTTCTCATAATGATTCCTCCTTACAAAAAAATTCTAAGATAAATTTAAATTTATTTTTACACTGCCATAAGCGTTTTTAACAATATCTTTAAATTCTGCCTTAGTTATTTTATCTGTGTTATATAATAATTTTCTAATTAATTCTACTGCAATAGCATTATTAATTATTGTCTTTTCTTTATCATCTAATTCAAAATCTGTTATCACTTTAGATTCACTATCCTTTCGGATAATATATTTTTTGGTAGTATTCTTTTTCTTTCTCTTTTATCTTTCGTTTTATCTACTCTTTCTATATATATTTTTACTTTTGGTTTTGAATTTGAAAATAATGATCTTAACTCCTTATTATTTTTAATTGCATCCAAAAATATTCTTTCAACCATCATTTTTGACATTAATCTAATATAATTAGCATTATCACCCGTTTGAACTTGAGATGTGCTTAGTTTAATATTTATTTGAGTATAATATTTATTCATTACTATTCCTCAATTCTTTTACTTTTATATTCATTTTATAATTTATTGGTAATTTAAATCTTTTAGCATATTTATCAAATTCCTTAAAAGCATCTAATTCATCTGTTCCATAAAGTACTAAATTTATTACACATTCTTTATACTTGTAAGTGAATCTATACTTTTTTAATGGTATTTCCTTAACTATTATTTCTATATTTTCTTCTTTAATATTGAATCCTGTACTATAACTTTTTTTTAATTTTGCAATTAACTCCTCTTTACTATCTTCACATGTTATTTGCATTATAAATCGAGATTTTATTCCATTACAAATTGCTCTTACCTCATATCTACTTTTCATCTTCTTTATCCTCCTTAAAATTTTCCATTTCTTGATCTGCCCATGATGCAACTTTACATGAACAAATAGTAAATAATCCTAATAGAATTAATAAAATAATTCCTAATATTTTTCCTAACATAATAAAAATCCTTCCTTAAAAAATGGCTTTTTCCAAAATTAAGGCAAAATAAAAAATCACCGAAGTGATTTATTTATATACTGCTATATCAAGTGCGAGTGCAAATTTTATTACTGAGCTATGTTTTATATGTTCGACCATATCTGGTCCACATCTAAATATTTTTTCAAACTGTTTAATTTTTACTCCATGAATAAAATGATCTTTAAAAAATCTTTTTTCATATAGTGATAAATCTTCGAGAATAGCATATATTTCATTCAGTTTTTCAGCATATTCTCTCTCATATTCATCTTTCTTTTCAATATAAGCTTCAAATGGTGATTTTAAATTACCAGAAGACTGAACCTTAATATCAAACAGTTTTAATGCAAGAGATGGGGGCAGGACATTTCTATATTTAAATTTAATCATGTTTAAATCACCGATGTATTCTTCTACCCTTTCTCTTGTTTTCACATAGTCGAACATTTCCAGTTCTTTCAAACTCAATAACTTCATATGCATCCCCCATTATCCAAAAAAAGAAGAGAAAGGTTCGCATTTAATAAAAGCTACAACTTCTCTTCTATTTTCTGGTTTTAATTTATGGCTTAAGGGGTCAGTAATCTCTATGGAGTATTTCTTTGAAGTATAATACTTCAATTTATATACAATTAGTTCCATAAAGACCACTTCCAATCCCATCAAACCACATAACATATAAATTTGCCTTTTATTATATAGTTTTCTTGGAAAAAGTCAATAATAAAAACAAAAAATGAAATAATTTCCTTCACATAATTATTTCATTTTACTATATTTTATCACACTCAAACAGGATTACAAGTAGGGAATTACATAGGTGTTTAGGGGGTGGAATTTTCGCTTCAATCCCTTATTTTACAACGGTTTAAAATATTTTTTTCATCATTTTCATTTATAAATTTTTTTACTTCATCAAAGTACTTTTTCGCTTCTTCTTGATTATAAAACATTTTATACATTAAAGAATCAGCTATTTTATCAGTATTTTTAATATTAACATATACTTCGAATAAATTTCTATCTAGACATGAATCGAAGATAACTTCAACATATCCAGTTAGAAATTCTATTTGATAATCATCTAAACAACATTTCTCATCAGAAATTGTATCTTCATTTATATAGCGATACTCTTGGAGTTCATCAATAATTGTATTTAAGTTCATGTTTACACCTCATTCGTAATGCATACAGTATTATAGCAGATTTTTATCATTATACAATAAAATTACCTAATATTATTATACATATTTTTTTCTTTTTTTATTATTTTATTTTTGTTAAAAATTCATAAGCTTGTTCCAAATAATCTTCTTTATAAAAAATAATTATAGAGCCAATACCTTTAAAATCCTTTAAAGGTTCATAATAATATATGCTTTTAATAAACTTACCATTAATTATTTCTAAATTACTTGATCTTACACTACTTAGGTGAATATCTTTAATTTGTTCTTTTAAAGTATTAGATAATTCACTATTTAAATATTGCTCTACTTTTTTACCATAAGCATAAACTACCGTTTCCGTTGAAGTAATAATACACTCCATTTTATTTTCCTTTAAATACTTCTCTATTTTAAATCTAACATCACCATAATCTCCAATATCTAAATTCTTTACAAAAATAGAAATGAACTGTTTAACATCCTTTTTAAATAACTTTTGCATTTGTTAGTTATCCTCCTTTCAATTTTTGTAATCGTGATACTGCTGATTACCAATTCAAGTGAATAATAATAATTTAAAATATGTTAGAGAAGAATTAGAAATGACTCAAGAGGAATTAGGATTAGTTTTTGGAGTAAAAGGTTCTACCGTTGCAGGATGGGAAAATAACAACGATTCAATTCCATTAAATAAATTAGTTAAATATGCTAATAATTATAACTACTCTCTAGATTATCTTACAGGATTATCTAGAAGCAATAATTATTTAGGTAAATTTGATAAACTAGATAAAAGTAAGATTGGTAAAAGAATTAAAAATATAAGAAAAAAACTTAATCTATCACAACAGCAAGTTGCTGATGAATGTATGATATCACAATCAACTTATAGTGGATATGAATCTGGTAATTATTTAATTACTGCTTTAGTTCTTTATACAATATGTAAAAATCATAATTTATCAATGGATGAAATATTAAAATAAAAAGATGGATCAGCATAATCCATCTTTTACATTCTATTGTCTGTAATGCTGAAGAATTTGTCAAAGAATTCCATTAATTTATCAATTACGGTATTCTTTTTTATTTGTCTATTATTATCTTTTGAGAACATCGACATTGGAGGAAGCATAGCAGATATTTCTGTTCCATTTGTTTCTACCCTGCCTTGTTCAAATGATTTTTTAATAAACCTATATGTTTCTTCACTATTTAAATTTTCATCAGAAATAATCTTATCTAATTCTTCTTTCTTTTTGCTATTCATAAATGATTCAAAATCAGAATATACATCAGAATTTGCATCTAACGAATCAATAAAAGCTAAGATTAAATCTTTTTTATTTCTTAAATCTGGACTAGACATGATTGCTTTATTAATTGTAATAAGTATTTCTTTATCTTGCATATTACTTTCATGATATTTTTTAACTAAACCTAAAATATAATCAATATTAACTTCTATAGATTTAATTAATTCCATTTCAAATACTATATCATCAGTAACATCTTTCTTATCATGTTTAGCTTTATTTCTAAATTCATTATAAAGATCAATATAAATTGAATGATAATCCTGTTTATCTCTTTCAGTTAATAATTCGTCTTCTTTAAATTGATCAAATGAAGATAAAATATTAGTTACTTTAAGGATAGCACCATATAATTTAATATATTCTTTTTGCGCAGATTCTCCCAATGGTAATTCTCCAGGATTAAACATAGCTTTCATTTTTTCTACTAATTCTTTATATCCATCAAACTTTTTACCATTCTCATCATTATATCCATTAAAATAATCTTCATAAGGTTTTAATAATACAACACCTCTTGCATTTTCATCGCCAAATTTTGCAAGAGCTTCATTTAATCTATCTTCAAGATTTCTAAATGAAACAATGTTTCCATAAGTCTTAACACTATTTAATATTCTATTAGTTCTTGAAAATGCTTGTATTAATCCATGCCATTTAAGGTTCTTATCTACCCATAATGTATTTAATGTCTTAGCATCAAATCCAGTTAAGAACATATTAGCAACTATTAATATATCTATTTCTCTATTCTTCATTCTTAAAGATACATCTCTATAATAATTTTGGAATCTTTCTGAAGAAGTATCATAGGAAGTTCCAAACATTTTATTATAGTCTTTAATAGCATCATCTAAGAATTTTCTGTCATCAGTACTTAGTGCTTCAGTAGTTTCAGAATTTTCATCTATAACTCCATCTTCACCATTTACACCATAAGAATAAATTAATGCTATTTTCAAATTGGAATTTAATTGTTCTTGTTGCTTTTTAAATTCTTCATAATATTCTTTTGCCATTTTAATACTTGAAACAGCAAATATTGAATTGAATCCATTAATACTCTTTTTAGATTTATTTTCTTGTGTATCTTGTTTCTTTGCTACTTCTACAACATTATCTAAAGTAGAATAAATATATGATTCACTTGTTTTAGTTTTTGTACTAAAATGTTTAATTATATAATCCGTAATTGCTGAAATTCTAAATTTATTATCAAATAATTTTTCTTCATCAATAGAATATACTTTTTCATCTTTTACATCTTCTTTAATATCTACTCTACCAACATATTCATATCTAAAAGGTAATACATTTTTATCAGCAATAGCATTTACAATTGTATAAGTATGTAATCTATCTCCAAATACTTGTTCAGTAGTTTCAGATATACCTTTTATTGTTCTTGCATTTTCTGGAAATATTGGTGTTCCAGTAAATCCAAAAATATAATATTTTTTAAATTTTTTAATAATAGCTGAATGCATCTCACCAAATTGTGATCTATGACATTCATCAAATATAAATACTACATCTTTGTTATATACATTAGACTCAATATTCTTCTTTACAAATCCAGAAAGTTTTTGAATTGTTGTAATAATAATTCTAGCATTAGGATCGTTTAATTGTTCTTCTAATACTTTTGTACTTGAATTACTATTAGCACAACCTTCTTTAAATCTGTCATATTCTTTCATAGTTTGATAGTCTAAATCTTTTCTATCTACAACAAATAATACTTTATCAACATAAGGTAGTTTACTAGCTAAAATTGATGTTTTAAATGATGTTAATGTTTTACCAGACCCTGTTGTATGCCAGATATAACCACCTGATTTAATTGTTCCATAGAATTTATTATTGTATGCAATATTAATTCTATTTAAGATTTTTTCAGTAGCAACTATTTGATATGGTCGCATAACTAATAAATCTTCTTCAGATGTAAATACACAGTATTTAGTTAAAATATTTAATAATGTATGTTTAGTTAAGAATGTTTTAGCAAAATCAATTAAATCAGTAATTCCATTATTTTTTTGATCTGCCCAATAAGAAGTGAATTCAAACGAATTAGACTTCTTTTTCTTTTGATTATTAATATGGAATTCTCTAGTAGTATTAGAATAATATTTTGTTAATGTTCCGTTACTTATAATAAATATTTGAACAAAATTATATAGACCACTACTAGCCCAGAAAGAATCTCTTTGATATCTTTCTATTTGATTAAATGCTTCTCTAAGATCTATACCTCTTTTCTTTAATTCGCAATGAACTAAAGGAAGACCATTAACTAAAATAGTTACATCATATCTATTATCATAATTTCCGTCATTATTTACATATTGATTAATAACTTGGACATTATTATTATGAATATTATTTTTATCAATTAAATAAATATTCTTTAATGATCCATCATCTAATGTAATAGATTGAATGTAATCTTCTTGAATCAATCTAGTTTTTTCAATTATATAATCATTTTTATTAGCAATTACATTTGTAAAGAATGAATCCCATTCTCCATCTGTAAATTGATAACTATTAAGTTTTTCTAATTGCTTTCTTAAATTAAGAATTAATTCATCCTCAGAATTAATAGTTAATCTTTCATAACCTTGTTCTACTAAAGTTTTAATTAATTCTTGTTCTAAAGCATCTTCACTTTGATAGTAAGTAGCAACTCTATTTAATCCTTGATATTCAGCTAATACAGTTGAATTATCATTTTCACTCATCATGCTTATATTACTCATTTACTATCGCCTCCTCAAAACTTAATAATTTATTCCTATAATAATTGAATTGAATAATTCTTTGGTCAATCTCTAATTGTAGTTTTTCTTGATATTTTAACAAAGTATCTAACTTTTCAATTATTTTATCTTGCTCTGTAATATTAGGTAATGATAATTCAACATCATAAATATCATTCATGTGAAGAGAAACATTTGCTCCACCTTTCATTAATGGTACTAAAACAAAATCTTTTGTGTTTTCCAAAAAATAATATAAATATTTGGCTGATAGTTTATCATTATCAACAACTTCTACTGCACATAATATATTACCAAGAGCAAATTTACCTTCTTGATAATATACATGATTCAAACTTGCAATACCATGCCCTCTAGATGAAACTAATGGAATACAAACTGCACTAGTATCAAATTGATAATCAATTGAAGTTTTTCTCTCTGATGTTGTAACAACCATAGGATAATCTCCTGGAATTGTTTTTTGAATTGGTGATTTACCTTTTGTTATCTTGCATACATCTTTTACTTTAACTCTACTATATGAATCATTAAATAATAGCTTATTCTTTGTATATTCATATTGTTTTTTTCTTTCAATTAATTCTTCTTGTTTTAGTCTTAATAACTCATCAAATTTATCTAAAACTTCTACAATTTCATTTTGCACTTCTATTGAAGGAAGTGGTATTTCAAATTTACTAAAAGTTTGAATCCATTGTCTTGAGTGTTCTTTAGCAACATAATTAATGTTTTTCATACAATAGTATATATATTTAAAATTATTATTTGTTTTATTAATTAACATTTTCATTGCAGATGATTTTACTTTAAATGGATAATCAATCCAATGATGAGAAGTAGTAAAATCATCAAAAATAATTACTGGTTCTAATTTTGATGCTTCAAAAATGTTCTTAGAATCATTTGTGTATCCCAGTAATAAAGTTTGACCAGCTGTTAAAACTGGTACTGAGTAGCTATCATCATAATCAGTATTTTCTACAATATATTTTGTGGGTTGAATATAATCTAATAGTTCTTCAAGCTTAATATAATCCACTTTCGTTTTCATAGATTTTAAAACATTATTTATATTAATCATCAACATCACCTAATTGACTAATAATATTATCAATTTCTTTTACTAATTGATTTTCTTCCACAATTAATTCACTAATATGACGATTTATTTTTTTAATATCTATATTTTCTTGTTGCCCTGTAATTTTCAAATATGAAGAAACTGACAAATTGAAATTATTATCAACTATTTCATCATATGTTGCTATGTATGATTTGTTCTCTATATTAGTTCTTTGCTTATACAATGATAAAATATTATTTATATTTTCTTCAGAAAGTTTAGCTTTATTGGTTGTTCTTACATATTCTTTTGAGGCATCAATAAATAATATATTATTATCTGATTTATTCTTTTTTAATACAAGAATACATGTACCAATATTTGTTCCAAAAAACAAATCTGTTGGTAATTGGATTATTGTATCTACAAAGTTATTATCTACCATATATTTTCTGATTTTCTGTTCTGCTCCACCTCTATAAAGGATTCCAGGAAATTCTACTATTGCAGCTGTTCCTTTTTGTGATAGCCAAGATAACATATGCATTGTAAAAGCTAAATCTGCTGCTTTTTTAGGAGCAAGAACCCCTGCTGGAGCAAATCTTTCATCATTAATTAATATAGGATTTGAATCTCCTACCCATTTTAATCCATAAGGTGGATTAGATACAATTGCATCAAATGGTTCATCGTCCCAATGTGCTGGGTGAATCAATGTATCTTCTCTAACTATACTAAAATTATTATAGTTAATATCATGTAAGAACATATTAATTCTTGCTAAATTATAAGTTGTTAAATTAATTTCTTGACCAAAGAAACCTTGCTTAACATTTTCTTTTCCAAGTATCTTTGCAAATTTAAGAAGTAATCCACCAGATCCACAAGCTGGATCATATACTTTATTAACTTCTTTTTTATCCATTATAACTATTCTTGCAAGTAACTCTCCTACTTCTTGAGGTGTAAAGAATTCTCCTCCAGATTTACCAGCATTTGAAGCATACATTGTCATCAAAAACTCGTATGCATCTCCGAATGTATCAATAGTATTATCTTGATAATCTCCTAATTTAAGATCACCAATTGCATCTAACATCTTAGCAAGTTTTTCATTTCTTTCTTCTACTGTATTACCTAGTTTATTTCCTTTAACATCAAAGTCATCAAATAAACCTTTAACATCATCCTCTGAAGCTGTTCCTCTTGCTGAAGATTCTATGTTATCAAATATATTAGCTATAACAACATTTAAATTATCATTATTTTTTGCTGTTTTTCTTACATTACAGAATAATTCACTAGGAAGAATAAAGAAACCTTTTTCTTCTAGTATTTGAGATTTACCATTTAGAGCATCTTCATCAGATAAATTTCTATATTCAAATCCAACTTCTCCAGCTTTTCTTTGATTTTCATTAACATAGTTTTCTATGTTTTCTGAAATAAATCTATAAAATAACAATCCTAATACATATTGTTTAAAGTCCCAACCATCAACAGAACCTCTTAATTCATTTGCAATTTTCCATATAGTTTTATGAAGTTCTTCTCTTTCTTGTTCTTTTTTATTATTCATAATTTCACCTCATATTTTCACTCACTTATAATTATATCATAGATTTGTCAATTTACACACCGATTTACCAAAGAAAAAGAACAATTTTGCTAATTGTTCCATTCATATTCTTTATTAAATTTATCTGCAATTAATTCGCATAGTTTTGATAAATATAATAGATTGCATTGATATATTACATCTGGAGATGGATTAATATTATATTCTTCATCTGCAATCTTATTATTTTCAAAATCTGATATTTCTTTTAATAGTTTATTTTTTTCTTTTATCAATTCTTTATAAGTTTTATTTTTTAATTCATCAATATAAGCTTCTGGACTAATCATCATAATAATCTCCTACCTTAAAATAACTATTCTATCTAATAAAGTAATAAGTGGTTCATTATAGACTGTGTAGTTTTCAAACAATTCTTTAAATGAATTATATTTGCTTTTTCTATTCTCGTAATAAATAGCATAGATTTCTACATAATTTTCTTTTTGTTCTACAACATATTCCATACTATATAATTTGAATTTTATCGACTTTTTAGTTTCAAATTCTGTGTTTAATGTTTCATAATCCATAGAATCACCACTTCTTATTTATAATTATAACACAAAAAAGCCAGGATTTTTTCCTGACTTAGATTTTAAAATACTTAATAATAAATTTAGTTCCTATTTTATTTGATTCAACTGATATAGAACCATTATCTTCTTCTATAATTGTTTTTGCTAAGGCAAGTCCTATTCCTATGCTATCAGAAGTTGCATTTTCACCTTTATAAAATCTCTCAAAGATATGAGAAATATCTTTCTTTGAAATACCCTCGCCTTTATCAATTATTTCAATCATCGAATAAACATTATTATTACTTAAATTTATAGTAACTGTTGAATTATTTTTAGAATGATCTATAGCATTTTTTATAATATTAGTTATAGCTTCAATTTGCCATTTTGCATCACATTCTATTTTAGATTTTTCTTTAGCATTAAACTCTATATTTATATTTCTTAAATCACATAAAGGAGAAACATTTTTGATTGATTCTTTAATGATTGTTTTTAAATCATTTTCTTGTTTTATAAAATGAACTGTATTAGCATCAAATTTTGATAATTTTAAAAGTGCTTGTACTAAAAAATTAATATTTACAACATT
>CACYLI010000024.1 GCA_902775285.1 uncultured Erysipelotrichaceae bacterium | reverse complement strand
TTATTAAAGTAATTGTATATAAAACTAAAGCTATAATATATGTAATCTTCTTCATTTTGTTTTTATCTTCAACTTTATCATAATAATAATTTGAAATTAAATTATTATTAAAACCAATTGCAAAAGCAAAGAATAAAAACACAACTATTTCTCCTATATAATCAATATGTGTAGCCCCGCTTGAATATTCAACTCTTAAATAGTTTAGATATAATAGTAATAATGCAATATATATAACTATATAAATAGGAATAATAATTTTATTTTTCTTTTTATTTGTTTCATCTATATATTTAATAATATCTTTAATATTTTTTTCTTCACCTTTATCTTCTTTTCCATTTAGTAATTCTCCAACAGATATTCCTAATGTTTTTGATAAAGGAATTAATAAAGATATATCTGGAGTTCCTCTACCTGTTTCCCATCTAGAAATAGCTTTCTCAGTTACATTAATTTTTTTAGCAAGTTCTTCTTGTGTTAACCCTTTTTCTTTTCTTTTTGTTTTGATAAGATTTGAGATTTTTTCTATATCCATACTTCATCCCTCTTTCACAAAAAATTATACTATCTGATAAGAATAATTCAACCTATGAATCGTAGGATTATAAAAATCCTAAAAAGTGGCTGTTTTTTGACCTATATTTATATCAGGATAAGATGCTGATACCATCATAATTAAAAAGACTAGATAAAACCTAGCTTTTTAGTGGTATCAAACTTATTTTGCACTTGCAAAATTAATCCTAATATATAGTTTGATCTTAGAAATCATTAGTAACTATGGGAAATAGTTGCTCCCATTTTAAATGAAAAATACTTGTTTTAAAAAACTTTTTAGGAGTTTTTTTTCATTAGTTTAATACTTTTTCTAGTCCATTTTGAGTAATATTTAGTATATCTTGAGCTTTGCATTTAGTAATATTTATTAGATTTTTTAATATTCTTTTATCTAAAATATCCTGAGTTAAAAAGTCATCTATTTTATTATTTTTAACATATCCTAATATGCATAAATCTATATCATCATTCAGATTTAGTTTATTCTTTGGAAAGACTCTTACTACTTTTAAATCTTTTGGAAGTTTAATATCTAACATTCCTTTTAATTTATTATACTTTCCATAATATAAATCAACTTTGTAATACTTATTTAATTTTTCTATATGTTCTTGGATCTTATCTTTATCTAAATATTTACTAAATCTAATTGGCTCTAATTTACCATCATTCATCTCAAATGATTTATCTATATATCCTTCTTGATATAATTCATTAAATTCTCTAATAAATTTATTTCTAAATACTATCTTATTAACTTTAGTAATATTTCCATAATATTCAAGATCTATATAATCAATATAATTCATGATAATA
Organism: uncultured Erysipelotrichaceae bacterium; assembly: GCA_902775285.1. Classification (GTDB taxonomy): domain Bacteria; phylum Bacillota_I; class Bacilli_A; order RF39; family UBA660; genus CAG-1000. Next base: position 6,034 of record CACYLI010000024.1, on the reverse strand, counting down.
TCTTGTTTTTCTTTATATGATATATTAGACCATCTTCTATAAATATAATCATATATACCTGGATATTTGAATCTATTTAAATAACTTAAATCTCTTTTGAATAATATATCATCTGCGGTGAATCTATATGTTTCCATTTGTTGATTTTCTTCTAATAGTCTTTTATATTCACTTATATTATTTTGAATTGTATTTGCTTCTTTTTGATATGTTACTAAATCAAATGATCCAAGTAGATAAGCTTCTCTTGCTCTATCTAATTTATTATTTTCTTCTATAAGTGATCTTTCATATACTTCTTTTGGATTACTAATTCTATTTTTAATAATTGGTAAATAGAAGTTATTAACTATTGAATCATATTCTAATATTTCATTTAATGTTGCTATTAGATATTTTTCTACTTCATCTTGCTTAACATATCTCTTACATTTACAGCATTGATAGTAATAATATCTCTTACCTCTAGTGCTCAGCTTATTACAGGCCCTTCCCCCCAAAAGCACACCACATTTTGGACACTTAAGTTTTTGTAAAAAGAGGTATTCCTCTTTTCTTTTATAGTTCTTTGAATTCTTTACTAATTGATCATTTGCCCATTCCCATGTTTCTTCATCTACTATTGCTGGACAAACATTTTTATAATACTTTTCTTCTGGTTTTCCCTTGTTAGAAATATAATCACCTTTATATACTGGATTATGTATTATCTTTGATATAGTATTATCTTTCCAGTTATTTTTTCTTAATACTTTTCTTGATTAAACTTGGTAGCTATTGTTGCAAAGGTTTCTCCTACTGAATATAAATCATAGATTCTTCTCACTACATTTGCTTCTAATTCATTTATTTCTAAGCACTTATTAACTCTATTATATCCATACGGAGTTTGTCCTGGTATATGTCCTGCTTTTATAGCACCAGCCATTCCAAATTTAGTTCTTTCACTTGTTCTTTCAATTTCATTTTGAGATACACTCATCATTATTCTAGTAACCATTTTTCCATTTGCTGTTGTTGTATTAACATCATCATTAGCACATACAATATCAAATGAGTATTTTTCAGACAATTTCATGATGTTTTCCCAGTCATATATACTTCTTGTTAGTCTATCTAGTTTTATTGCTAGAACAGTGTTTATTTTCTTTTTCTTAGCGTCTTCTATCATCCTATCAAACTGAGGTCTAGTATTACCAGTTTTAGCACTTATTCCTGCATCTTCATAATAATCATATATTTGCCATCCTTTATAATCACATAGGCCTTTTAAACATTTTCTTTGCTCTGGAAGACTAAAACCAACTTTTGCTTGATCTTCAGTTGATACTCTTAAATAAAGACCACAAACTCTTTTCTCATCCATATTCCCTCCTTAAATTGGCTACAATATAGCACATTTTTCTTAAAAGTCAAAATCATTCTCATATTTTTTTAATTTTACATAATCATAAATATCTTCATAGCTTATTTGATGCATTAAATTATTAACATATATTTGATCTGAATAGTTAAAAAATAATATCATAAAATCATCAAATATAGCTTTATGTGGTTCAACATAAGTTAAGTTAGTTGTATTTAGTTTAATTAAATTACCACAAATAAATTTATATTTTCTAGATGTTCTATCAAGATAAAATTCCATCTTTTTTTTAGTCTTGGAATCTATCTCAATTTTGGTTTTTTTCACTTTTAACATAAAAAATCGACTCCTTTCTGGAATCGAATTTTTCCTTATAAAAACGGACAAACTAGTCATTTGTCCGCATTAACTACATATTTGGTACCCCGTATGGGACTTGAACCCATGTATGCAAGATTGAGAATCTTGAGTGTTAACCGCTTCACCAACGGGGCAACTTACATAAATAATAACACAAAAAAATAAAAAAAGATAGATTTTTTTATCTATCCTCTTAGTTTTTAAAGAAATCATTGAATATTTTTTCTTCATCATCTAATATTTCTTTTGTAAGTTCTTCTCTTGAATCAGTTTGCTTTTCTGAAATACCTTCAACTAACTTTTTAATTTCACCATTTTCTACATATATATAATTAGGTGCATATATTCTTTTTTCTCCTACTTCAATACTACTGCCATCTGATTTAGTTAATGTATATTCTGCTAACATTGGATCAAAATATTCAAGTAATTTAGTATAACTTTCAGTACCACTTTTTATTTTTTCTATATTATTTTCATCATTTATTGCATATTTATCTCTTAAAATTTCTTGTCCATCTTTATCCCATATCTTAACATAGTAAATAACATCAATATTTTTCTTTTTTGCTACCTCTATAGCTTTTTCTATAACACTTCTACACCATGGACATAATTCATCACCAAAATAAACATAAAATGTTTCTTTATTTTCTATCATTTCTACTATTTTGCTTGCATCTACTTTTACAAATGGATTATTACTGCTTATTTTAACTGTTCTATGTTCTTTACCACTGGCATTAACTTGTCCATTTAATGCTTCATACTCTTTTTTAAATTCTTTTGATTCTTTAGTTGCACAACCACTAAAAGTAAATAATACAACTATTAATAATATACTTAATAAAACTCTTTTTTTCATTATTCTTTTATTATATAATCTTCTTTTGTTTCAAATTCTAGTGAATTGATTATATCTATTATCTCCTTTACATCTAATTTTTCATTATATTCAATGCTTGCTATATTTTCATCTATAGAAACACTTTTTATTAATTTGTTTTTTTCTAATTCAGTAGTAATTATACTTCTACATTTGTTACACCGTATTCCATCTATTTTAATTCTAATCCTCTTCATATTACTTCCTTTCTAAACTTATTATATCAAAATAAAATATACTTTTAAAGATTAATATGTTATTATAATATAGAGGTAGAATGAAGAGATATATAGTCCTAATAGTTATTGTATGTATATTTATTATATTATGTTCATCATTATACATAATTGGTTTTAAGTATGGAAAAATAATTAAAAAAATGAGTGATAGTTTTACTATCAATGGACAAGATAATATTACTCTTGAATATGGTGAAACATATGTTGATGAAGGATTTAATATAGATAATGAATATATACCATATGTTAAAACAACTAATAATGTAGATGTTAATAATGTTGGTAATTATGAAATAACATATAAACTTAAATATAAGACATTAAGTAAAACATTAAAAAGAAAAGTAACTATCATTGATAAAGAAGCTCCTTCTATACAATTAATTGATTGCAAAGAAGAAACATATGTTGAATTAAATGAAAAAGTAAACAATTGTGATTATGTTGTAAGTGATAATTATGATAAAGATATAAAATCAAAAGTTAAAATAGATACAGATTTAGATACTAGTAAAGCTGGAGATTATAAAGTAAATTATATTGTTACAGATTCTAGTAATAATAAAGATACAAAAAGTACAATTGTTCATGTTAGAGATAAATGGGATATGACATATATAGTTGTAACTATTTCTAAGCAAAAATTAGAATATTATAAAAAGAATGAAAAAGTTTTAGAAACTCCTGTAACAACTGGAAGAAATAATGCAACTAAAACTGGTAATTTTAAAATAAGAAACAAAGTTCAAAATACTTCTTTAAAAGGTAAAAACTATGTATCTTATGTTAAATATTGGATGGCATATGATGGTAATAATTATGGAATTCATGATGCATCATGGAGAAATAACTTTGGAAATATGAATTATAAAATAAATGGAAGTCATGGTTGTGTAAATGTACCAACTAAAGCTATGGAAAAATTATATAGTATGGTAGAAATTGGAACTCCTGTTTATATTAAAAAATAGATTTTATTCTATTTTTTTGTTTGCTTGTGTAAAATATGTAAAATGTTATATAATATATTTAGGTGATATTATGTGGAAATTTATAGTTATATTTACATGTAAATTTATAAATAAATTAAGTAAACTTACTCATCATGAAGGAAGTGTTATTGGTGGATATTATGCTAGAAAACTAGATAAAAATATTCTTAAAAAGATTAAGCTTCCTAAATATGTTATAGGAATAACTGGTTCTAGTGGAAAAAGTTCATCTAGTGAACTAATGTATAATATACTTTCTAAGAATGGATATAGTGTTGTTTACAATAAAGAAGGAAGTAATACTATAAATGCCATTACTGCCCTTGTTTTAAATAATTCTACTCTATTTGGTAAACTTAAAAAAGATGTATTATTAATGGAATTAGATGAACAATTTATGAAATATATTTTTGAATATATTACACCTACTCATTTGATGATTACAAATATTACAAGAGATCAACCTCCAAGAAATTCTCATCCAGAAAAAATATATAATGCTATAAAAAATGCTATTCCAAATGGTACACATTTAATTCTTAATGTAGATGATCCTTTTGTTAATAGACTTAGAATCAATCATAAAGGAGCAATTACTACATATGGTATAGAAAAAAATAACTATTCATTTAAAAGTAACTTAAATAATTTAGATGCCTCATATTGTCCTATATGTCATTCTAAATTAGAATATGACTTTTATCATTATGGACATATAGGTTCTTACCACTGCCCTAAATATCATTTTAATAGATCAAAACCAGATTATGAAGCTACTAATATAGATGTTGATAATAAGTTAATAAAAATTAATAATAATGATATTAATCTACCATCTGACTTCTTATATACAGTTTATTTTGTAACTGGTTGTTATGCATTAAGTAAATCAGTTGGATTAAATGATGAAAATATAATTAAAGTATTAAATAGTGATGAAATAAAAACTAAAAGACTAATGATATATAATTATAATAATAGAAAATGGCAAATGCTAGTAAGTAAAAATGAGAACAATTTAAGTTATAAACAATCACTTGACTATATAGTGCATCAAAATGGAGATAAAACTATTATACTTGGATTTGATTCATCTAGTAGACGATATAAAGAAAATGATATTTCTTGGATTTGGGATATAGATTTTGAAGAGTTAAATGATAATAGTATTAAAAATATAATTCTTATAGGAAAATTTTGTCATGATATGTACTTAAGAATGCAATATGCAGGTATTAATAATAATAAAATTATACTTGTAGAAGATTTAAAAAATTTACCAAATACAATAAAAAAGAAAACTAAAGGTAATATTTATTCAATGGTATGTTTTGATAAAGAAATAGAACTTAAAAAAATCATTAAGGAGGAAAACCATGATTAGATTATTACACTTATATTATGATTTATTAAACCTTTATGGAGAAAATGCTAATAGTAGATGTATAGTTCGATCTTTAGAACTTAATAATATTAAAGTTAAAGTTGATTTAAAAAGTTTAAATGATAAGATTGATTTTAATGATTATGATATTATTTATATAGGTTCTGGAAGTGAAGATAATTTATTACTAGCAAATGAGGATATTTTAAAAAGAAAAAAAGAATTAGAGCATTTTATTAATGATGATAAATTCTTAATACTTACAGGTAATTCAATGGATTTATTTGGCAAATACATAGAAGTTAATGATGAAAAAATAAAATCTTTAAGCATATTTGATTATTATACAAAATTCATTAATGAAAGTACTTTTAAAAATGCATCTTCTGATAGAATTGTTGGTGAAATAAAAGCCACTAGTGAATTAATAAAAGAACCAATAATTGGATTTCAAAATAGATGTGATGTAAATTATGATATTAAAACTCCTCTATTTAAAACAGAAGAAAAATATTCAAATGATTTAACTAATAAAGATGAAGGATTTACTTTTAAAAATGTATATGCTACTCATATAATTGGTCCTTTATTAATTAGAAATCCTTATTTTACAGACTATATTCTTAAAAAACTATGTGATAGTAAAAAATTAAAATATGATATTTCTGATGAAGTATCTATTAAAGCATATAAAAAGTATCTAAATAATGATATGAACCCTATTTAGGAGACATTAATTAAAAAGTATTTAATTAAAAAGAGAAAAAATTGAAGTGATATAGTTAAAGTAGACACAAAAAAAGAGAT
>CACYLI010000023.1 GCA_902775285.1 uncultured Erysipelotrichaceae bacterium | reverse complement strand
CCTTACTATATTTAAATTGTATCAATAATTGATTTTTAATTCAATATTAAAAACACTTTTTTTACATAAAAAAACAATATATTAAGATATATTGTTTTATTTAAAATTTATTTTAAATAAAAGCTACCTGCATCTAATAAGGTATCATGAGTGCATGTAGCATAGCTTTCACCATTTTTACATGTAGGTAAAGATGTATCAGCCCATTTACCAGTAAATCCTTTTCCTGAAGCTCCAATATCTTCTACTTTAATACCACTATCATTATGATATGAATAATAGAATGTTCCATCTGTTGCTCTATAATCAGTTACATTTCCTGCACTATCAAATACAATTTTAAAATCTAATTGTGTTCTACCAGTTAAATCAAGTGAATCACCTGTATATGTTCCATTTTTACGTTCGTATATAACTGTTGATGCAGCACCACTCATATTTTTCATAATCCATGCTTGTTGTGCAGTCTTATAAATCTCTTTTACTTCTGTATTAAAACTATTTTGTTTAGCTGTATTAAACATACCCATAACGTTTGGTAATGCTATAATTACTAAGATTGCTAAGATTGCAATAACTGCTAGTAATTCTACTAATGTAAATCCTTTCTTTTTCATTTATTTTATTCCTTCCTTTCTTTTGGGTTCTACCCTTACTATATAAAGTATAGCATTATATTTTTTATTATGTCAATTATAAATAATTTTATGTGTAAAAAGATATGTCTAGTTTGACATATCTATTATTTTAGTAATTAGATCTACACTATCTATAAAGCTATCTACTTTATCTATTGTTCTTTGTTTATATTTTTCTTTCATTTTTTTTATAAATAAATCATAATTATTTGGATTTCTATTTAAATATTTATACCATTCTGAGTTTTCTCTTAAATAATTTAAATATTTTTTATTTTGTTTTAATTTATCAATTATTTGTTTTTTCATCATTTTCTCCATAAATATTATCTAAATTTGATTCTTTAGGTTTTATATCTTCTTCTTTTTCTTTAGTAGTTAGTTCTTCTACTAGTGATACTGCTTTTTGAATAGAAGATATATTTTCTTCAAGAGAATCTAAATTAATATTTTTTAAAGTATTAAATAAACCTTTTAAATTAATTGTTTCATTTGTAGGAGTACTAATATATCTATTCCATATATTCATGTCTTCTCCATATAAATCATATAGTTCAAACATAGATTGCCATGATGATTTGTTTTGTTTTACATAATCTATGAATTCTGGATGATTAATTATAAATTTTTTAAAATCTTCTTTCTTTGACATATTATATTATATGAAAAAAAGATATACAAATGCATATCTAATTTTTTATTTCAAAATAATTACCACTATCTAAATATAATATTCCACTTTTATTATCTATTTTCTTTATTATATCTATATATTTATTTAATAAATTAGTTCTTGAAATAGTAATATATACTTGATTACCATCATTCATTAATAATTTAAATCTTTTATCGTCAAATTCAGTTTTACTATATTCTATTTCACTAATCATTCTAATAATATTATCATCTATTTTATATAATTCTTTATTAAATGATTTTTGGATATTTTCAGGTACATAATTAATAAGTGTAGGATAAGCTAATACATCATTAATTTCATATGTTTTATTATCACTTAACATATATTTATTTTCACTTCTTACAAAATACAATATTTTCTTTTCTTTTATTTCTATTCTTAATATAAATCCCATTTTTTTATATACTTTAACATCTTCTATTAAATCTAACTTTTTAATTTTATTTTCTATCTTTTTAGTGTTTAGTAATAAAAATTTAGGATAGTTTTCTATATTTGCAGAAGTCATTATATCTTCATCATTATAATAATTATTATTAAGTATTATTATATTTTTAGTTTTTGTATTTAATAATATACTTACAATAAAATATAAAATTACTATAATTATTGAAAAAACTATTATTTTCTTAATACTAATTTTTTTTCTTTTTTGTGTCTTTTTCATTATTACCCTTTAATATCTTTTTTACTTCATCTAGTATTATTGTACTAGAACTAATATCTTTTATTTCTTTTAAATTTTCTTTTACTTCTTTATATGTTTCTTCACTAAACATTTCATCTATTGCTTCAATTAAAGATTCTTTATTTAAATCTTTTTCTTCTATCATTATGCTTATTTTTTTATTTACTAAATCAAGTGCATTATAGTATTGATGATTATTAGCTACATATGGACTAGGGACTAATATTGATGGTGTTTTTGTAGCCATTATTTCAGCAATTGTAGAAGCTCCCGCTCTTGATATAATTAAATCTGCACTTTTCATTAAGCTTGGTAAGTTATCAAAGAAAGGTACTATTTTTGTACTCTTTGGTACAATTAAATTATTATTTAATTCTTTGTAACTTGATTTACCAGTTATAAATAATATTTCTGAATCTTCTCTTTCATATGTTCTTAAGAAATCAAGTAATTTTTCATTTACTGATGTACTTCCAAGAGAACCCATAACTATTATTATTAATTTTTTATCTTTTTTAAATCCTAAATCAGTTTTATCATATTTTTTACATTCTATTGCTCTTTGACTTACTGGATTTCCTGTATATATAATATTTTTACATTTTAGTTTTCTTTTACCTTCTTTAAAGGATGTAAATACTGCATCTACTTTTCTACTTAAAAATATATTTGTTTTACCAGGTAACATATTTTGTTCATGTAAAAATACTTTAATTCCTCTTTTTTTAGCAGCTAAACAAACAGGAAAAGTTACATATCCTCCGAAAGCTATTACAGCATCTGGTTTAAATTCATCCATTATATCTAAACATTTTTTATATGATAATCTAATACAATTAATATTTTTAATATTTCTAATAATATTTGTTTTAGAAAGACCATATATTTCAAGCCCTTCATATGGAATACCAAGTCCAGGTATTAAATCATTTTCCATTCTATTTTTAGTACCAATATATAAGTAACTATTTTTTTTATCCTTTTTTATTTCTTCTAATACAGATAATGCTGGATATATATGTCCTCCAGTTCCACCTGCTGTTAAAATAAATTTCATAAATATTTCTCCTTTATATTATTACCAAAATATATAAACTTCCTTGCAAACATTATTATATAATATTATTTTGATTTTTGCATTAATTTTAGTATTTTTTTTCTAAGTAACTGATTAGCTTCTTCTAATTCCATATCTTTTACACTAAAAGGAACACCTATCCTTGTAGTTAAATGTCCACTTTTTCCAGTATAAGTACCTGTTATTCCAAATGGAACTATTAAAGCATTTGTTTTCTTAGCAAGTGATACAGCTCCAAATTTAAATGGTAGTAGGTCTACTTCTTCTTTAGTGCCTATTGTTTTATTTCTTGTTCCTTCTGGAAATATACCTAAAGCTCCACCATTTTTTAAAACTTTTAAAGCCTCACTTTTAGCATTTTCATCGTGTATACTTCTATCTACACTTATGCATCCTGCTAGTTTATAAAACCATGCGTGTTTTCCTTTAAAATATTCATCTTTTGCCATATAATGAACTATTCTAGGGGTAACTATCATTACATTATATTGATCATGAGTATGTATATGATTTCCACATAATATTATTGGTCCTTCTTTAGGAATATTTTCTTTGCCTATAATAGTTGGTCTAAATTTAATTTTAAAATACAAAGTTACAAATGGTTTTAATATTTTATAACCAATATTTTTCATTATTCACTTTCCTCATCTTTATCATTAATAAGTTCTTTATAAGATATTTTACCAATTAGTGTTTTAGGTAATTCTTTTCTATATCCATATGCATAAGGCAATGCATATGATGCAATATTCTTTTCACAATGACTTTTTATACTTCTTTTTATTTCACTATTTAATACAAGTCCTTTTTTAAGAACTATATATGCTTTTACTACTTCTTTTTTATATGGATGTGGAACTCCAACTACAGCACATTGATCTACATAAGGATGTTCTAAAATTATTTGTTCTATTTGTCCTGGATAAATATTATATCCACTAGATACAATCATTCTTTTGATTCTTAATGTGAAAAATAAAAATCCATCTTCATCTAAATATCCTGCATCTCCACTATGTAGATATACCTTTTTATCTTTATGTTTAACTAACATATTATCAGTTTCTTCTTTTTCATTTAAATAGTCTTTCATTATAGATGGTCCACTAATACAGATTTCACCTATTTCATTTACGTCACACTCTTTTTTTGTTTCTGGATTAATTATTTTAATAACTGTATCAGGAACAGGAATACCAACACTTCCAAGTTTATTATGTTCTATTGGACACATAGTAACACCAGCAGTACATTCTGTCATACCATATGCACCTCTTACTTCTGCATTACTACCATGATCTAGTAAGAATTTATTTATTCTTTTACTTAATTTATCGCTTATAGCATCTCCTCCACAAACAATACATTTAATAAAAGATAAATCTTCATTTTTAAGTTTACTACTATTTGGTAATCTTTCTAATAAACTTGGAACACAGCCAATTGTATTAGGTTTATATTTTAATATAATTGAATCAAATTTTCTTGGACTAAATGTAGGTAAAATAATAGCTTCTCCTCCACTTATATTTACTGCATGAAAAGTACAAGCAAGTCCAAATCCATGAAATATAGGCATAATAGATAAAGTACTTACTCCAGGACCCATAACTTGGTTTAATTCAAGAAGTCCAAGTGCTACAGAATTAAAATTTAGATTAGTAAGTTCAACTGCTTTTGGTTTACCTGTTGTTCCTCCACTATGAAGAATAACTGCAACATCTTTTCCTTTAGAAGTATCTTTAACACTTTTTTTATAATATTTACTTCTTGATAAAAATGATCTATAAGCAATAGTATCATCATCTAAATCATTTGAAATTTTTCCAAGTGTTTTTAATTTATATCCAATTAAAGTAAGTGGATCCATTGATTCACTAATTGGTGTATAAATAAATGTATTAACATTTAAATCATTTTTTATTTCTTTAATTTTAGAATAAACTATGTCTGCCACAAGCGCATATTTTGTATCTGTAGTTTTCATAGCATATTTTATTTCTTCGCTACTAGATAAAGGGTGTATCATATTAATAATAGCACCTATTTTATTTAAAGCATAAAATGAAATAATAGCTTCTGGTGTATTTGGCATAACAATTGATACTACATCTTTCTTTTTAACTCCAAGTCTTAAAAAAGCTCTTGCACATTCATCTATTTTTTTAATATAGCTTTTATATGTTGTTTTATTGCCATAATAAGAATACGCTATTAAATTTGAATATTTACTAGCACATTTTCTTACCATATCATACATTGATGTATTAGGATAAGATAAAGTAGATCTAATATTTTTATATTCTTTACTCCATAAATATTTATTTTTTCTTATCATAATTTTCTCCTTTAATAATTAAAGATTCAACTTTTTTCATAAGTATTTTATTTTCACTTTCAAGATCATTTATTACTTTATATGGTTTACCATATATTATTTTAATACTTTTTTTAAAAGGAATATAATTTCCTGTTATTGAAAAAGGAACAATTACACTACCAGTTTTTTTAGCAAATGATACACATCCATATTTAAAGTCAAGTAATATTTTTTTTGTTTTATTTACTGTTCCTTCTGGAAATATACCAAGTACTTCATTATTATTAAGCACATCTATTGCTTCACTCTTAGCATTTTCATCATGAATTTTTCTATCTACTCTAATACAAGCCATACTTCTAAAAAATATATTTCCAAGTTTAGAATCAAATAATTCTTTTTTGGCCATCATATGTACCACTCTATTGCATCCATATAGCATCATAGCAGCATCTAAATTATTAGTATGATTACCAGCAAGAATTACTCGTCCACTTTTAGGAATATTTTCACTTCCTATTTTAGTTGGTCTGTATATCAGTATAAATAATGGTTTTAATATAAATTTTACTATTTTATATATAATATATTTCATAAACTAATCTTTCATTAAACTAATAATTACTATTTCTCCTGGATTAAATATTCTAAAAGGTATCCTTTTACTATAACCTATACCACGAGAAACAATCATTCTTGTTCTTTTTTTTATATACATTCCTGAATCATACTTTGGAAAAAAAGTATAATCAGGAGATAGAATACCACCAATTAATGGGATTCTTGCAAGTCCTCCATGTACATGTCCGCTAAGCACTAAATCAATATTAGAATCAACATAAGAAGAAAACTCTAGTGGATTATGAGCAATCATTATATTATATTTTTTATCATCTATTTTATTTATAGAATTTAAAATAATTTTTTTACTTAAACCTAACTTATGAAATTTAAAATAAGCTTTAATTCCACTATTAAATCCAATTAAATTAATATTTTGAGATAATTTAATAGTTTCATTATTAAGTATTTTAGCATGAGTTTTATTTAGTTTATTTAAATATAATTTATAGTCTTTATTATTCATCATTTCTTCATGATTACCAAATGTATAATAAATAGTTTTATTTTTAAGCTTATCTATTAGTTTAAAAACTTTATCAGTTTCTTTAATTCTTTCATTTGACATATCTCCTCCAAATATAATAATATCTGGATTTTCTATATCAACTATTTCTAATATTTTTTTAACTATATTTCTATTATGTAAATCTGATAAAAATAAAACTTTCATATTTTTATCAAATCTTTTATTCTTTAAAATATATCTAGTCTTATCTAAAACAAAATGACTATAGATTATTGATACTAAAAAAATTATTATTAAAATTATTACTATATTTTTCATAAATATTATTTTATCACATAATAATTCATTTGTTAAATTAAAAAATAGCAAATAAATGCTATTTTAATTACATTTCCAGTTTACTTCTAAAACAACTGTACAATCATTTACTGTTGAATCACAAAAATGTGTTGATTTATAGTCTGAGCGTGATTGATCATATGTAGCATAAGTACATGTAGAACCACTAGCACATTTCCATTCAGCTTTATTCTTTGGAGTACAATTATTCTTTGTTAGATTTATATATTCAGGATTTGTTGGTGAAGGAAGTCCATTACCTTCTCCATAAGCTTCACCTAAATAATATAAGTAATAATAATAAATATTATAATTACTTTCATTTTGTTTTTTTCTGTAAATAACATTATTTAATGTTTTATTTGTTCCATTTATATCGATAGTAATGTTATTTTTTAATTGAAAGTAAACTGTTTGTCCTGCTAAATAATAAGGTGTTCCATTTGCATTCTTTTTTCCTGATGGTATTTGTACAATATTTTGAATAGTTGCACCAGAACCAGCTATAAAGTAAATATTAGCATAAGTTGGTCTCCACACAGCATATAAATCAACTGTAAGACCATTATTAGCTTCAATCCAATTATCTGTAACCGTAGAATAAGTACTATATACTCCACTTGAAGCACTCTGTGTATAAGTTAAATTCTTATTAGTAGACCATCTTTGAATTCTTTTTCCATTTGGTTCCCAATCAGAAAATTCTGTTGTTTTGTTTCCTTCTCTATATCCAAATCTTTGCCCAGATACTCCTTTATTAAAAGTATAAGTTATAGTTTCATCTTCTTCACCAGATTTATTTTTATGAAAAACAACTCTTACACTAGGAGTAGGATCAGAACCAGATGGCACTGGTGTACACTCTTCTCCTTCACATTCAGGAACGCATTCTTCACCATCAGTACATGGAGGATCCATTTCTGAAGGGTCATCATCTTGTACAAGAGTTTTATTATTTATATTACCGCCACAACTTGTTATTTGACTTTGATATTTTTCATAACCTTCTGTAACATATGCATTTTCTCCACATGAAAGATATGTTTTTCCATTTTTTAGTGTGCCATTATTTTCATTATATTCATACACTACTATACCACTACATGGAGTTCCTCCACTATATAGTACTTTTCCAGCATAAGAAGCATCTTGTATTGTTGATAAACAAAAATATACTTCATTACTTCCTACTTTATTGTTTGCAAGTAATCCGGCACATTCTCTTCTTTTTTCACTACTCATTGCAGTTCTACCACAATTATCTTGTTTGTATAAATTTGCTGCATCTAATACTTCAGTTTCTTGTATTAGC
>CACYLI010000022.1 GCA_902775285.1 uncultured Erysipelotrichaceae bacterium | reverse complement strand
TTTTAATACCAATCTTCTTTTATCATCATTTCCTAGTGTTATTTCACATCTCATTCCATCTGGTGTACAATATACATCTCTTACTCCATTGTTTTTTGTGAAATCACTATTTATTACTCTTGTTATTGAAGATGAATATATTAATATATCTGAATTCTCATTTACTATTTGATATGTTTGTCTTATTTTTAATAATGTCGTTAATAGTGACACCATTACTATACTTACTAATACTATACTTACTACCAATTCTACTAATGTAAATCCATTCTTTTTCATCTTCTTATTCTCCTACTTTACTACTATTTAGTATAAAACAATAATAATTTTTTTTCAACTAAATAAAAAAATTAACTTATTTTTTTAAGTTAATTTTTATATGAGTTTTTTTACCCTTACTAATAATAAATTTATCCTTAAACATATCTTTAGTAATTAATAAAGCGGGATCGCTTACTTTTTCTGAGTTAATACTAATACCATTTCCAATTATTAAACGTCTAGCTTCACTCTTAGAAGGTGCAATATTTGTACTTACGAGCAAATCCATTATATTCATATCATCTATTAATACAATATCTTTTTCTTCCATTCCTTCTTCACTATAACCTTTAGAGAATACTTCTTCACTTGTTTTTCGTGCCATATCAGCTTCTTTTGCACCATGTAAATCTTTTATTACTTCATAAGCTAAAGTCTTTTGAGCAAGTCTCTTTTCAGGTTCTTTTTTAACGCTTTCTTCTAAAGTTTCAATTTCTTCTCTACTTAAAAATGTAAATACTTTTAAATATTCTATTACTTTTCTATCATCTGTATTAAGTAAATATTGATACATTTTATAAGGACTAGTTAAATTTTTATCAAGCCATAAAGCATTTCCTTCACTTTTACCAAATTTATTTCCATTTTGATCTAATATTAATGGCATCGTAAATCCATATGCTTCTTTATTAAGTTTTTTCTTTATTAATTCTATACCTGTAGTAATATTACCCCATTGATCAGATCCTTCAACTTGTAAAACACAATTTTCTCTTTGAAATAATTCTAAAAAATCATTTCCTTGAATTAATGTATATGAAAATTCTGCATAAGTAATACCAGTTTCTAGTCTTCTTCTAATAATATCTTTATCAAGCATATAATTAACATTTATATATTTTCCTATATCCCTTAAAAAATCTAAATATGAGTATTCTTTAGTCCAATCATAATTATCTACTAATTTTGCTTTTCCTTCAAATATTCTATCTATTTGATTTCTAATACCTTCAATATTCTTTTGTACCTCTTCATAACTAATAATTTCTCTTTCACTTGTTGGACGAGGATCGCCTATTAATCCTGTTGCTCCACCACATAAAAGAATAGGTTTATGTCCATGTTTTGCAAGTCTTTTAGCTGTTACTAAAGATGAATAATGTCCTAAATGTAATGAAGATGCTGTTGGGTCTGTTCCCCAGTAAAAAGTAACTCGCTCATTATTAAGTAAATTTTCTATTTCGGGACTACTTATATCTTTTATAAGTCCTCTCCATTTTAATTCTTCAAAAAATGTCATTATTTTTCCTCCTTTTTATTTGTAGAACCAATTCCACCTCTACGTTTTTTATTTATTTTTTCTTCATCATCTACTGTTAAATATTTCATAAATATTCCTTGAGCTATTCTATCTCCAATATTTACTTCAAAATCAGAATTTCCATGATTTATTAATTTAATACTAAAATGCCCTTCATTATCTTCATTATTATAATAATCACTATCAATTACTCCAACACTATTAGCAAGACACACATCATATTTATAACCAAGGGAACTTCTATCAAATATATAAAACACTTCATCTTCATTCATACATACTTTAAGTCCTGTTTTAAATATCATACTTTCATTAGGTTTAATTATTCCTTTTGTCATACTTCTAATATCATATCCAGCACTACTATTAGTACTTCTTTTAGGAAGAATAATACTATTATATAATTCTTTATCATCACTTATATCTTTTTTAAATTGATTAAAACTAATAATTTCAAACTTTCTCATTTTTCCTCCAATAAAAAAGGTACCATTTATAAGGACGATTATATCGTGGTACCACCTTAATTTATAGAAATATTTTCTACCTCTAGTGATTATATCGCATCACCAATTAAACTCCAAAATATGTATTTCATTATACTAATATATTAGTTTTCATCAACCACTAACTTTCTATAATTTAAATTAATATAATTACTATTTATTTCTTCTTCGTTTAAATTAACCTCTACTGAAATATTTACCATCTCTTGTAGTTATAACTATTTCTTCACCTTCAGAGATAAATAAAGGTGCTTTTAATGTATAACCAGTTTCAATAGTAACATCTTTTTGAGCACTTGATGTAGTATTACCTTTAACTGCATCAGGAGCACTAATTACTTTATAAGAAACTTTTTCTGGTAATGAAATTCCAATTACTTCTCCTTCAATAATTAAAGATTCAACTTCCATTCCTTCTTTTAAGAATTTAATTTCATCTTGAATTAAAGCAGATGGTATTTCAATTTGATCATATGTATTTAAATCCATAAATACATAATTATCTCCTGCTGCATAAAGATAAGATAATTGATTCTTTCTTACATCAGCTTTTTCCATTTTAATACCGGCATTAAAAGTAATTTCTTGTGTAGTACCAGCTTTTAAATTTTTAAGCTTAGTCTTTACAAAAGCACTACCTTTACCAGGCTTAACATGTTGGAAATCAACTACTTGGTATATAACACCTTCATACTTGATTGTCATTCCATTTTTTATATCATTAATATTAAACATCATAAACTATGCAGCCTTTCTTTCTTTATGTAGAGTTGATTTATTACATTTAGGACAAAACTTATTAACTTCTAATTTTCCTTCTGTATTTTTCTTATTTTTACTTGTTAAATAATTAATATCTTTACAAACAGTACATTGTAAAGCAATACCTTCTCTATTTTCCTTCTTTGCCATAGGACTTCATTCCTCCTTTTTGTACAATCAAAATTATAACAAACAAAATACTAAATAGCAAGAAAAATCTAATCTTTATAGCTTTAAAATTAATTTAATTTAATAGTAAATTCTAAATTTGTAGGTTTTTTTGTAACACCAACTGCATTAAATCTATCTAGCATATAACTATTTTTAGCATAACCAATAGTTGCACTACAATTATTAAACATACTACTAATACTTGAAGATGATGATAAATCAAAACTACTTAAATCTAATGTTGGAATCTTACTATTTTGAAATAACCATTTTAAATCAGTCATTTTTAATGTATTCCAACCATATAAATCTAAATTATTTATTTCACTTTTTTCAAAACCACTTGTGATAGATGTAACATTTGATGTATCTAATTTTCCCAAATCCGCATTATTTACTTTTGAATATGCAAATATACGATCTAATGTTTTTAATTTTGGTGTTTCAATATTATCTATAATTATATTTCCTATATTAGAATATGCAAATAAAAGAGTAAAATCTTCTGCATTTCTTGTATCAATTCCTGAAAAAATTAAATTATCTATTTCAGAATATGAAAACATACCTCCAAAATTTGTTACATTTGATGTATTTATATTTAAGTCACCAATATTAAAATTTTGATTTTTGTAGTGAGAAAAAATACTAGACATATTTGTAACATTAGATGTATTTATATTCTTAAAACTAGGAATATTACCTTCATATCCTGCAAACATATATGATATATCAGTTATATTTTCTGTATTTATTATTTTACTTAAATCCAAGTTGGTTATATTAGCCCAAGAAAACATATTATTTAATGAAGTTGAAGATATAGCATCTATATAATTTACATCAAAATTCTTAATAGTTGTACCAGAAAATATTCCATCTAAATTATTTGCTTTTATTGAATTAAAATTACCAAGTTTAAGTTCATTAAAAGAAGAACCTGCAAATAAATTTATAAGACTTGTTACATTTGAGAAATCAAGTTTACTCAAATCTAATTTATCATAATCAAAATCTCTAAATGTTTCATCCATATTTGTTACATTTGAAATATCTAAATCATCTATAATTAAATTGTTAATTTTAGCTCCATTAAACATTCTTGAAATATCACCATTCAATTTTAAACCACTTAAATTTAAACTTGGAATTTCAGATACACTAAACATATATTGCATATTTTTTACTTTTGATATATCTAAAAAGCTTAAATCAATTGGAACAGTACTTATAGCAGATTCAAACATACCATTCATATTAATTATATGACTAGTATCAAATGTTTCAAAATCTATATTATCTAGATAAGCTGATAAAAACATACTTTGAGCTGAAACAATTGGTTTACCATTTATAGAAGTACATACTTGTTCTTTCTTATCTAGTTTCTTATGAATTGGTTTCCAATCATCATCAAATTCAGTATTATAATATGCTCCCCATCCATCTATATCAATATTACCCCAATCTCCTTCATAAATAAATTCATTTTCTTGCTTATATCTATATATAAAATTACCATCTTTAAATTCAGCTCCCTGAACAAGTTCACCATCAAAAGTACATGCTTTTTCTGGCTCTTTAATTATTTGAACATTTGTATTTAAATTAATATCACACTTACATATAGCTTTAACATAAGGAATACTCATTAAAAAAGTAATAAATATAAAAGTATATCCAATTTTACTTTTACATAAAATAATTAATACTATTCCACTTACAAAAAGAGAAATAAGAATCAATAATGTTGTATTCTTTAAACCTGTTTTAGGATTAATTAATTCTTCATTATTATCACTAGATAAACTAAGTAAAACACTTTTATTTTCATCATATACACCATTTGAAAACATTTTTCTTGGAATAACATTTTCATATTCAATATTTAAATATAGTTTCTTTTCTTCTTTAGGTTCTATTATCTTACCATTTTCATATTCATATTCATATTTTAAATAATCACTGTTTAAATTAACATTTGGTTCCTCTAATTCATATGAAACATTTGAATCATTTTTAATTTTTATTTCATAAGAAATTTTATCTCCAACATCTTGCATCTCTAAATTAATATTTACATTTTTTCCATCAAAACTCAATGGTGTTTTTTCTATAACATTTCCAGTATTATTTGTTACTTCAACATCAGTTATTATAATACTATCAGAGTTACATATTTCTTCTGCATTAATAAAAAATGGTATAAATAATAATAAAATTATATACTTTAACATTCTTTTCATAATAAACCTCTCAAAAATTATCTTGCAAATTCTTGTGGAACAAGTGGAAGAATTGCATGAAGTTGAGCATAAATATTTATGAATTCTTCTGAGTCTTCACAATCTTTATCTTCCAAATCCTCTATGCATTGCGGCTTAACTTCATCAGAAAATTTTCCATAAGTTCCATAATTATTGTCACCTATATTTTCAACTTTTAATTTATTTACATTTGGAAATACTATTTTTACTAAAATTGTTATTACTGCAAGTAACTCAACAAGAGTAAATCCTGTCTTCATATATTTCCTCCATATATCTATTTTATTTATATTATAAGTATAACACACAATTATAATTAAAGTAATATTATCTTTGATAATTTAATATTTTGTGATAAAATATGCTCGGGTGAAAAAGAATGGATAAAAAAGTTGTTTTAGTAACAGGATCCAGTATAGGACTTGGATCTTCTATTATAGAATTGTTTGCAAGTAATAATTATAACTGCATAATTAATTATAATACTCATGAAAAGGAAGCGCTTTCTTTAAAAGAAAAAATAGAAAAAAAATATAACGTAAAATGTTTATGTATAAAAGCAGATATTTCAAATGATATAGAAGTAAAAAATATGTATGAAATTATATTAAAAGAATTTAATAAACTTGATGTTTTAGTAAACAATGCAGGTATTTCTATAGATACACCAATAGATGTAAAAACAAAAAACGATTTTATGAAAATATTTGAAGTAAATGTATATGGTACTTTTAATGTATCTAGATTATTTGGTGATTTTATGTACAAAAATAAAAATGGAAGAATTATTAATATAAGTTCAACTAATGCAATAGATACATATTATGAATATAGTATAGATTATGATGCTTCTAAAGCTAGTATAATTAACTTAACACATAACTTAGCTAATATGTATAGTCCATATGTAAATGTAAATTGTGTATGTCCTGGATGGATAAATACTCCAATGAATAAGAATTTAAGTGATGAATTTAAAAAAGAAGAAGAAAATAAAATACTATTAAAAAGATTTGCAGAACCAAATGAAATTGCTTCTTTAGTATATTTTTTATCTACTAATGAGTCTTCTTATATAAATGATAGTATTATTAGAATAGATGGTGGTAAAAAATGTTAGATATGAATTTTATAAATGAGTGTGAAAAAGAACTAAAACATGAATTTGATAAAATAGATGAACTTACTCTATTTAATAGTAAAAAAATATTAGATTCTTTTCACAAATATAATTTAAGTGAAAGTGATTTATATGGTACTCTTGGATATGGATATAACGATATAGGAAGAAGTAAAATAGATAATATATTTGCATATATTTTTGATTCAGAAAGTGCAATAGTAAGAAATCAATTTATATCAGGAAGTCATGCTATAAATGTATGTTTACATGCTCTTTTAAGACCAAATGATACACTTTTATCTATAACTGGTACTCCATATGACACATTAAAAGAAGTAATTGGAATAATTCCTAATAACAGTTCTCTTATTAGTTATAATATTAAATATAAACAAATAGACTTAATAAATAATGATTTTGATTATGAAAAAATAAAAAAAGAATTATACTCTAACATTAAAGTGGTACATATACAACGCTCTCGTGGATATTCCCTTAGAGACTCAATAACAATAGAAAAACTAAAGAAAGTAATTAAAACAATTAGAAGTATTAATAAGAGTGTTATTATTTTTGTAGATAATTGTTATTGTGAATTTGTAGAAAAAGAAAGTCCAATAACAGTTGGTGCTAATTTATGTGTTGGTTCTTTAATTAAAAATTTAGGGGCAGGTATTGCTACTAATGGAGCATACGTAGTTGGAGATAAAGAATTAATAGATTTAGTTGGAGAAAGGCTTACTTTACCTGGTGAAGGAATAAATGTAGGACCATCAGAAAATGCTAATAGAAAATTTTTACTTGGATTATACCTTTCAGCAAGTGTTGTCTCAAACGCTCTTAAAACATCTATTTTAACAAGTAAAGCTTTAGAAAAACTTGGTTATAAAGTATCTCCTACTTCAAATGAAAAAAGAGCTGATATTGTTCAATTAATATATTTTAATAATAAGAATGAATTAATTAAATATGCATCTTCTATTCAATCATCTGGTCCAATAGATGCACATATAACCCCAATACCTTCCCCTATGCCTGGATATGAAGATGATATAATTATGGCTAGTCCATCATTTACACAAGGTTCTTCTATAGAACTTTCATGTGATGGGCCACTTAAAGAACCATATGTTTTATTTCAACAAGGTTCACTTACTTATGAATATGGAAAACTAGCAATACTTAATGCTATTAATAGTTTAAAAGAATAAAAAACAAACCTCTAAATATTATTAATTAGGAGGTTTTTAAATGAAAAAAGATTTAATAAAAAATTATATAAGTAAACTTACTATAGAAGATATAATTAATTATTTAAAAAAAGAAATGATACCTGCAACAAAAGAAGAAA
This sequence comes from uncultured Erysipelotrichaceae bacterium, assembly GCA_902775285.1. GTDB lineage: Bacteria > Bacillota_I > Bacilli_A > RF39 > UBA660 > CAG-1000. The sequence continues at coordinate 2,249 of CACYLI010000022.1, read as the reverse complement.
TAGATACACTTTATACAACTATTAAAACTAAATATAATGAAATATTAGATTCGGATTTTTTAACTTATATAAAAAAATACCAATCAAAATTTAATCAAAAACTATATAATAAAATAATAGAAAAATATAACGAATATAAAAAGTTTATTGAATAAAATCAATAAACTTTTCTTTTCTAAAATTATCTATTTCAAATTTATATGGAGGATACTCATCTTTCTCATTCCTATTAACCCAAGGAGTTTCAAGTATAAATGGTATACCTTTTAATCTTTCATTATGAACTACTTTATTTAATGCATCAAAACCAATAGTTCCATATCCAATATTCTCATGTCTATCTTTATGAGAACCAATTATATTTTTACTATCATTAACATGAACACAAGAAATATAAGAAATTCCTATTTTTGAATCAAATGAATCTAAAAATGAATCAAAATCATTTATATCAATACCTGAATCATTCATATGACATGTATCTAAACATACTCTTATTCTCTCTTTATCTTTTATATTATCAATTATTTGTTTTAATTCATCAATACTAGTTCCAAGTTCATTTCCCTTACCAGCCATAAATTCTAATAAAATTTTAGTTTCACTTGTTTTTTCAAAAACTAAATTAATCGCATCACTTATATTTTTAAGGCCTTCTTCTCTACTACAATTAACTGCACTACCAGGATGTAAAACAATCTTATCAAATCCAAGAGTTTTAACACGAGACAATTCTTCACTAAAAAAATTAACATAAAATATATATTTATCTTCATCTTTTCTATTAGCAAAATTAACTATATATGGAGCATGAACAATAACATTAGAACTATTTATTCCACCTTCTACCATTTTTTTATAAGCTTCATAAGTTAATTCTTCATTAATTACACTTCTTTGAGTACTTTGGGTAGATCCAGTATAAAACATAAATGTATTAGCATTATAACTAAGAGCTTCATTAACACTTCCAAGTAATTGTTCTTTAGAACTAAAACTAACATGACTACCTATAATTAATTCCATATATATCACCAAAACAATTATAACATAAAAAAAGAAACTTTAAAAAGTTTCTTTTATTCACCAGTTGGATTTGTACCACTACTAATAAAGGCAGCTGATGTAGAACATTCTCCAGTACCACAAACAGGTTTATCAGCATCAGCAAATTTACCTGATTCTCCATAAGTAGTATTTCCAATATCTTCAACTTTTAAATCACTAACATTACTCTTAGTAATATAATAGAAAGTTCCATCACTAGCTCTATATTCAGTAACTTTTCCAGCACTATCAAATGTAATTGAAAAATCTAATTGTGTTCTACCAGTTAAATCTAATACATATTTTGAATCAGTAGTTGTTTTCCAAGTACTATCACTATAAACTTGATAGTTACCACCAACACGTCTAAATGTAATATTTGATGCTGCACCGCTCATGTTATTCATAATCCATTTTTGTTGAGCAGTCTTATAGATTTCTTTAATTTCTGTATTAAAACTATTTTGTTTAGCTGTATTAAACATACCCATAACATTTGGTAATGCTATAATTACTAAGATTGCTAAGATTGCAATAACTGCTAGTAACTCAACTAATGTAAATCCTTTCTTTTTCATTTATTTTATTCCTTACTATATTTAAATTGTATCAATAATTGATTTTTAATTCAATATTAAAAACACTTTTTTTACATAAAAAAACAATATATTAAGATATATTGTTTTAAAAACTATAATTAATCAACAACTATTTGATCTAAAATAGTTGTAGCTGTACAATCAGTAGCAGTAGCAGTATCATTAGCTTTGCATTGAGGTTTATCTGCCCATTTCTTTGAACCTGATATATCTTCTACTTTTAAATCAGTTGTATTCCCAGATAAATAATAGAAAGTTCCATCACTAGCTCTATACTCAGTAACTTTTCCAGCACTATCAAATACAATTTTAAAATCTAATTGTGTTCTACCAGTTAAATCAAGTGAATCACCTGTATATGTTCCATTTACACGTTTATATGTAACATTTGATGCAGCTCCACTCATATTTTTCATAATCCATGCTTGTTGAGCAGTCTTATAAATCTCTTTTACTTCAGTATTAAAGCTATTTTGTTTAGCAGTATTAAACATACCCATAACGTTTGGTAATGCTATAATTACTAAGATTGCTAAGATTGCAATAACTGCTAGTAACTCAACTAATGTAAATCCTTTCTTTTTCATTTATTTTATTCCTTCC
>CACYLI010000021.1 GCA_902775285.1 uncultured Erysipelotrichaceae bacterium | reverse complement strand
TTTTAATACCAATCTTCTTTTATCATCATTTCCTAGTGTTATTTCACATCTCATTCCATCTGGTGTACAATATACATCTCTTACTCCATTGTTTTTTGTAAAATCACTATTTATTACTCTTGTTATTGAAGATGAATATACTAATATATCTGAATTCTCATTTACTATTTGATATGTTTGTCTTATCTTTAATAATGTCGTTAATAATGACACCATTACTATACTTACTAATACTATACTTACTACCAATTCTACTAATGTAAATCCATTCTTTTTCATCTTTTTATTCTCCTACTATTATAGTATAAGTATAAAACAATTACTTTTTCAATTCAAGAAAAAAGATATATTCTATTTATATCTTTCAATTCTTATATTATCATGTTCTTTTTCATAGTATTCTTGATTTCTAGTATTCAAGCATTTCATTTTATATAGTAGTTTATTCTTTGTACTGAATCTATTATTTAATAACATATATTTCACCAATATATATTATGTTTATAAATTCTTTTTTTATACAAAAAAACTTACTAAATACTAGTAAGTTCATTTTCTTTTTCTTTAAATTTTTCTTCTACAATTTTATTAAATTTATCAATTTGTTCTTGAACAATTTCTAAACACATATCTTTTTCATCTTCAGTTAATTCATCGCTTTTTTTAATCTTATTATTTTCATCTTGTCTTATATTTCTAAGAGCAATTTTTGCTTCTTCAGCCATTGAACTTGCTTGACGAACATATTCACGTCTTGTTTCACCAGTTAATTCAGGTATAGTTAACATTATAACTTCTCCATTATTTGTAGGAGCAATACCTATATTAGCTTCAAAAATAGCTTTTTCTATATTTTTAAGTGAGCTTTTATCAAAAGGTTTTATTGATAATACTCTTGCTTCTGGTATTGAAATAGTAGCTAAACTTTGAATTGGAGTTGGATTACCATAATAATCAACCATAATACCATGTAAAATATTTGGATTCGCTCTACCAGCTCTAATTGTAGTATATCTACTTTCAAGAGTTTCAATAACTTTATTCATTTTGTTTTTTATTTCAATTTCATCTATCATAAATATCCCTCACTTACAAATTAATTATATGAAAATAATTAAAATAAATCAATATAAAAAGAGACTATTTGTCTCTTAATATAGCATTATGTTTTTTAACAACTAATTCTATTATTTTATCAAAGAATGGATTTATTTCATCATCACTTAAAGTTTTTTCATTACTTTCAAAATATAAATTATAAGCAATAGACTTTTTATTTTTTTCTATTCTTTCACCTTCATAATAATCAAATACTTCAACTTTAGAAAGTAATTTTCCTCCACCTTGTTTAATAGTAGATATTACATCCTCATTTTTAACTTCTTTTGGAAGAATAAATGCTAAATCTTTTGAAATACCAGGGAATTTTGATACTTCTTTAAATTTAATTTTTCCTATTTTATTTTCAAATAGTAAATCTAAATTAATCTCAATTACATAAACTTCATCTTTTGATATTTTAGGATGAACTTGTCCCATTAATCCAACAATCTTATTTCCTACACTTATATATGCACTTTTTGTTGGATGCATTTCTTCTGGAAAAGATTTTACTACAAATGAGTATCTTCCACTATATCCTAAACTATCAAGTAAACTTTCTACTATTCCTTTAGTAGTATAGAAATCATGATATTCTTTATTTAATCCTTCTGTATAAGAACCTGTTAAAAGACAAGCTAATTTATTTTCTTCTATATATTCAGTATTTATTTGACTAAAACATTTAGATATTTCAAATATTGATAAGTCTTTTATATTTCTTGATTTATTATATTTATAAACATCTAATAATGAAGTAATTAAACTATGTCTTAATACTACTCTTTCTTCAGTAAGAGGTGAAAGTATTTTAATAAGTCCAAATTCATCATTAGTAAACTTAAATACATCATCTAAATTAATAAGTGAATATGTAATAACTTCATTTAATCCAAGTCCAACCATTATATCTCTTACTACTCTATCTTTTCTATTATTATATGATGGTTTGCTTTCAAATATAGGAAGTGTACTATTAATATTATCTACTCCATATACTCTACTTACTTCTTCTATTAAATCTTCTTCAATAGAAATATCTATTCTTCTAGTTGGAACTATTACCTTAAATTTATTATTTTTAACGCTTACTTTAAAATTAAGTTTCTTAAATACTGTTTCTACATCTTTTACTTCTAAATTATAACCAAGTACACTATTTATTTTATCAAGTGTAATCTCAATTTCTTTTTCATTTCTATCAAGAGTATTATATTCAAGTATACCATCTAGTACTTTTCCACTAGCATATTTTTCTAACATATTACATGCTCTTTCAATAGCCATATAACATCTATTTACATCTAAGCCTTTTTCGAATCTAATACTAGCTTCACTTCTAATTAATTTTTTAGATGTTTTTCTAATATTTATTGGATTAAATATAGCTGATTCTATAACTACATTTTTAGTATTTTCATCTATTTCAGTATCTAAACCGCCCATAACTCCAGCTAATCCTACAACATTTTTACCATTTGTAATAACGATATCTTCATTTGATAAAATTCTATTTTGATTATCAAGAGTTATTAATGTTTCACCATTAATTGCATTTCTTGCTTCAATTACTTTTCCTAACTTATCAGCATCATAGAAATGAAGTGGTTGACCTGTTTCAAGCATAACATAATTTGAAATATCTACTACATTATTAATACTTCTTACATTACATGCAATAAGTCTATTTTTAATAAATACTGGACTTTCTTCTATTTTAATATTATTAACTCTTTTTACTAAAAATGTATATACATCTTTAGAATCTACTTTTAATTCTAATAAATCTTTAATATTTTCTTTACTAGTTTTATATGTTAAATCAGGTAATTTTACTTCTTCATTAGTTATTGCTGCACTTTCATATGCAAGACCTAACATACTAAGTAAATCTCCTCTATTAGCAGTTAATTCAAAATCAATAATTGTATCATCTAAATCTAAGTATTTAATTGGATCTTCTCCTACAGGTGCCTCTTTATCTAATTCATGTATACCATTAATATCTTCCTCTTTTAAGAATTTTTTATCTATTCCAAGTTCTTCTAATGAACAACACATCCCATTAGATTCTACTCCTAAAATTACACTTTTCTTAATTATAGTTCCATTTACATTTGCTCCATCAAGTGCAACTATTACTTTTATTCCTTTTCTCATATTAGGAGCGCCACATACAATATTTAATATTTCTTTTCCAATATTAACTTTGCATACTTTTAAATGATCACTTTCTGGATGTTTATTACATTCAATAACTTCACCAATTATTAAATTAGTAGCATTTACTAAATTAGTTATACTTTCATATTCATTTCCAAGTTTTAACATAGAATCTGCATAACTTTTAAAATCAATATTATTTAAATTTGTATAATCACTTAAAAACTTTTTACTTAATCTCATATGTTACATCTCCTTTCTATCAAAATTTTTTAAGAATCTATAATCATTTGTAAAATAATCTCTCATATTAGTAACACCATATTTTAAAGATGCTACTCTTTCAATACCAACACCAAATGCAAATCCTTGGTATTTTTTATGATCAAATCCACATCCTTCTAATACATTTGGATGTACCATTCCGCACCCTAGTATTTCTATCCATCCAGTTCCTTTACAAATATTACATCCTTTTTGATCACATTTAAAGCATGATACATCTACTTCATAACTTGGTTCAGTAAATGGGAAATAACTAGATCTAAATCTTATTTCTCTTCCGCTACCAAACATTTTTTTAGCAAATAATTCTAAAGTACCCTTTAAGTCAGATAAACTAATATTTTCTCCTACAACAAGACCTTCAATTTGACTAAACTGATGTGAATGAGTTGCATCATCATCATCTCTTCTATATGTTTTACCAGGACAAATTAATTTAAAAGGTTTCTTTTCTGCATTCGCAAGCATACTTCTTACTTGTACAGGACTTGTATGTGTTCTTAAAAGCATTTCATCAGTTATATAAAAACTATCTTGAGCATCTCTAGCTGGATGTCCTTTAGGTAAATTAAGCATTTCAAAACAATAAAGATCACTTTCTACTTCAGGCCCACTAACGACATCATATCCCATTGAAATGAATAAATCTTCTATTTGTTCTCTAACAATAGTTAATGGATGACGAGAACCAATTCTTCTTTTTTTACTAGGTAACGTTATATCAATTTTATCATTTTCTAGTTTTTTATTTAAAGCTTCATCTTTAATGCTTTTTAATTTTAATTCTAACATATTTGTAATTTCATTTCTTACTTCATTACTTTTAGATCCAACTTCTCTTTTTTCTTCTTGAGATAATTTACTCATTTCAGACATTATTTCATTAAATACACTTTTTTTACCAATATATTTAGATTTAACATTATTGAGAGTTGCTTCATCCATGCATTCATTAATACTTTCTAATGCTTCGTTTTTAATACTTTCTAACTTTTCTATCATTTTTCCTCCTAAATAAAAAAGTCATAAACTAAAGGACGAAATATTCCGTGGTACCACCTTAATTCATGACTTATCATGCTCTTTATTTGTTAACGCCAAATTACGTTCTTTCTAATTGAAGGTGAATTCATAATTATTTATTTATTGATATTACACCAAACTATCAACTCTCTTAAAATAAATATAATATTATTACTATTTCTTCACAAAAGATATTAACATTTTAACACCAAACATTTAAAATATCAATCATTTTAACACCAATTATGTTCGTTTTCATCTATACAATCAAATTTTTCAGTCTTAACATTTTCTTTTTCAAATGAATTATTTTTTAAATCATAAGTATAACTATTTATTGTATAGTGTTCTTCATCATTTTCTTCCATTTTAAATTCTTTAATATTTAATAAATTATTTTCATATTTATATTCACCGCTAAATAATGCTTTTTCATTACCATCTTTATCATAAATATATATATATGGATACTTTTCCCATGATTCACTTAATAATAAATAATTATCATATACACAAATATTAGAAAATTTTAGTTCAGTTAATTTTTCATTATATATTTCTTTATCATTTAGTGTATATATTTCTTTATTATTATCTTTATCTCTTATATAAACTAAAGTATTATTCTTATTATTAAGCTTTATATTATTTATAGTTACTTTAGAATTTCCATCAGTATTTACTTTATATTCTGGTTTTATACAAAACTCTTTAAAATCTAATGTAACATTTTTATCTACATTATTATTTTCTTCTAGTTCTATTTTTTTAGTTATTTCAAATGTAGTATAACATTTCCCTTCTAATTCACTACCTTTATATGTAGATGTTGTATTCACAATTAAAACTTTACTATCATTTATTGAAATATTTTTTTCTATAAATTCTATTTCATTTATTTCATCGTCTTTTTCACAGATTTTCAAATCTTTTGCTTCTAAAAAACTAAAACTATTATAATTAAAACTTATATAATGATAACTTTTTTCTTCACTATTATAATATTTCTTTGAATTATCACCTTTTAAAGTTTTAATTTTACTTGAATTATCTACTTGCCCAGATAGAATTAAAGTTCCTTCATCATTAAAAATAATATATTCTTCTATAGATTCTACATTAGAATAATTAAATAAATATACAAAATAATCTTTTTTATCGTCTCCTTTTAATTTTTTTATTGTTGGTTTTGTATTTACAATATCCAATATATCATTTTCAGTTCTATATGTATCATAGTCTATAGTATGTGTATAAACTTTTTTACTATCTAGAGATAAAACTACATCTATTTTATATGCATCTTCTTTTTGTTTATCTGCTGTTGTTTTTATAGAAATGGTATGTTCTTTAGAATTTATAGTTTCTTTAATGGATTCACTATTCTCATAATGTTTTGTTTCTTTTATATCTTCATCATCTTCTTTTTTTACTTCTTTAGTTTCATGATTTTTTTCATATATAACTGTTATATAACTTCTTAAACATGACATAGCCAAAACTATAAAAACTACAAGTGATATTATTAATACTTTCTTTTTCATGATTAACTCCTTTTAATAAATAAATTCTTCTATATTATTACATACTACTGTATCATTTGTTTCATATTCATTTGTTTTATCTATTTTTACTTCATTATCTTTAATAGTTAAACTATATTCATTTATATTCTTTATACTACTATTATCACATACTTCATTTTTAAGATACATTAAATTATCTTCTTTTATTATATAAGATCCATCTTCATAACCAATAATATCTCCAATATTAGTATTTAAATCAACAATAAGTTTTGAAAGTAAAACTCCTTCATTGTTTATTACATGTATATTTTCTTTATAAAAATCTTTTGTTATATATATAAAGTAATCTATATCATCTTGTCCTTTTATTAAATAAATATTATTATTTCTAAGTAAATTTAGTATTTTATTCTTATCTTTTTCACTTAAAGCATATTCTAATTTAACAAGTGTATTTTCTATTTTTTTATTATTATACTCCAATATATAATCTAATAGATAAGTATTTTCATTTGTTCTATTAAGATTATAATTTATGGACAATTTATTATCATTTAATAGAGAATTATGTACATTTATTTTATCATTTATATTCAATATTGTATTTTCTTCTTCTTTTCCATAAAATTTATCTAAAATAATAAAAGATATAAAAGAAAAAGTTATTATAATAACCGATAGAATACAAATTGATTTTATAAATATACCTTTTTTCATTATTAAACTTCCTTTATCATTTCTTTTATTTCATATATTAAATCATGTGTATTTATTTCTTTTGTTTCATTTGTTTGCCTATTTTTAAGTTCTACTTTTTCTTCTTGTAATAATTTTCCAACTGTTACTCTTATTGGAATTCCAATTAAGTCCATATCATTAAATTTTACCCCAATTGATTCTTTTCTATCATCAAGTAATACATCTATTCCCATTTCTTCAAGTTTATCATGTAAAGATGTAGCATATTTTAGAATTTCTTTATCATTTATATTTGATACAACTATACTTACTTTATATGGAGCAACACTTATAGGCCAAATAATACCATTTTCATCATGATTCTTTTCAACTATTGCACTTAAACATCTATCTATTCCTATTTGATAAGAACCTATATGAACAAAATTTTCTTTATTAACTTCATCTGTGTATTTTAAATTATATTCTTTACTATTATTATTACCAATCTTACGTATTTGTCCTACCTCTACTCCTTTTATTATACTACATTTATTTTTACATTTAGGACATAAAGAATATTTATCAAATAATTTTAAGTCAGCATACATATTAACTTTAAAATCTCTTCCAATATTTACATTTTTATAGTGATAATTTTCTCTATTACTACCACATATAAAATTATGCATAGTCTTTACTTCATTATCTGCGATTATTTGCATAGTACAATCTATTGGACCTATATATCCAACACTAGTTCCAATTTTTTCTAGTTCATAAGAAGAAGGTATTTCTATATTAGTTGTGTTAAATAAATGCATTAGTTTTTTTACATTTAATTCACTATTACCCTTAAGTAATATCATTTTGTATACTCCATCTACTTTACAAATTAGAGATTTTAAAATATTACTTTTAAATACGTTTAAATATTCACTTACCTCATCTATTGTTTTTATATTTACTGTTTTAACTAATTCCTTAGGTTTAAGTGAAACTTCTTTAGAAGTCAAAATTGATTTAGAAGAAGCATTCTCTATATTACATGCATAAGTACATGTGTTACATTTAACTATTTCATTATCTCCATATTCTGATATAACTTGAAATTCTTCTGAAAAATCTTCATCATTATTTTCTACAACAAGTGTTTCTAAACCTAATTTATTAAAAATATGTCTAAATGCAAGAAACATTTTATCATAACTTACTTCAAGTCCTCCATCATCAGCATCATAACTATAAGCATCCATTGTTAAGAATTCTTTTTTTCTAATTAGACCATATTCAATACTTTCTTCATCTCTAAATTTATTAGAAATTTGAAACAAACTAAAATGAAGATCTTTATAACTTTGAATCTTCTGTGATGCTAAATACGAAAACAATTCTTCAGAAGAAGAACACAAATCTAAACTTTTATTATTTCTATCTATAATTCTAAATGTTTCACTTTCATCAAATATACTATTTACTATGTTATCTTCACTATATATTAAAGATGGTGTGAGAATCTCAGTGGCATATATTTTATTTAATTCATTTCTAATAATATTTTTTATATTATTAATTGCTTTTAATCCAAGTGGTAAATAAGTATAAACACCATTATTATTTTTAAGAATCATTCCACTTTTTATTAGTAGTTTTGTAGAAATAGTTTGTTCATTTGATGGAAATTCTCTCCTTGTAAAAAAGAAACTATTACTTAACTTCATTATTCACACACCCAATGCCCATTTGAATTTTGTTTTACACTACCACTACATCCTAAGCATTCTTTTGCGTCAGCTTTTTTATTATATAAATCACATTGATTAATAATATAAGTAACTATTTTTCTATTCATAGCATTATCATTATCAAATCTCATACAAACTTCTAAATCATTCATTGATTCTTGAGTAACTGGATTTAAAATAACATTTTCTTTAACTTCTCCATTAATATGTGAACTATTTACAGTTAAAAAATTTAATTCTATTAAAGTACCAACTTTAATTTTTCTACAAATAGAATTATCAGAATAATCATGAGCTTTTTCATCATAAGCAGTTACAACTGGAGTTTTTAATGTATTCATAACAGTATAGGCGTAATCTGCTGCTGCTTCATTAATTGTCTTAATTTTTGTATCCAAAGTATTTTTTAAAACATTGTTTCTAACCCCTATTATAGTTGGTGTTATTATTATAGCTAATATTGCAAGTATTGCTATTACTGCAAGTAATTCAACAAGTGTAAATCCTTTTTTCATATTTATGACCTCTTTTATTCTACTAAACAAAGTATATCACATTTTTTACATCTTTAACAACATTTTTTATCTTGAATTAACACTCAATATATTATATAATTAAATAGAATAGAAAGAGGTCAATATATGAAGGAATTTGATTTTGAGAAAGTACCAATCGTCGAGATAGCAAATGAAATTCTTCTTGATGGAGTTAAAAAAGGCGCCAGCGATATTCATTTTGATCCATGTAAAGATGGTATTAGTATTAGAATGCGTGTTGACGGTGTTTTATACGATTATGCTAAAGTTCCACAAGAATTTAAAAGAAATATGATTTCACGTATTAAGATGATAGCTAGTATGAACATCATGGAAACAAGACTTCCACAAGATGGTGCTATTAAAAGTAAAATTGGAGACAAAATGCTTGACCTTCGTGTTTCAAGTTTACCTACTCACTCAGGTGAAAAAGTCGTTCTTCGTATTTTAGACTATTCAAAAAGTTTGCAGGGTTTAGAATCATTAGGATTTTCTGACCATAACTTAGATAAAATAATTAAAATGATAGAGATGCCAAATGGTATTGTTCTTGTAACCGGAGCTACTGGTTCTGGTAAATCAACAACTGTATACTCTATCCTACAAAAATTAAATACTCGTGAAGTTAATATAATTACTGTTGAAGATCCAGTTGAAATGGAAGTTGAAGGTTTAAACCAAGTTCAAGCTCAACAAGAAATAGGACTTGACTTTGCAACTGTTTTAAGAAGTATTCTTCGTCAAGACCCAGACATAATTATGATTGGAGAGATTCGTGATGGTGAAACTGCAAGTATAGCTGTTAGAGCTTCTATTACTGGACACAAAGTTTTATCTACAATTCACACAAATAGTGCATTAAATACAATTGAGAGACTTACTGATATGGGTGTTGAAAGATACTTGATTGGTACATCATTAAATGGTGTCATATCTCAAAAACTAGCAAGAAAGATTTGTCCATATTGTAGAATAGCTAGAGAAACAACAGATTATGAAAAAACATTATTTAAAAAAGTTACTCATAAAGAAGTAAATAGAATATATGATATAAATAAAGAAGGTTGTGAGCATTGCTTTAAAGGATATAAAGGAAGAATTTGTGTAGCTGAAGTTTTAGTTATTACTGATGAAGTTAGAACTGCTATTACAAATGCTGAAAGTAAAGATAAAATGAGAAAACTAGTTTATATAGATGCTCATACACATACTCTACTTGAAGACGGTCTTGAAAAAGTAATTGCTGGTGAAACAAATTTTGAAGAAATATTAAAACTAGTTGATTTAGAAAATGACTTAGCAATTCATAACGCATTCTACGATGAAGTAGAAGCTGAGTTAGCAAAACTTAGAAAAGAAGGAAAATTAAAAGATGAAGGTCCGATAAGTGTACCTGATAATCCTCATCAAAATGAAGTTAAAAAAGATGAACCTATTAATTCTTTAGATCCTTCTAATATAGATGGAACTAAAACAGAAGAAACTTCTTCTCTAGAACCTTCTAATATAGTTGCTGATTCTACCCCTGCAGTTGCAGTACCTGTTCCAGTTGTAGAAACACAAGCTCCTGTAGTCGATACTACTCCTGCTATTGAAGAGCCTAAGATGGAAATAACACAAAATGAAACACTAGAACAACCACAAGTAGAACAAACTGTTGAAAATGTAGATTTAAATCAAACACAAACACCTCAAGAACAAACAAATAACACAGTAGAAACATTTGATGTAAATGTTCCCCAAACAAATAATAATCTTGTAGCTGGTGCTGATCCACTAAATGCAACTATACCAGTGGAAACATTAAATATTCCTGAGCAACCTTCAGTTCAAACACCAAAAATAGAAACATTTGATGTTACACCAAGTGTACCTCAACAACAAACACAAGTACAAACAAATAATGTAGTAGATACAATGATTCCAAAAGCAGAAACAACTGTTAATAATGATATGTTAATACCACCTGCTGAAGAAGTATTAAATGCTATTCCTTCAACAACACAAAATGATATTAACTTTGAAACATTAGTACCACAAACTGCTCCTACATTAAATCCAAATGTTACAGTTCAAACAAATACAATATAAAAGAGATTAAATCTCTTTTTTTATTATAAAAAAAAATAACTTGAATATATTTAATTGGTGAAAACTATGTTTCAAACAAAACAAAATAATAGAATTAAATATATTTTTTTATTTTCAACATTAGTATTTATTTTAATATTAATAAAAGTATTTTATATTGAAGTAATTGAATATAAAAAACTAAATAAACTTGCAAATGACTTATGGAGTAGAAATTTAACAGTTATGGCAGATAGAGGTAGGATACTTGATAGAAATGGTAAAGTAATAGTAGATAATATTACTACAGTTGGTTTATATTTAGTACCAAACCAAATAAATAATAAAGAAGAAGTTGCTAAGAATTTAAGCCAAATTTTAAATGTTTCTTATGATGAAATGTATAAACATGTAAGTAAAAAAACTTCTGTTGAAAGAGTTCATCCAGAAGGAAGAAATCTAGATTATGAAATTGCAAATAAAATTAAAAATTTAAATTATGATGGAGTTTATTTGCTTAAAGAAAGTAAAAGAAATTATCCATATAAAGATACTCTATCACATATAGTAGGTTTTACAGGAATTGATAATCAAGGACTAAGTGGATTAGAACTTAAATATGATAAATTACTTACTGGTATAAATGGTAATATTAAATATTATAGTGATGGTAAAGGTAAAAGATTAGACTTATCTGAAATATATGAAAGCCCTATTAAAGGAAATGATTTATATTTAACTATTGATTTAGATGTTCAATTAGCTTTAGAAAATGAACTTAAAAATGCATTTAATAAATATAAAGCTGAAGGTGCTATTGGAATTGTAATGAAAGCTAAAACTGGAGAAATTATAGCTATGTCTTCTCTACCATCTTTTGATGTGGAAAATTATAAAAATTATAGTGAGGAAGTAATAAATAGAAACTTAGCTATATGGTCTAATTTTGAACCAGGTTCAACTTTTAAAATAGTAACTCTAGCTGCTGCTATAAATGAAAATGTAGTCAATATTTTTGAAGATAAATATAATGATACAGGAAGTATAAAAGTAGCCACTTCTACCTTACATTGCTGGAAAAGAAAAGGACATGGTCTTCAAACTTATGTTCAAGTAGTAGAAAACTCATGTAATCCAGGATTTGTAACACTAGGTCAAAAATTAGGAAAAGAAAAACTATTTAAATATATTAAAGAATTAGGATTTGGTAAAAAAACAGGAATTGATTTAAATGGTGAAGCGACAGGAATATTATTTAATTTAGATAAAGTTGGTCCTGTAGAACTTGCTACCACTGCTTTTGGTCAAGGAATAAGTGTAACAGCAATTCAACAAGTAACTGCTGTTTCTGCAATAATTAATAATGGAAATCTATATACTCCATATATTGTTTCTAAAATTGGAGATAAAACTTTTGAGCCTAAATTAAAAAAAGAAGGAATAATTACAAAAGAAACAAGCGAACTTGTTAGATATGCTTTAGAAAGTGTTGTAGCTAATGGAAGTGGTAGAAATGCATTTATTGAAAATTATAGAATTGGAGGTAAAACAGGTACTGCTCAAAAAGTAGGAGAAAATAAAACATATATGAGTGGTAATTATGTACTTTCTTTTATTGGTTTCTTAAGTTCAAATAATCCAGAATATGTAGTTTATATTGCTCTTGATCATCCAACAGGAGTAACACAATATGGAGGTGTAGCAAGTGCACCAATAGCTAAAAGTGTATTTGAAAATATAATATCTATATATGATATTGAAGAAGATGAAAATGGAATTCCAAAAGTTTATAGATGGAATGATACTGTTTATATAACTATACCAGACATAATTAATAAAACTAAAAAAGAAGCTAAACAACTTCTTAAAGGATTAAATGTAGAATTCATTGGAGATGGAGATAAAGTAATAGACTCATCTCCCACTTACAATACTAGAGTAAAACAGAATTCTACTATTAAAGTTATTTTAAATTAAAAAGAGTATTGAATAATCTCAATACTCTTTTATCTTTTTATCATAAGTATTCCATCAGAGCCATTTCCGCCATCATAGCCACCATGATCACGATTTTT
>CACYLI010000020.1 GCA_902775285.1 uncultured Erysipelotrichaceae bacterium | reverse complement strand
TCCTTGGAAAGCTGCTTCATATCAAAGATATATTGAAAAGCATAATTCCAAGAAAAAAATTAATTCTTAATCAGGAAATTTTTGCTTGATAGTGACATTTTATTCAAAATCAACTTTTATGTTTTTTATAAAATTATAATACATGTTTTTCCTTTTACCAGCCATATTATATTTTAAACGAGTTATTAAATATGGAATATTATATATTTTAAACCTTTCTATATTTTGCTCTTTGCAAATCTTTTCTATTATTCTTATAATAAAATCCTTATTTGATTTAGGTTTTACTCCTTTATTATATTCCTTAATAATCATTTTATATGATATTTTATCAAATAAATTAGAATAATATTCTTCACTATACCCTTTAAAATAATACTTATTTCCATCTAATTTATCTAAATATTTAAGTGTATCATAATAGCCTAAATTCATTCTATAAGAAGCTATATTTGGTTCAAACAGCATAATAGAACCAAGATCTTCCTTAGGAGCAATAATATGTACTTTAATATTCTTTTTATTCTTATACTTTAGTTTACTCTGCCATGCTTTTATAACATATATTTCATCATAATTACTATCTATTAACATATTTACAGGACAATTAGAGTAAACCCCTCCATCAATATAATATTTGTTATCAATTATCCTTTCAAATTTAAAAATAGGTAAATATGCACTAGAAATAATATAATCTATTAATTTGCCATTTGGTATATCTTTTTTAAAAACCTCAACACTTTTAAAATCACTTAAACTAAAAGTATTCATAGCATAATCTATTTTACTTCTTCTAAATTTATTTTCATTTATATACTTAGTAAGTATTTTTCTCATAGTTGTAGTATCTACTCCATGATTTTTAATAATTTTATTAATCGTTTTTAATCCATTTTTTATGTCGTCTATATTTATATTTTTCGAATTAAACTTTGATAAAAGTTTTGATTCAATACCAAACAACTCATCACTATCTTTACTAAGCCATAGTTTATACATACCATCAAAATTATTTACAACATAAAAAGCTGCATTTATTGCTCCAATTGATGTCCCACCGACACAATCAAATTTAATTTTCTTTTTGTTTAATGCTTTAATTGCTCCAGCTTCATATGCTCCTTTTGCTCCCCCACCTTCTAATAACAATCCTCTCATTTTAATTTCTCCTTAAAATTACACTCTATAGTATTTAAAACAAACATTACACAAGGTATTCCAATTATATAACCACCAATTACATCTGAAAAATAATGAACACCTAAATATATTCTTGAAATAGCAATAAAATATACAAAAATTGTTGTAAATATAAAACTAATTAGTTTAACTTTCTTACTACATTTATAAGTAATCAAATAACATAGTAAACAATAAAAAACTAATGAAGTTAGAGTATGTCCACTAGGAAAACTATAACTTTTAGGTATTTCTATTAAAGCCTCTATTGGTCTTGGTCTAGATGCTGCATATTTTGCAATAAAAGTTACAATGCCAGAAAATAAATAACCACCTGTTAATAGATAAAAGTACCATTTATTCTTATAGCAAATAAATACACACAAAATTATTAAAATAGGTATATAAATCTCACCAAAATTTGTAATTATACTAAATATTGATGTAAACAAATTGTTAAATATACTTCTAACATAACTTATTATTTCTTTATCAAATAATATAATTGAATCATGTAAAGAAGATCGCATAACAATACTAAATACTATTATAAATAAAAGTATAAAAATTAGGTATAAATAATTTTCTTTTACTATCTTTTTTATCATATGCTAATTATAACATACTTTAAAAAAAAGTAATACTGAATTATATCAATATTACTCTTATTGTTAACTTAATTTTTTTGTTTGTTCAAGTATTCTTCTTGTACATGGAATACTAGAATATCTATCTTTATCGTATTCATAATGAACATCAAATACACTTTGAGCACCATTCATCATAATATTTTTAACACTATCACTATTAGTTACAACATTTGATGGAATATTATCATAATCATATCTTCCTTCAAGTTCATATGCTTTAACTTGCATATCATATTCAAGTTTATCAATTAAATTTGCATATCTAGCAACTAAAGTTTCATTTTCATTAAATTCATCAAATAATGAAATAAACTCTTTCCCATTTTCTAATGAACTACATACTTCTATAACTGCATTTCTTTCAATTTCTTTCTTTCTATCTTTAGATACATCCCATTCAGTTAAATCACCAATTAATATTTCTCCAGTTTCATGTAATAATAACATTCTAATTAATTTATCAAAATCTATTGAATAACCATATTCTGAATCTATTCCTAAAGCTAAAATGCAACAACCATAAATATGTTCTAAAATGCTTTCAAGTCTTTCTCCTTTTGCTCCCCAATAAATATGACCTTGTCTAATAATATCATGTAAATCTAAATATTGATTAATAAATTTTTCTTCAGGATATACTGGATTATAAAATGGATAAATATTATCACTTAAAGAATTATAAGCAACTCTCGCAGGATATGTATATGGTTCAATATTATCATAATCTCTTATAATTGATTCATATTTTTCTTTATTTTTTAATGAATCAATTGAAGAACCTAAACTTTTTATTAAAATAATCTTAATTGTTTCATTATAATCCATTTCCTTATCTAAATATTCTAACTTTGACATTTCAGCTTCACGAGCTAAAACCATTAAGCAAGATAAAACTGTTAATTCTGCTTCACTAAATGATCTATGTCCAGTAACATTATTAACAATCTTTTCTTTGTTTTCATTTGCTTTCATATAGAAATCAACTATATTCTTACTTCCATCATCTTTCATCTTTATTTTCCCCCTTTGAGCGTTGTATATTATACTACAAAACAAAGAAAAAATCAATATATATTTCATAAATTTCTCTGTGAATGAAACATATATTGAATAACCAGTCCAGAATACTCTCCATATTTTTCTTTTGCATATTTTTCAATTAGTTTTTGGTCTTCTTTTATATTATAATGTGTTGACATATAATGTTTTACCCATGTATCTATTGGAAATACATCTAATCTTTTATAACCAAATAACAAAATACATGATGCAACTTTTAATCCTATACCTTTTACACTCATAAGCTCATTTAATGCTTCAATTGTTCTTAAAGAGTTAATATCTTTTAGACTTTCATATTTTTCTAAAAAATCTTTTATATATTTATCCCTAAAACCTATACCAAAACTTCTAAGTTCAATTAAAGATATATTTTTTATATCTTCATAATTAGGAAATAAATAATACTCTTTATTATTAAATATTACTTTTTTTCCATATTTTTCACATAATTTATTAATAGAATTACTAATTCTTTTAACATTATTATTTTGACTTATAATATAACTTATACACATCTCAAAAGAATCTTGATTTAATATCCTGTATTTTTTACATGATGTTATTATTTCATTTAAAGAATCATCTCTTTTTAATAATTCATTATTTATTCTATTATAATCTCTATTTAAATCAAAATAATCTATAATAACACTTTCTAAGTTATCATTATTTGATGAAGTAATATAAATAAAATCTCCTTCTTGTTTTAGATTAATTACTCTATCTTTAAGAATATTTGTAATACTTCCATCTTCTTCTTTAAAACATCTAAAACAAGCACCACTAAATAAAATTTCTTCTATATCAATATCATTTGTTTTTATTTTCATCACTTAATACCCTATTATAATAATCACTATTTAATATATCAATAGAGATATTAAACCTTTCTTCTACTTCATCATTAAAACTATCTATTTCTTTTTTATCTAATTTATCTTTAAATGGAATAAATGTGTTATTTAAACTATTATATTTTCCCTTACTATTAATCCAACTTCTATCAGATAATACGATTAATCCATTATTATTACTAAATACATCTCTTCCAACTAGTAATCTTGAATCATATTTAAAGCCAAATAGATTATATAAAGTACTAGGTAAATCTATTCCACTCATATAATTATTAACTTCTTCTTTTTTTATTTTTGAATTATAAATTATTAAAGAAGTATGGTATAGTTCAAATTTATCACATCTATTATTTGTACTTATTTCATTTAATTCATTACATGTTAATCCATATGGAAAATGATCTGGTGTTAATACAATAACAGTATCATCAAGTATTCCCTCTTTTTCTAATTTATTTAGTAAGTATTCTAATGAATATTCAAGCTCTAAACTTGCAGATAAATATGCTTTAACTCTATTACTATATTTTAAATTCTTAACTTTATTTTGATTTTTTATTGCCATATCATTTTCTTTAAAATTATAATTCAAATGTCCACTTACTGTCATATAATAAACAGCAAATGGTTTATTTTTAACATATAAATCTATTGTATTTTTTATCATTTCATAATCACTATTAGGCCAATTATTACAATTCATAACATTTTCAAGTCCATTTCCACAGGCCATATATTCCATTCCCATTTTAGGATGAACTTTTTCTCTTTCATAGAAATTATATACATAATTATGAAAAGAATAAGTATTATAACCATTATTCTTAAAACTATTACCAAATACATATGGCATATAATTATTACTAGCTTCTCTAAAACTCCATGTTCCTTCTTTAGGTAATAAACCAGTTAAATTCATATATTCACCATCAAATGTTGATATTGGATATAAAGGTTGATAATAATTTTTAAATACAAAACTATTATTTGTCATTTTATACAAAGTAGGTGTTAATGTTTTATTAATTACTATTTCATCAAATGATTCAGCATTAATAAATATAATATTTTTATTTTTAAATAGTCCTGTATATTTATTTTTATTAGTAGGCTCTATATTTTTTAAATAGTTTCCTAAATCATCATTAGGAAAATCAATGTTTAAAACATTATAATCTTTTTCATCTATTATATTTTTCTCTTTAGTTTTATAAGAATTATTATTCATAAATTTATTAAAATATCTAGTTATATCTAAAAACTCAGTGGGCATTAGTCCAATTTTATTAATAGTTAACATAGGAACATGGTTTTTATAAATTAGCTTATTTAATGAATATCTACTATTATCTAAATTAATACTTAAAACTATAAAGAATAAATCAATTAAAAAAACACAAGAGTATAATAAATAATTATTATTCTTTTTATTATAATTAAACTTATTTTTAAATTTAACAAATATTATAAATAGAATTAATACAATAACAAAAATATACCAAATTCTTAAAATAACTTGTAAAATCATTGTCCAAAATTCAAATACTTGTCCAGTACCTCCAGAAACTAAACTAAAAAATGAGAACATTGAATAATAAAAATTATAATATACAATCTGAGCTAAATATAAAATTATAAAAAAGAATGTTAACAACATGTTTATTAGTTTATTTATTTTCTCATTAAAAGAACTTGTAATAATTGAAAGAAATAATATAAATGGCATACAAAAAATAAATACAAACAATGTATTTATACTAAATATATTTTTCAATATAAAAACTCTATAAATTATTTCTAAATAATAAATCCAAAATGTCCACCATAAAAATATATCAAATTTTTTTTTCATTTTATTTATCTTTCATTCTTTTTATTATTGTTAATATCATAATAGCTAATATTATCAATAAAGCAATTATAATTCCAATCATTATTTCTAGCTTATAACTAGACTCAACATTTATTAAATTTTTAATAAAATAACTCATATTTTCCACCAACTCTTATTATACATAAATATATGTTTTTGTTCAAGAAATATTATTTTATGATATAATCTTTGTAGGTGATTTTAATGGAACATAATCATAAACACAATTCAAAAGATAATATAAAAATTGCTTTTTTATTAAATCTATTATTCTCTATAATTGAATTATTTGGAGGTTTTTTTACTAATAGTATCTCAATACTCTCAGATTCAATCCATGATTTTGGTGATTCAATTTCAATAGGAGTATCATATTTACTAGAAAAAATTAGCGATAAAAAAGCTAACTCAAAATATACCTATGGATATCTTAGATATTCTTTACTTGGAGCACTTATAACATCTATTATATTACTTACTGGTTCTATTCTTGTAATATATAATGCTATACCTAGAATAATAAAACCTGAAGTAATAAATCATGATGCTATGATTATACTTGCAATTATAGGATTATTTGTTAATGGATATGCAGCTTATAGAACCTCAAATGCTGATAAACATAATGAAAAAGCAATAAATCTTCATATGTTAGAAGATTTACTTGGATGGATTGCTGTATTAATTGGGAGCATATTAATTAAACTATTTAATGCATATATAATAGACCCTATTCTTTCTTTATTTATTGCAATATATATCTTATATCATGTATATAGAAATCTAAAAGAAATATTTACTATATTTATGGAAAAAACTCCTGATGATATTAATATAGGTAAAATAAAAGAAATGATTGAAAAAGATGAATCAATAAAAGAAATACATCATATTCATGTTTGGTCTTTAGATGGAATTAATAATTATATGACAGCACATCTTGTTTTAAATAAAGAATATAAAGAAAAAGAAATAATCCAAATAAAAAAGAAAATAAAAGGGTTAATAAAAGATTTTAATATTGAACATACCACATTAGAAATAGAATATTTTAATGAAATATGTGAATCTAAAAAGCATTAATAAAAATATTAATGCTTTTTTAATCATACTTTTTTTCTCTAACAGAATACTTACATCCACAATAATCTTGTCTATATAATCCATATTTTTTTGATAATTCAATAGATTTTTTATAGCCATCTTCTTTTTTAAAATCAGAACAAAGCCATTTAACACCATATTTTTTTTCTAAATCAAGTCCTATCTCATTTATTAACTTTGAATTCTTGTAAGGGCTAACTGTAAGAGTAGAACAATAATAATCATATTTTAATTCTTTAGCTAATAAAGCAGTTTTCTCTAGTCTTAAATTAAAACAAATTGTACATCTATTTCCTCTCTCCGGACAATTCTCATATCCTTTTATTCTTTCTTCATAAATATCATTGTCATAATCACAATCTATTATATCTATATTATTTATTTTTTCAATTTCATTAATTAATCTAATTTGTTCTTTTTTTCTTTTATCATATTCTTCTTTTGGAGAAATATTTGGATTATAATATAAAATTGTTATA
This sequence comes from uncultured Erysipelotrichaceae bacterium, assembly GCA_902775285.1. Taxonomy (GTDB): domain Bacteria; phylum Bacillota_I; class Bacilli_A; order RF39; family UBA660; genus CAG-1000. The sequence goes on along the minus strand of CACYLI010000020.1, from coordinate 9,427 downwards.
TCAAAATATTTTGTTAAATATGTTATAACTGAACTACTACATGGAGCACAACAACTATGTAATAAAAGCTTTTTCTTTTCTTTTAAACTATTTAACTCCTCTTTACATAAATTATAATAAGATATATTCATCCATATCACCGGCAATATTATACCTTATTTAAATAAAATAGTAAACAAATTAGTTAGTTTTATGTTATTATTATATTAAGGAGAAGATATGAAAAAGATATTTTATTTAATATTTATAAGTTTAATTATATTAACACTTAGTGGATGTGGAAATAAAACAGAATTAACACAAGAAGATTTTAAAAATTATGCTCTTAACAACAACTTATCATTAGACAATACTGGCAATTTATATTCTGAAAATGCAAATGTAGTATCTTTTATAAATGCATATAATGATTCAATTGCATTTACATTTTATATTTGTAGTAATAATGAAGCAGCTAAATATATGTTTAAAGATATTAAGAGTAATGAAGATGGAATAGAAAAAAATAAGGAAATGTATACTAATTTATTTAATTATAACAAATATTCTTATTCAAATGATAATATGTATTATTCAATCATTAGAGTTGGTAAAACACTTCTTATGACAAATACATCAAGTCAAAATGAAGAAAATGCTAAAAACATTATAAAAGAACTAGGGTATTAAAAAGAAGAGAAACATTATTTCTCTTCTTTTATTTCATTTATCTTTTGCCATATCTTTACCATCGCAAATGTATCTAGTTCACAATATTTTAACATATTCTTTCTTACATTCTCAAGTTCTTCTTTGCTATATTTACCTAAGTTCTGATATGTACTACTTGCTTCACTACCATTATGCACCATTTCAAGATTCTTATAATTTAAAGATGGATCATCGGGAAATAAAGCTGGTAAGACATATTTTATTGAATATGAACCTTTCATTTCTTTATTATAATAATCTCTATTTTTAAATGGAATCATTAAATCTTTAATATTATTATAAATGTTCATTAGATGTTCACTTAAATCTGGAAATGTATGTGCTAAAGCCTTAATAACACTCTTTTCAAATGACATATTATATGCAAGAACACATACATCTTTAGGAATATTATTTATTAATGAAATTGCTAAATCTCTTCTAGGGTCACAGTCACCTCTAGCTAAAAATTCTACATGTTTTATATCAGAAGATTTGCTTTCCATAATATGAAGAGAATATTGAAAAGGAATTTGCATATATGGATATGTATCATCATATTTAGGAATCGATTCTTGAAACGTCTCAAAATCTAAAAAGTATAATGGATATGTAATCGTATTAATAAAAGACATAATCTTATCATTTATTATTTTTTCCTTTTTTTGATTTAATTCAAAATCAATCTGCTCTTTATATTTTTCATTAATATCATAATTTAACAATTCTTTAAAACTAATAATACCTTTATTATAAAGATTAACCTTATTATTAATAGTCATACCTCTAATATCAAACACATTATTTCGTGGTAAATGTTTACTACAATACTTAAAATATGGACATTCATATGGTTTAAAACAATACAATCCAATATCTTTAATTGGTTCATCTTTTTGTAACATATAGTTATTTATTTCTTCTATTTTTGATTCAATATAATCTAAATTATCAATAGCTTTATCAGTTACATCTTTTATATTAAATAATTTATTTAATTCTAATTCTCCATGTCTTATATAATTACTATTAATATATACAATAAAAACTTTCTTTATATTAAATCCTAATTTTTTTAAAACATAATACTGATATGATATATCATAAATATAAATATCACTTATTTGAGTTGAACTTTTTACTTCATACAAATAAATTTGATTTCTTTCTTTTTTTAAAATATCTACACTACAAAAATTACCTTCATAATTAAATGAAGCTTCTGTAATTATTACATTATCTTCTTTTAAATAATTATTTGTTTCATCTATCATTTTATTTAAATCAGAATTAAATGATACATTTTTACTTGGTCCAAATAATTTTTGAGCAAATATACCTACTTCTGTTCCATTATCCAAAACATTTTTATTATCTATTTCTTCTTTGAATTCACTTTTATATTTATCTAACCATAATATTTTATTACATTGTACTCCATTACAAAACTTAGATTTAGACAAATTCATATTTATCACCAAATTAATTATAACATAAAAAAAGAATTCTAAAATGAATTCTAATTTACATTTTGGAGGAACCAGCCGGATTTGAACCGGCGATGACGGTGTTGCAGACCGGGGCCTTACCACTTGGCTATGGTTCCACACGCATATAATTATACCAAATTATATGCATTATTTCAAGTTAAATGTGTATTTTATGCCCCTAATTAGTAATATTAATTCAATTTTATTAGCGTCTTTAACTTCACTTGGTATTTCTAAGTAAGCACTACTCTCATTTTTATATGAAACATTTATCTTTTTTAGTTTAGTAATTTTATTTTCTCCCTGAATTCTATAATTTAAAAGCCCATAATAATCAAATAAATCAGCTGGAATTTTAATATTTTTACTCATATATACACTTTCATCTATACTACTAAAGCTTGTTTCTAATTTCAAAACACTTATTTTTCCTTTCGTTGTAGTTTTAGGAATAATAGAATAAATTGTATTTACTTCTTTATTATCTATTCTTATCATATAATTCTCTTTAAATCTATCTGAAATATCATAATCATTAACACTAATAGTATAATTTTTTAGAATAGAATCACTTAAATTAAATTCTCCAGGTAAACTTACAGGATCTTTACTAATTATATTATTTAGATTCTTTGGTTTTATTACTATTTCCTTGTATTTTGTATCTATAATACCAATCGCATTATCACTAAAATTCTTTATTCTAAATACATATTCATTTTTAACATCATTTTCTGTTAATTCAAAAACAACTACGTAATCATCATCTTCACCAGAGTCTATTTCACCAGGAACAAAAAAAGTCCCTAAATCATTAAATCTATCCGATACACTAAAACAAGGATTAACAGTTTTATTTTGTAACTTTAAACTAAATGTTTCTCTATCTAATGATATATTTTTACTTAATTTATTAACAATATTTACCTTAACTGCCAAATAATATTTATTATTATTTATTATATTATTATTATAATCCGTATTTGTAATATAACTTTCTTGTATTTTATACCATAAACTACTAGCTAGTATTTGTTCATTTTCAGAGTAATTTATATTATAAACATTAACACTAGTATAAATGTTTAATAAAATAATTAGAATTAGAATACATGCACTTCCTATTACAAACATTTTATTTTCAAGAACAAAATATTTTGTTAATCTTAACATTTTTCTAAAAAATCTTTTTACTTTATATGTATCATTTCCAAGAGTAATCTCAACTTCTTCATTATCAGATGTATCTATTTCAAGCTCTTCTAAATCACTTTTAAAATCAAATTGTTTTAAATTAAATCCAAAAGTTCTTCCTAAAATTATAAAATTAAATATAATTTGAGGAACCAAAACCATTAAGCAAACATCTCTTAAAACTCCTCTTGCTTCTCTTGTAAGTGGTGTTGTAAGTATACTATTTAATACCGAATGAATATAAATAAAGAAAATAAATAATGCTATGTAATATATAAAGATAAACAAATACATATTACTAGATTTTTGTTTCATTGACAATATATAATAAATGATAAATGATAAAAATATTGCAATTAAACAAGAACCAAACATAAAGAAATTCACATAAGATGAAGCCATGTTAGCTCTTAATTCAAAAGCACCTGTTGAAGTATAACTGCTAAAGAAGCTATAAATATTAATACTTCTAATAACTAAATATAAAAGGACAATAAAAAGAAGACCATGAATGATCCTAAAATTTTTGATTAAAAATGCATAGGGCTTTTTTACTATCAATTTATATCATCTCCTACTATAAAAAATTATATCATGAGTTTAAAAAAAAGACTAGTATTAGTCTCTTTTTAAATAAATCATTTGACCATTTTGTAAATATATTGTTTTATTTTGATTTATTAATTCATTTTCACTTACATCGAAAATATCGCTTAAAGTTTTTAATGTATCTCCTTCTTTTGTAATATAATAACTTACATCCTTTTTAGGTATTAATAAAATCTCTCCGGGATAAATATAATCATCAATATTTAAACCATTCAATTCAGCTAATAATTTAGTATTAACATTATATTTTTTTGATATTTGATATAAATTATCTCCATTTTTAATTTCATACGTATAATAAAATGGATTATCAAATTTACTATTCACTTAAATCACCTATTTTATTATATGTAATTATTATTATTATGTTATTTATTATATATAAAAACTGTATTTGTATAGTTAAATTTCAATTCATAATTATAAAAAATCATTCTATTTCCATTATAAGGATCATATTTATATAAATAATCTTCATTTATATAATAAAACTCATTATCTTTTTCTTTTACAATAGAAACATCCTTATTTAATACTTTTTGAATTATTGTTTTATTATCTTTAACAGTTTTATATGTTCCATTATTAAAGTTATATTTATAAATTGATTCACTTAAATCATTATATTTAATTTTATTTATTTTATACTCTGATTTGCTACAACTAATAAATTTTCCTTTTTCATATTTAACAAATCCTTTTTCATTATTACCTACAATACTGGTATTATAATTTTTAACATCTATTTCATACAATATAGAATATTTATCATCAAATATATATAATTTATTACCAATACTTCCAACTATGTATGAATCATAATCTATTTTATATCCTATATCAAATGTATCAACACTCAAATCTTCTATATTAAAGCCAACTAAAGTACTATACTCATGTTCTTCATCATAATTAGGCATATATATAGTATTTTTTAATAAATATGCATAAGAATTATCATATTTATCATTTTCAAAGAGATCAACATTACTATAATTTTTCCCATTCATTACAATATAACCTTTATAATTCCATAATGCAATATAATCATTATTTGATAAATTATTAAAATAAATAAAATCCTTATTAGATTTATTATCTGATTCTATTTCTTTTTTATAATCATTTAATAACTCTGAATCAATTAAATAAAAATCAATAAATTCATTATTTTTATAACACAAAGGATATGTATTAACACTCTTTATAATTGGAACAATACAATTAAAATCTTCTCCGTTAATTTCCTTTATTTGTGATATTTTTTGTTTTGTAAAAGATCTATTTTTATATATATCAAAATTATAAATAATATCATTCTTTTTTATTTCATAATAAAATCTTTTATTTTTATAGTTCATACTAATATTATAATTATTAATAGAATATTCCATTTTATAATTAGATAAACCATATTTTAATAGTATTAAAATAAGAATAAATATAATTGAATATAATAATATTTTTTTCATTTTCTTCTCCATACTTAAATTATACTATATATAAAAATAAAAAACTAGTTTCCTAGTTTTTTATAACACCAAATTCTTTTAAATAATCTATACTACTTTCTTTATTTGCAAAACCTGCTTTTCCTGTAACATATTTATCATTCTTTATAATAAAAGTAAAAGGAACATAATCATCAAAATCAACTAAATCATATGTATTAACTAATTTATCAAGATCTTCTTTAGACAATATATCAGATTCAAAGAAATATAATTTAAATTTATATTTTTTAGCTAATGCAGTAATTACAGGTTTATATTCCTGACAATGAGGACAAAAAGTTGTTCCAATAATAGTAACTACTTGTTCTCCTGATTTTACATCTTTATACCAATTATCAACAATTGGTTCTTGTACATAATTATTTTTTTGAGAAAATGCTAATAGTATTATACAATAAATGCAAAATCCAATAATTGAAAATTTCAAAATATTCAAAGATAACTTTTTATCATTTTTTCTATATATAAAATATAAAATAAAACCAATAATTGGAATAATTAATCCTAAAATACTTAAATATTTCTTAAAATCCTTTTTTCCTTTATTATTTAATCTTTCATAATTATTATTAATTTTTTCACTTTTGCTTTTCTTTATTTGTTTCTTTTTCTTCATGTTACACCTCATTAATAGTTTATACCAATAAACAGTTAAATACAAGAAAAAAGTTTGTGTTATTCACAAACTTCTTTACCATCAATTGTTCTAGTTTTTCCTGTACTTGTGTATCCAGCTAATGATGTTTGTTCACTCCATTTATAAGTGTAATATGAAGTTTTTTTCTTAGTTGCAGTTGCTTTTACTTTAGTTGTTTTATATAAATTACATTTACCATTTTCTAATTTATATCCTTTATCTTTACATACTTTTTCAGTTGAAGTTTTTTGTTCAGTTTTAACACAAGTTTTTCCAGTTGAATCTAATTTATAACCAGCATCAGTACATTTATATGTTACTTTTCCAGAAATTAAAGCATAACATTTAAGACTAGCTCCACTTCCTTCAGTAACATCTGTTCCACTTGGACAACTATAAGTGTTTTCTGTTTTATAACATTTTAAGCTTGATCCACTTCCTGTACTCTTAGTTGTTCCACTTGGACAACTATAAGTGTTTTCTGATTTATAACATTTTAAACTTGATTCACTTCCTGAAGTTCTTGTTGTTCCACTTGGACAAGTATAAGAAGATATTGCCTTATAACATTTTAAACTTGATCCACTTCCTGTACTTCTTGTTGTTCCACTTGGACAACTATATTCTTTAACAGTTCTAGTACAAGTTCCAGTATATTCAACTTTAACGTCTTTACAAGTTGTTTGTTTAATTGTTCTATAACATGTATTACATGTATATTTAGGCATTCCATTTACATATCTTGTAGCACAATCACATGAATATGCTTCAGGAACATCAGTTACTTTACATTGATTTTCAGTTTTTGTTTTAGTACAACTATAATTTTCATCTTTAGAAGTTACATTTACAGTTAATTGAGTTTCTCCACCAGATGTTACTTTTGAAACTTCTACTTCTTTAGTTCCTTTAACAACAGTAACTTCTGTATCTTTAGAAGTTACTGTTGTTTTTAATTGAACATCTTTTGAACCAGTAACAACTTTTAATGGAGATAATGTTGAATCACCTTTTACTACAGTTGCAGGTTTTTTATAAGTTACAGTTTCTGTTTTCTTAATAGTTGCATCTTTAGAATTAACTAAAGTTGTTTTATAACAATAAGCACCTTTTAAAGTATAACCTTTATTACAACTATAATTAGTTTTAGTACCATTTACTAACTTTTTGAATTGATATTGTGTAATTTTTTGAATTGAACAACTCTTATTAGCATTACAATTTCCATTAGGACAATAAGTATGACATCCTAAAGTCTTAACAATATAGTTTGATTCTTTACCACAAACTAAATTTGTTCTTAATTCATATCCTTCTGCCATTTTTGTAATACTTACATAAGAATCATTTTTATTACATTCTTTACCATCTTTATCAACAAATGGAAGAATAATATTATTAGCTTCCATTTCAGCTAAAGATAATTTTATTGATTCACCTATCTCAGTAGGCATTTTTTCATCAGTGAAATATGCTTCACCAGCATCTTGCATATATTTAATATTTTCTCTAAATACGTTACTATAAAATGGTGTCATATTAACATTAGGTATCTTTTTATTAAATAACCAAATTAGAATAAATATAAATAATCCAGCAAAAATAATTTTAACTAATAGGTCTAGTATACTAAACCCTTTTTTATTATTACTATACATAAATTTTACCCCCTAATTATTTTATTTTCTAGATAAAGTATAACCATTATCGTTAATATTTCTTCCTTTGTAGTTATTTTCATATTGCCAATTAATTTCATTTAATAAGAATTGATAGAAAGCTACATTATCAAGCATATCATAATTTGCTTCATCTTCCATACCAGCTGATTTTGCTACAGGTTTATCCCATAAATCAAATGTTATAGCAGTTTGAATTTCATCACCAGTTTGTTCAGATAATTCTTTAGTTTCATAATCTACACAAACAGGAACACATATAGCAGTTTGAGCATCTTGTTCAAATTCATAAATGTAATTTGTCCATTTATCAACACTACCCATTCTTGCTATTTTCTTAAGTTCAGGTGCTAATTGATATGGATTTTGATCTCCAAATACACCTAACATATGCCATTCATACCACATTTTTTCTGCAATATTATAACCAGCTTCATAAGCTTTATTTCCATCATTATTATTCATAGCTTCACAGAACATTTCATATTGTTCATCATATCCCTTTAAGAATCTAGAAGTTTCAGATCCATCTGGAACGAATAAATGTACTGGAACATTATGATAAATTTTTACTCCATTTTCATCATAACAAGCTGATGGAACATTAAATAAATAAAATGCAGCATCATTCATAATAGTATCACCTATATTAGCAGATACAAAGTAATTTCCTTCATTATCTACTAGTGGTACACCATTTAAACCTCTAATAACATTAGCTATTCCTTCAACACTTATTTTATCTTTATGTTCTCCAAACATTTTGCTTAATCTTCCATCTGAAATTTCACTTTCAAATTTTGAATAATATGCATCATATAAATATTGAGCTCTTGCCATAACTTGTTCTTCATCATGAGCATCAAAGAATGTTCCATATTCACCAAGAACTAAATCTATAGAACCATTAACTAATTCTTCTTCAGTTAACTCTCTTGAATCAACGGCATTTTGTTCAGATATAGTTGCTTGTTCATTTTCATATCTTTTTGAGTTATTTCCACTATTTAAATATGCATAAGTTCCTAAACCACCAAGTGCAAGTCCACCAGCTAGTGCAGCAATTATAGCACCAGTTCCAGTTTTCTTTTCAGTAATATAAACTGTTTCAGGATTATTCTTTACTTCTTCTGCTAATAAATCTTTACCATATTTTTCAGATATTTCATCTTCTAGATTACTTAATTCAACATCATATTCTGGATAGTTTTCTTTATTAACATTATAATAAATAGCTTGAACTCTTTTTATAAGTCTAACCATTTCATTTTGAGCCTTTATACTAGCTCCATTATTTTGTAACTCTTCTAATTTTTTGTGTAATTTTCCATCGATATATAAACATCTTGATTTAATTTCATTTTCCATAAATTTTACCCCCTTTGAAAATGTGCTTTAGATTATACCACTTTTTTTAAAAATTGTCAAGTTTTTAATTCTTTCACCTAGTCTTACACAATTAAGTGCCTTATATTATAGCACAAAAAAAATATTAGTCAAGTCATTACTTCCTAATATGTGATTATCAAGCAAAAATTTCTCAACTATTATCAAGCGAAAATTTCCTGATTAATGTATTATAAATAGTTGGGTGATTTTCAATGAAAGAAAAAG
>CACYLI010000019.1 GCA_902775285.1 uncultured Erysipelotrichaceae bacterium | reverse complement strand
AGTAATTCAAGTTCAGGAAATAGTAGAAGTGAAGAAGCAACAGTTATAGTGGAAGAAGAAAATAATTCACATAATGAAATAGTATCACCTGGAGAAGAATATAGTGGAGAAATAGCAACGATAATACCAGATGAAAGAGATGTAAATACTAACACTCCTAATAAAGATGAAGGAATAAAGATAGTGTTTGGAGAAAATCAAGATAGTGTTAGAGGAGGAGAAAATACACAAAATACAGGATATAATTTAACAGAAGAAAGAAAAGATCCAGTAGTACCACCAGTTCAAAATGAACCAGTTGCACCTCCAGTTCAAAATGAACCAGTTGCACCTCCTGTACAAAATGAACCAGTAGTACCTCCAGTTCAAAATGAACCAGTAGTACCTCCAGTTCAAAATGAACCAGTAGTACCTCCAGTACAAAATGAACCAAATATTCCTAATGATAATACTTCAAATAATGAAGAAATAATTTTAACACCAACTATTGATTCACCAATTATTGCAATGACTCCGACTAAACCAATAGAAAATAATACTCTAAATGTTATAGAAGAACCATTGGATATAGGAAAAAATATTTTAGATGAATCAGTTATTGAACCAGAAGTTATAACTCCTGAAGTTGAAACACCTAATATTATTGAAATAAATGATAATAACAAACCAGAAGTTATAACAAATAATGAAAGTAATTCGGGTGTTAATGGTGCATTAAAGGCTGCCGCATTAACTGCAGCTATAGGTGGAGCAATAGGAGCAGGTGTATATGCGGCAAATCAATTTATAAATAATAAAACACCAAATGATGATCATTATGAATATGAAAAAGATAATAATGATAAAGATGGTTTTGTAGAATATGAAGATAATGGAAGTAACTTATATAATAACTATGGAGGTGAAGAGTAATGGCACATGTATTTAGTAGTGATTTTGGAAATGTGAGTGCATCTTCAGTTGTAACTTCTCTAGATACTGCAATTGAAGAAACAACTCAATTTTCTAATGTTATTGAATTATTTAGAACTACAACAACTAAAAGCTTGGTTGGACCCGGTTATAATAGTGTAAGAAATAAGATGTCATTATATCAAGATTCTTTATCAAAAGTTGCTCAAATTAGTACTAACTTAAAATCGAATATATTGGCAGCTAATAATTTTCTATTATTTGCTATGAAAGGCTATGATGAATTAAATACTGCTGATTTAGATGAAATAAATCAAAGAATAGATAGATCTCGTAAACTACTTGCTATATTAAATACTGAAGTTTACTATTATAAAAAAGATGAAAAGGGAAATTATGTTCTTGATTCAAGTGGAAAAAAAATTATTATAGGTTCATCTAAAGTTGGATCTCAAAGTCAAATAGATGCTATGGATGGATTAATAAGACAACTGGAAGAATTAAAAGAAGTTCTAGATAAATTAGAAAGAAATGCAGCTTCTGCAAGAGGTATGTTAGATGCAAGTTGTAGCGATAGTAGTGCTCTTTCAACAGCAGTAAATGGTATAACAGCTTCAGTTTATAAATAAAGCCAGACTAAATTCTGGCTTTTTATTTGAAAAAAATAACGAGATATGATATAATATACTCCTAATTAAGGGGGATATATGAAAAAGAATTTTAAAAGAAGGTTATTATCATTAATTCTTTCATTAAATTTTTTATTACTATATGGATGTAATAAACAAAATGATACTTCTTTAAATCATATTCATTTATATAAGTCAGAAGATGGCATTAAAAGATATTCTTTTGGAGAAGAAAACTTTTCTGAATATGGAAGACAATATTATAAAGATGATAAATACATAGTATTAAATGATAATAATAAAGAACTATATAATATAATTTCTATTAATGGATTAATTAATATTAAAGATAATTATGATGAACTTAATAAAATTTCTAATAGTTTACATGATTATTATTCATTTGAATTTACTAATACATTTTTTGACAAGTATTATATAGTTGAAGAAGATGAAAATAGTAAAAATACTGAATACTATTTAGAAATAAAAAAAGATTATAATTGGACAATTGATCCAAGTGCTGATAATATGACTGGTAAATACACAATTAATTCATATGTTTTTTATGGGTATAAAATTATTGATACAGAAAATGGTTATAAATTAGAAAAAAGTAAACCAGTAAAAGATATTAATACTTTAATAGAAAATGGATATGAATACATTGGAAAAGAGATTTATTCTATTATCTCATTTGAAAAATATTGTAAAGAAAATAATTTAAATATATCTATTGATACAAATAATTTATACATCAAAACTATGGAAGGAACATTTATAAAATATAATTATAATGGTTTTTATAACAATAGATTAGAAGAAAATGAAGTGATTGACGATATATTAATAAAAATTGTACATGAAGAAAATTCAAATAGAAAAGTTTATTTAATTAATGATTCATATGAATATGATAAAATTGAAGATGAATGTGAATATAGATTGATATTAAAATAGGGGGACTTTATGGATTATAGAAAGAAATTATTATCATTAATACTTTCACTAAATATTTTAACTTTAAGTAGTTGCGCTAAAAATGTAGATTGTAATATAGAAGAAAAGCATGTACATGAGTATTCTACTGAAGATGGAATAACTAGAATTATTGATAGTGAAAAGGAATATATTAAAGGAGATTTAATATATTATAGAACGGATAACTATATTGAATTAGATAAAGATAATTCAAAATTATATAAATTTATTAGTAAGCATGGTTTAGTTAATATTAATGATAATTTAGATAGTATTAGAAAATTAAATCAAGAATTAACAGATTATATGATTTATAGATATAAATATACACAAATTGTATCTTATACAACATCTGATGGTAAGGGGCATACAACAATTCATTCAAGACCTGAAACAAGATATTCATGGACAACTAATCCAAATCATAGTGGATTAACAGGGGAAGTGGATATAGTAACACATGTTTTCTATGGATTTAATATTGTGATAACAGATTCTAACAAATTAAAACTTCAAAAGAGTGGCCCTGTTCAAGACTTAGATACTTTAATAAAAATGGGATACAAATATATAAGTAGTGATATTTGTGAAGAAATAAAACTAAGTGAATATTATAGAAGACTTGGAATTGATTTTAATGAAGTTTTTGATGAATCTGATTATGAAAAAACGTATGGTGAAGATAAAGTATATGTAAAAAGTTTAAAATAGACAGATTATTTGTCTATTTTTTATATCTTGATTTACGTAAGTTCTTTTATTATAATTATTATGTATGATAAAGAAAATAAAAGTGTTACTAAAATTAGTTATATTTGTTCTTTCTATATTACTATTTATAGTATGTTTTCATATTGGTAAAACTTATTCAACATTTGTATATGATTCATCTAGTCAAAGAGCAGTTGAAATGATTATTAAAGAACTAGATTATAATATTAAAATTAATAATGAAATAACTAGTAATTATAAAATAAATCCAGGTAATAATGTTCTAAATATAGAAATAGAATCATTAAATGATACAGATACATATTTTAAATTATTATCTTCATCTAATGAATTAGATTATTATTATATTGATGATTATGATAATAAAATAAAACAAAAAGATGTTCAAAAAATAAAACTATTTGTTAGTAATAAAACAAATGAAATAGTAGATTGTAGATTTATAGTAAGTGGAGGATATATTAATAATAAAGTAGAAGATATTATTATTCCAGATGGTTACTATGAAATTAGTAATAGTATTAATAAACTAGATAATGTTATTTTTAATAATAAAGAGTTTAAAATATTAGATATACTTGAAGATGGAAGTATTAATATTATTCTAAGTGATGCATATGACACAAATGAAAAAATATCAGGATCTTTAGGATATAAAAATGCTATTAGTGAAATAAATAAACTAGCAAATAATATTTTTAATGGAGAAAATGTTGTAAGTGTTAGAAATGTATCTATTGAAGATATAGAAAATTATACAAATAATAAAATAGTTTCATTTGAGAATAAAACTTATAGTAAATTTGATGAATTCTATATACCAATTTCTAATAGTAATGATATTACTTATACTAAAACAAATGATATAAATATAAGTGAAACAATATTAAATAATGATTTTAATGATTCAGTACTTAATAGTTTATTTTTAAATAATAATTATTCACTTTTAAATACATGTATATATATAAAAGAAGATGTGATTAATTGGGGAGTACTTGGAGTTGAAAAAGGAAAAGTAATACATATGAATTTATATAATTCTAATAATATAAATAATGAATTGAATATTATAATAAAACCTATAATTAAAGTATCAAATAGAGCTAAAATAAATTTAGATGTTGAACATGATTATATTTATATAGAATAAAAACCATTGATTTAATCAATGGTTTATTTATTGTTATAAATAATTAAATGATGTTGACTTCTTGTACAAGATACATAATATAAATATCTTTCATCATATGTGTAAGGATTATTTTTTTCTGTATAGATTATAGTACCATCAAATTCTAATCCTTTAGCCATATAAGATGGAATAGATACTAAAAATCTTGAAAAATCTTTTGAGTTGTTTTTTATTAATGTTAAATCAGATAAATCATTATGTAAAAGTTTATATATTTTTTGAGCTTCAGTATCCGTTTTAGTAATAATAGCAATACTTTTATTATCTTTTTTTAGTTTATTTATATCATTTAGTAACTGATTTTTCAAATCATTTTCTATTCTGAATTCAACTGGTATATTTGTATCTCTTCTAATTGCTGATATTAAATTTAATCCAATAATTTTATTAGCATGTTCTATAATTTCAGGACTAGATCTATATGTTTTATTTAGTTCTATATAATTACTACTTTCAGTAAATACTTTTTTTAAATCTTCCAAAGAAGAGTATTGATAATAAGGATTTATTGTTTGATTTATATCTCCTAAAATAGTGAATTTACTTTTCTTAAGTATTTTTTTAAGTAATATATATTGAAGTATATTATAATCTTGTGCTTCATCAATGATAGTCTGTTCAATTGTATAATCATTTCCTAAAAATGTTAATAAACTTTTCATATATACAAATAGACAAGCATCTTCATAAGATATTTCTTTTTCATCTAGTTTTTTAATATAACTTTCATTTATTTCTTTATTATATGAATTTATGAATTCTTCACTTTTATAAAAGTTCTTATATATTTCTCTAATATCAAGTGATATATTTAATCTTTCTTTTAACCATTTTTTTATTTGTTTTGCTCTTGTTTTATTTCCGTTAAAATTTTGTTCTGATATTTTATTAGCTATTTCATCTATTCTTTCAAATAATGGAATAGATGAGTATCTTTCTTTTAAATAATAATTAAGCTTTTCTTTTTCGATATATAAGTCATGATTTAATATTTCACTTGTAAAAGTAGCTTTTTTTGTATAATTACTAATATATTTCTCTATAACAGGTATTATTTTATTAGATTGTTTAAACTTTATTAAATCAATATTTCCTTCTTCATATTTATAATATCTTTCTATAAATGAAGTAAACGATTCTATAGTTTTATATTCTTTAATATATGTTTCTAAAAAATCACTGAATGTTGTTTCTTTTGTATTTTCTTCACCTAATTCTGGAAGAACGTTTGATATATATTCACTAAATACTTTATTTGGTGCGAATATCAATACTTTATCACTTGTAAGATTTTTAATTTTATAAAGTAAGAATGCAATTCTGTGAAGTGCTACACTTGTTTTACCAGAACCTGCTATTCCTTGTACTATTAAGTTTTTATCTTTTACATTTCTTATTATTGCATTTTGTTCTGTTTGAATTGTATTAACTATATTTTTCATGTAATCACTTGCTTTATTTGCAAGTACTTCTTGAAGTAATTCATCCTGAACATTTAGTTTTGAATCGAAAACTCTTTTAATTTTAGAGTTTTCAATAGTAAATTGTCTTTTATTATGTAAGTATCCATTAATAATACCACCTGGAGCTTCATATGAAACTTTACCTTCTTCATAATCATAGAATACACTTGATATTGGACTTCTCCAATCATAAATAATAT
This sequence comes from uncultured Erysipelotrichaceae bacterium, assembly GCA_902775285.1. Taxonomy (GTDB): domain Bacteria; phylum Bacillota_I; class Bacilli_A; order RF39; family UBA660; genus CAG-1000. The sequence goes on along the minus strand of CACYLI010000019.1, from coordinate 10,682 downwards.
TTTCATTATTTTTAGATAAGTATGTAAGACCAATATAAATATCTTGAATACCTTCATCACTTTCAAAAACTATTTTAGCAAAATATGGTGAATTTTGTATTTTATAAAGTTTCTTATAATACTTTGCTTTCATTTCTAAATTATCAATTTCTTGATCATTATTAGACATGATAGTTTTCATTTCAGTAGGATCTAAGTCAGCTCTAGTGTCCCAAATAAATTTTTTGAACTCTTGTTGTTTTTCTTCATTATCATATAAGTCTTGAGCAAGAGTTGAGATTTGCTCTCTTAAAAGTTTAGTAGTTAATTCTAGATGATGTTTTTCTTTTAGAAATTCTTCATCACTTAAATTCATGAAACCTCCTTATAAAATTAAGTGTCATTTCTTAAGTATAAAATTAACAGCATGAAAAAAATGTTATCAGAAAAAATATTATTTGTCAATATTTGTATATTGAAATTAATATAATAATTATTTATACTAGTATAAGAATGATAAATAAAGAGAAAAATGAAAAAATATTAATGATTATTTTAGCTATATTAAGTTTTGCGATTGGAATATGGGAAAATTATAGACAATTGTGGCTTGATAGTATGGGATTTAATATAGTAAATATAAGTAGAATTTATTCTATTGCTTTAATATGCAGTGCGATTATATCTTTTGTTATTAGTATGTTTTCATATAATATAAAATTAAAAAGTATAATAAATCTATCTATATTATTTAGAATTATTTCTTTAGTACTTTTATTATTAATAAAAAATACATTTATTATAAAATTTAGTTTTTTATTATGTATAATAAGTGATGTTATATTTTCTATTTCTTTTTATCCATTGCTTACATATATTAATAAAAGTGAAGAATCTTTTAAGAAAAAAACATTAATTGAGTATTTTAGTAGAGATATTGGAATAGTTGGATGTGGACTATTAATTGGTGTATATATTGGCTCATATGTATTTAGTTATACAACTTGTTTAATTATTTCTCTTATATTTTCTATAATAGCAATTATTCTTATGTTTAGTTTTAAATGTAATGAAAGAAAAAGTAGAAATTATAATGTTATGAAATCTATTAAAAAAATACTTAGTGATAAAGTAAATAGACTTTTTGTATTTAATAATATTATTATTAAAATATCTTATGGAATTGTATATAGTTTAATAATGCTAATATTAGTAAATTATATAAATATAGATATTAGAACTGCTAGTGTATATATAATAGTTTGTAATGTATTAGCAAGTTTTTTAGCTTTAATATTTTCTAAGATTAGTAAAAATTATTCTACAACAAAAAGTGCTATTATTAAATTTGGAGCTAGAATATTATTTTATTTAATAGCTTTTATATTTAGTAATAATATTGTTTTCTTTATAGCTATTACAATTGGTAATATTACTAGTAGAATGTTGGAAGAAAAAATAACAGCTCCTTTTTTACAAAATATAAAAAGTGAAGACCAATTCTTATTTAGTAATTTTAGATATTTAGCTTTATGTTTAGGTGAAGGAATAGGTGCTTTTTTAGCAGGAGTATTAATTGTTTATTCTGTTAAATACTTATTTTTAGGAGCAATTATATTTACAATAATACAAATATTTATTTACAATAAATTAGATATTTTAAAAGAAAATAATAAATGATAAAATAATTTATAGAGGTATATTATGGCAAATAGTGGAGCAGTGAATGATGGATTAACTCCTGATCAAATAGAAGAACTTGTTAAAAGTGGAACTTTGACAGATTATTTAGAAGATTATCAAGGAACATTAAATTTTGATTATATTACTAGAATTAAAAATAATGAAATTGATGATGATATTTATTCTTTTAATTATCAATTTGGTAATCAAGGAAAAAATGGAACAACTGGTAATTATTCAATTTCTTTTATTGGAAATGATATCGTATTTAATGATAAAGGAGTTCCAGTATATGTTCCAGAAAACACAGCTGTGTTTTTTGATGCATGCGGAACTGGAGGAACTGTAAATGGTGGTTCTAATCCAAATAAAGGATCATCTATGAAAGATGATTTAATATATTCTATTAATTCATTACCTGAAAAAGATGATATTAATTGTATACTAATTACTACAAGAAATGAACATAATTTTTTTAATGAAAAGTGGACACAATTTGAAGGGGAATTTTGTGATAGCGCAACAGTTGTTGATCAGGTTTTAAATACTTATGGGCTCACTAATGATAATTTAGTTGGAGGGACGGGCTATTCTAATGGTGCTTCATTAACTCCAGCAGTCGTTGGATCTTTTCCAGGAGAGAAACCAAAAATAATAGCAAGTTTATCAAATGAATTATGGAAATTTTTTGAAGGTTCTCACACAATGGACAAGGTTTTAGATGGAGCTTTTAAGAATATGAATAATTCGGGTAGTATATTTATACATATACCAGAAATTAATAAATCTGATGATAAAACTAAAAAAATAAGTGATGAATATCATGATTTGTCTGTTATAGGTGCTATATCAAGAACTGATCATACAGGAACATATAATACTTTTTTCCAAAAAGGAGGTTTATCTCTTTTATTAGGATTTGGTAAAGATGGTTTGGATAGTTTAACTACAAAATCTTATGATGGAACATATGTTAAATGGCCTTTTAAAGTATATATAAATGGTGAAAAAAATCAAAATAGTGGAAGAAAAACTTGTTGGGATATAATTAAAGATGCTTCTTCTCAGTATAAAGTTGATACTAGTGGAACTGATTTATTAAGAGCAAGATTAGTAACTAAAGATAATTATGAACAATTATCGGGTTTGATGGATAGTGTAATATCTATAAAATATAAAGGCATTGTTAATGATGCTAATGATGTATATAAGTCTATTGGTAATGCAAAAAATAATAGATCATTTGAAATTAATGAAAATGCTGGTTCAGAGTATTTTCCTAGTGGAATATATAATAGTATGGCTCTTATGTCTAGTACAGCTAATTTTTTAGATGCTAAAGCACAAAATGAAATTAAAATGATTGGAGATTTATTAGAAAGATATACAAGATTAGAAATTGGATTAACAGATATAGTTCCAGGAAAGAGTGATTTACCAATTTTTGATAAACAAAATGATTTAAATGATTTCATTGCTGTTCATACAAATTCTGATTTAGAAGAATTTAGAGGTTCTATAACCAAATATATTAAAGATAATGTAGAAGCTGGAAGACTTGGCTCAATAGGTGGTGAAAATATAGATGCATCTTTGAAAGATTTAAATAATTATTTAAATAATGAAATATCTGATTCTAAAACTGTATTAAAAAAATTAAAAGTTTTATATAATAATGGAGATATACAAAGTGAATCATGGAACGATTTTGTAAAACCTAGATTAGATAATTTTGTATCTTTTTATGAAGCTAGAGAAGCTCTTGCTAGTGACATTCAAGCAAGAATTAATGAAGAATTAAATAAAATAATAAATGAATTTGGAGAAGATTTACCTATAGATGATACAAAGATACCTGAATTAAATGAACAAAAAAGAACACTTTATTATACAATTAGTATTTTAAGGGAAAAGGCTAATAAAAAAGAAGAAATCATTTATTTTGATAATTGGGATACTGAACATAAATATCCAATAAAAGGAACAATTTATCCATATAAAGCCGAATGTGAAGCTAAAATAGCAGAAGCAGAAGCAGAAATAGCTGTTATTGAAGAAACAATTGAAAGAATATATAAATTTATAGAGGCAATTAATTTATTAAATACGAAGATTAATGAAATGATGGATGAAATAGCTGATTTCGGTAATATGATAAATTCTATGCCAGAAGTTGATCTTTCAAATGAATAAATTTATAAATTAAATATTGATTTTTTAGTTATTTTATAGTATTATTAACTAGAAGTTTGTTCTTGGTTTGAAAAAACCTTTCGCTTTCTTACTCAGAACTAACGGATTATAATAAAAGAAAGGAGAATTTTATAATGGCTTTAAGTAAAGATAAGAAAAATTCTATAGTATCTGAATTTGCTAGAAGTAAAGGAGATACAGGAAGTGTTGAAGTTCAAGTTGCTCTTTTAACTGAAAGAATTAATAGACTTACAGAACATATGAAAGAACATGCTCATGATTATCATACAAATCGTGGACTTCTACAAATGGTAGGTAAAAGAAAAAGTTTATTAGATTATCTTAAACGTGAAGATGTTCAAAGATATCGTGAACTTATTAAAAAATTAAATTTAAGAAAGTAGGCACTTGTTTTAAGTGTCTTTTATTTTTGGAAGGAGTGAAGTAATGAAAAGAGTATTTGAATATGATTTTCAAGGTAGGAAATTAGTTGTTGAGCATGGAGAACTTGCTAAACAAGCGGGAGGAGCTGTTTTAGTTAGATATGATGATACAGTTATATTATCTACTTGTGTTATGAGTAATAATGTTTCAACTGCTGATTTTTTTCCATTAACAATTTTATATCAAGAAAAATTATATTCTGTTGGTAAAATACCAGGTGGGTTTATTAAAAGGGAAGGTCGTCCAACAGATGAGGCTACATTAACTGCTAGAGTTATTGATAGACCTATTAGACCTATGTTTGATGAAAACTTTAGAAATGAAGTACAAGTAGTTAATACTGTTTTAAGTGTTGATCCAGATAGAACACCAGAAATGACAGCTTTATTTGGAACATCTCTTTGCTTAGGAATATCACCAATTCCTTTTGAAGGACCTGTTTCTGGAGTTAAAGTTGGTAAAATTGATGGTGTATTAAAGATTAATCCAACATGTGAAGAAATGGAAAGAAGTACTATTGATTTAACAGTTGCTGGTACAAAAGAAGCTATTAATATGGTTGAATCTGGTTCTAAACAAGTTAGTGAAGAAGAAATGCTTGAAGCATTAATGTTTGGTCATGAAGCTGTTAAAGAATTATGTATGATTCAAGAAGATATTATTAGTGAAATAGGTGAAGAAAAAATTGAAGTAGTACTTGCTAATATTCCAGATGAACTTAGAAGTGAAGTAGAAGATACTATTAAAGAAGAAATGATTGCTGCTATTCAAATTAAAGATAAATTAGAAAAGTATGCAAGAATAGATGAAGTTAAACAAATGGCACTTGATAAGTATACAGAAAACCATGAAGGTGAAGAAGAATTAGAAGCAAACTTAAAATTAGTTAAAAAGGTTGCTGATCAAATTGAAGGAGAAGAAGTAAGAAGATTAATTACTAATGAACATATAAGACCTGATGGAAGAAAAATGGATGAAATTAGAGAATTATCTGCTGATGTAGATTTACTTCCAAGAACTCATGGTAGTGCATTATTTACAAGAGGACAAACTCAAGCATTAGCAATTACTACACTAGGAGCTCAAAATGAAGAACAAATTCTAGATGGATTAGGACTAGAAGATTCTAAAAAGTTTATATTCCATTATAATTTCCCTGCATTTAGTGTTGGTGAAACAGGTAGATATGGAGCTCCAGGTAGAAGAGAAATTGGACATGGAGCACTTGCTGAAAGAGCTTTATTACAAGTAATGCCTTCACAAGAAGAATTTCCATATACTGTAAGAGTTGTTTCTGAAGTATTAGAAAGTAATGGTTCATCTAGTCAAGCTAGTATTTGTGCTGGATGTATGTCATTAATGGCAGCTGGTGTACCAATTAAAGCTCCAGTAGCTGGAATAGCAATGGGACTTATAACTGAAGATGGAACTTGTGATTCTAAATATACAATTTTAACTGATATTCAAGGCCTTGAAGATCATATGGGAGATATGGACTTTAAAGTAGCTGGTACTAGAGAAGGTATAACAGCACTTCAAATGGATATTAAGATTAAAGGTGTTACTGAAAGTGTATTAAGAGAAGCATTAACTGCTGCTCATAAAGCAAGAATGCAAATTTTAGATGTTATGGAAAATACAATACCAGAACCAAGACATGAATTAAGTGAATATGCACCTAAGATTAGAACTATGAAGATTGACCCTGATAAGATTAAAGATGTTATTGGAAAAGGTGGAGAAACAATTACTAAGATTATTTTAGAATCAAGTAATGTTACATCAGTAAATCATAAAGATGCTGTTAAAATTGATATTGATGATGATGGAAATGTAATTTGTTATCATATGAATAAAGATGTTTTAGATAGAGCAATAAAGATGATTGAAGATATAACAAAAGATGTTGAAATTGGAAAAGTATATACTGTTAAAGTAGTAAAAATAGAAGATTTTGGAGCTTTTGTTGAACTTTGGCCGGGTTGTGAAGGATTAGTTCATGTATCTCAACTTGATAATAAGAGAGTTAATCACCCAAGTGATATTCTTAAAGTTGGGGATGAAATAGTTGTTAAAGCAACTGGATATGATAGAAAAGGTAAACTTAATTTATCTAGAAAAGAATTACTTCCAAAAGAAGAAAAAAATGATAGAAAACCTTCTAAAAATGAAGAAGAATAAAATATAAAGAAAATTTTGAAAGAAATTTTCTTTTTTTATTGTACTTTTTTTAAAATAATGCTAGAATTAATTATATAGAGTAAAGGAGAGTTACAATAAAATGAAAAAGAAATTATTATTAAGTGTATTAACATTATTTGTAGCATCTTTATTTGCAGTAAATGTTAATGCACAAACTACAATGTTGGGTATTCCTTTTGGTGATGCATCTAAAACACCAGTAAATGTACCATCAACAAATTCAAAAATGGGAGCAATTAATAGTGAACCATTTGATTTTAGTAGAATTCAATTTGCTGTTAATGGTTCTACTTGTGAAATATATGGAGCTAATACTTCATCTGGTCCAACAAGTACAGTTCAAAATTGTATGTTTGGAGAAGGAATGCTTAAAAAAATCATCTTAACTGATTTAGAAGAAGAATTAAAACCAGCAGGTGTTACAGCACTTTTTACAGGTGGTTATACACAAGATAGTGATCCTAAAAGCGTTTTAGGTAACTGGTTTACTGGATATTGCTTAGATGCAGAAAAAAAATATCCTTTTTATGGATTACTTTCAAATCCAGTTAATATAAATGCTTCAAATTTAGATCAATCAGTTCAATTCATTAATGAATTAGGTGCATGGATGGCTGATCATCAAGATGTTACAGCTGCTAAAAATGTACTTAGATTTATGTTACAAGCAGTTATTACAAACAATAAAGATTTATATAATGCTTATTTATCTGACAATGTTTATATTGAGGATTTAACTTTTACACATTCTTTTGAAAATGATTCTCAAGCTTTAGCTACACTTTTAACAACTGATAATACAGTAACATTTACTGTTACATCTATTCGTAAGTTTAATCAAACAGCAAGAACAGTTAATCAACCCGTAAGTGTTAATAAAAGTGGACTTGTATCAGCTACATCACCATTATTTGATTTATATAGTGTAAGAGATTTAGATAAAGTTGGTTCAAATTATGAAGATGCTTTATGGATTTTAGAACATAGTTATCCAACAATATCACTTGATAGAACTTTAGAATTAGCTGGAGTTAATAAAGATACTTTAAAAACAGAAATTATTAATTTACAAAAGGGATTATCAAACGATTTATTTTTAAGAAGATTAATTGCTGATGGTTCACTTGGATATGGACAAAGTCAAAAAGATAGCATTAGTGATGATGAAATAGATGATTATATTGAAAGTTATGTATATGGAACAATTCAATATGCAGTATGGTATGTAAATAATGCTAAATTTGAAATTAGTGAAACAGAACAAGTAACTCTTGGAGATAGAATACTAAATGCTCCTGAACTAAATAAAATTTATCAATATTATATAAAAGAAAAAGGAAAACATAGCGGATATGGAAATCCTACATATCTATCATCTAAAATCAATGTAGATGGAGATGATAATTTTACAACTACTGATAGTGGTTATAGATTCGGACCATATAAAGTAAGTTATTCAGCTTTATCAGGAAGTAATGTTAATATTTCATTAAAAGATCAACTTGATGGTGTAAAAATTGTTAATAAAGATGGAACTGTTATTGCTGATGTAGAAAATGGTGGAGAATATTACATAGAAATTTCTAAGAAAGCTAAACTTGGTAGTGTGGTTGTTAACTTAGAAGCTGATGTGACAACATTTAGCCCAAGTAGTAATAGAGGTAGAATTTATAGTCCAAATGCTGGATTATATCAAAATGTTATTACTGGTGGTAAATATGTAGATGGTAAATTAAGTGGTACTCATACATTAACAGTTAATGCTAAAACTGGTGTTGAAAATGTTGCTGTGTTATTAATGGTAACTCTTGTTGCATTCTCACTTGGCTATTTAGTATTAAGTTATAAAAATAAACCTGTTGAATTATCTTAAGTTTTAAAGAGCGAAAGCTCTTTTTTTATTTTAAAAGAAGTGTTTTTAATATTTATAGTAGATAATATTATTAGAGGGATATGAAAGGAAAATAATGGATGATTTTTTGGATTATTTAAATAATATTGAGTTTGATTTTAAAAAACTAATATTTCCTACAATAATAATATTAATATTTGTTGCTGGTTTTGTTTATTTATTAACAATAATTAAACATATTGAAAAAAATGAAAAGAATAATAATAAAATAGTAGCAAAAGAAGTAATTGATACAAATGAATTTATTTATATTGATGTTAAAGGTTCTGTTACTACTCCGGGAGTGTATAAATTAAAAACAAATTCAAGAGTTATAGATGCAATTAATGCATCTGGTGGTGTAACAGAAGATGCAAATACTAGATTTATTAATTTATCTAAAGTATTAAATGATGGAGATGTTGTAATGGTATATTCTTCTAAAGAAATAGAAGAAGCAAAGAAAGATAATACTATAGTTATTGAAACTCCATGTGTATGTGAAGAAGTTAAAAATGATGCATGTATCAAAGAAGATAATAAAAATCAAAATAACGTTGAAAAAATAAATATTAATACAGCTGATATTAATACACTTAAGACACTAGAAGGTATAGGAGATGCTAAAGCAAATGCAATTATAGAATATAGAACTAATAATGGTGGATTTAAAAGTATAGAAGAAATAGTAAATGTAAGTGGAATAAGTGAAGCACTTTTCTCTAAAATTAAGGAAAATATTACTATCTAATTTTTTATATTATTCATTACTAATTATTAGTTTCATATATATAATTATTTATATAAATAGTTATAAAATTATGTGTAAATATAATTTATCAGATGAAGAATTTGATTTAAAAATTATTAATTATAAGATTAATAATGATTATATTAAAATATACTTTGATAATCATATAATTGGAAATTATTATTTTGAGAATAAAAGTGATAAAAATTATTTTGTTAATAGTTTTAACTTAGGTGATAAAGTAAGAATAAATGGAACAATAAAAGAAGCAAATAACAATACTATTCCAAATGTTTTTAATTATAAAAAATATTTAAGTAGTAATAATATAAAATATACTTTAAATATTAAAAAAATTTATAAAATTAAGAGTAATAAAAATATTTTTATAAGAATTAAAAATTATATTTATAAAAGAATATTTAGTATTAAATATAAAACTTATTTATATGCATTTATATTGGGTGATATATCAAGTATTGATGGATATGTTTATAACAATTATAGAATTAATGGAGTAACGCATTTATTTGCTTTATCTGGATTACATGTATCTATGTTTTCTAGTCTTATAATGTATTTATTAAATAGAATTAAATGTAATGAAAAAATGTCTTTTATAATTACAAGCATTTTATTACTATTTTATTCTTTTTTAGCATCATTTTCTCCATCTATTTTAAGAGCAACAATTTTTTTTATTTTATCTTCAATTAATAAAATACATTATTTATTTATTAAACCAAAACATTTATTATATATAACATTTTTTATTTTAATAATAATTAATCCATTATATATTTATAATACTGGTTTCTTATTATCTTTTATTATTTCATTTTTTATATTATTAAATAATGAAAATAAAAATAAAAGTAGTCTTTTATATGTAAGTTTTATTTCATTTTTATCAAGTTTTCCTATAATTATAAATATGAATTATGAAATAAATATAATAGGGTTTATTAATAATCTTATTTTTATTCCTTTCGTTTCTTATATTATTTTCCCTTTATCTTTATTAACAATAATATTTCCTAAAATTTCATTTTTTTTAAATGTATTTACTAATATAATGGAAACTATTTCAAATATTAGTTCTAGAATTATAAATATAAATATTATATTTTCTAAAATAAATCTATTTTATATATTAATATACTATTTATTACTTATTTTAATGATAAAAAAGTATTATAGATTAAAAATATTGTTTATAGTACTAATTTTATTATTGTATTTCAAACCATATTTTGATAATAAAAATACTGTTTATTTTTTAGATGTTGATCAAGGAGATTCTACTTTAATAGTAACTAATAATAAAAGTATTTTAATAGATACTGGAGGTAATATTAATGGTACTAATAAGATGAATAGTGAAATTATTCCATTTTTTAAAAGTATAGGTCTTAAAAAAATAGACTATTTAATACTTACACATGGGGACTTTGATCATATGGGATGGTCTATAGATTTAATTAATAATTTTAAAGTTAATTATATTATATTTAATTGTGGAAATATAAATAGTCTAGA
>CACYLI010000018.1 GCA_902775285.1 uncultured Erysipelotrichaceae bacterium | reverse complement strand
CATCTAATACTTCAGTTTCTTGTATTAGCATTGTTTCTTCTGTACTCTTTCTAAATAATTTCATTACATTTGGTAATGCTATTATCATAAGTATTGCAAGTATTGCAACAACTGCAAGTAACTCGACTAGTGTAAATCCTTTTTTATTCTTCATATTTTTTTCACCTTCATATCATACATTAAAATTTTAACATTAATTAATATTTTATTCAATAAATTTAGACATTAAAAAAACAATATAATAATTTATATTGTTTTAAAATTTTGTACTAACGTGCTAATGGATTAACACTAGATGAATCTAGAAATGTATCTACTTCACACTTTTCAGATGAAGTACAATATGGTAACTTATCTGTATCTGCCCATTTACCTGTAAATCCTTTTCCTGTAGCTCCAATATCTTCAACTTTTAAATCATTAACATTTCCTGATGCATAGTAAAATGTTCCATCACTTGCTTTATAAGATGTAACTTTTCCAGCACTATCGAACTCAATACGAAAATCTAATTGTGTTCTTCCTGTTAAATCTAACATTAGTTTTGCATCTGAAGTTTCTTTCCATTCTCTATTGTCAGTATCATAATATTGATATTTTCCATTAACACGTCTAAATATAACATTAGAAGCAGCTCCACTCATATTATTCATTATCCATTTTTGTTGAGCAGTCTTATAAATTTCTTTAACCTCTGTATTAAAACTATTTTGTTTTGCTGTATTAAACATACCCATTACATTAGGTAGCGCTATAATTACGAGTATTGCTAGTATTGCTATTACTGCTAGTAACTCAACAAGAGTAAATCCTTTTTTCATATATACTTCCTTTCTACTTTATAAATTAATTGTATCAATAGTTTTTTATTTATACAATAATATAATAGCTATTTAACAGTTTTAATTATACTAATATTATCAAAATTTAATGATTTTATTATATCTTTTGCAATTTTATAATCCATATTAATAATATCAGTATACTCGTTATAATTAACTTTACCCTCAAGTAGCATAAAATCAACTATATTATATTCAACATCTTCTATATTATCAAAATCTAAAATATATGATTTTAAAAATAGTTTTTTCTTTCTTTCAAATTCTTCTGAACTTATATTTATTTTCTTTATATCTTTAGAAATATTATCTAAAAATACATTAGCATCCTTACATACAGCACTTACTACAATTAACACGTAATCATCTATTATATTAGCAGAAGCACCCATATTTATTATAACGTTTTCATTTTTATATTTTTCATATAAAGATGATGTTGGACTAAAATTATTAGAAAGAATTATATTTAAATAATATCTCAATAATATATCATTTTTTAAACTAAATAAGCTTTTCTTTATTTTAATTGCATATTTTACTCTTATATTTTCACTATCTTTATTAATTTCTTCATATGCAATATTTACTTTATCATTTTCTTTTTCTTTAATTGTTTTTGGTAATTCTTTTGGTTTTAAATTAAGTTTATAAATATAATCTTTTATAGTATTCATAACTTCCATAACATCAAAACTTCCTGTCACAACTATAAAAGTATTATTTGGAACATAATAATCATTATATACTCTATTTAAACTTTCTGAAGTAATTTTTTCTATATCACTTCTTTCTCCAACAACAGTATTTTTAACATAAGAATTTTTAAATACATTTTTAAATAAATGTTCACTCATCAAACTATTTATTTGATCTTTATACATATCTATTTCTTCACCAATAATACCTTTTTCTTCTTCAACATTTTTAGGATTAATATCAGTATTATAGAATATATCTAACAATAGTTTTAAGTTTTCAATCAAATTAATACTACCAAATATATTATAATTTGTTCCTTTATAATTAGTCCATGCATTAGCAAGACTACCAAAAGAATTAATTCTATTTGATATTTCTTTATTTTCAGATAAAGCCATAACTTTATGTTCTAAAAAATGGGCACTTCCTGGAATAATATCATATACTTTATCTTTTATTTTATATTTTGTTATACTAGCCCCATATTTAACAGAAATAGATATATAAAAGTTTTTTGTTTTATTTGTAGGATATAAGAATACTTCAAGTCCATTATTTAGTTTTTCATAATATATATCTTCATTAACTTTTTCAAATGTATATTTATTCATTATTATCCCCCTTTAACATATAAATTGTACTTAATTTAATTTTTTTATTTAAATTAATTACTTCTTCAATTTTAACTTCATTAATCTTTTCTTTTATAGTTTCAATATCATCTATAGTTTCAAATTCTCTATTATAATATGTATTTACTTGTGATATAACATCATCATAATAAGTATTTAGATATGTATTAATTGTTTTTTTAGCTGATTCAAATAAAGTTTCAACTGTTTTTTTATCACTCATTAAATTAACACATTCTTTAATTAATCTAACAGTTTCTTCATAGTTTATTTTATTAATACCAGCATATATAGTTAAAGATGGATTATATTTAGATACATATGAACCTATTGTATAACATAGTGAATGTTCTTCTCTTACAATATTAAATAATAACGAATCATTCATAGTACCTAAAATAGTATTATATACTCTAAGTACATAATTAAGTTCATAATAAGACATATCAAGTAATCTATAACCAATATATAATTTAGATTGATTAAACTTAAGAGTATCTATTTTTGTTTCTATCTTATTAGGATATTTATGATTAATAGTTAGTGTTAATTTTTTATCATTTGTTTTAATACTATTAAATTTATTACTTATTACTTCTGTTAGATTATTTGGTAATTCACCAATACAAACTATATCAATTTTATAGTTTCCATTAAACAAATCTTTATAAAATCTATATAAAGATGATGGTGTTACTTTTTCTAAATCATCTAAAGTAGGATAACTACTATAAGAACTAGGGGTTCCTTTATACATTATTTTAGAATATTCAATTCCCGCAAATAAATTAGGATTATCTTTAATAGAATTAATATTTGACTTAATATCATTTTTGATTATATCAAAACTATTACTTTCAAATTTTTTATCTTTTACATTAGGATTAAATATTATTTCTTTTAAGAAATCTATTGATTCTTCTAAATACTTATCTTCTGTATATTTAGGATTAACAAAATCTAGAGAAAAAATAAATGATTCAAGCTTTCCATTTATTCCAAAAGAAGAAGAAACTCTAGCACCATATAAATCTTCACCAATTATAGCCATTTTATTTTTAGTATTATATTTTTTTGAAGTATATACTAAATTGTTGGCAAGCATACTACCATATGCTATATCATTTTTATTAAACTCTTTAGTAAAAAATACAACTATATTTAATGTCTTAAATCTATCTGTATTTATTAAATGTAATGTATAATTATTATTTAATATTTTTTTGTATTCCATCATTCACCTCCAGTTTTAAAAAGAAGATAATGATTATCTTCTTTTATTAGTATTTACAAAAAATTATTTTTTTATAATTGATTCTAATGCAAGAACTATCATTTCATTTAATTTCTTTTCTCTTGATTCTGAGTCTATTTCTTCATGGGTAATTAAATTATCACTAATTGTAAGTAACGCTGTTGCTTTTTTCATAAACTTTTTAGCATTATACATAAGAGCATATGTTTCCATTTCTACAGCTTTACATCCAAGTTCTATGAATTTAGAATAATCTTTATTTTCAGTATAAAATGCTTCAGTAGTATGAACTCTACCTTGCTTTACTTTCATACCTTTTAATAAAGCAGTATCCATAATAGTACTATTTAATTCAAAAGATGTATTTATTATTTCTATATTTTCATGTCCTGCTTCTTCATCAAAATATGTTTTTGAATAAACACTATCTGCTAGTAATATATCATAAACTTTAAGTTCAGGATCATAACTACCAGCAGTACCTATTCTAATAATTGATTCTACATTATAGTCATTAAATAATTCATAACTATATATTCCCATACTACCTATACCCATACCACTTGAGAATATTGTAACATCTACTCCCTTATATTTTCCAGTAAAAGCGAGTTCTCCTCTTACTTTATTTACTAACCTAGCATTTTCTAAATAATTTTTTGCTATATAAAATGCTCTATTAGGATCTCCAGGCATAAGTACTCTTGGAGCAATATCTTTTTTTTGACTTTCAATATGAATTGTTGGCATACTTCCTCCTTTTAATCAAAATATATAATTTCTTTTGTTATTTTATTATTAACATAATCATATGAATATGCATATCCTAATTGAATACCTCCTAATGCATCTTTCATTTCATTTAAGCTTTCATATTCACAATCATTTGTTTTTTTACAATTATTCCAATAATCATCAATAGATAAACTCTTATCAATTATATAAATGTTTATATATTGTTTTTTTGAATCATTCATATAATAAAATTCTTCATTGTTATTCATTTTAATAATTTCAATAATTTTATCATTATTATCTACAAGTTTAAGTACATTATTATCTTCAAATAAGATATAGGAATTAGCTATACCTAAAATTTTCTTGTATTTATCAATAGTTTTAACATTTTTACTATTTAAATCATACTCATTTACAATATTAGTGCCATACTTCCATATTCTAAAACCATTATTCAATGAAGTATATTCAAAATTTTCTGATGCTAATATTTTTAAATGTTTAGTGTATACTTTTCCTATTTTATCACTACAAGTTGCATGACATTCATGATATAAAACAATATTACCATCAACTTCTTTATAGTAAATTTTCCATTCTACATCATCACTTTTATCTTGTAAATAAATTTTTTCTGTATTTCTATCTAGTAAAAATGCTTCTTGATTTTCATCTTCTTCATTAGAATTATATCCTGTTAAGTATTTATCATTAACTATACTTAAATCTTTATATTTACCATCATATAATTTCTTATTTGATGATTTTGAATAATAATACATTTTACCATTTAAACACTTTATATAGCCATTATTATCTTCAAGTTTATTATCCACAATACTATGATTACATCCTTCTTCTACTTCATCAATAGTACCAATATTTACATCATCATTTGTATTAATTATTTCTTCATCTTTTGCTTCTAATGCATTTTGATTATTAGATGTATTAGTATTACTCTTATTATCAATATTAGATTTATCTTTATTAAATACAACAAATAATATTATGCCTAAAGTAATAACTAATACTACTAGTATAACAACTAAACCTTTCCTTTTCATTCTTCACTTTCCCCTTCATCTTGATAAGAGACAAGAACATCTCTTGGTTTAGATCCTTTTGCTGGTCCAACTACTCCATCGCTTTCAAATTGATCAATTAATCTAGCTGCTCTATTAAATCCAATACTAAATTTTCTTTGAATTAATGATGTACTTATTTTTCCAGTTCTAATAGCATAATCAAGTATTTCTTCATATAACACATCTTTTTCTTCACTACTTCCCCCAGCAGATGTTTTTCCACTTGAAGCAGTCATGTTTTCAAAACTTTCATCATATTTAACTGTACTACTATTATTTTTAACAAAGTCTACTACTCTTGCTATTTCACCATCAGATACAAAACTTCCTTGTACACGAGTTGGAGAATTATCATCCATTGGTTTATATAACATATCTCCTCTACCAAGTAATTTTTCTGCTCCTACCATATCAAGAATTGTTCTACTATCAATTGAAGAAGATACTGCAAATGATATACGTGTTGGTATATTTGATTTTACAACACCAGTAATAACATCTGTTGATGGTCTTTGAGTTGCTACAATTAAATGAATTCCAGCAGCACGAGCAAGTTGTGTAATTCTCATAATTGATTCTTCAACTTCTTTAGCTGCTACAAGCATTAAGTCAGCAAGCTCATCAATTATTACTAATATATATGGCATTTTCTTTAAACCACAATCTGGTTTTTTCTTAAGTTCTCTTTCAATATATTCATTATATGTTGTAATATTTTTAGTACCAGTATTTTTAAAAGTTTCAAATCTATCATCCATCATTACAACTATTTTTTGTAATGCTGCATTTGCTTTTTTAGGATCAGTTACAACTGGTGTAAGTAAATGTGGTATTCCTTCATATACACTAAACTCAACTTTTTTAGGGTCTACTAATACCATTTTTACTTCATCTGGTGTTGTTCTCATAAGCATAGAAAGAATTATATTATTAATACAAACAGATTTACCACTACCAGTAGCTCCAGCTACTAACATATGTGGTGTTTTATTTATTTCAACATATTTAACTTCACCCATTATATCTCTACCTAATGGAGCAGCTAAAATAGAATTTTCTAATTTTTTATTAGCTTGCATTGCTTCCATAATTTCTCTCATAGAAACTGGTAAAATATTTTGATTTGGAATTTCTACACCAACTCTATCTTTTCCAGGAATTGGTGCTTGAATTCTAACATCTTTTGCAGCAAGTGCTAATGCTATTTCACGTGAAATACTAACTACTTTATTAAGTCTAGTACCTTTAGCAAATATCATTTCATATTGAGTAACTGCTGGTCCTACATGAACTTCAACAACTTTACCTTCCATACCAAAATCTCTAAATACTCTTTGTAAAGTTTTAGTATTTTCATTTATTTTTTCTGTAGAATTAGCTTTAGTTTTATTAGTATTTAAATCTAATAAATCAATTGAAGGCTTAACATATTTATGAGGTGTATCATCAGGAATAATTTTCTCTTCTTTTTTAGCTTCAACATTTATATTTTCTTTATGTGAAGGTAAATCTTCAACACTTGTAATAATTAATTTCTTTTCAGGTACTTCTTCTGTTTCTGGTTCTAATTCTAATTTAGAAGATTTAACTTTAGATACTTTTTCTTCGTCATCATCTTCTTCATCATCATCGTCTTTATAGAATAAGCTCTTAAATGCATTAGATATTGCTCTTCCTATATCTACAAGAGTTATATCAAATATCATAATAATACCAAATATTAATAAAGCACCCATTATAACATAAGCACCTTCTACATCAAATAGTGAAGTAAGGCACCATGAAAAAACAGCTCCAGTCATTCCACCACCAGTATTATCTATTGCAATATCATTATCATTTTGCCATGCATTTTCAACATTTGCCATAGTTGTTGTAAGAATTTCTTTTCCTTTAAGTTCATTACCACTTATATATCTAATATGAGAGAAAAGTAAAATAACTAAGATAATTGTATAAACACCAATTAATCTAGCAGTAAAATAATTAATCTTCCCTCTTTTAGCAATCATATAAATGCCTAGTAATAATGTAACTCCCAAAAATAAGAAATACCATGATCCAAACATAAATACAGCAAATTTCTTAATAAGTTCTCCAACTATACCAAATGAACCAAGACCAACTAATGATAATAATATAAGTAATAATCCTATTAATTCATTTCCATATTGAAA
The DNA here is from genome assembly GCA_902775285.1 of uncultured Erysipelotrichaceae bacterium. Classification (GTDB taxonomy): domain Bacteria; phylum Bacillota_I; class Bacilli_A; order RF39; family UBA660; genus CAG-1000. The sequence goes on along the minus strand of CACYLI010000018.1, from coordinate 13,991 downwards.
ACCTTTTTTTTCAGTTTTTTGTTTTTTTCTTTTTGCCACTTTATACACCTAACTTTCCATCTTGTTTATTATTTTTTTATGAATTCCTGGTTCAACAATATTTAATGTATTTAAAACTATTTCTAATGCTTCTTTATATTCACCATTATAAAAAGCTTTACTACTTTCATTTAATCCCTTTTCAACTTCTTTATTACTTGATCTATATCTATTACCATAAACAATTGCCATTTCAGCCATAGCAGCACTTGATATAGTAGTTGATGTTGTTTGATATAGTTTCAATGCTAAATCTCTTGCAGTATCAACTCTTAAATTTAATGTTTTAATTGAAATAGGTTTTTTATCTATTTCAACATTTATCTCTTTAACAGCATCATATGCTTCTTTTAATTCTACATAAAACTTATCTGGAATAATTGGTAAATTATAATCTTTTATTTTATATTTAGAATTATTAATAATTGTTTTAATTTCATATAATTGATCTCTTGCTCTTGCTTCATCTTCTTTTAAACTACCTAAATTTTTAAGAGTAGTTTCTAATTTATCCTCAACTTTTGATAAATTAACAGCTACTATTTCACACTCACTAGCTAGTTTTGAAAAAGGCATTACTTTTGATAAAGATCTATCATTTACTAGTTTAAAGCTATCTTTAACACTAATTAAATCTTTATTAATTTCATCTATTACTACTATTTCATCATTAGTTAAATCATATGTATCTTTAATATTATCAATTTCTGAATATAGATTTCTAATAATTGATGTAACTTTACTAAGTCTTTCACTTATATTAATTAGTCCTCTTTCATATTCTTTTTTACTTCTCTTTTCTTCATCAAAATCACTATATAATCCTTCATAATAATCAAGAAGTGTTTTTAATTCAAATATTGAATCTTGTAAATTAAGAACATTTAATTTATCCATTATTTCACCAATTTTTTTATTAGTTTCTTCAATATTATAATCAATATTTAAATATTCTAAATTATAACCATCTCTAGTCATTTTAGTACTAATAGATTTAATATCTTTCATTTTTTTAGGTAATATCATCGTAGACATCATAACAATAGTTGGTGCTTCTTCTATAACAATACTAATATTACTAATCATATCATCTAAAGCTTTTACTATTTTAGATAATTCTTCATATTCTTTATTTTGAACAGATACTTCAAAAGCACTGAATAATTTATTAATATTTTCAAATTGTAATTCTATTCTATTAGATACATCTTGATAATCATTTTTATTTTTATTATATTTAAATACAATTTCTCTATAAATACTTTTTAGTTTTGTAATAGCTTCTCTATTTCTTTCTTCACTTTCTGTTAATTCTCTTATTTCATTTAATAGTTTATCTGATTTAGCTCTAACTAAGAAAATATTCTTTTCAACTTCATTTATACCATCATTAGCTTTATCATACTCTTTATTCATGCAAAAATTTTCAACTTCAATTAATTTATCAGTTAAACTAGGTAAATCAGTTTCTTCTAATTCTTTAAATCTTTTATTCCATTCATCTACTTGCTTTTCCATCTTTTTATTATTAACAAGTTTTGACGCTTTAGCAATTTCTGTCATTAATGGAGCTGATATTATTAAATTCTTTTCTGTAGTAAGTCTATCTATATTACTAAGTATTTGTTTCTTTTTATTGTTCTTAAGTACAACAAATAAAACATATAAAAGACAACCTAATATCAAAAATATAACTGTAATAATAATAGTTACCTTATTCATAATATCCTCCATAATATATTTTAACACATATATACTTTTTTTAAAAGAAAAAATAGCTATATTAATAACTATTTTTATTATAATATTCTTTTATTTTTAACTAAAATAAATACTACTATAGAAATAATTAAAGTAAAAAATATAACAATATAACTACTTTGACCAGTCTTTGGATTTTCTATTACTTCAGAAATAAGTTCATTATCATTAGACTTAATCTCTTCTATTTCATCACTCTTTATATTACTATTAATTATTAATTTATTACCACTTTCATTTAATACTTTTACTTCATACTCTAATGTTTCTTCTTTTTCACTATCTAAATAATCTATATTCCAAACAACACTATTATCTATATATTCACCATCATTACTAGCACTACCACTTACATATTCAAGATTAGAAGGTATTAAAGACGTAATAACATTATTATAAGATGGACTATTTCCAATATTTCTAACTGTAGTTTTAAATTTAACAGTATCTCCCTTTTTAATATTTAATTTATTACTATCATTAATACTACTAGTAATTTCTAAGTTAGCGTTCCCTTTTTCATCAACAATTAATGTTTCATTATGACAAGTTGATTCTAATTCACCACTACTTGTTTGTTCTACAGGTATATTAAAACTAATTTTAAAATCATGCTTAACTTTTCCACATTCAGTAAGATATGTAACATCATCAACCTTATCTTCTTTTATTTTAGAATCTATATATTTATAAACATCATATATATTATTATAATCTAATTCCTTATTATATTTTAGTATATAATCAGCTAATTCAACACTAGCAGTTCTAGATACAACTTGATTATTATTAATTCTCAATATAATATTTAATCTAGCTGGTATAATAGCTTCTTCTTTTTTAAGTCCACTAGGTGTTTTAATTTCTTCGAGTTTTAAAAATATACCAGCTCGAACGTTTATATTATTTACTAAATCCATTGGAATATAACTTATTATTAAAGAATTATTATCTTTTAATGACTCTACATATTCATCATATGTAATTGTGTTATGATTAATTATTTTATATTTACTATCAAGCAAGTCATAATCTTCTAAACTATTAATACTATTTATTATTTGTTTATGCTCACTAGATAATAAATTAATAAGTTTATTATAGTCCCCTTCTATAGTAGTTTTATAATAATATTTACCATTAGATTCTAAATTAACATTTTCATTTATTATATTTTTAGAATCATAAATAATAAATTTGGCATCATTTATATAATTACCAAGAGAATCTTTTTTATAGAAATTATATTGTGTAGGTTTCGGAGTAATTGCATCTATACCAATTGGTAACAACAATATAAACAATAAAAATAAATTGATAATCTTTTTCACTTACTTCACCTTACTATATATAAAGCATACATTTTTTACATACAAAAATCAAGTTATAAACTTGATTTATATTTTAATTTCTTAATTTTATTTTTAACATTTTCTATAACTAAATAACCATTATCATAAAACATATTAAGTTCTACATTCTTTTCTCTTTCATCATGCATAAGTAAATTATATGCTACTGTACAAAACTCATCATTTTCAAGTTCACTTAAATTAGTATCTTCTGGTATTTCAATTAATACTTTTCCAGAATTTATTGATTTATATGCTTCATATACACCATTACTAACACTTTTATTATCAAGTGGTACATTTGGATAATTTAAATTACTTTTTTTATACTTATATTTTAGTATTTCAAGTAATTGTTTTAATATATAATCTTTTCTTTTTATCTCTTCTTTTATACTATTTAATTCTTCTTCACTATTATCTATTGAATCAAAAATAGATAATTTTATTTTAAATATTAATTCATCTATTTTACTAATTGAATAATTATTTAATTCTTCAAAAGAAGGAATACTAGATAAAATTATATATTCAGAAGCAACTTTATTATTAATTTTAACAAAATCATTTGGATTATTTAATGATACTACATATTCTCTAAATACTTCATTTGGAATATTATTACAAGTATCTAAAATATATTCAAAATCACTTTTTTGTACATAACAATCATCTTTATTAATAATTTTCATTAAAACCACCTATTAATTATTATAGCAAACTAAAATAGACTATTTCTAGTCTATTTCTATTAATTCATATTCACGAGTTCCAAATCCTAAATCATTAGCTGCTTCAATTGTATGAATTCCATGTCTAGAATTAACTCTTTCTAAGAAGTGATCACGTCCTTTATCATTAGATCCTCTAACTAAATCAATACAAGCTTGATCTATTGCAACTGGATCTGTTGAAGATAAAATACCTATATCAGCCATACATGGATCTTCAGCTTCAGCACAGCAATCACAATCTACGCTCATATTTTTCATAACATTTATATAAACAATATTACCATTAAATAAATTATGAACACTACTAGCAGCATCTGCCATACTTTCTAAAAAAGCATCTTGTTCTGGTAAATGACTCCATACATAATCAGCATCTTCTGTAGTTCCAGCTCCATGAATATAAGCTTTTCCTTTGCGTGATGCACATCCTATTGATAATTGTTTTAAAGCCCCTCCAAATCCACCCATTGGGTGTCCTTTAAAATGAGATAAAACAAGCATACCATCATAATTTTTAATATGAGAGCCAACATAATTTTTCTTTATAACCTTACCATCTTTAATATCTAATACAATATCTTCTTCTTCATCCATTAAATCAACATTATAATATTCATCCCATCCATGTTTATGAAGTAACTCTCTATGATCTTTATTATTTGTTCTTGCTCCATCATATGCAGTATTACATTCAACAACAGTAGCATTCAATTTTTCAACTAATTTCTTCATAAAATCTGGTCTTAAATAATTTTGATTTCCATCTTCTCCACTATGAAGCTTAATAGCTATTTTTCCTTTTAAATCTACTCCTAAAACTTCATACATTTTTATTAAACTTTCTGGTGTAATTTCTTTTGCAAAATAAACTTTTGACATATTTTCTCCTTCTATAAAAATCTTCTTTTTTTAGGATTATTTTGTAAATATTTAAATAAAATAGTTGCTAAAATACTTCCAAGTAATGGAAAAACTACAAATACCCAAACTTGTTTTAAAGCAGGTCCTCCTAAAAATAAAGCTGGTGCTAAACTTCTAGCAGGGTTTACTGATGTACCAGTTAGTCCTATTCCTAATAAATGAACAAATGTGAGTGTAAGACCAATAACAAGTCCAGAAACTTGAGCTTTACTATCATCTTTAGTTACATTTAAAATAGTAAATACAAATATAAATGTAAGTATCACTTCAGTAATACAAGCTCCAAATAAACTAATATTATTAGAAGATAATAAATGATATCCATTTGCTCCTAAATTATCTACTCCTATCAAAGTATTATTAAGTATTGCATATAAAATAGCTGTTCCACAAATTGCACCTAAAATTTGAGAAACTACATAACAAATAAAATCTTTAATAGTTAATTTTCCTGTAAGTAACATAGAAAGTGATACTGCAGGATTAACATGGCATCCAGAAATATCTCCTATTGCATATGCACATGCAACAATTGCAAGTCCAAAAGCAAGTGATGTAGCAACTAAATCTCCATGAGATAAAACTGCTATTCCTGTACCAAATAATACAAGAGTTAAAGTTCCTAAAAATTCACAAATATACTTTTTCATAAAACCAATCCTTTCTAAAATAATTTTATCTTTAAATATTACATTTTGTCAAATGTAATTATTTAAACAACCTTTTAAATACATAATTAACTAATTTAGTAGTTCCTTTATTTATAATTTTATCTTCTAATTTTTGTGCAGTTGTTTTTCTTCTACTTCTAGTAGTTTTTTTAATATTACTTAATTCCCTTTTTAATTCTTTTTCTATATCTTTTTTACTTCTTAAATCTTCTTTTTCATGAATTAATTCTTCTTCTCTTTTTTGTTTTTCATCATTTATTTTATTTATTTTTTCATGGGCACTTTCTTCATCAACTAATTTTTCATATTTATTATAGAGTCTACTATTTTTAATTTCTTCATTTCTTTCTTCTATACTAATAGTTCCCATTCTACTTTGTGGAGGTAATATAGTAACTTTTTCTACAATTTCAGGTTCACCCTTTTCATTTTGAAAAGATACTAATGCTTCTCCAGTACCTAAAAGTCTTATAGCTTCTTCTGTATCAAATTCACTATTCTTTCTAAATGAATTAGCCGCTACTATAATACTTTTCTCATCACTTTTAGTATAACTTCTTAATACATGTTGAACTCTATTACCAAGTTGACTTAATATTTCATCTTTTATATCACTAGGACTTTGACTAATAAAATATATTCCTACTCCTTTAGATCTAATTAATTTAACTATAGTTATTAATTGTTTAATAACATTATCTTTCATTTCACTAAAAATTAAATGAGCTTCATCAAAGAAAAATACAAGTCTTGGCTTATCAAGATCACCTACTTCATCTAGTTCATTATAAATTGTTGTAAGTAACCATAGTAATAATACTACATATGTAGTAGGTGTTTTAAATAAGCTTTGAGCATCTAATATATTAATATATCCATATCCAGTTTCACTTGAATACTTCATAAAATCTTTAATTTCAAATGATGGGAGTCCAAAAAACAAGTTACCTCCTTCATCATTTAAATTAATTACACTTCTTTTTATTGATGTAATAGATTGAGTAGATATATTACCATATTTTAAGGAATATTCACTTCTTCTTTCATTAACATATCCTAAAATACTATCTAAATCATTCAAATCTATTAATTCTAATTTTTCATCTTCTGCTATTTTAAAAACAACACCTAATATTTCTTCTTGAGTATCTGTTAAATCTAACATTCTTGATAAAAGTCTTGGTCCAATTGACTTAAGTGTTGTTCTAATAGGATGACCAAGTTTACCATACACATCATAATAAGTTGTTGGAAAACTTTTAACTTCAAAATCATCAAGTTCTAATTTTTTAACTCTTTTACTAATATTTTCATTCATTTCACCAGGAAATGCCATACCAGCAAGGTCACCTTTAACATCAACTAAAAATACTGGAACACCACATTCAGAGAAACTTTCAGCCATAACTTTTAAAGTAATTGTTTTTCCACTACCACTAGCTCCTGTAATAAGTCCATGACGATTCGCCATTTTTGGTAATAAATAAACTTCTTTTTTAGAGTTTTTTCCTATTAATAATTTATCATTTTTAAACATATTATCACTTCCTATAAAACTTTAGATGTAGCTTCTTTTATTATATTAATTGAATTCAATAATTTTTGTTTTTCTTCTTCATTTAAAGGCATATCAATTTTATCTAGAACTCCATTAATACCAACAATTGTTGGAATAGAAATACATGTATCATATTTTTTATCATAACTAGAAACACTAAGTATTATTTTTTTATCTTCTAAAATTGCATTAGTAATTCTAACCATACAAGCTCCAATTCCATAATAAGTAGCTCCCTTTCTTTTAATAACTTCATATGCAGAATCTCTAACACTACTTTCTATTTCATTCATTTCTTCTTTAGTTAAATATTCATTAATTTTTTTAAATGCAATATTAGCATTACTCCAAGGAATAAACTCAGAATCTCCATGTTCACCTATCACGTATGCATCTATATCTTTAGAACACATATTTAATTTTTCACCTAAAATGTATCTTAATCTAGCAGTATCTAATGCAGCTCCAGTACCAATTACTTTTTTATAACTAGCTCCACTATATTTAAGTGTTAAATAAGTCATAACATCAAGTGGATTTGTAGCAACTAAATATATTCCATTAAACCCACTATTTTTAATTTCTTTAATAACTGATTTAAAAATATTTGCATTTTTATTTATTAAATCCATTCTAGTTTCTCCAGGTTTTTGATTAGCTCCACAACAAATAGCAACTATTTTAGCATCCTTACAATCACTATAATTGCCAACACTTACTTTTATTTTGTTTGGACTATATGGAAGGCAATGATTTAAATCAAGTGCTTCCCCTATTGTTTTGTCTACATTTATATCTATAAGAACAAGTTCATCTACATATGTTTTTTGATTAACAAGAGCATATGCATAAGCCATACCTACATTTCCACATCCTACTAAAACTATCTTATTCATAAATATTCCTTTCTAATACTCTTTTAAATTGTTTAAAAACCATATTCTTTTTACCATTTCAACTCCAACTTGTGGTATAACTAAACTACTTTTACAATATTCACATTTATTATTATCTATATCTTTAATCGGAGCTCCACAATTATGGCAATTAAGTCCTAATATTTTTATTTTATTTTCTCCATATAATTGTTGATCTATAACATGAATAAATTGTGTCTTAAATCTAGTCTGTTTTTTTCTTAAAATATTTTTATTATCTTTTGTATAGTATTCTAAAGATGTTTGAAATTCCATAGTTGCTACTTCATTATGCTTTTCATATTTACTTAATACTGTCTTATGAAAAGAAATATTATCACAAACAAATACTCCATCTTTTAAGTCTTCTATTTTACTAGTAGCATAAGCATAAATTCTATCATTCTTATTTTTTAAAAGAGAAATATCTTTTGTTTCAATCGCATGTAATACATTTCTTATATTCATTTCAGCACTACTTTTAAGCTCATTAATATTAAGTCCTTTAAAGTCTTTTTTAATCTGATCTAAATAAACATTCTCCATAGAATATACAGTTTTTGGTGTTTCACTATCAGTAATTTTACTTTTTTCAATAGCTTCTTTCAATGAAGATGTTCCAAAATATTCAAGCAAAAAGGCTCTTACTTTTTTCCTAATAAATAAGAATAAAAGTATTATTCCAATTAATAAAACAAATATTATTAATAATTCTATCATTAAAAATGTCATATTATTTACCTCTAAATTAATTTTAACATAAATTATATCAAATTAAAACCTAACTTTTTGTTAGGTTATTAATTTTCTTTATATGTTAAATATCCACCTTCACCATAATGCGCTTTACTTGAATCTTTATATGATTCATTATAATTAGGAAGTAAAGTTGAGCTTGCAAACATCAATTTAGATTTTTCTAATGGAATAGAATTACCATTCCATTCTTCATTTACATAGATATGTTTTAACTTTCTACATAGTGAAAACATATGTCCAGTATCTGCATTAAGATTCAATTTCCAATTTCTAATGTCTAATTCTTCTAAATTAATACAATTCATAAACATTCCATCATATGCATAAATACCATTTCCAAATCTTGTAACATTTGAAACATTCCATTTAGATAAATCTAATGATGTAATTGCATAACAATCATTGAACATTGCAAACATATCAGTTACTTTTGATGTATTAAAATTACTTACATCAAAATCAGATAATTTTCTACAATCTTGAAACATAAATGACATATTTGTTACATTACTTGTATCAAAATGTGACACATCAATTGAAGTTAATTCTTGACAATAATGAAACATATTAGACATATTTGTTACTTTACTCGTATCAAAATGTGATACATCTACATTATTTAATTTATAACAATAATTGAATAAAGAACTCATATTTGTAACATTTGATGTATTAAAATGTGTTACATCTATTGCCTGTAGTTTTTCACAATTACTAAACATTCCACTCATATTTGTAACTTTAGTTGTATTAAAGTTTGTTACATCAAGACTTGTTATATTTTTTAGTCTACTAAACATATTAGACATATTTGTTACATTACTTGTATTAAAATTTGTTACATCAATATTGCTAAAAGATTCGCATCCACTAAACATTGAATTCATATTAGTAACTTTTGATGTATCAAAATTACTTACATCAATACTTTTTAGTTTAATCATATTATAAAACATTGAATTAGTATCAGTTACTTTTGATGTATTAAAATGACTTACATCTAAATTTTCAATTGATTTCATTGCACTAAACATACCACTCATATTTGTTACATTATCAGTTACAAAATTAGTTACATCTAAACTTTCTATTTTTTCACATCCACTAAACATTGATGACATAGATGTAACTTTTGATGTATCAAAATGACTTACATCTAACGCAGTAATTTTATTACAAGATCGAAACATATTTGACATATCTGTTACTTTTGATGTGTCGAAATGACTTACATCTAATGATTGAACATTATTACATCCATAAAACATTGATGACATATTTGTTACATTACTTGTATTAAAATGACTTACATCTAAATTTTTAACAAGAGTTGTTCCTGCAAACATGGATGACATATTAGTAACTTTTGATGTATCAAAGTGGCTTACGTCTAGTTCTTCTAATTTTGTACAATAATAAAACATATTAGAAAGTGTGGTTACATTTTCAGTTGTAAATGATGAAATATTTAAACTAGTCAATGATTGACAATTATGAAACATTGCTGACATATTTGTTACTTTTGATGTATCAAAACTTGATAAATCTAATTCTTTAAGTTGATAACAATTCCAAAACATTGAAGCAATATTAGTAGCATTACTTGTATTAAAATTAGATAAATCAATTCTTGGTATTTTTTCACATCCTTTGTACATAAATGTAAAATTAGTAACCTTAGATGTATCAAAAGATGAGGTGTTTATATCCATAATATTTTTACATTCCATAAACATATATGACATATTAGTAACTTTTGATGTATCAAAGCTAGATAAATCTAAGCTAGACATACTAATACAATTATTAAACATTGAAGTCATATTTGTTACATTACTAGTATCAAAATGTGATAAATCTATTTCAACTAGTGATTTACAATCTCTAAAGAAAGATTCCATAGTTGTAACCTTTGAAGTATTTAGAGTTTTTATTCCACTAACATCTGTTAAATTTGTAAGACCATAGAAAAGATTTGAACTAGTTGGGTTTAAATAAACATTTTTTGTTTCACTAAAATAATATATTGTTCCATTATCATACCACATATATATTGGTGTATCTGATGAACTAATTGATACTTTTTCTTTTGTTATGCCACTTGGCATTTTGTTTTTATTCCACTTTTTAAATGATGTTATTGTTTCATTTACAGTATTATAATTAGGATTATTTTGGCCTGAAAGTCTTTTCATTACTTTATTTATATTTGTTCCGGTATCAAGTGTAGCTAGTCTTTCATCTTCTACTACTACTGTTCCATCACATGTAATAGTAATATTTTCATATTTATTTAATGTACCAACATTATCTACATCTTCTATATCTGTTTTCTTTAGCCCCACTTTATCGCTTTGATATTGAAATGTTCCATCTGTTGCATAATACTCTACTATATTTCCAGTTTGATCAAATCTAATATAATAATATAAATTTGTTCTTCCTGTTAAATCTAATTCTTTTTCACACTTTTCTGTTGTACCTCTTGCATATACCATTTCTGAAGAGGAATTCATATTATCTAGCATCCACTTTAATTCTGTCATGAATGAATTTTTTTTAGCAGCATTAAACATATTCATAACATTTGGTAGTGCTATTATTACTAGTATTGCTAGTATTGCTATTACAGCTAAGAGTTCTACAAGTGTAAATCCACGTTTTTTCATAATTCACCTCTTTTATTCATTACTTTTATATGTTAAATATCCACCTTCACCATAATGTGCTTTACTTATATCAGTTATAGATGAATTATAGTTAGGAAGTTTACTACTTCTTACAAACATTCCATTGCTTGTATCTACTTTAGAAGTATTCCATTTATTAGATACATAAATATTTTTTAGTCCTCCCTCTGCGAATGCATAAAACATTGTTGTAACATTACTTGTATCAAAATTTGAAATATCTAATTCTTCCAATTTAGTAAGACCTCTAAATACACTACTTAAAGATGTTATTTTTGAAGTATCAAAACTAGTTACATCAAGTGTTGTTAACTCATTATTTCCATTAAACATTCCTCTCATAGATTTTAAAACAGGTGTTCTAAAATTAGTTAATACTAAAGACTTTACTTTAGCGCATCCTTGAAACATATTATTCATATTAACTACTCTTGATGTATCAAAACTACTTGTATCTATAACAGTTAATTTTTTGCATCCATTAAAAATATTTGACATAACAGTAACATTTGAAGTATTCCAATTACTAATATTAAGCGATTCTAAACTACTACATTCACTAAACAATTGACCCATATATATTACCTTAGAAGTATTAAAATGTGTCAAATCTAGATTTTTTAGACTTGAACATCCTTGAAACATTCCACCATATGAGTAATCTGCATACCCACCTAAATGAGTTACATTCGTTGTATCCATATTAGATATATCTAAATTTGTTAATTTACTACATCCTGAAAACATACCTTGAGTATTTGTTAATTTAGGCGTATGAAAATTATTAAGATTAAATGTTGTTATTTCCTTAAGATTATTAAACATATATGACATATTAGTAACACTTGTTGTATCAAAATGACTTAAATCTAATGCCGTTAGAGCACTACAATTATAAAACATGTTAGCCATATTTGTAACTTTAACTGTATTAAAGTTTGTTACATCAAGATTTGTTATATTTTTTAATCCATTAAACATTGATGACATATTAGTTACTTTTGATGTATCAAAATGTGTTACATCTAAATTTGTAAATGATTCACAATTAGAAAACATACTTGCCATATTTGTAACATTTTCTGTATTAAAGTTTGTTACATTAATATTTAATAAACTTTTCATACCATTAAACATAGATGACATATCTTTTACATTGCTCGTATTAAAATGACTTACATCTAAACTACTAAGAGATTCACAATTAGAAAACATGCTTGCCATGTTTGTAACATTTGTCGTATTGAAATTAGTTACATCTAAAGAATTTAATTTTTTACATCCTGCAAACATATTATTCATATTAGTGGCACTTGATGTAGTAATACTAGAAATATCTATATTTTGTAATGATGAATTTCCATAAAACATATATGACATATCAGTTACCTTTGATGTATCTAAATTTCCAAGATTCAGATTTTTCATTTTTCCATTAAGCATAAACAATTGATTCATAGTTGTTACTTTACTTGTATTAAAATTTGATATATCTAAATTTTCAAGGTTAACTATATTTTTAAACATTGCAGTCATTTCAGTCACATTACTCGTATCAAAATTTGAAACGTTTAATTCTGTTAATTTTTTACAACTTTGAAACATCCATTTCATATTAGTAACTTTTGATGTATTAAAATTACTTACATCAATACTTTCTAGACTTTCACATCCATCAAACAAACTCATCATACTTGTTACTTTTGAAGTGTCCCAATTTGAAACATCAAGGTTTTTAACTTTTTTAACTCCATAAAATAAATTTGTCATATTAGTAATATTTTTTGTATCCCAATAAGACACATCTAGTATTTCTAAAGAATTACAATTTTGAAACATTGATGTAACATTAGTTAATTTTGATGTATTAAAATTATATAATCCACTAACATCTGTTAAATTTGTAAGACCATAGAAAAGATTTGAACTAGTTGGGTTTAAATAAACATTTTTTGTTTCACTAAAGTAATATATTGTTCCATTATCATACCACATATATATTGGTGTATCTGATGAACTAATTGATACTTTTTCTTTTGTTATACCACTTGGCATTTTGTTTTTATTCCACTTTTTAAATGATGTTATTGTTTCATTTACTGTATTATAATTTGGATCAGTTTGTCCTGAAAGTTTTTTCATCTTTTTATTTATATTTGTTCCAGTATCAAGTGTAGCTAGTCTTTCATCTTCTACTACTACTGTACCATCACAAGTTATTGATACACTTTCATATTTATTTAAAGAACTTACTGTATCTACATCTTCTATATCTGTTTTCTTAAGCCCTACTTTATCGCTTTGATATTGAAATGTTCCATCTGTTGCATAATACTCTACTACATTTCCACCTTGATCAAATCTTATATAATAATATAAATTTGTTCTTCCTGTTAAATCTAATTCTTTTTCACACTTTTCAGTTGTACCTCTTGCATATACCATTTCTGAAGTTGCATTCATATTGTCAAGCATCCATGTTTGTTCTGCGGCAGTATAAATTGTCTTTAATTCTGTCATGAATGAATTTTTTTTAGCAGCATTAAACATATTCATAACATTTGGTAGTGCTATTATTACTAGTATTGC
>CACYLI010000017.1 GCA_902775285.1 uncultured Erysipelotrichaceae bacterium | reverse complement strand
AATGTTATTTTTACAGATATAAATAATTATAAATTTATATTTATGGGTGATGCATCTATTACTACTGAAAAAGAAATATTAAGTAAATATAACTTATCTGATATAGATGTATTAAAAGTAGGACACCATGGAAGTAGGACAAGTAGTAGTAAAGAATTTATAGATACAATTAATCCAAAGTATTCAATTATTAGTGTTGGAAAGAATAATAGGTATGGGCACCCGAATAAAGAAGTATTAGATAATTTAAAAGATTCAAAAGTATATAGAACAGACGAGGATGGTAGTATTATGTTTAAAATTAAAAATAATAAATTAAAAATTGAGACTTGTAGTCCATAGAAAGGAAGATGATAAAATGAATGAAATAAAGGAATATACAGAGAAGGTTTTTGAAGATATAAAACATATAGATGAATTAGGTAATGAGTATTGGTTAGCAAGAGAATTACAAAGTATTTTAGGATACAATCAGTGGAGAAGTATAAATGATTTAATTGTAAGAGCTATATCAGCATGTAAAGAAAGCAAATATAATATTGATGACCATTTTGCGTTGTACCGCAAAATGGTTGATATAGGATCTAAAACAACAAGAAAAATTATAGATTATAAACTATCTAGATATGCATGCTATTTAATTGTAATGAATGGTAATCCTAAAAAGAAAATAATAGCTATTGCTCAAACTTATTTTGCAATTCAAACTAGAAAACAAGAATTAAGTGAAAAAGAGTATAATGAACTAACTGAAGATGAGAAAAGACTATATCGAAGAAATCAAGCAAGAAAAGGTAATTATAATTTGAATCAAACTGCAGTTAATAGTGGAGTAAAAGACTTAGCTAGATTTCATAATGCGGGATATAAAGGATTATATAATGGTGAAACTGCTGATGATATATTTAAAAGGAAAAAATTAAGATATAGAGAAGATATATTAGATAATATGGGTAGTGAAGAACTTGCAGATAATATATTTAGAATTGCTCAAACAGACGCTAAATTAAAAAGGGATAACGTAGATAATGAGTATACTGCAAATTCTGTTCATTATGAGGTGGGGAAAGAAGTAAGAGATAGCATTAAAAGATTAGGTGGAACAATGCCTGAGAATTTACCAATACCAGATAAGAGTTTAAAAGAATTAGAAAAGGAGAAAAAAACTATAAAATGAATACTTTGTTACAAAATAATAAAAAGTCATTGACATTTGATGTACTTTGTATTAAAATGTAATTATGTAAGGAGGGTTTGATATGAAAATATTAGAAAAAGGACCAGGATGGAATTTAAAACTAAGATGTACTGGAAAAGGAAATGGTGATGGTGGATGTGAATCATTATTACTTGTTGAGGAAAATGATATTTATGTAACATCTCATACAGATATGGCTGGTGATACTGATTATTACTATACTATTTGCTGTCCAGTATGTGGTAAAGAAACGGATATTTCAGAAAAAGATATACCATATAGCATAAGAAGAAAGAAACTTGAGGAACACAAAGGAATATATCAAAGAGTATATGAAAGGGAAAGATAAGATATGTTTGATTATACAGTTGACTTATTAATATTTGGAATTTCAAATAAAGAAAATATAAATATACGAGAATTATCAAAAAAAAATCTAAGTGTTATTTTAGTTAAAAGAGATAAAGAACCATTTAAGGATATGTTAGTGCTACCTGGTGGTTATGTTAATAATAATGAAACTTCTGAGGAAGCAGCTAAAAGAATACTAGAAAAAGAAACAGGACTAAAAGATATCAACTTGTATTTATCTGGTATAAATGATGGGGTAAAAAGGGATCCAAGAAATAGAACTATATCTGTTTCTTATATTGCCTTAGTAGATGTTGAAAGAATTAAAAAGAAATTAAAAGAAAACTCCAAATGGTATGATATTAATTATTATATTAATGATGATAGTATAGATGTTAAACTTGATAATATAGTGTTTAATGTAGGTCGTAAGATTATTGATAATAAATGTGGTTATGAACAGTATTATCAAATAAATGAGAGCAAATTAGGATTTGATCATGATATTATTTTGACTAAAGGTATTATGGATTTAAGAACTAAAGTACAGAACACTGATATAATTTTTAATTTATTTCCAGAACGTTTCACTATTGGTTCATTAGAACAAGTATATGGAGATATTCTTAAAGAAAAGGTAGTTAATTCTGCATTTAGAAGAACTTTTACTGATAAATTAGAGATAACAAATGAAATGGTTAAAACAGGTGGCCATAGACCAAGTTATTTATATAAATATAAGGAAAACCCAATAAAAATCAAAATGGGTGAAATGATAGATATATATAATCCAGATACTATGAAAAAAACGGGAAAAATAATAGATAAATCGGTAGCACATAGATTTGGAATTTGGCATAGCTCTATTCATTTAATTATAATAAATAAAAACAAAACAAAAGTGTTATTTCAAAAACGATCAAATAATAAAGATTTGTATCCAAATATGTGGGATATTTCTGTTGGTGGGCATATTATGTCTAGAGAAAGTGATATAGATGCAGTGAAAAGAGAATTAAAAGAAGAGTTAGGAATTGAATCAAATAACATAGAATTTGTTAAGAAATATAAAGAAGAATTGAGTAATAATGGTGTTGATAGTAAAGAAATAGTAAGTTTATTTATTATGTATCTAGATGATGAAATAGTAAAATTTAAATTACAAAAAGAAGAGGTTAGTGATATTAAATGGTTTACATTAATGGAAATAGAAGAATTAATTAAACTAAAAAAAGTTATTCCACATATAGAAGAATATAATTTGTTGAGAGATTTTTTAAAATAGAAAGCTTAGTAGTGAACTATATTCTTTAAAGTAGATAAGAATAAAAAATAGGCTGATAAAAGTATTATAATATTTGAAAGAGTTGACATTTATGAATAAAAAAATAGCAATAAGATCATTAAGTTCTGAAGATGTTTTAGGTGCTGCTGAAATTAGAATTAATGGCTGGAAAAGTGCTTATAAAGGAATTATAGATGATGAATATTTAGATTCGTTAAGTATTGAAGAAAAAATTAAAAATTTTGAAAAATACGTTGGCTATGATAATTTTGTAGTAGCAATACAAGATGGAAAAGTAGTAGGTTTTTGTAGATTTACTTATGATAATTCTTGTTCATCAAATATTGATTATGTAGATTGTGAAATTAATGCAATTTATGTTCATCCAGACTTTAAAGGAAAGGGTATAGGAACTGAGTTGTTTCAATATGTATTAGATAAATTAAAGAATCAAAATAAAAGTACCATGATTTTATGGTGCTTAGCTGATAACATAAATTCTATAAATTTTTATAAACATTTAGGCGGAAAAATTCAAGAAACAAAAAAGGCAACTATTGGAAATAAGAATTATGATGAAGTTGGTATAGTTTATAATATAAAAGATTAGATAATAAAACATTAAAAAAGGATTATCATTTTGATAATTCTTTTTTGTTAATAAATGTTGAAATAAGAAATAAACCACTAGGTAAAAGAAACACAATAAGTCTTAATAGTTCAATTAATATAAAATCAAAGTGTACTGATATAAATAAACCATATAAATAAAAGAGAAGTATAAAATTAAATAAATAAATTATTCCTATGTGTATATACATAAAAACATATCTAAATAATCCACTATTATATTCAAATATTTTGTATATAAATTTTATTGATATAAAATGATGAATAATAATAATTATACCTATTATTAGTAAGTAAATTGGAGCATTTTGTGTATCTCCAATACATGAATAAGTAAAACCACCAGTATTTGTACAAAGTTTTGAAGTTGACTCTGGAAAAGTATTCATATATAAATTAAGAATATTTATCATTATAAAAAGAGTAATTATAGTTAAAAGTATTAATTTTATAATATTTTTAATTATTATTTTTTTATTATCTTTGTTTTTTATAATTTTAGTTTTCTTTATTATTCCTTTTGAGATAATATATGGATATATTAATAGTAAAGGAATTAATGAAAATAAATATATCATATAATCACAACCTCTTATTATTCAAATTATACTATTTATGTAATATATATTCAATTATAGTGACAAAAGTATGCAACTTTAAACTATTTTTTAATAAAATATTATATATCACACAATGTGTGTTTAGATAGATTGAGACACTTTATTAAGTGTCTCTTTAAAATAATTAATAATTGTTTTATAATATTAATATGGAAAAGGAAGATTTTTATAAAATAGATATTATTAAACAATATAGTGATTATATAAGAACTAAAAATTATTCTAATAATACTTATATTTCTTATTTAAATGATTTATATTACTTTTATATTTTTATTAATAAAGATTTAATTAAAGTAAGTGAAGCTGATATAAGATCTTATCTAGAATATTTAAATACTAAAAAAGAAGCATCAACTTCTATTAGGAGAAAGATTAGTACTTTTAAAACGTTTTATAAGTTTTTATATTTAAACAATTATATTGATAAAAAAGATTATCCAATGGTAAAAATAGCTTATCCTAAAACAGAAAAAAGATTACCAAAATTTATTTATTATAATGATTTATTAGAGATAATAAATGAATCTTATAAGGATTCAGATGGAGTTCGTGATAAACTAATTATAGAAATGCTTTATGCTACTGGAGTACGTGTTAGTGAACTAGTAAACATAAAATATAACGATATAGATTTTAATAATAAACGTATAAGAGTGTGTGGTAAAGGAAATAAAGAAAGAATTGTTTATTATGGAGAATATGCAGAAGATTCATTAAAAGAATATATAAATACTCACAAAAAGAATGAATATGGGTATGTATTTACAAATTATAAAGGTGAGCAAATAACAGATAGAGGTATTAGATATATAATAGATAATATTATGAAAAAACTTTCTGTTAAAGTTCATGTAACGCCTCATGTATTAAGACATACATTTGCTACTGATATGTTAAATAATGGATGTGATATAAGAATTGTTCAAGAGTTACTTGGTCATGCAAGTCTAAGAACAACTGAAATTTATACACATGTTACTAATGAAAGATTAAAACAAGTATATTATGATTGTTTTCCAAGGAGGAAAGAAAAATGAGTAAATTATATTATAGATATGGAGCAATGAATTGTGGAAAAACAACTATGTTATTACAGGTAGCACATAATTATGAAGAAAGAGGAATGAAAGTACTTATATTAAAACCAAAGATTGATACTAAAGGTAATGACAGAATAGTTACAAGAATTGGTCTTAAAAGAAAAGTAGATCATTTAATAGAAAAAGATGAGAAATTAAGTAATTATTTAAATACTATTAAAAAAGATATAGCATGTATTTTAGTTGATGAAAGTCAATTTTTAACAAGAGATCAAGTAGATGATTTATTTATGTTTTCTAAATTAAAAGATATAGCTGTAATATGTTATGGACTTAGAAGTGATTTTAAAACAATGTCTTTTCCTGGAAGTTTAAGATTATTTGAAGTAAGTGATGTAATGGAAGAATTATATACAATATGTAGATGTGGTAAAAGAGCTAAATTTAATGCAAGAATTGTGAATGGAAAGTTTACTTCAAGCGGAGCACAAGTAGCTATTGATGGAGAAGATGAAGTTACGTATGAATCATTATGTGGTAAGTGTTATTTAGAAAAAGTATTGGGTATAACGGAAAAAGATATAAGTGAATAAAATTAAATTTATTCACTTTTTTTAATGTTATTTTAATTTTCAAATAATAATATTTTTATGAAAGGTGATGAAAAATGTATATATTAAAAAATGCTGTTACTAGTATTAGAAGAAGTAAAGGAAGAAATATATTAATAGGCATAATTATTATTGTTATAGCAGTTTCTTGTACAATAACTCTTGCAATTAGAGAAAGTGCAAATAAAATAATAAATGCTTATGAAGAAAAAAATGAAATAGAGTCTACTATTGAAATGAATAGAGAATCATTAATGAGTTATCTAAGAGATGGAGATAAAACTCAGGAACAAATGGTTGAAGCTTTTAATAATATAGAAAATATTACAGAAGAAGAAATTATTAATTATGGAAATAGTGATTATGTAAAAAGTTTCTATTATACTTATACTATTAATGTAGATGCTAAAGATTTAACAGAAGCTACAGACAGTTTAGTAAAAGAAACAACAACAACTAAAACTGAAACAAGTACTAAAACAAGAACTAGAAATTTTGGTGGCAATCCCCCTAAAGGTGGCCCTGGAGGTCCTATAAGCAGTGGTGGAAGTAGAACAACTACAACTACTCAAAAGAAAACAACAACAACTAAAATAGAAAAAATATTTAATGAAAAAGCTGGATCAGGTGCATTTAGTTTAATTGGTTATAATTCATATGAAGCTATGAAAGAATTTATTAATGGAGATTATATTATTACTAGTGGAGAAGTAAGTAGTGACTTTAATAGTAATAATTGTGTTATAAGTGAAGAATTAGCAACATTAAATAAGCTTTCAGTTGGTGATACAATTACTATTGTAGATCCTAATAATAACTCAAATACATATACATTAACTATAACTGGAATATATAAAGAAAATACTACCTCATCTGGAAGTATGTCTGATATGTTTTCTACATCTGCTAATAATATAATAACAAATGTTAATTTTATAAAAACAATACTAGAAAAAAATGAAAATCTAAAACCAACAATTACACCAACATTCATAATAAAAGATGAAGAATCTGTTGAATTATTTTCAAATGAAGTTCTTAAAAAAGGACTTAGTGAATATTATAAAGTTACTAATAATTTAGAGGAAATTCAAAATGCTACTAAATCTATAAGTAATGTTAAAACTTTTGCAACTACTTTTCTAATTATTACTCTTAGTATTGGAGGAGTTGTATTAATAGTAATTAATATGATTAATATAAGAGAAAGAAAGTATGAAATTGGAGTTCTAAGAACTATAGGAATGAAAAAATCAAAAGTATCATTACAATTTATGAGTGAATTATTAATAGTATGTATTATTTCTTTAATGATTGGAGCATCTATAGGATCTCTTTTAAGTGTAAATGTATCAAATAAACTTTTAGAAAATGAAATACAAAATTCTATGGAAGAATATGAAGATATTAGTCATAATTTTGGAAGAGGACATATAGAAGAATCTTCTTTAGATCAAAGTGAAACAAAAGAATCAACTGAAAATAATACTGTAGAACAAAATGAAACAAAAGAATCAACAGAAAATAATAAAGAAATAGAAAATAATGAAAATGTTGAAGATAAACAAAGTTCTTCTGAATCTAATACAGAAGAACCAAAAGAAGAAAAATATAATTTTGGTATTGCTAATGTAAATGAAGTTAATAGTATAGATGCAGTAGTTGATTTTAAAATACTTCTAGAGTTACTTGGAATAGGAGTTTCATTAACATTGATAAGTTCACTTGCAACAATGATTGCAATATCTAGATTTTCACCACTTACAATATTAAAGGAGAGAAGTTAATGAAAAAAATAAAAAATGAAGAAAATAATACAAATAGTAAAAATATTTTAAGTATAAAAAATGTTAATTACAGATATAAAGATGCAGCAAGAGATGAATATGTTTTAAAAGATATAAATTATGATTTTGAAAAAGGAAAGGTTTATGCTATAAGAGGAAGAAGTGGTAGTGGTAAAACAACATTATTATCATTAATTAGTGGATTAGAGAATAAATATGAAGGTAGCATATTATATAAAAATAAAGAACTTAAAAAAATGGATTTAGATTTATACAGAAATACAAACATTGAAATAGTTTTTCAAAGTTATAATTTATTACCTCATTTAACAGCTGAAGAAAATATTATTTTATCTATGGATATTAGTAAAGTCAAAGTAAGAGATAAAAATGAAAAAGCAGTTAAATTAATGGAAAGTGTAGGTTTGCCTAAAAACTTAAGAAGTAGAAGAGTATTAAAACTATCTGGAGGTGAACAACAAAGAGTGGCAATAGCAAGAAGTTTATCATATAATCCAGAAATAATACTTGCTGATGAACCTACAGGAAATTTAGATAAAGAAACAGAAAATGAAATACTTGATATTTTTATAAGACTTGCTCATGAAGAAAATAAATGTGTTATAATTGTTACTCATTCATCAAATGTATGTAATAAGTCAGATATAGTTTATGAATTAAAAAAGTCAAAATAATAAAAGTATGATATAATAAAGCTACTTTGGGGGATATATGGATTATATAGAATTAAAAAGTAGTGAAGTAATAAAATATTTTAAGAATAAAAAAATAGTAGGAAAAGGTTATTATGGAATATTATATGAATATGATATAAATACCTTAATAAAATTATATTATAAAGAGTATTATCAATCATATATTTCTAAAAAAGTAATTAGTTTTAATAAAGATATTTTATATAATATTAAAAAAATGTATTTAAATTGTGATTTTAATAGAGATAATAGAATTATTGAATTATCAGGAAGACTTAGTAATACTAGTTCTAATAATCTTATTAAAGCAATTGTTACAAATAAAAAGTATAGAATTGGTATCCTTGAAGAGTATTATAAAGAATATGAAAATTTAGATAGTATAATATATGATTTACCTTTAGAAAAAAGAAAATATGTAATAGATAAAATAAAAGATATTATAAGTGAATTGTTTTTCTATGGAATATATCCTCTTGATATAAAAGAAGATAATTTTTTGATAAATGATAATTTGGATGTAAAAATTATTGATTTAGATGGGGAAGATGTTAGTTTAGGAGATAAAAATTATATTCTTGCTCATCCATATATAGAGAAAATGCAACAAAATAAAATAATAGAAATGGAATATAGATTATTAAGACATTAATAATTTATATTTTTTTTATAAAAAACTATCATTAAAAATAAATGTTTGTTATAATAATTAAGTCAGGTTTAAAGACAATATATGGGAGGAGAAGCGTTTATGAAATACGTTTACATGTTTAGTGAAGGTAACAAAGACATGAGAAATCTTCTTGGTGGTAAAGGAGCTAATTTAGCAGAAATGACTAGTATTGGTTTACCTGTACCAAGAGGATTTACAATTACTACTGAAGCTTGTACAGCATACTATGATTCTGGAAAGAAAATAAGTAAGGATATTGTAGATGAAATATACAAGAATCTAGAAGAGTTAGAAAAAATTACTGGTAAGACTATGGGAGATTTAAAAAATCCTTTATTAGTTTCTGTAAGAAGTGGTGCTAGAGCTAGTATGCCTGGTATGATGGATACAGTTTTAAACTTAGGCTTAAATGATAAAGTAAGTGAATCATTTGCTAAAATAACTAATAATAAAAGATTTGTTTATGACTCTTATCGTAGATTTATTATGATGTTTGCTGATGTAGTAAAAGGATACTCTAAGAATTCATTTGAAAGAGTATTGGATAAATTTAAAAGTGATAAAGGTGCTAAGTTTGATACAGATTTAGATGAAAATGATATGTATGAACTTGCCTTTAAATTTAAAGATATATATAAAGAATTATCTGGAGTAGAATTTCCTCAAGATCCAAAAGAACAATTAATAGAAGCAGTAACTGCTGTATTTAGAAGTTGGAATAATGATAGAGCTATATATTATAGAAGAATGAATGATATTCCATCTAGTTGGGGAACTGCTGTTAATGTTCAAGAAATGGTTTATGGAAATAAAAATGATATGAGTGGAACTGGAGTTGCATTTACAAGAAATCCAGCTACAGGAGAAAAGAAACTATTTGGAGAATACTTAATGAATGCTCAAGGAGAAGATGTTGTAGCAGGAGTTAGAACTCCAAAAAGTATTGAAACTTTAAAAGAAACTATGCCAGAAGCTTATAATGATTTTGTAAGAACTTGTGAAATATTAGAAAAGCATTATAAAGATATGCAAGATATGGAATTTACTATAGAAGATGGTAAATTATTTATGTTACAAACTCGTAATGGTAAAAGAACTGCATCAGCAGCATTAAAAATTGCAGTAGATTTATATAATGAAAAAATGATTACTAAAGAAGAAGCTCTTTTAAGAGTAGAACCAAAATCTTTAGATCAATTACTTCACCCAAACTTTAATACAGATGCTTTAAAGAAAGCAAAAGTAATTGCTACAGGTCTTGCTGCTAGTCCAGGTGCTGGATGTGGTAAAATTTATTTTACAGCAGAAGAAGTTACTGAAGCTGCTAAAAGAGGAGAAGATACAATTCTTGTAAGACTTGAAACATCTCCAGAAGATATCGAAGGAATGAATTTAGCACGTGGAATTCTTACTGTTCGTGGTGGAATGACATCACATGCAGCTGTTGTTGCTCGTGGAATGGGTAGATGTTGTGTTTCAGGTTGTGGAGAACTTACTATTAATGAAGAAAAGAAAACTTTAACTACTAAAGATGGTAAGGTATTTAAAGAAGGAGACTATATTTCAATTGATGGTTCTACAGGTAATGTATATGGTGAACAAATTAAAACTGAAGAACCAGAAATCAGTGGAGATTTTGAAACTTTCATGACTTGGGCAGATGAAGTAAGAAAATTAGGTGTTAGAACTAATGCAGATACTCCAAGAGATGCAAGACAAGCTATGAAATTTGGAGCTGAAGGTATTGGACTTTGTAGAACTGAGCATATGTTCTTTGAAGAAGAAAGAATATTTGCAATTCGTCAAATGATTGTTTCTGATACAGTTGAACAAAGAGAAAAAGCTCTTGCTAAATTATTACCTATGCAAAGAGGCGATTTTGAAGAATTATATAAAGAAATGAAAGGATATCCAGTTACAATTCGTTTCTTAGATCCACCTCTTCATGAATTTGTTCCACATACAGATGAAGAAATTAAACCACTTGCTAAAGAATTAGGAATGACATTTAAAGAATTAAAAGAAAAGATTGAAACATTACATGAATTCAATCCAATGATGGGACATAGAGGTTGTAGACTTGCAGTTACTTATCCAGAAATAGCTAAAATGCAAACAAGAGCTGTTATGGAAGCTGCAATTAATGTTGATAAAACTGGACTTAAAGTAGAACCAGAAATAATGATTCCTCTTGTAGGAGAAGTTAAAGAACTTGCTTATGTTAAAGGTGTTGTAGAAGATACTATAAAAGAAGTATTTGAAGAACAAAATTATAAATTAAAATATAAAATTGGTACTATGATTGAAATACCAAGAGCTGCAATTACTGCTGATAAAATTGCAGAAGAAGCTGAATTCTTCTCATTTGGAACAAATGATTTAACTCAAATGACATTTGGATTCTCAAGAGATGATGCAGGTAAATTCTTAGGAGATTACTATGCAAAACAAATCTATGAAAGTGATCCATTTGCTAGAATTGATCAAGATGGAGTTGGAGAACTTATAAAGATGGCTGTTGAAAAAGGTAAGAAAACTAGAAAAGATATTAAGCTTGGTATATGTGGAGAACATGGTGGAGATCCTTCAAGTGTTGATTTCTGTCATAGAGTAGGACTAACTTATGTATCATGTAGTCCATTTAGAGTACCAATTGCTAGATTAGCTGCTGCACAAGCCGCTATTAAATCTAGAGGGCAGTCAAAATAGTTAAAATATAAGTATTTCAATAGAAATGTCTATTAAATCAAACTATTAATTATTCAAATATATAAAAAATCGGAGATTAAACTTATTAAATATGTCGCACATATTTATGGTTTAATCTCTTTTTTTGTTATTCTGCGATTAGTTAATAGGAGGTATTTTTAATGAAATTAATTTATTCAAGACCAATTTTAAGAGATTTATCGCAAGGAGCTAGGATTGCTTTTGCTAGACAGTTTAGATTAAAAACTCAAGATAATGTTGCTGAATATTTACAAGTAGGAGGTAAGTGCAGAAGAAGAACAATTACTAGATATGAAACTGGAGAGAGAAATCCAGAAAAGAATAGAACTCATAAAATAGCTAATTATTTAAATGTTAATTATCATGCAATTAAAAGATATGACTTTAAAGAACCACTTGATATTATTTATTTTCTTTTATGGTTAGATGAATTAATGCCAAATTATCATTTTGATTTAACAGAAGTGAAAGATTTAGATAACGATACTTTAAAGATTATTAAAAGGTTTTTAAATGAATTAGATTCTATGAGAGCAAAAAGGAAAAAGAAAGAAATTAAGTATATTGATTATATTGAATGGAAACTTAATTATTCGTTAGGTGATAATCATGAGTGAAATAGTTAAGTTAAAAATAGGCGATATAGATCAATTCAAAAATCATCCTTATAAAGTTCAAAGTGATGAATCTTTAATTCAATTACAAGAAAGTATCAAAACAAACGGATTATTAAATCCTATAATAGTTAGAAAAAAAGATAATGGAAGATATGAAATGATATCTGGTCATAGAAGAATGAAAGCAATGGAATTAAATGGGGAAACTGAAATAGATGCCTATATTAAAGAATTAAGTGATGATGAAGCAACAATATTTATGGTAGATTCTAATTTGCAACGAGAGAAGATTTTACCGAGTGAAAAAGCATTTGCTTATAAGATGAAATTAGATGCAATGAAACATCAAGGTAAAACATCGGGACATGATGGCCCGAAGTTATCTACAGATAAAATAGGCGATAAAGCTGGTGAAAGTGGAAGAAATGTAAAAAGATATATTAGATTAACTTATCTTATACCAGAATTATTAAAGATAGTTGATAATACTTATGAGAAAAATGACAAACATTCAATAACAATGGGATTACTTCCTGCTGTTGAATTATCATATTTAAATAAAGATGAACAAATGCTTGTTTATTCTGAAATGACATATGACGATGCTAGTCCATCACATAGTCAAGCAATAAGAATTAGAAAATTATCTGAAAAGAAACAACTAAATGCAGATAATTTAGAAGAAATTTTATCAGAATCGAAAGGTAATCAAAGAGAACAAATATCTTTTAATAGAGATAAGATTGTATCTCATTTACCATATGGATTAATTCAAAGAGATAAAAGATATGTAGAAGATTATATAATAAAAGCTTTAGAGAATTACTCTAATCAACTTGAAAGGGGTGATTCAAATGATTTAGATTTGTAGCATCCTAGTATAGTTATTATATATTCGATATAATTATTGTAAGAGGTGGAATAGAATGAAAAAAGTACTATTAACTCTTTCATCTGTGATTCTACTAATTGGAGTTATATTATTTCTTTTGTATCCAAAAAACAAGTATAAAGAAACAATTAACTATGAAGTTACAGAAGAAATAATTGAAGAAATTAAGGAGGATAAAGAAGATGAATATATTACAGAAATTAATGAAATTGATAATAACAATGTTGAAAATGATAGTTCTAGCATTTCTAACTCTAATAAGAATGATTTGGAGAGCCATAATACTAGTAACTCTAATGTCGTAAACAACAAAACTAAAACAGTTAAAGAGGTAAAAAAGGAATCAACAGTTAGTGAACCTAAAAAAGAAATAAAAGAGGAAGAAAATGATAAAGAAATTATTCCAGAACAAAAAGAGGAAGATCCTCCAAAGGTTATGGAAGAAGTTCGTGATGATATTATAGATACTAATAGTTGGTTTTATTCAATACATCATGGTAAGATAGAAACATCTACTCAAAGTAAATGTTTATCTGCAGGTGAAGAAATTGCTTTTATTGATACTGTAGATATTAATTACTATAGATGTTATGAAGTAACTTCAACAACTGGTAAAGTACTAGGATATTATTTAAATATCTTTTGTAACTCGGACAATTGCAATAGATATAAAAATCAAATAGATATGTCCAAATATAGATAAATATTTAAATGCACCTTAACTGGTGTTTTTTTATGCTAAAAAATAAGGAGGAATTATGAAAGGAAAATTAAAATATTTATTATTTATTGCAGCTATGTTTGTATGTGGTTTTATGACTGCACCAAATGTGTATGCTGCAACTTTACATCAAGAAAACACACAATACTATTATGATAGGTATTATCCAGATGGAAGTGAACATTCTTGGTATTTTAAGCATTATACTATGGATAATGAAGTAGCATATTGTATTGAACCAGGAGTAGTTGAAGGAGTAAATTATCCTCAAACTAATTATTCAGCTACTGGATTACCTAATTCAATCAAAGAAAGATTATTGTTAATTGGATATTATGGATATACTTATCCAGGACACAATACTGAAAAATATCGTATGGCTACTCAAGGTATGCTATGGGATACAATTATCGGTATAGGCGATAACACAAAATTTTCTACTGCTCGTTATGGTAAAGGAACTGTAGTAGATATTTCATCAGAAAAAGCAGAGATAGAAAGATTAATTGCTCATCATTATGATAAACCATCATTCAATGGAGCAGAATATACTTTACAAGTAGGCGAAACACTTACAATTACAGATACAAATAATTTGTTAGGAAACTTTAATATATCTGTAAGTGGAGCAAATTATTCAGTTGATGGTAATAATTTAACAATAACTCCAACAGTAAATGGAAATATAACTGTTAAGTTAACAAAACAAATGCCTTATAGTAGTGAATACAAAATATTTACAGTCGAAGGTAAACAAAACATGATGGTTCCAGGTTCAGTTGATCCAGTAGTTGCAAGTTTCAAAATTAATTCATATCTTGGAAGTCTTGAAATGGTAAAGGCAGATAGGGATACTGAAAAAGCACAAGGACAAGCAACTTTAAAAGGAGCTATTTATGGAATTTATAATACTGATGGAACAGAAGTAGCAAGAATTACAACAGATGAAAACGGATATGCAAAAAGTGGTAATGTATTAAGTTATGGTTCTTATTATTTAAAAGAAATAACACCATCAAATGGTTATTATTTAGATAGTAGTAAATATGATTTTGATTCTAAAGGACAAGCAACTGTATCAATGAATGTTACAGAAGAAGTAGTTACAAATTATGTAAGTATTTTAAAACAATATGAATATATAAATGGAAATACAGAATTCTTAACTGCAGAAAAAGATATCAAATTTGAAATTAGTTATCCAGATGGAAATGTTTTAACTACTATTACTACTGACAAAAATGGTTATGCAACATTTGATCTTCCATTTGGTGTATGGAAGTTCCATCAAGTAAATAGTTCACCAAATTATGAAAAGATATATGATTTCTATGTAACAGTAGATTATGAATCTGAAAAAGAGCAATACTATAACATTTTAAATAATAAATTAGCTGCTTATGTTGAAATAGTAAAGAAAGATGCAGAAACAGGCAAAATAATTAAACTTGCAGATACATCATTTAAAATTTTAAATACTGATACTAATCAATATGTATCACAATATGTTGGAGGAAAAGTATTGGATGCATTTACTACAGATGAATCTGGTAAAACTCAAACATATTTAAAATTAGAGGCAGGTAATTATAAGATAGTAGAAATTAAAACTCCTAAAGGATATCTAATAAATAAAGATGGAGTTAGTTTTTCGATAGGTGATGAATCAAATTATAAATATACAAGTTATGGATTAATCGTAACTGTAGATTTTGTAGATCAAGCAATTAAAGGACAAATTGAAATTAATAAAAAAGGTGAGAAAGCAGTAATTGAAAATAATTCTATTACATATGAAGAAATACCTTTAAATAAAGTTAAATTTGAAATTCATGCTAGTGAAGATATTTTATCATCAGATAAAACAGTTCTTTATTATAAAAAAGGAGCTTTAGTTGATACTATTACAACTAATGATGATGGATATGCTATATCTAAAAAATTACCATTAGGTAAATATTATGTTATTGAAGTTGAAACTGGTAGCAAATATATTTTAGATAATACAAAGCATGAAATTGAATTAAAAGAAAAAGATAATCAAACTCCTATTGTATATGAAAGTGTTAGTAAAATGAATTATCTTAAAAAAGGTAGTTTAGAATTTACAAAAACTGATTTATCAACTGATGAGCCATTACCAAATACTTTAATTGAAGTTTATACAGAAAATGATGAAATGATTTTTTCTGGTAGAACTGATGAGGATGGTAAAATAACAATTAAAGATATTGTAGTTGGTAAATATTATATTTTAGAAAAAGAAGCTCCAGAAGGATATACTTTAAACGAAGAAAAAATGGTATTTGAAATATTAGAAAATGGTGAAGTTGTTAAATCTACTATGAAAGATAAAAAGATAACAGGTTCACTTGATTTTACTAAATTAGATTTTTCTACAGATGAAACCTTACCAAACACTTTAATTCAAATTTATAACGAAAATGATAAATTGGTATTTGAAGGTAGAACTGATGAGAATGGTAAGATTACTATAGAAGAATTAACTTATGGTAAATATTACATTTTAGAGAAAGAAGCACCTGAGGGATACGAATTAAATACTGAAAAGATGTGGTTTGAAATTAGAGAAGATGGAGAAATAGTTAAATCTGTAATGAAAGATCATAAAATAATACAAGTACCAATAACAGATGCTACCGATTATAAAGAATTAATCTTTAGTGGCGTAACATTAATAATTGCTGGAGTTGGATTTGTTATTTTAAGTAAAAAGAAAAATAAAGGTGACTCAGATGAAAAGAAATAAGAGCTGGTTAATAATCGGCTCTTTTCTAATTATTGTTGGAATTGGATTAATAGGGTATGATTATTATTCAAATAAAGCAATAAATGATGACGAGGATATTGCTATTGCAGAATTTTATGAAAATAAGGAAACTACTGAGGATATAATTGAAGAACCTACAGAAGAAAAACCAAAGGAAGAGAAAAAAGTAGAAAAAATAAATTATATAGCAGTTCTTAAAATACCAAAAATAAAATTAGTAAGAGGACTAGTAGATAGAAATAGTTATCTTAATAATATCAAATATAATGTTGAGATATTGAAAGATTCTTCAATGCCTGATGAAGTTAATGGAAATGTTATCTTAGCAGCTCATTCTGGTAATGCAAGAATATCTTATTTTAGAAATTTAGATAAATTAAAACTTGATGATGAGATTTCAATTGAGTACAAATCAAAAACTTATGAATATAGGATTGTAGATATATATTTAATTGATAAAACAGGAACAGCAGAGATAATTAGAAATAAAGATAAAAGTACTTTAACATTAATAACTTGCAAACATAATACGAATAAACAAATAGTTGTAATCGCAGAGTTAATTTAGAATAATTTAGGTATATAATTATTTCAAGGAGTGAAATGTATGCCTAAATATGACTATACTAATTCAACGATTGATAAATCTGATAGAAAACGATTACATTTTTATGAAGAGTTATTTACTATATTAGAAATAACGGAAAGTGTAAATGAAGAAGTTAATGAATTAATTGGATGGATGGGAGTAGTTCTTGGATATTATACAAGAATTCCAGATTCAAAGGAAAAAGATTCATCAGATTATTTAGAGCCAGATAAAAAAATAAATGATTATACATATATTAGAAATGTTTCAAATCAAGATATAAGATTATATAGTATTATATCTTCAATCAAAGAATGTTCGGCTTATAATAATAATGATTCTTTATCAGATATTACAGAAAAATTGTATTACTTATTAGACAAAGTAGTACATCCATATCATAGAAAAAACTTAGATCTTGAGGATGTAAGATTTTATGTTGAACTTGAATACATTAATAAGGAAAAACAACAAGAAATATTAAAGAAACATAATATAAAATATGATGATACGGAAGTATAAAGAGCAAATAGCTCTTTTTATTTTGGAGTGAAGGAGGTGTTTTTAAATGCCAATAATGAGAAAACAAAAAGTAAATCGTTATACAACAGTAGATAATTATTTAATAGATGATAAAAGATTAGATCCAGAAGGAAAAGGTTATTTAATTTATATGTTAAGAAAACCTGATAATTGGCATTTTAATTATAAGAGTATTCAAAATGATTTAAATGTTGGCGAAAGAAATGTTAGAACTAACATAAACAAATTAAAAGACCTCAAATACCTTAAAATTGACAAGATTAAGAACGAAAAAGGACTTTATGAGTATGTTTATACTATTTATGAGATTCCGTTCGATATTGACCTAAAAAATGGATTTTATCCAGATGTACGGTATGAAGGGGTGGATAGTGAATGCCTTCAAACCGATACGGATATAATAAATACTAATATAAATAAAGATAAAGAAGATAAACCTTTTAAAGGATATACATCTTCTTTTTTTAATCCTGAAGAACATAACAGATTAACATTAGAACTAATTAATTCTGGTTATATCGATAAGGAAGACTTACAACTTTATTATTATGATGATTTTTTTGAAGATTTACTTAACAAAGGGCATTCATATAGAGAATTAATTACTGTATTTAATTATGTCGTTTCAAGAGTTATTAAAAGAGAATTCATTGATGAAGAAGGTTATGAAATAAAGAATAAACTTGGATATTTAAAAAATTCAATTAATTCTAATCTAAATAGATTTAAAAACATGCCAGACGAATTATATCCAGATGATGGATATGATTGGCTTAATGATGAGGAGGATATAGAACTATGAAAAAAATAGAAAATAGTATTAAAAAAAATAGTAAATTTGAAGATTTAAAAAATGCTGAAGTAGAAGCATTAAGTGATTTTAGTGATCAGATAGGAGAATTAATGAAAAGTATGGATGAATACAGAGTTTTCCTGGATAGAGATGACATTAGAAAGTTTGATAAAACATATAAAAATCTAGGATATTTTTGGGAAAAGATTCAAAATCAATTAATTTATCTATGGGATGTTGATGAAAGAGGTGAAACCAAGTAATGAATTATAACAGTTTTAAACTCGCAGGAAGATACATTCATAAATATAAAGATAATGATAATCATTACATTATTTTAATTGCATTAATGTATCCAATAAATAAAAAAGAACCGACATTTATAGAAATTGATATATATGATAAAGAATTAATTACTTATATTGATAATTTAAATGAAAATGATTTGGTTGGAATTTTTGGCCATATAGAATCAGAAATACGAAATTTGAATGATAACTTTAATTATATGAATAAGAAATTAGTTGCCGATAAATTGATAACAAAAGGTAACTGATTTTTATTTTGATTAAAGGAGGTGGTGTGTATTAAGAATAATATTCAGTTATAGATAACCTGAATAAAATTAAAACTAAATTTTTTAGAGAGGAGGAAACTAATGATGAATCAATTTTTTGGAGTTGGAAGACTTGTAGCACAACCAGAAGTTAAAGAATCTGAAAATGGTAAAAAATATACAAATTTTACTATCGCAGTTCAAAGAAGTTACAAAAATGCCGATGGTGTTTATGAAACTGATTTTCTAGATGTTGTGTCTTTTGGACCAATGGCTGAAACAACTTGTGAATATTGCCAAAAAGGTGATATGGTTGGAGTAAAAGGTCGTGTTGAAACATCATCTTATGAAAATGAAGATGGTGAAAAAAGAAAATCTACTCAAATTATAGCTGATAGAATAACTTTCTTATCTAGTTCAAAAAATAAAGAAACAGAAAGTGAAATCGAATCTTTTATGATTAAAAGCAAAGAAAAAGAGTTAAATCGCCCGACAGCAAAATAACTCCAGTGAATATTATATCACTTCTTTGCTTTTAAAAATTATTTTTTTAAGAGGAGGAATGAATATGATTAAAAATTATTTACAATTATTAAAAATTGATCACCTTGAAGGTGGAGGATATAATGTCGATTCAATTATCAAAGCAATTCAAACATTTTCAACTTGGGCTTTAAGAGTTGGAATTGCAGCTGCAGGTGTGTCACTAATAGTTGGATTTATATTATATGCAGTTGTTGATGTTGATCAAAAACCAAGAGTTAAGCAAAGAATTATTCAAACTATGTTTGGTATAGTAGGTATAATTCTTAGCTATTTCAATTGTTAATCTAATCATAGACTTATTCTAGGAGGTGGTTAAATGTTATTAAAAGCATTAGATTTATTAAGAACTTTAGGTTGGAAGTTAGTTTACTTTATATATAATCTAATAGATAGTCTTTTTGATATTTTAAAAGGTTTAAATGCTTTTGATATTATTAATTCTGTATCTGGTGATAATAATTTTGTTAACTTTCAAAAAGGTGTAATTGCTATCGCAGTTACATTATTAGGATTGTTTGCTATTACAAGATTTGCAAAAAAAATAATTGATCCAGATGAAAGTCAAAGTTCTGAGGGAATTGTAAAGGAAATAATAAAATGTGGCGTACTTATAATTATGAGTACATTTTTATTTGTTCAAGCAAGTACATTTTCTATTAAACTAGCAGGATTTACTTCTAACATTTTTTCTAATGAAAATGTAACAATTTCAGATTCAATGCTAACAATGTTTATTGATTATTCAGATGGATATAAAGATTCAGATGAATTTAAAGGTGAAAATATTGCAAAAAATATTTCAAATGGCAACTTCAATGGTAAAAAGATGTATAACGATAAATATGTAACATCTTCTCGTTGGATTTTACCAGATGAAAAAGATTATAAATATGAAATTGATTGGTTATTATCAATAATTGTTGGAGGTTTCTTCTTATACTCATTATTCTTTTGTGGAATGATGTTAGCAAGAAGACAAATAGAATTCTTATTCTTATTTGTGATTAGTCCGATAGTATTTGCAACTTCAATAGGAAATAAAGAGAGAAGACAAGCAGTAGTTCAACAATTAATATCGTTAATGCTTCAAGGAGCAGTAATAATGTTAATTATTTCACTAACAGCAATTGTGATGGGGCAAATAAATGAAACAACATTCTTTAGTAATTCATTTAAAGACATTGTAATTAAATCAATAATGTATATTGGTTGTGGTTCATTCTTATTAACTGGATCACAAGTAGTAAATAGATTTATTGGTGGAAATGTATCTGCAAACTCTGGTAGAGAACAACTTATGGCAATGATGGGATTTGGTCATGCTATGGGAGGTTTAGCAACAGCTGGAGGACTTGCAACAGCAGGAGCTGGTTTAATGGGAGCAGGTGCAATTTTAAAAGGAACTTCTAAAGTTGGAGGAGTTGGTAATTCTGCTTTAGGAAAAGTAGGACAAGCAGTATCTAATTTTGGTTCTAAAATGGGTGGAGATTCTTCGTCTGGAGGAATTGGAAGTAATCTTAAAATGGTTGGTGATTATTTACAAGCATCATCTAATTTAAGAAGAAATAATGTAGATTCTTCTGGAAAACCTCATTCTCAAAGTAAGTTATCAAGATTTGGATCTAATATGATGAATGCTGGAGCTAATTCAATGGCTTCTGCAATGCAAAGCATAGCACCAACAAGAACAATGTATAGAAGAAGATATAGAGGAAGGGATGAATAATATGTATATAACAGTACCAAGTATTAAAAAGACTTTAGGAAAATATATTGAAATGCAAGATTTGTATATAGGTTTACCAATGCTTATATTCTTTTTATTCTTATTTTCATTTACTAGTCATAAATTATTTTCAATATTATTTTTGACAATTTGTGTTTTCCTAATGTTGCCTGTAAAGGTATCTAAAAAGAATAGAATGTATAAAGTAGCAATTTTATTTGTTAAGTATATATTTAAATGTAAAAATTATTATTATATAAGAAATGGAGATGATATAGATTGGAAAGAAAAACTAAAGATGAAAAAAATCTAAATAAGATTAAAAAATTAGATAACAAGAATAAAAGAAAATACTCATCTCGTTCCAGTATGAAAAAAAGAATTAAGAACTCAAAAGTAATTACTAATGTAAAAGAAATAGGCGAAGATGGATTAATATATTTGAAATCTGGTGAAGTAGCAACATTAATTGAAGTAAAAGCAATTGATTTATCATTGACAAGTAATCAAGAAAAGAATTTATTCTTTTCAATGTTAAAAGCATTGTATCAAATACCAAATTTAAATATGAAATGTTATAAATTAGATGAAAAACTTAACTTAAATGCAAATAAAGTTAATTTTGATAAAAAAATAGAACATTTTATAGAAGATGAAGACAAAAAAATATTATTAGAAGAATCTAGAAAATTAATCGATGATTTAGAAGAAAAGAATTTTACTGTATCAAGTAAATATTATTGGGTATTAATTGCAAAAGATACAGCTGTATTAAATAAACAAATAGATGAACTTGAAGATATTACACTAAATATTGTTCCAAGAATTTATACTGAAAGTGTAGTTAATAAACTTGAAATATACAAGTTTTTATCAAATCTTTATCTAACATCTAATTCTTTAGATGAATTAGTATGGAGTGATTTACCAAGTTTAGTTAGTCCGATGAATGTATCTGAAAGATCTGATAGATTGAAATTTGATGATAAAGAATTTCAAATGGTAACAATTAAAAATGTTCCACCATTTGTAAGTGAATTGTTTTTTGAAGATATTTTTAATTATCCAGATGTAAGAGCAAGTATTGGAATTAAAGAATGCATCACACAAGAAGAATTAATTAGATGGGTTAATTCACAGTATCAATTTTTATTAACTGATAGAAACACTACTAAAAAATTAAGTGATGCAACAGAACTTGATACTCAAAAAGAGAATTTTCAAGCATTAATGCAAGATATAAAAAATGGTGATGAAAAAATAAAAGAAGTATCATTAGTTTTAGTAATTGAGGGAAATAAAAAACATAGAGAAGAAGTATTAAGAGATTTAAAGAGAATAGCTGATTCATATCAAATAAAATTAGATATTCCAAGATTAAGACAAATGGAAGCATGGCAATCTTATGATTTATCTACTAAATCATTTGAAGATTATGCTTTTTATTTACCAACATTAACTCTTAGTTGTGGTTTTCCTTTTACTAAAACATACTTCAATGATTCAAATGGATATATGTTTGGAGTAGATATTCATACATCATTACCAATATTCTTTGATCCGTTTGTTTTAAATAATTCTAGAACTAGTCATAACATGGCAATTATTTCATCAACTGGTGGAGGTAAATCTTTCACTATGAAAAAGATGATAGTGAATGAATATGCTAGAGGAACAAAGATATTTATTTTCGATTGTGAGCATGAGTATGACAAAATAGTAAAAGCTAATCATGGCGAATATATTGATTTGTATTCAAAGACTGGAGGAATAATTAATCCTCTTCAAATTAGATATATTCCATCAGATGATGAAGAACATGACACTAAAGAAACTGATTGTCCTCTAGCAAAACATTTAGGATTCTTAGAAGCATTCTTTAAAACAGCTTTTGAATCGATTAGTGAAAAGGAACTTGTTATGTTACTTGCTATAGTTGAA
>CACYLI010000016.1 GCA_902775285.1 uncultured Erysipelotrichaceae bacterium | reverse complement strand
ACCCATTTAGAATAAAAAGATTCTTTTTTTTTAATAAGATGGTATAATAAAATATATTAAAAAGTAAGGAGAATTATATGAATTATAAAAAAATAGTTGCAGTTTTAATTTCTTTGTTATTTTGTTTTTCATTATTTGGATGTGGTAAAACTACAGAAGATGTTACTAATGATTCTACTAATGATTCTACTAATGAAATAGATTATATCGAAGATGATAATATAGAAATTGATGATTCAGAAGAAGATACAGAAATAATATATGATGCTGAAGAATTATATGAAGATGAAGATTAGAAACTCAGAAAATTGTCTGAGTTTTTTATTTGTGTTATAATAATTTTGGGTGATAGTAATTGATAAAGTTAGTTTTAGTTAGACATGGACAAAGTGTCTGGAATTTAGAAAATAAATTTACTGGATGGACTGATGTAAGTTTAAGTGAAAATGGAGTTAAAGAGGCTCATGAAGCTGGTATTGTATTAAAAGAAAAAGGTTTTACTTTTGATATAGCATATACTTCAGTACTAAAAAGAGCAAATGATACTCTTGATTATATATTAGAAGAATTAAATGAAAAGAATATTCCTATAAATAAAACTTGGAGATTAAATGAAAGACATTATGGTGCTTTACAAGGATTAAATAAGAAGGAAACTGCAAATAAGTATGGAGATGAACAAGTTCATATTTGGAGACGTAGTTATGATGTAAAACCTCCAGAATTAAGTGATGAAGATGAAAGATACTTAGAAATGAAAGATAAATATAGTGAATATATTCCTCATACAGAATGTTTAAAAGATACAATTGAAAGGGTAATTCCATATTGGAATTCAGATATAAAACCATCTTTACTTGAAGGAAAAAAATGTATAATCGTAGCGCATGGTAATAGTTTAAGAGGACTTATTAAATATTTAGATAATATATCTGATGAAGAAATTGTTAGTTTAGAAATACCTACTGGAAATCCACTTGTATATGAATTAGATGATGAGTTAAAGCCAATTAAACACTATTATCTAAAAGAAGAGTAGGTGTAGTTTATGCCTTCTTATGTTAGTCATACTATAATGGCAAAAGATGTATATAAAAGAATTGATAATAAAAAAGTTGATTATAATTATATGATTACTTTTTCTCTTGGTGGAGATTTATGCAAATATGCTAAATGTAGATATGATTCACATCATAAAAATCAAACACTTTTTCTATATAATATGTGTGATTATATGAAAGAAAATAATTTAGTTAATGATAAAGAATGCCTAGGAGTTTTATATGGTCATATTTGTCATTTAGCAATGGATGAGGAAATGCATCCATTAATTAGAAAAGTAGATAAAATATGTTCTAAAAATAAAAAAAATCATACTTTAATTGAATTATATTATGATAATTATTTAGTTAAGAAGAATTATAATATTAATCTTAATAAATATGATAATAATAAAATATTTAAAGGAAAAGTAAATAAAAAAATATCTAAGATGTTAGATAGTGTATATGAGAAAACATATAATACTAAGAATGTTTCTTTGTATTATAAATTAAATTTGAGTTTGTATAAGAAAATAAAATATATATATAAAATAGCTACATTTAATTTTTTAAAAAAAGTATCGGGTATTAATAATTTTTTAAAAGAAAACAAAGAAATTGATTTATTAAATGATAAAAATAATATTAAATATAGAGATGTAAGAAATAAAGAATGTAGTGATAATATTTTTGAATCATATGATAAAAGTGTTAAAAGAGCTGTAAAAGATATTGAAAGAATCAATAAATATTTATATGAATGATATAATAAGTAAAAGGAGTTAATTATGGAAGAAGATAAAGGAAGTATTTGGTGGGGAGTTTTAGGATTTTTTGTTCCAATTGTTGGATTGATATTATTTATACTTTGGAATAAAACTAGAAAAAAGTCTGCTAGACAAGCAGGAATTGGAGCTTTAATTAGAGTAATAATTTCATTTATATTTGGAGTTATACTAACTATATTATTTTTTGCTTTAGCATATTTTTCACTTGATGTAAAAGATGAATGTAAGAATTTAGCTGGATTCCAAGTTTGTTGTGATGAATCAGGAGAATGTACTATTAATAATAGAGGAGAAGAAATGGAAGAAATATATACAGAAATAAAATTACTTGTTAATGATAGAGAATTAACTGTAAGAATGGAAAATAATTCTTCAGCTGATGCACTTTTAGAAAGACTAGAAGAAGGTGATATTACTATTAATGCTCATGATTATGGTAATTTTGAAAAAGTTGGTTCATTAGGATTTGAACTACCTACTAATGATAAATATATTACTACTGAACCTGGAGATTTAATACTATATAATGCAAGTGAATTATCTTTGTATTATGACACTAATAGTTATTCTTTAACTAAACTTGGCCATGTTATTAATATAAGCGATGAAGAATTAAAAAAACTATTAGAAGGAGACGAATTAGTAATTACTTTAAAAAGTAGTGCATATTAGAAAGCTTAAAGCTTTCTTTTTTATTGCAAAATAAAAAAGCCATTAAGGCTTTTATTATCTGTTGTAGTATTCAACTATTAATGCTTCATTTATTTCAGAATTTAATTCTTCACGTTCTGGATATCTTACATATACACCAGATTTAGCTTTTTTATCAACATTTACAAATGCAGGAATATTAATATCCATATTCATACATTCTGTAATAACTGGATGATCTAAAGAAGCTTCTTTTACAGAAATAGTACTACCAACTTTTACTCTATATGATGGAATATCAACTTTTTTACCATCAACTAAGATATGTCCATGATTTACAAGTTGTCTACTAGCTTTTCTTGTTTTAGCAAATCCCATACGATAAACTAAATTATCAAGTCTGCTTTCTAATAATATTAATAAATTAATACCATGAATACCTTGCATTTTACCAGCAGCATCAAATGTCTTTCTTAATTGTTTTTCAGAAAGTCCATATGTATATCTTACTTTTTGTTTTTCTTGTAATTGAACACCATATTCACTAAGTTTCTTTCTACTAGTTCCATGAATACCAGGAGCTTGTGGTTTACGTCTTAGTTCTTTACCAGTTTCAAGAGTAGAAAAACCATATCTTCTTGATTTTTTAAATGTTGGTCCGATATATCTTGACATAGTATTTATACCTCCTTTTACAATATTTTGTACTAAAAGGCTACTATATACATTATAGGGAGTTTCAATTTATAATTTTCACTTTGGCAGAAGTTACTTATTATTTTCATGAAACACGTTATAATTTCTATAGCACTGCCACTTAAATACTTAGTAAATTATATAATAAAAACATATAAAAATCAACAGAAAATAGCTAAATTTAGCATATTTATTTATAATAATTTGTATTATTAATTAAAAAAGTGTGTTATAATTTTTTTATGGAGATGAGGTTATGGCAAAAAATAAGATGCAAATAAAGTATAAAAGTCAAAAAAGAGAAAGAAATAAGAATAATATTGAAGTTAGTAGTGTAGATTCTGCTAAGTCATTTGGTAAAACATTAATAGGAGTTGTTGTCTTTTTAGGTGTAATGTATTTGTGTGTTTTTGGAATGCAAAAATTAGGTATATTTGAAAAAGGATATACAAAACCTACAAAAGAAGAAACTACTTTTAGTTATGAATATATAAAAATAGGAACTGTATTTAATAGAAGTGATAAAACATATTATGTATTATTTGATAATTATAAAAATAATTATACAAATGATGCATATATTAATACGTTATTGAGTAAAAGTAGTATTCCTGTATATAAAGTAGATATGAATGTTAAAGAAAATCAAAGTGCTAAAGGAAATGAACCAAATAGAAAAGCAACTAAACCAAGTGAACTATCTATAAATGATATAACTTTAATTAAGATAAATAATGGTAAAATAACTGATTATGTAGTTTCAAGAGATAGTATTGAAGAGTATTTAAAATGATAAATGAATTAAAGCATATTTGTGAAATTAATGAGAATTTTGATTTAAAAAATTATAATACATTAAAACTTGATTCAAAGTGTAAATGTATTGTTTTTCCAAGTAATGAAGATGAATTAATACAAGTACTTAAACTATTAAAAAATGAAAAACATTTTGTTATGGGGAATGCTTCTAATATTGTATTACCTAGGTTTTATGATGGATATATAATTAAATTAAGTAAGTTTAAAGAGTTTAATAATGAAAATGATATTGTTTATGCTCAAAGTGGAGTAATGATTAATAAACTTGCTACTACTATTTCAAATATGGGTTATAGTGGACTTGATCCATTTACTGGTATTCCTGGAACTATTGGTGGATGTATATATGGAAATGCAGGATGTTTTGGAAGTAGTATGAGTGAAGTGTTAATAGATGCTAGAGTATATGATGGTAAAGATATTATTACATTAAAGAATGAAGATTTTAAATTTAATTATAGATACTCTATGTTAAAAGAAAACAAAAATTTTGTAATTTTATCTTCTCGTTTTAAAGTTGAAAAAGGAAATGTTGATGTAATAAAACAATTAATACTTGAAAGAACTAATAAAAGAGTTTCTACTCAAGATTTAAAAAATCCATCAAATGGAAGTATGTTTAGAAATCCAGAAAATGCATCAGCTGGTAAATTAATAGATGATCTAGGACTTAAAGGATATAGTGTAGGTGGAGCAATGGTTAGTAACATTCATGCTAATTTTATTGTTAATAAATCTAATGCAACTCAAGAAGATATTATTGAATTAGTTAAATACATAAAAAGTAAGGTTAAAGAAAAATATAATATAGATCTTGTACTTGAACAAGAAATAATAAAGTGATTTATTCACTTTTTATTTTGTAAAAAAAATTAGAAATTATTGTATTGTTTCTTTTTATTTATTAAAATTATGTTATGAGGTGTATTTATGAAATATATTAATAAGATAATATTATTTTGTTTTTCTTTTATAGTATTTAGTTTAACATGTTTAGCAGACGATATAGATTTTGATTTATATGTTGATAATACAACACTAGAACCTGGACAAATAGTTAATGTTAGTGTTTTATTAGATAAAATAAGTGATGATATGGAAATAAATGACTTAACAGTTGGTTTAAATTTTAATGATGATATATTTGAATATGTAAAAGAAGATACTAATTATTTAAATTTAGAAGACTTTGAACTTATTATGACATATAAAGTGGTAGATGGTATTTTATTTAGAATGACTAGTGAAAATAATACTATAACAAAAGATCTAAATAAAACAGATATTTTAAAAAATATAAAATTAAGAATTAAAGATGTAGATAATCAAACAGCAAAAATATGGGTAACAGATGAATTTAATTTAAAACAAAAATCAGTAAGTGTTAATATATATAAAAAAGATAGTGATTCTACACTTAGTAGTCTAAGTGTATCTGGTTTTGATTTGGAACCTAAATTTGATAAAACAATAACTACATATACTTTAAGTGTTCCATATGAAAAAAATAGTATTTTGATTAATGCTAAATGTGAATCAAGAAATTGTAAAATAGAAGGAAATAAAGAACAAAATTTAGAAGTGGGTAAAAATCTTTTTGAAGTAATAGTAACAAGTGAAAATGAAAATAAAACAACATATAATTTAGAAGTTACACGACTTGGAGCTTCTAATGATAATACTCTTAGTTCATTAGAATTAAAGGATTCAAATAATGAAGTAATTGATATAGGTTTTAATTCTTCTAAAACTTCATATAATATTAATCTTAAAAATGATATTATATATGTTACATATGATAGTGAATGTAGTGGAGTAAATTGTAGTATAGATAATAGTAGGGGAACAAAAAAATTAGAAGTTGGTAATAATAATATTAAAATAAAAGTAATATCAGAAGATAAAGTAGAAAAAACATATTCTAT
The DNA here is from genome assembly GCA_902775285.1 of uncultured Erysipelotrichaceae bacterium. Classification (GTDB taxonomy): domain Bacteria; phylum Bacillota_I; class Bacilli_A; order RF39; family UBA660; genus CAG-1000. Next base: position 14,194 of record CACYLI010000016.1, on the reverse strand, counting down.
AAATATTAATAGAGAAGAAATAATTAAAGAAAAAAATTATAGTATAATATTATATTTAGTATTAGTGTTTGTTATTGGATTAGTATTATTATATATATTATTAAGAAATTATAAAAATAGTAAAGAGATAGAAGATATTTTAGATGATGATGAAAATGAATAAAGAAATATTACTTGTTAATAAAGAATATGGATTATCAAGTGATTATGTTCCAGATGATTTAGTAATAGTTGATAATAATGAAAATAATTTTCATAGATATGTTAATCCAAAATTAAAACCAATGATTAAAAAAGAAGTTTTATATCATTTTAATGAACTAAAAAATGATGCTTTAAAAGATAATCTCAATATAATAATAGATAGTGGTTATAGAAGTTATGATTATCAAAAAGAAATATACTTAAAAAATTTAATAAAAAAGTATTATGAATTAAAGCGAGAATTAATTAGTATTACTGATTTAGATATATTAAAAGAAAGTATTAAAAAGGTAAATAAAATGGTTGCTATACCAGGTCACTCTGAACATCAAAGCGGTCTTGCTATTGATATAGCATGTTTTAGAAATAATATATATAGTGATGAAATAATTAATTCAGATGAAGAAATATGGATGAAAGAAAATTCTTATAAATATGGGTTTATATTAAGGTATCCAGAAAATAAAGAATATATTACTGGTTATAATTATGAACCATGGCATTATAGATATGTAGGAATTGATATTTCATCTGAAATAAAAAATGATATAACATTAGAAGAGTATTTATTAATTAAAAAATGAGTTTTTATTTTTATAAAAGCTCATTTTTATTGCAATAAAAAAAGTTCTTTAGAACTTATTTATTTTTATTAATTGTTCTAATTTCTTTAGTTGATAATCTTACTTTTTTACCATTTACCATAGTAGCTTGTAAATTTACTTTTTGAGTTTTTTTAGTTGCCTTTTCTGAAAAAGGTCTATTTTGAGAACTCATATTACTTCTTTTTGATATATTTTTTGCCATTTTAACTTGCCTCCTCTTTTTAAGCCACATTTAATTTAACATAAAAAAGCAATTAAGTAAAGTGAAAATTGACTTTTTTGGCTATTTTTGGTATAATAACCTCAATTTATTAAGGGGAGTTGTCATATGAAAAAGGAATTAAAAAGATATTTTTTAGTAGAATATTATGGCGATAAAAGATTAATATGTGTAGATTCTTTAGAAGAAGTAAAAATACTAATAAATGAAGTTAAAAAATATAATAATAGAAAAAGTAGTAAATTTTTATTTGGAAACATAGAAATTAATAAAGTAGATGATATATATTTTTTAGAAAGTCATTTATATAGAAAATATACTGATAGATTAACAATTAGTGAAATTGATGATATTACATCTAAATATAGTGAAAGTGAACTAATAGAATTATTTAAAGACAAGAGTAAGATGAAAGATGGAATCAAGCCAGATATAAATATAGCTTATTTAGAAACACAAAACAAAGATGAAAATAATAGTATAAGATTTGAAAGAGGAATTAAATATATTCCAGTTCTTTATAAAGAAGACACTAAATATGTAGATCCTTCTTATATTAGAAGTTGTATGTATTTTCATGCTAGTACAAAAGATTATGAATTTTTTAGATCTTTAGCTAAAGAATTTAGTGTTTATCATTTTATTGGTGATGAAGTAAGTGATTTATATGATAAAGTAGATAAATGTGAATATCAAAATGCTAGTTTAAACTTACTTTATAGTAGTGCTAACAAATTATTTAGTAAATTTATTTTAGAATATGAAAAAGATGAAAGCTTAACAAGAGATGAAAATGGTAAATATATTATTAGTAGAAGAAGACTTAGAGATTTTGGATTCTTTATTAAGAACTTTAATATTAGAGATTCTAAAATAAAAAGTCCATTATGTTATAATTATCCATTACCAAAAAGTGAATATATAGAAGAAGAAAATGGACAATTAAAATTAAGATTAAAATAGATATGAATTCGACAAAATATTCATATCTTTTTTTGTATATTATTTTTGGTGATCAAAATGTATATAGATGAATTCATTATATTAAACTTTATTATAGATTATATTATTCTTAGTTCACTTAGTTCTATTTTAAAACTTAATACTACTAATAAAAGAATCCTTTTATCTTCATTGATAGGGGAAATATCAATAATTAGTTTATTCTTTAATATGAATTATTTATTATATTTTTTATTTCAATTAATAGTATCTTCTTTGATGATATTATTTTGTTTTAAATATAATGATTTGAAAACATTTATTAAAAACTATATATACTATTATATAATATCTTTTTTCTTAGGAGGATGTTTATATTTTATGAAAGATAAGGGATTATTAAAATATAAATATTTTTTAATATTTATTCCATTAATTATGAATATTTTTAAAAGATTTATATATAATTTAAAGAATATATTAACATTAAAATATAGAGTTACAGTATATTTGAATAATGGTAAAATTTTATATTTAAATGGATTAATGGATACAGGTAATACTTTAATAGAACCATATAGTAATAGAAAAGTAATTATAATAAGTAATAAAAAAATAAAAGAGAATTTTTATTATGTACCAATTAAAACAGTAAGTAATAATTCTTTAATTAAATGTTTTAATCCTAAGAAAGTATATATAGAAGGGATAGGAGAAAGAAATGATATATCTGTTGGAGTAGTTAATGAAAAGTTTATTGGATTTAATTGTTTATTAAATTATAAATTAATGGAGGAAATATGATTGAAAAAATATTAGATAAGTTTTTTAAAGAAGATGGAGTATTTTTTGTAGGCAGTAGTGATATTTTGCCACCACCTTTAAAGAAGATGGAAGAAGAGGCTTTAGTAATAAAAAGCAATAATGGTGATGTTGAAGCAAGAAATAAACTTATTGAACATAATTTAAGATTAGTAGTATTTCTTGCTAAAAAATATGATAATCCATTATATGATTTAGAAGATTTGGTGAGCATTGGAACTATTGGATTAATTAAAGCTATAAAGACATATAAACTGGATAAAAATATAAAATTAGCAACATATGCATCAAGATGTATAGATAATGAAATATTAATGTATTTAAGAAAAAATAAAAAGAGAATGAGTGAAGTAAGTTTTGAAGATTCTATAAATTTTGATAGTGAAGGAAATGAACTTCATATAGAAGATATATATGGAACAGAAGAAGATATTGTAGAAAAATCTATTGAAAGTAAGGATAATAAAATATTATTAGAAAATGAAGTAAAAAAATTATCTTTAAGAGATAAAGATATAATTGAACAAAGATATGGACTTTTTGGAAAAAATGAATTAACTCAGAAAGAATTAGCTAATAAATTAAGTATTTCACAATCTTATATTTCAAGAATAGAAAAGAAAGTAATTAAGAGGTTAAAAACCATTATGAAAATATGATTAAATAAATCGTATTTTTTTTTATTTTCTCTTGTTTTTCTATATATTGTTGTGTTAAAATTATATAGAGAATAGTCAAAAAGAGTGGAGGAATAATAAATGCCAAGAAAAAAAGATTATGATGATTATGGCTATGAATATGAGACTAAATATAAAAAAACAAGTATAACTAAAATTCTTTTAATAATTGTTTTAGTTTTAATTGCTATATTTTTATTCTTATATTTATTAAAAAGCTGTAATAATGGAAAGAATAATAATAGTAATAAGTCAAATGATAATACTTCTAAGTTTAACTATGAAAATGCTATATTAGATGCAGGAAAACAATTTTTTGTTACTAATGCAGAGGAAAAACCAAAAGCACCAGGAGAATGTTCAGTTGTTAATTTACAAACATTAAATGAAAGAAAATTAGTGGATATTGATAAGTTTGCTAATTGTAATGTGTCAACAACTTATTTAAAAGTTTGTATGCTTGAAAATAATGAATTACAATATACACCATGGTTAACTTGTATGGATAGAATATCTGATAATTTATATGAACAAACAAGAGAAGGTACATTAAGTGATATAATTGTAAACGAAACTAATCCTGACTTTAGATTCTTACCTCAAGTTCTTAAAAAAGGCGAAGAACAGTTAGGAAATGTTGAAGAGTTGTGGAAAGATGAAATTAAATATGATACATATAAAACGCTAGCAACTACAACATATTATAGATATAGAGATAAACTTTATACATGGAATGTTACTAATAGATATTATTACACATCTTCTGGAGAAAAAACTAAAGCTAGTGATGTAAATGAATATTATCCAATTAGTCCAAAAGTTGGATATACTGGATATAGTGATAGAACTTCAAATGCTTATAAATGGTATACTGCTACTGGAACTAAAGAATATTATACAAATGCAAATGGTACAAAAGTTCCATCAGCTCAAGCAGTTGGAGATTATAAAATTAGAGGTGAATTTGTATTTACTCAATTTGCTTATAAGAGTAGAAAAGTAACTGGAACAAAAGCTGCAAATAAATATTATGTATGTGCAACAAGTGCTAGTTCATCATTAACAATAAATCAATTACAAGAGTGTGGAAAAGGAAGCAATCCAGAATTTAAATATCAAAAAAGAATATTCTATAGTTGTTTAGATGCAAATTCTAGTGCTGCTTCAATTGTTGCTTCTGCTTTACCAGAGGGAGTAACAACTTGTCCTGTGTATAGTGATTGGACATATTCACCAAATGCTTGTAATACAAAAGATACTGAAACTTGTCAAAAATCAGAAAAATCTTTAGATTTCTATTATTGGTATAAAAATATAAATGAAGTTAAAAAATATTATCCATCAGGAAGTTCTACTGCAAGTGGAGAAAAAGTATATTATGTATCTGCACCTGTTAGTGGAGCTATAAAAGATACATCAACTCAAGTAAATGCATACAAATGGTATCGTGAATCAAAATCAGTTACTTCTAATTTTACAGCAGTAGCACCTAGTGGTTATACAACAGCCACAAAGACTGGAACTTATAGATGGAGTGATTGGTCAAGCTGGAGTACAAAAAATCCAAAAGTTAGTGATGGAAGAGAAAGAACAATAGAAACAAAAGCTAAAATAAAATTACAACAAATACTACCAAGTACAACTACTGGCTGGGAAAACTTAGCAAATGAATATCTAACAGAAGAAGGATTAATTAAACTATATCAAGATAATAAATATGATGTTAAAACATTAGAAGATATTGTTAATAATGGAGAAATTAGGTATCAAGTTAAGATGTATGTCAGAAATAAAAAGGAGATTAAATAAATATGAATGAATTTTTAAGATTTCAAGAAAGATTAGATGAAATAAAATTAATTAAAGCTGGAAGAGATACTGAAAACATTGGAGTTATTGATTTAACTACAATGAGAGATATGTATAATGATTTATTATCTGATATAGAAAGCTATGTAAGTGAATGTAGAAGAGATGAAGATTCATATACTATTGATGATCTTTTAGAAATTGGTCAAGCTGGATTAAAATTAAAAACTGAAATAAAAAATGATAGAGTTGATATTATAACTGAAAGATTAGTTAAAGAAGAAAGAATCAAAGCTTTAGAACGTGAAAGAAAACAACTTCTAAAAAATGAAGAAACTCTTTCTGGTTATAGTTTTTCAGATAGTGAAAACTTATCTGGATTAGATAAAGTTGCAAGAGACTTACAATTAAATATTGAAGAAAGAAAAAGAGAAATTGAAAGAGAAATTTATGAATTAAATCATGGTTCAGTATTAAAACTAAATGTAGAAACTAAAACTGAAACTAAAAGAGGTGGACTTCACTTAAGTAAAGAAGATAGAGAAGAATTAGAAAGAGAAGAGAATAGTGCTTCAATTGATGGTGTAAGTTTTACAGATGAAGAAAATAAATCATCAGATTCTCCTGAAATGGAAGAAGAATTATTAGAAACTCCAGTTGGGTTAACAGAAGAATTAGAAAGCGCTCCAGGACCTTTAGAAAAAGATGAAAATCTTGAAACAGTTCCTGAACCAATTAAAGAAGAAACTTTAGAAGTACCTATGGAACTTGAAGATGAAGAAGAGTTAGAAGTTCCAGAAGAATTAAGCTTAGAAGAACCTGTTTTAACTGATGAAGAAAAAGAAGAAGCTTTAGAAGTACCAGCTCCTCTTGGAGAAACACCAGTTGCAAGTGAGCCTCTTGAAGAAAAACTTGAAGAAGTACCTGATAGTATTCATGATGAAGAGGATGAAAAAGCTGTAGAAGTAACAAATATAGTTCAACCAAAACCAACATTATGGCAAAAAATAGGAATTGCTCTTGGTAGTGCTATTGCATTCTTATCTGCTGCAACTGCTGTTCATACAGGAATTATGGCTCGTTCATTAAATAATATTGCTGAAGTTGAAGAAGGCATTAATAATGATGAAGAAGAACCAAGTGAAGAAGAAAAACGTGGAGAAAATAATGCTAACATCATTGTAGATGGTGGTGAAAGTAATACTCCCAGTGAATCCTCAGATAAGACTGAGATAGACGATAAAATGGAAATTAAACTAGCTCCAGGAGAATCTGTTTATGATGAAAGTACTGGAATAGAAGTTACTGCAGATGGAAGTGCTTATCAACATACAGATAATGGAACTACAAATTTAGAAGCAAGAAAATTAGATAAAGATGATAAAGGATATGCAGTTGTAATGGGAAGTGATTTAAAAGATACTACACCAGCTGCAACTCCAGCACCAGCACCAGAACCAACTCCAGAACCTAAAAAAACTGCTGATGAATATATTCAAGAACAAACACAATTAGGTAATACTGAAAATGTTGCTGCTGCTCAACAAGCTCTTGCAGATACTCCAGATGATTTATGGAGAGAGTTATTTGGTGATGGACCATCAATGTAATTATTAGGAGGAAAAAAGAATGGAAAATTTAACAAATCAAATTTTAAAATTAAGTAATAATAAACAATATTTTGTTTTAAGACAAGCTACTTATAAAGGAACTACATATTTTCTTGGAGCCGAAGTTACAAGTGATGGAGAAAATTTTACAAATAATTTTAAGTTCTTAGAATGTATTTCTGAAAATGGAAAAATGAGTGTTAAAATTGTAACTGATCCAGATATAATTGAAGTACTTGCTAAAAATATTAAATTAGATTAATTTTGAATAAAAAATATTAATTCCTTTCAATATAACTTTGAAAGGAATTTTTATATGGCTAAAAATAAAGTAGATATTAATGGTATTAATACAAATAATATTAAAGTATTAAAATATAATGAAATGATTGATTTATTTAATAAGTACAAAGATGGTGATAAAAATGCAAAAAACACACTTGTAGAAGGTAATTTAAAGCTTGTTTTAAGTATTTTGAAACGTTATCAAAATAGAATTGATAATATGGATGATTTATTTCAAATTGGTGTTATTGGACTTATAAAAGCAGTAGAAAACTTTGATTTATCATTTAATGTTAAATTTAGTACTTATGCAGTTTTTATGATTGAAGGTGAAATAAAAAGATATATAAGAGATAATAGTCAAGTAAGAGTATCTAGAAGTTTAAAAGATTTGTCATATAAAATAGTAAATTTTAGAGAAGAGTATTTATCTAAAAATTATAAATATCCTTCTAATAAAGAAGTATGCAAACATTTTAATATTTCTGAATTTGAACTAGCAAATACTTTATCTTCTCTTAATGAAGTTGTAAGTATTTTTGAACCAATATATAATGAAAGTGGAGATACAATGTATTTAATTGATCAAATAGAAGATAAAAATATTAAGAATTTAGATGACTTATTATCTTTAAAAGAAGCATTATCAAAAATTAAAACTAGAGAAAAAATAATTCTAATGAAAAGATATGTAGATGGACTTAGTCAAGCTGAAATAGCTGATATGTTATCTATTAGTCAAGCTCAAGTTTCTAGAATAGAAAATAGTGCATTAAATAGTGTTAAAAAATTAATTTTATAATATAATTTAATATGAAATTATCAGAATTACAAAAAAAGGATATAGTTAGTATTAGAGATGGTAAAAAAATAGGAAAAATAATAGATGTTGAATTTGATACAAAAAGTGGTTATATGATTCATTTTGTAATAGAAAAAGCTCATTATTTAAAAAGTATTTTTTCTCAAAGTGAAGAACTAACTATTAAATTTACACAAATAAAAAAAATGGGAGAAGATGTAATACTAATAGATATATCATAAAAAATTTGTTAAAATATAGATATGAAAAAGAAATATTTAATTATAAGTATAATTATTTTTGTTTTGGTATTAATAGATCAATTAATTAAATCTTATATAGTTAGTCATTTTGAATTAAATGGTTCATTAATAATTATTAAAGATTTTTTAAAGTTTACTTATATAAGAAATAATGGAATTTCTTTTGGAATACTAAGTAATCAGCAATTATTAATTATTATATTTACTTTTATTATAATACTTTATATTATAAAAGAATTAATAGGTAATTTAAAAGATAAATTATTTATTAGTAGTTGTATTCTTATATTAAGTGGAGCATTTGGTAATTTAATTGATAGAATATTTAGAGGTTATGTAATAGATTTTATATCTTTTACATTAATTAATAGAGAAATGGCTATTTTTAATATAGCAGATATATTAATATCATTTGGAGTATTATTATATATTTATATAATTTTTAAGAAGGGTTTAAAATGAAAGAATTAGTAGTAGATGAAAATAATGATTTAAAAAGATTAGATATTTATTTAAAAGAAAACTTAGATGAAAGTAGAAACTTTATATCTAAAAATATTAAGAATGGTAATATTACTGTTAATGGAAAAATAGCAAAAAGTGGATATTTAGTTAAAACAAATGATCATATAGAAATAAAAGATTTAACTGTTGATACATCTGTAAAAGCTGAAAATATTCCAATAAATATACTATATGAAGATGATGATATTATAGTTGTGAATAAAAAAAGTGGAATGGTTGTTCATCCAGGGAATGGTAACTATAGTCATACACTAGTTAATGCTTTGATGTCACATACAGATGAGTTAAGTGATGAAGGTGGAAGTGAAAGATGTGGTATCGTTCATAGAATAGATAAAGACACATCTGGAATTCTTTTAATAGCTAAAACTAATAAAGCACATAGAATACTATCTGATGATTTTAAGAATAAAAGAATCAAAAGAAAGTATATAGCTTTAGTACATGGAGTAATCGATAATAATAAAGGAAAAATAAATGCTCCGATTGGAAGAAGTAAAACAGATAGAAAAAAGATGTGCGTCACAGATGAAAATTCTAAAAATGCAGTAACTAATTTTACAGTATTAGAAAGATATAAAACAGCTACTTTAGTTGAATTAGTTTTAGAAACTGGAAGAACTCATCAAATTAGGGTACATATGGATTATATTAATCATCCAGTAGTAAATGATTCTACATATGGAAAAAGAAAAATAATAAATGATTATGGTCAAATGTTACATGCTTACTATCTAGGATTTAATCATCCAATCACTAAAAAATTCATGGAATTTCAAGTTGAAAATGAACCTGAATTTAATGAAATATTAAATATGTTTAAAAATTCATAAAATAGATTGTAGCCATTAATATAAAAGCATATATTCCATAAACAATATAAGGTATCAAAAAGTATGAAGATAGTTTTGATATCTTTTTTGTTTCAATAAATAAAAATATTGTAGAGAGTAATATTATTACACAAATCGCAAATCCTAAGAATGGACTCATTAAATAAAAGAAAAAATACATAAACAATTGGTTAGCTATATAATTAGTTAATAAAATATAAAAATAGTCATTATTTTTAAAAATATTTGTTTTTTTAATAATCAAAATTATACTTATAGTATTTAATATATAAATAATAAACCATATAATACCAATATACTTTCCACTAAGTGTAAAATTAGGTAATTTAAGTAAACTATAAAATTCTGTATTTACTTTAAAAATAAGTCCACTAAGTAACCATAAAAATAGTATAAATATAAATAAAGCTATGTCTTTAAAATAATTTTTTATAATTTTCACCTCTTTACTAAATATATGATTAATAGTAAAATAATATTATTGAAAGGAATAAAATAATGAACATAAAAATTAATAAAAAAGATGATATTATACTAAAAATATTACATTATTTTATAACAGAAGAAGATTATAGACCTGTTATAATAAATGGGCTTGATAATGAAATTTGGCTTGAAAATATGGAAAATGATTTAAAATTAATTAGAATAAATAATAATTATATACATAATAATGAACAATTAAAAGTTGATACTTTTAGAGCAAAAAATATTATGAAAAGTATTAAAAAAAGTACATTATCATTTAATATGAATATGCTTAATTTATTACTAGATACTGGAGATAATGTTAGTATTATAGATAATAAAAATATTGAAACAATTAAAGTAGAAAAAATATCTGACTTTAAGAAAAATAAAGTAGTAAGTGAATTTTTTCCAAAAGTAAAAGATGCAGATTTAGATGATAAAATGGATCCAGTAGAATTCTTTAAATTAACAGAAGATATGAATGAAAAAACAATTAAAAATGAGAAAAAATTAGCTAAAATTTTTAGTAAAAAGAAACCTACAGTTACTTATGCTTTAATAGCTATCAATATTGTAATGTTCTTAATTTGTAATTTATATAATCCATCATTATTAGAATTATTTGCAAATAATAGATTACTTGTTAAAAGTGGTGATTTTTATAGATTGTTTACTTGTATGTTCTTACATGCTGATATAGTACATTTATTATTTAATATGTATGCATTATATATATTAGGATCTCAAGTTGAAACTTATTATGGAAAATTAAAATTTTCATTAATATATTTTGTAAGTGGTTTACTTGGTAGTTTATTTTCTTGTGTATTTATGAGTAGTAATGCATTTAGTATTGGAGCAAGTGGAGCAATATTTGGACTTCTTGGAAGTATTGGATATTTTACTTATTATTATAGAGCTACTTTAAGAGGGCTATTACATAGTCAAGTATCATATGTAATTATTATTAATCTATTATATGGATTCTTAATACCAGGAATTGATATTTCAGCTCATATAGGAGGACTTATTGGTGGACTTTTATTATCTATGGCAATTGGCATAGGAGATAAGGGAAGAAAAACTGATGAAATAAATGGAATAATAGTATTAATATTAATGTTTATATTTATGATTTATATGTTATTTGGAAGATAAAAAAAGAATATTGATTTTATTCAATATTCTTTTTAATTATCTAAATTTTTCTATATAGTCCAATTGCTTTACCAAGAATTGTAACATTATTTAATATAATTGGTTCTAAGTAATCATTTTCAGGTTGTAATCTTATATGATCTTTTTCTTTATAAAATCTTTTTAAAGTTACTTCATTTTCATCTGTCATAGCAACAACAATTTCACCATTATTAGCAGTTTTTTGTTTTTTAACTATAACTATATCATTATCTAGAATTCCCGCATTAATCATACTTTCTCCATTTACTTCTAAAGTAAATACATCACTATTATTAGGTACTAATTCTTTAGGTAAATTAAAGAATTCATTTGGATTTTCAATTGCTTCAATTGGATTTCCAGCAGCTACTTTTCCAAGTAGGGGAACCTCTATAACATTTTCATTTTTTTGCGCATATTCATTTTGAACATTTAATTCAATAGTTCTAAATTTATTTTCTGTTTGACTAATATAACCTTTATTAGTTAAGTTCTTTAAATGTACAAACATAGTAGCAGTACTACTTAAATTACATAATTTGCATAATTCTCTTATAGTAGGAGCATATCCTTTTTCAGCTATAAATTTTTTGATTACTGTTAAAATTTCTTCTTGTTTAGTAGTTAATTTTTCCATATAATCACTTCCTTAATTTAATAATATCATACAAACAAATGATTGTAAATATTTTTTAGATTTAAACTGTATTTTTAATTTACAAAATCTCTATTTTTTATTATAATTAATAATAGGTGAATAATATGAAGAAAATAGTTAAATATGTGTTTTTAATGTTACTATTATTACCAGTACTAGTTAGTGCTAGTGATTATAGTACATCATGGAATAAAGCTGGAGACTTATTACATAATAAATATACAGCATATAATTATGAAGATTTTTTATATCCTAATAATGCAAGTTTTTTAAAAAGAGAAGAATATGAAATAAGTTTAAAGAATAATAAAAATACAACATCATATTTAGCTTTTGGAGAAAGATATTGGGTATTAAAAGAAAATGATGATAGTAATTACTATTACATAGGTGGAATTCAAGAAAATAAAATAGAAAAAAATAAAAAAGTTATACTTGGTTTAGGTGTTGCAGATGGTAGTGGAAGCAACTTAAGTACAAGAGCAACAGAAATGGTATTACCAGAAACAACAGTAACTGGAACAGGAACAATGTCTGATCCATGGGTATTTGTTACAAAATATAAATTAGAATTAGAATATGAACAAGATAAAGTAGAAGAAATATTTGTAAATGGAAAAGAAATATCAAATATAACATGTAATAAAGGAATATGTGTTGCTTATGCAGGAAGATATAAAGCAGAATGTAGTAGTGATACAGATGAATGTAGAGCAAATGTAGAATTAAAATTAAAAGCCCCAAATATATATGTATCAAATAATTGTGGTGGAATTTTACAAGATAATGGAATAATAAAAATAAGTAAATTAATAAGGAATACAAAATGTAATTTAAAACTTGGAAGTGGAAAATATAAAGTGGAATTATCAAATGATTTTGGAACTTCAAGAGCTACAACATTAGTAGATCCAAATACATTATATTTATACTATGGAGAAAATTATTATACTGATAATACTTTTAAAACACCAATATATACTTTAAAAACAAAGCCAGCATTAAATGGTTATGTATTTAAAGGATATAAAACAATTGGTGGAACTAAAATAATTGATGAAACTGGAAAAATAATAAATAAAACAGCTATAACTGAAGATAATACAAAACTAGTTATAGATTATGAAATGGATAAGGTGAAAGTCACTTTTGATTTAAATGCTGGAGGAGCAACAGATGCAAGATTAATTGGTACAAGTCCTCAAGAATTTACATTTGGAAGTAAATACACAGGAATACCAAGTGCTGAGTGGACGGGACGTAGATTTGAAGGATGGTTTACATCAAAAAGTGGTGGAACAAAAGTAGATGAGAATACAACAGTTACAAAAACAGGAAATATAACTCTTTATGCACATTGGCAAGCTAATATAATTACAGTTGATTATAATGCAAATGGAGGTACCGGAATTACTCCATCTCATAACTGTACATATGATGCTGATTGTAAATTAGCAAATAATGGTTTTACAAGAACAGGCTTTGTATTTACTGGATGGAAAAAAGAAAATGTTGGAGATATTCAAGCAGCTGGAACTAGTATAAAAAATGTAGTACCAAGTGGAAAAGTAACATATTATGCTCAGTGGAAAGATACAACAAAACCAAGTGTTAAAGTTACTGCATATAAATATGATGCAAGTCAAACTGATAACTTAGGTACAATAGTAAAAACAACATCAACATTTAATAATGATGGAACATATACAGTAAGTAATGATTGGATCAATTCTGCTGTAATATTTAAAGTCGAAACAACTGATAATGGAACTTTAAAATCAATTAGATGGCAATGGAATAATTCAAATCAAACATCTGATTCAGGTGATTCTTATCCTAATGGCTCTAATTATACAAGTAATTTAAATCTAAGATATCCAAGTTTTAATTCTAAGGGAAATGGCCAAGGATTTAGAAAAGGACAATGGATTGTAAAAGATGCAGAAGATAATTCAATTACAGTTACTATTGTTGCCAAAATTGATACTGCAAATCCTGTAGCAACTTTAGCTTCAGAAGTAAATAAGAATTCTTCAACTAAAATTAGATGTACAGATAATATTGGTGTAACAGCATACTATTTTGGAACTAAGAGTTCACCAAAAGCATCTGATTATACAGCAATTACTAGTAATAAAGATTTTAGTGATAATAAAACTCCAACGACTACTGGAAGTTATTACTTATTCTGTAAAGATGCAGCAGGAAATGTTTCTGACTCTAAAACAATAACTGTTAGAGAGAATAATATTTTTACATTTAAATATT
>CACYLI010000015.1 GCA_902775285.1 uncultured Erysipelotrichaceae bacterium | reverse complement strand
GATTATAGAAATGAAAAAGATGAACATAAAGATGTACATACAACAGATGGATATATATTCTATTCATTATCAGCATATCAAACATCATATAGTAAAAATGATGAAGAAGATGTAGATGTATTAACAAGTATAAAAATAAAAGTATATGATGGATTAGATTTATATGATGAAAAATATGATATAAATTTATATACAAGTGGATCATATGATTATAAAGAATCAAATGGAAAAGTATATAGAATAGAATTTACAACAGAAGATGCAACAGAAGTAGGAACAACAGAAATAGAAGAAAGATATGGAGTAGGATATTATAAAGCAGGGAAAGAAAACACAGCAAGTAACAGAATAAATACAATAGTAATACCAAAAAAAGTAGGAGAAGTATTTCAAGGATATTATAGAAGAACAAAAGATGTACCAAATGATGTATTAATAGTGGATGCAGCTGGAAATATAGTTGTAAGTAACAGATATTTTAGAGATGATTTATTAAGAAAAGATGCTGATACAGATAAAATATTTGCTAAATGGACATTATGTGATACAACAAATGGTTATATAAGACATGATGATGGAACATGTGAATTAGAAAAATATAATATTACTTATAAATTAAATGGTGGAAATCTAGAAGATGGTAAACAAAATCCAACAGTTTATACAAAAGTTAGTGACGATATTATATTAAATAATCCTACTAAAGTGGATAATACATTTAGTGGATGGACAGAAAAAGGTTCAAGTAATCAAAGTTTAAATGTTACTATAGCAAAAGGTAGTAGTGGAGATAAAGAATTTGAAGCTCATTATTGTCAAAATTGTGCTAATGTTTCAAATGGAACTTGTAGTTTAAGTATAGGTAATAATGGAAGTTGTAATTATACAACAACATGTAATACTGGATATGATTATGAATCAGGTCAAAATACAAGAAATCCAATATGTAAAATAAAAACTACATTCTCATTTAATTATACTGGAAAGTTTATAGTAAAAGATGGTTCTTTAGCTGAGAATGAATATGAAGCTAAAACAGAAGGAACAGATGTAACTATAAATAATCCTACTTGGTATGTAAAATTCATTTCTTCTGGAAAATTAACTGTAAAAAGTATAGAACCTGCAAGTGTTGATATGTTCGCTGTCGGTGGCGGTGGCGGCGGTGGAAAAGGTAACGGCGGTGGTGGTGCTGGAGGCCACAGAGTAACCTTAAAAGATCAAACTTTACAAACTCAATCATATACCATAGATTTAGGTATAGGTGGTGCTAGTGACACAGATGGTACTGCAACTACTATGACATTAAATTCTACAAATATAATTTCTGCTGCTGGTGGAAAGAAAGGTGAATCTTCAAGTACTGCAGTTAGCGCTGCAAATGGTGGTGCTGGAGATGCTAATAGTTCTGCAGGTGGAAATGCAACTAGACGTTCAGGTAGAAATGGACCATTAGAAGGAGGCACTGGAGAAGATGGAGCAAAAGCTTTTAATGATAATTCTATAGGAACAGAACTATATGGAGCTGGAGGTGGAGGTAGTACTTTTCATGCTAATGCTGGTAAGAGTGTTGTTTGTGAACAATCAGGATATACTTGCTGGAAAAATACCATTTCATGTGATGCTCCTGAAAATTCAGAAGAATTAAAAGGAGGCCCTGGAGGAACAACTGGTGGAGGTAAAGGAGGCCGTAGCTTATTATCGTTTAGAAGAGATAGTCAAAATGGAACAATTGTAGAAGAAAGGTATTGTGCTAAAGAAGCAAGCACAAATGCTTCATTTTATGGAGCTGGCGGCGGTGGCGGTACTACTAATGGCAATAATAATGGTATATCAGCTGCTAAAAAACCAGGCGGAAGCGGCTACCAAGGAATTCTTATTATGAGAAATCATAGAAATTAATAAATATAAGAATGCTTATTTACATTATTAAAGCATTCTTTTTATTATTTTTCTTTATAAAAAAAATATATTGTTATATAATTAATAATAGGTGAATATGATGAAAGAAATGTTTAAAAAATTTAAATATACTAAGGATAGAAGTTTTACTAGAAACTTAGTTTTTTGTATTATATCTTTACTTGGTGTTATATTAATACCATCAATAATTGGTATATTACTTATGGGATTTGTCAAAAATGATATGGTTAATACATTAATATCTAATTTAGTTTTTTGTTTAATATTGTATTTAATGTATTATAAAGATTTAAATAAAGAATTTAAAACTTATAAGAATAATTTTAAGAGTAATTTTAAATTAGGATTTAAGTATTATATATTAGGATTTATTGGTATGATATTTTTTAATTTACTAATAGCAGTATTTTTAAAGAATATATCATCTAATGAATCTCAAGTAAGAGATATGTTATTTTCTAGTCCGGTTATTACATTTTTATGTATTGCTTTAACTGCTCCTTTTAGTGAAGAAATTGTTTTTAGAAAGAGTTTAGCACCAGTTATTAAAAATAAATGGATATATGTAATTGTTTGTGGTTTATTATTTGGTGGAGCTCATATTCTTACAAATATACTTAATAATGCATTTGTGATAAGTGATTTGATTTATATTTTACCTTATGGATGTTTAGGTGCCTCTTTTGCTTTAATGGATAGAGAAACATCTAGTACATTTACATCTATTGTGATGCATTGTTTACATAATAGTGCGACAGGAGTATTACTTTTAGTTACTTATTTTAGTGGGTTAATGTAATGAAAAAAGAAATTGAAGAAGAAAATGAAGAAATAGTAGAGGAAGAAGTAATTGAAAAGAAAAGTCATAAGTTTTTGAATTTTATGATAATTCTTGTTCTTTTAATAGCTTCTCTTGTAATGTATGCTAAGTTTATTGGTACTAAGGGATTAATTGTAAAAGAATATAGACTAAAGAGTAGTATTCTTACATCTAATTATAATGGTATTAAAATAGTTCACTTTTCTGATCTTTTATATAAATCTACAGTAGATAAGGATGATGTTAAATTATTAGTTAAAAGAATTAATGAGTTAAGGCCAGATATAATAGTATTTACAGGCGATTTGGTAAACAAAAATGTATTAATTAATGAGAAAGATACAAATCTTTTAATTCAAGAATTAAGCACTTTAAAATCAACTATAGGTAAATATGCTATATATGGGGATTATGATTATTCATATAATGATTACGAAAAAGTAATGAGTGAAAGTGGATTTAAGATATTAAATAATAGTTATGAAGAAATAGTTTATAAAACAAATGATCCTTTATATATAGTTGGTTTACCTAGTTCTATAAAAGAAACTATTGATATAAATGAAGCATTTAAATTTTATAGTGATGAAAATAGAAAATACACTATATGCTTAGTACATGATGGTAGAAGTATTAAATATATTGATGATAGTACTTATGAAGTTGATTTAATACTTGGAGGGCACTCATTAAATGGAAGTGTAGTTTTACCATTTTATGGAAGTGTATTTAATGATAATCATTCATACAAATATAGTAAACCTGAATATAAGAAAGGGATTACAAACATATTTATATCTAGTGGAATTGGTACTAATAAATATGGATATAGATTTTTAAATAAACCATCATTTAATTTATATAGATTAAAAGCACAATCATAAGTTGTGCTTTTTTCATATTTTATATTGAGGTGAATTATTATGTATGGAAAATTCAAATATAAAAATGATAGATTTGTTCCATTTGCTGGTCCATTTTTATTAGGAGCTTTAACTGGTGGAGTAGCAGTAAATGCTTTTAGACCAAGACCAATGTATTATGGATATTATTATCCAAATAATTTTTACTATTAAAAAAATAAGAAATAAATTCTTATTTTAAATCAGACATATATTTTTTTAATTGTTTTGAATTAGGTCCTAGGATTATTTTTAGTTGATTGTCAATTTCAACTATTCCTTTAGCACCTAATTTTTGTATTCCTTCTTTATTAACTAAAGACATATCTTTTAAAGTTACTTTTAGTCTTGATAAATTAATTTGAGAATCTAATATATTATCTTTACCACCAAGATATTGTATTAATTTATTTATTTCTACTGAGAAGTCTTTCTTTCTCATTTTAATAACTATTAAAGATATAATAAATAATACAGCTATAATTATTAAATATTGATAATTCATTCTATTTCACCTTCTTCTTCCTCATTACTTATTGGTTCATTCATTAGTATAACATAATTTTTAATTTTATTTTTAAAATCTTTTATTTTTGAATCTGTCCAATAATTATCTATTTTTTCATCACTTTGTACTAAAGATGTTTCATTATCATGAGCAACAATTATTCCATTATTTACAAAAGATAAGTCTGGCATAAATATTTTTTTGTTATTAATATCATCTTTGTAAATATAATTATCTAATATTTCTAATAATCTTTCATATTTAATTGAATTAACTTCTCTATAATCTTTTATATTTAAATAATTAATTTCTTTTTCACCTGTTTCCATAACAGCATCATTTAAATATAAAGCATATTTTTGACACCATTCACTTTCAGGTGTACAGAAAAATACAATTCCTGATTTAGTAGAGAGTATATTAATAGCTTCATCTATTGTAATATATTTATAAATATTATTTTCACTTACTAAAGTATATTCTTTACTAAAACGATTTATGTTATCTTTTTCTTTAGGCATTTTATCAAAATGATTATATATTAGTAGTGCGCCTACGACTGCTAGTATAGTTATAAGAATTATTTTTATTTTATTCATATTTTCACATCCTTATTATTTATTGTATCATATTTTATACTTTATGAATATAAAACTGTTTCATTATAGGTTCATTTTTATGTTTTAAATAATATTTTGTATCAAATAATTGTTTAAAAATTAGTTTTATTTTTTTTCTATTTTTTTCTTCATATTTAATATCCATACATTTAGGATTACTTCTTGCTTCTTTATTTTTCTTTAAGTAATCATTTAAAGCAATTATTCCAAATATTAGTGTTATTATAGCTAAAACTGTTATATATTCACTTGTATGCAAAATTACATAATCAATAAAAGAAGAATTTATATTAAATGATGGTAAACTTAATAAGATAAAACAAAGGATAACACATATATCTAAAATAATAGTTTTAATTTTACCAATAATACTTGCTTGAATATTACCACCATATCTATAAGTAGAATATATAGTATATAAAATAGAAATTTCTATAGCTAAAGGAGCAATCATAATATTATATTCTATCCCAAGAATAATAAATGAGATTGCATTTAATATTTTATCGCTTGATGCATCTAAAATACTTCCAAAAAATGTAGATGCATTTAGTTTTCTTGCTAAGAATCCATCAATCATGTCACTAGAAAATAGAATAATAACCCATATTGCTACTATACTTACTCCATAATGTATATATATAAAAGGTAAAATAATTGCACCAATTAATCTAATTAGTGTAATTAAGTTTACTATAGTTAACTTAGTAATTTTCCATACATCTTTTTTCATATATTTATTGTATGAAATATTATATAAATTGTCAATAAACTAGCTTTTTTATGATTTTTATGTTATAATTAGTTTCACATATGGGGCTGCATTGATTCGACAAAAAAATTGTTTTTATAGAATGCAAGTAGTAGGCATACTTTAAATGCAAAAATAAAATAGTCGGAAACGATTACGAATTTACACCTGCTTTTGCCTAATTTAGGTATGTAGGTCTTCCTCTTTAATCTTTTGTTCACGAGGTTTTAGTAGGGAGTTATAAAGTGAACTATATTATAAGTATGTTTATGGCTTATAACGAATAATTAATAAACTTTGAATAATAATAGAAGTTGGCAATCTACGTTATTATTTGAGTATAAAAACCAACTAAACTTGTAGATTTTCTTGTAAAACTTATTTTGGACAGGAGTTCGCTACTCCTCAGCTCCACCAATGAGAATGTAAAATCCTTAGGGATTTTTTTAATTGATATTTTTTATAAAGAAGGTTATAATTAATATGTTATTAAATTGCCCTGTGGCCAAGTGGTAAGGCTCTGGACTCTGACTCCAGCATGCATAGGTTCGAATCCTATCAGGGCAACCATGCTGAAATAGCTCAACTAGGTAGAGCAGATGAATCGTAATCATCAGGTTGGGGGTTCAATTCCCTTTTTCAGCACCAATTAAAAGAATAAACGACTTTATATAAGTCGTTTTATATTATTATGTAAACTTGTGTTAAATAATATATTAAATTTTTAATATTTGTTTTATAATTAATTTATGATAGAAATTGATAATAAAGAGTTTTTAGATGATTTTAGTGATTATTTAAAGATTGATAAAAATTATTCTAGTAATACAATAGAATCTTATATTAGAGATATTAGATTCTTTTTGAGTTATACTTCAAAAGAAATAGAGGATATATCTAAAAATGATATTGATAAATATATTGTTTCTATATTAGACACTTATAATGAAAGTTCTATTAATAGAATAATTGCTAGTATTAAAAGTTTTTTTAAGTATTTATCTATATATAAGGGATTTGTTAATGTAGCTGAAGATATTGAAAGCTTAAAAAGAAAAAAAAGATTACCTAAGTATTTAACTATAGAAGAAGTAGATAGATTGCTTGATATTAATTTGGAAAACGCATTTGATTATAGAAATAAAACTATGCTTGAAGTTTTATATTCTACTGGTCTTAGAGCCACAGAATTAATTAATTTAGATTTAAATAATGTAGATTTGAATAATATGATTATTAATGTATTTGGAAAAGGAAGTAAAGAAAGAATAGTTCCTTTATCAAAAATAGCAGTTAATTATTTAGATTTATATATAAATGAATATAGAAACTTATTATTTGTTAAAAATCAAAAACAAACAGATGCTTTATTTTTAAATAATCATGGTAAAAGAATTACAAGACAAGGATTATATAAAATGATTGGTAATGTTGCCAAGAATCAAGGAATAGATAAAGAAATAACACCACATATTTTAAGACATAGTTTTGCGACTCATATGATTGAATGTGGAGCTGATATAAGAAGTGTTCAAGAATTACTTGGACATGAAAATGTAGTTACAACCGAAATATACACACACTTAGCTAATAATGTCATAAAAGATAACTACAATGAGTACTTTAATAGAAGTACTAAGGAGTAAATTATGTTTAAAAGAGTATTTTTAATAGTATTAGATAGTTTAGGTGTAGGATATACAAAAGATGCATATAAATTTGGAGATGAAAAAGCTAATACTTTACTTCATACAATAGGGGATGCATATAATTTAGATGTACTTGAAAAACTTGGATTAACTACATTAATTGGTAAGGAAGAAAAAAATACAAGGGGACTGTATATGAAAGCAAGTCCATTAAATCAACAAAAAGATTCTTTAAGTGGACATTATGAAATGATGGGAATTGTTTCAAATAATCCATATAAAACATATCCAGATGGATTTCCTCTTGAATTAATATCTAAAATACAACGTGCAATTAATAGAGAAGTAATAGGAAATGTTAAAAGTGATGGAGTAAAAATAATAAATGACTTAGGAGAAATGCATATAAAAACAGGTGCTCCAATAATATATACATCAAGTGATTCAGTGTTACAAGTTTCTAGTCATGAAGAAGTAATTCCTGTAGAAGAATTATATGAAATATGTCAAAAGATAAGAGATATTACAAAAGATGATGAATATAAAATTGTTAGAATTATAGCAAGACCTTTTACTGGAAAAGTTGGATCTTTTGTTAGAACAAATAAAAGAAAAGATTTTTCTTTAGATCCTCCAATTAATATGCTTGATTTATTAAGTAGAAATGGAGTAAAGACAATAACAATTGGTAAAATTTCAGATATGTTTAATCATAAAAGTATTGATGTTAATATTAAAACTAATGATAATATTGATTGTATGATGAAATTAATTGATTTTGCTAAAGGAGATTTTTCTGGATTATTATGGGCAAATTTTAATGATTTTGATACTTTATATGGTCACAGGAGAGATAGAGAAGGTTATTTAAAATGTTTAGAGGAGTTTAATTATTATTTACCAATATTTTTAAAAAATCTAAAGAAAGATGATTTAATAATTATTACTGCTGATCATGGTTGTGATCCTACTTTTAAAGGAAGTGATCATACTAGAGAAATGATTCCAATATTAATATATAGTCCAATATTTAAAAAAGGTAAAATGTTAGAAGATAGATCTACATTTGCAGATATTGGTGCTACTATATTAGATAATTTTAATATAAAAAATACTATTGGAGTAGGAACTAGTATATTTGATGAATTAAGAAAGTGAATATACTTTCTTTTTTATTTAAGATTTTGATATAATTTTATTATGGAGTTTGTTATGAAAATAAATGATAAGTATTTAGTTGAAATAATTGATGAAGATAACATAGGTAATGGAGTAGCTAAAATTAATAATTTTGTTATTTTTATTAAAAATGCATTATTAGGTGAAAAAATTGAAATTATAATTGAACAAATTAAAAAAAACTATTCTATTGGTAGAATTAATAAAATAATAGAATCAAGTGAATACAGGATTAAAGAAAAATGTCCTTATTATAATTTATGTGGTGGTTGTAATTTTTTACATACAACATATGATAATGAGAGAGTTATTAAAAAAAGATACTTAGAAAAATTATTTAATAAAAAAATAAATTATTTAAATACATTTAATATTAATAATTATAGAAATAAAGTTACATTACATGTTTTAAACGGCAAATTAGGCTATTTTAATGATAAAACACACTCTTTATGTGAAATAGATAATTGTTTACTCTTAAATCCTAAAATAAACCTTAAAATAAATGAAATTAAAAATTATAATTTAAAAGATATAAATGAAATAATGATTAGATGTATTAATGATAAAATAATGATTAATATTAAAAGCAATAAGAATTCATTAGATATAGAAAGTATAAATTGTGATTCTTTGTATATAAATGATAAATATATTAAAGGTGAAAAATATTTAATTGATAATGTTTTAGATTATAAATTTAGTATATATCCAAATAGTTTTTATCAAGTTAATAAAGAAGGAATGATTAGTATTTATAATGAAGCATTAAATAATATATCAAATTCTAATAGTTTATTAGATTTATATTGTGGTACTGGGACAATTGGTATATGGATGAATAAGAAATTTAAAAATATTACTGGTTTAGAAATTAATAAAGATGCTATTAAGAATGCTAATATAAATAAAGAACTAAATAATATTAAAAATATTAAATTTATTTGTGATGATGCTAAAAATATTAAAGGATCTTTTGATACTATAATTGTAGATCCTCCTAGAAGTGGTCTATCAAAAGATGTAATTAGTTTTTTAAATAATTCTAAAAGTAAACAAGTATTATATATTTCTTGTAATCCAAATACATTAAAAAGAGATATAGATGTATTAAATAATTATAATTTAAAAACAATTAGTTCTGTAGATATGTTCCCAAGAACAAAGCATGTTGAGTGTATCTGTGTATTAGAAAGGAAATAGCTTATGTTATTATCAAAAATAGATGAAAATAATTTAAATGAAAAAGATATTAATAAAATATTATTTGATATACCTAAAGATGATGGTATGATAGGAGAATGTATATGGGTATTTGGTAGTAAAAAAGATTTAGATGAAAGATTGAAATTAGCAATTGAATTATATAACAACAAAAGAGCTTCTTATATTCTTTTTACTGGTGGTAAGGGAAAAGATGGCAATATATCAGAAGCTAAAATTATGAAAGAAAAAGCACTATCACAAGGTATACCAGAAAGTGCAATATTAACTGAAGAAGAATCAAATAATACAACAGAAAATATTTTATGTTCAATGCTAGTATTAGAAAGAAAATTTCTTTTACAAAATATTAATAGATTAATAATAGTATCTTCTCCATTTCATATTCAAAGATTAAGTCTGACTTTAAGTAGGTATATGCCAAAATGGATTAAATATAGTTATTGTTATAATGAAAACAGTCCAGTATCTAAAAACAATTGGCAGAATAGTAAAGTTTCAAAAGATAGAGTGGAATATGAAGCAAAAGGAATTATATTCTATGCAAAAAATAAATATATTGATGATAAAGAAATTAATATAAATGATTAATGATATGTAAATAAAACATATAAGCTTTATGAATAATACTATTTAATATGAAAGACTAAAAATTTAAAAAATAGTTGATTGAATAATTAAAAAATGATAGAATTGACAATAGAGAGTAGGTGTTGGTAGTGCGAGAGAAGTCTAGTAAGACAAAGAGTGTAATTTTTTTAATTGTAGGGATATTTTTGGTAGTAGCTGTTTTAGTTTATTTTCTATTATTTAGTGGTAGAAGAATAAAGTATAATAATAATGGTGGAAGTGGCTGTACTACAACTAAGATTAGTAGTAATGGAAGTATTGATGAATTATGTGTACCAAAAAGAAAAGGATATGCATTCGTTGGATGGTTTTCATCAAATTATGCTTCTAATCCATTAATGTATTATAGTGACAAATATCCTGATTTAAAAAATGCATATGGATATGATTCTGATAAATTATATTCTCATTGGATGAGAAGTGGTAAAAAAGAAAATAGAAGAGTTGCTGAGTATCAAGCTGGAGATGTTATAGAAGGAAATGATAATGTTGAACTATATGCAGGATGGATTAAAATTCCAAATGTTAAGTTTAATAATAATGGTGGAACTGGATGTAATAATCAAAAAATTGCTGAAAATGGAGTAATTACAGATTTATGTACTCCAGCAAGAAATGGATATCAATTTTTAGGATGGTATTCAGCAGAATATGCTTCAAATCCATTAATGTATTATAGTGATAAACATGTAGACTTGAAGAAAGCATATGGATATGATTATTCAAAATTATATGAGCATTGGGTTAATCATGGAATGAGTGAAGGAAGAAGAATATCAGAATATCAAGTTAATGATGTTATTACTGGCGAAGGAGATTTTGAACTATATGCAGGATGGATTAAGCTTGGTAATTATAAACTTGATAATAATGGTGGACAAAATTGTAATGAATCAAGAACATATGTTATTGGTTCAACATTGGGTAAATTATGTACCCCTAAAAAAGATGGATATTATTTTATGGGATGGTTCTCAGAAGAATATAAAGATAACCCTATGAAATATTATGCTGATTATTATCCTGATTTAAAAAAAGCATATGGATATGATACAAATAGATTATATACTCATTGGAAAACATTTGGAGCAAAAGAAAGAAGAAATACTTCTGAATATGATATTAATAAAATTTATGCTATGCCAAATGGAACAACATTATATGCTGGTTGGATGAAAAAATAATTTATTGGATTTAAAAGTTGATATATAGATTTATATCAACTTTTTAAATTGTACAGACAAATAAAATATGGTAATATTTATTTATGATATTTTTATGTTTGGAGGTAAATATGAATTTCAAATATGAATTTTTTATAGCAGGAAGAACAAGAAATAAAGATTATATTTTAAGTGTTTGTGATTTATTTGATAAATATAATATATCTTATTATTGTTTTTTAAAAAATGATGAAACTATGAACTTATATGGAAATGAAAGTCAAAGTACTGAAGAAAAGCAAAAAGAATTTGAAAGTTTATCATTAAAAAGTGATATAGTTAAAAAAATATTTAATGATGACTTGGATAATGAAAAAAACTCTAAAAACTTTTTATTGGTTTTACCTGCAGGATCATCTGGACATATTGAAGCAGGAATAGCATATGGATTAAATAAAAAATGTTATGCTGTAGGTGAATATGACGCAACTGACTCTCTTTATAATATTTTTGAAAATATATTTAATGATTTGAGTGAACTAGATAGTTTCTTAAAAGAATATAATGGAAGTTAATAATGATTAAAGTTTTATTTGTATGTCTTGGAAATATATGTAGAAGTCCAATGGCAGAGTATTTATTAAAAGATAAAGTTAAAAAATTAAATATTGATGATAATTTTTATATCGAAAGTGCTGGTACTAGTGAAGAAGAAAACGGAAATGAAGTACATTATGGAACTAAAAAAATATTAAATAATTTAAATATTGATTGTAGTAAAAAAAGAGCAAGAAAAATGACAAAAGAAGATTATGATAATTTTGATTATATTATATGTATGGAAAAATCAAATATATATCACATAAATAGAATTGTTATAGATAAAGACCATAAAGTTTTTAGATTACTTGATTTTACTGGTAACCAAAGAGATATAAGTGATCCATGGTATACACATAATTTTGAAAAATGCTATCAAGATATAGATGAAGGAATAAATGCATTTATTAAATATTTAGGGTATTAAGGAGAAAAAATGAATTATTTTAAAGAAGATAAATATTGGGAAAAACATATTAATGATAAACTAGAAGATGATTTATGGATATTAGAATATATGGATTATTTACCTAAAGATGGAAAACTATTAGATTTAGGTTGTGGTATTGGTAATTATACAAAATACTTTATGGCATGCGGTTATGATGTTATTTCAAGTGATATATCCAAAATTGCACTAAATAAAGTAAAAGAATTTAATCCAAATGTAGTACATCTTGATATGAGTGAACATCTTCCATTTGAAAATAATACTTTTGATATAGTATTTGCAAGTCTTTCTATTCATTATTTTGATGATAAAACAACTACTTCTTTAATCAGTGAGATAAAAAGGATACTTAAAAAAGAAGGTATATTTATAGGCTCAGTTAATTCCATAAAAGCATATGATTTTATTAAAGATCATATTAAAGAAATATCACATCATTATTATTTAAGTAATGATAAATATATTAGATTATTTGATATAGAAGATATAAATAAATATTTAAAAGATTTCTGCGTTTTATTAGTTAGAGAAGAAGAAACTATTAGATTTAATAAGAAAAAAGATTATTTAATTTTTATAGGTAAAAAATGAAATAGAATAATTACAAAACAATAAATAATATTGATAGAATTTTATCTAAAAAATATACTTATTTTTTAGATGGAAAAGAGTTTTTAGATATAACTAAAAAATTAAATAAAAAGAATTATAATGTTTATTATCCATATAAAGATAGTGAAAAAGTAATACTATATTATTCTATTAAACCAGATGTTACTTTATTTGAAATAAAATTATATAATAAACTTACACATCAAAGTATTTTAGGTAGTATTTTAGGATTAAATATTCAGAGTAATTATGTAGGTGATATAATAATTGATAATGATAAGTATTATTTTTATATAATAAGTGAAATGAAAGATTATATAAAAGATAATCTATTATATGTAGGTAATAACAAAATTGAATTAGAAGAAATTAATCTTGATTTATTAAGTGATTATGAAAGAAAATATGAAGAAAATGAAGTAATAGTTAGCAGTAATAGAATAGATACTCTAATTGCTCATATCATTAAAACTAATAGGCAAAAAGTAATTGATAAAATTAAAAATAAGGAAGTTATACTTAATTATGAAGTGTTAACTAAAAATTCATATATTTTAAAAGAAAATGATATTTTTAGTATTAGAAAATATGGTAAATTTAAATATATTGGAATTAAAAATAAAACTAAAAGTAATAATTTAATTATTAAATATTTAAAATATATATAAGTTTAATTTTATTTTAATATTTATATGATATAAAAATTATAGGTGATGAAGTATGAGAATATTAATAGTTGAAGATGAAAATAATTTAGCTGAAGTTATTAAAAATGAACTTAAAAAAGAAAAATATAGTGTAGATATATGTAATGATGGAGAAGAAGGATTATATAGTGCGCTTAGTGGAATATATAATTTAATTATTTTAGATGTT
Organism: uncultured Erysipelotrichaceae bacterium; assembly: GCA_902775285.1. GTDB lineage: Bacteria > Bacillota_I > Bacilli_A > RF39 > UBA660 > CAG-1000. The sequence continues at coordinate 23,137 of CACYLI010000015.1, read as the reverse complement.
ATGCTTCCTAATATGAACGGATATGAAATACTTAAAAATATTAGAAATGAGAATATTGATACTAAAGTAATTATGCTTACAGCAAAGAGTGAACTTGAAGATAAACTTTCTGGATTAAATTTAGGTGCAGATGATTATATAACTAAACCATTTCATATGAAAGAATTAATAGCAAGAGTTAATGTTCAATTAAGAAGAGATGAAAATAAAAAGATTAATGATGAATTAGAATTTGGAGATTTAAAATTAAATATAAAAAGTTCTACATTAACTTGTATAAATAATAATGAATCAATTGAAATTGGATTAAAAGAATTACAAATATTAGAATTTTTAATGAAGAATACTGGAATAATTGTTTCAAAAGATCAACTTTATGATAAGATATGGGGACTTGATTCTGAAATAGAATCAAATAATTTAGAAGTATATTTTACATTTATAAGAAGAAAATTAAAACTTATTGATTCTAAAGTAAATATTAAAGTTTCTCGTGGATTAGGATATAAATTAGAGGTTAAAAATGAATAAATTAAAAAGTAAAATATTTTATACTATTTTTGTTATTTTAAGTATATTTAGTGTAATTGTAATATTTTCATATAATTATAAAAATTATACAGAAGAAGAAAGAAGAGTAGAAAATCAATTAAGAAGTATTAATAGAATAAATCCTCCTTTTGCTAGTAATGCTCCACAGATGAGATATATGGATTCAAATATTTATATTGTTACCATAAAAGACGATAAAGTTTATAAAATCACAAGTCATGGAAAGAATGAAGAAATATCAAATGAATTATATCTTAAAGCTAATGAAATAAATGATAATTCTATTAATAATTATATTGGTAATCTTTATATTAATACTTATTCATATAAAAAATCAAATAATAGTATAATTATTATTGATAATAGTGAAACAAATAATAGATTAAAAATGAGTTTATTAGTATCAATATGTTATTTGTTTATAATTGAAATAATATCTTATATAATAGCAAACACTTTATCTAAATGGATTATTAAGCCAGTAATTGAAACATTTGAAAAACAAAAAGAATTCATCGCAGATGCATCACATGAGTTAAAAACACCACTTGCTGTTATTATGGCAAGCGCTGATACTTTAGAAAAAGATAATAATAAAAAATGGATACATAATATTCAAAATGAATCAGAAAGAATGAATAAACTTATAACTAATTTATTAGATTTATCAAAAGTAGAAAATAATAATTTTAAAGAAGAAGTTAATCTATCAAAATTAGTTGAAAAAAGTACATTAATATTAGAAAGTTTAATGTATGAAAAAAATATATCATTAGAAGATAATATAGAAGAAAACATAATGTTTAATTGTAATCAAGATGAAATGAAAGAACTCATGAGTATACTTTTAGATAATGCGATTAAACATAGTGATAAAAATGGAAAAATAATTGTTAACTTATATAAAGAAAAAAATAATCTATTTTTAGAAGTTAAAAATAAAGGTGAAAAGATTCCTGAAGGCGAAGAAGAAAAAATATTTGAAAGATTTTATAGAGTGGATAAATCAAGAAATAGAAATGAGAATAGATATGGATTAGGTCTTGCTATTGCTAAAAGTATAGTAGAAAAACATGACGGTGTTATTAGTGCAAGTTCTAAAAATAACTATACAACGTTTAAAATAGTTTTAAAAAAGAAGTAAAATTCTTTTTTATTTCTTTTAAAATATTTTTATATTATAATTGAGTAAAGGAGTAGGTATGAAGATTAATTTTAAAAAATGTAAATTATGTGGTAATGTTATATGGACTTTAAATGATAAAGATATTAAATGTTGTAATGAAGATATGATTGATTTAGAAGCTAATAGTGTAGAAGCATCATTTGAAAAACATATACCAAATTATGAAATTAATAATAATAAAATGACTATTAGTGTTAATCATGTTATGGAAGAAAAACATTATATTATGTGGATTATGATGGTAAGTGATAGTTTAGTTTATTTTAAAAAATTTAATCCTTTAGATGAAGCTAAAGTAACTTTTGATTATAATGGTCCATGTACTATATATTCATATTGTAATTTACACGAATTATGGTCAATAAATGTTGATTAAGTATAATTTATCAAAGAAAGATAAAAAGTCTTTTAAAAAAGCTAAAAATATGTTTAAAAAAGATAACTGATTTATAGTTATCTTTTAATTTACCACATATTTGTTAGTTTTCCATCTTCTTTATAATAATCATCCATTAATACGACATGAGGAAATTCACTAGATAATTTATTCTTTTGAATTTTAGTAATTATAACTCCAGTTTCATTAAACCATAATGCTTGTGCTATATAATAATATGTTTCATCAATTCCTACAATAATACCTATATGTCCACCAGCTCTTTCACTATGAAGTAAATCACCAACGCGAATTGTATCAGAGGATGATAGGGAAGTTGTAACCCTTTCAACTTTTCCAAAGTCTGTTAAATCCTCTTTATCACTCCATCCAGCACCAACATCTTTAACATCAAATCCAGCATTTAATAGTGCCCAAGATACAAAACCACTACAATCAAGACCATTACTCATATTTCTTTTTGCAGGAGTACTATATAAACTGCATCCCCATGTTTTTGGCCCTTTACTAAAACCAGTAATACTATCAAATCTACTTTCATGTAAATATAGTCCTATATGGTAGTATCTACCTTCACCGTCTACATTATTTGTTGTCTGCCTACCATTTTCATAAAAGTAATCTATACGATATGGAAAATCAAGAGTAAGAAATCTAGCAGCTTCAACAGCAGCAGCTCTTGTTTTATATCCAACATTTTCTATTTTTGTTTTTAATATTAAATCAAGAGTATCATTTTCTTCTTTTGTATATTTATTACAACTCAAATATTTTTTGTCTAAATCATATTCAACAGGCCTTTTTGTAATTAAATCTGTTACTATTATATTATAAGTATATGTTTTATCATTTGCTTTTAATGTAATTATACTATTTCCAGTATTTAATACTTTAACATTTCCATTTTCTAAAACAGTTATTACTTTATCATTTGAATTAGAAATCTTAAGTTTATTTTCATTTCCTAATAATGAATTATATAGTTTATATGTATCATTTAAAGCTAAATATATAGTTTTATCATTAGATGTATCAATATATAAATCTTTATTACTATTATATATTATTTTATTTTTATACTTTAAATAAATATTACCTTTATTTGTATATGGTAATATACATTTTTTATTATTTGATAATACCCATTTTTCATCATTAACACTAACTTCTTTATTAGATATTAAACAATATATTTCTTTATCTTTTTTCAATGATATTACTATGTTATTATTAAATATTACGTTTTCTATATATTTTTTATTTAGAATTATATTTAATATATAAAATAAAACTACAATTATAAGAATTAAGAGAGTAGTTGCTTTTATTTTATTAAGTAATTTTCTATATTTCTTTTTTAAAACTCTTTTTTTCTTCATAAAATCACCACATATTTGTTAAATTTCCATCATTGTTATAATATTTATCCATTAAAACCACATGAGGAAACTCACTAGATAATTGACTTTTTTTTCTTTTTGTTATAATAACACCAATTTGGTTATACCATAATGCTTGTGCTATATAATAATAATTATTATCTATTCCTACAATAATTCCAATATGTCCGCCTGCTTTTTCACTATGAAGTAAATCTCCAACGCGAATTGTATTTGAAGTTGATAGGGAAGTAGTAACTTTTTTAACTGTACCATAATCAGTTAAATCCAATTTATCACTCCATCCAGCACCAGCATCTTTAACGTCAAACCCAGCATTTAATAATGCCCAAGATACAAAACCACTACAATCAAGACCATTAACTATTTTTCTTTTAGCAGGTCTATCATACATGCTACACCCCCAAGTTTTAGGTCCATATTGTTTTCCAGTAATATTTTTAAATCTAGATGAATGTAAATAGAAACCTACATGGTAGTATCTTCCTTCTCCATCTACATTATTTGTTGTTTGTCTACCATTTTCATAAAAATAGTTAATTCTATATGGAAAATCAAGAGTAAGAAATCTGGTTGCTTCAACAGTAGCAGCTCTTGTTTTATATCCAACATCATTAATTCTCTCTTTTAATATCTCATCTATTAGATCATTATCACTTTCACTATATTTATTACAGGGTAAATATGCCTTTTTATAATCAAATTCTTTTGGTCTTTCTGTTATTAAATTTGTTACTATTACTTCAATAATCTCATCAAATTTGCTAATTTTTACATGTATTTTTGTACTTCCTGTATTAATAGCTGTAATAATTCCATCTTTAACATTTGCTATATTTTCATCTTCACTATAGTATTCTATACTATCATTTATGTATCCAATACTATCTATTTTCAAATCTATTTTATAATTTCCTTCTATTGGAAGATATATCTTATTTTTAGATAGAGATATATTCAATATTTTTCCAACTTTATCACTATTTCTAACTCTAAATACTTCATTATCTTCATTTTTTAAATATATATAATAGGGTGTATCTAATTTAATCATACAAGAATTATTCTTGCTTTCTTCCCATAAAGAATCAGTAATACTTGGTTTTTTATTTTCTTTAGAATAATAACAATATATTTTATTATTAAATCTTAATTTAGATACTGAAAAATTTACAACAAGGTTATTATTATCATCAATATAAACATTATTAATAATTGGAGTAGGGGATACACGTAATTTACTATAGATAAATAAAATAGCAAATAATAATACTATTATAATTAATATAATGTTATTATTTTTTTTACTTTTATTCTTTTCTTTTTTATTAGTATTATTTCTTGTATTTTTCTTTGTATTATTATTTTTATTATTATTTTTAATGGTTTTTTTCTTTTTGGTGTAGTTTCTTTTTTTATTTTTATTAATTGCTTTCTTTTTATTATTTTTTTTCTTTTTTGATTTAGCCATAATTTCACCACCAAGTTTTAGTTAGTTTTCCATCTTCTTTATAATAACTATCCATAAGCATAACATAATAGTATCTATTAAAAATAGTTTTTTTAGAGTAGGGAATAATAACAACAGCCACATTTGGAGGTGTCCATAAACTTTCTGCTACATAATAGTAATCATTATCTTCTCCAACAATTATTGCAATATGACCACCACCTACACCTCCTGAACTTAATAAATCTCCAACTTTAACTTTTCCTGATGCAACAACAGATGCATTAAAGTTTGTTCTTTTTCCATAATCTGTTAAATCTCTATGTGGAGCAAGGCCTGCACCTATATCACCAGTGTCCCATCCACCATTAAGCATTACCCAGGATACAAACCCACTACAATCAAGACCATTTGGTCTTTTTCCTTTTGAAGGTCTACTATACAAACTACATCCCCATGTTTTAGGACCTGCAAGTCTTTTTTTAATAGAGGAGAAACGACTTTCATGTAAGTATAGTCCTACATGGTAATATCTTCCTTCACCATCAACACCATTAGTATTTCCTCTTCCATTTTCACTAAAATATCTTATTTTGTAAGGGAACTCTAATGCTAAAAATCTTGCAGCTTCAACAGCACTTGCTCTTGTTTTATATCCTACATCATTGATTCTATCCTTTAATATTTCATCTAATAAATCATTATCTTCTTTACTATAAATACCACATTTTAAATAAGGTTTTTTTCTATTATAACTTTTTGGTCTAACTATTATTAAATCTGTAACAATTACATCAATTGATTTATCTTCTTTACCAATTTTAGCATGTATTTTTGTATTTCCTTTTTTAATTCCAGTAATTAAACTATCTTTAATAGTAGCAATTTGTTCATCATCACTTGACCATACTAAATCTTCAACATAACCAATAGAATCAAATTCAGCACTTACTTTATAAGTTCCTTTTATAGCAAGATACACTTTTTCTTTACTAACTTTAAATTCGGTTACTTTACCAATTTTTTCCATATCTTCTATATTATATACTTCATTGTCTTCATTTTTTAAGAAAGCATAATAAATATTGTCATCTAATTTAAATGAAATATTATTATTTTTAACTAATTTCCAATCACTATCATTTAAATTTGGAATTACATTATCTTTTTTATATATATAATAGATATCATTTCTTTTTCTTTCATCATTATCAAGTGATATTTTAATATTTACGTTGTTTTCTTTATCGATTGTAATGTTTTCTACAATTGGAGTAGGGGCTACATCATTTTTTTTATGTATACGAAATAAAACAATTGAAAAACCAATCATAAATATCCAAATAATAAAACCTATTATTATCACTATTCTATTTTTCATAATATAATTTTATCATTATTTATTAATATCTACAAGAAAAAAGATATTTAAGATTTTACCTTAAATATCTTTTTTACTAATGACATCTAGAATTGCTTCTTGCATTACTTCTAGCTTTAGATTTAGCATTTGATCTACTTCTAGAATTGCTTTTAGCATTATTTCTAGCATTATTTCTAGCTTGTGCCATTTAATATCACCACCCATTAGTATTATGGATTTATTTAAAAATAAAATGTATTTTTAAATTGGTAATATATGGTTATTTTTTATAATATTATTAAATATGAAAGCATTTAAACCATTATTATTATCTTTGCTTGCAGGATTATCTACTTTAATAGGGTATATATTTACTTACATTAAAATAAAGAATAAAGAGAATTTAATATCATTTTCACTTTCACTCTCAATGATAATAATGATAAGTATATCTTTAATAGAATTACTTCCAAATTCGTCAAATAAAATATTATTAAATTATGGAATAATATATGGATATTTAATTGTATTATTAGTTTTTCTTTTAGGATACTTAACTGTTTATTTAATTAATAATAGAATTAGTAATGAAAAATCACTATATAAAATTGGAATTATTAGTTTTATATCATTATTATTACATAATTTTCCAGAAGGAATTGCTGTTTTTATTAGTTCATATAATGATATTAAAATTGGATTAAAAATATGTATTTCAATTATTATGCATAATATTGTTGAAGGAATGAGTATCAGTTTACCTTTATATTATGGTGGAGTGAAGAGGGCAGAAGTATTTAAATTAACATTCTATTCTTCGATTGCAGAACCTTTAGGTGCCCTACTATCGTATCTTTTTTTGAAAGAGTATATGAGTGAGTTATTATTATCTTTTACTCTCGTATTTGTATCAGGATTAATGATTAGTCTATCAATTAATGAAATATATAATGAATTAAAAAAATATAATAATAAAAAATATATAGTTTTAGGAATGATTTTTGGAATTATAGCTTCACTTCTATTAAAATTAATAGGAGAGGGGACCCCTACTTAAATTTGATAAAAAATACAAAATCTCTAATTGGAATCGAGAAACAAAAAAACGAATAGTTATTCATCTCAATTCAAATTAAAGAAAAAATAAAAAGCAAGAAAATAGAATTGAAGTGAATAATTACTCATAAAATCAAATCTCGATTCCAAATAGAAAACATAATATATAATAAGATTAATAATCATATATAAAATCATAAAAATATTTGGTTAAAAAATTAATTATATATTATCAAATAATTATTTAGAATCATTAAATTATTACCGTAAATAGTTAGAATATATATAAAAAACAATTATTAAATGTAATAATTGTTTTATTTTTTAATATTAATAAATATATAAATTATATGCAGAAGTTAACATATATTATTGGAAGTACTATTTAAAACATTTAAGAACATTTTTAGACGTTTTAAGCAATCTTTTATATATCATTCGATTGATTATACATATCAGTACTCTAAAATTAAAATATCACATTTAAAATTGATTTGTCAAACATCAAGATACAAAAGACACAAAAAAACTATAAGGATGTAGTTCCTTATAGTCGAAAGAAAGAACAATTTTAAAGAGTTTCACAAAGCTCACTATGGGGGGTGTCGTAGTACCTTATAGTCGAAAGAAAGAACTATTTTAAAGAGTGTCACAATTCACTCTGTTGGGTACGTCGCAGTAACGTACCCTTTTTTAATCATAAAAAAAGACACAAAAGACACAAAAAAACTATAGTAGTCGCCGACACTATAGTTTTATTAATTTTTATTTATTCCAATTTCCTTTTTGTCCTATGAACCCAATCACGATACTTTAGTTTGTGATCTAAGCGTCAAACAAGTTTGAAGCTTAGACACTAAACAAGCATAATTTGTGATTGCCTAGAACAAAAAGTTTTCTCGGCATAAAACAAAATTAATTGTTTAGCCAATCATATTCGATAATTTCTTCTAATTCTTCTTTTTTATTCTCTTTATTATTCTTTGTATTATTAAGGGCGACATTTTTGTCACGGGGGTACGACATTTTTGTCACCCCCACCCCGTCATTTTTGTCGGGGTAGTCAGTTAAGTATATTTTTCTTTGTCGATTGTTTTCAAGTTCAATCGAAATATACTTTTTTTCGTTTAGTTGAATTAATAATCGTTGTATAGTTCGCTCTGATACTCCATATAAATCACAAAAATAATTATTGGTTGCCCAACAATACCCTTTTTCATTACATAATGCCGTTATTTCGCCAAATAATAACTTTGCGTTAGGCGATAAATCTTTATCATAACGAATATAAGCGGGTATAACTGCATAATAACTAATTTTCATTTTAAATCATCCCTATTCTATCAAATACACTTTGTCTTTGAATATGTATAATTTCATAATCAATTTATGGTTATATTGATTGATTTCTTTTGATTTCATCTTGTTATCAAATAAAGTCGACTTGTGAATTAATTTTCCATTCGGTTTTAAGTAAATGTAATAATACATTGATATCTTTATCCTTTCTCTTCAACCATACACCAAAACGGTTAAAATTATCAAATAACTTTCTATCAGACGTCTTGAATGAATTAATTATCAGTCCATGATATATCTCATTTCCAAATGGATTCATTCTTGCGAAGATTATTTGATACTGATTCGATTTTATTTCAGTTATTGAAATAATCATAAATCTATCTTTTATCTTCTTTTCTTGCATTTCCACAATCTCCTTTAGGGGTTTTTGCCTTCCCAATCTTATAATCGATTGCTCTATTCTAAAATCTATTTTATGTTAACTACCAAAAAATTCTAACTTTACATAAGTCAAATATTATTGGAAGTACTATTTAATGCTAAAAATTAAACTTTTCTAGATTGGATTTCAGCCATTCTATTTAATACTTCAGATGCATTTTCTTTAGTTATTTCTGTATATCCTAATTCTTTTAAAGCTTGTATTTTAAATGTATTTAATTGTTGTGTACGACTTAATTTTTCTTCTTTATCATTTTCAATTTCTTGTTCAAATCTATTATGAGATTCAACTAATTTAGTTTTAGATGCTCCTCCATTATTATATAAATTAAATGCTGTAAACACTATACTTTCAAGTATGAATTGTTTAGTTTCGTTAAACTTAAATTCTTTAGGATTTGTAAATCCACATTTTTTAGATAAATATGCAAATATATATTTGATTTCTTGAACATTATCTAGTGATTGAAGTACATGATATAGATATAAGAAAATCCAATATGTTTCTTTTGTTTTTTCTTCAGTGAATTTTTCTTTAATTAAAAATACTAAATCATTTAATAAATCTTGTTCTTCATGTGTTAGATTTTTATAATTAAATTGTTGTGAATTCATATCTCTGACACTTTGATTTAATCTTGCTTCAACATTTTCAAGGTATTCACTAGTGATTTTAATATTTTTAATAGCTTTATCACTACCCTCCTCGATGTCTAGTAATTTTAGTAATAGAATTCTTTTTTCTTGTGGCCATTTACTTAGAGAATCAAGTTCTAGATAATTATAAATCATTTGTCTCGATACACCTAAATATTTAGCTAATTTAACCTTTGATATTCCTATTTCACTTAATAATTGATTTAATTCTTTCATTTTGTCCTATCTCCTCTACTCTACATATTAATTGTATAATAGTTTACATTATCTTGTCAACAAATAAATAAAAAAAGAGATTCAAAATCTCTTATTTACTTAAGTTAAATACTCCCATTACATCGTCTCCAGCATAAGTAGTTGGAAGTTTTCCATCCCATTTTTCAATCATTTGTTTTTGAATTAATTCTTTTGTTAATGATTGTTTCATTAAATCATTTGCTTTTTTTGTTGCTTCAGCTTCAACTACTTTAGCTTCAGCTTCTAATTTAGCTTTTTTTAAATTTTGTTCTGCTACTTGTTTTTCTTCAATTGCTTTTGTATATTCTTGACTAAAATTAAAATCAGTTAAGTTAAAATCTTCTACAACAATACCATATTTTTCTACTTTTTCTTGTAATGCTGTTAAACAATTTTCTGATACCTCACTTCTCTTAGTTGTAATTTCTTCAGCATTATATTTTGCAATTGCACTTTTAATACTTTCTTGAATTGCAGGACTTAAAACTGTACTTTCATATGTATTTCCAACAGTTCTATATAAATTACTTGCTTTTTTACTATCAACTCTATAATTTACTGCAATTGTTGTATAAATAGTTTGCATATCTTTTGTACTACTTTCAGTAGGTATTTCTAATTTTTGTACTTTTATATTAACTTTTTTGATTTGTTCAACATAAGGTATTTTTAAATTTAAGCCTTCATTTAAACTTGAATCTACTATTTTTCCAAATCTTACTTTTAATCCAACTTCTCCTGATTCAATAGTTTGAAAACTATTAAATATTGTAATTAATACTATAAATCCTATTATTCCATAAATAATTACTTTTTTCATATCTAATCCATATACATTTATTATTTTTTTCATATTATCTCCTTACTATTTTAAATACCAGATTTCTTTATTATCTTTAAATACTTGTTTTATTATTCCACCCATTATACATTCATCTTTATTATATATAACACAAGCTTGTCCAGGCGTTACTGCTTTAACATTATCATATTTTACTTTAATATGTTTGTCATCTATATATTCAATTTTTACTTTAACATCTTCACTTCTATATCTAAATTTAGCAGTAGCTTCTTTTGGGCAATCACTTGAAATGTGATTTACATCTTCAATGATTGCTTCAGTTGATAATAAATATTTAGAATCATCTCCATATGCTACATAAAGAATATTTTTTTTAGAATCTTTGCCACATACATAGTGTCTTTTTTCATCTCCAGAAAGTCCAACATTTCTTCTCTGCCCTATTGTATAATTCATAAGCCCTTTATGAGTACCAACTTTATTTTTAGTTTCAACATCAATTATATCTCCGCTTTTACCTTTTAAATAATTTGATACAAATAATTGATAATGTCTTTCTCCTATAAAGCAAATACCTGTAGAATCTTTTTTATCAAATACTGGAATATTATTTTCTTTTGCTATTTTTCTTACTTCATCTTTAGTTAAATCTCCAATTGGAAATAATACATCCTTTAATTGATCAGAAGATACTTGTGATAAAAAATATGTTTGATCTTTATTTGAATCTACTCCTCTAAGAAGTTTTCCATCTTTTATTCTTGCATAATGTCCAGTAGCTATTTTATCAGCACCTAGTTTTTTTGCTTCTTTTTTAAATAAATCAAATTTAATATATTTATTACACATAATATCAGGGTTTGGTGTACGACCACGTTCTAATTCTTTTAAAAAGTATGAAAATACATCATCCCAATATTCTTTAATAAAATCTACTCTATATAATGGAATAGATAATTCATCACAAACATTTTTAGCATCTCTATAATCAAGTTCTTGAGGACATACATCTTCAGTTATACCTTCTTTATCATTATTAATATTAGAGTCCCAATTTTTCATAAAGAGACCAACTACATCATAACCTTGTTTTTTTAGAAGATATGCACTGACTGCAGAGTCAACTCCACCGCTCATACCAACTACTACTCTCATAATACTTTCCTTTCATTTGAGTAGATTATATCACATTTTTAAGTATATTTGAAGATATATATACTTCAAATAATGAACTTATGAATAAAACAGTCAAAAAGATTAATAAAATATATAAATAATTTTTAGTAAAAGAACGTATATTTATAAATTTATTCTTTTTTATAGCATTAAATACTTTAATAGAAAAGTTTATAGAATAAAAACTTAAAAGTAAATAAACTATTTCATTTACAATAGTACATGGAAACAATAAAATAAGTGAATATAAAAGCCCTTTTATTTTAAAAGTATAAAATATTGAACAAATACTAAAACCAAGGCATATGCCTCTAAATACAATTATAAATAAGCTTATAAATGATATAAAGAATACTATTCCGATTATCCATATAAAAAATGCATATTTATAGTTATATGAAATAGATGAAATTAAACCATTTAAATAATTAAAATTACCTTCTTTTAATATAGTGAAATAATTATATAAACTACTATTATCTTTACTAATAATGAAACTAATAATTCCTAATACAATACCAAATATAAATAATGCGATTAATATTTTAAATATTCTACTTTTTATAATTTTCATATTAAATTATATTTATTTCTTTATTTTTTATGACTTTTATATTATAATTTATTTGAGGTATTTAAAATGGCAAATGATAAAAAGAAAAAAAATAAAAAGAAAACAAGTTTATTTAAAAAAATAGTTTTATGGTTACTTTTAATATTTTTAGTTGTTGGAATGGTATTTATGTATGCCATTACAGCTTTATCAAGTTAAAAAGAGGAATAATCCTCTTTTTTTATATTCCTCCATGTTCAAAAGGTAAATCATCAAATTCAATTAATTCAATACTTTTAATTTTATTTTTATCAAAAGTTAATTTAAATACTTCTGGAGCATTAATTACTTTATCCATTACTATTTTATTTTTATATGATAGAGTAAGCTTTCTTTCTTCATTTATATTTTCAAGTTTACACCATTTAAGTAATAAAAATGTAATAGCGTATCCATGAGAAAATATTGCTATTTTTTTATTTTCATTTTTATTTAGTATTTCATTTAAACACTCATACACTCTTTTAAAAACATCATTTTGTGATTCTCCATTAACTGTTTTAAAATCAGGATATTTATATTGTCTAGTAAACCAATCAGGATATGCTTCACTATTAGCTATTCCATATCTTCTTTCATTTAATCTTTCATCGACATTTATATTTAGATTAAGCCTATTAGCTAAATATTTAGCAGTTTGTATACTTCTAACCATATTACTAGAATAAATTATATCAATATCATCAAAAATGCTTTTATTAGATAAAATTTCAGCTCTTTTCTCTCCGATAACACTTAATGAAGTTTTTTCATCATATAAATTCTTATCTTCTAATTTGCTATTAATTAAATTCTTCTTACTTAATTTAACTGAATGTCTTATTAAATATACTATTGTCATATAATCACCACACTTATTATATCAAAAATAAATAAAAAGTGCTATTTACGAAGACGCAAGCACTTATTTTCAAAATTATTTAATATAGCCAAATTTCTTTGATATTCATTATATCTTCTTTTCATATATATTTCTAAAGAATTCATCATTTTAATATATGCAAGTATTTCTTCATCAGATACTCTACTTAATACATTTGATAATCTTTTAATATCACTATCATTTTCTTTAATCGCATTATTATATGAAATGTATGGAATATATCCATATTTACTTTCATATACTCTTTTACCAGTTATTAAATCTTTCATTATTAATTTTTCGGTATCATATACACCAATAGTTTCAATACGTGTACTTCTAATTTGATTATTTCTATCTCTGTAATTAAATGATAATCCTCCATAATATAGAGAATTAAATGACTTTTCACACTCGATATTTTCTTTATCATAATTATAACTTAAATGATAATATTCTTTCATAATAAAAGACCTCCTAAATCATTTATATTATAACATAAATCATAAGAAGGTCTAGGTAATTATTAATCATTTAATTTCAAAAATTTATTATAGTAAAAAAACACTTATAAATATAAGTGTTTAATTATTAAATATGGTGGCCCGCTAGGGACTTGAACCCTAGACCCACCGATTAAGAGTCGGTTGCTCTACCAACTGAGCTAGCGGGCCAAATTAAATTGACATTAAGAAGTATAACATAAAAATTGATAAAAATAAAGCATAAAATTAAAAATAGTCTAAAATAGACTATTTTATATAACTTATTGGTTCATTATTATAAATAAATTCTTTTTCTTTTATCATTTTTGATATACTAACTATTTCATATCCCATCTCATTTAATGCAGGTATTATTTTTTTGGTTGCTTCTATTGTTTCAGGATATATATCATGCATTAGAACTATACATCCATCACAGGCATTTGTTATTACATTATTATATATTTTGTTACTATCTCTAAGTAACCAATCTTTAGTATCTATATTCCATAGTACTATATTATAATTTAAAGATAAAATATTATCATTATATTTTCCATATGCAGGTCTTAAATACTTAACTTTATCACTTGTTATCTCTTTAAATAAAATATTAAAGGAATTGATTTCTTTATTAATTTCACTTTTATTAATTTGAGTTAAATCTTTATGTGAATATCCATGAGAACCTATTTCACTATTTGAATTATAAATTTCTAAAACTGTTTGTTCATTATTTTTCATTGAAGATCCTATCATAAAGAAAGTAGCACTTGAATTGTTTAATTCTAATGTTTTTAATAACTCAGAAGTATATTCACTAGGTCCATCATCAAATGTAAATGAAATATATTTTTTATTTTCTACTTTATTATCATTATTTGAAACAGTATTATTATATTCAATAGTAATATATGGAATATAATCAATTTCTTTAAATGAAATGTTATTAAAATATACATCCATTTTATTATCATCAATTATATATGTAAAATTATTAATATTACTATTTTTTATTAGATTATATATTTCATTCGAATATTTATAATAGACTAGTTCATTAATTTCATTTTTTAATGTTTGTTCATCATATATGTTAGTTATATATGTAATATTATTTGTATTTAAATCTATTAATATGTTTTTGTTTTTAATATTGTTTAAAGTATTTTCTATATGAAAAGTAATATTAACATAGTTTTTAAAATAATATAGATTATAAGAAATATCTAATACTTTGTTTTCATCAATCTTTTTAAAATCTTTAATATAAGAATATAATATATTAGTAATTATTTCATTGATTTTATCTTCTTTAAATCTTGGATATTCAACATATATACTTGTTTGTTCATCTTTGTATTCAATTTTTGATGTAATATTATTTGCTTCTTCCTTAACAGGTTCTTTATAGAATAGATTAACTGAAACATATAAAATTATAAATAGAATTATAATATAAAACAAATATTCAAATATCATACTTTTATAATCTGTCACATTAGCCTCCTATTCTATATAAATAATATATCACAAAATACTATTTTTTAAACAAAAAAATTTAAAAATCTATTGAAATAGCTATTTTTTTATGATATTATTAATAAGCGATGGACCTTTAGCTCAATTGGTTAGAGCATCCGGCTCATAACCGGGCGGTTGTAGGTTCGAGTCCTACAAGGTCCACCACTAATTTGCAGGTGTGGCGAAATTGGCAGACGCACTAGACTTAGGATCTAGCGGAGCAATCCATGGGGGTTCAAGTCCCTTCACCTGCACCATCATGATATGAAACTCGAACTATTCGAGTATAAAGTAAAACGACTTGCAAAAAAGTCGTTTTTATGTTATTATGTATATAGATGAAGGAAACTTCATACAATATTAAAGGAACACTTAATATGCCATGTTGAGTGTAGCCGATTAAATCGATTCCACCTAAACTAATGCTTAGTTAGGTGGATTTCTTTTATATCAAAACTATAAATAGTAATAATACTAAAAGAAGGATAATAATGAGTAATACTACGATTAAAAAATCTTTCTTGTTCATCATATCGCCTCCCTTCATTAGAAGTTTGGCTCCACCCAACTTATTAAATGTTCCTAAAATAATTATAGCAAACTTTTGTTCTATAATCAATATAAAATGGTAAAAATATATAAAAAAGACAAGCATTTGCTTGTCGTATAAGACTCTATTTCAATAGAGTAACACACTTCCCATTTGACAGAGTCAAAAGGGTGTGTGCAAAGGGAATATTCCCTTTTGAAACTCTAAAACATAATTAAGCAAGAACTATCGTTCAAGCAAAATTATGTTTTTTTTGAATTGCAATTATTTATTTTTTGAATTTTCTCAATGTTGCGCAGGCATTTGATATATCTATGTTCTCTTGCTCATATATTCGTTGATATGCTTGACTAATCATATCTCTTTGATATTTAATATAACTTCCAATAAAACTTACCATTTCATCAAAATACTCAATTCTTTTCTTGATTAATTCAGCCATTGGTATATCTTCAAATATCATTATTGTTGAATCTTTTTCTGGTGAAATAGTGTAAAAAATTTTTCCTAATTTTAGTTTTTGCATTGCTTCATCCAAATCTTCCGAATAATTAAATATACCATTACTTTTAACATGAATATCATTTAAAAGTCTACAGAATTGATTGCTTTCTTTACAACTTGTAATAAATTGTATCAAGTTATCTCTACTAAAAGAATAATTTCTTTGTGATGCATTTATTGCAGCAAATAGGCTCATAAAGTCATATGGTGAAAATTCTGCTTCATAAAATTTACTTAAATATTTTTCATCTGATTCCAACATTATAAAAACCTCCCTTATGTATAATATTGTATCATATAATTTAGATTTTTTAATATTTTTTGTTCATTATCATTAAAAATGTAGTATACTCAAATTAGTTAGTAATTTATTACTATATATTAATGTCTGTAAGAAAAGTTATTCGACTTCTTCTTCACAGGCACCAAATATAAAATAAAACGACTTTTATAAGTCGTTTTTTTTAATAATTATAAAGTTAGTTCTAAATTTTTATCTTGATTATCTTTTCTTTCTATAAATGAAAGTCTCAATCTTAAAATATAATCATCAAATTTTTCTTGTCCTTCATTATTATTTCTATTTTCATAATCTACATAGTAAAAGATATCTTTATCTAAAAATGAGATTGGATTTTCTTTTCTTAAATTATCTAATATTTCTTCTTTACTAAATGCTCCAAATCTAAATAACATCATTGTTTCATCAAGATTGTAAATGTTATCATCACAACAAAAATGAAATAATTTATATATTTTATCTCCTATTATGTCAAAATAATCAAGTTCTCTTAATATCATATAAAATCTATCTATCTTTTTAAGTCTTTTTAATACTTCATAAGAATTTTTTAAATTTCCAGATAAACAAATCATCATATCGTCATAATTCATATTTTCTTCTATATATTTCATTTCTTCCCCTCCTTTGCAGTCGAATATTATATCACAAAAAATAAATAAAGTATATTTTATTTTTAAAATATTGTATAATTAAATAAGGTGATATTGATGATTTATTATTTTATAGGTATTAAAGGAAGCGGAATGAGCGCTCTTGCATGCGTAATGCATGATTTAGGTTATACTGTAATGGGAAGTGATAAAAAAGATCATTTTTTTACACAAGATAGTTTAGATGAAAAAGGAATTAAAATATTTGAATTTGATGAAAATAATATTAAAGAAAATATGATTATTATTCAAGGAAATGCCTTTAATGATGATTTTATGGAAGTTAAAAAAGCTCGTGAACTTGGTTTAACTATTTATACTTATCAAAGTATGATTGATGAATTAACTCGTGAAAAGAAATTAATTGCTATTTCTGGATGTCATGGAAAAACAACTACTACAACTATGATGAAAACTGTTTTTGAAAATGTAGGTATTAGTTATTTGATTGGGGATGGTACTGGAAAAGCAGATAATAAAAATGAGTATTTTGCTCTAGAAGCTTGTGAATTTAAAAGACATTTCTTATCTTATAATCCATATTATGCTGTTATAACTAATGTTGAGTTAGATCACACAGATTATTATAAAGATTTAGATGATGTTAAAGATGCATTTAATTCATTTGCAAGTAAAGCTAGACATTATGTAGTTGCTTGTGGAGATGATAAAAATGTACGTGATCTAGAAATTAATAAACCAGTTTTATATTACGGATTTAATGACAATAATGATGTAGTTGCTAAAAACATTAGAGTTAACAATGAAGAAACAACAGCTGATGTATATATTAATAATGAAAAATATGATACTTATGTTTTTCCTTTTGTAGGAGATCATTTAATACTTAATGCTTTAGCAGTTATATCAGTTAGTTATTTAGAAAAATTAGATAAAGAAATGGTAAAAAAACAAATACTAAAAATAGAACATGCTAAAAGAAGATTTATTGAAACTAAGTTTATGAGTAATATTTTAATTGATGATTATGCTCATCATCCAACTGAAGTTAAAGTTACAATTGAAGCTGCTAAGAAAAAATATCCAGATAAAAAAGTAATTGCAATATTTAAAGCTCATACTAAATCTAGAGTTAAGTATTTTCATAAAGAATTTGCAGATGCATTAAGTATTGCTGATAAAGCTTATGTAATGCCTATAGGAGAAGATAGAATTGAAGTTGGATATGAAGATGTAAGTCATTTTGATATTATAAAAGATATTAAAAATGGTGAAGAAATTACGTTCGAAACACCAGAAAAACTGCTTCAATATAAGGATTCAGTATTATTATTTATGAGTAGTAAAGATATCTATGTTCTTGAAGAAAAATATAAAGAATTAGCAAATAAAAAGTAGAAAGCTACTTTTTATTTTTTTATATAAAAAAAGGAAGATTATTCTCTTCCTTCTAATCTACAAAGTAAATCAATTTTAAACATTTCTTTTTGAGCATTTGCTTTAGAAATCATTATACCCTTATAAGCTGTTAATTCACTTCTATGACCATCTAATAATATATCTTTTGGTTCTAAGTTATTTAACATAACAATATTATTTTCCTTATATACAGTATAATTTAATTTAACTTCTCCATAAACTTTTACAAATAATGAATCAGTTGGTAATCTTAAATCATATGTTTCAGTTCTTTCATGTTTATTAATAGAAACTAATTCTCCAACAAATTCACCACTTCTTAATTTTGGATAAAAGTCAAACATTAACTTCTTATATGCAACCATATTATATTTTTTAAGACTTCTTTCTAATTTTTTAAAATTGTTTTCATCTAAATAATCTAATATATATCTTTCTCTCATAATCATCAAAACCCCCCTTAATGATTTGTACATAGATTATAACATAAAAACGTAAAAAAGTCAAATCTTTTCTTATTTTAAGAGAAAACTATAAATGAAATCTATCCTCTTCTACTACTTCATCACTACCTAAATCATCATAGCTTTCATTATATCCATATCCACCCCTTGCATTAAGAAGTTTTTCATTAGACATTTTAATATTATATAAGTCTTCATCAATATATGATTCTTCAGTACTTCTAATTTCATCAATATAAGTTTTTACAACTTCTAGTAATAATAAGTCATTTTCTTTATACTCAGTATCATTATATCCGTCTATTTCAACTAATTCATCATAATACATATTTGCTACTATTTGAATTTCTTCACGTGATTCTAATCCTAAATTTAATTCATTATTTTTTTTCCATACATATTTGCAGTATTCAATATTTTCACTATAATCTTCTTCTCTAAACATTTTTATTTATCCTTTCTTTTTTTACTTTCAATTTCTTTTTCTAAAAGCTTAATAAAGTCATTAGTTTTAAGAGTTGTAGTTTCATTACTTCCATAAATACGATAACTTATACTTTCATCATCTTTTTCTTTATCTCCTAGTATTAAAGTATATGGTATTTTAGCCATTACACTTTCTCTCATCTTATAACTTAATTTTTCACTTCTATCATCAAGTTTAACTCTAATATTATTTTCGTTTAATAAATTATATATCTTATTAGCATATTCTAAATGATACTCATTATTTACAGGTATAATATTAACTTGAACAGGACTTAACCATAAAGGTAAAACACCTTTAGTTTCTTCAAGAATATATGCCATAAATCTATCAAGTGATCCCAATATAGCTCTATGCAATACTACTGGAGTTTTCTTTTCTCCATTTGAGTCAATATATTTTAAATTAAACTTTTCAGGTAAACAGAAATCTAATTGACAAGTTGATAAAGTATATTCATTTCCAACAGCAGGTTTTACATTTACATCAAGTTTAGGGCCATAAAAAGCAGCTTCTCCTATTTCTTCAGTGTATTCAATACCAAGTTCATTTAATACTTCTCTTAATTCATTTTCAGCTTTATCCCACATTTCATCATCTGGATGATATTTTTCTTTATCTTCTTTATCTCTTAATGATAAAACACATCTATAATCAGTTATATTAAAATCTTTATATACATCAAATATTAAATCAACAACACTTTTAAATTCATCTTTGATTTGCTCAGGAGTAACAAATAAATGAGCATCATTTTGACAAAAATGTCTTCCTCTTTCAATGCCCTTAACTGCTCCAGATGCCTCAAATCTAAAATCATGTGCTATTTCACCTATTCTAATTGGTAAATCTTTATATGAATGTAATTTATTTGAATAAATCATCATATGATGAGGGCAGTTCATTGGACGAAGTACAAAACTTTCTCCTTCTAATTCCATAGCAGGGAACATATTATCCTTATAATGATCCCAGTGACCACTTGTTTTATATAAATCAACTGTACCTACACATGGAGTTAAAACATGCATATAACCAAGCTTCTTTTCTTTTGATTTAATATAGTTTTCTAACTCTTCCCAAATAATATATCCATTTGGTAAAAACATAGGAAGTCCTCTTCCAATTAAATCATCAGACATAAATATTTCCATATCTTTGCCAATTTTTCTATGATCTCTTTGTTTTGCTTCTTCAAGTTCATTTAAATATTCATTTAAATCTTCTTCATTTTGAAAACATATTCCATAAATTCTTTGAAGCATTTTATTTTTAGAGTCACCTTTCCAATAAGCTCCACTTACTTTAAGAAGTTTAAAATACTTAATTTCTTTAGTTGAATTTACATGAGGTCCACGACATAAATCAATAAAGTCTTCTTGCTTATAAGCACTAATTACTGTATCATTTTCATCCATTCTATTAATTAAATCTATTTTATATTCATCATCTTTAAACATTTCAAGAGCTTCAGATTTTGATAATTCAATTCTTTTAATTAATTTATTAGATTTAGATATCTTTTTCATTTCTTTTTCAATTTTAGGTAAATCTTCTTCAGTTAAAGTTACATCTCCTAAATCAATATCATAGTAAAAACCTGTCTCTATTACTGGTCCTACCCAATATTTTGCATTTGGATACAAATGTGAAATGGCATGTGCAAGTAAATGAGCACAACTATGATTTAAAGTATTTAATTCTTTATTATTTTTAATTTCTTTCATAATTACTCCTCTTCTATTTTATTATTTCTTTTATATTTTTTATTTAATACAATTCCTCTTCTATTAAGTTCTCTTCTAGCACAATTTTGGTTTCTATATGAGTTAAATTTTCTTTCCAATAAACATCTAAGTTCATATATACTCATATTGGTGTAATCATATACAGTATCATCAATTTTTCTTTCTTTAATAGCCTCTCTACTAAAATCTAAACAATCTATATCATCATTAGATAACTGTGGTGCATAATAAGGAATTGATTTTTTACCATCATTTACAATTACTACTTTTCCAGTAAATAATAGTTCAGGATTCCTTTTTATTTCATCAAATGAGCTTCTTCTTATTTCTGGAAATAAATAAGCAACTTCTTTATGGGTGACTTTTATCAAATCAGCTCCTTTAAGATAACTATACCTCGATAAAAACTTTGATAATGACAATTCTTGACTTTTCACGTTATATTCCTCCCTGTTAAACAAAAAAAGAGATAGTACAAGGAGTGCTTTAGCACGGTACCATCCCTAATATTTTCTTAATATGTGTTTTTAACGATAACAAACCGTAGGCTATTAACCTCATAAAACTGGTAGTAATTATTAAAACATTTCTTTAGTTTACACCAACCACTAAATCTCTATGCAAATAATTTCAATAATCTCGTCCAATTAATAACTTTACAAAATGATAATAACATAATTATTAAAATTAAGCAACGTCTTTTTCTAATTTTAAACTTAAATCTTTTCTTTTAATATTTGTAAGTTCAACAAGTTTATTTTGTAACATTTCTAATTCTTGTACATTTAATTCAGAAATTGCTTTTGCAATGTCTGCTTTAGTAACTTCATTTTTAATAATAACTTCTTCATGTTTAATATTATTATCAACAAATGGTGATAGTTCTAAATTATCTTCTTTTTTAGTTTCACGAGTTATATATTCAATTGGAGTCTCATATGTATCATATAAACTAATATCATTCTTTTTAGCTTTATACTTTTCAGGTTTCTCAAATACTATATTAGCCTCTTTGTTAATACTTATATCACTTTTTTTAGTATCTTCTAATACTTTTAGTTCTTCTTCAATTTGTTCTTCTTCACGAGTGATATATTTTCCACTTTTAATTTCTTCTAATACTAAATCATCTACTTTTTCTTTATTAATAACTACCTTTAATGCTTTAGTAAAATAATAAAATGGAATAAATCCTTTTAATATATCAGAAGTAGTATTATTAAATTTATATAAACTATTATTATTTTTTTGAATATAACCTTTATCTCTTAATTTATTTTCTACTAATGGTTTAACTGATTCTAATACAGCAAGTCCATAAGCAGTTGTTATTAATTGAATAATAATATAAATTAAAATAATTTTACTCATATTATCTATTCCCCCTTTAACGTGAGATATATTATATCAAAATTAATTAAATTTGTCAATTATAAAGAATTTTTTATGTGATTATCAAGCAAAAATTTCTCAACTATTATCAAGCGAAAATTTCCTGATTAATGTATTATAAATAGTTGGGTGATTTTCAATGAAAGAAAAAG
>CACYLI010000014.1 GCA_902775285.1 uncultured Erysipelotrichaceae bacterium | reverse complement strand
ATCCTTGGAAAGCTGCTTCATATCAAAGATATATTGAAAAGCATAATTCCAAGAAAAAAATTAATTCTTAATCAGGAAATTTTTGCTTGATAGTGACATATTTTCAATTTAAAGACATTACTATTAAAATATGATATAATAATATTTAAGAAAGGAGAATCATGAAAAACACAAAAAATATTATAATAGGTATTATACTTGTCATTATAGGAATAATACTAGCAGGAAATGCTTTAGATTTGTTTGATATTAATTTATTTTTCGATGGTTGGTGGACTTTATTTATTATAGTACCTTGTTTAGTTGGTATTATAAATGATGATGATAAGAAAGGAAATTTAATAGGATTTATTATTGGACTTTTATTATTACTAGCATGTCAACACATAATTAATTTTGAAATTATATGGAAATTATTTGTACCAATAATAATTATAATATTTGGACTATCTTTAATATTTAAAAATTCAGTTAATAAAGAATTAAATAAAAAAATTAAAGAATTAGATAATAAATCTAAAGAAAACTACACTTCTACTTTTTCAAGTCAAAGAATTAACATTGATGATGAATTTAAAGGAACTACTATTAATGCTATATTTGGTGGTGTTACTCTTGACTTAAGAGAAGCAAAAATCAAAGATGATATACTTATTGAAACTTCTAGTATATTTGGTGGTATTGATATTTATGTACCTAAAGACGTAAAAGTTATTGTAAAATCAAATTCTATATTTGGTGGTGTTACTAATAAAAAAGAAAGCAATGGTAAAAATACACATACAATATATATAAATGCTAGTTGTTTATTTGGTGGTGTTGATATAAAATGACAACGTTACAAAAAATAATTAAATACTTAGCTATAGCATTTGCTATATTTATAATAATTACTATATTTTCAATTATTTTAAAAGTATTTAGTAGTATAACTGGTCTAATAAGTAAATCAAATAAAGATGATAATAACTATAATCTTAATACTAGTGACTTGTATATTGAAACATCTTCATATATTGATATTGATTTAAAGTATACAAATCTTGAAATTAAAAAAGGTGATTTATTAAGTGTTGAATCAAACAACAAAAATGTTAGCATTATTCAAAGTAGTGGAAAATTAAGTATAATAGAAAAAAAGAAAAAAATGTTTGCTATTAATAAAGATGAAAAAGTAATTCTATATATTCCAGACGATTATGTGTTTGAAAGTGTAAATATAATTGGTGGAGCTGGAAATATTGAAATTGAAAATCTAAATACTAATGAACTTAATCTAGAATTAGGTGCAGGTAGAACAAGTATAAATAACATTATATCTAATGACACAAAAATTGAAACTGGTGCTGGATATGTATCAATAGACAATGGAAACTTAAACAATGCAAACATGGAAGTTGGTATTGGAAAATTATACTTTAGAGGTATAATTACTGGAGATAGTAAAATAGAAACTGGTGTTGGATCTATTGAACTAAATATATTATCAAATGAAGAAAACTACAAATTCAACATTGAAAAAGGTATTGGTTCTATAAGATACAATGGTAAAAGCATATCTCAAGATATAATATTTGGTAATGGAACTAATTATTTAGAAATTGAAGGTGGAATTGGTTCTATTAATATTAATTGTAATAGCATATAAAAAACTCTTAAGAAAACTTAAGAGTTTTTTTATTTAATTAATGAAATTCTTTCTTTTATTCTTTCTGTTCCAAGTAATTTTAATATTTCATATAAATCAGGAGTATTTGATTTAGAAGTTACACTTACTCTAATAACTGTACTAATATCAGCAACATTTCCTTTATACTTTTCTGGTTCTTTTTTATAATCTTTTATATTAGATGCATAACCTAATTTTTCACATAATTCTTTAACTTTATTAAACCAAGTATCTTTATCATCATTTTCATCATAATAATCATTAAAATATGTATTTAATATATTTTTTATTTCATCTATATCTGTAATATTTTTCCATTCATATTCTTTATCTTTTGATTTAAATTTATCATCATACATATACCATATTAAATCTTCTATCATACTATAATAAACAATATCTTTACGTGGTTTTTCTTGTTCTCTTTCAATATTTAATATGCTTGTATAATAATCTTTATCTCTTTCAATCATTTCTTTTAAAGACTCACTATGTTTTTTTGCCCATTCTAGTGATTCTTCACATACAACACTAGCTTTCTTTTTAGAAATAATATCTTTTGATAAATTATTTAGTTTTTCTAAATCATAGTATGCTCCACCTGAAGACATTTTAGTTGGATTATAAGTAAATTCTTCAAATGATTTATCTGGATTTTGTGTATGCCATTCTTCATAATTAGAATTAATTATTGTCATTAAAGATTCAACAACAGCTTCTTTTGGATATCCTAAGTCACTATAATAACTCATAGTAGCTTCAGGATCTTTTCTTTTACTAATTTTTCTTATACTATTTCCTTCTTTTTTAATAATTAATGGAGTATGAACATATTTAGGAAGTTCAAAACCAAATGTATTAAAAAGTTCTACATGTTTAGGAGCACTACTAAGCCATTCTTCTCCTCTAATTACATATGTAGTTCTCATTAAATGATCATCTACTAAATGAGCAAAGTGATATGTTGGAAGTAAATCTCCACTCTTCATTATTACAAAGTCTTCATCATTCTCAGATAATTCTAAATCACCTTTAACTTCATCATGAAATTTAAATTTATGTTCAAAATCACCCATAGATTTAAATCTAATAACATAAGGTTTTCCTTCTTTTATATTATTAATCATTTCTTCTACAGATAAATTTCTACATTTAGCATATTTACCATAATAACCTGTTCTAAGTTTTTTATGATCTTGCATCACTCTTAATTCATCTAATTCTTCTTTAGTACAAAAACATGGATAAGCTCTACCAATTTCAATTAAATGTTTAATAAATGTATGATATATTTCTTTTCTTTCACTTTGTACATAAGGTCCATAATTACCTGTACATTTTCCATCTCTTTCAAATTCATCTGGATGAAGTCCATATGTATCTAAAGCTTCATGAATTAGTTTAACAGCTTCTTCTACTTCTCTTTTTTGATCAGTATCTTCTATTCTAAGCATAAAAATACCATTATTATTTTTAGCTATAATATAATCAACTAAAGATTGATACATTCCACCAATATGCATATATCCTGTTGGACTAGGAGCAATTCTTGTTACTACTCTTCCATTTCTTGAAGGATACATTTTTTCATAATCTTCAATTGTTTTATCAATATTTGGAAATATTAATTCTGCTAAATCTTTATTAGTCATACTACACCTCTTTTTAACAAATAAGATTATATAATAATTTATAAAATAAAACAAGACATTTAATTGTCTTGCTTACATTACTTTCAAAATAACCATAATAAATACAACACTCAAAATAACAATCATTGATAATAAAAAGTAATCAGTTATTTTAATTCTTTTTTGTTTTTTAGTAACACTTTCTTCTTCTGGTATCTCAGTTGTTTCTAATATTGGTTCCATTTTTATTGTATTTAACAATTCTTCTTGTTTTTTAATTTGTTCATCTATATCAATAATTGCGGTTGTTTGAAACATTGTATCGTCATTCATGTTATACACTTCCTCGTATCATCTTATAAATAAATAATAACAAATAATTAAAAAAAATACAATATTTTTTGTTATTTATTCCTAAATCCATTAGAATTTTCTCTAAAAAAACAAAAAACTCAAGAATAAACTTGAGTATTTTTCTTAATGGCGGAGACAGAGAGATTTGAACTCTCGCGCCAGTTTCCCGACCTACACCCTTAGCAGGGGCGCCTCTTCAGCCTCTTGAGTATGTCTCCGTAAGGCACATATAAATAATACATTATTATTCATAATAAGTCAAGAAAAACAGCTAATTTTGTTATTTTAGTAAATTATAAAATATGTAAATAATTCATTTTAAAAGTAGTAGAAACTTTTATTTTTTGATAAAATAAATAAGTATGTTTAAGGAGATTAAAATGAATGAAGATATTATAAAACAAATAGCAGAAGAATTAAATGTTAAAACAAATCAAATAGAAAGCGTATTAAAATTATTAGAAGAAGGAAATACAATTCCTTTTATAGCAAGATATAGAAAAGAAGCAACTGGTGCTTTAGATGAAGAACAAATAAGAAAGATAAATGAATATTATGAGTATGAGGTTAATCTATTAAAAAGAAAAGAAGATGTTATTAGATTAATTGATGAAAAAGGATTATTAACAGATGAAATTAAAAACAATGTAATGAATGCTAAAAAGTTAGTTGAAGTTGAAGATATTTATGCTCCATTTAAAGAAAAAAAGAAAACTAAAGCAACTGAAGCTATTAAAAATGGTCTTGAACCTCTTGCTAAAATAATTATGAGTTTTCCTGATAATTTTAATTTGTCTTTTGTAGAAAAATATTTAAATGAGAATGTTACATCAGTAGAAGATGCTATTCAAGGAGCTAAATATATAATAGCTGAATGGATTAGTGATAATGCTTATTATAGAAAATGGATAAGAAGTTATTATTATAAAAATGGAATTATTACTTCTAAATTAAAGAAAAATGCTGAAGATAATAATAAAGTATATGAGATGTATTATGATTTTAGTGAAAGTGTAAAATATATTAAACCTCATAGAGTTCTTGCTATTAACAGAGGTGAAAACGAAAAAATATTAAATGTTAATATTGAAGTAAATAATGAAGAAATATTATCATATTTAGAAAGTAAGATAATTAAAAAGAATAGTCCTACTAAAGAGTATGTTATTGATGCTATTAAAGATAGTTATAAAAGATTAATATCTCCTTCTATTGAAAGAGAAGTTAGAAGTGAATTAACTGAAACTAGTGAAGATAAATCTATAGAGGTATTTAAAGATAATTTAGAACATTTATTACTTACTTCTCCAATGAAAGAAAAAACAGTATTAGGTTTTGACCCAGCGTTTAGAACTGGATGTAAACTTGCAGTAGTAGATTCTACTTCAAAAGTATTAAATATTGGGGTTATTTATCCTCATGAACCAAAAAATGAATGGGAAAAATCAAAAGAAACTTTAAAAGATTTAATTAATAAATATCATATAGATATTATATCAATTGGAAATGGAACTGCATCAAGAGAAAGTGAAAAATTAGTAAGTGAAACATTAAAAGATATAAAAAATTGTAAATATGCTATTGTATCTGAAGCAGGAGCTAGTGTATATAGTGCAAGTCCACTTGCAATACAAGAATTCCCTACTCTACA
Source organism: uncultured Erysipelotrichaceae bacterium (assembly GCA_902775285.1). Lineage (GTDB taxonomy): Bacteria > Bacillota_I > Bacilli_A > RF39 > UBA660 > CAG-1000. The sequence continues at coordinate 38,766 of CACYLI010000014.1, read as the reverse complement.
TGTTGAACAAAGAAGTGCTGTTTCTATAGCAAGACGTCTTCAAGATCCATTAAATGAACTAGTAAAAATAGATCCTAAAAGTATTGGAGTTGGTCAATATCAGCACGATGTAAATCAAAAAAAATTAAGTGAATCATTAGATTTTACAGTAACAAAATGTGTTAATAATGTAGGTATTGATATTAATACAGCAAGTCCTTCAATACTTAAATATATTTCTGGTTTAACAAAAAGTGCTATTGATAAAATAATAAAATATAGAGAAGAACATGGAAAGATTAAATCAAGGGAAGAAATTAAAAAGAAAAAACTATTAAATGACAAAGTTTATGAACAATCAATTGGATTCATGAGAGTAATAGATGGAGATAATCCTCTAGATAAAACAAATATACATACAGAAAGTTATGATAAAACTTTAAAGCTTTTAAAACATATAAATATGTCAACAGATGATTTAGGTAGTAAAAAGCTAATAGATGAATTAAATAAAGTAAATATTAATACCCTATCAAAAGAATTAGAAATTGATTTATATACATTAAATGATATTATTGAATGTTTAAAAAGACCTAATAGAGATTATAGAGAAGATTATGAAATGCCACTTCTTAAAAGTGATATTTTAACTATTGATAATTTAACTTTAGGTATGAAACTTGAAGGCACAGTTAGAAATGTTGTTGATTTTGGAGCATTTATAGATATTGGATTACATAATGACGGACTTGTACATATTTCTAAAATTACTAATAAATATATAAAACATCCTAGTGAAGTTTTAAGTGTTGGAGATATAGTTACTTGTTATGTTATAGATATAAATAAAGAAAAAGAAAAAGTTTCTCTTTCATTAATTGATCCAAATAATTAACAAAATAAAAATATGTAAGAATTCTTACATATTTTTTTCTTCTTCATTTGTACTCGTTTGTACTTTAGTTTTTTTCTTTTTAATTAAGAAGAATACTAATACTGCTGCAACAGCTAAAAGAGATATACCAACTACCGGCCTAAATGCAATCCATGCTATTGCTATAACTACAAGTGAAATTATTAGTCCAATTACAAGTGAAACTAGTCCAACAGCAGAATTTACAAGTCCTCCAAGAATTGGAACAAAATTAGAGATTGTACTAATAGGTTTGAATATAGCAGCAACACCAGATACACATAAAATAACTCCTAATAATCTAAGTACCCATTTTAAGATTTTATTCTCTGTCTCAATAATTTTTATTAATTCTTCACCAGTATGAATACCATCTTTAATTCTACTAACTCTTTTACCAGCAGAAGAAATGTAATCAGTAAATGTATCATTTGTTTGAGTAGCTAATACACTAGCTTCTTTATAATCTGGATACACAAATGAAATTCTTATGTCCCCTATTTGTGGATTAGCTAAGTCACTAGAATTAGTTACATAATTACTATAAACACTATATCCTAAACTAGTAATAGTTTCTGTATCAAATGTAGAAATATTCTTATTTGCTTCTAAAGAAGTAATCATATCATTAGGTAATCTAAATGCACCTAGTTTTACTTCATTAGATATTAATACATTATCTTCATAAGGTTTAGATTTTGCATTATCATGTCCACTTTGATGAAATTCTGATGAATCAATTAATTCACTACTCCATACTTTTTCATAATTATATGTTGTAGTATCATCAGTTGTATCTTCATTTTCTTGCCATTGATAAACTTCAACTATTCTTTTTAAATATGGTGAAACAATGCTTACATTAAAAATTTCATCTTTAAGTTCTTCTTCATATAAAAGATTACCATTTGTTGCTATTAGTTTTCCTTCATTTTTAGAATCTACTGTTTCACTTGATACTTGTATATAATTTTTTTCCATTTCAGCAGTTGTTTTGATATTCTTTACATTATTGCCTTCATTCCACCATAAAAGACCAATTCCAATAAGAATAAATACAAATCCACCAAGTATTCCTTTAAAAGAATCTCCTATTTTTTTCACATTTTACTCCTTTCCTAACACTAATATACATTAATTCAAAAAATAAAACTAGTATTAATTTACTAGTTTTACATTTAATTACTTATCACTTGATTTTTTAGTTGTCTTTTTAGTCTCTTTTTTAGTTTCTTTTTTTTCTTTTGTATCATCTTCAGTAATAAACTTCATAGCTTTTCTCATAAGCATATCATATTTAAATAATTCTTTACTACCAATTTCTTTTAAATAATCTTCAAGACTCATTCCATAATTATCAGCAGCTTCTTTTAAACCTTTTTCAAGTTCATCATCGCTTACTTCTAATTTTTCTTCAGCAATAATTGCATCCATAACAAGTCTATATCCTATTCTCTTATTTGCTTCAGGAACTAGTGTTTTCTTGAAATCTTCTTCTGTTCCATTAGTAAATTTTAAATAATCTTTGAAATTTAATCCTTGATATTGTAATTTTTCAGAAAATTCTCTAACTAATCTATTAACTTCATCATTAGTCATTTCTTCTGGAATATCAAATGAAGAATCTTCAACTATTTTATCTAAGCATTTAAATAAATAGTCATCTTCTAATTTTCTTGCTTTTTCAGCTTCTATATTTTCTTTAATATATTTCTTTAAATCGTCTAAGCTTTCAACACCTGGAGCATTTAAATCTTCAAAGAATTCCTTTGTAAATTCTGGAAATACTCTTTCTTTCACTTCTTTAATTTCAACTTTAAATACAACTGGTTGTCCTTTTAATTCTTCAGAATGATAATTTTCTGGGAATGTAACTTTAACATCTTTTTTATCACCTTTTTTAAGACCAACTAAAGCTTCTTCAAATCCTGGGATAAATGTATGAGAACCTATTTCTAATGAATAATTATCTCCTTTTCCACCTTTAAAAGCCACTCCATCTTTAAATCCTTCAAAATCAATTATAGCAATATGCCCTTCTTTGATTTTAGTATCATCATCTAAAGTTTTCATTTCAGCAAATTGTTCTTTTAAATGACCAAGTTCATGTTCAATTTCATCTTTGCTTACTTCAACATTTTCTTTTTTAATACCTAATTTTTTATATTTTCCAAGTTTAACATCTGGAGTTGAAACTAAAGTGAATTCAATCTCTACACCATTATTATTAACATCTTTAATATCAATACTTGGAGTTGCAGCTGGAGTAATTGTATCTTTTTCACTTAATAATCTAGAATATAAAATATCAACTGCCATATCCATAGCATCCATATATAAACTTTCTACACCAACTTTTTTTACATAGATATCATATGGAACTTGTCCTTTTCTAAATCCATCCATATTTATATCTTTTTTCTTTTTCTTATAGGCATCTTTTAAACAATCTTTCCATTCTTTTCCTTCTAATTTAACAGTATAACTTTTTTTCATTTTTCCTCCATTCAACTATGTTATATTATACATTTTTTATTTTTTTTATCAAGATAAAAAAGGATATTTCTATCCTATTGCTACTATTCTTACTGAATAAACACCATCTGGTGAAGAAACTTCAACAGTATCTCCAACTTTTTTACCCATAATAGCTGATGCTATAGGGCTTTCATTTGATATTTTATTATTAAATGGATCAGCTTCTTGACTACCTACTATTTTATAGCTTTCAATATCATCATCATCTTCATATTGAAGTTCTACTTGGCATCCAATACTAACTCTTCCATCATTTTCTTTTTCATCTATAACAGTTGCATGTTCTAAAGCATATTCTACTTCAACAATTCTTTTCTCTAAATTAGCTTGATCTTCTCTAGCTTGTTCATATTCAGAATTCTCTGATAAGTCTCCTAAAGCTCTAGCTTCTTTTAATGTTTGAGTAACTTCTGCTCTTTTAACTGTTTTTAAATATTGTAATTCTTGTTCTAATTCTAAAAAACCTTCACTTGTTAAAAAAATCTCTTTCTTTTTCATGTCCCTTTTGTCCACCTCTTTCTCGATACTAACAAATGATACTATAATTTATATTTTTTGTCAAGATATAATGACCCTCATAATATCATTTTCACAAACCTTAAATGGAATCTTAATTTTTAATTCTTCTTGAGGGTGAGAAGCACTTAATGTATTATTACCTTCACTATCTATAATGTATTCAATTTTAAATTTTTGTACACTAGTATTTGGTCCAAAAACTTCAACATAATCTCCTACATTAAATTTATTTCTTTGCTCTATAATTGCCTCTTTAGTTTCTTCGTTATAAGACTTTATTACTCCTAAGAAATCTTGATTTGATACTTCCATTCTACCAGTAAAATATTGTCCTTCTTCTTTTGGTACACCATTATAAAATTGTGCAATATTTTCTCTATTTGATACTCTATTTAATACTTTCTTATAATATTCTATTGTTTCTTTAGTTAAAGTATTATCAATTTTTTTATCCATAATAGTTCTATATGCATTAGCTACAGTTGCTATATAGTATAAACTTTTCATTCTTCCTTCAACTTTATATGATTCAACACCTAAATCCATTAAATCACTAATATAATCTATCATATTCAAATCTTTAGAAGAAAATGAATAATCAACACCAGTATTATTATCAAATGTAAATCTACATACTTGAGCACATCCACCTCTATTAGAATCTCTTAAAGTAACATAATTAGACATTACACATCTACCACTATAACTTGTACACATAGCTCCATGTATAAATACTTCAATTTCTGTATCAATATTTTCTTTAAAATATTTAATATCTTCTTTTGAACATTCACGAGCTAATACTACTTTGTATGCTCCAAGTGATTTATAAAATTTTATTGTTTCTAAATTTGTAATTGATTTTTGAGTTGATATAAAGAATGGTGTTTTAATATTTAATCTTTTAATAGCTTCAATCACAGCAAAATCACAAACTATTAGTGAATCTACTCCTATTTCATCTAAAGCTATTAAATACTCATCTAAACCTTCTAAATCTTCATTATGAAAAATCATATTAACTGTAACATATACACGTTTTTTTCTATCATGAGCATATTTTACAGCTTCTTTAATATCATCAAGACTAAAATTATTAGCATTAGCTCTTAAACTATAATTAATTCCACCAATATATACACTATCAGCTCCATAATCAATAGCTACTTTTAATCTATCTAAATCTCCAGCTGGTAATAATAATTCATATTTCATTTGATATCACCAACCTTATATTTAATATCATGTTCTAAAAAATAATAATCACTATCTATTAAATTACAAAGATTCTTTTCATTAATGTTTTGAATAATTAATTTAGTTGAAACATCATCTATATTTGTAAAATCAACAATTAAATTAAAACTACTTAAATCATCTAGATATTTAGATGCACAAAATACTTTATGATATCTTACAACACTTCCATCATTACTTTCATTAATTTCAAGTTCTTTATGTGTTACTTTCTCACTTAATAAGTAACTATCAGTACTTTCTAAATTAAAATGACTATTATAATTAGATACTAGATTTCTTCTTGAATACATAAGCATATTTTTAGAAATATAAAAATAAAATATATTAGATTTAGTTTCACTTTTAATTTTCATTAATTCATCTATAGTTAAATCATTATTTATAACAACATTTTTAATATCTATATCATTCAAATAATTAATAGCTTTATAATTTGATAATATATGGTTTTCATATAAAACTAACCTATCTTTATCTATTATATTAACTAGTCCAATATCTTCAACTATAAATTTAATATTAGAATTAAACTTATTGTAAATATTTTTAAAATCATATATTTTCATATGTAATAGTTTATTCATAATTACATATACATTTTTACTTTCAGATATTTTATTTATTTCATCAATACTAAAATATTCATTAAAACCAATTGAATAATCTTTTAATGGCAATATAAAAGTACTAAAATCATCAAATAATTTTAGTTCTTTATTATTAGGTATAATTATAAATTCTTTTTTTTGCATACTCCTAGTCTATCACCCACTTCGATATATTTAACATCATATTCTGTATTTGTGTCAAGAAAATCAATAAATTTTTCAATTTTTCTAACCATTTGTCTTAAATTTCTACTTTTTATCTCACTACTTTTTCCAACATAACCATGAAACTCTAAATTATCTATAATGATTATTCCTGTATCTTTAATGTTATTCTTATATTTATTAAAGAATTTTAAATTTTGACTTTTAGCAGCATCTATAATTAACATATCATACATTTCATTTATATTTGTATTTAATGCATCATCACATATTAATTCTATATTATTAAGTTTACTTTTTAAGACATTAGATTTTGCTATCGAATATCTAACTTTATCTCTTTCTATACTAGTAATTTTATTAATACCCTCACATGAAGCAAAGCAAATTGTAGAATACGCAATAGCTGTACCTATTTCTAAAATACTATGAATATTGTTTTCTTTTATTATACTTCTGATTGTTTCAATAGAATCTTCACTCATTATAGGTACATCATTGTTTACGCCATAACATTCTATTTCTTTAATTAATTCTCGTAATTTATCCATAATCCTTCTCTTTTTAATTTTGATACTGTACTTGTATGTCCGCTATCAGTTTCATTGAAATAAGTTTTTCCATTTTTATCAGCTACAAAATAATAATATTTATGATTAGTTGGTGTAATTGTAGCAATTATTGATTCAATTCCAGGATTACATATAGGTCCAACTGGAAGGCGACCAGCCATACAACTACTTCTTGTATTATAACTATTACAATTATTTAATTCACTTCTCTTTAAATCTCTAGAAAAATTATCTATTTTTTCAGCATAGTAAGTTGTTACATCACTACCAAGAGACCATCCACTTTTAAGTCTATTATAGAATACTCCTGCTACTCCCTTTCTGTCACTAGCATTACCAGCTTCTAATTCGATAATAGATGCAAGAGTAATCATTTCATGAATACTATACTTACTTTTATCTACACTTTCTTTATAACCTTCAAGTTTTTTCTCCATATTAGAAAGCATTTTTCTAAATATATCATCTATACTAGCATTTTCATAGAATTCATAAGTATCAGGAAATAAATAACCTTCTAAACTATAATAAATATTTTTATTCTTAATAGAATCAGTTAAAAACCAATAATCTTTAATTAATGTATCTAAATAACTTGTATCTTTAAGTTTATTTAATATATCTTCTTCACTATATCCAAAACTACTATTAATAGTTTTAATAACAGATCTCATATTTTTACCTTCTAAAAATTTAACAGTTATAGTTTTAGCATGACTAGTTGTACCTTTTTCAAGTTCACTTATTAATTCCTTAACAGATAAATTATTTTTAATGCTATAATCTCCTGCTTCTAATCCTTTAGTAGGCGCATTTAATTTAATATATACTTTATATACTAATTCATTTCTAATTAAACCTTTTTCTTTTAACACTCCTGCTATATTAGAGTATGTTTTTCCTCTTTCTATTGTAAAATCAACATTTTTCCCTTCTTTACTAGGAGATGTTAACATAAAAGAAAACAATCCTACACAAGAAAAACATATTAATAATAATACTATTATTATAATTAAAAATACTTTTTTCATTTCTACTTCCTTTCAAAAAAATAATTAAAACTATTTCTAATTTTAATTGTTTATTTCTAATGAGTTTAAAACTCTTTCAAGAAAATCAAACTCTTCTTCTTCCTTAACTGGTTTTAATTTTGTCATATTTCCAGCATCACTTAATATATAAGTTGAAGCATAACATTTAACACTACCATTTTTATCTTTTTTATCTTCTGTATATAAAATATAATTAACTTTTTTATTAGTATCTTCTATATCTAATAAAATTCTATAATCATGTTTTTTACCATTTTTATCTTTTAGTGTTAAATAATTATCTTTCATTTTTTCTCCTATCTAAAAATGCTTGTAATATAATAGTTGCGGCTATTTTATCAACAACTTTCTTTCTCTTATCTCTTCTTGTATCATTAGAAAGTAATAATCTTTGTGCTTCAACAGTAGATAATCTTTCATCTTGAAGAAATACTTCTTTAGTTTTAAAAACATTTTCTAGTTTTTCTTTAAATAAAAAAGTTTCTTCACTTCTTTTGGATACACTACCATCTAAATTTAAAGGGTTTCCTAAAACAAAAGCATCTACTTTTTTAGTATAAACTATCTCTTTAAGTCTATTAAATAATTCTTCTTCAGTATTATATCTAATAACTTCAAGAGAAGTTGCTATTGTTGATGTTCTATCACTAATAGATAATCCTAAAGTCTTACTTCCTAAATCAAGACCTAAATAAATCATTTATTTATAAATGTATCTAACATAATATTTATAATATCTTCTCTTTTATATTTAGTTATTCTATTTCTACAATCATTATGACTAGAAATATAACCTGGATCACCACTTATTAAATATGAAACTATTTGCTCTTTTGGTTCATATCCAATTTCTTTTAAATCGTTATAAATACTTATTAGTTCACTTTCTATATTCTTTTTTTCTTCATTATCTATCATTCTCTCACACCCTTCTACTCTATTTTAACAAATTATAGATTAATTAACAATAATAAGCTACTATTTTTTATACTAAATAATAACATTTTGGCTATAATAAAAGTGTGATATAATTCTAATAGAAAAGAGGGATAAATATGATTTGTTATCCAAATTCATTTGGAAGTATGTTTTTTTCATCTAAACAAATAGAAACTGCCATTAATTTAAAAAAAGAATATAAAAATAAAAAAGTTTATATTACAAATAAGGATTATAATAAGAGCTTTTTAAAATATTATAATTTATTATTATTAAATGATTTAGATGAAATAAATAAAGATGATTTATTAGTAATAGAAAATGAAAAAAAAGAAACAATCGATTATTTAATAAAAAATAATATTGTTTATTATGATACTACTTCATTAGAAATTAAAAAAGAAATAAGTACCATTATTAATAAATATAAAGATAATTATAAAATAATTTTAATTGGTAATAATAACTTAAATATCATTATTAATTCTTATATTAATTATGAAGGATTAATTATAAAAGATATAAATGATTTAAAAATACTAAACAAAGATAATAACTATTTTATATTAAGTAACAATAATGATTTAGAAATAATAAATTATTTATTTAAAAATAATTTTAATTATGAATTATATAGTAATATTGAATATGATAATAAAATATTAAAAGATTCTATAAAACTATCTAAAAATGTAGATATTATGATAGTTATAAATGATATAAACCTTTATAATGAAATTAAACAGAATACTAAAACATATTATTTTGATAATATAAATACTTTTTATGATTTTATTTTAAAAAAGAAATTAAATAAAAATATTAATATAGGTTTTACTACCTCTGAGTATTATTCAAAAGAAGAAGTATATAAATACTCCTATTTATATGAGTTTATTATATATTATAAAGAAACAAAAAAGAAAATAGAAAAAGAAATTATTAAGTTAAATAAATCTATTAAACTTACAAATAATGATATTATAAATGAGTCTATAAATAAATTTATAAATTCTAATAGTGATGGTAAATGTATTAGAGGTACTCTTATAGACTTAGGTTATAGAATGAATAATAATAATAATGATGAAAAAGCTATTCCTCTAGCTAGTGCTTATGAAACATTTGAGACATCTATTTTAATACATGATGACATTATAGATAATAGTGATTATAGAAGAGGGAAAATAACAATTCACACACAATATAAAGATGAATTTAAGAGTTTTAATATAGATAATACACCTACTTCACTTGCTTTATGTCTTGGAGATGCTGGATTCTTTTATACAAACAATTATATAATTAAAAATTATAGAAATAATCCAAATTTAGATAAAATATTAGAATATTATAATAATATTGTAATAAACACAATTAATGGTGAAATACTAGATGTTTATTTACCATATATAGAAAAAAATAATAAAAAACATATATTAAATGAAAGTGATATTGAAGAAATCTATAAACTTAAAACTTCTATTTATACAATTGTTGGTCCTTTTATACTTGGTATGATTCTATCAAATTCTAAACAAAAAGAAATAAAAAAAATGGAAAGTATTTTAGAGCCAATTGGAGTATCTTTTCAAATAAAAGATGATATTTTAGGAATATTTAGTAATAAAAATGATATAGGCAAATCTAATACTTCTGATATTGAAGAATTCAAACAAACAATTCTTTATTCATATATAAAGATTTATAAAAAAGAATATCTAAATGAATTACTTAAATATTATGGAACAAAAGTAAATGAAAAAGATCTAGAAAAAATAAAACAAATATTTATAGAATCTGGAGCTTTAGAATATGCAAATAATAAAATGATAGGATTATTTAATATATCTAAACTAAATATAAAACTATTAAATATAGATCAAAATATTAAAAGAATTTTACTTGGTTTAATTACATTTTTAGAGATAAGAAAAAAATAGTTCAATGTGATTTACTTAATTTTACCTTTAGTAATATTTCTATTCTGATAGTCATTAAGAGCTTTATCAAACTCGTTTTCATCAAAATCAGGAAAACAAATACTTGTAAAATATAACTCTGAATAACTAATACTATATAGCATGAAATTACTAATTCTTACTTCCCCACTTGTTCTTATCATTAAATCAACTGGAGGTAAATCATTATATAAATATTTATAAAAACTATCTATGTTTATACTATCTAAATCAATTTTATTATCTTTATATAGATTAGCAATTTTAATACTAGCATCTACTATTTCTTGTTGTCCTCCATAATTTATACAGAAATTAAATACTCCTTTTTTACAATCTTTAGTACTTTCTTCTATTTCTTTCATTACATTTAAAACTTCATCACTAAGAGGTTTACCTCTTCCTGAAAATAAAACCTTAATGTCATGTTTAATAAAAAACTTTTTATCACTCTTAAATGCTTTTACAAATAAACTCATTAAATAATTAACTTCTTCTTCACTTCTTCCAAAATTTTATGTAGAAAATGCAAATACACTTAGATATTTAACACCTTTATCTAAAATATATAAAGCTGTTTTTTTTAGTCTTTTATATCCTGCATAATGTCCATCTGTTCTTTTAAGTCCTCTTCTAGTTGCCCATCTACCATTACCATCCATAATAATAGCTACATGAGTTGGAATATCATTTTTCATTTTTTCACTTCTTTCATTAATTTAATTAATATTATACAAAAATTATCTTACTTATTATATAAATTTTAATTTTTTTTACACTTTTATATAAAAATATTGTATAATTTAAGCACTAAAGGTGGTGGTTTTATGTTAGAAAAAATTGAACATTTAATTGAAGAAAAAAAGTATTTCAAAATTAAAGAATTATTAATTACTATGAATGAACATGATATAGCAGAAATACTTGAAGAACTACCGAAAAATGAACTTATAAAAGTATTTAGACTTTTACCTAAAGATATGGCTGCGGATGTTTTTTCTTATTTAGAAACAGATACTGAAGCAAGTATTATTACATCTTTAAGTGATACTGAAGCTGTTAACATCATAAATGATATGGCTGCGGATGATGCTGCTGATTTAATTGATGAGATGCCTGCTAATGTAGTTAATAAACTATTAAATAAAGTTGATAGTGAAACTAGAAGAGATATTAATCAATTACTTAAATATCCTGATAATTCAGCTGGTAGTATTATGACTGTAGAATATTTAGATTTTAAAGAATATAATACAATTCATGATGCAATTAAAAAAATAAGACGTGAATATGAAGAAACTGAAACAATTGAAACATGTTATGTAACTGATAAAAGAAGAAAATTATTAGGCGTAATCAAATTAAAAGATTTAGTAATCCATAATGAAGATATGACAGTTGGAGAAATAATGGATAAAGATGTAATCTCAGTAAATACTTTAATGGATCAAGAAAAAGTTGCATCTATTATTAAAGATTATGATATTACATCTATTCCAGTAGTAGATTCCGAAAATAAATTAGTTGGAATTATCACAATTGACGATATCATTGATATTATTGAAGAAGAAACAACTGAAGATATTGAAAAAATGGCAGCTATCTTACCTACTGAAAAGTCATATTTAAAATTATCAATTTTTGAATTATGGAAAAGTAGAATTCCTTGGTTATTATTACTTATGATTTCAGCAACATTTACAGGTAAAATAATTCAACATTATGAAACTGCTTTAGCTTCTATGGTAATACTTACTTCATTTATTCCAATGATTATGGATACTGGCGGTAATGCAGGAGGGCAAGCATCTGCTACTATTATCCGTGGGCTTTCTTTAAATGACATTGAGTTTTCTGATATTTTAAAAGTTATTTTTAAAGAAATAAGAGTTGCAATACTCGTTGGTATTACTCTTGCTATTGCTAATTTTGGAAAACTACTAATAATTGATCATGTAACAGTAAGTGTGGCATTTGTTGTTTGTATTACTTTAGTATTAACTGTTTGTGTAGCAAAAGTAATCGGATGTTCTCTTCCAATACTAGCTAAAAAAATAGGATTTGATCCTGCAGTTATGGCGAGTCCTTTTATTACAACAATAGTCGATGCAGTTTCATTATTTATTTATTTTAGCATTGCTGTTAAATTACTTGGAATATAAAACATCTCAGCCTTAAACTGAGATGTTTTTTTATATTTTAATGTACTGAAGATCCACCTTTACAATAGAACACTTTATTTTCACTAAAAACATAAGTTTTTCTAAAAGTATCTACCCATATAGTATCTTCATCTCTTTGATTTGAACAATTAGGAACCATTCCTTTTCCAGGATAATAATATGTATTGCATTTATATTCAACCCAACCTCTACATATTTTATCAATAGCTTCGACGCAAGATGTTTCTAACATTCTATTTTCATTTGTTTTACAGCTCTTTAACCATGTTGTTCCTTCTGCGTTATCAAAATCTGCATAATAAATTTTAACCCATTTTGCATATAATGTTACATTTTGATTTGCTGTATATGTTCCTCCAGCAGAATAATTTGTTCCATTTCCATTACTATTAGTATTCCAACCAACAAAATAGTATCCTTCTCTTGTAGGTTTACTAGAACTTAAAGTTAAAGCAGTTCCATGTATCTTAGTTTGATTATTTGGCATGCCAGATACAGAATCTGTTGTATTTTTATTATATGTTACTGTAAAATTATTAGAAATCCACTGAGCATAATATGTAACTGTTCCACTTGTAACTACATTTTTGATATTTGTTTCAACTGATAATAAATCTCCTGTATTATCTTTTTTCCATCCTGAAAATTGAAATCCTTCTCTTGTGAATTCATTGTTTGACAAGTAGCAATTATTATCATATTTACATTCATGGCTTGATGTACTTCCTCCAGTTCCTCCATTTTTATTATAAGCAACTGTAAATTTATTAGGATTCCATTGTGCATAATATGTTACTGTTCCACTTGTTGCATCATTTTTTATACTAGCACCTGCTAATAATATGCTTCCTGCATTATCTTTCTTCCAACCCGAGAATGTATATCCTGTTTTTGTAAATCCATTACTTGCTAATATACAATCTGAATCATATGTACAATCATGACTTGCTGTACTTCCTCCAGTACCTCCATTTATATTGTAAGCAACTGTAAATTTATTAGGATTCCATTTTGCATATAAAGTTGTATTTTCATTTTTAGTATAATTTCCACCTTGAGAATACTTTGTTCCAATACAACTAGAATTTTCATACCATCCATCAAATGTATATCCTGTTCTAGTTGGTGTACTATTACTTAAAGTAATATTTGTGCCATGTGTTTTTGATTGATTTACTGGCATATTATTTACAGCATCTGTTGTGTTTTTATTATAAGTTATTATATATGGTTTTTGTTTAAATTTAACTACACAATTATAGTCTCCTTTTAATTCTTTTACACAATAATTATTTCCACAATCATCTGGGTCTTTTTGTAGTTTACATCCATCACTTGGATCATTTTCATATCCTTCTACTATTTCTAAACTAAATATAGCATTTCCATCACTATTTATTACTACTTCTTCGCTTTCTCTTCCACCTTGAAAATATCCAACATTCTTGTTACTTGTTGTAAGTATTGCATAATGTGAATTTACAAACTCCCATGGATTATTAAGTGTTCCTTCTCCTGTAACTACAGTTTTTGCAATTCCTTTTCCATCTAAATAATAAGGTAAATTATTATCACTTATGCTCATTGTCCAAAACTTATTAGGTATTACTAAATAACTAAATCCATTTTTTATGCTTACTTCATATTCATATTTATTTAGCATTCCTCCAGTTGTATATCCATCAGATGTTATAGCTTTTCCACTATTATCTACTCCATATAATGGACTATCATAATACAAATATTTATTTCTACTTTCAAATACATTATTAAATATATATTGGTTTGCTTTACTTACAGAACTATCATATATATCTGTTTTAGCACTTATAAATATTGGTATTATTAATACTATTAAAAATAAAAGTTTTTTTATATTTTTCATATTATTCACCTATTATTAATTATACTTGCTTTTTAAAAAAAGTAAATAAAAAAGAAAGTATTATTACTTTCTATCTTATTAAGTCAGTAGAACCAAAAAGTTTTTGTTCTTCTTTTTCTAATCTTTCAAGTTCTCTTCTTAGTTTTTCTTTTTGGTTTTCAATTGAATCATATTCTGCTTGTAAACTAAATTCATCTTCTCTACTTGCTTTTGTCATATCATTTTTTAAAGCATTTTGCTCTTTTATATTAGATGATAATACTTTAGAAGTATTAACAACTTTTTCTGAATTTTCAATTATTATACTTTGATCAATACTATACTCAAGTTGTTTTCTTTGTACTTCCTGAATATATCTTTCTGAATTCTTATTTAGTAATAATGTATCACTTGCATTATATTTTATTGCTTTCTTTTGTAATTTTTTAATTCTTTTTTCAGTATCATCTATTCTTTTTTGAATATTTTGTTTCATTTTCCTACTTTTTGATTCTTTTTGTTCTTTTTTTTCTTTTTCAAGTAATAAATATTCTTTTCTTAATTCTTGATTAATCTCATCAGGTTTAATAGTTGATTTTTGGATTTTCTTTTTGTTATCTAAATCTATATTAAAATATGAATTTATATCATTATATTTAATACTTTTTAATCTATTTTGATAATCATTTCTTTTTTCTTCTAATCCTCTAACTATTTTTTTTATATTAGAGACATAATCTTCACTAAAATAAGCTGTTTTTAGTCTACTATTTAATAACACTTTATAATTATGAATTAATCTATTATATTCATCAATTACTTGATTATGTCTTTCCATAAAATCTTGATAAAACCTTGCTTCGACAATCTCTCTATCAATAACAAGTCTATTATATTTATCCTCATTTATTAAAGTATTTAAACTTTTTATTTTTACTCCAACTTTTTGACAGATGTCTCCTATTTTTCTAGCACCAAGTACTTTAGGAATATATCCTTTTTCAATCAAATCGTTAATTGAAATTGGAAAACTTATTTTATCATTTTCTTCATTATAAGATAATGTATAATACTCTTCTTGAGTATTAGACACTTCATTTGTATTATCTTCAGTTTGTACTTCATTATTATTTATTCTTTCATCTTCTATATCATTTTGTTGTTCATTTGAAGTAGTATTATCTTTTTTACTAACCATTTTAGTATTTTTTGGTACCCTTGCTTTATTTATTGGCTTACTAACCACATTCTTATTTTCATCTTTAGTTCTAACCATAACAAACAATTCTTTAAATACCCTATTTTTTAAATAACTAATATCAACTTTAGATAGTAATGGTTTATTTATAAAATACTTTAATTGATTTTTAAATTTTTGCATTTTATAGTTAGTCGATAAAATATTAAATAATCCCTTATTTAATCTAGATTCTTTCAATACTTCTAAAGAGAATAAATCAATAAACTCATCTACTTCTTTCTCAGTTATTATTTTTCCTTTATACATCCTCATTTTATTCTTAAATTCATCGCTAACATCACTACTATTTAAAACTATATCAATAATACTATTATCAATAAACAATTCTTCTATAGAATTTTGTCTTTTATATATTTCTTTATTTAATTGTTCTAAAATAGAATCAATTTTAAAATACAAATCTTCTGATTTCTTAATATATTCTAGTTCTTCATTTTTTAAAGATTCTTTATTATCATATAAATAATCTAAATAATCAGATACTATTTCTTTCATATCAAAAAAGTATTCTTTATAATCATTTAAATCTTGAATTGATTTATTATCAAAAGAACCATTATTACTTGAATATATTAGATAATCTTCTTCTATATATTTACTAAAAAAATCAATACTTTTTTTATAATCCATTTTTTACCCCTAGACAAACTCTGTTTATTTCATTATTAATATAATTAAGTTCATCTTTATTTTTTATTGTTTCTAATGAATAATAATCATGATATTCACTTAGCACTGCAGCATGAACATCTTTTAAATTATCTTCTAATCTATATATTATAAATGTTTTATTATATACATGTGATTCTATTATATCTAAAACATATATATTAGCTGTCTGATTATTACTAAGTATAACTGTTAATTTATTATCAAAGTTATTATTCATATATACTCCTATCATATTAATAATAACAAAAAAGAAAGAAAAACTCAACTTATTACTTAATTACTTCACCATCTTCCATCATTTTAGTAATGCTTATTCCATAACCTAATCTAACTTTATCTATTACAACATTTGTTACTGCTCCAATAAGCTTATTATTTTGTATAATTGGTGAACCACTCATACCTTGAACAATACCACCTGTTTTATTTATTAAATTTTCATCTGTTATTTCAAAACTAAATGATTTATTGGTATTTCTTTTAGAATTATATTTATCTATTATATTAATTTTATATTTTTTAACTTCATTATTTTTTAGAACTGTTAAAATGTATGCTTCTCCTTTACTAATATTTGAAAAATCTTCAATTTCAATTTTTTCTTTTTTGGGTAATTTATCAGTATAAAAACCATAAATACCACTATCAATATTCTTTTCTATTGTTCCAATTTTTTTATTAAATGAAATAGTAGCATTTTTACTACCTACTCTTCCATTTCTACTTTTATCAATACTTGTTATATTACTAAGTAATATATTTCCATTTTTAACTTCAATTCTACCACCTGTTTCACTTAATAATATTTCATGTCCTAAAGCTCCATATATTTTACTAATTGGATCAATATATGTAAGTGTTCCAAGACCAACTATATTATCTTTTATATATAGTCCTGTTTTTAAAATATTATTTTCTTCCTTTAAAACAAGTTCAGTGTTTATTATTCTATTATTTCTAACTAATTCTATTTCGATAGTATTATTTTTTATATTATTATCAATTAAAGAAGTAAGTTCTTTTATATTACTTACGCTACTTCCATTAACTTTAGTAATTCTATCTCCTATTTTAATGTTATTTCTAGCAATATATTCATTATCTACTTTATAAAAACCTACTACTATTAATCCATCACTATTTATATTTATACCTATACTTTCTCCTCCAGGTATAACAAATTTAGAGTATGCTAAAATATTTATAGGTAAAATAAAAATAATAAAGAATGTAATTAATGCTTTTTTCAAGAAAATCACCTCTTTATTATTATTTGTATGAATCTATAATTTATATTTCCAATTTTTGTTATTCTTCTACAGTAAAATCACTTATATTACCATTTTTATCCACTAGTTTATTAATAGTTTCACTAGCAGAATTTAGTTTTTTCTCACAAGATTCAATTAATTTCATAGCTTCTGTATATTTACTAATTGATTTATCTAAATCTAATTCTCCACTTTCAAGTTCACCTACTATTGTTTCTAATTCTTTTACTTGTTCTTCAAATGTTTTTTCACGTTTTTCACTCATTTTTATTTACTCCTTTTACACTAGCATTTATACTACCATTTTTTACCATTATATTAATATCATCATTAATATTAATTAAATCTATATCTTTTAATACTTTATTATCTTTATAAATTATTGAGTATCCTTTATCAAGAACACTTTCAGGATTTAATAACTCTAATTTTAGTTTTAATCTATCTATTTTATTATTTTTATTATCTATGAATAAATTAATATTATTATTCAAATTATCTTTTAATAATTTTAGTTTATCATATTTAGTTTCATATAAAACTTTAGGATTATTTAAAATATAATTCGATTTATATTTTTCAAGAATATGTTTACTTGTTTCAATATAATTAATCATATAACTATTTAATCTGTCATATAGATTATCTATTTTCTGTTCTTTCATTTCATATAGTCTTATTGGATTATTAAGTAAATAATTTGATTTATATTTATTTATTAATTGATTTAAACTAAATAATTTATTATTAATTGAATTATTTACTCTATCAAAAGCACTTTGAAAATATCTTCTTACTTCTTCTATATCTGGAGTTGCCATTATTGCTGCTCCTGTAGGTGTAGGTGCTCTTTTATCAGCTACAAAATCACTAATTGTAAAATCAATTTCATGACCAACACCACTAATAATTGGTATTCTACTATTATATATAGCACGTGCTACTATTTCTTCATTAAATGCCCATAAATCTTCAATAGAACCACCACCACGACCTAATATAATTGTATCTATATCATCAAATGTATTAGCAAGATTAATCATTTCTACTATATTTGGTGCTGCATCTTCTCCTTGGACAAGTGTTGGAAATAAATATATTTCAGTAAGTGGGAATCTTTTATTTATAGTTGATATAATATCTCTAACAGCAGCTCCAGTCGGAGCAGTAATTACTCCTATTTTCTTGGGTACTCTTTTTATTTTCTTTTTATGTTCTATATCAAATAAACCTTCTTCACTTAATTTATGTTTTAACTTTTCAAATAAAACATATAAATTACCAAGACCATCTAATTCCATAGAATCAACATATATTTGATAACTACCACTTGCTTCATATACACTTATTCTTCCATGTACTAAAACAGAATCTCCATCTTTAGGACTAAAGTCTTTTAATACTCTACTATAATTAAACATAACTGCATTTATTTTACTAGTTTCATCTTTTAAAGAAAAATATAAGTGTCCACGAGAATGATATTTTATATTACTAATTTCACCCTTTAAGTAAACACTTCTTAATTCTTCACTTTCTTCTATAGTATATTTAATTATTTTATTAATTTCACTAATAGTTAAATAGTCACTATTCATGAGTTTCCTCATTATCTCTTATTTTATCTAAAACAGCATTTATTAATTTAACAACTTTATCATCACTATACTTTTTAGCAAGTTCAACAGCTTCATTTATAACTACTACTTTAGGAGTATCATAATAAAGCATTTCATATGTTGAAAGTCTTAATATAGCTTTATCTGTTTTACCAAGTCTATCTAAATCCCAATTATCTAAATATTTAGAAATAATACTATCAATGTTTTCAACATTATCAAGTACACCATTAACTACATCTCTTACAAACTTATTATCTATTTCTAAATTTTCATGTATTACTTCTTCTACATCAAAAGAAATATTATCCTTAATGTAAAAATCTATTTGATATAAAATAATCATTATTTTTTCTCTAGCTTCAGTTCTTGTTAGTTTCATATATATCACCTTTCAAAATCTATTAAAATTATATCATTAAAATAAATAAAAAGATATTATTTTTTTATAATATCATTTATTTCTTCACTTCTTCCACTCATTATACATAATAAATTACTATTTACAAGTAAATCATCTATTATTCTATTATATTCTAATAGTAAATTATTATTTTTAAGATTATTAAATGTATAAATTATTTCTTCACTAGAACTTTTACTTAAAGAAGAAGCATTAACACTAATTCCAAGAGGATAAATAGCCAAATTATCTTTTATAACAAGTCTGTTTCTAGTTAATTTTTCTTCATATGTATTATTACTTACTTTTTCAAAGAATAAATACTTTATATCATTAATAATTTTATATTTAGAAAATACATATTGATTTGATTCATCTTTTTGATAAAAGTAGCAATCCTTTAAATCAAGTTTAAAATAATTCTTTTTCATTTCTTCACCTTCTCAAAACTAGACTATTTTATTTCTAATTTATTAAATTGTCAATAAAAAAAGTACTAAAATTAGTACTTAATTATTTTATAGTAAGATATATATTGAAATTATCAAATTCAGCAAATGTTAATTTGTTATATTTGTTGTATATTATCTAATTATGTTAACTGATGAATATAAAAAGCTAAATATATTCTTCTAGTCAAGTCTAACTTCTTATGACAGAAACCACTTTCAATGACAATAGAATAGTTTTTAATTTGTTTTCACAACATATGGATTTTCTTTACTACCATTCCCAGACGAATACATAGTATTCTTTTTTAATGTAATCGCTGGCCTTATTGATATACCCATTGTATTTCCAGAACCCGAATTAATACTACCATAACTACTAGAAATATAATAAATGCTTTCACTCTCTCCATAAAATTGTGGTGTCATTGTCCAATAACTACTTCCTGTTTTTCTTAATGTATTATTGTTTAATAAGTCTAATTCTTCTTTCGATAATAATCCTACAGGATATTTAAGTTTAGCTTGTGAATTAGATAAACTAAATCTATCAGTAATATTTGAACAAACAAGACCTGTCTTTGAAAATGTCATATTATTCTTAATAGATCCACCATTTGGATTCCAACCAGAAAGATTCGCAACATTTCTATTATTACAATATATTGAGTCTTCTAAGTAACTTACATAATTTAACATATTATTCTTAAACCAAGAATCAATTTTAGATTTTATAGAAGAATCTTTATTGTTAACATCAGAATTAAATAGTAATTTATTTAAATATCCTTCTATTTTATCTCCATTACTAAGTTTTAATGATTTAATATATGTATTATAAAATCTATAGATATAACTTCCATAAACATATGATACTTCTTCACATTCTTCATTTTTATCAAAACATGTATAATGATGTGTACTCAATATATCCATATTATTATCATCTAATATATTCCATATAGAAACCTTATCACCTGTTAATTTATATTTACCATTTTCATAAATTACATCATTTGAAAATATATAATTATTACTAGGATTTAAATAATAAATCATTTTTCCATCAGTATAACCTGCATATAATAAATCAGAGCATGTATTATCTGATGTATTTAAACATACATATTTTTCTTTTATTTCACTATATTTTGATGGCCATTCTAATCTTTTAATTGTTACAGGATTAATTAAAGAATATGTCCCATTTTGATTTAATGTGTAATCTGTTCCATATGTTATATCATAATTTACATTTTCAAATGCTTCATTGTTAGTCAAATTAACATAATTATATGAATTGTTGATGTTGCTTATAACATATTTAATAACTGTGCCTGTTGCATCTTTATTTGTAGAAAGGAACGTATACTTTTTATTCATACTATAAGTAGTTGCTGAGTTTACTTGAATAGGATTATCTAATTTATACTTTCTTGTTGAACTATTGTATGTATAAGAATCTGAAACCCAATAAGTATTCTTAGATAGATTCTCTATAGATACGATTTCTTTATAATTGCATCCTTTGCTAGAAGGAACAAAATCAGTGTTATACATATATCCAATTCTATTTAATCCTGATGCATTTGTATAATAAGTAATTCCAATATTATCATATTTAGCACCATTTAATGATATATAAGATGCATTAGCATTATATGTTTCTCTGAAACTTTCAATGTACCAAACAATTGAACATAATTCATCAGGATTATTTTTCATACACGTATATTTTCCAACAAGACTATTTCCTGTATTATTATTCATTGTTACTTGTTCTTTCTCACCTGATAAATAAAAACCATTTGAATTTGCGTCATATGTAAATGCTGTTGCATAATAATAATTACCATTAAATTGTTTTACATATGATTGATTAAAACCCACATGATTAGGTCTCGTTGCTAAGCACTTATTATCACTAGCTTCACCATAATAAAGTAATCTAACTCCACCAGTGTCTGTTGTACGAATCATTTGCCAACAATGATTAGCAAATAAAACATTATTTTTTTCTAAAATAGCATTTGCATTTGTAGTATTAGATGCATACCAATGGTAAATTTTTTTATTTCCATTTTCATTTAATGAATCCTTATGTTCTCCAGTGTATTCTTTAGCATATTTTCCATTTTCTGCTTCACTTTGTAATATATAATATAAAGTTTTACTTTCATCTTCAATACCTTCGCATGTTAAAGATATGTTAGACCCTGATATTTTTTCAATATCATTTATATCTTCAATTTTCAAGTTTCCACCATTATAGCTATATTGAAATGTTCCATCTGTTGCATAATATTCTTTTATTTTTCCTGAATTATCAAATTTAATACAATACTGCAAATTACTTCTTCCACTTAAATCAAGAGAATTTGAACATCCATTTTCACATCTACTATAGATTTGTTCATTCGTGTTATACATAGAATCATTTATCCAAGTTTGTTCTGCTGCTTTATAAATCTCTTTTAATTCAGTTTTAAAACTATTTTCTTTTGCTGTATTAAACATTCCCATTACATTTGGTAAAGCTATTATTACTAAAATTGCAAGTATTGCTATTACTGCTAAAAGTTCAACTAATGTAAATCCTTTTTTATTTTTCATAAATTCCTTTCCTACACTTCTTATTTAACTTACTATAATAAATATATCATAAATTATTATATATTTCTAATGTTTTTTACAATAAAAGTAATCAAATGATTACTTTTATTAAACTTCTGCTACATATTCAAGTAGTTTCATAAACATTTTTATATGTAATGAAGATAGTCCTTTACTTTTTAATTTTCTAATAAGAATTCTTTTTTCTCTTATTGGTTTATCACTAAATAATATATTATCTAATTCTATTTTTAAATCTGTAGTAATAGCTAAATCAGTAATAATACTTTCTAGATCTTCGTTAATTGCTCGACTAGCATCTATTTCAATATTATTTCCTTTACAGAATACTAATACTTTAGCATTTGTTGGAATATTATTAAACTCAATAACAAAATCATTATCATCAATATAACTCTTAAATGTTACATTTACTTCATTTGAGAATACTTGTACTCCTTCAGTATATTTAGTATTTCTAAATCTAACAATATAATTTCTTTTTTCTCCTATTACAGCAGGATTTCCTTCTTTAGGTTCAATAGATAGTGAAAAATCATTTTCTTTATAGAAATAGTTTATTTCTGTTATTACACTTGATCCAGTTTTATATCTATCAGTTATACCATCATCTTCATATAATTTATATGTATTACTTCTTCCCGGGAATATATGTATTTCAAGAGTTTTTGGAGAAGATGAATCATTTATATTATCACTTTCTAAATGCGTTAATGGAATAATAGCACCAGTTTTAGCAAATACTGGATAATCTTCATCTTTATAAAATGTTACATATCTTCTTCCACCAGTAAATTTCTTTCCTGTTTTGAAATCATACCATATACCATTAGGAACAAATATTCTATGAACAACTCTATTCATAATATCATCTTTTTTTGATACAATTGGACAAACAAATAATTCTGTTCCAAAATAATATTCATTTTTATATAAAGGTTCATCATATGTTTCAGGATATTTATAATAAAGTGGTTGTATAATTGGAGAACCAAAACTAGAATATTTATATGCTTCACTATATAAATATGGTATTAATTTATGTCTTAATTGTAAATAATCTTGAACTATATTAAATGTCTTAGCATCCCACTTCCATGGTTCTCTTTTATAATACTTACCTGGAGCACTTGATAATCTTAATATTGGACTATATGTTCCAAGTTGAACATATCTCATATATAATTCAGAGTCTTCAATACCTCCACTATATCCACCAATATCATGACTCCACCAAGAAACACCTATATTTGATGCATTAGCATTATAAAATGGTAAAAATTCTAATGTTTTCCATCTAATACTTGTATGTCCAGAATAAAGCATTGAATATTTATGAGGAACAATTCCAAAATTTCTACTCATTATAAGTGCTCTTTTATTCATATTTAAACTAAAATTTTTAAATAAATAATAGTTCATTGTAAAGTTTCTTAGCATACTTTGAGGATTTTTATCATCTACCCAAAGCATATCAACACCTTTATTTAATAATGGGTGTATTATTGCTCTTAAAAATGCATCCATTAAATTTGAATTATATACATTTATTGGTATATTTTTGTCTGAATCTGTATTATAAATTTTTATAAATTCATTATGCATTGGTTCATTAACACTAAGTACTCCATCAGTTTTTATATTTAGTCCTAAAAATACTTTATGTTCATGTAAATAATTTGATAAAGCTTCTGGACTTGGGAATATAGTATTATCAAAAGAAAATGTAGTATTTGTATCTTTTTCTTTTCTTCTAGCATATTCACCTAGTAATAAAAGTGACATAGGTATCTCATGTTTTTTAAAATCATTTATAAGTCTTTGAATACCCTCTACTGTATACTTTTCATCTTTAGCCCACCAAACACCAAGAGCATATCTTGGTATTAAAGGTGGAAGTGTTGTTAAGTTAAAATAATCTCTTAATCCTACTCCAAAGTCTTTATTATATATAAACAAATATGTATCTATATTATTATAATTTGGAGCAAGTATATTTCCATTTTGATCAAGTATTGGAGTTCTAGAATCATCGAAAGAAGTAAATCCATCTAAAGAAAATAGTCCTTTTTGAAGTGTTGTTTTTTCATCAGTTCCATCTAAACTAAATCCTGTTCCTTTTAGATTTCTAACTTCTGGATGATTAAAATACCATACTTTTTGAGTTCCATTTATAGTAACTTTTAAATTTCTTTCAGGTAATGGTTTACTAGCTACAAATGGTTTTTCTTTTGAATATTCTAAAGTAAAATTAGGATTTCTAATAACAAGTCTATATTCATCTTCTTCTACGTTTACTTTAGGATTTCCATAACTTCTATTAGTAGCAAAAAAAGTTGGATAATCATTAAATGATCCAGTATCACTATATTCAAATCTTATAAGTGAATTAGAAATAATACTAATTCTATACTTACTACCTCTATATATATATGAAGAAGGTGTTTTACTCTTTGAAAAATCAATTTTAAAATGATTACCTAAATCATACATGATTATCATCCTTTCTTTTTTATTGTTTTAATCTTACCATCCAATTATTGTAAACTTCACAGTTTGCACTTGTTGGAGGTGGATCTGCTTTTTCCATCTTAGCAATCATTGGTATTTTAAATATTCTACCAAATGCTACACATGTACCTGCTTGAAGTGTTTTTTGTTTTTCTACAATATCTTCACTCATATTTGGTACACTTTTAGCTATATAATCTAAATCAGCTGGGTGATTAATTTTAAATATTAAGAAATTAGCACATTGACTAATAACATTTTCATTTAAGTCAGTTGGTCTTTGAGTAATTAAATCCATTATAAGGCCATATTTTCTTCCTTCTTTAGCTATTCTTTCAAATATGTTATAACCAAATAATGTTTTGTCATCACCTTCAAGTACGTATCTATGAGCTTCCTCTAAAATCATATGTATTGGATAAGATGCTCTATTTTGTAATCCCCTTGTAAATTTCATAAACATACGTCCAAATATTTTAACTATAGTTCTTGCAAATCTATCATCTACATCTTCTAAATTAAAGTTAACAATTTGACTCTTTTTATTTCCATTCATTTGAACTTTTTTAATATATTCATCTAATGTAATATAACCATCAGATGTAAAGAATCTACCATTAGTTCTATTTACTAAATCATGAAGTTTAACTTTTAAACTCATAGCTGAATCATACATAGCTTCATTAAGCAAATATCTTTCACTATAAAGAGTAAAATTAAGTGCTGTTTCTAAATCATGTAATGAATAATAAACTCCTTTAGCTTCATAATTCCATTTTCTATTATCCTGAATAAATTGTTTTATATAATCTGATATTATTTTATGTTCTGCAAATCTACCTTCACTATCTATATCAAAACAATTTCTAAACATTCTTGTAAATCCAATACCAGGTACTTCTGCTTCTAAGCATAATTCTGGTGTATTTGTTTCACTTAATATTTCAAAAATCTGATCTCTTATACGAGCTGACGTTTGATTAGTATACATAATAGATATAATTGCACTAGCTAAAATATGATTTTTAAACTCACTTGCTTCTTTATCTTGTCTTGCAAACATTTTAACATAAGTAAGTGCTGTATCTACCATAGCTATTTGTGAAAAATTAGTAGCTTCAAGCAAATTTAATACATCTTCTAAATCTAATAAACATACTGGAATATTTAATTTTTCATATTCTTTATTCATATTAGTTGTTATTACTTTAAATGAATAATAAGGACTATTTTTATTTAAATCTTTAAATGCATTTATATATTCACCATATGAATCAAATATAAATAAATTTGCTTTATATGGAATAATATTAGAATTTGGAAAAATATTTTGAATAATTCTACATATACCATAAGTTTTACCTGAACCAGTATTACCAAAAATAGCTGTATGGTTAGAAAACAATTCGTCAACACTTACATTAAGTGGAAAATTACTATATAAAGGAGATACTCCAAGAGTAATACTTCTATCAGGATTACCTGTAAGAATACTAAGTTCTTGTTCATTAATAATTCTAACGCGTGCATTTAGACTAGGTTTTTTTATTAATCCACCAATAAAATCATTTTCAGTAAGTTCTCCTAAAAAAGTGACTTTAATTGTATCTTGATTAATTGAATCTATTTCTCCTAATATTTTTTTATTATTATCTTCAAATACAACATGTAAATTAATAAGATCATTTATTTCATTTGCTTCTTTATTAATTTCAAGTGTAGCTGAGTTTTTACTTATAGTTAATATTTTTCCTAGCATAACAAAAACCTAACCTTCCTATTCTATATTTAATTGTAACAAAAAACATAAAAAAAATAAAGAAGTTTTCTTTATTTTTTATTCCGTTACTATAGAAGTGTCAATTCCTTCCGAAGTTTCTTCTTCACTCACTTCTTCATTTATATCATGAATTGAATTAACTATTTCAACAATACTATTTAAGCAATCATCTGGAGCATTATTTTGCATTACAAAATATGCTAAGTATATTTTATTATTAATCTCTTTTACATAATAGTATTCTTTTCCAGTTTTCTTTTGTGCTGAAACATACTTCCAATCAAGAAAATCATTAATATTATTATTGTTTTCATATTTACTAATAGCCATTAATAATGTGTCTGCACTACTATATTTTTTAACAACTGATAATTCAAACTTACAACTATTTAAAATAGGTTTAGTATTTACATATTGATAACTAAATTTATAATCATTACTAATAACATCTTTTACAAATTTATTTGGTATTTCATATTTTATTTCATCATCTATTCTTACACTACTATCAACTACTATTATTCCATTAAATTCTGGATCTGCTTCATTAATATTTAGTTTTTCTGCAACACTATCTGGAAGAGTAATTTTAATTCCTATTTTATTTAGTAAACTAAGAGTATTGCTACCAAGCCCTAAATATACAAGTAATACTATTAGTATTAAATTAAATAAAAATCCAAAAATAAGTGAATTTGAGTTAACTCCACCTTTTTTATTACATGCATGTCTTAAATCTAAAGCATCTCCCTTTGTTACTCTTCTTAACTCTTTAATTCTATATAATCCTGTTCTTAAATATAAATTATTAAAAGTAAATCCTAATATAATATGAACTATTATTATTAAGTAACTATATTTTGTGAAATTAAATATTCCTATTTCTATAATTGAGGTAATTAGACCAAGAATTGGCATTTTTCTATAGAAACAATATAAAGAAGTAAATAAAAATGCAAAAAAATTAAATCTTTTAGTAGATATATCAAAAAACTGCTTACCAACAAATTCACCTAATAATTCACTTTCAGTTGGTGGAATTGTTAATATAGTTTTTTCTTGAGTATAAACAATTTCTTTCTTTTTTACATCACTCTTAAAAGTATTAACATTTGATATTGGATTAACATTTTCATTAATAGAAGATACTTTATCTTCAACTAATGCTCTATTTGATGGAACTACATTTTGAGTACTTTGATTATTATTTTGATTATTATTTTCTTCTTGCATAATAGCCTCCTATTTATATAGTCATTATATCATTTTTTTCTCAAAATAAAAAGTTCATTTAAGAACTTCTTATTTTATTTTATATTTTGTCCCTTCTCTTGTATCCATTATTTCAACACCACGACTTAAAAGCTCATTTCTAATTTCATCAGCAAGAGCATAATTCTTTTCCTTTTTAGCATTATTTCTTTCTTCTATTTTAGATAGAATATATTCTTTTAACTCACTATCTTCTTCTATTTCTTTAATTAAATCTAATGACCAAACTTTATCAAAATCACTAATTAATTTTAATTTAGTAGTTCCATTTGTTTCTTCATCTTTAAATAAATCATATAAAATAGTAAAAGTATTAGCTACATTTAAATCATTTGATATTTCACTAATAAATCTATCATTATATAGTTTATATTTATCTTCTTGTATATTTCCTTCTTTAGAAATAGAATTAACTTTATTAATTATTTTATTTAATGTAGTTACAGCTTGATCTAAAGCATCATAAGAGAAAACTAATTGTTTTCTATAATGTGAATTTAAACACATAAATCTAAATGCTAAAGGATTATAGCCTCTTTTTTCTAATTCACTTACTGTAAGTATTACTCCATTAGATTTACTCATTTTTCCACTTTCATCTAATAAATGTTCATTATGGAACCAATAATTACACCATTTATGTCCAAGATAACTTTCACTTTGAGCAATTTCATTAGTATGATGAGGAAATATATTATCTACTCCTCCACCATGAATATCTAAATATTCTCCTAAATATTTAATTGAAATACCAGAACATTCAATGTGCCATCCTGGATATCCTTTACCCCATGGGCTATCCCAAAGTAACTCATGTCCTTCAAATTTACTAGTTGTAAACCAAAGAGCAAAATCAGCTTGATTTCTTTTTAAATCATCTTCTTCTACTCCTTCTCTTACACCTACTACCATTTTATCTTCTTTATGATTTGTTAAAACATAATAGTCTTTTAATTTACTTATATCAAAATAAACATTACCACCACTTATATATGCAAATCCATCACTAATTAATTTTTCTATCATTTTGATATACATATCTATATTAGATGTTGCTGGAGAAACTATTTCAGGTCTCTTACAATTAACTTTTTCAAAATCTTTAAAAAATGCATCTGTATAGAAAGCAGCTATTTCCATAGAACTTTTATTTTCTCTTTTTCTTGCTACTTCCATTTTATCTTCACCAGAATCAGAATCACTTGTTAAATGTCCTACATCTGTTATATTCATAGCTCTTAAAACATCATATCCTAGATATCTTAATGTTTTTTCTAAAATATCATGACCAATATAATTTCTGATATTACCAATGTGAGCATAATGATATACAGTTGGTCCACAAGTATACATTTTAACCTTTCCTTTTTCTACTTCTTTAAATTCTTCTTTTTTTCTTGTTAGTGTATTATATATTAACATGTATACTCCTCCTTTTTTATAATCTTATACTACTTTTTATATTTTATGTCAATATAAAACCTTATTCAAATATAATCCACATCCACTAGCGCATTTACCAAGGCTACATCTACTTTTACAATCAAAAATATATTTTATATCATCAAGACTTTTTTTATTATCATTTATATCTAATAATAAACCAACTATATTTCTAATCATATATCTTAAAAATCCACTTGATTTAAATTTTAAATATAATATTTTATTACTTATTCTATATTCAAGAATTAAATCTCTTTCATAATCACTTTTATCTTTATCAGAAGTAAAACTTCTAAAATTATGTTTTCCACTCATTAGATTAACAAATTTATTTATTAATTCTTTATCTATTTGTTTATTATATTGTAAACAATAATCTTTTTCTATTGGATTAAATTCACCCATATTTATTTTATAAATATATTCTTTACTAGTAACATTAAATCTTGCATGAAAATCATCCTTAACACGTTTTATTTTCTTTATATAAATCCCATCATTTAACATTTTATTCATACTATTTTTTAGTTTTTTTAAATCTAGATTACTTGAATAGTCAAAATGACAATATTGATTAATAGCATGAACGCCTTTATCTGTTCTAGAACTACCAATAGTATTTATTTTTGTATTTAGAATTTTAGATAATACTTTTTCTATTTCACCTTCTACAGTTATTTTATTTTTTTGAATTTGATAACCATAAAACATATTACCATTATAAGTCATATTAATTAAGTATCTCATAATATTCCCTCCTCAACTAAATATGCATATATCAATACTAAATGAAATAATAAGAAAAATATATCATAAAATCCAACTTTATTAGTACTATAATTTGTTCTTTGTGATTTAATATCATAAAGTCTTAATTCACTAGCATCTTCAATTAATTTATTATGATAACTTGTAAGTCTTTTAACATTACTATTTACTTCAAAAAACACTTTAGTTCTTTTAAATATATTCATATTATTATAATCTACTCCTCTAGAAGCAGATGCCTTAAACGCTTTATATTCTACAGTTAAATATAAAGGTAAATATCTAATAACAGAATTAATTTTAACTGCAAATTTAGAAACAGGTAAATATAGAAAATTAAAGAATGATAAAAATTTTTCAATACTATATATTGTTTCACTAGGAGAAGTAGTAAAAGATAAAATATTTAAATATTCTACTACTATAATGACTTTAGCAATATAAACAAAACATGTTTCTAAAGAAGTATTAAAATATAAACATAAAATAGCTATTAATATATAAATATATCTTAAAGAATAAATACTATTTAAATAATATCTAAATGGTACAAAACTAAGTATCATCATTATTAAAACAAGAATAAACATAAACCCATTTATATAAACTGAAGGACTTAATAAAACAAGTAAAACTATAATTATAAAATTAATTAGTTTTATAATTGGATTTAATCTATGTATGCATGAATCAACTGGATAAAAAGATCCAAATGAATTTCTAGAATACATCTCTATATACCCCCTTTATTAAATCAAGGATATTTGTATAATGATGTATTTCATGCCCCTTTTTATTACATTCATTCACAAAAGTTACTATTTTAGGTACTTCTAAATTTATTTTTTTAAGTAATTCTTCATCTTCTAAAATAGTTTTATCTCCACTACGTACTATTTTTGTTAAATTAAGTAAGAAAACTTTATCAGATATTTGATAGCAAAAATTAGTATCTTTAGAAAGAAGAATAATTGTTTTTCTAAATTTATTTTTAAGTACTCTTAATAATCTTAATAAATCACTTTTATCTTCATGAGATAAACATGTTGTATATTCATCTAAAATAATAATACTTGGATTGTATACAAGTGTACATGCTAAAGCTACTTTTTTAGCATCTACTAGATTTAATTCTAATGGATTTAATTCTAAATAAGATTCATCTAATCCAACTAACTTTAAAGCATCATTTACTCTCATAGGAGAAGAATTTTTATATTTAAAATGAATCATAGCATATTCAATTTCTTTTTTAACAGTTTTATTAATAAACATATCATATGGATTCTTAAATACATATCCTGCTTCACTTCTAAGTTTATTAATACATCTTATTTTTCTTCCATCATTTGTATATCTTCCTATTTTAACTTTACCACTAGTAGGACTAACTAATGCATTAATTAAATCTCCTATAGCTGTTTTTCCACTATTTGAGGCACCTATAAAAGAATAAATACCACTATCTACTATATCAAAAGATATTTCATTTAGAATTGTCTTTTCTAAAGGAGTATTTTTATTTATCACAAAAGAAGCTTTATCAAACACTATTTCCATAAAGCACCTACCAATTTCTCATTAGTTAAATAATATTTATTTATCATTCCATAATCCATAAAATATTTATTTAATTCTACTATAAAAGGAAGTCCAATTCCTAAACGTTTTAATAATTTTTCTTCATTTAATACACTTAATGTTTTACCATCACATACAAGCTTTCTATTATAAATAACTATTATTCTATTAGAAAACATACTCTCTTCTATATCATTTGTTAAGTTAATAACAATCCCACCATTTTTAGTATATTCATCTAATATATCAAAAACTAATAATTTATCATTATAATCAAGTTCACTAATTACATTATCTATAACAAGAATATTTGGTTCTACTATTAAAGCAGATAATAATTTCATTTTTACTTTATCACTTGATCCTAAACTATTTGGATCTTTTTTAAGCAAATCATCTAATTTAAATATTTTACTTTTAGAATCAATTAATTCTCTAATTTCATGTTTCTTTTTTGCTAAACTCTCAAGACCAAAAGCAATCTCATCTTTTACAGTTTCACCAACAAAAATATTTAAATGTTTACTAAGCACAAAAGACATTCTTTTTCTTATAGTATTTAAATTATCATTATTTAATTCTTTATCTCCAACAAAAACATTACACTCTTCATTATATTCTAAAAGTGTACTAAGTAAAAAATTATTAGAATTTCCAACAATTGAAACATGTGTTTTTTCTTTTAAATTAAATTCAATTAATTCTTTATATCTATATTTAAAATAACTATTGTCTGCCATATAATTCTCCTAAAATGATTATACATTTTTAGAGAAAAAAAAACAATATACATTTGTATATTGTTAATCTATAACTTTCATTGTAATCATCTTAGCAGCTAGTTTACCTTCTTCAACTTGATAAACTCCTAAAACTCTCCAGTTAGCACTTGATGCACCATATTTTAAATAGTTATTAGGACTATCTCCAGAGAATAAACAAGACCCTGCATTTCCAGTGATTTTTGTATATTCATCAGATCCTTCACCTTTTTCACACCAACATTCTTGTACACTGCCATCTTTCATTGTTTGACCCAAGCCATGATTACTTTCAAACATTTTACATACAGCTGTTACAAGTGTTCTAGAACTACCAGTTATTGTATCTGGATTATTTGTATCATTTACTGAATAAAATTTAGCAACTACTCCAGCACCTTGTTTAGTTAATATTACATAATCACCATTCATTGAAGATTTATTTTCAGGATTAATTACGCATCCCATTTCTTCATTACAGTTACCACTTCCATTTTTTGCATCAGCAGTAAAATAATTAGCAGCAACAAGTTCACGAACATAAACTGTAATTTGTGTTGTACCATTAAATAATTCTTCATTATTATTAGCATATAATTGAGCAGCATTCTCAATTTTTTCTTTCTTATCTTCATAAAGTCTACTATTAATATTTTTATTAATATTAATAACGCTTGGAACTACTATAATACTTAGTACTCCAATAATAACAATTACAACTAATAATTCAACTAATGTAAAACCTTTTTTATTCATATTATCATAACCTCTATTCTACAAATAATTATAAATTATTTATAATATTTTTTCAAGCACTTTTATTGATAATATTTTCAATTATTTCATAAACTCTTTCTTTACCTACTTTTGTAACACTAGAAAAGTTTAATATTTCATCACCTAAAGATGGATTTAATGTTTTCTTGATTAGATCATCCTGTTTCATTCTAAGTCCTCTATTAACTTTATCATATTTAGTACATACAATTGTTACAGGTAAATTATAATACTTTAAAAATTTATACATTAAAATATCATCTTCTGTTGGTTTATGTCTATAATCAACAAGTAAAAATACATGTTTTAAATATGGTCTTTGTTTTAAATACTCTTCAATCATAATACCAAATTTTTCCATTTGTTTTTTACTAGTTTGAGCATATCCATACCCAGGAACATCTACTATATAAAATTCATTATTAACTAAATAAAAGTTTAATGTTTGAGTTTTTCCAGGTTTTGAACTAGTTCTTGCTAGATTCTTTCTATTAATAATCGTATTAATAAAACTACTTTTACCTACATTACTACGTCCAAGTATTAGAAATTCACTTTTTTTATCTTCAGGATATTGACTAATTCTAACAGCAACAATTGGCTCATCTACACTAAGCACTTCCATTACTATCACTCTCACTATCTATATATTTTTTACAAGCTTCTGATAAGTCTTTTAAAAGATTATCAATAGCTTCTTTACTTTCATTTCTAACCCCACTTGCAAATTTATGTCCACCACCATTATATTTGGCAGCTATTTCATTTATAACTGGACCTCTACTTCTAATATTAACTTTATAAAGTTTATTTTTTTCATCAAAAGTAACAAATGTCCAAACTAAAATTTCATTAATATTATTAAAATCATTTATCATGTTAGATGCAGAGGCCATATCAGCATTAAATGATGATAAAATATCTTCATCTACAAATACAGTAGCAAATCTATTTTTATCAACTTTTAAAGTTGAAGCTATATGTCCCATAAGTCTAACTTCGCTTAATGGTTTAGCATAAACTTTTCTATATAAACTCTCAATATCTAAATTATATTTTTTTATCATCTTTGATACTAGTTCAAAAGTCTTGCTATTAACATTATATAAGAAACGATTAGTATCACTTACAATACCAATATAAATATATCCAGCAATTTCACTATTAACTTTTAATTTAGTATTTTCTAATACTTCATATACAAGTTCACTAGCAGAACTAGCAGTATCTCTAATTAATTCTACTTTTCCAAAAGTATCTACTTTAGGATGATGATCTATTTTAATAATATTTTTAAATTCTAGAAAATTATCAATATCTACTCTCTTATTATCAGGAGTATCAGTTACTATTAAAAGTGAATTTTCATAATCATAATTATCTACCTTATCAATTTTACCAAAATATTTAAATCTAGATACACTTGTTCCCACTGCATAAACTTCTTTATCAGGAAAAGTAAGTTTAATAGATTCTTTTAAAGACATTTGACTACCAAAAGCATCTGGATCAGGTCCTATATGTCTTGCTATATATATTTTCTTATATTTTTTAATTTCATTATAAATTGATTTATAAATATTATTCATTTTACTCTCTTTTCTATTTGTTAATTAAATCATATGTATCTTTAGCAATCATTAATTCTTCATCTGTTGGTAATACACATACTTTAACAGTTGAATCATCTGCACTAATAACTCCAGTAATACCACGAGTTGAATTCTTTTCACTATCAAGTTTTATTCCTCTATATGCAAGTCTAGATATAACCATATCACGCATTACATCACTATTTTCTCCAACACCTGCAGTAAATACAATATAATCTGCTCCTTCTAATTTAGCATCATACATTGAAATATAATCTACTATTTTATTTGCATACATATTCATAGCAGT
The DNA here is from genome assembly GCA_902775285.1 of uncultured Erysipelotrichaceae bacterium. Lineage (GTDB taxonomy): Bacteria > Bacillota_I > Bacilli_A > RF39 > UBA660 > CAG-1000. The sequence continues at coordinate 3,106 of CACYLI010000014.1, read as the reverse complement.
AATACATTTACTATCCTTATTGTTGTATCCTTCTTCAACATCTCTCATATCACTTGATACACCAGTAAGACCAATCATACCACTCTTCTTATTTAAATCAGTCATCACATCATCAAAACTTTTTTTAGTTTGACTCATAACATATGGTAAAAGACCTACATCAATATCTCCACATCTAGTACCCATAATTACTCCTGCGATTGGAGTGAATCCCATAGATGTTGCTATACTTTTTCCATCTTTAATAGCACATAATGAAGCACCATTTCCAATATGACAACTAATAATTTTCTTATCTTCTCCTAAGATTTCTTTCATCTTAGTAGCAATATATCTATGTGAAGTACCATGGAATCCATATCTTCTAACTCCATATCTTTCATACCATTCACGAGGAATAGCATATAAGAATTCTTCTTCACTCATTGATTGATGAAAAGCTGTATCAAAAACTGCTACCATTGGAGTTTTAGGAAGAACTTCCATAAAGCTTCTAACACCAACAAGATTTGCTGGATTATGAAGTGGTGCTAAAGGAACTAGTTTTTCAACTGTTTCTAAAACATCATCATTAATTAATACACTTTCAGTATATTTATCTCCTCCATGAACAAGTCTATGTCCTACACCATCTATTTCATCATATGACTTAATAACTTTATAATTAATAAGTTCATCTAATAAAATCTTAACTGCATCAGTATGAGTTTCTAATTTTGCTTCTTTTTTATCTTTTTCTCCTTTATATTTAATAGTATAAAAACTACCATCTATTCCTATCTTTTCAAAAGTACCACTAATAACTACTTTTTCTTCTGGTAATTCTATCAATGTAAACTTTAAAGATGAACTACCTGCATTAACACTTAAAATTTTCATATTTCTTCCTTCTTTCTATTTCGTATTTATTATAACAAAGAATAATAAAAAAGTGAAAATATTTTTCACTTTCTTATTTATTTTTTATATAAACTACACCATTTGCTCCATTAGAATTAAGTTTTGGTGCTCCGATTGCCATACCTGAGGTAGCATTGCAAATACTATTAGCTCCTCCTCCGCCTCCTCCACCAGAATTTTGAGTAGGATTTGAAGCTACTTCATCTGTTAATAAAGTCGAACAATTTGTTTTTGCTCCATTGCCTGCATTTGTACCACCATTAGCATTAGAAGCAACAATCAATTCATTTGTAAATGCTCCGTATTTATCTCCTCCACCTTGCGCAGAAGCCCCGCCGCCTCCACCGGAAGAACCTAAATAAATATTATCTATTGTACAATCATTAAATGCACAAACTCCTCTTGTTCCAGCTGTTGCACTAGTTGCTTTATTTTTTGAAGTATCTGATGAACTCATTGCATATGCTCCTTTTCCTCCACCACCAGTTTTACCTCCTTTTGCAGTATTACCAAAAGCTATTGTATTAGTACCATCATTGTCAGCTGTTCCACCATTTCCAATAGTAATAGTATATGATTGATTATTTACAAATGTAACATCTGCTGTCTTTCTTTCACCACCAGCACCACCATCATTTCCTGTTGCATATGCATCGTCTCCATATAAATCTTGTCCAAATAAGATTTCATTCTTTCCTCCACCACCAGCACCTACAATATAAGTAGAAGCTGAAACTGCTTTCTTAGGTACAAAATTTCCACTTCCTTTTAATTTTATTACCCAATCTTTAGAAGTAATATAATAAATTCCAGAGTCTAAATAATAATCTCCTTTTACAATATCAAATGAATTATTATAAGTAAATGCAAATTCAAAAGGTCTCTCCCATTTAGCAGTAAGATTTAAATCATTTGCTGGCATTGTTGATGGAACTGTTGGATTCCAACCTTTAAAATCAAAATGATTTAATGTAGGAGTTTCTAATGATGATATACTTTGACCATAATTAAATGTATACTCTCTTTTATTAGTATTATTACTATTGAATTTTCCACTTCCTGCATTCAATGTTAACTTAAATGATTTTATAACACATGTATTACTTACTTTATTATATCCATCTTCACATTCATCAATAATACATAAATTATCAACTGTATTATTATTTAACCAATTATTAGTAACCCAAGATTTAACATGGGCATTATTTGAACAATCCTGATTACAACTATCTTTACCAGAAGATGAAGTAGTTTTACCATTATTACAAGCTGTACATTTATCTGAGCCATCAGAACCACTAAAACTTCCTAATACACAAGGTGTACATTCACTTGCACCAGCAAATGCAAATGTTCCTTTCAAACATTTCTCCCAATCTGCATTAAAAGTTGAATTAGTAGTTAAATCATATTCTAATAATGATTTACCTGCATTATCATAGTATTTTTTATTAGTAGTTGAAATAAAGCCATTAAATAAATGTCCTCCCCTGTTAGGAATCTCACTATTTTGTAAATCTCTTGGTTTAACCAAATATTCTACATTATTAATTTGTGTTTGATCTGTATTATCTGGAAATTTACCTCCATTAGCATTTAAAGTTATTGTGTATTTTTCTCTTTCACATGTTCCATCTTCTTTAACTATATAGCCATCTCCTACACATGTCCCCCATTTAGCTACTATTTGTTCTCTTTCATCTCCTCTTAATAAATCTTCTCTAAAATATCTGTTACTTACTACTATATTTCCTGTTGAGTCTATTATTAATACTTCATTTGGTACATCTTTTGTTCTTTTATAATAACCTTGAAATATATAATTTTTTCTTTTAGGTATTTCTATTTTAGTTATTCTATTACTTGCTGTGTTTTCTTTCCCTGCTTTATAATATCCTACTCCATATCTTTCTTCTATTTCTGTTGTACCCACTTCTGTTGCATCTTCTGTTGTAAATTCTATTCTATATACTTTTCCATTTGATTCATGGTAATCATACGATCCACTTGTATACAAATTTATATCATATTTTTCATCATATAAATCTAATCCATCATATACTTTTATTTTTATATTTGTTAATACATCTACATTTTCTTCATTATTTTTACTATATGATGTTTGATATGCTGATAATGAATAGAATATATATCCATCTGTTGTATGTACATCTTTATGTTCATCTTTTTCATTTCTATAATC
>CACYLI010000013.1 GCA_902775285.1 uncultured Erysipelotrichaceae bacterium | reverse complement strand
CTTTTGAAGCCATAATAAAATACACCTCCTTTCGGAAGTGTATTATATCATTTTTAAAAATACTTTTTAATTAATGTCTACCCTAATGGGTGCATTTCATTTTCTATTACTTTTTATATAACTCTTTTTTATAATTATCAATTATTTCATTCATAATTGTTAAATAATTCTTTTCTTCATTTCTTTCTTCATCAGTAAGAGAGTATATGTCATTTATTTCAATTTTAACTAGTGAATTATCTTTAATTAGTTTTTCTTGTTGACTATTTAATTCATCACCCTCTAAATAGTAAATATATTGTATTTTATTTTCACTTATAAGTTTTTTAGCATCAGAATAAGCTTTATCTATAGCTTCATTATTTGAGTCGAGTGATATAACATTTATATTATATTTAGTTAAATGATTAAATACGTCATTTGTAGTAAGAATAGTATCATAATTACCATTTTTTCCTATATCATATAATTGAACATCAAGTTCAGATATTTTTTCATTTAATTCATCATACTTACTTTCTATAGCTTCTTTAATATAAACATTATCATTATAATCAATTAATCTTGATTTAATATTACTACAAAGCATTAAATAGTTAGATGGATTTAACCAAATATTTGCTATTTTTGTATTATTTTGCATTCCCTTTGTAGCATCTATTATTTTAAGTTTATTATTAATATTGATTAAATCTCTTGCTAGAGTTGCTTCATTTGCAACACCAGAATAAACAAATATATCAGAATTGCTATATGTATGTTTCTTTTTTTCTGTTACTTCAAATTTTTGATCAGCTCCATTTGGGTAAACACTAGCAACATTACTATAATCACTATATAAATAATTAGTAGCAAACTCTACAGGATACAAAGTAGTATAAACATATCTATCACTAAAATCTTCTTTAAATAAATCACATCCACTTATAAGTAAAAGTGAACTTATAATTAATAATATTTTCTTTTTCATTTCATTCTCCCTTTATTACTGGGTCATATCCAAATTTTCCAAATGGATGACACCTAAGTATTCTTTTAATTCCTTTAATTATTCCTTTTAATCCATATATATTAATGCACTGTTTCATATATTCACTACAAGTAGGTGTAAATCTACAAGCGTTATGCATATGAAGTGGTGTTATTTGATATATATTAATAATTTTAATTAATATTTTTTTCATATATTTAATTATATAATAATTTAGATTAAAAATAAATAGTTTAGAGTCATTTGTCACTTTACTATAAATAAATATTTTGATAAAATTAATAAGGTGAAAGATATGAAAAAGATACTTTTAATATTTGCTTTTTTATTATTTATACCTAATATTTATGCTAGGGATTTTAAAAGTGATTATATTGATATAAATGATTATGTTATATTTGAAAATGAAAATGAAAATATAGAAAGTTATTTAATTAAATCAAAATATTTTGATAATAATATTTTGATACAATTTAATAATAATAAAAATAAATATTTAAGTTATGTAGTATCTTTTTATAATAGTAATTATGAGGAAGTAGATAGATTTTATAATATATCTTATGTTTCGAATCATTTATATATTCCAATTAAAGATATAAATAATACGAAATATTACAAATTATATATTTCATATTTAAGTGAAGAAGATTATAAAAATTATCATAATAATGAAGAAGCTTTAGAAATTAATAATGAAGATCTTTTGAAATTAGATTATACCATTAAATATAGTGATAGTTATAAAGAAAAAGAAAACTTTTATTTAGAAAATTTTAGTATATATGTAGATATTTATAAAAATGAAGAGAATGATGATGTTATATCAAAAATTAACTACGATTTTGATTTTATAGCTAAAGAAAATGTATATGAATACAAGTTTAAGTTGTTTGATGAATTTAAAAATATGTCAATTAGTATAAGTGATTCAGATGTTATCTATATGATAGATAAAAACTATATTTATTTTCATAATTTAAAAGAAGGTAAAACTAATATTAAAATTAAATATGATATAAAGGATAAATATAGTAAAAGTTATGGAGTTTACTACAAATTATATAAAAATATCTATCCAGGTAATATATTTGATTATATTAATTTAAAAATAAATACTAATTTTAATATTGATATGGAAGATTCTTTTTATTGTCATATTGATAAGTGTTTAATTTTAGATTACACTAACACTTTAAATCAAATAGATGCTAAAATAAAAGGCTTATTTAATGAAAGTGAACTAGATTTCTTTATAAAAAAGAAACAAAGTTTTAAAGAGAAAGCAATGGATATTGTCCCTAATGTTACAATATCTTTATTTGTTATTCTAACTATTATTTATATACTTGTATATGCAAATAAAATAAAAGTAACCGATAAATATAAATATCCATTATTATTTATATTAAATTTAATTTCTTTTATACCTTTTATTATAATGAAAGATAATATAATATATTTAGTTTTGTGTTTATTAATTTATCATTCTATACTTTTCATTATACTTGTATTATTATCAAATAAAGAAATAAAAAATAAACTATCAAAGTTTTCATTAATTGGTGTTACTTTAGTTTTTGAATTTACTTGTATATTTATAGCATATTTATTAAATAAAAAAATATTTGCTTTTGAAATTGTATCACCAATGATACTAGTAATATTAAATAATTTTTGTATTATTGGAATATGTTATAAAAATACTTTGGATTGTGGAAGCAAAAAATAAATTATGATATAATAAAAAATAATGTTTTAATTAATAGAGAAGGTGAATATATGAAAAATATATTTAAAAAATATGGTATTAAATTTAAAAATGAATTATTATTAACTGAAGCTCTTACTCATTCTAGTTATGCTAATGAACAAGATACAGTTAGTTATGAAAGATTAGAATTTTTAGGTGATGCGGTATTAGAAATTGTATGTAGTGATTATTTATATACTCATACTGATTATCCTGAAGGTAAAATGAGTAGACTTAGAAGCTTATATGTATGTGAAAATGCATTATATGAATATTCTAAAGAAATTAATCTAAAAGATTATATTTTACTGGGCAATGGAGTAGATGAAGCTAATAAAACAATAATAGCAGATGTATTTGAGGCATGTATAGCTGTAATTTATTTAGAAAATGGTCTAAGTACTGTAAAAAAACTATTTAATAATTTAATAGTACCATATATAGAAAGACATGATGATTTTTTAATGGATTATAAAAGTTTATTACAAGAAAGTGTTCAAACAGTTAAGAAAAGTGTTGAATATAAATTAATAAGTGAAAGTGGACCTGCCCATAAAAAAGTTTTTGAGGTTGAAGTAATAATTGATGGTCTTTGTTATGGAAAAGCAACTGGAGGTTCTAAAAAAGAAGCAGAGCAAAATGCTGCTAAAGAAGCCTATATGAAGAGGGCTCAATAATGAAAAAGATATTTATTATATTATTATTTAGTTTTGCTTTATTATTTAAAGTAAATGCAGAAATGAAAAGTATTAATGATCCTATAATCTATGAAAATGATAGAATTACTTTAACTGGAACAATTAAAAATGATAAGTTAACTTTTCAAGTTAATAAGAATTCAAACTATAATAAAGATGAAAAAATAACTTGTAGTATTCTTTCAACTTATTATAATAGTGATTATAGATTTTTAGGTACTGATTCAAATGATTTTGAAATAAAAAAGAATACAAAAAAGATTAATATTTCAATAGATTCTTTTGAAGATTTAACCTATGTTGATAGTGATATTAATTGTGAAGTTAAATATGATTCTATGAGTATGTTTGAGTCTTTACATAAAGGAGTAATAACATCAATTATAATTTCAATTTTTATATTAATTTTTGTTATAGTTTTTATTGTAACGAGATTTACAGGGGTTAAAAAAGAAATAACATATTCTAGTTTTAAAGAAATATCAAATAATAATTTCTATATAATTGAAGACTTAAAAAATGAAGAATTAAATATTAATAAAATGGATTATAAGAATTTAAAATATGCTGTTAAAAGTCATAATGAAAAAGGAATAGAGTTTTATTATTTAGAATTTTTAGATAAAGATAGTTTAAGTGATTATTTGAATGAAAAAAAAGCTGAGTTATTAAGTACAACAGATTATAAGCCTACTTCTAGTGTTAGTATTACTCCTTCATCTTTTAAAGAAACTATTTATCTTAAAGATAGTATTATTTATATTGTAATTCTTAATAATAAACTTATTTATGTTAAAACACAAAAAGAAAATAAAAAAGAAGTAAAAAGATTTTGTAAATTACTTGGTATATAGTTAGAGGTGATGAAATAAAATGTATATTAAAGAAATAATAATACAAGGATTTAAGAGTTTTGCAGATAAAACAGTTATTGAACTAGACCCAACCTTTACTGGTATAGTAGGCCCTAATGGTAGTGGTAAAAGTAATATAGTTGATTCAATAAAATGGGTTTTAGGAGAACAAAGCGTAAAATCTCTTCGTGGAAGTAATAATATGACTGATATTATTTTTAATGGTTCTTCTTCAAGAAATCCTGCTAATTTTGCAAGTGTTTGTATTGTTTTTGATAATAGTGATAGGACTTTAAATATTGATTTTAATGAAGTATCTATTAAGAGAGTAGTATATAAAACTGGAGAAAATGAATACTATATTAATAATGATAAAGTTAGACTTAAAGATATTACAAATCTTTTTTTAGATTCTAAATCTTCTAAAGAATCATTTAATATTATTCCTCAAAATAAAATAGATCAAATATTAAGTGAAAAACCAGAAGATAGAAGGGTAATTTTTGAGGATGCTGCTGGAGTATTAAAATATAAAAAAAGAAAGGAAGAAAGTTTATCAAAATTATCTAAAACACATGAAAATATTGATAGAATTAATTTAATAATAAGTGAAAACAATGAAAATTTACTTCCTTTAGAAACTGAAAGTAAAAAAGCATTAGAGTATAAAAATGCATTAAAAGAACTAGAGAGTGTAGAAATTGCTTTAATTGCTAAAGATATAACTACTTTTAGTAATGAACTTGATTATAAATCAAATAGAAAAACTCATTTAGAAGATGAAATATCAAAATTATCATCTAATTCAACCTTATCAAATACTGAAGTGGAAAAATATAAAATACAAATATTAAATATTGATGAAAAAATCAAATCAACTAGTGATGAAATATTTAAATTAAATGAAACATTACTTGATTTATCAAATAAAAAGACTCTAATGACTGAAAGAATTAAATATGATAAAGAGAGTGATGAGGTTAAGAATAATATAATTAATCTAAAAGAAAAAGAAGGAAATATTAATAATAATATTTCTAGTTTAGAAATCGATATTTCTTCTCTAATGGAGAAAAAAGATGAATTACTTAAAAAAACATCAGTGTCTACTAATGAATATAATTCATTAAATAAGGAAATTGAAAAATTAAATTTTGAATTAAATACTAAAAATAAAACATTACTTGAAAATAAGAATAAAATCGATGTATTAGAGGCAAATATTGCTAATATGAATAAACTTCCATTTAGTGTTAGGAATATAATAAATAATCCTACATTAAGAGGTATTCATAATATTTTAGGAAATCTAATTGAAACTAAAAGTGAATATACTACTATGATAGACGTTGCTTTAGGAAGTAGTATCAATAATATAGTTACAGAAGATGAAGAATGTGCTAAAGAAGCAATAGAATATTTAAAAAGACGTTCTTTAGGAAGAGCAACATTTTTCCCATTAAATGTAATTAAACCTAAGAGTATTGATCCTCAAACTTTAAATGAAATTAAAGATATTATTGGTTTTATATCTCTTGCAAGTGATACAGTAACTTATGATAGTAAATATTATAATATTATAATGAATCAACTTGGTAATATAATAGTTGCTGATAATATAAATAATGCTATTAAAATAAGCAAGAAAATTAATCATAAATATAGAGTAGTTACAATAGATGGTGAAATCATTCATGTAGGTGGAATTATGAGTGGTGGAAGCATTAAAACAAATAATAGTTATATTAGCGATAAGTATGAAATAGAAAAATTAAATTCTTCTATTGAAATATTATCAAGTGAAATTAAAGAATTAGATTTAACTATTACTAATAGTAATAATGAATTACAAAAAATTAAAGATACTATTTATAATATAAATGTAGATGTTATAAAGAATGAAGAATTATTAAATTCTAAAAAAGAATTACTTGATAAAGAACGTAAAGAACTAGTTTTAGTACAAAATGAAATTGATAATTTAAGTGATAATTCATTAGATATTGAATTAAATAAAGTAATTGATGAATATTATAAACATGAACAAAGAAAGATTGAACTTGAAAAGACTTTAGAAATATTTAATAAAGAAAAAGAAAGCTTGAATACAAGTCTTTCTACTTTAGAAAATTCAATTAAAAAGACTAATAGCGAATATAATAAATTAACTAGTGAATTAAATTCTATTGAAATAGATATTACTAAATTGAATATGAATTTAGATAATTTATTAAATCGTTTAAGTGAAGATTATAGTTTAGGATATGAAAGAGCTAAAAATGAATATATTTTAGAGATTGATGAAAATATTGCTCGTGAAAAAGTTCAAAATTTAAGAAAAAAGATTAAATCATTAGGAGATGTTAATCTTGGATCAATAGAAGAGTATGAAAGAGTATCTAAGAGAGTTAATTTCTTAAATAAGCAAAAAGAAGACTTAGAAAATAGTGAAAAAGATTTGCTTAATATTATAAATGATATGGATAGTGTAATGGAAACTAAGTTTAAAGAAACTTTTGAAAACATAAATATAGAGTTTTCTAAAGTATTTAAAACACTATTTAAGGGAGGACAAGCTTATTTAGAATTAACTGAACCTGATAATATATTAGAAACTGGTATAGATATTATTGCAATACCTCCTGGAAAAAATCAAAAACCTTTAAGTTTATTATCAGGAGGAGAGAGAACTATGACAGCTATAAGTTTACTTTTCTCTATAATGAATTTAGAAAAAGTTCCATTTGTTATTCTAGATGAAGTTGAAAGTGCATTAGATGAAAATAATGCTACTGTATTTGGAGAATATTTAGATCATTATAAAAATAAAACTCAATTATTAATTATTACACATAAAAAGAAAACTATGGAATTTTTAGATAAACTATATGGTATAACAATGCAAGAGAGTGGAGTTAGTAAACTTGTTAGTGTAAAATTAGAGAATTAAAAAAGCCTTATTTAAAGGCTTTTATTTTTTTAATGTAACTTTAGTAATATTATTTAAATTCTTAAATATATCAGGTTCATTAAAGTCATAATTAATACTTACTTCATAATCATCATTTAAGTTATTTTGATTTAAATTATCTCCATTTGTATTTATTAAACTATATAAGTTTTCATTTAATATTTTTATTACATTCATAATAGAATCATGAAGTTCATTATTAACTGAGTCACTATTATTTTGACCATATATTTCTATATAACCATTATCTAATTGTTTTACATAAATTGTAATAATATTTTTAGTTTTTAGATAAGTTTTATTTGAATTAAGTGATGATTTTAAATCAGATAAATCATTTACATTAATTGTATTTACTTCAGAACTTTCTAAATTTAATTTTAATTCTTTTATATTTTTAACTATATTTTGATTTAAATTAATTTTTATTACTATTGTACTTCCATTATCAAGACTAACACCATTATCAATTGTAGTATTCGTAAATATTGAATATTGATATTCACTAAATACACTTCCTGTTCCATTATTAAGTCTATATACTGCATCAATCATTCCTTTAGCTATAATTTCAGCAGTAGCAGAATTTAAAGAACTATATGTATTTGTTATTATATCTCGTCCATTTTCATTTAAATATTGATATTCATATTTAGTGGATTTATTCTTATCTTCAACGATTATTTTATCACCATTTACTTCAGCTTCTAAATTACCATATCTTATTACTAAATCTGTTTTATTAAATTGTTCAGCTACTGGTTTTAGTTTTTTTCTAGCTTGTCCAACTGTACCATATCCATCATAGTAGAGTTTTATGCCTCCAACACTTAAAGCTATTGTTAAAAAACATATAAATCCCCAAAATAATATTCTCTTTTTATTCTCTTTCATATTTTCCACCTATGATAATTATAAAATACATTAACAAAAAAGTAAACAAAATATTTAATTGTTTACTTTTATATTGACCTCATATTTTCTTTATTTTTATATGGATTCTTCTTATCAATTCTATCTATAAATAAAATTCCATTTAAGTGATCTATTTCATGTTGGAAGGCAACAGCTATTTCTTCTCTAACTCTTACATTTTTTTTATTACCAAATTCATCATAATACTCAACACTAACTCTAGCATATCTTGGAACAATTCCTTCAACATATCTATTTATACTTAAACATCCTTCTCCTTCTTCTACATATATTTGTTCTTCAGAATTAGAAATAATTTTTGGATTTATAACTTTATATTCTTCAAATGTTCCATCTTCATTTTTATATGAAATTACAAAATATCTTTTTAAAACTCCAAGTTGAACAGCAGATAATCCCATACCAGCTCTTATATTATTTTTAGTTGCATATTCTTCATCTTGACTTAATCTTAAATACATAATCATATTATTAATTAGGGAAATATCTTCATCATCTAAAGGAAAAGTAACTTCCTTACTTTTTTGTCTTAATACTTTAGAATTTTTTTCATCTAATATATCTGATTGATTAAACATAACTCTTTTCTCCTTAAGAGTATTTTATCAAAATAATTCCACTTTTTCAATTTTTATTGAAAAAATAGAGTATAAAGTATATAATTATTATATAAATAGCAGGAGAATTTTATGAAGATAACAAAACTCAGTTTTATTTTAGCTTATATTGGTGTTTTTTTGTCACTTTCTCTTTTTACATTAACAACATATGCATATTTCACAGTAGATGTTGAAGGAGAAAGCAAAGATATTACTCTTGAAACATTTAATGAAAATACTAATGTAATATATACAGATACAAGTAATTTATCTATGGTAAATTCTTATACTGGAGATGAAATAATTAAAACTTTTACAGTTGAAAATACAAGTGATTATGTAATTTATTATGATATAAATCTTAATAATGTAATAAATAATTTTGAAAATAAAGATGATTTAGTATATGAAGTATCTTCTCTAGAAGGTATGAATAGAAGTCAAGCAGTATTACCTTATACTGATCAAACAATTCTTTCATATGTTAGACTTGATAAACATGAAAAACATTGTTATACTTTAAAAATTACTTTTTTAAAAACTGATAAAGACCAAAGTAATAATATGAATAAAACTTTTTCATCTAATATTACTGTAACTCCATCTAGAAATATTAATGTTGGTGAAGAATTATTTGAAAAAAACACATTAGCAGAATATATGTTTTTAAATAATAAAGGAATATTAAGTGAATCAAATGAAGAGGGAATATACTATACAAATTCTAATCTTAATGGAATAACTACATATTATTACTATGGAAGTAATGATTTAAATAATAATTTAGTATTTAATAATATGTGTTTTAAAATAGTTAGAACAACAAGTGATTATGGAGTTAGAATTATATATAATGGTAAATATGAAAACAATACTTGTAGTTTAGAAAATACGATTTCCATGTCTTCTTTTAATGATAAATCTAACTATAATGCATATGTTGGATATATGTATGGAGACCCTAGTAGTAATAATTATAATAGTGAGCATAGCAATAAAAATTCAAGTACTATTAAAAAAGAAATTGATAGTTGGTTTCAAAATAATTTTAAAAAATACAAAGAATATTTAACATACAATAGCGTATATTGTAATAATAGAAAAGTAGCAGAATTTAAATATAAAAATGTTTATTATGGAACACTTGGATATGGAAATAATAATACTGGCTATGATAGTTTTATAAATAAAACAAAGAGTTATGATTGCCCATTAGATAATGATAAATTATCTACTAATAATTATTTAATTTATCCTGTTTCTTTAATAACAATTGATGAAGTTGTATTATCAGGATTTAATATATTTGATGACAATTTCTTTAAAAATTCAGACTATTATACTATAAGTCCTGCTTATTTTAATGGAAGTGATGCATATGTATATACTATAAATAATAATTTAATAAAAGAAGATAAAGTTAATAACAAACATGGTGTTAGACCAGTTATTACATTAAATAAAAACATTAAAATTAAATCTGGAGATGGAAGTTTAGATAATCCATTTAAAATTGAATAAGGAGATAAAATGAATATTTTAGATGCAGTTATAATTATATTTTTTATGGTTGGCTTATTAGCTGGACTTAGAAGAGGATTTTTAAAAGAAGTTATTTTACTTGCTGGAATTGTAATAATAATAGTTCTATCATTTTATTTAAAAGACCCTGTATCTACATTTCTATATAAGCATTTACCATTTTTCAGTTTTAGTGGTGTATTTAAAGGAGTATCAGTATTAAATATTTTATTATATGAATTAATATCATTTTTATGTATATTATCAATTCTATATATTGTTTTAAGAATTTTACTAAAAATAACTGGATTTATTGAAAAAATATTAGATGTAACTATCATATTAGGTATATTTAGTAGAATAGCTGGTGCAATAGTTGGATTAATTGAAAGTTATATTATTATTTTTATATTATTATTTGCTTTTTCTCAACCTTTTATTAAAGTTACTGGAATTGAAGAATCAAAACTTGCTAATTTTATATTAGATTCTACTCCAATAATGAGTAATGCAGTAAGCGATGTTAAGATAGTATTAGATGAAATAGATGATTTAAGTAAAAAATATAAAAATGATAAAACTTCATTTAATGAAGATGCTATTAAATTATTTATAAAATATGATATTATATCAGAAGAAAATATTAATTATTTAAGAAAAAAAGGAAAAATTTAATTTTCCTTTTTATTTTACATTTTTAAAATATAATTTAAATGTTTTATCTATTTCTTCCTTATTAAGATTAAGTCCAAGAAGAATTCTTTCTTCAAATGGTAAATTATCTATATCAATACTATTTAAAGCCCCTGATATTCCTAAGTTATTAAATAATTCAATAGTAGGAGATGAATCATAATCAATATAATTAGTTATTTGATAATCTAATAATATAGCTTTTTGTAAATCATAAACCAGTTTGTTTTGATTTTTAATTTCTTCCATCATATTTATTATTTTTTTAATCGCAGTAATATCAGCAACTCTTTCTACAACTGATATATCATAATTTGATTTATATAATTTTTTTTCTTTTCTTCTATGAGTATAATAAATAATATCACTTAGAATATTAGCTTGTTGTCCAAAATAATATTCATGTAATACCCCAAGATTATTATTATAACCTATATTTTCCAAATATTTAAATTCTTGAGAAAGTATGTCTTTTCTTATAGAAGAAAAAGTAGAATCTATATTATTTTTATAGTCAATTGCATGTTCAATTTCATGAAAAATTATATATAATATATATAAATTATTTCTTAGAATAGTATCATATATAGTTAATTTATCTTCATAAATAAAATCAGTTTTATGAAAATCTAAATCAATATATTTCATAATAGTTGAATAATATATTGTAAGATTATCACAATTAAATACACCTAAGTTAATACGACTTAAATTTATTATTCTTGTTTTATTTTCAACATTTATTTTCTTTATAAAATCTAAATCGTTTTCTTTAATTAGAATATCAATTATTTTTTTAATTGCATCTGTATCTAAATAATATCTTTTCCTTGAATATTCATATACAATATCTAATATATTTTTCATTTTTCCCCCTAATAGAATAGTATTATAATTATTTTTCTTTTAATAGTCAATAAAATATGATATAATCACTTAAGTTGAAAGGGAAGGTGAATTCTAGGCTGTTTTCCTAGTAATTTATATGGATTATAAAAATATTGATACATATGATTATGATTTAGATGAATCTTTAATTGCACAAACTCCAATTAAAGATAGAGATCATTCTAAATTATTAATTGTAAATAAAAATAATGGCAAATTTATTGATAAAAAGTTTTATGATATTATTGATTACTTACATGAAGGAGATGTTTTAGTACTTAATAATACAAAGGTTTTACCAAGTAGAATAATAGGTTATAAAAAAGATACTAATGCTAAAATTGAAGTATTACTTTTAAAAGAAATAGAAAGTGATTTATGGCAGTGTTTAGTAAGGCCTCAAAAAAGAGTAAAAAAGGGCACTCTTATAAAATTTGAAAATGATTTTGAATGTGAAGTTATAGATGTATTAAATGATGGAATTACTAATATTAAATTCAATTATAAAGGAATATTTGTAGAACATTTAAATAGTATTGGAGCTATGCCATTGCCTCCATATATTCACGAAAAATTAAAAGATAATGATAGATATAATACTGTTTATGCTAAAAATATTGGAAGCGCTGCTGCACCAACAGCAGGGCTTCATTTTACAAATGAATTATTAGATAAAATTAAAAATAAAGGAATTAGTATTTTATATGTAACATTAAATGTAGGTCTTGGTACATTTAGACCAGTAACTGAAAATGATATAACTAAACATGATATGCATAGTGAGTTATATGAAATAAGTGAAGATGTAGCAAATAAGTTAAATGAAGCAAAAGAAAAAGGAAATAGAATCATATGTGTTGGTACTACGTCTCTAAGAACACTAGAAGCAAATATACAAAAATATGGAAAATTTACTTGTACTAAAGAAGAAACAGATATATTTATATATCCACCACATGAATTTAAATCATCTGATGCTCTTATTACTAATTTTCATTTACCAAAAAGTACTTTAGTTATGCTAGTTAGCGCATTTAGCAGTTTAGATATTATTAAAAATGCTTATAATCATGCTCAAAATAGCAAATATAAATTTTTTAGCTTTGGAGATGCAATGTTTTTAACAAATGAGGAGGTAAAATAATGGATTTAAAATTTAAAGTATTAAAAGAAACTAGTTATGGAGCTAGACTTGGAGAATTTAAAACAAAATGGGGAACTCATAAAACTCCAATGTTTATGCCAGTTGGAACTCAAGCAACTGTTAAAACACTTAGTCCAGAAGAGTTGAAAGATGCACATGCTGATATAATACTTTCGAATACATATCATTTATGGCTAAGACCTGGAGAAGACATAGTAGATAATGCAGGTGGACTTCATGAATTTATGAATTATAAAACTGGTCCAATTTTAACTGATTGTGGTGGCTTTCAAGTTTTTAGTTTAGCTAAACCAAAAGATATAAGTGAAGAAGGAGTAAAATTTAAAAGTCATTTAGATGGAAAAGAATTACTTCTTACACCAGAAAAAAGTATTGAAATACAAAATAAATTAGGTTCTGATATTATAATGAGTTTTGATGAATGTCCACCATATCCAGTAACACATGAATATATGAAAAACAGTGTTGAAAGAACCCTTAGATGGGCTAAAAGAAGTTTAGATGCTAATAAGAAAAGAGAAACTCAAGCACAATTTGGAATTGTTCAAGGAGGAGAATTTGAAGATTTAAGAAAATGGTCTGCAATTGAAACATCTAAACTAGATTTTGATGGATATAGTGTAGGTGGAGTAAGCGTGGGAGAAGATCCAATTACAAAACTTAAAATGATAGAATATGCTACTGCTTATTTACCTAAAGATAAAATAAGATATTTAATGGGAGTTGGAGAACCAGTTGATTTAATAGATGGAGTAATTAGAGGAATTGATATATTTGATTGTGTATTACCTACAAGACTAGCTAGACATGGAAATGCTTTAACTAGAAATGGTAGAACTAATATTAGAAATGCTAAATTCATTAAAGATTTAACACCTATTGAAGAAGATTGTGATTGTTATACATGTAAAAATTATACAAAATCATATATTAGACACTTAATAGTAAGTGATGAATCATTTGGTCAAAGATTAATATCAATTCATAATATAAGATTTTTAACTAAATTAATGGAAGATATAAGATATCATATAGAAAAAGATGATTTATTAGAATTTAGAGAAGAATTTGTTTCAAAATACAATAAAAAGCAATAATAATTGCTTTTTTTAGTGTCTTATGTTATAATACAATTTACTTTTTAAGGAGGGATATTATGAATAGTAATTCTATAATAATAGGTGCATTACCTACAAAGGGTGGAGGAATAAATAAAACTTATTTAGAAAGTAAATTTAAAATGGTAGAAGCAAATTTTCTGTCTAGATTATATAGTAATCAAAAAATAAAAAAAACATATGTTTATATGGATAAAAATGAAAATATAGATATTTATACTGAAAAATTTAATAAAGAAGATGGATTTATAGAAGTAGAAATTTTATCTGTTTTCCCACTTAATATTTCTGAATACTATTCATCTCATTTCCTTATCGAAGTAATATCTAAAGAAATATTACTTGAACATTTATTAGATGAAAGAATGAATATAGAAAGGACAATTGATAATGAATTTAGAAGAAAATAGTATGATATTAGGTAGTATTCCATCAACTGGGGGAGGACTTAGAAAAACATATCTTGAAAGTGAAATATTATTAATATATGCTACTCAAATAGAAAAGATTTTTGATGATAAAACACATACTTATTTTTATAATAAAAAAACAAATAAATATTTTTTTGCTAAAAAAGAAACTGAAAAAAATGAAGATATTAATGAATGTGAAATTATTGGTGTTTTACCATATGGACCAATTAGAATAGACTCATTTAATGCTGGATATTTTAATTTTTTCATAGAAGTTATTGATAAAAAAGTATTATATTCTCATTTAATAGATGAAAGATATAATTTAAAAGAAGAAAAGGGGTTAAAATTATGAAATATTATTTATTATATTTAAATAATAATTCTTGTTCAAATAAGACTAAAGTTGAAAATGTTATTCTTAAAGAGGATATTCCTAATATAGAAGAAACAATTAGTTATGATTCTTTAGAAGTTTTAGCTTATGAAAATTCTAAATTTTTTGATAATTATATGATTGATGTTTTAACAAAAAAGAAAATATATTTTAGTGATGAAGAAATATTACCACACATTACATATAATTTTAAAAAAGAAGTAAGTGATGATGAATTAATTAATATATATGAAAAATATAAGAATTTAACTATTGAAGATATAGAAAGATATGAAAATGGTCTTAATAAAATAGAAGAAGAATCTATTAATAAATATAATGATTATATGAATAAACTAAATGAAAAAGAAAATAAATTTAAAAATGCCAGTGAATTTTTAAGTAGCTTAATTAATTAGAACTAACTTTTAGTTCTTTTTATTTGTCTACTCCAATAACACCACCAAATATAGAAGATAATATAAGTGATAAATAGTATACTAGTGAAGAAGATGATAATTTACCAATTAATAATGAAATAATCAAAAATAATATAATTACTATTACTGAAACAATAAAACCATTCAAATATCCTTTTTTTCTTTCTTTTTTTGATATTCTAAATCCCATTATAAAAAATAATATAATAAGAAAAATATAATTAATTATACAAATCATTTTATATGTAAGCATTTCATAATATTGTAATAAAGTCATTAAAAGTAAATATATAAATAAAGTAATAAAAATAACCAAATAGTTTTTTAAATAATTAATAATTTTATTCATTTTTTTCACCTAATTAATTATATTAATGACTAAAAAAAATATGAAACAAACATAATAATATTGGGTGAAATAAATGGACTTAGTAAGTGTAATTATTAGAACTGTTTTCTTTTATATATTTGTACTTATTATTATGAGGATTATGGGTAAAAGAGAAATAGCAAAATTATCAATACAAGATTTAGTTGTATCTTTATTAATAGCTGAATTAGTTGCAATAGCAATTGAAAATTATAAAGATTCAATATTATTAACTATTATTCCAATAATAATTCTTTTATTTTTTGAGATAAGTGCCGGATTTTTATCATTAAAATTTAATAAATTTAGAAATTTTATTGAAGGAAAACCTTCTTTAATAATAAATAGAGGAATAATAAATTATAAAGAAATGCTTAAACAAAGA
Organism: uncultured Erysipelotrichaceae bacterium; assembly: GCA_902775285.1. Lineage (GTDB taxonomy): Bacteria > Bacillota_I > Bacilli_A > RF39 > UBA660 > CAG-1000. Next base: position 10,600 of record CACYLI010000013.1, on the reverse strand, counting down.
TACTCGTTAGATGATTTATTATTAGAATTAAGAAATAATAATATTAAAGATTTAAAAGATGTAGAATATGCTGTTCTTGAAAATAATGGACATTTAAATATATTTAAATATAGTTTTTTAGGATTAAATACAGATTTACCATTTCCATTAATACTAGATGGTGTAATACAAAAAGATACATTATCATATTTAGAAAAAACTGAAAAATGGTTATATGATTATTTAAATGAATCTAATCTAAATAAAGAAGATGTATTCTATGCTTTTTACAAAAATAATAAAATATATGTAATTAAAAGAAATGAACTATCATATAAGTAGTTCTTTTAATTTTTTATAATATAGATATGTTGAACAAATTAAATTAATTATAATTGTAATAATTAAACTATACATTCCAATTTTAAGAAATGAAAAAAATATTATACACATAACTCTAATAACTGATGTTTTTATTGTAATAAAAAGTGTTTCTTTTACTTTACCTAAAGCTTGAAGAGCATTTACTAATGGATACTCAATATAAAATAAAAGAGTAAAAGGAGAAAGTAATCTAATATAATCTATTCCTTCATTTGTTTTATATAAAACATTTAAAAAGAATCTTGGAAATAATGTAATAATTATTGTAGAAATTGCACCAATTAAAAGAGATATTAATACAATTTGTTTAATTCTTTTTTTACATAATTCAATATTATTTAATTTATATTGCTTAGCAAGTTCAGGTATCAAAGAAGTTGCCATATTTTGAGTAAAAAATTGTGGCATTAGTAATGTAGACATAGCATAAGCATTTACAATTCCATATTCATACACTATATAATCATTTGTGTATCCTACATATAATAAGATATTTGTTAATATAATTGGTTCAAAAAAATATGCAATAGATGCTAATATTTTACTTAAAGTTGTAGGTATACAAAAAGATAAAACTTCTTTTATTTTATTAAAATCAATTTTAAAATCACTCTTATTAAATTTAACTTTAGGTGCATATTTAATCATGACTATTTGAGATGATATTTCTCCAATTATATTAATTAGAGTTACAAAACATATAGTAGTAATTAATCCATAAACTTTTATTTTATTTATAAATAATAAAACTATTATAAGTCTTACTACTTGTTCTATAAAATTAGATAGCATATATGGAAACATATTTTGTTTGCCCCAAAAATATCCTTTTATAATAGAAGAAATACTAATAAAAGGCATAGTTAGTGCAATACATATAATTGGATAAAATAAAGTACTTTCTCTTAATAAATTATTAGATAGTATTGGTGAAAATAATATAACTATTATAATTATAAAAATATTTATTAATATAGAAATAGGTATAATTGAAATAAACAATGATTTTATATTTCTTTCATCTTCTGATACTATTTTGGATATAGCATTAGGATAATAAAAAACAGCTAAGACACTAAGTAAAGAAGTAGTAGGGGATAGTAAACTAAAATATCCCATACCTTGTGTTCCTAAGTTTCTCGTAATAATTATTTTTAAAAAGAATCCTACAACTTTACCAAAAATTCCACCAATTAATAATACAAGTGTTGATTTTAAAAATGCATTTGATTTTATTTTATTTAACATATTAAATTATATTTAAAACAAAATATTTTTATGTTATAATGTTATTGTCGTAATGACAAACAATTTATTATTACCTTATAAAGAGTGATTTAGAGACTGGCTCGTAGATCACACCAACCTATTTAGTTAGGTGGTAAACCCAGATGGATGAGGATAGCTTATTTGCCTAAGTTATCTTAGGCATTTTTTCTTTTTAAGGTAATTAATTACTGAAAGGAGGAAAATATGAAGTTATACAGTAATGAAATTGTTTTTAGGGGACACCCAGATAAAGTATGTGATCAAATTAGTGATGCATTACTTGATGAATATTTAAAGAAAGATAAAAATAGTAGATGTGCTATTGAAGTATGTGGAGGTAAAAATAAGATATTTATAACAGGAGAAGTTACATCAAATGCAAATGTAGATATTAAAAAGACTGTGGTGCATGTCTTAAAAGACGTTGGTTATAGTACTGATTATGAAATAATTAATAATCTAGGTACTCAAAGTTTAGATATTTGTCTTGGTACTAATAATAAAGTGCTAGGGGCAGGGGATCAAGGAATGATGTTTGGATTTGCAACAAATGAAAATGATAAATATTTACCAACAAGTGTCATAATATTGCAAGAATTATCAATGGAATATGATAAATTAAGAATTAAAGATAATAGATTTAAAAGTGATGGTAAAGCTCAAATTACTGGACTTTACGATGATGATATGAATTTAATATATATTGATACATTTACTATTTCTTATCAAAATACTGAATTAGAAAGAGATAAAACTGATAAAATTATTAAAGATATATGTAAAAATATTTGTAAAAAATATAATATAAAAATTAAAAGATTTTTAATTAATCCAACTGGAAGATTTGAAATTGGTGGATTTCTTGGAGATGCTGGAGTCACTGGAAGAAAAATACTAGTAGATAATTATCATTCCTTTTCTTATGTTGGAGGTGGAGCTTTTTCTGGTAAAGATCCAACTAAAGTTGATAGAAGTGGTGCTTATATTGCTAGAATTATAGCTGTAGAAATATTAAAAAGATATAATTTAAAATGGGTAAGAGTTCAAATAAGTTATGCTATTGGTAAAAGAAAACCATTATCTATATCAATAGATTCTAATATTGGTAATATAGAGGTGGAGAAAAACTTATATAAAAGATGTGAACCACATAATATAATTAAAGAATTAGATTTATTAAATATATGTTATTATGATAAAGCAAAATTTGGTCATTTTTTAAATTGACTTTCTTTAATTTAATTGATATTATATCATCTTAGGTGATAAGCGTGAAATATGATGCAAATAAATATTTAGAAAGAAATTTAGAAAAAAAAGATATAAATGAAGAATTAATTAAATTATATTCAATTGTATTAAAAGATTTAATACTAAAACCAACAGATATTTATTATAGAGAAGCAAATAATTCAATAAGTATTTTAGCAAACTATGATAAAGAAAAAAGAGAAAATAAATATATTAATATTCAATTCATTAATATTGATAAAAATGGTAATTTAATTATACAATTAAATACTACTTCTACAAATAATAGAATTCAATATAATATTGGATTTGATGGAAATCATTATGAAATTTCTATATTAAATAACTTTTCTCGTCTAGATAACCATGATAAATATTCTGGAGTTTTTTATATAAATAAAAATATATCTGGATTAATTAAATATAAGTTTTATGATTATAAATCAATTAGTGAATTTTCTGCATTCTATAAAAAAGAAGAAGAATTATATTATAATGATAATTGTATTTATTTAGATGGTTTTGATCCTGATTATCAATTTGAATTGGAATCAAATATACAATATAGTAAAAAAAGTTTAGCTATAGAATTAAATGAATTAATTAAAAATTTTGATATAAATTATTCATTAAATCTCTTTGAAAAAATATTGAATAATTATGAGCCAACAGAATCTAGTGTAAATTATATTTTAAAATAAGTGTAAAGTTTAATGCAAAATATTGAAAAAATACTTTTGTTGTGATAATATTAAATCAACCTAGAGTTAGATATAGTTACAATAAACCGCCAAGTAATAGTATAGGGGGACTAATTAGCATAAGGAGTTGAATATTGTAGAAATACAAGATCCCGAATATGTTATGTGTCCTACCACCTCGTGAGTATCGCGAGTTTTTATTACCTATATTTACACTAGGTTTTTTATTTGGTATAATATTTCTACTTAAAGGAGTGAAATAATATGAATCTTTCTAGATTAGAAAGTTTAGTAGGGGAAGAGAATATTAATAAAATAAAAAAACTTAAAGTTTTAGTTTTAGGACTTGGTGGAGTTGGGGGATACTCTGTAGAATCAATAGTTAGATGTGGTGTATCAAATATTACACTTGTAGATGGAGATACAATTAAACCAAGTAATATTAATAGACAAATAATTGCTACATCTAGAAATAATAATAAATATAAAACTAAAGAATGGAAAAAAAGAATTAAAAGAATTAATCCTGATGCAGTAGTAAATATTATTAATACAATGATTAATGAAGATAATATAGAAGTTCTTTTTAGTGATAATTATGATTATATTATTGATTGTTGTGATACAAGCAAAGTCAAAATTAAATTAATTAAAGAATGTTATAAAAAGAATATAAAAGTTGTTTCATGCATGGGAATGGCTAATAAAATGGATGCTACTAAAATAATGATAAGCTCACTTGATAAAACTGAAACAGATCCACTTGCTAAAAAACTTAGAAGTGAAATTAAAGATAAAAATATTATGAAAAGTGTGACAGTTATATATTCAAATGAAAAACCAATTCATAATACTATGCTTGGATCAACTGCATATGTTCCTGCAGTAGCTGGGCTTTATATAACAAATTATATAATAAATGATGTAATTAAATAAAAAAGGTACGTTTTAATATGTACCTTTTATTTTTGAATAATGATCTAAATTTAATTTAATTTCATCTTCATTATAATTTTGTTTAATTAATTCAACTATTTCTTTTAATTCAATTAATGTCATATTATCAATATCATTAATTGAAATTAAGTTTTCTAAAGAATAATTAATAGCATTAGATTCACTTTCTTCTATAAAACTTTTAATAGTTTCATAATTAATTAAATCTTCATTTTCTATAAAAAATTTATACTTTTTAATCTCATTTAATCTTTCTTTATTATTCAAATTATCAAATAATCTAAGATTTAATGTAGTTAAAAATAACACAAATGCTGTGCCATATATTATTTTTGTCTTATTATCACTAGCTTGAATATAATTACTTGAAGAATAGTATAAAAAACAAAGGTTAAATATATTATGTAGATTGTTATGTTTTAATTCTTCTATATATCCACTTTGTAAACTAGAAGAATCTTTTATTTGATTCTTCATAATATTTTGAATTAGGTATTCTTTTTCTTTTGAATATTTTAATCTTTCTTTTCTTTCATTATTTGCATAATATACAATTATTTGATCATCTATTAATTCATATCTAGTTATAAACTCGTATTTTGGAATATATTTACCATATAAATAACGATTTTCTTTGTTTGGATAAAAATATTTCATTACTATCTCCCTCCTGAGTTAAGCATATTATAACATATTTAATATTTTTTTAATATAAAACTATTCTTTTATTTTTTTATTAAAATCATAAAGTTGAGTTTCATATTTATTTTTTCTAGGAGAATAATACTTTCTTCCAATTAAATTATCTGGCATATATTCTTGTTTAACCCAATAATTAGGGTAGTTATGTGGATATTTATAATTTGGACTAGTAGTTCTTATATGCTCTGGAATTCTTCCAATATTACCTTCTTCTATATCTTTAATTGCTGCATTTATTGCACTATCAGCGGAATTTGATTTAGGACTAAGAGCCATTTCTATAACGACTACACTTAATGGTTTAACAAGTTCTGGATATCCGACTCTTTCACTAGCTTCAATAGCTGATATTACTTTTGGTCCAATTCCAGGATTAGCAAGTCCTATATCTTCATAAGCTATAACAATCATACGTCTATAAATAGAATCGTAATCACCTGATACTATAAGTCTTGCTAAATAGTGAAGAGATGCATCTACGTCACTTCCTCTGATACTTTTTTGAAAAGCAGATAACATGTCATAATGTCCATCTTCATTCTTATCTGTAAAAAATGATGGTTTTGAATTAATTTGATTAATATTTTCTATTGTAACTTCTTTATTAAATCCATAATATGCAAATTCTACCAAATTATAAGCATATCTTATATCTCCATCTGAAAGTCTAGCAATATATTTAATTGTTTTATTATCCATTTTAATATCTTTTAATACATTTAATACCTTTTTAAGACCTTTTTCAATATCTTTTTCAGTTAAAGAATGAAGTTCTAATAATTGACATCTACTTCTTATTGCTTGATTAATAGAGTGGTATGGATTTGAATTTGTAAGGCCAATTAAAGTAATCAACCCACTTTCAAGATAAGAGAGTAAAATATCTTGTTTATCTTTATTCATTCTGTGTATTTCATCAACTATAAGAATAATTCCACCATACATTTTAGCTTCTTCTATTACAACTTCAAAATCTTTTTTAGAATTTATTGTTGCATTTAATAGTCTATATCTCATATTTAGTTCATTCATTAAACAAAGAGCAATAGTAGTTTTACCAATACCACTTTTACCATATAAAATAATATTAAATAATTTCTTTTCTTTAACAAGATTAGATAGAATTTTATTATTTCCAATTAAGTGTTCTTGCCCCAAAACATCCTTTAATTTTTCAGGTCTTAATTTATTTTGTAGTAAATCCATAAAAATCACCATAATTATTTTATCAATTTAATAATAAAATTAAAAGATTACTTTACTTTATTTAAAAAAATTTATATAATAATTATTAGTATAATATATGAAAGAATAATATAGGGAAGTGAAATAATGAATAATACTTTATTTGCTAGTGTTGGTTTTTCTGTCTGTTCATTATTTTTTACTATCTTTATATTTTTAATGTATTTAAATAAGAAAAAATATAAGAATATAGAAAACACTTTATTTGTTATTCTTTTAATACTTTTAGTTGTGCTTATAGTTAATGAACTTGCTTATGTATTGCTTTTGCATATTTATCAACTTCCAATTGCAATAGATAATTTAAAAACTCCACTTTTGATTCAAATTGTTTGTAAATTATATTTGACTTTAACAATAGTATGGATTTTAGTATTTACTTTTTATATATTAGCGCTTGCTACAAGAAAAAGAATAAATGAAGAAGAAAAAAAGGCTAGTAGAAAAAGAATAGCTATTTCTTTAGCAATTTTTGGATTGATTGCTATAATTGCTTCAAATTGTTTAAATCTTGAATTTTATAATTATACAGATAAAAATCTTATTATTGAAGAAAAAAATGAATATAGTAAAGAAACTACTAAAACTATGTGTACAGAAATAGAATATACTAAAAAATTAAAAAATAAAGAAAATGTTAAAAAAATTGGAGAATATAGTTATATAAATCATTTATATACTTTTGCTGGTCAAGCTATTTATGTAGTATATGGAATAGCTGTTATAGCTTTAATAGCATTATTTTATGCATTTATATATAGGAATAATTTAGTTAATAAATCACAAAAGAAGTCTATTATTTATTCTTTCGTATTAGTATTAGTTACAATAACTGTCCAAGTTTTGGTTGATGGAGCTGATTATAATTTTCAAAATTTCCAACTAACTCTTTTACTTATGACTTTATTCTTTACGCTTGAAAATCAAGATAATAAATTACTTACTGAGCATGAAGAAAGTAAGAAAAAAGCTGAAGAAGCTAATAAAGAAAAAACTGATTTTTTAACTAGTATTTCTCATGAAATAAGAACACCAATGAATACTATTATGGGATATAGTGACGTTATTTTAAGGGAGAAAAATATTACAAAAGAAGAAGTAAATAGTGATGTAACAAATGTTCATACAGCAGCTGTTAATCTTCTTGAATTAATAAATAATATATTAGATATGTCAAGAGTTGAATCAGAAAAAGAAACTGTTGTAAATAAAGAATACAATACTCAAGATTTAATTATTGAAATAAATGATTTAATGAATTCTAAAATAGATCCTGAATTAATTAAATTTAATATTTATGTTGATCAAAAACTTCCAAAAAAATTATCTGGTGATTATACAAAAGTAATTAAAATAATATCTAATATTTTAATTAATGTATTAAACTATACTAAAAAAGGAACAATTGAATTAAAAATGACTCAATTTTGGAAAGAAAGCTCATTTATGTTAAATGCAGTTGTTACTTCTGAACATAGTGAAATACCTGAAGAAGAATTTTTAAAATATTATACTAATAATAATGAGAGTGATAATAGAATAAGTACAGCTATATTAGGTGTTAATGTTGCTAAAATGTATGCAAATATGTTAAATGGTAAAGTTGAAATGACTAGTAAAGCAAGATGCAATATAGCCTATAATATTGAAATTGAAGAATCAATAATAGATCAAAATATAATTGGAGATATTTCATCATTATTATCATCTAAACATAATTATGAAGCAATAGATTTAAAAGGAAAGAAAATACTAGTTGTTGATGATAATGCATTGAATATAAAACTTTTAATGAGATTATTATCAAGTTATAATGTTACATTAGACTCTGCAAATAGTGGAAAAGAATGTATTGAAAAATGCAAAGTAAATAAATATGACATAATATTTTTAGATCATATGATGCCAGAAATGGACGGAATTGAAACTCTTAATGAATTAAAGAAAATAAATCCTAATTTACCTCCAACAATTGCATTAACTGCTAATGCATATACTGGAGTAAAAGAATTTTATATTAGTCAAGGATTTACTGATTATCTAGCAAAACCAATAAATAAAAATGAATTAAACAAATTATTAATACAATTATTAAAAAAATAGAAAGGATATATTATGATAGCAAGTGTAATTTTTGAAATTGCAAGTTTATTATTTGTTATACTGATGACAATAACTTATTACACTAAAAAGTTTGTTATTAGGACTCCAAATAAAATATATAGATATTTGCTTATAAATCAATTAATAATGTTATTTTTAGAAATAGCATCTGCAATTATATTTGAAAATACTGATAGTTTGTTTTTGATTGATTTATCAAATAGATTAACATGGATATCAGGTATAACTTTCTTTTATCTACTATACATATACTCATATACTTATATTAATGAAATATATTATTTAAGTATAAAAGAAATCATTAAAAGAAATAAAGAACCAAGAATTTTTAGTATTTTTTCTTTAATATTTTTTATTATATATTTTGCATTACCATTTAAAGTTATGACAATTGAAACTTATACTTATATTCCTGGTATTGCTGCTATTGCAGTAATCTTATATAGTTCTACTTCAATTATAATGAGTTTTAAATTGTTAGTTACAACTGAAGGTATTTCAAAAAGAAGTAAGTATTCTTTATTTTCCTTACTAGCTTTGTCTTTAGTAATACTTCCATTACAATTTGGATATCAAAAAATTCTTTTTATAGGAATGGGAACAACATTTCAATTATTTATTCTATATTTCTTAATTGAAAATCCTGATTTAAGGCTTATAGAAGATATAGATAATTTGAAAATTTCAATTGAAAGAAGTAGTAAAGCAAAAACTGATTTCTTATCTAATATGTCACATGAAATTAGATCACCTATGAATGCTATAATAGGATTTAGTGAATCTATCATTAATGATGAAGATTTTGAAATAGATAAAGTATTAAATGATGTAGGTCATATTAAATCATCAAGTAAAAATCTTTTGGATATAATTAATAATATACTTGATATATCAAAAATTGAAACTGGTAATGATACTATTGAAAATAAAGAATATTCACTTGCTTCTCATATAGTTGATTGGAATGGAATAGTTGAAACTAGACTTGCAAATAAAAATATAAAATTTATTTTAGATGTAGATAACACAATACCTTCAAAACTATATGGAGATTCAACTAAAATATTTCAAGTTGTATTAAATATTTTAACTAATGCAGTTAAATATACAGATGTTGGAAGAATTAAAATGACTATTACAAAAGATATAGTTTCTAATAATAATATACTTTTGAAATTTAAAGTAGCAGATACTGGATTTGGTATTAAAGAAGAAGATTATGGTAAAGTATTTCAAAAGTTTTCACGTTTAGATTCCGCTAAAACTAATGAAATTGAGGGAACTGGATTAGGACTTGTATTAACAAAAAAATATGCTGAATTAATGGGTGGTAATATTTGGTTTGAAAGTGAATATGAAGCTGGAACTACATTTTATTTTAATGTTCCTCAAAAAATTATAGATCAAACTCCAATGGGAAATATAAATCAAACATTAAAAGAAGAAGGAGAAAAAGTATTAATTGATTGCTCAAATTATAAAGCTCTTGTAGTAGATGATGATGAATTAAATCTAAAAGTGACTCAAAGAATTTTAGAAGAGTATAAATTTAATGTTGAAACTTTATCAAATGCTGAAGAAACTATTACTAAAATTAAAAGGGAAGAACACTTTGATATCATATTTTTAGATCATATAATGCCTGGAATTGATGGAATTAAGCTTGTACAGGCACTAAAATCTATGAAAAATATTTATACTATACCACCAATTATAGCTTTAACAGCAAACGCAATAACTGGAATGAGAGAAGTTTATTTAAATGCTGGATTTGATGATTATTTATCAAAACCAATTGATATTAATGAACTTGATAAAATAATAAATAAATATTTTAACAAACAAAAAAAGGAACAATAATTCCTTTTTTATTTTAAAAAATTCTTTATAATGTCACTATCAAGCAAAAATTTCCTGATTAAGAATTAATTTTTTTCTTGGAATTATGCTTTTCAATATATCTTTGATATGAAGCAGCTTTCCAAGGA
>CACYLI010000012.1 GCA_902775285.1 uncultured Erysipelotrichaceae bacterium | reverse complement strand
CAAGTTATGCCTTAAATTATAAAACCCCAATTCAATATAAAATTGAATCGGGATTTTAATTCTCTTTTTAAAGTGTCTATTTTTTCTTGACTACTTCATTTAATTCTTTTTTTATGCTATACTATTTATAGTAGGAGAATTGTATGGAAGAGAAAAGAGCAGATAATGTCGTTATTAATAATGGTTTAGGAAATAATAATAATGAAAATAGGAATTATATTAATAATATAGATTCTCAAATAGATGTAGAAAAAAGCAAAATGAAAAATCTTGATGATATGGAAGAAATATTTATTTCTTTAAATAAAAATATTTCTAAATGTGTAGAATTACTAAACAAATCAATTAAAGGAAAATCAGTTTCTAAAAAACTTAATGCAATTGAAGAAAACAATAAAATAAATTTCGTTAAAAGTATGAATAATATTGATTCAGAAAGAGAAGAAATAAAGAATAATTTGATAAAACTTAATAAAGAAAAAGAAGAATATCAAGATAGAATCAATAAAAAAGAAGATGAAGAAGAAGATAATAATAATGAGGGATGAGTATGGCATATAAAGGTGAAAACTATGATTCTATAAATGCAAATAATTATCATGATTATAATATTAAGACATTAGAAAAAATTAAAAATGATGGTCCAGGTACATATAAATTTATGTACTATTTTACAAATAGTGAAGGGAAACTTAGATGTACTACTTTAACTATAGATTATGATGGAAGTAATCTATCTGGAATGAACTTTGATGGCCCTAGTTCTAATTTTAATTATGGAAAATTAGATAATTATTTTGCTGAAGTAGATTCGAGTGCTTTAAATATTTATCCTAGACATTATCATAATTCACATAATGATCAATATGTAAATGGAGTCTGGTGTTATCATGATATTTATGGTGCTGGAGTTCATAAAACAGTAGTTTCTGGAATACTTAGTGATGCTAGTGAAGTTTTTGATATAGATCCATCTCATGCATTAATTGGTGGAACAAGCTATGTTGGAGATAAAGCAGCTAGGGAAGCAGCTAGATATATAAAAAGACAAGCTAAAAATGGCGTTGATGTTAATGGAATGATTGTAACTTGTTTTGAACCATCTGTAAAAGATGATGGAGGAACTAAAGTACAATTAACTGATGAAGAAATAAAAATATTAAATGATAGTAATACTGTTATATTAGATTTTCATATTTGTGATGGATTAAGTTTAAGATATAAACATCAAAATAAAGGATTACATGAATATGTTATAGATGTTAATCTATATTCTGATAAAGATCATAAACATAAATTGGGTTCAGTTCACGGACCTATATATGATTTAATGTTAAAATTAGGTTATACAGAACTTACATCAGGCAATTTTGACTGGACCACTTTAAAAAATACTAAAGCATATTTAGATTATTATGGATGTAATGTTTATCCAGTATTTAAAATTACAGAATATAATGCTGATGGATCAACTAATGAAATATCATTGCGTCAAATGAATGATATAATTGATGCTGCTATTAAAAGTGATTTACATTTTATTGAAAGCTCTATTTCTAATTTGCAAGGTGAAATATCAAAAATGAAGTGCCTAAATGAAGATTATTCAGTAGAGATGAGTGGTAACACTGATGTTCCACTTTGTGAAAAAGATATTATGTCAACATTACTAGGTAGTGTTAAAGATGCTCTAGATAAATTTTCTAAAGAATTAGGTATGATTCTTTCTGTTGGAGAAGATTATGATAAATTAGATTTACAATTATCAGATGAAGCACAACAATTAGGAGAATCATTTAGACAAGGCTTAGATAGTCAAATATTTAATCAAGAAAGATATGAGGATACTTATAAAGAATTTGAAATTGATTATGATAAATTAGAAGAGGATTATTCATCTTATGAAGAAGAATCAAAATCAAATGGTTTACTTGGAGGACTTTCATCTATCTTTCCATTTCTTGCAGGAACAAATGATAATAATCAAAATAGTTCATTTGATAATGGTTTCCTAGCAGGATATAAGCCTGGAGAAGGAGTAAACCAAAGTCAATCAACACAAAATGATGTAGAAACAGAAGATAAACCACAAGTAGATATAGGTGATAGAGGAAGTCATGCATTTAGTGGACCAAATTTTGAAAGTAATTCAAGTTTAGAAGATAGTAGTTTAAATCAAAATGATACTGTACCAAGCCCTGAACCCGGACCTGATCCACATCAAATGGATGATGAAATAAAACCATTTACAGAAGAAGATTATAGTGGAGAAGAAGCAACAGTTGTAAATGAAGAAAGTAATAATACAAATAATTCAAATGGATTTGATAATCGTTTCCTAGCAGGATATAAACCTGGAGAAGGAATAAATGAAAGCCAATCAACTCAAAATAATGTAGAAACAGAAGATAAACCACAAGTAGATATAGGTGATAGAGGAAGTCATGCATTTAGTGGACCAAATTTTGAAAGTAATTCAAGTTCAGAAAATAGTAGAAGTGAAGAAGCAACAGTTATAGTGGAAGAAGAAAGCAGCTCACATCATAGTGGTTCTTTTGAAAATGAAATAGTATCACCTGGAGAAGAATATAGTGGAGAAGTAGCAACGATAATACCAGATGAAAGAGATGTAAACAATGATACCACTAACAATGATGAAGGAATAAAGATAGTATTTGGAGAAAATCAAGATAGTGTTAGAGAAGGAGAAAACACACAAAATATAGGATATAATCTAACAGAAGAAAGAGTAAAACCAGTAGTACCTCCAGTACAAAATGAAACAGTTGTACCTCCAATTGAAAATGAACCAGTTGTACCTCCAGTTGAAAATACACATCCAACTATAGAAGATAATCCTATAATAGAAGAACCAACAACTGAAATAGAACCTATAGTAGAAAATAGTAATACTGAAAATATTGCTTCTCCAGTAGTGGAAGTAGTATCAGAAAATAAAATCCCTACTCCAGAAGTTATTATAAACCAACCAATTAATAAACCTATAACAAAGCCTATTCAAAGAAATACACAAGTGGAAAGTGTAAATATACCAGAAATAAAAATACCAGAAACAATAAAAGAAGAAATAGGCAAAAATATAATTGAAGATTATGAAAATATACCTAGTGTTATTCCAAATGTACCTGTTATTGATATACCTGATGAGCCAGTACCAAATGAGACAAATGAAGCAAATTCTGGAAATGCCTTAAAAACATTAGGAACAATTGCTGGAATTGGAGCAGGTATAGGTGCTTCTGCATTTGTAGCTAGTCAATTTATTAATAATAAAACAGAAAATGATGATCATTATGAATATGAAAAAGATAATAATGATGAAGATGAAAAATATGAAGAAGAATATAATGAAGAATTAAATCAGTTTGGTGGTGAAAAATAATGGGAAATACATATTTAGTTTCTTCTGATTTAACTAATGCTACTGATACTTACTCAAAAGATGCTTTATCAAATTTAAGCTCTGAAATTAATAATTTAGTTAATGATATAGATGAATTTAAAATGGGAGTTTTAAATGGAACTCTTGCTGGAAAAGGATATGATGTAATATTTAAAAAAATAGATTTGTATTCTTCTGCTTTTACTAAATTAGCAAATGTATGTAATGTTTTATCTGCAAATATTACTTCTGCGAATAATTATTTATTAAATTATTTAAATGGTAGAAGTTCACTTAATTATTCAAAACTTGGTGAAATAGAAACTACATATAATAGATGTGTAATTTTATTAGACTATTATTCACAAAAAATTAAAAAACCTGGGGAAAGTGAAAAAAAAGTAAGAAATGCAGATGCTGCAGAATCTTATTCTGGTATTGTAGAAGAATTAGCCAAAGAAATAAGCGTTTTAAAAAAGTTTCCAGATGAAATATCTGCTGCTAGTGGTATGCTAAGTGGAATAATTCAGGAAACAACAACATTTTCTTCACAAATGGATAGTATTCCTTTATCAACATATAAATAGAGATTTTTATCTCTTTTTTTTTAAAAAGCTTTTTAAGTATATAAAAACATGATATAATAAATTATGATAATGGAGTAATATAAAAAGAATAGAGGGTGAATTTATGCAGATAGTTTTAGTTAAATCAGATAAACTATATAAATATTCTTTTCCTAATGAAAATGTAAGTACTTTTTGGATAAAAGACTTCGATGAAAATGAAAATGAAAGAGATTTAATTGTTCTTGAGAGAAAGAATAATATTTGGACTCTTTTTAGTAATGAATATTGTTATATAGAAGAAAATAATAAAGCTATTAAATATACAAAAGTAGAAAAAGAAACGTTTTATTCATTAAAAATAACTGATTCAAATAAGAGTGTTTCATCTGCATTATTATATGTTTATTCTGAAAATGATCCTACATTTACTAGCTATGTAATTACAGAAAATGGGGATTATTCTATTGGTAGTGATATTAGTCAAAATATTATTTTAAGAAATAGTTATATTTCTCCATCACATGCTGTATTAACAAAATCTGAAGATGGTTTTAGCATTAAAACAGTTGATACAAAATATGGAACATATGTTAATAATAATAAAATTTCTAGTAAAAAATTAGAAAGTGGAGATAGTATATTTATACTAGGTTATACAATTATAGTATTAGATGATTATGTTATTATAAATGGTCTAGTTAAAATAAATTCTGGAAGCATTTTGAAGAAAGAATTACCTGAATTAAAAGACGAACTTATTGAGACACAAGAAGATGATAATGCAACTATTTATAATGAAAATGATTATTTTTCAAGACAACCTCGTTTTACAACTTCAATAAAAGAAGAACAATTGAGAATAGATAGTCCTCCTGGTAAAGTAGAACAAGATGACACTCCTGTTTTATATACTATCGGACCAATGATTACTATGACTATGACTTCTGCTGTAAGCGTAACAACTTCTGTTACTAATTTAATGAATGGAAATTCATCAAAAACTTCAGCTATTCCTGCAATTGTTATTTCAGTAGTAATGATTGTTTCTACTATATTATGGCCTTCTTTAATGAGAAGATATCAAAAAAAGAAACAAAAAGAAAAAGAAGCAGAAAGACAAAAAAAATATTCTGAATACTTATCTGAAAAAAGACAAAAGATTATTAATATTAGAAATAATCAACATCAAGTATTACTTGAGAATTATCCAGATCCTAAAGATTTACAAAGTGTTATACTAAATAGAAAAAGAAATCTTTGGGAAAGACAAATAAATAGTGAAGACTTCTTAAATGTAAGAATAGGTATGGGAACAATTCCTTTAAAATTACAGTTATCTTATGGTGCAGAAGATTTTTCAATGATTGAAGATAATTTAAAAGATGAATTAACAAAATTAACTGATAGTGCTAAAGATATTCCATCAAGTCCTGTAACTATAAGCCTAATTGAAAGAAATAAACTAGTATTAATTGGAGAAACTGTTTATAAAGAATCAATGCTTAAAAGCATATTATTACAATTATCTACTTATCATGCATATAATGATTTAAAACTTGTATTTATGATAAATGATACTAGTAGTGATATGTGGGAAAATTTTAAAATATTACCACATACATGGAGTGATTCAAAAGATATAAGATTTTTTGCAAATAATTATGATGAAATGTCTAAAATATCTTTCTATTTAGAACAAGTATTTACTGCAAGAAAATATTCTGATGAAGATGGTAAACAAATAGAGAATAATATAAATTATTTAAATGTAAGACCATATTATTTAATAATAGTAGACAATATTAAAAAGAATAAAAATATTGAAATAATTGATAAAATTTTAAAAGAACAAACTAATTTAGGATTTGGATTAATAATACTAAATGATGGTATTGCTAATTTACCAAATGAATGTAATGATTTCTTAACTGCTGATGGAGATAATTCTGCAATTATTAAAAATGATTTAAATAAAGATAATCAACAAAAATTTAAAATGGATGATTTAGGAGATATAAATCTAGGTGTAGTATGTGAAAAACTATCAAATATACCTATTAAATCAAATCAAATGTTTGATGAATTAAAATCATCTTTTGGATTTTTAGAAATGTATAAGGTGGGTAAAGTAGAACAATTAAATATACTTGATAGATGGCAAAAAAATGATCCTGTTAATAGTTTAAATGTTCCAATTGGAATAAAACCTGATGGAGAATTGTTTACTTTAGACTTACATGAGAAATTTCATGGACCACATGGATTAATTGCAGGTATGACTGGTTCAGGTAAATCAGAATTTATAATTACTTATATTCTTTCAATGTGTATAAACTTTAGTCCAGAAGAAGTATCATTTGTTTTAATAGACTATAAAGGTGGAGGACTTACAGGTGCTTTTGAAAACAAACTAACTGGAATTAGACTTCCTCATTTAGCAGGTACTATTACAAACTTAGATACAGCTGAAATAAAAAGAAGTTTGTCTTCAATTCAAAGTGAACTTAAAAGAAGACAAGAATTATTTAATAATGTTAAATTAAAACTAAATGAAAGTACTTTAGATATTTATAAATATCAACAATTATATCGTTCTGGTTTAATTAAAGAACCTATATCACATTTATTTATTATTTCAGACGAGTTTGCTGAATTAAAAAGTCAACAATCAGAATTTATGCAAGAATTAATTAGTACAGCACGTATTGGACGTTCTTTAGGTGTTCACTTGATATTAGCAACTCAAAAGCCAAGTGGAATAGTTGATGATCAGATTTGGTCAAACTCTAAATTTAAAGTATGTTTAAAAGTACAAGAAAGAGCAGATAGTATGGATGTTATTAAACGTCCTGATGCTGTTACATTAAAGAAAGCTGGAAGATTTTATTTACAAGTAGGTTATAATGATTATTTTGCAATTGGACAAGCAGCATATGCTGGAACAAAATATATTCCAAAAGATAAAATAAGCAAAATTGTAAATAGAGATGTATCATTTATTAATAATATAGGTGATACTATTAAAAATGTAGAAACTGTAAAAAGAGAAGAAACTATTTCTCAAGGAGAAGAGTTACCAAACGTATTAAAATCTATTTATGAAACAGCAAAAAGTAAAAATCTTCTTGCAAAAAAGCTATGGCTTGATAAGATTCCAGCAGAAATATTTACAACTACTTTAATTAGAAAATATGCATTTATGACTAGACCTTGGGATATCAAAGCTGTTATTGGTGAATATGATGATCCAAGTAATCAAAAACAAGACATTTTATTACTTGATTTTAATGAAGGTGGTAATACTTTAATATATGGAGTTAGTGGAAAAGAAATAATGCTTTCAACCATTATATATAGTTTAATAATTAATCATACTTCAGAAGAAATAAACATTTATATTATTGATTTTGGTAGTGAAATGTTTGGAACATTTAAAAATGCTCCTCAAGTTGGAGATGTAATCTTTATAAATGAAAGTGAGAAATTAAACAATTTATTTAATACTATTACTAAAGAATTAGATAAACGTAAGAAAATGTTTTCTGATTATAATGGTAGTTATAATTTATTTATAAAGAATAGTGGTATGACATTACCTATGATAATTGTAGTATTAAATAATTATGAAATATTTAATGAAAACTATGAAGATTATATTGATGTTATCTCATCTTTATCTCGTGAAGGTGAGAAGTATGGTATATCATTTGTTATAACTGCTAGTGGAGTAAATGCTATTAGAGGAAAAACATCACAAAACTTTAATAAACAATTCTGTTTACAATTTAATGATCCAAATGATTATATGAGTATTCTTGGTTCAACTCATGGAATGGTTCCATCTGAGATTGAAGGAAGAGGGCTTGTAAGAATAGATGGTAATTTATATGAATTTCAAACAGCATATCCATATAAGTGGGATGAAATTAATACATTTATTAAAAATATTTGTGCTCAATTAAATGAAAAAGTTGCTACAAAAGCTAAGAAGATAGCTGTATTACCAAATCATGTTAGATTAATAGATGTATCAAATAATCTAACTGATTTAAAACATGTACCTATTGGTATTAGAAAAGATACTTTAGAAATATCAACATTTGATTTTGCTAAAGTTCCAATTTCATTAATATCAGCTCAAGATACTTCAATGTTAGAAAAATTCATTCCTTCTTTAGGTAAAGTTTTTGAAAATATATATAATGTTGAATTGCATTTGGTAGATGCAAATGAATCTGTAAAAGATTCAGGAAACTTTAAGAATTATTATAGTAATGATTTTGATAGAGTACTTAATAAATTAGAAGAAGTTTCTTCTTCTGATAATAATAAATCATATATATTCTTGATTTTTGGATTTGAATCCTTCTTAACATCTTTTGATACTGAAGCACAAAGAAAATTAAAAACTTTATTAAGTAATTTAAAGAATAAAAAAGATGTAAGAGTAGTAATTGCTGATTCAATATCTAAATTAAAAACATATGAATATGAAGATTTCTATAGAAATTGTGTTCAAGCAATTAATGCTATATGGTTAGGTTCTGGTATTACAGATCAATATACAATTAAATGTTCTACTTATACTAAAGAAACAAGAAGTCAAATACCAAGTGATTTTGGATATAATGTAGATAAAGGAAATGCAACATTGGTTAAACTACTAGATTTTTATTCAGAGGAATAGGTGATAATTATGGATTTTAGAGTATATGTTATAATAGAAGCACCAATATTAGATAAAAAATATGAATTGTTTGTTCCATCTGATAGAAGAATTCATGATTTAATATCAATTTTAATAAAAACTATTCCAGAACTAAAAGAGAACTATTATAAAGAAAAAAAGCCAAATATTTATAATAAAACTACTGGAAAGTTATATGATTTAAATTTAATAATTAAGAATACTGATATTAAAATGGGAACTAGATTAATTTTATTATAAAAGGACTTTTGTCCTTTTTAATTGACAAAATAATATTAATATTGTATACTTTATATTGCAAAAACGAAGACCAAGAGGAGTAGTTTATTATTGTTTATTAGAGATGAAAGGTCATCGGGTGAAAGCCTTTCTTAAATAAAATAAATGAATGTAGCTTGTGAGTTTAATATCAGAAATAGTAGTAAGATATTACGTGATTATGCGTTAAATAAATTAAGATAAAAATAGGATGGTACCGTCTTTATGACTCCTTGTGCCATCTTTTTATTTTGGAGGAAAATATGAATGAAAATTTTGATGCATTTGATGATTATGCAATGAAATATGATATGAATGAAGATATGATTAAATATAAATATAATCATTCATATAGAGTTGTACACCAAGCAGAAGAAATCTGTAGAAGTTTAAATTTAGATACTGTAGAAAGAGATCTAGCATCTATAATTGCTCTTTTACATGATATAGCTAGATTTAAACAATGGACAGAGTTTAAAACATTTGAAGATAGTAAATCATTTGACCATGGTTTAGAAGGCGTGAACATATTATTTAAAGAAAATCAAATAAAAAACTATATTGTAAATGAAGAAGATTATGAAGTAGTTAAAAAAGCTATTTTTAATCATAATAAATATAAAATTGATGAGTCTATTACTGATAAAAGAGAATTAATGCATTCTAAGATAATCAGAGATGCTGATAAAATTGATATTTTATATTCATTTTCTACTAATAGATTATTAGAAATATGTGATGATGAAAGTAGTATTAATGAAGAATTAATGGATGTATTTAAAAATCATGAACAAATACCAAAAAGTGAAGTTAAAACTAAAAATGATAGAATACTTATGTTTATTGGACTCGTCTTTGATTTGAATTATGAGTATAGTAAAAAAAGAGTTTTAAAAGAAAAATATATAGAAAAAATATATAATAATTTAAAAAATAAAAAGATATTTAAGCCTTATGTAGATGAAGTAATTAAATTTTTAAAGGAAGGTAATAAAAATGTTAGAAAGTAAATATGATCATATAAAAACAGAAAAAGATAAATATAATATTTGGAAAGAAAAGGGATATTTTAAATGTGATAATAAAAGTAATAAGCCACCTTTTTGTATTGTAATTCCACCACCAAATGTAACAGGTAAATTACACATTGGTCATGCATATGATACAGCTATTCAAGATGTAATTATTAGATATAAAAGAATGCAAGGATTTGATACATTATGGCTTCCTGGTATGGATCATGCTGCAATATCAACTGAAGCAAAAGTTGTAAAAAAATTAAAAGATGAAGGTATTGATAAATACGAATATGGTCGTGAAAATTTCTTAAAAGCTTGTTGGGATTGGACACATGAATATAGTGATAGTATCAGAAATCAATGGGCAGGACTTGGATTATCAGTTGATTATACAAGAGAAAGATTTACATTAGATGAAGATTTAAATAAAGCAGTAAGAAAAATATTTGTAGATTATTATAATAAGGGTTTAATCTATAGAGGTGAAAAGATAATTAACTGGGATCCAGCAGCTCAAACAGCTCTTTCAAATGAAGAGGTTATTTATAAAACAGAAAAGAGTGCATTTTATCATATTAAGTATAAATTAGAAGATAGTGAAGAATACTTAGATGTAGCTACTACAAGACCAGAAACTCTTTTTGGTGATACAGCAGTAGCAGTAAATGAAGAAGATAAAAGATATAAAAAATTTGTTGGTAAAAATGTAATTTTACCACTTGTAAATAAACCAATTCCTGTTATAACAGATGAACATGCTGATATGACTAAAGGTACTGGTGTAGTTAAAATAACACCAGCTCATGATCCTAATGACTTTGAAGTAGGAGAAAGACATAATCTAGAACGTATAGTTATTATGAATGATGATGCTACCATGAATGAAAATGCTATTGGATATGAAGGAATGACTAGAGAAGAGTGTAGAAAAAAAGTAGTAGAAGATTTAGATAAGCTTGGATTATTACTTGAAATAGAACCTTTAGAGCATGAAGTAGGACATTCAGAACGTACTGGTGTTATGGTAGAACCAATGATAAAAGAACAATGGTTTGTAAAAATGGATCCTCTTTCTAAAACAGTTTTAGATTTCCAAGATGATAAAGAAAAGAAAATTAATTTTGTTCCAAAAAGATTTGAAAAAGTATTAAGACACTGGATGAATATTTCTCATGATTGGTGTATTTCTCGTCAATTATGGTGGGGTCATAGAATTCCAGCATGGTATAAAGATGATAAAGTATATGTTGGAATGGAAGCACCAAAAGAAGAAGGATGGGTACAAGATGAAGATGTTTTAGACACTTGGTTTAGTAGTGCGTTATGGGCATTTAGTACACTTGGTTGGCCAGAAAAAACAGATGATTTTAAGAGATATTTTCCTACAGATTGTTTAGTAACAGGATATGATATTATATTCTTCTGGGTAGCTAGAATGGCATTTCAAACAGAGTTTACTCTTGGTGCAAGACCATTTAAAGATTGTGTAATTCATGGTTTGATTCGTGATAAACAAGGAAGAAAAATGTCTAAATCTTTAGGTAATGGAGTAGATCCATTTGAAATGGTAGACAAATATGGAGCAGATTCACTTAGATATTATTTAACAACAGATGGTTCTATGGGACTTGATTTAAGATTTGATGAAGTTAAATTAACATCTACATGGAATTTTGTTAATAAGTTGTGGAATGCATCAAGATTTGTATTAATGAATATAGAAGATTTAAAAGAAATAGATTTAAATGATTTAAAAAATGAAGATAAATGGATTCTATCTAAATATAATAAATTAGTAAAATCAGTAACAAAACATATGGATAAATATGAATTAAATCTTGCAGGTAGTGAAATATATGATTTTACATGGAATATATTCTGTGATTATTATATTGAAATGGCAAAATTTAATTTAGATAGTAAAACCACTAAATCAACTCTATGTGTAATACTTTCAGGTATATTAAAAATGTTACATCCATATATGCCTTTTGTAACAGAAGAAATATATCAAATGTTACCAATTAAAGATAGTGAATCAATAATGATTTCTGAATATCCAAAATATAATAAAAAATATGTATTTGAATTAGAAGAAAATATTGTTGATGATGAAGTAGAATTTATTAAAAAATTTAGAAATATAAAAGCAGAAAATAATATTAATAAAGATATGAAAGTATTATTTGATGAAAACTATGATAATGATTTAATCATAAAAATGCTTAAATTAAAAGAAAACTTAATAACTAAACCTTTAAATATAAGAGCATATAATGTATTTTCTAAAAAAGTAAAAGCTCAAATTTTCTTTGAAAGAATTGAAACTGAAGCTGATAGAATAGCAAAAGAAACTCAAATAAAAGTGCTAACTGCCTCAATAGAAAGAAGAAAAAAATTACTTTCAAATGAGAATTATGTAAAAAAAGCTCCAGAAGCAATTGTTAATAAAGAAAGAGAAGATTTAGAAAAAGAAATAAAAAGATTAGAAGAATTAAAAAAAGACTAATCTTTTTTATTGAAATAATTTATTATTATGATATAATTTTAATAGAATAAAAGGGTGAATGAATATGTTTGGAAATGTTATATCAGTCTTTGAATATACAGTAATTGTAGAAAATCTATTAAAAAGAGTAGAATCTTCTTTTTTAGGTGTTCATGTTATATTTGAAGATAAGCATAAAATAGTAGGAGAAATAACAAAAATTACTAAAGAAGAAATAGAATGTGTATTAGTTGGTGAATTTGAAAATGGACAATTTGTTAATGGAATAACACATAAACCATCTAGTCAAGCTAAAATAAGAGTAGTAAATAAAGATGAAGTTGTACTTTTACTAGGTAATCAGTCAATAGATTCTAAAGAAGACTTATATGTTGGTAAAAGTTTAATATACGATGGATTTAATGTATCAGCTAATATTAATAACTTTTTCTCAAATCACTTTGCTATTATTGGTAATAGTGGTAGTGGTAAAAGTTGTACTGTATCTAGATTATTTCAAAATCTCTTTTACAGAAGAAATTTTATACCAGTAAATGCTAAAATTGTTTTATTTGATGTATATGGTGAATATCATAATGCGTTTGAAACAATTAATAGATCTGCACAATGTAGATATAAAACTTTAACAACAGATATTACTTCTACAAGAAGTGAAATAATTAAGGTTCCTCCATACTTTTTAGATGTTGATGATATAGCATTATTATTAAATGTAGATAGTCCAGCTCAAATTCCAATTATTGAAAAAGCTTTAAGATATGTATATTTATTCACTGAAGAAGAGGAAAAAGTTATTGCTTATAAAAATAATATAATAGCAAGAGCTGTAATGGATATATTAACAAGTGGTAAAGAACCAGCAAGATTAAGAGATCAAATTATGGCAGTTCTTTCTACTTTCCATACTAAAGATATAAATTTAGAAAGTGAAATAATTCAACCAGGTTATACTAGAACATTAAGACAATGTATTAATCTAGATCAAACAGGTAAAATGAATGCTATTCAATTAGTAACTGAATTTATTGAATATTTTATAGATGAAGAATTAGAATTAAATTCTAGTATGAAACCTAAAAAATATACTTTAAAAGATTTATATAATGCATTTGAATTTGCTTTAATTAGTGAAGGTATTTTAAAAAGTGATAAAGTGTATGATATAAATAATATATTAAAAGTTAGACTTGAATCTGTATTAAATAGTGAAAATATGAGATATTTTGATGTACCAGATTATATAAGTAAAGAAGATTACATTAAAAGATTGTTTACTAGTGAAGATGGTAAACAAGTTCAACTTTTAAACTTTAATTTAAATTATGTTGATGAAAGATTTGCTAAACTATTAACAAAATTATTCTCTAAGATGTTATTTGATTATGCACTTACTTTAGATAAGAAAGAAAACTTTAATGTTCAAATTCTTTTAGAAGAAGCACATAGATATGTACAAAATGATAGAGATACTGATGTTTTAGGATATAATATATTTGATAGAATTACAAAAGAAGGAAGAAAATATGGTGTAATTTTAGGAATGATTACACAAAGACCAAGTGAACTTTCTACTACTGCATTAAGTCAATGTTCAAATTATATAGTTCTTAGAATGTTCCATCCAGATGATTTAACTATAATTAAGAGTATTACTCATAGTATATCTGAAAATGATATAGAAAAATTAAAATCTTTAGGGCCAGGAAATTCACTATGTTTTGGAACAGCATTTAATATTCCATGTTTTGCTAAAATTGATCCACCTAATCCTTATCCAAATTCATCTAATGCACAAATTGGAGCTTCATGGTTTAAATAAAAAAATAATGCAAATTAAAAGAGTACTAATTAGTACTCTTTTTAAATAATCTATAAGGATCACTTTCAGTTCCACTTCCAGATTTATAAAATGCATATTCATTTAGTGTAACAACAGGATATACATATTTTTCTGATTTAGCAGTTCCTAAATCATATGTATCTCCAATAAATTCATAAACATATTTATTATTTACTGGATCAGCTGTTACAGACCACTCACTATTTCCACTAGTAGAAGATAAATAATTAAAGTTTGAACAAGATCTATCAAGAATATTTTTACAATTTTCATCTAAACTAGCTCTCATAAATTCATATGGATACATTGTACTAAATAATAGTGATTCTTCTGTTTTTTCTGAACATTCAGTACTACCATCTTTAGTATCATCTGTTTCACTTCTTTTAGCAGAACAAATATTTTTACTAACTAATTTACTTTTTTGAGTTTCACTTAAGAATAAATTCTTTTTATCTAAATCTATCAAATAATCTTTTAATAAACTATTTTTAAAATCATTATATCCATCTCTATCTTGAGTTGCTTCATTAAATCTATCATCAAAAGGAGTTCTTTCTTCAGCATGTACTAAAGATTTCATTCTAATAGTGTTATCTGGTTCTATACTAATTATTTGCCATAATATTTCTTCAGTATTTCTTGAACCTTCATATTCACCAAAAGCAACATAATTATTATTTACTTTTCCTCTAAAGTAATAAGAACCATCACTGCCTTGATAAAGGCCACTACCAGTAGTTTTAATTTCGTTATTTAATAATACTTGTTTATAAAGTTCTTTACTTTCATATGATTCTCCACAAGATAATTTTGGAATATAAGTGTAAACACCATCATTATTAATAACAATTATATCAGCAGTACAATTATCACCATCTTTTATAAGTTCATTTAAAGGTTTGATATAATCATTTTCAACTAAAGTTGAGTATTGTAAGTTATATTTAGCATTACCAACTGGCAACATACTAGGATTATTTTTGTAATATTTATCAGTTGCTTCAATTATTTTTTCTTCAACTGCTTCATAACTATAATATCTATTTGATAAAATACTCATTAGCCAAATAACTATTAGTAATAAAATAAGTAATCCAATTACTGAACCACACATAATTATTATTGTTTTTTTATTCATTTTTTCACTTCCTCATTTATAGCAATATTATACACTAGAAACTAGTTTTTAACAATTATTTTATAAATATCTTCAACTTTATTTTTTTTGTTTTTATTATAATGTGGTATTACATGTAGATGATAATGCTTTACTTCTTGTAATACACCATTATTTTGAACTAGTTTAATTCCATCTGGTTTTAATTTATCATTTAATAATTTAACAATTCTTTTAGATACTTCTTGAATCTTACATAAATATTTTAAATCTATATCATTAATATCCGTAAAATGTTTTTTAGGAATGATTAGTGTATGTCCATCACTAATAGGATTAATATCTAAGAAACATCTAACAAACTCATCTTCATATATTGTATATGAAGGTATTTCATTATTATTAATTTTACAAAATAAACAATCCATTTTTCTTCACCAATAATATTATATATTAAAAAATTAATTACTTCAATTATTATATTTATTATATTTAATATAAAAAAATACTACTATATTATATTAGGTGAATAATAAATGAATGAATTTCCAATGAAAGAAAAAGAAATAATATATTTTGACAATGCTGCGACTACTTTTAAACCAAAAAGAGTAATTGACAAAATAGTAGATTATTATAAAAACTATACTGCTAATAGTCATAGAGGAGACTATGATATAAGTTTTAAGGTTGATGATGAGATAGATTATACAAGAACTTTGGTTAAAAAATTTATAAATGCCAAAAGAAAAGAAGAAATAATTTTTACAAAAAACACAACTGATTCAATAAATACAATTGTTTTTGGTTACTTTCTTTATTATCTAAAAGAAGGAGATGAAGTGATTTTATCAAGTAGTGAACATGCATCTAATATTTTACCTTGGATGATGTTATCAGTTAAAAAGAAAATAAAAATAGTATTTGTAGATTCAGTAAATGAAAAATTAAATATAAAAGATTTAACAAATAAAATAACAGATAACACCAAAGTAATATCTCTTGCTCAAGTAACAAATGTTAGTGGAGATAAAAGAGATGTTAAAACTATATGCAATATAGCTCATAAAAAAAATATTTTAGTAGTAGTAGATGCTGCTCAAAGTGCTCCACATATGAAAATAGATGTTCAAGATATGGATGCTGACTTTTTAGCATTTTCAGCTCATAAAATGTTAGGCCCTACAGGTGTTGGAATACTTTATGGAAAATATAAGTTACTTAATAAAATGCTTCCTTTTACTTATGGAGGAGGAATGAATTTAAATTATAATGAAAAGTCTTTGAAATTAGCAGAACTTCCATATAAATTAGAGTCTGGTACTCCAAATATAGCAGGAATTATTGGATTTAGTGAAGCAATAAAATTCATTAATGAATATAAAATTGAAAGAATAGAAAAAGAAGTAAAAGATTTAAGAAATTATTTAGTAAATAAATTAGAAAAAATTGATTATATAAAGATATATAATAAAGAATGTGAAGGTAGTACAGTAATAATAAATATAGATGGAGTTTTATCAGGTGATTTAGGCCTTTATTTAAATACAAAAGGTATATGTGTTAGGAGTGGAAAACATTGTGCAAAAATGGGCGACAATAAAGACGATACTGTAAGAATTAGTTTATATTTTTATAATACATATGAAGAAATTGATTATTTGATTGAATGTTTAAAAGATATTGATTCTATATTAAAGTTTGCAAAATAAAACTACATGTAAATAAAATGTAGTTTTATTTTTTTATATATTTTTAAAATTTTAGATTAATAATAGTAATAATAATTAATTTTTATTGTAAGGATATTTTAAATATATAAAAAACAAAGCTTTTAAAACGTGTTTTTAGTAGTTTGAAATACATATTTTTATTTTGATATATTTCATTCGAAAGGAGGAAATATGCTTAACCAAATTATAATTGCTGGTAGACTAACTACTAATCCAGAAATAGTAACGACAGATAATAATAAAAAACGAACTTATATTACAGTCGCAGTACCAAGAAGTTATAAAAATGTTGATGGGACATATGATACTGATTTTATTGAATGTACTTTATGGAATGGAATAGCGGAAAATGTTTGTGAGTATTGTAAGAAAGGAGATGTTGTCGGAGTTAAGGGGAGAATACAAACATCAAACTATGAAAAAGATGGTAAGAAAGTATATAAAATGGATGTAATTGCTGAAAAAGTATCATTTTTAAGTAGTAAAAAAACAGATGAATAATCTGTTTTTTATGTTATAATTTTACTATAAGGAGAATATATGAAAAAATATATTATAAATATTATTCTACTATTATTATCAATTATTATTTTTTTTCTTTTGCTTATTAGTGCAGAATTTGGATATTTATATATACCAATTTTATTATTTTCTTTATCAATTGTAATTAATACAAAATATATAAAAAAAAGGCATTACAAATTTACGGATTTATATAAAACAATTATTTTTTTAATATTATTTGTATTAGAAATAATATTCCTATACTTAATGCTTAATACTAAATCATGGGATTCTATAGCTTATGCAGTTTATTATTTAATAATACTTGCAACCATTATAGTAACTAGTTTATTAAATGTTATTTTTAGAATTTATTATTTAATAAAATATGAACAAAAACTGAATTTTAAAAATAATATAATTTATAATATAATATATTTAGGAATTGTAATACTATCAATACTTTCATATATTATAATTATTATATCTTAATATTATAGGAGGAAAAATATGAAAGATTATGATTCAAGTGATTTTGAAAACTATATTTCTGAATTAAGAAGTTTATTTCAAGAAGATCCAGATATAGCTACTAAAGAATTATATTATTTTAAAAAAAGATTAAGTACATTGCGAGAAAATAAACAGCCAGAAAAAATTATTGCAAGAAATAGAATTATTTATTCAATTGTTTTTTCGGTTTTAATAGCACTTACTGGATTAATAGTACTTGATAGTTATGCTATGTTTTTTGGAGGTCTTTTATTTTTCTTATCTGGTCATTTTATTGGAATGTACATTGAAAAAGCAGGTCTTATATTTTTGTTTTCGCATAGTGTAACAGGAATGTGCATTATGATTGCATCCTTAATAGGTGGACAACTAAAAGGACCTATTTTAAGTGATTTAAGTTATAATGCTTTAGCATATTTAGTGATATGTTTATTATTATTTATAATTGCAACAATATATGTAATTGTATATAATTTAAGTGATAAATTAAAAATAAAACCTTATGCTAATTTAGTACCATTATCATTATACTTTATAGCATTTTTAATGACAGGTTTATTTAATTATATAGTATAATAGATTTAGAATAGAAGGGATTGTTTATGAAAGCAGTAGAGATAATTGAAAAAAAACAAAATAAAGAATTATTAAGTTATAGTGAAATAGAATATATGGTTAACTCATATGTTAAAAATAAAATAAATGATAAAACAATGAGTGATTTTATATGGGCTATTTATTATAATGGATTAAATTTAACTGAAACATATTATCTTACGGATGTAATGATAAAAAGTGGAGATATAATAG
The DNA here is from genome assembly GCA_902775285.1 of uncultured Erysipelotrichaceae bacterium. Classification (GTDB taxonomy): domain Bacteria; phylum Bacillota_I; class Bacilli_A; order RF39; family UBA660; genus CAG-1000. The sequence goes on along the minus strand of CACYLI010000012.1, from coordinate 13,199 downwards.
ATTTAAGTAGTCTAAATAAACCAGTTGTTGATAAACATTCAACTGGTGGTGTTGGTGATAAAATTACATTAATAGTTTCTCCTATTGTTGCCTCTACTGGAGTATGTGTTCCAAAAATGAGTGGAAGAGGTTTGGGATTAACTGGAGGAACAGTTGATAAATTAGAAAGTATACCTGGATATAAATTAAATTTAAGTAAAAAAGCATTTATAGACCAATTAAAAAATGTAGGATGTGCTGTAATTAGTCAAAGCGAAAAAATTGCTGTAGCAGATAAAAAAATATATGCATTAAGAAATGAAATAGGAGCAGTTGATTCAATACCATTAATAGCAAGTTCAATTATGTCAAAGAAAATAGCAAGTGGAAGTGATGTTATAGTAATTGACTTAAAGGTTGGCAAAGGTGCATTTATGAAAAATATAAAAGATGCAACTAAACTTGCTAAAACAATGGTTAAAATAGGAGAGTTTTATAATAAAAAAGTAATTTGTACTTTAAGTGATATGAATATTCCTTTAGGTCTTAATATAGGGAACGCTTTAGAAGTTAAGGAAGCAATTAATTTTTTTAAAAATGTACATGATAAAAGACTTTATGAATTATCTGTATATATTTCTAGTTTAATGATTAGTAGTGCAAAAAATATTTCTATGGCAAGAGCAAAGAAACTTGTTATTAATTTATTAGAAAGTGGACATGCTAAAAATAAATTTTATGAATGGATAAGAAGTCAGGGAGGAGATATTACTAAATTAAAAATAGATGCTAAAAAATATATAGTTGTTTCAGATAAAACTGGTTATATAAATGGAATTGATTCACAAAAACTATCTCAACTTGTTTTTGACTTGGGTGCTAATAGAGTTAAGAAAACAGATAAGATTGATTATAGTGTTGGTGTAAGTTTGACAAAAACTGTCGGACAAAGAGTTACAAAAGGAGAAATACTAGGAGTAATATATTATAATAAAAAAGTAGAAAATATGGATAAAATATTATTAGATTCATTTATAATAGATAGAAAAAAGAAAAGAAATAAAAAAATAATTATTAAAACTATAAAATAAATTCAAATATGAATTTATTTTTTTATTTAGTAAATACTAATTGTATGAAAAAAAATATATTATTTTTAATATTGTTAATTGGACATTATAAAGTTTGTGCACTTGAAGATATAAAAATAGATAATCAAGATTTAATACCAAAATTTAATAAAAATATTTTTGTATATAATTATTTTACTAATAATGAAGAAGTAAAAGTTAATGTAAAAGAAAGTAAAAATGAAACTTCAGATGTTAAAGACACTTATAATTTAAATGAGATGAATAATGAAATAAAAATAAAAACATCAAACAATCAAGAATATATAATACACATATCTAAAAACTATAATAAAAATATGAAAGATGAATCATATATTAAAGATATAAAAATAGAAGGATATGAAATAAATTTTGATAAAAACATTCATGATTATAATATAACAATTAATGATGAATCAAATTTAATTATTAATTGTGATTTATCTAATGATAATGATTATTTACAGATACTTGGTAATGGTAACTTTAATAAATCAGAAAACTTAATTACTATAATATTAAATAATGAAACTAAGTATTACATACATGTGTATAAAACATTAAATGTATCAAAAAATCTAAATGAAGTAGAATATAAAGAAATGAGTAAAATAAAAAAAGAAATAGTTAAATTTGGTTTAGTAACTATTTCTTGTATAATGGTAATGATTTTTTATTACATTTTATTTATTAATAAAACTACAATTCATATTTAGCTAAATATTCTTCATAAGTTATATTTTCTTTATATAATTTTGTTGCAATTTCTATTCCAAAGAATCTATAGTGCCATGGTTCATAAGCATAGCCTGTTATATTTTCTTTTCCTTTTTTATATCTTTCTATAAATCCGTATTTAAATGAATTGTTTTTTAACCATTCATATTCTTTAGTATTTTCAAATTTAGGCTCTACAGAATTTAAATCAACCGCTAATCCTAATTGATGTTCTGAATGTCCTGGCTTTGCAGAATACAATAATGCATGAGTAGTGCCATTTTTCTTTACTGAATTATTAAATAGTGCTTCTTGTTCTTTATAAGTTCTATATCCTGATACTACAAATAAATTAATATTTTCTTTTTTAGCGTCTTCTATCATAGATATTAAACTATCATATGCAATCTTTCTAATTTTTTTATTTCCTGTATTACTATATGGTTTTTCTAATGTTACTAAATCATCAAATTCTATTTCATCTGGTAATTTATTATATTTATTAACAAGAGTAGTAACACTCTTATAATTATTTATTTCACGAATATTTGTGTAGAATTCATTATCAAGACCAATATTTACATAAATAACTGTTTCATCAAAAGAATTATTATTATTTGAGTAATATGTTTCATATCTTTCTATATTTTCAATTTTAAAATATGGAGAAGAAATAAAACTAATTAAATTATTATATTTTTTATTTAGAAGATAATCTTTAACATTTTTATTATTTATTTTACTTTCAATTTTATTAATTTCTTCAATTGAATATCCTAAGCTTAAAAGATCTTCTTTATAAATATATTCATCTTTTGTAATGTGTTTACCTTGATAATTATCTTTTTCAGCTTTACTTAAATCAACAACAGATAAATAAGATAGTATTATTATTATACTAATAACACCTAAAATTAATGGCATTGTAAGTTTTTTCATTTTTTACTCCTTCTTTAATATTTTATTAAAAGTTAACTACTAATTATTACAAATTTATTATAACATTATTTTTATTTTTAAAATAAAAATTGTTAAATATTTAACAATTTTTTAACTTTGTTTACAATTCTATTATTATAATTTACATATATAAATATAATACTCATCATTACAATACCAGTTAATGCATCAATTATTACATGCTGTTTAACAAAAAGAGTAGATAACATTATCAGAATTGACATAATATTAATAATAATTTTTATTACATTATTTGATTTTTTACTTATAGATAAACTTATTATAAATAGTGTACATATAGCACAATGCATACTAGGTAAGCAATTAATTGCAGGTGTATCCACTTTATAAATAAGGTTTGTTATTATATCTAGTAAATTATTATTATTTAATAATGGTCTTATTACTTCAGTTGGATAAATAATAAATATTATTGATGAAATGAAAACTGCAAGAGTGTATGAAATAATATATTTTGTGAACATATTCTTATCTTTTATATATAGATAATATGGAACAAAAAATAATAAAACATACCATAAACAATAAAAAATAATAAAATAATTAATGAAAGGTATAGAATTATCTAAAGTAGAACCTATTAAATGAGTTTGTCCTTGTAATAATTTAACAAATAAATAAGATACTGATTGAATTAAAATCATACATACACAAATAATTAGTGGTTTTTTTTCTAACTTCTTCATATAAATCACATCAGTATTATACAATATTTTTAAAAATTATAAAACCAATAATACAACTATAATAAAAAAGACTAGAAAAAATCTAACTTTTTTTATATAATGTATGCGAGGTGGGAATCCATGGCAAAAAGAACAATATGTTTAGTTGGTAGACCTAATACAGGTAAATCAACATTATTTAATAGAATCGTTGGAAAAAAAGTAGCTATTATAGAAGATGCACCAGGAATAACAAGAGATAGAATTTATAGTAGTGCTATGTATAATGATATTCCTTTTTATTTAATTGATACTGGTGGAATTGATTTAAGTGATGGAGACTTTAATCAAGAAATTCGTATGCAAGTAGAAATTGGTATTGAGGAAGCAGATATTATAGTTTTTGTAGTAGATAGTAAAGACGGAATTACTAATAGTGATGAACTAATTAGAGATATGCTTAAAAAAACTAATAAAAAAATAGTTGTAGCTATTAATAAAGTGGATAATAAAATAGGACAAGATAATATGTATGAGTTCTATAGTCTAGGATTTGATGATTATGTTAGTATTTCAGCTGAACATGGAACAGGAGTTAATGATCTTTTAAAAATCATTACTCAAGGATTAGAAAAAGGGTATGAAGAAGAAGACGATAATATAAAAATATCAGTAATTGGAAGACCTAATGTTGGAAAGAGTAGTTTAGTAAATGCTCTATTAAATGAAGAAAGAGTAATTGTAAGTAATGTAGCTGGTACTACAAGAGATGCGATTGATACTAAATTTACATATAATAAAGAAGAATATACTTTAATTGATACAGCAGGACTTCGTAAAAAAGGTAAAATATTTGAAGCTGTTGAAAAATATAGCTTGCTTAGAAGTATGAAAGCAATCGATAGAAGTGATGTTTGTTTGCTTGTACTTGATGCTACAACTGGTATAGTAGAGCATGATAAACATATAGCGGGTTATGCATTAGAGGCAGGAAAACCTGTTGTAATAGTTGTTAACAAATGGGATACAATTGAAGAAAAAGATGAAGAAATGAAAGAGTGGAAGAAGAATATTAAGAATAACTTTCAATTTATGGATTATGCTAAAATTGTTTTCTTAAGTGCTCAAACTAAGAAGAGAATACATACTTTAATGCCAGAAGTATTAGAATCATATAATAATTCAATTAAAGAAGTTAAAACAAGTATTATTAATGATATAATTAGAGATGCCTTTATTGAAACACCACCAGCTTCATTTAAAGGTAAAAAACTAAAAGTATATTTTGCTCATCAATCTGGAACAAAACCACCTAGATTTGATATAGAAGTAAACTCTAAAGGATTAGTTCATTTTAGTTATTATAGATACTTAGAAAATAAAATAAGACAAAATATAGATTTTAGTGGTACTCCAATAATAATACAATTTAAAAACAAAGGTGAAAGAGAATTATAGAAGATTTTAATTAATCTTCTTTTTTTAACTTAAAGTTGACTTTTTGAGTGTTTTATGGTATAATCTATGTGCATTTAAAAAGGGGGATTTATGAATAATAATTTAAATGATATTAACAAATTAAAAAGACAAAGAAATATAGCAATAGCATTAGCTACTTCAATTACTACAGGATGTGCTCTTCAAATAATGGGAACACCAAATATAGATGTTACAAGTCAAATAGTTATAGCTTTAGCAGGAAGTATTTCTGGATTATCAACATATGATTTTATAGATAATACTGAAAAAATAAATGAATTAAAACAAAATCAAAATAGTGAAACATCTGAAGAAATTAAAAAACTTAATGGTAATAGATTGTTTGAAGCAAGCATAGCTGGATTATGGGCATTAAATGCAACAATGAATATAATGCAAAATGATGAATATTTAGAAACATTATTAAAAAGTATAGCTCTTGGAGTAGAAGGATTTTCAGTAGGTTTAAACCTTGGTACTATAGGATCATATACTGATAAAATTAGTGAATTAAAAAAGAAATTATAATTATAATGAAAAGTGATAAAATTGATTTATCACTTTTTTTTTGATAATATTAAATAAAGGAGTTTTATGAATAAAGTGAAAAAGAAATTTATTAATATATTATTAGTAATTATAATTATAGTATTATTGTTTTTCATAACTGGAATACTATTTGGTATTTTTAATAAACCTAATTTTTGTAGAAATTATGGTAAAGATTGGACTTATAAAGATGGTATGTGTTGTGATAAATATAATAATAATTGTATTAATTTAAAAGAAATGGAAGAGTAGGAAGAACATATGAAAACATCAATAAAATATTTAATAATAATAATTTTAATAATGATAGTTGCTGTTTCATCTATTTCTCTATCTTATTTTGGAGCTAATATAATTAGTAAAGATATAAAAGAAACAAAAGTTACAACAGGTGTAGTTGATTTAAAAGTAGATGATGAAGAATTAGATGCTAAAGATATAGCTCCAATATATGATACAGATTATGAAATGTTAGCATATAAAAAGAATTTTTCAATTATTTCATCTGAAAAGTCATTAAATTCATGTACTAAAGTATCATTAAATATAGATACTATTTCAAGTGAATTAGCAAATAAATATTTTAAATATAAAATAGTTGGTAATGATTATGAAAAAGAAGGTAATTTTAGTGGGGCTCATAATAATAGTAATCTTACTTTAATAGATAATGTTTTTATAGAAGGAAATAGTAGTATGAATTTTGATTTATATATATGGATTAGTTATGATGAAAATGAAAATCAAATAGATATGCTTGGTACAAAATTAATTGCAAATATTGTAGTAGAGGGAAAAGATAGTAAGAATTTAAATTATTGTAAATAAAAAATAATTAAAAAATACTGTTGACATTAGCTATTTTTAATGTTAAAATCAAATAGATTTCGGGTTTTCATGCAAGTGAAAACCTTAAAAAATAGGGATTATGATACACCTGGAAATGTGTATAAAGAAAGGAGAATTTTTAAATGGCTACAATTAATCAATTAGTTAGAAATGGTAGAGGAAGTAAAACTAAGAAAAGTAAAAGCCCAGCATTAAATGTTGGTTACAATTCTAAAGATAAAAAGAGAACAAATAATACTTCACCACAAAAACGTGGAGTATGTACTCGTGTTTCTACTAAAACTCCTAAAAAACCAAACTCAGCTTTAAGAAAAATAGCAAGAGTTAGATTAAGTAACGGAATGGAAGTTACTTGCTATATTGGTGGAGAAGGACACAACTTACAAGAACATAGTGTTGTTTTAATTCGTGGTGGACGTGTTAAAGATCTTATCGGTGTTCGTTATCATATTGTACGTGGTACTTTAGATACAGCTGGAATTGATAAGAGAAGACAAGGTAGAAGTAAATACGGAACTAAAAAACCTAAAAACTAATTAATAATATATAAGAAAGGAGAATATTCATGCGTAAAAGACAAGCAATTAAAAGAGATGTTTTAGCAGATCCAATATATAATTCTAAAATGATTACTAAATTAATCAATGGAATTATGTTAGATGGTAAAAAAGGAACTGCACAAAAAATATTATATAGTGCTCTTGATATAGTTAAAGATAAAACTAAGAAAGATCCACTAGAAGTATTAAATCAAGCATTTGAAAATGTTAAACCAGCTTTAGAAATAAAGAGTAGAAGAATAGGTGGAAGTAATTATTCTGTACCTATGGAAGTTAGAGAAGATAGAGCAAATGCTTTAACTTTAAGATGGTTAATTCAATATGCTAAAAATAGAAATGGTAAAGGTATGGCAGAAAATTTAGCTGCTGAAATCATTGATGCATCTAACGGTGTAGGTGGAGCAGTTAAAAAACGTGAAGATACTCATAAAATGGCAGAAGCTAATAAAGCTTATGCACATTATAGATGGTAAGAAGGGAGAAAACTTATGGCACGTGATGTTGCATTAAATAAACTTCGTAATATTGGTATCATGGCTCATATCGATGCCGGAAAAACTACATTTACGGAACGTGTATTATTCCATACAGGTAGAATTCATAAAATTGGTGAAACACATGATGGTGAATCTCAAATGGACTGGATGGAACAAGAAAAAGAAAGAGGTATTACAATAACTAGTGCTGCAACTACTGCACACTGGAAAGAATATAGATTCAATATTATAGATACTCCTGGACACGTAGACTTTACTATTGAAGTTGCTCGTAGTTTAAGAGTATTAGATGGTGCTATTGCATTACTTGACTCACAAGCTGGACCAGAAACACAAACTGAACAAGTTTGGAGACAAGCAAATGATTATATGGTTCCAAGAATGATTTTCTGTAATAAAATGGATAAAATGGGAGCAGATTTTGAATTTAGTTTAAAAGCTGCTAAAGATAGATTAAGTGAACATGCTGTAGCTATTCAACTTCCAATTGGAGCTGAAGATAATTTCAATGGAATTATTGATTTAGTTACTATGAAAGCTTATCAATATGATGGAAAACAAGAAGAAAATCCAAAAGAAATAGAAATACCTAGTGAATTAAAATCTAAAGCAGAATCAATGAGAGAAGAATTAATTGAAGCTGCTTCAGAATTTAGTGATGAGTTAATGGAAACTTATCTTGAAGGTAATGAAATTTCTGTTGATTTATTAAAATCAGCAATTAGAAAAGGAACTTTAGAAGTTAAATTATTCCCAGTTATGTGTGGAACTGCACTTGGTAATATGGGTGTTAAACTTGCTTTAGATGCTGTTATTGATTATTTACCAGCTCCTACAGATATTGCAGCTGTTAAAGGAATTGATATGAATGATAATCCTGTCGAAAGAAAAGCAAGTGATTCAGAACCATTTGCAGCATTAGCATTTAAAGTTATGAATGACCCATTTGTTGGAAACCTAACATTCTTCCGTGTTTATTCAGGTGTATTAAAGAGTGGAAGTTATGTAATGAACTCAACTAATGGAGAAAAAGAAAGAATCGGACGTATACTTCAAATGCATGCTAATCAAAGAAAAGAAATTCAAGAAGTATATGCTGGTGAAATAGCTGCTGCTGTAGGTCTTAAAGATACTACTACAGGAGATACATTATGTGATGAAAAACATCAAGTTATTTTAGAAAAAATGGTATTCCCAGAACCTGTTATTGAACTTGCTATTGAACCAAAATCAAAAGCAGATCAAGAAAAAATGAGTTTAGCTTTACAAAAATTAGCTAAAGAAGACCCATCATTCAGAGCAAAAACTGATCATGAAACTGGTCAAACAATTATTGCTGGTATGGGTGAACTTCACTTAGATGTTTTAGTTGATAGAATGAGAAGAGAATTTAATGTTGAAGCTAATGTTGGTAAACCACAAGTAGCTTATAGAGAAACATTAAAAACTGCTGCAGAATGTGAAGGTAAATACATTAAACAATCAGGTGGACGTGGACAATATGGACATGTTTGGGTTAAATTTGAACCAAATAAAGATAAAGGATATGAATTTGTTGATGAAGTTGTTGGTGGAGTTGTTCCTAGAGAATATATTCCAGTTGTAGATAAAGGACTTCAAGAAGCACTTGCTGGTGGAGTACTAGCAGGATATCCAATGATAGATGTTAAGTGTACATTATTTGATGGATCTTATCATGATGTAGACTCAAATGAAATGGCATTCAAAATTGCTGCTTCTATGGCATTAAAAGAAGCTAAGAATAAATGTAATCCATGCATTTTAGAACCAATTATGAATGTAGAAGTTAGAGTTCCAGAAGAATTCATGGGAACTGTAATGGGAGACTTAACTAGTAGAAGAGGTAGACCTCTTGGAAATGAAAGTATGGGTAAAGATATTGCTATTAAAGCAATGGTACCACTTTCAGAAATGTTCGGTTATATGACTGTTCTTAGAAGTAATACTCAAGGACGTGGAACTTATCAAATGATATTTGATCATTATGAAGAAGTACCAAAGAGTATAGCTGAAGATATTATTAAGAAAAATGGTGTACAATAATCGTACACTCTAGTTGCCAATTTAGTTATTTATACTTGAAAATGGCTCAAGTATTAGATAAAATATATATATTGAAAAAGGAGGAAAAGTAAAATGGCAAAACAAAAATTCGATCGTTCTAAAGAACATGTTAATATTGGTACTATTGGACACGTTGACCATGGTAAAACAACATTAACAGCTGCAATTACTAAATATTTTGGAGAATTTATGGCTTATGATCAAATCGATAAAGCTCCAGAAGAAAGAGAAAGAGGTATTACTATTAATACTGCTCACGTTGAGTATACTACTGAAAAACGTCATTATGCTCACGTTGACTGTCCAGGACATGCTGATTATGTTAAAAACATGATTACAGGTGCTGCTCAAATGGATGGTGCTATTCTTGTAGTTAGTGCTACAGATGGACCAATGCCTCAAACAAGAGAACATATCTTATTATCACGTCAAGTTGGTGTACCAAAAATGGTTGTATTTATCAACAAATGTGATATGGTTGATGATGAAGAACTTCTTGATTTAGTAGAAATGGAAGTTAGAGAATTATTAACTGAATATGGATTTGATGGAGATAATACTCCAGTTATTCGTGGTAGTGCTCTTAAAGCTCTTGAAGGAGATGAAAAATGGGTACAACCTATTAAAGATCTTATGGCTGCTGTTGATACATGGATTGATACTCCAGTAAGAGATACTGATAAACCATTCTTAATGAGTATTGAAGATGTATTTACTATCACAGGACGTGGAACTGTTGTTACAGGTCGTGTTGAAAGAGGTAGATTAAATCTTAATGATGAAGTTGAAATCGTTGGTATTAGAGATACAAGAAAAACAGTTGTAACTGGTATCGAAATGTTTAGAAAATCATTAGATTATGCTGAAGCTGGAGATAATGCTGGAGTTTTACTTCGTGGTATTAATAGAGAAGATGTTGAAAGAGGACAAATTCTTTGTAAACCAGGATCAGTAACACCACATAAGAAATTTAAAGCTAGTGTTTATGTTCTATCTAAAGAAGAAGGTGGAAGACATACACCATTCTTCAGTAACTATAGACCACAATTCTACTTTAGAACAACTGATGTTACAGGAGTTATTACATTACCAGAAGGAACTGAAATGGTTATGCCTGGAGATAATGTAGATATGACTGTTGAATTAATCACTCCAATCGCAATTGAAAATGGAACTAATTTCTCAATTCGTGAAGGTGGTAGAACAGTTGGTGCTGGTGTAGTATCTGAAATTTTAGAATAATTTAATAATTAAAGCTTTGGAAATCCAAAGCTTTTTTTATATAAAAAAACTTTATAATTTGTTATATTAATGATATACTATTATATATAGTAAAGAGAGGTTGACTATGAGCGCAGAAGAACAAAACTTACAAGTACTTGAAGCACTTAAAGAATCTGGAAGCGGAATATATAATAGTAGAGATAAAGAAAAATACCGTGGCTCTTTTGGTGAACAAGGAAAAGGAATTAAATATATTTATGTAGATAGTAAAGGTGTAGAACATACTTTCAATTTTACTATTACTGTTGGAGAAAATATTACACCAGATTCAACTATAGATTTTAATTCTTATGGAAGTGGAGTTTATTCTGATGGAAAATTTTTAGATGCTTATAATTTTACAAATTTAAATGATCATATTACTATAAGACCAGCATATGGAAATGATCCTTATAAATATCCATATTTAGGAGAAGCAGTGGATAGTTTAATGACTGACATTGCTAAAGTATATGGATTAAAGGATGAAAATTCATCTGTTATGGGTTTTAGTAGTACCGCAGATAATTCAGTTGAAATGGGTGCTATAAGAGCAATGAATGGTCATCAGAATGTAGTTGTAAATTGTATAGAACCTCCTTTTGGTTATCCATCACTTTCTAAAGAACAAAAACAAGCAATGATTGATAATAATTGTACAATTTTAAATATACACTCAACTACAAGATCATTTTTTAATCAAGGTAATTATGTAAAAGATTATAGTGGTGTACATACTATTGATGTTTCATTTAATATTACTTCAGAAAATGGTGGCTATGTTGGAGATACACATGGTGTAATATATAGATATCTTGTTGGTAATGGATTATCAGATGTAAATAATAGTTTTGATTGGGAAAATTTACCGGAAATTTGGACAGATCCATATGATGGTAAAGTATATAGATTTGGTTATAATGCTACAGAATACTATATTGATGAAGAAGGTAACTATACAAGTAGAAAAATAACAGATAAATCAGAGATTAGTTCATTACTTTTTCCTGAAGGTTCAGATCCATTACGTACTGATTTTACAACATTAGAATCAAGCTTAAATACATTTACTAATTATGTAAATGCTTCATCATTCAAAGAGAGTGGAAGTGTTAGCTGTGGTATTAGTAGTGATACAGCGGTACCTGTTGAAGAACCATCAATTGTAACTTCTTTTTTAGCAAGTATTACTACTTTAATGGGTAAAATAAGTAGTGAAGTTTCTTCTATTAGAGAAGCTGGTGATAAAATTGCTTTAATGGAAAAAGAATTAGAAACAGAAGCATTAAAACTTAATTTAGATATAACAAGTAAAGAAACAGATTTTGTTCCATTGATAGAATATAGTAATGAAGATGATTTATCGAACTTATTAGATTCATTAACTGTATTAAATGAAGATGCTTTAAGTAGTTTATTATCTTTAGATGGTGATTTACCAGAAGATTTATTAATTAAAATAAAAGAGTATCTTGATGAAGAAAATATAGATATAAGCAATTTAAAAGTACCAAATGAAATGGTATTAACAATAAATGATAGAGATTATACATATGATTATATATGTAGTCATCCTGCTGAAATAGCAACACTTATAAGAGACAAAGATATGTGTACTAAAATTTATGATATTAGTGCAGAAGAACTTGATAAATTATTTAAACATTGGTCAGATGAAAAGGGATATGATAATAGTAAACTTGAAGGTATGGGTCAAACATTTATTGAAGCAGCTAAGAAAACAGGATTAGATTCATTAACTCTTGTTGGTATTTGTGGTCTTGAAACAGGACTTGGAAAAGATGGAGATATATCAACCTTGCTAGATAACAATAACTTTTTAGGATTAAAAAGTTCAGATAATATTTCAGGGTCTTTCAATACACCAGAAGATGGTATTATTGAGGGTGCTAGTAGAATAAAAGATTACTATTATGATGAGAAAGGATTTAAATCATTATCACAATTAGATGCAGGAAGTTATGATGGTGATAGTTATGATGGATATAGTGGAGAATGTGCGAAGATAGTTTCTGATGGACTTATTTATCTAGGAAAGACTTCTCCTACAACTACAGTAAATCCAAAATTAATTGAGGCTTTAAACAATGTGGGTTCAACAGAATCTCAAAATGAAAGTAAAGAATTTAATGGATTATTAGATGGAATAACAAGTGCATCTTTTAATAGAGAAGATGTAGAAAACTATAGTGGTGAAGAAGCAACAATAGTAAATGAAGAAAGTAATAGTACAAATAATTCGAGTGGATTTGATAATGGTTTCCTAGCAGGATATAAACCTGGAGAAGGAATAAATGAAAGTCAATCAACTCAAAATAATGTAGAAACAGGAGAAAAGCCACGAGTAGATATAGGTGATAGAGGAAGTCATGCATTTAGTGGACCAAATTTTGAAAGTAATTCAAGTTCAGGAAATAGTAGAAGTGAAGAAGCAACAGTTAT
>CACYLI010000011.1 GCA_902775285.1 uncultured Erysipelotrichaceae bacterium | reverse complement strand
ATAATTCATATATTTCTCAACTTGTGAAATATACTCTGCTTTATATTCTGTCACTTTTAACTCTATTACAACATAACAATTGTATTTTATATTAAAAAGCAACAAATCAATGTAATGATTTCTATCACCTATTTTAATCTTATACTCATTTCCAACAAAACAAAAATAAGTACCAAGTTCATTCATAAATGATTCTATATCTTCCAATATTAAATTATGTAATACTTTTTCACTAATTATATGTATATTATTATTATTTTTAATTAATATGGGGTTTGGTACTAGGTCTTTAACTTCTAATTTATCTTCCAATATTAATTTATTTTTAGTAGATTCAGGTAATCTTTCATATTCATTAGATTTAATTATTTCTCTTAATTGCCTTTTTGATAATTTTTTTTCAGATGCAACATTAATATAATACTTCAATTTGTTTTCATCTTTTATAGATAATAACTCAGAATAATGGCTCCATGTCAATTGTGTCGCCACTGGCGACCATTTTTCATCTTTAAACATTCTATAATATTGCCTAATACGTCTTAGTGTTCTTTCGTTATATTTCTTACCCACTTCAATCATTAACTTTTTAGAATATTCTTCAATAATATTATCTCCATATTTTCCACCAGCTTCATTTAATAATTTTCCAATTTCAAAATATGTTATTACTTTATGTCTTTCTTTTGAATAATCTTTTATTTTAGAATATATTTCGTTATCAATTATTTTGTTCTTTATTTCTTTATAATAGTTCATATCAAAATTAGTCCTCCTACTTATATAATAAGAAACAAATTATAAAAACACTTTTTCATAAAAAAAGAAAGATAATTATCTTTCAATTTTATTCTTCTTCTATAAATTTAATAATCATATTATTAAATTTAACATTATTTGGTTTATATTCTTTAGGAGTAAAATTTTTTACTTTTTTTAATAGATTTGATAAATCACTTATTTTACCAGTTAAAATATATCCTTCTTCTGCAAATTTATTAACAATCTGAACTTGATGATCATTTATATGTTCTTTATATTTAGAAAGTCGAGAAAATGCAATTATTTTTTTATTGTAAGATAATGCATTTAATACAGATCCTATTCCACCATGAGTAATTATTAAACTTGCTTTTTGCATATATTTTTTTAAATCTTCTTCACTAAAATATTCATAAACTTTCATATTATCAGATTTAAATTGAGTATATCCTACTTGAGCAATTACTTTTTCTTTAATATTACCAAGTGTAATTTGATTATCAATTTCTTTTAAAAGTCTTATGAAACTTTTATCTTGTGTACCAAGTGTAACTAATATCATTAGAAAATCCATCCCCCTACCACTGCTTTAGGATACAATTCTTTCATTGATTCCCATTGAACTATAAATACATCTGCAATTGGATATAAGAGTTTTCCAGTTAATGTTTTAGTATTTATATTTGCCATAGTTTCTATATATATTACTTTTCTTCTAAATAGCTTGCCTATATAACACATAGGAACTGCAGTATGAGCACCAGTTGATATTATAACATTAGGTCTTATTTTTAAAAATATAATTAAACTTTTAATAATATTATAAGGAAATATATAAATATAATTGAAATGAAATCTTGTACTATAAACCACATAAAAAACTCTTTTAATAAAGTCAAAATGCAAATCTTTAGTAGTTTCAGTTTTTTCTGTAACTAAATAAGATTCATATCTTTTCATGACTTTTTTTAATTTTAAAAGTTCACTTAAATGTCCACCAGTACTAGAAATAAATAAAACCTTTTTCAACTACATCACCCATAGTAACTATAATATATCACATAATTAATTCATTAACAAATTTTTTCCATTCTTTTTTAACGTTTTCTACATAATACTTTTCAATAGTCTTTATTGTATCATAATTATTCTTTTCTTTAAAATATTTTATTATTTCTGAAGCCATTTTTTCTTTATCTCTATTTTGAATTAATTTTCCATTTTTATTATTTATTATTTCACAAGCTCCTAAAGCACTATCAAAAGCAAAACATGGAATACCATAACTCATAGCTTCAAGTAAAACCAAACCAAAACTTTCTTCATGTGATGTCATTACATATAAAGATGCATTTTTATAATACTTATCTAATTCATATTGATCTAAAAAACCAGTTATTTTAACATGTTCCCATAGTGTATATTCATTATCAATCAACTCTTGAAGATGATTTTTTTCAGGTCCATCACCACAAATTGTTAATTTTATTTTTTCACTCTTAAGTCTTACAAGTTTCATTACATCTATTAAATCGTCATATCCCTTTTCTTTAGATAACCTTCCTACACTAATAATGTTATAATTATCTAACTTATTACATTCATTTATCTTATCTATAGTAAGGGGAATATACTTAACTTTAACACTCATTCCTTTTAAAAACTTATCATAATCATTCTTTAAATACATACTACTAGGCATAAAATAATCTATATTAGTTAGAGATGATTTAACTCTAGAAATATACTTTTCATCATTATGATGATAAGCATGTTCTTCACATATAGTAATAGTATCTTTATTATGATACTTATTTAATAATTCATTGAATTCTAATCTAGTAGAAATAATAATCTTAGAATCACACTTCTTAATATATTTTTTTATTAAATGTTTTTTTAAATATAATATTTTTAAAGACTTTAATCCTTCAATAAAAGCACCTATTAAATTAAATCTCTTTAATTTATATTTAAATTCTTCTTTATTAGGTTTTAAATTTGTTAAATATTTAACTTTAACTCTTTTATCTAACTCATATGGTATTTTATCAACAGTTTTATATAAACTAATAATTTCTGTTTCTATCTCATCACAAAGAATATTTGCTCTACTACAAATACTCTTTTCAATTCCACCATATCCTAAATGTAATGCTAATATAGACACTTTCTTTTTCATAATTATTCCTCTAAGAAAATTATAACAAAAAAAAAGAATGTTTAAAACATTCTTTATATTCTATAAATAATTCCAACAGTATCACAATAAAAATTTAATAATAATTTATTAGATTTAATTAATTTACTTAAAATATTTAAATTATTAAAATATTTACATTTACGCCATTTTTTATCAATTTTATCTAAAAAAATAAAAGCATCATCAATAAATCTAGTTCTAATTCTTCTATTTTTTATATATCTACATTGTGCAGAATAATCAGTCAAAATCATTACAAATAAATTAGTAATATTATCTTTCATACGTATATTAATTTTTAACATATTATATGTTTTTTGACATACCTTAATAATATCAAATATTCTTTCATCTCTAATAGTTGTTTCACTATTACTATGAATTACATAATATGATAAATACTCATTTATTTTTGATACTTTTTTTGCTTTAATTAAAGCACTAATTACAAAAAAAACATCTTCATATTTATTATTTTCATCAAATTTAATATTTGAAATCAATTCTCTTTTATATAATTTATTGCATGGACCTAAATTAACCATATTTAATATATTTGGATTATCTATTAATGATGATGGTTTAAAATATGGTATATCTATTTTTTCATTCTTACCATTTATATTTTTATAAAAATTACTAATAACTAAATCACTTTCATTTTTAATAGCAAATTCATACATTTTTTTAACGCAATCATTTGATATATAATCATCAGAATCTATAAACATAACATACTTGCCTTTAGAAAGTAATAAACCTTTATTTCTAGTCTTACCTATTCCACTATTTTTTTGATAAAAATATTTAATTCTATTATCATTAAACCCCCTAATAATCTTTTCAGTATTATCATCACTTCCATCATTTATTAGAATAATTTCAATATTTTTTTCTGTTTGATTAATTAAAGAATCGATACATTTTTTTACATATTTTTCATTATTATATATTGGAACAATTATACTAACTTTTATCATAAAAATCTCCCAATTGTTTTCTTATATATATATGGACTAATAATCAATAATTGTTTTTTTATTTTTCTCTTCAAATTATCATTTGGAATATATTTGTAAATATCAAATTTATTTTTTAATATTTTTAAATATTTTCTATAATCTTTATATTTTAATGTTATTACATATGTTATTAATGAATTGTTAATAAATTCATAAAAAGAATTCTCATTTCTGTTTATTTTATTATATAAAAAATTTGCTTGTAAAATCATATCATTCATTTTTTTAATTTTTTGATTATATTTATTTTCTTTCATCAAACTATTATTTCTTATTACATAGTTATATCCTATATAATTAATGGATTTTACATTTTTTGCTTTATAAATAATAAATGGAGTTAATCCAAAATCTTCAGCAATGCAATTTTCCATGAATGAAAATTTGTTTTTGTTCCAATAATCTCTTCTATAACAATATGCCCAAGATGGTTCAACAAAGTGATAATTAATAATTTTTTTAAATGCTTTTTTACCATTTGTTTTATCAAAACCATTCTCATTATATTTAATAACTTTATTTTCATAAACTTCTTGAACCTGAAATCTTATTATGTCAAAATTAGTATTTTGCTTTGATAATGTTTCTAATAAATTAGGTTCCAAAAAATCATCACCATCTAAGAATAGTACATAATCTCCCTTAGCATATTTTATTCCAATGTTTTTTGCTTTAGCTAATCCAGTATTTTCAAAATAATATCTTTTAAAATTTTTGTATTTTTTTTCATATTTTTTAACAATAGAATCACTATTATCATCAGATTTATCCGATATCATAATAACTTCATAATTATCATAACATTGCAAAGCAATAGATTCTAAACATCTATTTAAGTATTTTTCTACATTGTAAATTGGAACTATTATACTAAAATAGCACACATTTAATCACCTTTTTTTTCCTCTAATAAAGATTTTTTTATGTCTTCACAAATTCTATAAGCGCTTTTACCATCAAAATAAGATATGCATGATTTGAATGCATCATTTCTATGTTTCTTATTTAAATCAAGATTATTCAAAACACTATCAATAAAATGATACATATCTTTTTCACTCTTTCCTTTATCAAATGAATTAAATAAATATTCATATGCCACATTAATTTTCTCTTCATACATTTCATTTACCATATACAATATTGGAATATCAAGTGCAGAAAACTCTAAAAGCATTCCACTTCTATCACTTATTACAGCTGAAATATTATATAATATTTGCCTATAATCAGCATCTTCTATAAGAATAGCACCAGAGTTTTCCAATGCAATATTAAACAAATTCTTAGTTTTATCATCCATCTCATCATAAAACTTTGGATGTAACATAACATATAAATTATACTTATCTTTCTTATACTGTTTATTTAAAAAATTTATATATATTTCAATGCTTGGAGTAACAGTTTTTTTATCAATATAATCCATTGTTAATGAAAAATGGATTTTTAACAATATATTTTTTTTACCATTATGGATTATTTTTTCCTTTATCGGCGTAAACCTTCTATTATATATTGAATCAAATTTAGGCAATCCAAGATTTAAAACAACATTTTCCAAAAGCGGATTATTGATTAAATATTGATTTCTAACGCCATCACCACTAGTATATATTTTCCAACAATAATTGTAAAATTCAAGTTTATATTGTAACTCTATACTTCTTTTTTCATCTGATATTTCAAAACCATAAGGTATATAAATAATACGATAGCCTTTTTTAAATAAGTTTTCACTATATAATTCTTTTTCCCTATGCCACATATCATATGGTGATTGAAGAATTAAAATATGTGGATTATACTTATCAATATTATTTATATCTGCGTATTCAAAATCAATTTCAAGCTTTTTTAAAAATTCTTTTGCACCTGCAGATTGTGACTTTTCTTTATTATTGTTTACTAAAAAAAATCTAATATCAAACGATGAATCATTCTTCAAGCATAAGTATAATTCTTCAATTGAAGGCCAAAATGATGGAATTTGAAATAATATACCGATTCTTATTTTTCCACCATTATATTTAGCTAAATTTGAACTATAGTCTTTGTAGTTTTCAACATATTTTTTTAAAAAAACATTTTCTCTTCTTAAGGTTTCTATATTAGATTCTACTACTTTTGTTCTACAATCTAATGTATTTTCTATTACTGATACATTATTATTTAATAATGACATTTTATCATCTATTACAGATACATTATTATTTAAAATAGAAATTTTATTGTCTGTTTCATTTACTTTTTTTCTAGCATTTAAATCATTTTTTTCCAAGACTGAAATTTTTTGAATTATCTCACTATTTGTCTTATTTATACTATCAACTTTCTTAGAAATTTTGAATGACTTATCTATTACATCTTGTATATTCTTTGAATTATTATCAAAATTTTCAAATAAAGTTGAAATGCTTTTTTCGTTATCTAAACTCCTATTATATACTATATCTAAAACTTCTCTTTGAAGATATATATCTTGCATTCTACTTTCTATTCTATTGTCAATTCTATTCATTAATCTTGAATAAAATGGCTTTATAAAAAAAATTATAATAGCTTTTATTATTTTTTTAAAACTAATTTTTATATTTTTTAAAATATTTCTAATCTTTGATTCTTTTTCTTTAATTGGCGATATTTTCTTTATAATTTCACCATTATAATATTTTTTTATAATATCAAAATCAATTTTTTCTAAAAGGCTATTTATAATATTTCTTGCTTTTTTACTTTCAGAATTATTTTGATTTATAAAATTGATAAAATCATTATTAATAAAATTAACCAAGTTTCTATACTCATTTGAATACTGAATCATAAGTTCATTACTTTTGTAATAATCAAATAAAAATTCCATTCCAATTATTATATTGTTTATAGTTTCAAATTTTACATTTGATTTTTTTTCAATATACCTATATAAATACATTGGTTCAGCTATTTGATATATTTTATTAACTTTAGAAATATAATTAATTAAAAAAATAGGGTCTTCATAATTTCGTACATTTGGAAATCTAATATTATTGCTCTTTATTATTTTATTTGAATACATAAAACGTGTAAAACCCCATGATGACCACACATCATAATCTTTATACTCAATTATTTTATTTTCTTTAACTACATATCCATTATATTCACTTAATAATCCATATTTTTTATAATGGCTATCACGATTAACAACATATATATTAGCACAAATAGTTGTATATTCATTTCTATTTGCTTCATTGTACATTTTTTCCACGATATTGTCATTAGCAAACATATCATCAGGATCCATAAAAATTACATAATTACCTTTTGCATTCTCTAATCCTATATTTCTTGCAACACCAGCGCCTGAGTTTTCAGAAGTACTAAAAATATGAATTCTTTTGTCATTTTTTGCATACTCTCTAACAATTGTCATTGAATCATCAGGTGAATGATCATCTATAAATAGTATCTCTATTTCTTTTAAAGATTGATTTATTATTGATAAAATACAATCTTCTATATATTTTTCAACTTTATATACTGGTACTATTATAGAAACTTTAATTTTTTTATTGTTTTCATATTTAACTTTGCTGTTAATAATTTTATGATTTGAACCAATTTTATCCAAAAAAATATTATAAAATGATTCATTAAACATCTGTTTAATCATATTCTTATATTTATAAGTGTTGGTGTTCATTAATTCATATCTCCAAACAAATTCATTTAAAATATAGTTTTCCATATATTTTAATACATTTGCATTAACACTAGATTTTTTAAAACTATTATAAACATCACTCATAATCGGAACAATATCTAATACATTTATATTATCATAATTAGTTGATTGTAAAGAGTTTTTTCTTTTAACTCTATAGTATAATAATTTTTTGTTTATAAAAGATATTTTATTTGCTTTTAATAAACAATTATAATAAAAGGGATTATCTTCATACCTTAAATTTTCTAAAAAAACAATTTGATTATTAATTAAAAATGATTTTTTATATAGTTTATTCCATGCAACAACTATACTATTTTCAGAAATAACTGATTTATCGGGCAAATCTTTTATTGAAAAAGGACTTCTAACCAAATCAAAATTAAGTTTTGAGCCCCATTCGTTATCTAATACTTTTTCATTTTCTGAATCATATGAAAAAAAAGGAAAAACTACAAAATCAGATTTTTCTTCAATAATTTTATTATATAATAATTCAATAGCATTATCTTCAATCCAATCATCACTATCAAGAAAAAAGATATATTCTCCAGTAGCAACTTGCATTCCAGTATTTCTTGCTCCACCTAAGCCGCCATCATCTCTTCTTATTATATGTATTCTTTTATCTTTTTGTGATTTGAGAATTTTATAACTATCATCTTTTGACTTTGTATAAACACAAATTATTTCTAAATTATTATATGTTTGACTATAAACACTATTCAAACATTTTTGTAGATAATCTGCAACATTATACACCGGAATTATAACACTTATTTTTTCCATTTTATCACCTTATTAAATACGTTATTTATTATTTCCTGTAATTTTCTCTTTTGTAAGAAAATTATAAAATATTTTCATCATCATATGATCAAAAGTCATATGAATATCTTCATCTATTTGCATATCTTCTTCAGCGACATGCATTTTATAATCTGCAATTTCTTTTAGCTTACCACCTTTATATCCTGTTATCCCAATTACTTTTATACCACATTCTTTAGCATACATTGCTGCATTTAAAACATTTTTTGAATTGCCAGACCCGCTTATTCCAATAAACAAATCATTTTTATTTATTTTATTAATCAATTGAAATCTAAATACTTCTTCATACCCAATATCATTTGCAATAGCCATAACTGTAGGATAATTATCATTTAAACAATAAAATCTAAATTTGTTATCGACATATTCTGAAATACCTTTATTAAAATCATTTTGCATATGTGAGGCTGTTGCAGCACTCCCACCATTTCCACAAACATATATAGTACCTTTCTTTTCATATGTTTTATAAATAGCATTCATAGCTTCATTTATTTCATCAAGATTAAGATTTTGTATCACTCTAATCTCTCTATCATAATATTCTTTTATTGCATTTTTAAAATTAATTTTTTTTATGCTCATTTCTTTAAAATCCTTTCTTTTTCATTATTTAAAACTACATTAACAGCATCAATTAAGTTGTCACAAATATAATCTGGAGTAACATCATATTTTCCATCCCCACCTGCTTGACCAGTTAAAAGAAGAATACTTTTCATACCAGAATTTTCTGCTAATTTAATATCTAAGGTAGAATCTCCTATCATAAATGATTGTGATAAATCAATATTATAATCTTCAACAGCTTTTTTTATAAGACCAGTTGATGGTTTTCTACAATCGCATACTACTTTTAATTCTGTTACCTCTCCTTCATATCCTCTATCAGGGTGATGAGGACAATAATATAAATCATTAATATAGGCACCATCATTTCCTAATAGTTTTTCCATTTTTTTATGTATTTCATCCAATTGATCAACAGTTACTTCTCCACGGGCTATTATTGGTTGATTTGTAATAACAATACATAAGTATTCAGAATTATTAATATTCTTTATTGCTGTTGACACTCCAGGAATCAACTCCATTTGAGATTCGTTTCTTAAAAAGCCTACATATTTGTTTATGGTACCATCCCTGTCTATAAAAATACATTTTTGTTTTCTACTTAGATTTTTTAATT
This sequence comes from uncultured Erysipelotrichaceae bacterium, assembly GCA_902775285.1. Lineage (GTDB taxonomy): Bacteria > Bacillota_I > Bacilli_A > RF39 > UBA660 > CAG-1000. Next base: position 42,490 of record CACYLI010000011.1, on the reverse strand, counting down.
CTATTAGACCATTATCATAATCTTTTTGAACCATAATATATCTTTCGGGAGTTCCCATATCTTTTGCATACTCACTTGACTTATAAGAAAAAACTTTGCCATTTTTTATTAATGGAGCAATTATGTCTTTTTCATAACTATATTTTTTTTCTTCTTGTATATAGTTTAAAGTTTCTTTTGAAAAAATCATTACTCCTGCATTAACCAAATTATGATAATTATACTTAGTCCTATCATTTGTTTTATGATCAAACTTCAATACTTTATTATTTTTATCTGATACAACTAAATCACTATCATAAGGATGTGAATTTGGATGTGTCAACAATGTAACATCTGCATCATTTTTATAATGAAAATATTCCATTTTTTTAAAATCTATATCAATAAAAACATCAGCTAATAAGAATATAAAATCATCATCAATCTTATTTTTTAAATAATATAATGCTCCAGCGGTACCAAGTGGTTTATTAGGATCTTCTACTACATATGTAATATTAACTCCAAACTTTTTACCATCTTCAAAATACTCTTGTATAATGTTTCCCAAATGTCCAACTATTATTGTAATATCTTTAATTCCACTCTTTTTTAAATTCATTATTTGATGATAAAGAATAGGATAATTAGAAATTTCTAACATTGGTTTTGGAATATTATCTCCTGTTATTGAACTAATTCTTGTACCTTTACCACCTGCTTGAATTACTGCTTTCAATAATACACCCCCTAATTATTTTTTTAATACTTTCACTGTTTCTCTTACTGCCTCATCAGATGTATAATTTGCTGTCCAACCAGCATTATGAATTTTTGTTAAATCATATTGAAATTTTGGAACATCACCTTTCCAGCCAACATTTCCACCAGTATAATTATATTTTACATTTTTATAACCTAGTTCTTCACATACGATATCTGCTATTTTTGTTACTGATGTTGCAGATTCAACTCCAACATTATATATATGAACACCTTTATCAATTTGTTTAGTCATAAACATAATGCAATCAATTAAATCTAAGACATAAATATATGGTTTGGTTTGAGTTCCATCTCCTAATATTTCTAGCTCTTTAGGATTGTTTTTTAGTTTTTTGGCAAAATCAAATATTACACCATGAGTTAAATTTGGTCCAATTACATTTGGAAATCTAAAAATCATAGTGTTGAAATCATTCATATAAGAATAAGATGATATGAAGTTTTCAGAAGCAAATTTAGCTCCTCCATAGTATGAAATAGGAAGCAATCCCCCTAAATCTTCTGATAACATTTTATCACTTTCATCACCATAAATTGCAGATGTTGATGAGAAAAATAGATTCTTAATATTATTTCTTCTCATTAATTCTAAAACACCTCTAGTTGTCATAAAAGTATCTTCATAATCAACTTCAGGATTCTTACCACCCTTTTGAATATCTGAATTTGCTGCTAAATGATATATAATATCTATTTTTTCATTTTTTAATTTTTCACAAAAAGTTTCATTATCATTAATATCAATCTCATAAAACTTATACTTTTTATTATCAAGAAATTTATCAACATTTTCTCTTTTCCCTAGTGTAAAATTATCTACACAAATTACTTCGTTTCCTTCTTTTAGTAATCTTTCAACTAAATGTGTACCAATAAATCCAGCTCCACCTGTAACTAATGTTCTCATCTAATAATACCTCCTAATCAACAAACATTACTATAGTACCTGTATGATCAAACTTAAAACTCATCTCTGGAAGTCCCTTCATAGCTTTTCTAAAATTCTCCTGTTTTTCTTCAGGAACATAGAATAAAAAGAAACCACTTCCTCCTGCACCCAATATTTTTCCTCCCAATGCACCATTTTTTAATGCTTTATCATACCATTTATCAAATTTTGGATTACTTATACCATTAGCCAATGTTTTTTTAATTAACCAATTTTCATGAAGTGTTAATCCTACTGCATCTATGTTGTTGTGTTCAAGCTCATATTTTAATTTATAAGTCAATTCAACTATTCTTTTTTGACCATCTTCTTTTTCTTTAGCACTTATCATATTTTTACTTTGTTCTTTTAATATTTCAGAAGCACTATGTTCTCCACCAACATATAGCATTATTAGATTTTTTTCAAGTTGTTTAAATTTATCATGAGCAAGTAAAACAGGTTCAACATCTACACTACCATCTTTATTAAATTGATAGAAATTTAATCCACCATATGCTGCTGCATATTGATCTTGTTTTCCGATTGGATTACCTAATTTATCAATTTCAAGTTCACATGCCATTTTTGCAAGATCACCTTTTGATATATACTCTCTTTTATAGCATTTTAAATTGTTTAATAAACCAACAGTAAATGCAGAAGATGAACCAAGTCCTGTTCCTTGAGGAACATCAGCTATTGATGTAATCTCAATTCCTTTTATTTTTTCATCCAAAAGGCATTGTTTAAAATACTTATGTTTTATTTTTTTAATATCGCTTACACTTTCAACAGTAGAATACTTAACAGTAGTGATTTTTTTATCAAATGATGGATGAGAAGTTATATACATATATTTATTTATTGTTGTACTTATGACACATCCACCATTTTTTTCATAAAATGCTGGTAAATCACTGCCACCTCCACATAAGCTAATTCTAAATGGTGTTCTTGTAACTATCATATTCATTCCTCCTAATAGTTTTGACTTTTAATATATTCTTTGCACACTTCATTTGTATTTCCAAATTTTTTTACGCTTCCATGCTCTAACCAAACAACTTTATCGCATATTTTTTTTATAGAATCCATGGAATGAGAAACATAAATAACTGTTGTACTTTTATTCTTAATCATAGACATCATTTTATTTAAACTTTTCTGCTGAAAATGTAAATCTCCTACTGATAGTATTTCATCAACAATTAAGATTTCAGGATCAACAAGAGTAGAAATAGAAAAAGCAAGCTTAGCTACCATACCTGAAGAAAAATTTTTAATAGGTACATCCAAAAAATCCTTTAATTCAGAGAAATCAACAATTTCATCAAATTTTTCATCAATAAAAGAACTTGAATAACCAAGTATAGCTCCATTCAAATAGATGTTTTCTCTTGCAGTCAATTCTCCATCAAATCCTGCACCTAATTCAATCATTGGAGATATATTACCATTTACTTTAATTATACCTTTAGTTGGTTTATAAACACCAGCAATAATCTTTAATAATGTCGATTTTCCTGCTCCATTTGGTCCAATTATTCCGATGACATCACCTTTAGATATCTTTAAACTAACATTTTTTAAAGCCCAAAAATCATTGTTATTTTTTACCTTTATTTTTTTTGATTTTTTTAAGCTTAAAAGCTTAATAAATAACAGTTTTAAAGAACTATCTTTTTCTATTCCTAAATTAAATTTCATTGATATATTTTTCAACTCTATCATAATCCACCTCATTATATGTAGTAAACAAATTTATCTTGTTTTTTCTTAAAAACAAATAAGCCTATTATTAATGTAATAAAACCATATAAAAACATTGCAATTAGATAAGTCGATGTAATAGGATTCGAAAACAAGACAATTTCTCTTATACCATTTATATATACGTAAAGTGGATTAAACTTAAAAATTGTATGAACATTTTCTGGTAAAATATCAATTGAATAAAAAATTGGAGTAAAGTAATTTAAAATTGTCAAACATATACCCCAAATATATATCATATCTCTTAAAAAAACTGTAACAGTCGATAAAATATAACTAATGCCTAAAGTAAACATAAAGACACATATAAAAATATAAGGCAATAATAAATAATAAATATTAATAAAACACTTGGTTTTTTCAATTTCATTTCCAGTTAAAAAAACAATTAAAAAAAATGGAATTAGAGTAAATGAAAAATTTACAAGAGCAAATAAAACCTTTGCTAAAGGAAAAATATATTTAGGAATATAAACCTTATTAATTAATGAACCATTACCAGTTATTGCTGTTAGTGTATTATTTGTGGCATCACTAAAAAAATTAAATATAATTAAACCACTCATTAAATAAACTAAAAAATTTACACCTTCCATTTTAAATTTAAACATATTAGAAAAAACTATTGCCATTACACTCATCATCAATAATGGATATAAAATACTCCATATTACACCTAAAAAACTTCTCTTATATTTTACTTTAAAATCTCTTTTTATAAGTTCTTTTAATAAAAATATATACTTTTTAAAATTTAATAAATAGTTTTTCATTCTTTAAAATCACCCTAAAAATTAAAAATCATTTTTAATAATCCTTTGTAATTACTAGTTTATCATTTTTACATTCGTTTTACAAGAAAAATACAATCTTTTTACTTAGTTTACAATTGATAAATAAAAAATTCAGTATTTATTTACTGAATATTTAAATAATTATATATTCTCTTGATATAATTTTTTTCTTAACTTTGTTACTTTTAATTCTATTACTACATATGTATCTTGTGATAATCTTTCATATTCTTTATTTTTTATTCTTTCTCTTAATTGTCTAACTGATAAATTGTTTTGCTTAGTTAATAAAATATAATATTTGATTTCTTCAACATTATCTATTGACAATAATTTACAATAATGTGACCATGACAATTGTGCAGACAATGTCTGCATTTTTTCTTTAAGTTGATAAAATCTTAACATTAACCATAAGTTTCTTTTACTATACCTCTTACCTAATTCACTAGTCAATCTTTTAGAATACTCTTTTATTATACTTTCTCCATTTATATAATAAGAGGAAATAATAAGAAACACTTTAATAAATTAAAAAAACTCAGTATTTATTTACTGAATTTTCTATTAAAGTATTTTGATAATAAATTACATACTTTATAATTAGTTAGTTTTAATAATCTATATTTTTTTGATTTAGAATAATATTTAAATATAGTTTTATTTTTATATTCTAATTGTTTATTATATTTTTTTATTCTTTCTATTTGTTTATCCGTTTGTTTAAATGTTAATAATGTAACTAATTCATTATCTGCAAAACCTACTATTCTTCTTATTAAGTATTTATTTTTATTATTTGATAATTTTTTATAATTATCTTTATAAAAATCTATTAAATGATTTAATACATTATCATGAATATCTATATTTTTTTGCATACTAGGTATACTTACACTTTGAGTACTTTGATTTATTCTATATACATATATTGGATAATCTAAATAAACACATTTTTTAACATATGGAAGTGGAAATAATAAATATTCTACATCTGTATAAAAACTATTATCTAATTTTATTTTATTTGTTTTTAAGATACTTGTTTTATATATAGTATTATGCATTTCTAAAAATAATGGAGCACAAATATTATCAAATTTATCTATTTTATTTGCTTCTATATCTAATGTATTTGTTTTTATTATTTTATCTGTTTTATGATCTAATAAACAATAATCATTAAGTATCATATCTACATCTACTTCATTTAAATAATGTATTAGTTTTTCTAAGTTTTGTGTAACTACCCTGTCATCTCCATCAACCATTCTAAAGTATTTACCAGTAGCGTGTTTAATACCACTATTAACAGTTGAACCAGACCCAGTATTTCTTTGACTTACAAGTTTAATTATACCTGGGTATTTTTTTTCATATTCTTTTACTATTTCTTTTGTATTGTCTTTACTACCATCATCTGTAACAATTACTTCTAAATAATCTTTTACTTCACTATTAACAAATGAGTCTAAACATTGTTTAATTAAATCTCCTAAATTATATGCAGCTACACTTATAGTTAATATTTTTTCTTTTTTTAAAGGTACATGTTTTTCACTTTTTATTTCTTTAATTGGATAAATAATACTACATAGTAATAATAAATATGGATTATATTCTATTCCAAGTAAGAAACTATCTACAAATGTATATAATTCTATTACTAAAAGAATTGATAATAAATAATAATCTTTCTTTTTTAAAAGATAAGAATTTAATAATATTAAAAATATAACTATATATATTAAATAAAAATATCCATAATTAACAAGTGTTTTTAGATATGATGAATCAACATAATTATATTCTATACCCTCTTTATATTCTTCTTCTAAAACTTGTCCTATAAAGTTAATTTCACTTCCAAATGGTTTAATTCCATATTGTTTCATAGCTTCATAACTATAATGTAATCTTCCACTTGTAATATTATTAAGTGAATATAATTGATATTTATTATATAAAAGTCCTAAAACTATAAAACCAAGTGAAAAAATAATTGGTAAACTATATTGAATATATTTAGTTTTTTTAAATAATTTATCTATTTTTAAATATTTAATTAATACAAATAATAATATTACAGCAAGTGAACATAAAAAACCCATTCTAGAATTAGTAACATAATATGCTCCAAGTATTAATATTATAGATAATAATATATCATATACTTTTAATTTATCTTTTCTTAAATATAAATAAATACATATTATTTCAAATATAATTAGTATCAAACAATTAGGACTAACCCATCCATAAGAATGTCTTACTAAATTCCCTCTTAATACTGTTACATCTTTTATAATACCAAATACATAACTAAGTATTACAAATGTAAATGTTAATATTAATGTTATTAATGTAGTTTTAAGTATTTTATTAAATTCCATATCTTTACTAGCAAGTATAAATATATCTATAAATACAATTGTTTTTGATTTTGTTACTATAAATACTATAACTGATAAAATAAAGAATAATAGAAAAAAGTAATTTATTTTTTTCTTATTTTTATTTTTCATTATATCTATAAAATCAAAGAATATTTTTACTAAAGCTATTATACATGAAAGTATTTGTACTATATGAATTACATTTAAAGACCAAGGTATAATATTATACTTAGTTGAATTTAATAATATGCTTACTAAAAACAAAACATAACTTATATAAAATAATTTATCTTTAACTTCTTTTTTCATTACTTCATCCCCAAATATAAATCTTCTAGTTTTTTAGAAGAAGAATCTATATCATATTTATTATTTATGATATCTTGTGTTGTATTTTTTCTTTTTATTTTCTTTAATTCTTTTAATATATTATTTGCCCAATATTTATAACTTTCATCTAAGCTATAATAATGTGACAAATAATCAATTGGTAATTCTTGAGTAACATTAGTACTAGTAAATACACATAATCCTGTACTTTGAGCTTCTACTGCCACTACTGGAAGGCCTTCAAATAATGAAGGTAGAATAAATGCATCACTTGCATTAAGTAATTCATTAATATCATTTCTAATTCCTAAGAACATTACTTTATCTTCTAAATTTAATTCTTTTACTAATTTTTTTATTTTATCTTGTGTTTCACCTACTCCTACAAGTATTAAAACACTAGATTTTTCTTCTCTTTGTATTTCATTAAATACATTTATTAAATATTCATGATTCTTTTGATAAGAAAATCTTCCTATATGAATAAATACTTTTTTATTATCAAGTTTTAATTCTTTTCTTTTTTTATTTCTTATCTTTTCATCATAATAAAGTTTATCTATATTAATACCATTATTAATTATTTTATAATTATTATTTTTTATTACACTTTTTGGAAATTTCCATCTAGCAGCAAGATTAGAACAAGCAAAATAATAATCAACATATTTTTTCATAAAAATACCAGTATATAGTTTAATAAGTCTATATTTTAAATTATCAATCCCACCGCAATGAGAATGTATTATAACATTTTTAACTCCATTCTTTTTTGCTATTTTAGCTCCAAAAAATAAACTAAATATGCTTCCAGAATGAATATGAACAATATTATATTTATGAATACTCAAGAATTTATTTAATTCATTCATAAAGAATTTTTTATTTCCTTCATTATCTCCAAAGCTTCCATTTGAAGTATATATTTTTGAATGATTCTTTTCTATTTCTTTTTTATAATTTTCATTATCACAATAATATGGTGTATAAAAATCCATATGTATTTTATTTTTATCTATACTATTAAATATATTCATTATAAATGATTCTTGTCCACCATTAGAAAATGGTTCTGCAAAAACTTCTAATACTTTCTTTTTATCATTTATATATTCTATTTTAGGATTAAAACTAATACCAAGTATAGAGTTCTTTATAATTATTTTTATCTTTTTAAAAGTATATTTTCTTGATTTAATAAGTACTCTTAATATATGATAATTTACTTTTAAAGCTTGTCTTAGTCTACCTTTAATTCCATTTTGTCTTGCTATATAGCTTTCATTTCTATAAGCATATTTATATCTATCTATTCTATCATTATCAAGAGCTATATTGCTTCCTGTATTAGATGCAGTTTTATGAATAACTATACTATTTAAGACTACATAACAATCATATTTTTTACTTATTCTATTAGAATACTCAACATCATCTCCCCATATAAAGAAATCTTTTATAGGAAGGCCTATATCAAGTATAACTTCTTTTTTAAAAAACATAGATACAAAAGATGAATGATAAGTTTTAACAAGCGTTTTATCTTCATTATAAGTATTTTTATATATTTTTTGTTTATTCATTAAGCATGGTGTTAAATCTGTCCATAAAGCAACACTTGATAAATAACCATAATTACCATTAAGTTTTTTATCTGCTTCCATAAGTTTACTTAAAGCATCTTTATTTGGTATAGTATCATCATCCATAATCCAAATATAATCATATGAAAGATTAATACTCATCTTTATTCCAAAATTAAATCCTCCAGCACCACCTAAATTTTCTAAAGTATTTATATATTTAACATGTTTATTATCTATGTATTTTTTTATATATTCATGCGTATTATCAGTTGAATTATTATCAACAACTAAAATATCAAGATCTTTATAATCTTGATTTAATAAACTATTAATACACTCTTCTAATAATGTTTTTCTATTGTAGGTTACTACTACAGCTATTACTTTTTTCATACACACTTACCCATAACTAATATATCATAAAAAGAAATAAAAAAATAGTTCATAAGAACTATTACATATTAAATAAATCACTATGTGAACCTGTTGTTACTAAAAACAATATTAATTCATTATTATTATATTTATATATTAATAACCAATCTGGTTCAATATGACATTCACGACAATTCTTATAATACTTTGTGTCATATAATAGATGATCTTTGTATTTTAATTCTAATGTTTCTCCATTAGCAAGTTTTTTTATGACAAAACTTATTTTATCTAAATCTTTACCTTGTTTAATTATTTTCTTTAATTGTTTATTAAATTTATTAGATGATTTAATATAATATTTTTTATTATTCTTCATCTAAAATATCCTTTAACATCTTATCAACATCTTCATAAGTTACATATTTTTCAGGATTTTTTTCCATATAATCTAATTCATTCAATGCTTCAGTTAATTCTTTACTAGGACGTTGCTTTATATCAAAAGGAATTCCTCTTTCATAAATTGCTTGTCTTAAGAAAATATTAATAGCAGTACTCATATTTAATCCTAAACTATTAAATAAATCATTTGCTTGTTCTTTAACTTCTGTAGGAACATTAATATTTATAACGCTTGTAAGATTTGCCATATTATCATCTCCATTTCTAATTTGATAATAACACATTCATATTCAAAAATCAATATATTATGTATACAATATATACATAATATATATTAACTATCCTATTCTAAATGCAGGAGAAACTCCACGATCATTTGATGATTTATTAATCATCCAAGATCCAGTATTTTCAACACAAGAAAATGCTTTTGATTCACCTTCATAACTATAATGACTAGCTGAACGAAGCCACCAATAACCTGGATTTATATTATTTATTTTAACTGCTGAACTATAATTTGAATTTGTTACATTTAAATTCTTATAATAATCTAGTTGTCTTGTTTTGTTATATGAAGTATCAGCATTATCTATTCCATTGCTTGAATTCCCATCAACATCTTCCCATACTTCATGTGAACTAAGTAAATATAATTTATCCGTTGTTATAAAATTACTTGAGTCACTTAAACCATAACCAGATACAACATATGTATCTAATATTATACTTTTTAAATCAGTTGGAAGTTTATTAATAATTGTTGTATTTAAATAAGTTCTCATTTCACTATATTGCCAACTTCCTTTATTTCCATCTCCATTAACAGTACCCTCACTTGAGTATGGATTCATTCTTTTTGAATCAATAATATCAGCAAATTCAATTACAAATCCACAGGCTGTTTGACTAAAACCTGCATTATTACATTCACTTGGAGTAGATTTGTTAGCTATTCTAATTGTATGAGTACCTAAATCAGCTAAATCTATTTGTCTTGTATCACCAACATTATAAGCTGATGTATTATTATTTCTTATTGCATTTATAATTACACTCCAACTATCAGTTGCAAAAAAAGTAGGTTCATTACTATTATTATTTGTAGTTCCATTAATAACAACCAAATCATCTGAATTTTCTATATTAGCAACTTTTTGTACATCAGTTATATTTTCTATTTTTAAGTCTCCATCAGAATAACTATATTGAAATGTTCCATCTGTTGCATAATATTCTGTTACTTTTCCAGATTGATTTATTTTAATAAAATACTCTAACTCAGTTCTTCCAGTTAAATCTAATGAGTTTGAACAACCACTTTTACATCTTGAATAAGTTTTTTCAGTATTACCAAACATTGAATCTTGTATCCATGTTTGTTGTGCTGTTTTATATATTTCCTTTATTTCTGTTTTAAAACTATTCTCTTTTGCAGTATTAAACATTCCCATTACATTTGGAAGTGCTATTATTACTAGTATTGCTAGTATTGCTATTACTGCTAGTAACTCAACTAAAGTAAAACCTCTTTTTTTCATATTTATTCTCCTTTTTAAATACTTTTAAGTATTTTTGTATTTTCAATTAAATTATTATGTAAGTATGATGCTGATACTAAAGTAGTTACTCCCGCTTCTTTACAAAGAAGAGCTGTTTCATTATTTACTCCACCATCAACTGTTATATCTGTTTTTAAGTTTTGTTTATCTATTTCTTCTCTTAATAATTTAATTTTATCTAATACTTCATATATAAATGTTTGACCACTTTTACCTGGATGTACACTCATAACTATTACTTTGTCTATCTTATTTAAATATGGAAAAACTTTTTCTATATTTGTTTCTGGATTAATAGCTATTCCAACTTTTAATCCATAATTTTTAATTTTTTCAATCATTTCATCTATATTTTTTACAGCTTCTATATGAAATGTTAAATATTTAGTATTTAGTAAAGCATAATCTTCTATATATTTATTTGGATCTTTAACCATTAAATGTACATCAAGTGGTAATGATGAATAAGATACTATTTTTTTAACTTCTGAATATGTCCAAGTTTTATTTTCTACAAACTTACCATCCATTATATCTAAGTGTATATAATCTGATACAGTATTATCTAATTTTTTAGTTATATCACTTGCTTTAATAGAACTTGATAATATTGATGTACTTACTATCATTTCCTCTTCTCCTCTTCTACTTCACTAATAAATTTAGTATAGTTTTCATATCTCCATTCTGGAATTTTTCCTTTTTCAACAAGGGCTTTTATACTACATCCATCTTCTTTTAAATGAATACATCCTCTATACTTACATGGAATACTAAAATCTTTATAATAAGATTTAATATCTTTTTTATCTATATTTAAATCTAGAGAACTAAATCCTGGAGTATCAGCAATTAATCCATCATTTACTTCAAGTAATTCTACAAGTCTTGTAGTATGTTTTCCTCTTCCTAAAGATTCAGATACTTCTCCAGTTTTTAAAGAAAGAGATGCATCTATTCTATTAAGAAGGCTTGATTTTCCACTACCAGTTTGTCCACATAAAGCTACTACACTATTATTAAATTCTTTTTTTATTTTACTAACACTTGTATTAACATAGACTTTAATACCAAGTTTTCTATAATAATTAATATATTTTTTAATATCTGTTTTTTCTTTTAAAGATATCATATCTGTTTTAGTTATTACTATAATTGGTTCTATATTATTTTGATAAGCTATTATTAAAAACTTATCTATTAAATAACTAGAAAAAGCTGGAATAGATGTACTCATTACTATTAATAGTTTATCTATATTAGCAATAAGGGGTCTTTCCAGATAATTCTTTCTTTTTTCTACTTTTTCAATTGTTTTAGTTTCTGTATTAACAATTACATTATCTCCAACTACAGGGAAAACTTTTTCATTTCTAAGTTTCCCTCTAGTTTTTGTATCTATTATTGTATTATTTTCAAGTAATACTTTATGAATAGATGTATTAATACAAATTATTTTACCTTTCATACCTATTCCCCTGTATTATCTGTTTGTGTTTCATCTGTAGTATCTTCTGTTGTTTCTTCATGATCAATTATTTCTGGTTGTGTAGTTATAGTTATTACTATTGTTGCTCCTGGAGTTACTACACTTCCAGCAGCTCTACTTTGTTTTATAATTGTTCCTTCTGGTTTAGAAGCATCTTCTACTTCTTTATATTCAACTTTTAAGTCATGCTTTTTAGCATAATCATCAATTTTACTAACAGTATATCCACTAGTAAAGTCAGGATACTTATATTCAACTTCTGGAATTACTATTGTAATTTGTGCACCTAATTTACTAGACTTTCCAGCTTCAGGTACTGTTCTTAATACTTCTTCTTCATCTACTTTTTTCTTTTCATCAACTTTTTCTGTTTCAACTACTACATTACATTGACATCCTGCTTCTATTTTACCTTTAACTTCTAAATAATTTTGTCCAGTAAAGTCTTCCATAACATATGTTCCTTCTCCACTAGAAACATATAATATAACTTCTGTACCAGTTTTTCTCTTAGTTCCAATTTCTGGACTAGTTTTTATAACTTTATCTTTTTCTATTGTATCACTTGAAGTATATTTATATTCTGTTGCGACATCAAATCCTGTATCAATTAATGCATTTGTAGCATCTACTATACTCATTCCACTAACATCTGGTATTACCTTATTTGTTATTTTACTACTTTTTTCAAAGAATACAGTTGCTACTATAGTTGTAACTAATACAAGAGCAGTAAATATTCCTAAGAAAATAATTAGTGTTTTCTTTCCACCTTTTTTATCATCATCATCATCATCTTCATCTATTTCTACTTCTTTTTTCTTTTTTACAACTTTTTTAACTTCTTCTTTTGGTTTTTCTTTAGTAGCTTCTTTTATAGTAGCTGTAGTGCTTTCTAATTTCTTTTCATCAATTTCACCTTCAGCATATTTATATACATATTTCTTTTCATCTTTTCTAGAATCATCTAAAGCAGTTTTTAAATCCTCATGCATCTCTCTTGCATCAGTATATCTATTTTTTGGATTTTTTGCTGTTGCACGAATAATAATATTCTCTATAGATTGAGGAATACTTGGATTTGATTTTCTAACACTTGGAAGAGGTTCCTTTAAATGTTTTAATGCTATTTCTACTGCATTATCTCCTTTATATGGAACTAATCCTGTAAGTAATTCATACATCATTATTCCCATAGAGTAAATATCACTTTTAATAGTTGATCCTTTTCCTTGAGCTTGTTCTGGAGGTAAATAATGAACTGTTCCCATAACTGAATTTGTTTGAGTTAATTGTGTTGAATTTAATGATGCTGCTACTCCAAAATCAGTTATTTTAATCATTCCATTAGAAAGTATCATTATATTTTGAGGTTTTATATCTCTATGTATAATATATGCATCATGTGCATGAGCCATACCATCAGTAAGTTGAAGCATAATATCAACTACTTCTGTAATAGATAATTTACCTCGAGATTTTAAAACTTGTTTAAGTGTTTTTCCATCTACATATTCCATTACTATATAGTATTGTCCATCATCTTCTCCTACATCATACATTTCAACTATATTAGGATGAGATAAACTTGAAGCTGAAAGTGCTTCTCTTTGAAAACGTCTTACAAATTTTTCATCATTTGCAAGGTCTCCTCTTAGAACCTTAACCGCTACATTTCTATCTAAAATTGTGTCATGTGCCAAATAAACATTAGCCATTCCACCTTCTCCTAATGTTTTAATAATTTGATATCTATCATTAATTTTTGATCCCTTTACTATCACACTATTCACCACCGAATCTTACACATGCAATTGTTATATTATCTGTTCCCCCTCGCATATTGGCTTTCATTATCATCTTACCAACTTGCTCTTCTAATTCTAATTCCCCATCATTTAATACTTTTTCTATTTGTTCTACTGTTAACATATTAGTAAGTCCATCACTACATAAGAAAATACCATCCACATCTCTTTCAACATCGAATATATCCATTTCTATAGTTTCAGCTGCACCAAGTGCTTTCATTAGTACATTCTTTTGTGGATGTACCTTAGCTGCGCTTTCTGTAAGCTCTCCATTTTCTAGTAATATGTTAACAAGTGTATGATCTTTTGTTACTTTATATAGTTTTCCTTTTTTATATACAAAACCGCTTGAATCTCCTATATTTCCAAATAAAAGGAAATCATCAGTTATTATTGAACATACACAAGTTGTACCAAGACCACTTGCATCAACATGTTCTTCTGCATATCTTAGTATTTTTACATTTACTTCATCTATTATTTCTTTTAGCCAAACAACTGCTTCTTCTTTTGTTCCAATACTTGATAATTCACTAAATCTACGACTAAGTTCATTAACAGCTAAACTAGAAGCAACCTCTCCAGCTTTATGTCCCCCCATACCATCAGCCACAACAACTAAGTATTCATTATTTCTATTTTCTACTATAGTTACTGAATCTTCATTATGACTTCTAACTTTTCCAGGGTCTGTTTGATAATATGCTCGCATATCTCACAACCTTTCTGCATTTGCACGTAATTGTCCACAAGCAGCAGATAAATTACCGCCCATTTCTTTTCTTATTGTCACATTTACATTATTCGATTTAAGTATATCATAAAAACTTTTTATTTTAAAGTCATTACTACGTTTCATTGTAAAATTAGATGTCTCATTATAAGGTATTAAATTAACATACATAAGTTTTCCTTTAACAAGATTAGATAATTCACGAGCACATTCATCACTATCATTAATACCCTCTAACATTATATATTCTATTGTTACTCTTCTATTAGTTTTAGAAATATAATAATCAAGTGCTGCCATTACTTCTTCTATTTTATATGCTTTATTTACTTTCATTATTCTATCTCTTATTTCATTATTAGGAGCATGAAGAGAAATGGCAAGGTTTACCCCTGTTTCAAGATCTGCAAATTCATATATTTTAGGTACTAGTCCACAAGTAGATATAGTTAAATGTCTTTGTCCAATACCCACCATTTTATTATTTGTAACTACACTTATGAATCTTTTAATATTTATAAAGTTATCAAAAGGTTCTCCAATACCCATAACTACAATACTATCTATTCTAACACCTTCATAATCTCTTACACTAATTACTTCACTAACTAGTTCACCAAGTGTTAAATCTCTTACTTTTTTAAGTCTTCCACTTTCACAAAATGAGCATCCCATATTACATCCAACTTGACTAGATACACATAAAGAATAACCATAATCATGATTCATTAAAACACATTCTATTTTATTATTATCATTTAATCTAAGTAAATACTTATTAGCTAATGGACTTTTTTCTACTTGTAATACTTCAAGCTTTTCAATTCTTATGTTTTCATTTAAAAAAGAAATAAGTTTTTTACTTAAATTACTCATTTTATTAAAATCATATACTTTCTTTTCATATATCCATTCAATTATTTGAGTAGCATTATATTTTTTAAAACCATTTTTTACTAAATAGTCTTCAAGTTCTTCTAATGTAAAATCAAAAATACTCATCTTTTTCACCTACTTAATTATATCACAAATAAAAAAGATATTATTAAATATCTTTCAGTTTCTTACTAATTTAAATATACTTTTAAATTTATTTATTCTATTTAATTTAATTAATTCATGATATACATTACCTATTCCTATAGTTGGATTAATTATATGATTATCTATAACTATATAATTATTTATAATAGTAAATTCTATATTATGATTTTTACAGTACTCAATTACAAAATTATTAATATAATCAAATATTAAATGTGAATAAATAATTTCATATTCAAGTATCTTATTATATTCTTCTTTATAAATATTATTAGCATATTCACTAATAAGTGTTTTTATATAATTAGCATTTTCTTCTAATTCTGGATAATTTTCCCAGTTATTTAAATAAATTCTTAAATGATTAGCACTTGTTACTATCATATTATTTAATATTATTCTTTTATTCATAAAAATATCCTTTCATATAAAAGAAGAGAATTATTTCTCTTCTAATATTGCTTTAATACGTCTTACTCCTGCAGATGAAGCTTCTTCTTTAACTATTTTAAAATGAGGAAGTTCATTTGTATTTTTAACATGTGGTCCTCCACATAATTCACGTGAAAAATCTCCGATTGAATAAACAGTTACTATATCTGGATATTTTTCTATAAACATACATTCTGCTCCGCTATTAATAGCTTCTTCTTTCTTCATTTCTTCTATCTTTACTTCATGTCCTTCACTTATCCATTTATTAACTAAATCTTCAGTATTTTTCTTTTCTTCATCTGTTAATTTATGATCACAACTAAAATCAAATCTCATTCTTTCTTCAGTAATATTTGAACCCTTTTGATGAACATCTTTTGAAACAGTTTGTTTTAAAGCAGCATTTAAAAGATGAGTTGCTGTATGATACATTGTTTCTTTTTCACTGTGTCCTCCAAGTCCACCTTTAAATTGACCTTGAGAGGCAGTTCTTGATAATTCTTGATGTTCCTTAAATTTATTTTTAAATCCTTCTATATCTACTTTTATTCCTCTTTCAGAAGCTAATTCTTCTGTTAATTCAATTGGAAAACCGTATGTATCAAATAAATGAAATGCAGTTATACCATCTATATCTTTATTACTAACTTTTTCAAATTCTCTAAGTCCTTTTTCTAATGTTCTATTAAATTTGATTTTTTCATTTTTAAGTACTTCTAAAACAATATTTTTATTTTCTTTTAATTCATTATAATAGTTTTCATATTGATTAATTATTTTTAAAGCTACTCTTTCTTCCCAATTACTATTAATATCAATACCTAATTTTTTAGCATGTCTAATAGCTCTTCTAATAAGTCTTCTAAGAATATAACCTTGTCCTACATTACTTGGTTTTATTCCACTATAATCAGCACTTATAAATACACTTGTTCTGATATGATCAGCAATTATTCTCATAGACTCTGGATTATCTTTATATGAAATACTTGAAATATCTTCTATTTCTTTAATAATATCTTTCCATACACTAGATTCATAATTATCTTTAACGCCTTCTAAAACAGCAGTTACTCTTTCAAGTCCCATTCCAGTATCAACATTCTTTTTAGGAAGCTCTGTAATATTACCATTTTCATCTTTATAGTATTGCATGAATACATCATTCCAAATTTCAACCCATCTTTCATCTTCTGGATCAAACACATCAGGTATTTCATCATCACTTCTAAAATAAAACATTTCTGTATCTGGTCCACATGGTCCAGTTTCTCCTGCTATCCAAAAATTATCTTTTTCTGTTCTTGCAATTCTTTTTTCATTTATTCCTAAACTTAACCATATATCATGTGATTCTTTATCAAAAGGAATTTTATCATTACCTTTAAATACAGTAACAGCAAGTCTTTCAACTGGAATATTTAAAACTTTAGTTAAAAATTCAAAACTCCAATTAATAGCTTCTTTTTTAAAATAATCTCCAAGTGACCAATTTCCTAACATTTCAAAAAATGTATGATGATAAGTATCTCCTATGTTATCTAAATCATTTGTTCTAATACATTTTTGATAATCACATAATCTAGTACCATATGGATGAGTTTGACCCATTAAATATGGAATTAATGGTTGCATACCAGCAGTATTAAATAATACACTAGGATCATTTTCAGGTACAACTGGAGCACTAGGTATTTGTTTATGTCCTTTTGATACAAAAAAATCAATAAATAAATCTTTTAAATTCATAATAATTACCTCCAAAATAAAAAGGATTAGTACAAGGAGTCAAAAATGACGGTACCATCCTTTATTTAACTTAATTAATTTAACGATTACCCGTGAGCTATTAACTCAAAATAATGAAAGTAGCTTCAAATAATATTTATTATTAGTTTTCACCAAACACTAACTCTCTATAAATAACTATTTATTTTACTCGTCTTTCAACAAAAGATATTCTATCAAATATTTATTATTATTTCAAGTTTTTTTATTAATACTTTTTTTAATTATTGAACAGTTGTATTATTATCTACTGGTGCAGCTGGAGCTTCAGGTATTACTGATGCAACAGGTGACGCAGGTGATGGTGCAACTGGTGTTGGCTCAACTGTTGGTGTTGCACTTGGATCATTTATAATTAATGTTGGCTCATCATTTTTTACTTCTTCTTCAGGTGGCATCATCATTTGAGCATCTTGCATTGTTAAATTTTGTGTTGGATCTGGAGTAACTTGTGGTGTTACTGGTGCTGTATTTTGAACAACAGTAGTAGGTTGCATTTCAGGTGTAACAGCTGGTGCTGGTGTTTCGCTTGGAACTCCAACATTTGCGTTAACTTCAGTTTGTACTGGAGCTTGAGTAGGATCAACTCCCTCTCTTTCTTGTTTTGCTTTTTTCTTTCCCATTACTATAAATCCTATTAATGCAAATAAAAGTAAACCACTAATTATAATAAAAATATAATAATAATCAGCCAAGAAATTTAATACGCTATCCATATCAACATCCTCCTTATTCTAAATATCATTTTATCATTTATAAAATAATATTTCAATATATTTTTATTCTAATTATATTCAAACAAAAAAATAAAATGTGAATTTTTTCACATTTTATTTAATCTTTTCTATCATTTTTTCTTTTACCATTACAGGATTTGCTTTACCTTTAGATTTTTTCATTACTTGACCAACTAAATAATCTAACATATTAGTTCTTCCATTATGATAATCTGTAATTGCTTTTTCATTTTCATTTACTACTTCTTCAATAAATGAATCTATTAAATTATCATCTTCTAATACTTCCATATTATATTTTTTTACTATTTCTTTTGGTGTTAAATGATCACTTATCATCTTTGCAAATACTTCTTTACCTTGATTATTTGTAATTTTCTTTTTATCAATTAAATCAATTAATTCACTTAACATATTAGGTCTAACATAAACATCATCAATAGTAATTTCATCTTCTTTATTAACTTCACTTAAAACTTTAGTTGTAATCCAATTACAAGCACTTTTAGCATCACTACCAAGACTTAAACATTCTTCAAAATAATCAGATATTTTTTTACTTTTAACAAGAACATTTGCATCATATTCACTTAAATGATACTCATTAATATATTTATCTTTTCTTTCTCCTGCTAAAAGAGGAATACTTTTTCTTATTTCTTCTTTTAAAGACTCAGTAATTCTATACTTAGGAATATTTGGTTCAGTAAAGTATTTATAATCAACTGCATCTGCCTTATTTCTCATATGAACAGTTGTTTTTGTTTCATCATCCCATCTTCTTGTTTCTTGTATTACTTCATCATATCTACCAGTTTCTTTTAATTCAGTTTGTCTTTTAATCTCATATTCTATAGTTTGTCTAATTGCATCAAAACTATTTACATTTTTTACTTCTACTTTTGTTCCAAAAACGCTCGAATCTTCATCCATTATAGATACGTTTACATCTGCTCTAATTTGTCCTTTTTTAGTATCACAATCAGAAATATCTGTATATTGATAAATACTTCTAATAGTTTCTAAAAAACAAATAGCTTCTTCTGCACTATATAAACAAGGTTCTGTAACAAGTTCAAGTAATGGAACTCCTGCTCTATTATAATCAATATTTGATGTATCATAATAGTGATCTAAACTAGCAGCATCTTCTTCTAAATGTATATCATGTATTAACACTTCTTTTTCATGTCCATTTACGTCAATTGTAATTTTACCATTAACTCCTACTGGATTAAAAAATTGAGTTAATTGATATCCTTTAGGTAAATCTGGATAAAAATAATGTTTTCTATCAAATTCCATATATTCTGGAATTTTACAATTTAATATCATAGCCATTTCAATAGCTTTCTTAACACATGTTTTATTAACTACTGGTAGAGTACCAGGAAAAGCCATATCAATAGGTCTTACATATTCATTAGATAATTTAGAATAACCATTAATAGCATTAGAGAATACTTTTGTATGAGATTTCATTTCACAGTGAAATTCTAGTCCAATAACTGTCTTATACACGATTATTTAACCTCCTTTGCTAATTGATTTTTATATTCCATTTTACTTTCTAAAGCATATGCAATATTTAATACATTTTGATCATCTTTAACACTACCTGTAATGTTTATACCAACTGGTAAAGATGATACAAATCCATTAGGTATTGTAATACTTGGATACCCTCCATAATTACCAATTTGTAATAATTCTTCTAGTACACTTGTATCTTTACTTAAAATATTCTTACTATCATCCAAATACTTAGCAGGTCCTGTTCCAACTGGAGCAATCATAGCGTCATACTTTTCAAATAATTCATTCATTTTATCAACTATCATTCTTCTAACTCTTTTAGCATTTAAGAAATATTTTTCCTGATTTTCACTTTGTAAAACATATGAACCAATTACAAATCTTCTTTTAATTAATGGACTAAATCCATGAGTTCTATGATCCTTAATCATTTCTTCTGGATTATTTCCTTTTCCTCTTGGTCCAAAAGAAATACCAGTTAAATTAGACATATTACTTGTAGCTTCTGCACAAGAAATAACTACATATACTGAAGGTAATGCATTAAGTAATGTTTTATCAATACTCACTCCTTCTACACTCATACCTAAACTTTCACAAATATCAAGTGTCTTCTTAAAGTTTTCTAAATGACTCTTTAACTCTTCACTAGGATTATCATAGTTTTCAATATCACATACTTCTTTTATATAAAATAATTTTTTATTTTTTACATCTTTATTTAATGATCCATATAGATGAATATCACTTGAATCCCATGAAGTCATATCATTTTCATCAATACCCTTCATTCCATCTACTACTATAGCTGCATCTTCTACACTACGTGATAATACTCCTACTGTATCTAGAGAAGATGCAAATTGAAACATTCCATATCTAGAAATCATTCCATATGTTGGTTTATATCCAACTATTCCACAATATGCAGCTGGTTTTCTAATAGAGTCTCCTGTATCACTACCAAGTGCAAAAGGATAACATCCGCATGCAACACTAGCAGCACTTCCAGCACTACTTCCAGCAGTCATTCTATTTAAATCCCAAGGATTATGGACACTTCCAGTATGTCCTGTTGTACCAGTACCACCCATACCAAGTTCATCAAGAACAGTTTTAGCCACTCCAACACAACCATGACTTTTTAAGTTTTTAACACAAGTAGCATCAAAAAATGGAACATAATCTTTTAATGTATTACTACTACCTGTTGATAAAATATCTTTTGTAGAGAAAATATCTTTTATTCCATATGGAATACCAGATAATAAATCACTATTTACTTTTTCACTTTTAGCATCATCTATTATTGTAACAAAAGCATTTGTTTTATCTTGTACTTCGTGACAACATTCAATAGACTTTTTTACTAAATCTTCTTCTTTTATTTCTCCACTTTCTAATTTTTTATGTAAATCTACAATTCCATCTTTAATCATTATCCCACCACCTTTGGAACTTCTACTTCTCTTCCTTCTACTTGGTCACAATTTCTAAGCAGTGTATTTATTTCTATTTCTTCTCCTTCAATTTCATCATCTCTTAGATCACTTACTTCCATTTCAAAAGGAAAACTTTGTGGTTCGATATCTTTAATATTTGGTATTTTATTAATTAAATTCATATTTTCTTCAATTAAATCAAATTCTTCTTGTATCATTTTAACTTCATCTTCACTTAATCCAATAAGTAAATCAGAAGCATATTTTTCAATTTGACTTTTTGTAAAACTTGCCATAATTCCTCCTAATAATCACAACTATTTGGAGTTCTTGGATATGGAATAACATCTCTAATATTATCAACACCTGTTAAATACATAATAAGTCTTTCAAATCCAAGTCCAAATCCAGAATGATAACATCCTCCAAATCTTCTAAGATTAGTGTACCATACTAAATCATCTTGTGGTATATTCATTTCTTTCATTCTCTTAATTAATTTATCATAATCATCTTCTCTTTGACTTCCACCAATTAATTCTCCTGCTCCTGGTACTTCTAAATCTACTCCTGCAACAGTTTTATTATCATCATTTAATTTCATGTAAAATGCTTTAATATCTTTTGGCCAATCTTTAATAAATACAGGTCCATCATAATACTCTGTAATATATCTTTCATGTTCTTTAGCTATATCTTCATTATAATCAGGTTCAAATTCCCATTTAACTTTAGCTTCTTTTAATAACTTAATAGCATCATGATGTGTAATTCTTACAAATTTACTGTTTTTAACTTTATTTAATTTTTCTATTAAACCTTTTTCAACAAACTTATCAAAGAATTCCATTTCAAGTGGACACTTTTCCATTACATAATTAATAATAAATTTAAGCATTTCTTCTTCAATATCCATAATACCTTCAATATCACAGAATGCTACTTCTGGTTCAATCATCCAGAATTCATTAGCATGTGTTTTAGTATTAGATTTTTCAGTTCTCATAGTTGGTCCAAATGTATATATTTTTTTATAACACATAGCAAATGTTTCTCCATGTAATTGGCCACTTCCAGTAATATATGCTTTTTTACCAAATAAATCTTTTTTAAAATCTACTTTTCCTTTTTCATCTTTAGGTAAATCATTAAAATCAAATGTAGTTATTTTGAACATTTGATCAGAACCTTCGCAATCTGCTCCTGTTATAATTGGACTATGAAAATAAACATAATTATGACTTTGAAAATATTCATGTATTGCTTGAGCAGCAACACTTCTAACTCTAAATACTGCATTAAATAAATTTGTTCTAGGTCTAAGATATGCTACTTCTCTTAAGAATTCTCTAGTGTGTCTTTTTGGTTGAATTGGATAATCTTCACTTGAATCTCCAAGTACTTCTACACTAGTTGCTTTCATTTCATGACTTTGATTACTTCCTTCTGATTTAACAATTTTTCCACAAACTCTTAAAGCAGATCCAACTCTTATCTTACTAACCATATCAAAATCTTTTAAATCTTTATCATAAACTATTTGAAAACTTTTAAAATAAGTTCCATCATTAAAATCTATAAATCCAAAATTAGATTGATTTCTATTGTTTCTAACCCATCCTTCTAATGTTACTTCTTTTCCTTCATATTTTTTAATGCTTTCACATAAATCTTTAATATCCATTTTTTTCATCTCCTAATAACTTAATTTCTATTCCAACAACCCCATATTTTTGTTCTTCTTCTTTACTATAATATTCATACATTCTTTTATAATCTATTTTTTCATCATGACCAAACATTTTATAATCAAAATGATTAAATAAATCTTTAAAAGTATTAAATCTATGTATTTTAATAACTTTAGTAACTAATTTTTCATTACTTTCTAAATTTGTAAATTCAATTAAATCATCTTCTTTTACTTTTTGTCTTTTTTCATCATATAATCTTATTTCTATTTTTTTTCTTCCATTTTTTATTCTTTCAAATGGATCGCTTTTTAATTTCATATAATGTTTCATAACTATTCTCCTTAAAAATAAAAAGGAATGGTATTAAGGAGTCAATAAGACGGTACCATCCCTTTATTTTACTTAATTATTATAACGGAAGACCCGAAAATGACTACTTAAATTTCATCACTTTACTCAGTGGTGTTATTCATATATATAGTTTATTAGTTTCCATCAACCACTAACTTTCTATAAAACATTTATATATTACTTCTCCACTTCAACGCTTTAACGATTTTAATTATACTTTTTTGATTATTTATTGTCAATTTTTTTAAGTTCTTTTTCATCAAATATATTAATTAGATTAGAAAGAATTTCTTCACTATCATATTTATATTTAAAAGCAGCAATTCTATATATTAGTATTATTTTTTCATAATCACTTACTTCATATAATTTAATAATAGATGAATCATAATATTTATATGCATTATAATCTTTTTTTGATGTAATATTTAAATCATTATCTTTTAGCCACAATACTATACTAGGATAATCTAATGTTAATTCTCTAAATACACTACTACTTAGATTAATACTAAAATTTTTATAATATAATTCTTTTAAATAATCTAAACTATTCATTTTTTAATTCTAACTTTCTATTATTTTCAAGTTTATTTATTAAATTACAAATCATTACATCATAATTCTCGTCATTTAAATAACACTCTATTATTAAATCAGTTATTTCATTTATTTTATCAACACCATTAATTTCTAGAATAATATTTTCTTCACTAATTCTATAATAATGATTACTTAATTTAACATTTTCCAAAAATTCATCTTTTGTAGTAATGTGTATTTCATTCATTGGATTATACCACATAACAGCAGTTTCTTCATTATTTTGATTTAATGCTATTTTCATTGATACTACTATTCTTGATTCAACATCACATTGTACATTATCTTCTAATATTTTTTTTAAATAACTTATACCTTTCATAAAACCACCCTATATATTAATTATTCTATTACATTAGCTCTACTAAATATTCCAAGTAAATTTTTTATTTTAACATTACTAGAACTAGCTTCATTTAATGATTTAAATATATCTTTTAATAAATCAATATCATATATGTCACATACTTTATAAACAAATCCTTTATCTTTATATTCTGTATTATATTCTAATGTTGATGTAACATTTAATACTTTATCATAAAACCATAAAGTTACACTTGGAGTGCTTAATTTTAATTCATTATATAAACTATCTGATATATAAACATCATCAATTTCATCACTTATACTTTCTAATGTTTCAATAGCATCTTTCATTTAATCACCTATCATATTTTTTATACTTTCTAATTCATTTATATTTAATTCTAATTGATTACCATCAATCATATTTTTTAAAACAATAGTTTTTTTATTTACTTCATCTTCTCCAATAATTACAATATATTTATTTTTCATTCTATCAGCATATCTCATTTTTTGCTTAAATCCCTTTTCTAAATAACATATATTTGTATTAATACCATAACTTAATAACATATTATTTACTTCATAAATATATTTATAATCTTCACACATTGGTATTATCATTATATCACTAGAACTTGCATTTTCAACTTTAATTATATTAGACTCTACTAATTGATAAAAAAGCCTAGTAAGTCCGATTGAAATACCAACACCTGGCAAGTGAGCATCTGTATAGTATTCAGCTAAATTATCATATCTTCCACCAGAACAAACACTTCCAATATTTGGATAATCTATTAGTTTTGTTTCAAAAACACTACCAGTATAATAATCAAGTCCACGAGCTATAGATAAATCGACATCATAATTTGTACTTGGAATTCTTCTTAATACTAAATCTTCTAATACACTTTCTAATTCACTAACTCCAGATAAGAATGTTTCATTATTACAATAATTTTTTAAAACATCTAGTTTTTCAAAAGCAGATCCACCTATATTCATAAATGAAATAATACTATTTTGGCTTTTCTCATTTACTCCTAAATTTGATAATTCTTTTTTAACTTCTTCTTCTCCAATTTTTTCTAATTTATCTACTATTCTTAATATATCAGTAACTTTATCACTTAATCCTAAACTTTCGAAAAAACCACTAAGTATTTTTCTATTATTAATTCTTATTACAAACTTACCTATATTTAATTTAGTAAATATATCATTAATTATACTAATAATTTCAGAATCATATTTAAGTGATAATTCTGTATCTCCTATTACATCTATATCACATTGATAAAACTCTCTAAATCTTCCTTTTTGAGGTCTTTCACCACGAAATACTTTTCCTATTTGATATCTTTTAAAAGGAAAAACAAGTTCATTTTGTCTTTTAGCTACATATTTAGCTAAAGGTACTGTTAAATCAAAACGTAATGATAAATCATTATCTCCCTTTTCAAATCTATATATTTGTTTTTCAGTTTCTCCACCTGCCTTAGCAAGTAATACTTCAGAGTACTCAATAACTGGTGTATCTAATGGAAAATAACCATAGCTTTTATAAGTAGACTCTATAATACTTTTCATACTATTAAATAATACTTGTTCATTTGGATATAATTCCATAAAACCAGATAAAGTTTTAGGTTCAGTTTTATTCATACTTTTCACTCCTAACTATAAATATTTTAACATTTTTTATATTTGTTTTAAATAAAAAGATTATATGAAATATCATATAATCTTATATTTTAATATTTTTTTGATATTTCTAATTTAAACACAACAAAGAAGGTTCATTATTATGAACTTGATGATTATTAAAATTATTATTAAATAATTTCATCATATTTTTCCTTCTTTCTTGATTATTAATATTACATCATTGCTAACAAATTGTCAAATAAAATAATAATTATTCCATTTCACCCCATTGATAACATCCATGAGAACTATCTTGTATTATAGTATTTTCTAAATCAATATCCTTAATATCAGTAACTTCTCCTTCAGCTTCAAATTCATAGAAAACTTTCCAACCTTCTCTTACTTCTCTTGCTATTATATTATCATCATATGAAATATAATAATAAGATTTATAACTAGGGTTATCTTTATATGTATTCATATTATTTTCATCATAATAACAATTAGTATCATTACAAACAGCATGAATATAATAATTAAACTTATCTAAACTATTATAATTATTTTTTATATAGTCTATATATGATTTCCATGTCATATTACTTCTCATAGGAACTTGTATTTTTACTCCTGAATCATTCATACAAAATGTTGAATTTAAATAGTTATTATTTGTATTTGTACTTCCATTTATCACTACTTTATTACTTGCATTTGCTACTTTTTCAACATCATTTATTTCTTCTATTTTAAGTTAATATAGTATTCTAATTCACTTCTTCCAGTCAAATCTAATGAGTTTGAACATCCACTTTTACATCTTGAATAAACTTTTTCTCCACTATTAAACATACTATCATTTATCCAAGTTTGTTCTGCTGTTTTAAATATCTCTTTAATTTCTGTCTTAAAGCTATTCTCTTTTGCTGTATTAAACATTCCCATTACATTTGGTAGTGCAATTATTACAAGTATTGCAAGTATTGCGATTACTGCAAGTAATTCAACAAGCGTAAATCCTTTTCTATTTAACAAAATGCACCTCCCGATAAACCATAATTATCTGATTTAATAACTTCATTAATATTTACATAACCACCAATACTTTTTTCTAACAATTTATATGAATACAAAGTTGAATTATTGCACCCATAGGCTAGTATTCTAGACAGAGCAACAAAATACTCATTATCTGAAATATAAGTAAAATTATCTGTCCCAGTTTTATCATTATGCATATTTTCAAAATAATTAGTTTTTGTAAATGTTCCATTATTATAGTCAGTTTCAAGCCATTGTGCCCAAGTCATGCCTTCAATATAATAATAAGTATTACCATCTACATAAAATTTTGATGGTCTTTGATTTCCATCAATTAGAACATTATTATTATTGATAGTTATTTTTGAAGTACCTGATACTTTTTGCACTCCATTAATATCTTTTATTTTTAATCCATTTCCTTCATAGCCATACTGGAAAGTTCCATCTGTTGCATAGTATTCTACTACTTCTCCACTTTGATTTAATTTAATATAGTATTCTAATTCACTTCTTCCAGTCAAATCTAATGAGTTTGAACATCCACTTTTACATCTTGAATAAACNNNTACTTCAGTATTAAAACTATTTTCTTTAGCAGTATTAAACATTCCCATAACATTTGGTAATGCTATTATTACGAGTATTGCAAGTATTGCTATTACTGCAAGTAATTCTACAAGAGTAAAACCTTTTTTCATATTACTTTCTCCTTAAAAATAATTAACACATATTTCCCCAAACAGAATAATTATATTCATTTGAGATTTCATCATCAGGTGAAACAGTTTTATTTAATGTTTCATTATATAAAAGTTCAAATGATGTTAAATAAAGTCCATGTGAACAGTTATAAGCTTGTGAGCTTGTTGAAATTCCTTCTGCATTATTTTCAAGAAAGTTATCAGTAACATTATCATTATTTCTTGTTTGAGCAGATCTATTTTCTATTTTAAATCCAAGAGAAGCATTATAGCTACTTTCTAACCATTCTCTCCATGTCATTCCAGGTAAATAATATAATTGAATATTTCCAAAGCTACCTCTAAATGTTAATGCCTTTGGAGCAATAACTTCATTACCACCAATATATGGCTTTGATGAAGAAATTGTAATTTTTTCTGTATCATTTATTTCTGATAGTTTTTGACCTTGAGTAATATTTTCAATTTTAAGACCAGCTGGTCCATTATAACCATACTGAAAAGTTCCATCTGTTGCATAGTATTCTACTACTTCTCCACTTTGATTTAATTTAATGTAGTATTCTAATTCACTTCTTCCACTTAAATCTAAAGCGTTTGTGCATCCACTTTTACATCTTGAATAAACTTTTTCTCCACTATTAAACTACTTCAGTATTAAAAC
The DNA here is from genome assembly GCA_902775285.1 of uncultured Erysipelotrichaceae bacterium. Classification (GTDB taxonomy): domain Bacteria; phylum Bacillota_I; class Bacilli_A; order RF39; family UBA660; genus CAG-1000. The sequence goes on along the minus strand of CACYLI010000011.1, from coordinate 13,536 downwards.
TATTTTCTTTAGCAGTATTAAACATTCCCATAACATTTGGTAATGCTATTATTACGAGTATTGCAAGTATTGCTATTACTGCTAGTAACTCAACAAGTGTAAATCCTTTTTTCATATATTCATCTCCTATTATAAATTAATTATAGTATAAAAAAAGAAACTTAACAATAAGTTTCTTAGTATGTAATAACTATTTTTCTAAAAAGTTTTTTATCTTCGACTATATAACTTTGAATATATAAATTATCTTTTCTATATCCATGATAAGATTCATCTTCATAATAATCAAAATCTTTTAAATAATTATTTATTTCACTTTCTAATTTCTTTTTACTTTTTAAACTATAAAATGTAGCTGCTGTAAAACAACATTCACTTTCTAAATAAGAATATTTTGGAATAAATATATCATGACCTCTTCCATGATATATTTCACTATAAAATGTAGCATTATTATTTAATTTATATGAAACAAATAAAATCATCATACATATAAATAATATTAAACTTAAAAGTATTATAAATGTTTTCTTTTTCATTATTTCACCATATTAAGTAAATCTTCTTCACTAATAATTTTAATATTTAATTCATGAGCTTTCTTATTTTTAGTAGATGTACTATTAACATCATTATTAATTAAATAGTTTACTTTTGATGATATTGCACTTATTACTTTACCACCATTTTCTTCTATAAATTCTATCATTTCATCACGATTATTAAATTTATTTAAAGATCCAGTTATTACAAATACTAAATTTTCTAAAGAGTTTTTATTATTATCTACATCAACAAATTCTATTTCTTTTAATAATTCATCAATTGATTTAGATATTTCTTCATTACTAAAGAAATCAACCCATTTTTTTGCAATTACTTCTCCTACTCCATCTATATTACTTAATTCTTCTAATGAAATATTTCTTATTTTATTTATATCATTATTACATTTCTTACATATTAATTTAGCTCTAGATAAACCTATTTCTTCTATACCAAGAGCATATATAAAATTAGCTATTTTAACTTTTCTTGATTTTTCTATACTATTAATCATATTTTCATATGATTTTAAACCAAATCCTTCAAATTTTATTATTTGGTTTTTATATTTATCTAAATGATATATATCTTTATAATCATAAATAATTCCTTCTTTAAATAATTTAGTTAGTATTTGTTCACTTATTCCATCTATATTCATAGCATTTCTACTTGTGAATAAATCTAATCTTTTTATAAACTTTGCATGACAAAAGTCATTTAAACAATATAAATATTTTACTCCATTATTTTCTACTATTTTAGTTTCATGATTACATACTGGACAAGTGCCTGGTATTTCTATTGTATCACTCATAGTTAAATTAGAAGCTATTTGTGGAATAATCATATTTGCCTTAAATACTTCTATTGTATCTCCTATACCAAGTTTTAATCTTTTCATTATAGATATATTATGAACTGATGCACGAGATACAATTGTACCTTCTATTTCAACAGGTTCAAATATAGCTACAGGATTAATAAGACCAGTTCTTGATGCACTCCATTCAACATCTAAAAGTTTTGTTACAACTGTATCATCTTTCCATTTAAATGCTATTGAATGTCTTGGAGCTTTAGCAGTACTACCTAAACTCAAACCATATTTAGTATCATCAAAAGTTAATACAAGTCCATCTGATGGTATATCATATGTTTTAATCTTTTCTTTATAATTTAAAACTTCTTTTTCTATAGTATCACTTGTTACTTTAACTCTTTCTACACATTCAAATCCAAGAGATTCTAACCATTTAAATTGTTCCATTTTAGAATTTGGTATTTCATCACTAGCACTAATTAAAGCAAATATTATACAATTTACATTTCTAGATGCAGTTATATTACTATCAAGTTGTCTTACAGATCCAGAACATAAGTTTCTTGGATTTTTATATTGAATATCATCTTCACTAAATTCATCATTCATTTTATTAAAATCTGAATATTTAATGATAGCTTCTCCTCTTAATACAAGTTCTCCTTTATAAGGTATTGTAAATGGAATATTTTTAAACTTTTTAACATTTTCTGTAACAATTTCTCCAATTATACCATTACCTCTAGTAACACCTCTTACAAGTTTACCTTCATTATAAGTAAGTACGATTGTAAGACCATCCAATTTCCATGATAGAATTCCTTCTTTGCTTCCTAGAAAATCTGATAGTTCACTTATTTTTTTAGTTTTAGATAAACTAAGCATTGGACTAGAATGTTCAATTTTTTCTAATTGTTTAGATACTTCTGTTTCTACATTAACAGTTGGACTATTAGAAAAAACAGTATTAGTTTCTTTTTCTAATGATACTAATTCATCATATAATTTATCATATTCATAATCAGTCATAATTGGATCACTAAATTGATAATACATTTTTGATGCATAATTTAATGTTTCAATTAATTCTTTCATTCTTTTAATTTTTTCTTCCATATCTTTCTCCAATAAAAAACAAATTCTTCTCTTTAATATTATACCATTTTAATAATAAATTAAAAATAAGTATTTCTACTTATTTTTGTTTACTTTTTTAGTTGTTGGTTTTTTAGTTGTTGGTTTTTTTGTAGTTTTTGTTTTAGTTGTTTTATTTGAAGATTTATTTTTTTCTTTTTCAGTTTTAGTAACTACTTTTGTAGATTCTTTTTTTAATGGTTTTTCTTCTTTATCTTCTTCAAAATCATCTACAACTGCTCTTGAAGATTTTTTCTTATTTGCATAAATATATGCAAAAGCTCCTACTAACAACATTCCACCAAGAACTAAAATTACAGCTCCACCTTTTATTTGATTAGATGGATTACTTTCTTCTTCATTAAATCTTACACAATCATCTTGTCCAGCCATTATACAAGAAACAGCATCTCTGTCTCCTTCTTCATAAGCTTTATCAATATAACGTTCTAAATCAGTACTATATGTAGCAGCTCCATAAATATCACTAATTACAACAAATGGAGTACCTTTATAACTAGCATCTTTAAATCCAGCTTTATTAAATTCTTCTGCTACTTGAACTCCTAAATCGTAATCTTTTCCTTCTTCCCAATCTATATGGTCAATATAAAGTTCCTTACTAACAATTTCAAACTTTTTATTGTAAGAATCTAATCCTTCTAAATATTCTCTTTCCGCTTCACAAAAAGGACATCCTCCTGATTCAAATAAATAAACTTTTACCTTTGCTTTTTCTTCTTCTGCAAACACTACAAAAGGAATACATAATAATACTGTTAATAAAAATGTGACAACTTTTTTCATATTTCCTCCTAATACAATATTTAATTTAACATAAATATTTTTAATAGTCAATTTTATATGTGTAAAACATTTGTGAATTAATTGTTAACTTTATGATGATAACTAGGTGTTAACATTGTAATTTTTTCAAATGTATATCCTTGTTCAATAGCATATTTAATCATATCTTCTAACTTGTTAGCAGTATAATACTTTATATCATGCATCAAAACAACATTCATTTTATTTTTTGACAAACATTTTGTAAAATAATTATAAATACAGCCTTCTTTTTCATTATCATTCTTCTTTTTAGCACAACTACCAGCATCTTCTACACTACAAGTCCAATCAAAATAATGATATCCTCTGTTAGTAACTTCTTGAGTAAGTGTAGTCATAATGCCTTTAGAATAGTTTTTACTAACTGTGTTTGATGATCCTCCAGGAAATCTTATAATCATAGCTTTTTCATTTATTATTTTTGATACTCTACTACTTACTAAATCTAAATCTTTAAAATAATTTTCAACGCTAGAATAAACTTTTTTATAATCATGAGTATACGTATGAAGAGCAACAGTATGACCTTCATCATATTCTCTTTTTATTAATTCATCTTTTCCATTTTTAGTAACAAAAAATGTAGCTTTAATATTATATTGTTTTAATATATCTAATATTTTAGAAGTATATGTTGATGGACCATCATCAAATGTTAAATAAATAGTCCCAACTCCTTCAATATTCTTTGTAACTTCTGGGTCATATACATAAACGAATCTTTTTATACTTTTTTCATTACCACTGCTATCTTTAACAATATAATTTATTTCATATGATCCTACTTTAGTATTATCTATTTTATTATCTATTTGAATATCAGTTATTTCTGAATCACAATTATCTGTTATTGTATATCCTTCTTCTTTATATTCATCATTTATTTTTAAATAAACAATTTGATTTCCTTTTAATACTATATTTGGACTTTCTGTATCACTTATATTAATTTTTCTTTCAATAGTATTTTTATTATTGCTACTATCTAATACTTCATAATAAATAGTATCATTTTCTTTTCTTATAGTTACTTTATCTGTTATATCTCCATCATATTCGTCAATTGCAGTATAACCCTCTTCAACATATGTTTGTACACTACAACTATTTCCTGGATTAGATCCAACTAAAGTAATCTCTGGTTTTTTTAAATCAACTATATTAACATTAATAGTTTTTTTTATGTTGTATATTAAATATTTTAATTTATAAGTTAGTTTATAAGTACCTACTTTTTTATCATCAACTTTTCCATCTAATTTAATCTTTTTAGAAATATCTTTATTAAAAATTTTAGATGATACTTCTGGATAAACAAAACTTTCATCATAAGAAATTGTTATATCATCATTTATTTCTTTATTATCTATAGTTAACTTAATACTAGGTTTATTAATTAAAATTAAACCAAATATTAAAACAAATATTAAAAATAGAACTAATAAAACAATACTCTTTTTCATACTACCACCATACTACTCTATTATTATACAACAAATTAAAAGAATAATTTAATTATTATTCTTTTTTACACATTTCATACACCATGTACATCCATTACATGAATTATTTCTTTTACAGTTTAAACACTTTGGTTGTAATTTTAAATTTTTATTTTCATCGGGTAACTGTAAATGAGAACGTCTTGCCATTACACCTTGATAAGCTTTAATTATATGATATGTTTTTTTATCTTTTACAAAATAATTTCCAGTACCAATAAAATTAAACTTAACATTATTATTTTTACATTCATTATATAATTTTTCTACCCATTCATAATGTAATGGTCTATTGCCATCATAGTTTTCTCCATCTACTAAAACTTGTTCTATTTTATTTGATTTTAAATATTTATCTAATGTTATTTCACTTATCATTGGAGCACACATAACCACTCTTCTTTTAAATGGTAAATCTAATAATATAGGTACTCTTTCATCAGCCCTTATCTGATTTTCAGCAGTAAAACACATTATTACATTGTTATATCCAACACCCCAATCAGATGGTAATTTATCTTTTACGACATTTGCTCTTTTAGTTTGTAACCAAAATGTTAAATCATTTCTTTTTTTAATAATATTCCAAACTTCTTCTCTCCACTCATCTGCTTCATCTAAGAAAAAATCACTTGTCATACAAACATGAACCAAAGTTCCACTTTTTATTTTGTATTCTCCATTTTTATCTTTTTTTAGAGGTAAATCAAAATTAGTTTTTACTTTATAAATTTTACTACCATCCTTATCTCTTTGTTTGTCTAAATAATACATATAACAATTAAGACAACCTTCAGAGTATTTCTTACATCCATGCCATGGGTTCCAAATACAATCAAGCATTACTTTTTATTTAAAAATCCTTTTCTAAAATAAATAATTCCCATCACTAACCATGCTATAAATAATATAAAATCAATAATATAAACAGTCTTATTAGCAAAATTATAATCTATTATTCCACTTACTAAACAGCAAAATGAACATAATAAATATATAATAGCAAATAATTTTTTATTAACTTGTCTTGTCTCTTTCACATTAATTTTATTATTTTCTTTCTTCTTCATTTTTCTCTCCTTCTTTATACTTTAATATTTCTTTAAACATTAATGCATGTCCTTTATTAAATAATCCTTTATTTATTAATTCATTTATTTCATCAATTGTTAAATACATTACTTCATCTACTTCATATTTATCAACTTTAACAACATTCAAATCTATGTCTTTTTTTAAATAATATAAGAACCTTATAGGAAAATCAACAAGTCTATATCCAAGACTAATAATATTATCATGACTTATATCTATTCCTATTTCTTCCATAGTTTCTCTTTTAATAACATCAAAAGGATCTTCTCCTTCATCAATATGACCACCTGTTGAAGAATACTCTCCACTTTTAGGTAAAGATGTCTTTTGTATTAAAAATTTTCCTTCGCTATTTTCAATAAATATAATTGAAACACCTATATGTTCATTATCATTAAAGATAGTGCTTTTGTCTCCTCTTACAACTACTCTAGAAGTTCTATTTCCATTATTATCAAAGACACTTAAATATTCCATTATTTACTCCTATTAAATCTTAATCTATATTTTCTTAAAGTAAATGATATAAAATATGCTATTAAATATATTACAATAAACCATACAATAGATGTACTTACACTTTGATAATTTACTCTTAAAAATGGATATGGTCCATCTACTATATTTTTTATATTTAAAATTATTAATACAATTGAATAAATAGCAGTAAATATTAAACCATAAAAACTATCTTTAAAAGTATAATCATTTAATTTATCAAAATATATAAATGTAATTATACCTATTAATGGACATAATAAATGATGAAATATCAAAGAATCACTTACAAACATTGCGTAAAGATTATAACCTGCCATAGGTAATAGTATAAATAGTACTACTATAAAAGTAACACTAAGCCCTATAGTAGTAATATATTTAAACATACTTAACCACTTTGGAATTTTTTTATTTAAGAAAATATATATACAATAAATGAGTGAACTACATAAAGCTAATATATTTGAATCAATTGTATAATATTCAATACTTAATCTATTCATAACTTTATATGAAATAATAATACCTACTATTTCTAGTATTACTATTAAAGCATTTAATATAAAAGACAATCTTACTTCTTTTTTCATATATTACTCCTATAAAGGTATTTTATCATTTTTTTAATTTCTTAACAATACTACTAGCATTTTTATATAAAATTTTATTTGTATCTTCTACTCCAAATACTTTTAATAAATCTTCTTCTATATCTTTTCTAATAGTTTTATATTTGTATATTGGTCTATATAAATATTCTTCTTTTTTATCACTTGCAAATCTCATATCATCAGTAGACAACATTACTTTATCTACTCCTATTAAGTCAGAAATATATTTTATATGATTAATATATTCTTTTCTTTTTTCTTCATATGAACTTAAATGATTGCATTTAATAAAATGGATATTTGATATTACTCCAATAAAAGCATTAATTTCTTTTAATGAAAGGATTTGAGAGTCTGTTAGATTTCTACTAATATCATGTAAAAATCTTGAATTAGAATGACTTGCATAACATATAACTTCTTTTTTAGATTCTTTAATTAATGAAACAATATCATTAAAAGTATTTATATTAGCATGACTTAAATCAATTCCAATATTTAAGTTTATAGCTTCATTTAAGAAATCTTTTCCAAGTAATGTTAATCCTTTACTTGTATTAATTCCTGAACCATATTTATTTTCATTATTCCATACAAGCAATAAACTTCTAAGACCTTCATTATATAAATTGCTTAAATCTTCTTTTTCTATATAGTCGCATCCCTCTATACTATATATAAAATCAATACCAGTTCCATAATACTCTAATACACTTTTTGCAGTTTTAAACATATCAAGTACACTTATGTTTTTATCATAGTAATTTTCATGTAATTCATATTTCATTTCTTCTTCACTCATAAAATATAGATTTGCAAAAACACAATTTACTTGAGCCTCTCTAATTTCATCAGTAAATTTTTTAATTTTATCAAAATTATTATTTAAATAATCAACATAACTAATAGATAATAAATCATAATGTGTATCAATCATACTTTTCACCTTTAAAAAATATTATAGCAAAAATAAAAAACTATTTAAAATAGTTTTTATTTCATACACTTTACAGCAGTCCTTAAATCATAACAACCAGTACTTGAATCTTTTATAGCTTCTGTTTCTGTTTGATAAATACCCCATCCATAACCAGCTTCATCAAAAGTGCCATATTTTTGTCCACATTCACCAATTTCATGATAATATTCAGGTCCATGATTTGTACCCTCATATTTTGTTATAATGCTTTTTACACAATTTAAATATGTATCAGGTAAGAATTCATATTCTTCTCTTTCAGCATCAGTAAAAACTGCATCTGAAAATACATTTGAAGTATTATATGTACTATTCATGTAATCTTTTATACTCATTCCTGAAGCATAATTAAAGTATTGCAATTACTGCTAGTAACTCTACAAGAGTAAAACCTTTTTTCATATATTTATTTCCTTTCTCATATTAATCTAATGCAATAGCTCTATGTGCACTATTTAAAATAAAGTCTTCAGTATTATTACATTTTCTTGCTATTTTTGCAGCTTTTACTCTCGGAAATAAATCAAAATTAAAAGATGTTTGATTACTTACAGTATAATTATAATCTTGACAAGATGGTTCTTCTTCTGACCATTTAACTGATTCAGTTATATCTTCCACTTTCAATTCATCAGTAATTTCATTATACATATTCAAACGTGAAGTCCATTGATACCAAAATGTTCCATCACTAGATGCATAATAAATTACTTTACCAGCACTATCAAATACAATATCAAAATCTAAATTATCTCTACCAGTTAAATCTAATACTTGAGTTGTTGTCTCAATAAAGCCTCTGCCAGTCCAAACATAATACTTTCCATTAACTCTAATATATTCAACATATGATGCACTTTCAGTCATATTTTTCATTATCCATGCTTGCTGAGCAGTTTTATATACTTCTTTAACTTCTGTGTTAAAACTATTTTGTTTTGCTGTATTAAACATTCCCATTACATTTGGTAAAGCAATAATAACTAGTATCGCTAGTATTGCAATTACTGCTAGTAACTCAACTAATGTAAATCCTTTTTTCATACATACACTCCTATTTACATTTTCTAAAATGAATGATTTTCATCATTTACTTCTTTTATATTCTTTATTGATATAAGTTTACTTATTATTTGATTCTTATGAATTCTTTTTTCATCATATGTTGCACATATATTTATAGAAACATTTTTACTATGTTCTTCTTTTTTTATAGATTGAATAACTATTTTTTCTTCCTTAAAATAATCTTCTATTTCCTCAATAACTTTTGTAGCATTATCTTCTACTATTAAAGAAATATCTAGTATTTCAAATCTTTCAAATTTTCCAGTAACTTCATGGTTAATAGATAATATGAAGAACACAATTAATGTTGATAAGACTGCTGCATCATAATAACCCATTCCAACTGCCATTCCAATACATGTAACAGAAAGAATAGCTGCTGCAGTAGTAACACCTCTTACATTTATTCCATTTCTAAGAATTGTTCCTGCTCCAATAAATCCAATACCAGCTAGTATTTGAGAAGGAATACGAGATGCATCTATATTATAATAAATAGCCATATATTCACTTGCCATAACTACTAATGCAGCACTAAGTCCAATAATAGCATGAGTACCAAATCCTGCTGGTTTATTTAAAGCAGATCTTTCTATTCCAATAAGCCCTGCTAAAAAAGAACTTAATAATAATTTTAATATAATTTGAAAGATTTCACTTTCTATCAATTCTTTAATTATTTCCATATAAATACCTCTTTATTCTAAATAAATTATATCACATTTAAAAGAAAAGAAAAGACTATTAACAAAATTATTAATAGTCTTTATATCATTGCTTAATTACAATATTATTACCATCTGATAGTACATTAACACTTCCATTTTTTGTTAAATAATATTTAATATTATATTTATTTAATAAATCTATTGTTTTACTTTCACATCCTTCATTATTGGAACATGTAAGTACTGCATATTTTGAATTAATACTTTCTAGTAAATCATCTAATCTTTTTAAATAATTACCATGATATGGAATTTTAACAAAATCATAATGTTCACTATTATTACTTAAAAACTCTTTAATTCTCTGATTTTGAGCATCTGCCATAAATAAGAATTTATTATTATTTTTAGTAATAGAAACTATTAATGAAGAATTATTACTTTCATTCTTATCAAACAAAGTATCTGTCCCATTAACAACTATTTTTAAATCATTTAAACTAATTTCATAATTTCCAATTACTTTAGTAGCAGTTATTCCTTTATCTTCTAACGCAGATAAATAATTATTATAATAAATACTTTCTTTTATATAATTACTTTCTAAAACATTTTTTACATTAATATTATTAATAATACTTGCTGCACTGCCTACATGATCTTTTTCAAAATGAGTAATTATTAAATATTCTAATTCTGTTATTTTATTTACTTTAAAATATGATATGATTTCATTACTTAAACTTTCTTCCCCTGTATCTATCATCATATATTTTCCATTATCAGATATTAAAATAGCATCAGCTTTACCTGCTTCAAAGAAATATATTCTAAAGTCATAATTGTCATACTTTTCTTCTTTTTTATTAGAAAACAATACAATAATAATAGTAAATATTATTAAGAATAAAATTAAAAATACTATATTAGTTTTATTCATTATCTTATTTCTCCTTTTTATATAAAAATTATAACATATAAAAACACTATAAACATTATTAAACTATATTTAAATAATAAATAATTATATAATCAAATCAAGAATAAAAAAGTGTTTAAATAAAAGATTATAATTAATATATGAATATAGATAATATTAAAAAAGAAGAATTCTTATATTCTTCTAATGAATCATTTTTCTTCTACTGGTTCAGCTTCACTTCTTTCACAAGTTCCACCATTATTTTTTACATAAGCATCTATTATATCTAAAGCCTGATATGCATCAGGATACTTGCCTATATTAGTTATATTTGCAAGATATCCATCTCCACCTGCTGCTTCAATTTCTCCAGTTGTTTCAAAATAATTGAAATCATATCCGTATGTTTTATCATGTAAAGTGCAAGTGATTTTAACATTCATTAATCTTCCAGAATTATTTCGATGTATAGTTTTAAAAACAATTCGTAATGTAATTAAAAGAATTGGAATTATTATTATAAAAATGATTAAAAATCTAATTAGTTTTAAAATTAAACCAGCTAACTTTTCTGTATTAGATGTTTTTTCAACTAAAACATTTTTAATATCATTATTAGTTAATTCATCTAAACTTACATTAAATATTTTAGATAATTCTTTTGCCTGTTTTAAATCAGGTGATGTTTCTCCTAATTCCCATTTTGAAATAGTTTGTCTAGCTACTCCTACTTTTTCAGCAAGTTCTTCTTGTGAAAGACCATTTTTCTTTCTTAAATCCATAATTTTTTTTCCGATTTCCATAATCATCCCTTCTTTCATATATAATCATATGGTATTTAAAATCTATTCTCTACCAATTATTAATGGAATATTCGCCCGTTTTGATAACATTTATACTACATTTATTTTAACATAGAAAAAAGAGAACTTTAAAGTTATATAGTTAAAGAGTTATAATAAATAGAAAAACTTTCTTCTTCACTATATGACTATTAAAGATTTTGATAAACATGAACTTAATATTACAATCAATTACATGCATAAACTCTTTCTTTATACAAATTTTGTGTAAATTATAATAAAAGTATACCTTTTGATGAAATTGTGGAATTGAATTACAATCTTGTAACAAATGGTTTATCTGGAATTTAAAAAAATAATAATTTTTTTAATTTGAAGTTTTATCTAATTTTTGAATTAAAGTTCCATCTGTCTTAAATAATGCACATGAAGTAGCATTTTTAACAGATTTTAAACATCTATTTAATAAATCTTCATTTGATATAAAAGGAGGAATATCATCATCACTTAAAACAGGATCACATAAAGAAAAACCAGTCATAAATCCTTCTATTGTTTTAGAATATTCTCCTATAATATATTTCCCATCTGGATAAAAATAAACTATTCTGTAACCGCTTTCATATTCTTCATTTTTTTTATTATATTTTAATTCTTCAATATTAATCATATTAGCACCTCAAAAGTATTTTTCAATTTATTAATTTATTTATTCTATTAAAAAAGTCGCTAGTGCGACTAATTTTTATATGGGGCAACTACTTAACTAGTTCTAAACCCATACCCTAAAAAAATACAATTATTATCGTTTTTCAAAAACAATATATCACATTTTTAGAAAAATCAAAATCATTTGTATTCATATAACAGTTTATCATTTTCATATATATATGGTCCTTTTGCACTTTCATCTCCAAAATAAGTAGATCTATTATTAAATAATTCTATTAAATCATTTTTTGACTTAATTACACTTATTTGATATGGCTGTTCAAATGCTATTTTTTCAACAAATAAGTATTTATCATCTAAATTAATTAATACACCGGCATGTCCTACAAATAATGTATTAAAATCACTATCATGTAAAACAACACTTATAAGTGATACTTTATCACTATTCAATTTAAAATCATGTGATTTTAACTTATTAGGATATACATTTTTATATTCTTCTTTTTCTATATTAGATACATCCATTTCATTAAATAAATTAATAAAATCCAATTGATTATCATTTATTATTTTATAATCTTCATTGTTTTCAAGAACATCCATATCAAACATTAAATATGTTCCATATTCACTTTCAATTGTATTTATTTCAATAATATTTTGAAGTAAAGCATATGCTGTTATTCTACAATCTCCATCTGAATTACTATGGACCTTTTCGTATCTATCCATACAATTAGCATCATTATAAATAAAAGTATCTGTTTTATCCCAATTCTTTAAACCACAGCCCATATCTTCTTCTTTATTAAAATCATCTAACCATTTAAAAAATAAATCAACATTAGATAGTTTATGTTCATCAAATACTTTTCTTAGTTCATTTCTGTCTTTTTCATCTATTAAATTGGAAGAATAACCTATTTTATACATATCATTTCTTGCTTCATTGTTTTTATTACAAGAACACATTAATAAACAAATAATTAACATTAAAAATATCTTTTTCATAAATACCTCCATAATAATGATAACATATTCAATTCAATAAAAAAAGTTGCAATAAGCAACTTATTTTTAATCTGGGGCCTCAATTTAACGTGTTTACGAAAAATCGGCACAAATCTATGAATTGAGATTTTCTCAATTGCTAAATAAAATATAACACAACATTATAACACTTGCAAATGCTTATGATTTGTCATATTTATAAAAACCTTCCCCAGAGGATTTCCCTAATTTTCCTTCCTCAATATATTGATTTAACATATTTAACATTCCTTTGTAATTATAAGGTAACATCATTTTCTTTAATAAAGGACTCATTAATCCAGGAACTTTTTGATATTGTTCAACTATA
>CACYLI010000010.1 GCA_902775285.1 uncultured Erysipelotrichaceae bacterium | reverse complement strand
AATAGGTTCTTTTTTAGAATAATTCTTTGGTTCATTATATCTCATATCTACAAATTCTAATTTATGTAAATTATCACTAGATGATCCTTTACTATCACTGTTACCACATCCTGTAATAACAAATAAAGCTAATACAATTAATAAACTTAATATTATTTTTTTCTTCACTTTATCACTCCTTCAACTTTTTCAAACATTCTGAACATTTTATTACCCTTGAATCATTATTCTAAATTTTTTCATTAAACCATTGCTATCTTTATTTTCTTCATAATCAACTAAATACTTATAACCTCTAATTCTAACATAATCCCCATTTTTAGATACATTATTAATTTCAAGTAATTCTTCATCTGTAAAATTCATATCATTAACTATAATATCTCTAACAACCTTATAAGTATTATCATCATATATCATCGTACTAAAACTATAGAACTCAAATTCATTGCTGTCTTTATTAAGAGAATAATAATTAAATAATTTATCATTTCCATTATTGAAATAATAAGTTACAATTAGTTGGTTAGTTGACTCTTCAAAATTTATTTTATTGACTTTTAATTTTTTATCTATAAATTTAGATTCTAATTCTAATGCTTTGTTTTTAATTGTTGGGTATTTTTCGATATCATTATCTTTTCCTTGAATAAAATTAGATTGAAATCCATTTGATGGTTTTTGATTTGATTTTGTTTCATTACCACATCCTGTAATAGTAAATAAAGCTACTATTACTAATAAGCTTAAAATAATTTTCTTTTTCATTTTATTCTCCTATTCACATACATATCCGTTTTTATTTACGATACTTAAATAATTATCCAAATCTAATATAAAATCATCAGATATATTATCTCTTATATATTTTGTAGGGAATGCTTCTTTTGATTTCATTTTTGAAATATTATATTTTGATGTTATAGTTAAAATTCTCGTATCACGATTACAATCACCTACTTGAGTATAATAATTAAAGTTCTCTTTTGAGGCATCCTCACATATTTCATAATTCATATTAAAATCACTATCGCTATCAAAATCATAAAGTGTTTCAATACGTTCATAATTGATCATTTTATTGTTTTTATCAAGATATATTATATTTTTAACACGCTTTTTAGAATGAAATAAATACTCTTCAGCTACACATGATGATTTATTTACAACTTCATCATTTTTAGCAGCATTAGATGATTCTTTATTATCACTTTTACCACATCCAGTAATAGTAAATAATGCTACTATTACGATTAAACTTAATAATATTTTTTTCTTCACTTTATCTCTCCTTTTAACTTTGTCAAAAATATTATACCACACTTCTAGCCTTATTTTTCGGATAAAATGAAAAAGATAGAAAATTCAATTTCTACCTTTTGAATGTTCTTGATTGCAAGAACATTCCGAACATCGTAATATCTTAATATTGCGAACTAATCTATAAATTGTAATTTGTAATTATAATTATGATTCTATATTAAACTCAAAAGCGATATAGTGATTATTGACTTGTTTCAAAATTCTATAAACACCTGGTGTCAACTTTCCATATAACCATTCCCAATCTATTACAAATTTAACTTCCCCATTTTCATCAGGTATATATGCTATATCATCAAATCCATAATCATCAATAATTGGCTTTACTTCATACCATTCATTGTTTACTTTCTTTTCTATTTTATACCATTCTCCATAAGTATAATGTGTCTTTGCATTGTCTTTAATTACAAGAGTTGCACCTGTTTCATCAAACATACCATAAAAAAGTGTTATATCAGAGATCACAATTACATCATATTGTGATTCCTTAATAGCACAAGAGAACTTAGTCCCTTTTGCTTTTATTTGTGGCATTGATAATTCTTTGCAATAATAAGTATCGTAGAATATTCCCTTATACATACTTTCGTTACCTTTTTTAATTGCAAATAAAGGTCTATTAATTGTGAAAATACATAATAAGTCAGTCCCCAATAATAAAACAATTCCTCCAATAACTCCAAGTATAATTTTAAACCATTTTTTCATAATCAAACCTCCATTTCAACAAATAACTATTTATCTGTCAGTTCAATTATACCACAAAATTTAGTTTTTTTGTCATTGACATAGAGTTCGCAATATTACTATTTTCCGAATATTTTTGAGCAAATAAAAAACTCTGACAATTGCCAGAGTAATTATCAATTTGGTATGCCAAGAAATGCCCTGTTTGACTAGGTGTCACATTAAAAAGGAATTCGAGTTCCGACATCATAATAGCACACTTTTATAAAAAGTCAAAATCATTTTTTATTAGATATGCTTGATTTTATAAATGACATAAATAATGGATGAGCTTTTGTAGGTCTAGATTTAAATTCAGGATGAAATTGACATGCAATAAAATGTTTATGATTTGGTAATTCAATTATTTCAACTAAATTTGCTTTTTCATTTATTCCAGAAAAAACCATTCCTTTTTCTTCTAATAACTCTCTATATTTATTATTAAATTCATATCTATGTCTATGTCTTTCTAATATTGTTGTTTGTTTATAATCTTTATATGCAAGAGTTCCTCTTTCTATTTTGCATTCATAATTTCCAAGTCTTAATGTTCCTCCCATATTAATAATTGATTTTTGATCTGCCATTAAATCAATTATAGGATTTTTTGTTGTTGGAGCAAACTCTGTTGAATTAGCATCTCTAATACCACAAACATTTCTTGCAAATTCTATTACTGCTAATTGCATTCCTAAACATATACCTAAAAATGGAATATTATTAATTCTTGCATAATTTATAGCAACTATTTTACCTTCAATACCCCTACTTCCAAATCCACCTGGAA
The DNA here is from genome assembly GCA_902775285.1 of uncultured Erysipelotrichaceae bacterium. GTDB lineage: Bacteria > Bacillota_I > Bacilli_A > RF39 > UBA660 > CAG-1000. The sequence goes on along the minus strand of CACYLI010000010.1, from coordinate 35,659 downwards.
CAAGTATTCCGTCAATATCTTTAAACGTTTCTTTTAGATCAGTATTTCCCTTTTCTAAAGATTCTGAATCTATCCAAACTACTTTAACTTTTTTATTATAAACATATCCAGCATGAATAAGTGCTTCATGAACAGATAAATATGCATCATGAAGTTCAATATACTTTCCAACTAATGCAATAGATACTTCCCCATTTAAATTATTAACTGTATCTATTAAATCATTCCAATATTTTAAATCAGCTTTTTTAACGGGTAATCCAAATTGTTTAAGAATTATTTCATCAATATGCTGTTCATAATAATTAATTGGTATTTGATATATATTATTAACATCTACTGAATCAATTATATTATCTTTTGGAACTGAACAAAACAAAGATATTTTTCCTCTCATTTTATCATCCATTTTATATGGTAATCTACATACTAAAGCATTAGGAGTAATTCCCATATTTCTTAAATCTTTTACACTATTTTGAGTTGGTTTAGTTTTTAATTCATCTGAACCAAATAGTAATGGAATTAGTGTACAATGAATAAAAAATGTATCATTAGTGCCAAGTTCATATTGAATTTGTCTTAAAGCTTCTATAAATGGTTGACTTTCTATATCTCCAACTGTTCCACCTATCTCAGTAATTACTATATCTGCTCCACTTGATATTCCAGCTTCAAATACCTTATTTTTAATTTCATTTGTTATATGAGGAACCATTTGAACAGTTGAACCAAGATATTCTCCTCTTCTTTCTTTTTCAATTACATTACTATAGATTTTTCCGCTTGTAATATTTGAACTATAGTTTAGTTCTTCATCTATAAACCTTTCATAATGTCCCAAATCTAAATCAGTTTCACATCCATCATAAGTTACATAAACTTCTCCATGTTGAATTGGATTCATAGTCCCGGGATCTACATTGAAATATGGATCAAACTTTTGCATAAATACTTTGTATCCTCTAGACTTTAATAATAATGCAATTGATGATGCTGTAATCCCTTTACCTAACCCTGAAACAACCCCCCCTGTTACAAAAACATATTTTGCCATAATATTACCTACCTTTTTTAAATTAATTATTTTCTACTATTATTTTACACAAGCCAATATATTCTTTAGGAGTTAATTCTAATAGTATTTTTTTATCATTTTCATTAATATTAAGTTTATTAATAAAATCAATTATATCTTTTTTGGATATTTTTTTACCCCTAGATAATTCTTTCAATAATTCATAAGCGTTACTTAATTTATTCTTTCTCAAAACAGTTTGTATCGCTTCTGATAAAACTTCATAATGATTATCCAATTCATTTAGTATAAAATCATTATTTACTTCTACTTTATTTAACCCATTCATAGTTTCTCTAATGCTAATTAAGCTATGAGCTAAGATAACACCAATATTTCTCATCTTACTTGAATCGCTCAAATCTCTTTGCATCCTGGAAATAGATAAATTATTTACCAAAGCATCAATTATTGAATTACTTATTTCTATATTTGCCATTGAATTTTCATGATTAATTGGATTTACTTTATGTGGCATAACACTAGAACCAACTTCATTCTTATTTGTTTTTTCATAAAAATAATTATTACTAATATATAACCACATATCACTATTTAAATCTTTAATAATATTATTTAATATTTTTAAATAACTAAGTAATATACATATAAAATCATGAGATTCAATTTGTGTGGTAAGTGGATTATATTCAAGACCAAGCGATTCAACAAATTTTTCAGTTTCTTTTATCCAATCAACATCTGGATATGCTATAACATGACAATTATAATTTCCAACAGACCCACTAAATTTACTTCTAAGCTTTAAAGATTTAATAAGTTCTAATATACTCTTTAATCTATAAGAAAAAACTTTGAATTCTTTTCCTACTGTAGTTGGTGTCGCTATTTGTCCATGAGTATGACCAAGCATTGGTACACTTTTATATTCACTACTTAATTCTTCTATTTTATTGATTAAACAATCTAATTCCTTAAAATGTACTTCGTTTAAAGCATCCTTTATCATTAGATTATAACTAGTATTATTTACATCTTCACTAGTAAGAGTAATATGAATATAAGGTATTAATCTTTCTAGTTTCAATTCTTTAAACTTTTCTTGTAAATAATATTCAATAGCTTTAACATCATGTTTAGTAGTAGATTCTATTTCTTTTACTCTATTTGCTTCTTTTACATCAAATTTTTTATAAATATTATCTATACTTTTTTCTTTACTAGAAGTAATTTCTTCATCAACTATTTTTTCTTTGATAATAAATTTTAACCATGACAATTCAACAAAAACTCTATATTTTATTAATGCATATTCACTAAAATAATTTTCTAAATCTTTTACTTTGTTTTTATATCTTCCATCTATGGGAGATATATTTAATAGTTCATTCATCTAGCTATAATCTCCTCTCTTCCAGCTCCTACTCCTATAAATTTAACTGGAGTATCCGTTAACTCTTCTATTCTATTTATATATTTTTGAGCTTTAAGAGGAAGATCTTCAAATTTTCTACATTTACTAATATCTCCAAAATTTCCTTCAAACTCTTCATATACTGGAGTACAATTATTTAAAAAATCTATATTAGTGGAAAAATCTAATGTTTTCTTTTCTTTATATTCATATGCTACACATACTTTAATCTTATCAAATTTACCAATTGTATCTAAATGGTTAACACATAGACCTGTAAGACCATTTATCATACATGAATATCTTATTGACACTAAATCTAACCATCCACATCTTCTAGGTCTTTTAGTAGTTACGCCATACTCATGACCAAGTTCTCTTATTTTATCTCCTGTTTCATCCAATAATTCTGTTACAAAAGGTCCTGCTCCAACTCTTGAAGAATATGCTTTTATAACACCATATACTTCACCAATATATTTAGCGCCTATTCCTGTTCCAGTAATTGCACCACCTATTGTTGGATTACTTGAAGTAACAAATGGATAACTACCAAAATCAATATCTAAAAGTGATGCTTGTGCTCCTTCACAAAGAATCTTTTCACCTTTTCTAATTGCATTATGTAACATAGTAACTGTATCACATACATAAGGTTTTAATATTTTTGCATATTCTTTATATTCTTTATATATTTCACTAAATTTTAATTTAGGTTTCTTATATGCTTTTAGTATTAGATTTTTATTATTAATATTTTCTTTTAGTAATTCTTTAAATCTTTTACTAACAAAATCTTCCATTCTTATTCCAGAACGTTCATATTTATCACAATAAGCTGGCCCTATACCTCTTTTTGTAGTACCTAATTTATTCACTTCTCTTATTTCTTCAAGTGTTTCATCTAAAATTATATGATAAGGTAATATCACATGCGCTTTTTCACTTATGTATAAGTTTTTAACTTTATATCCTTTTTCTTTTAAATTGTTAATTTCTTCTATTAATACCTTTGGATCAATAACAACACCATTTCCAAGTACTGCTTTAACATTATCATATAGTATTCCACTAGGTAACAAATGAAATGCAAATTTTATTCCATTCACTTCAACAGAATGACCTGCATTATTTCCTCCAGAATATCTAACTGCATATTTATTATCAGATGATAGATAATCAATTACTTTTCCCTTTCCTTCATCTCCATAAAAAGCCCCTAAGACTACTGTTACATTTTTCATAAAAACACCTCCTACTATATTAGTGTACATTGATTTTGTAAAGAATAGTAGACTAGTTATTCAATGCATGTTATAATACAATTGGTTGTGCACCCAAAGGGTGTTTTTTTGTGCAATTAAAAACTCTGACAATTGTCAGAGTAATTATCTATTTGGTAGCGACGGAGAGATTCGAACTCACGACCTCCTGGGTATGAACCAGATGCTCTAGCCAACTGAGCTACATCGCCATTACAAAGTAATATAATATTAACATAATCATATTACTTTTTCAAGTTTTTTTATAAAAATTTTTCAAAATTAATATCTTCTTCTTTTAAAATAACATTATATATTTCATTTAATTTATAATTTCCATGTAATTTTACAGGAATATAATTACTAGTAAATCCATAATAATAGTTTTCTTTTAATTCTTCTGTTAATACTTCTACTTCTTTACCAATAAAACTTTTATAATATTTTTCTTCCAATTCATTTGATAAAGATATTAATCTATGTACCCTTTCTTTCTTAACATTTCCAGGTACTTTATCTTTCATCCTTGAAGCAACAGTTCCATTTCTATCAGAGTATGGGAAAACATGAATTTTTGAAAAACCAATTTCTTTACAAAAATCTAATGTTTCTTGAAAATCTTCTTCACTTTCACCAGGAAAACCAACTATTACATCTGTAGATAGTGCTATATCTTTTCTTAAAGATTTTATTTCGTTTACTTTTTCTAAAAAATACTTTTTATCATATCTTCTGTTCATTAATTTTAATATTTTATCAGAACCCGCTTGTAATGGAATATGTAAATGAGATACAAATGTTTTATTATTTTTTATTATATCCATCATTCCTTCATCTAATTCAACTATTTCAACAGATGATAATCTTATTCTTTTAATAAGTGGATTTTCAGATATTTTATTTATTAAATCAGATAATCTTTTACCATCACTATTATATTGTCCAGTATGAATACCAGATAAAACAATTTCTTTATGATCATATAATGCTAAATCATTTATTTCCATTATACATTTATTAAAATCTTTACTTCTAACTCTCCCTCTAACATATGGAATTATACAAAAAGCACAAAAATTATTACACCCATCTTCAATTTTTACAAAAGCTCTTTTTTGATGTTCATATTTTTTTATTTCCATATCTTCAAATGGAAGTGTTTCCATTTCATCAAACTCTACTATTCTTTTCCCATCTTTAAAATATTTATCTAAATATTTTATTATTTTTGATTTATATCTGTTACCAATAATAATATCTGCATTAATTAAAGATTCAATATCATCTTTTCTAAACTGGCAAAAACACCCCATAGCAACGACTATTGCATGAGGATTATTTTTCTTTATATTATTAATAACTTGTTTACTTTTATTATCTGCTGTATTTGTTACAGTACATGTATTAACTATACATATATCTGCATTTTCACTTACTTCTTCATAATCATTAGAAAGCATTAAATTTCTAATAAATTCACTTTCATAAGTATTTACTTTACAACCTAATGTTTTAATTAAAAATGTTTTCATTTAACTTAGTTCTAAAACTCTTAAGTATTTTTAAGAATTCTTCTTCCTCCAAATAATTTTCTGATGCACTAACCTCTTTCTTATGAGCTTCTATTTTATTAATTATTGGTGCATCTTTTTCTTTTCTTTCTTCTTTTTTATAAGAAAGAGTTATATTAGATGCATTTTTAAGTAATTGTTCATAACTAATAATAGCTTTTTTCTCTTGTTCTTCTTCATATTTAGCTATAGCTATTTGATTGTCACTATTACCTAAAGCATCCATTCTATCTTTTGTTCTTTTTTCTAATTCTTCTGCTGAAATAACAGCATTTTCTTCTTCATTATATTCATATTCATTTATAACATCATCATATGTTTTTACACTTGGAACATCTATTTGTTTTATAAGTGGTTTATTTGCATCTATTACATCTTCTTTTGTATCAGCCATTAATGAATTTAAATCATCTAAAATATCAGGTTTATTTTCTTCTTTAATACCATTTTTTTCATCTTCTCTTTTTTTCTTTTCTAGTTCATAACTAAGTAGTTCATTATATTCTCCTCTTGATTTAATTAAAGCAAGAACTAAAACTACTAAAATAGCTAATGTTAAAACTAGAAATAATAAAAAATAATCTCCTGTAACAAAAGCATCTATAACTTTATCAATATTACTCATTTTCTTCACTTTCCTTCAAATATTTAACTATAGAAGCAATCATTAAAGGAACAGTTTCGGTTCTAAGAACATCAGTTCCTAAAGATGTTTTAATAAATCCTTTTTCTTCTAATAGTTTTTCTTCATTTTGACTTAGACCACCCTCTGGTCCAAATACTAAGTTTATTGTACCTTTATAGTTATCTTTTGTTAATACTTTACATATGCTTTTTACATTCCTTTTGTCAAGTGAACACATTATATTTACACCTTCTATACTTTTGATATTTTTAGGATTTATAATAGAATTCAATATAGGTTTCTTTATTCTATAAGATTGTTCACTTGCTTCTTTAATTATTTTATTCCATCTATTAATTTTTTTCTCATAATCTTTTTTAGGAAGTTTATATTTACAATGTTCATAATCTACTACTATAAAATCTGTTATTCCAAGTTCTGTTCCATGTTGTAATATAAAACTCATTTTTTCTTCACTAAGAACTGGAACATGAACTATTAATCTAATTTCACTTGAAAGGGTTTTAAAAACACTTTCAATAGTTGCAGATAACAAATCATTATTAAGACTACATATATAACTTTTGTCTTCATAAACAACTATTATTTCATCATTTTCTTTCATTCTCATGACATTTTTTATATGATTTAAATCATCATTATTTAAAAATAAAACATCATTCTTTTTAGAAGTAGCAAAATATTGTTGCATATAATACCTCCTATTTCAAAATAACTATAGTTTCACCATCGTTATAATTATTTGTTTTATATTCTAACACTCTTTTATCTTTTTTTAAATATTCATGTGTTTCTTTCTTTAATACTCCTGTTCCTTTACCATGAACTATTATTATTTTCTTATTATCTATTCTTAAATTATTATCTATAAAAACATTAATTTCAGCAGTAGCTCCATATCTATCATATCCATGAATATCTAAATGTGGAACATTATATAAAAATGGATCTATAAAATCTTTCATATTAATACCTTCTTTATTACGATTTATTATAATTTATATATCTTCTATTTTCAATTATAATTCTTTTATTTTATGTAAATCTACATTTTTAATTTTAGTTGTTTTTCATTTATATTTTCTAAAAAGCTACTTTGATTAAGATTATTTCTTCTTTTAATAGATTCTCTTTCTTTTTCCTCTTCTATTTTTAAATTATTTTTTTCTTCTATTAATTCTTTTTCTAAAGATATAATTTCATCACTTAATTCATTTAAATCTAAATTATAAAATAAGTATTTTTCTAAATTTAACACATGATCTTTATATACTCTTATATTAAATTCTTCCATTCTTTTAAGTATTTCGTTTTTTCTTTTTTTCATGAATTTATGTTTTAATGCTCCAAGTATTACTCCAGATAATAAAGAAGAAGAAGCTACATATCCAGCTATAGAAAGTGATGCTATAGGAGTAAGTGTTAATAATAAATAAAGAGCAAATATGGTTACAGTAGATGTTGCAAGCAAGCTTAAACAACTTCCATCTATTTTATAATCAGTATAATTATTAAATTCATTTATTAAATATTTTTCACTATTTTCTTTATCAATCATTCTATAAATACTTTCAATTTTACTTTCTATTTCAAAAATACTCTTTTTTATATCTCTAGATGTTCTTACATTTACTATGTTTGATTCAGGGTTAGAGTTTATTTCTTTCTTTTTTTTATTAATTGAAATATCATATATTTTATTCATTATATATTTTTCTATAAAATTATTTCTTTTTTTTAGTGACTCTATATTCAATTCGGCATCTAACATTTTATTTTGTATTTCTTCTTCATTTGAAATTCCATAGTCTTTTAAAAGTCTTTTTTTATTTTCTTTTATTACATATGAAATATAAATATTAGATGATATTGCTGTACTTGAAAGTAAAAATATAAATACAGGTAAAGATACTATATTTAACATTGAAAGAATAAAAGATACAGCATAAACAGACACAAGCGCTATAGATGAAAATGATAATCTACTATTAAAATTGCTTAATAGAGTATTAATTTTTAAATTATGTTTATCTATAAATAGTTTATTAGATTTTTCATTATTCATTTTTTTCACTTCATTAAAATGCTTCATTTCATCTTTAACTAAAAATCTATTGTAATCAATTTCATATTCAATATCTTTTGGCATATATCCCCCTAAAAATATGTTATATATAATAACATATTCATAAAAAAAAATCCATTTAATGGATTTATTTTTCTAATGCTTTAACTAAATCAGCTTTTTTCATACCAGCTGTATCAATATTCTTTTGTTCACATAAATCTTTTAATTCAGCAACTGTTAATTTAGAATAATCTGTTTTTTCTGTAACTACTTTTTCAACTTTCTTTTCAACTTCTTTAGATTCTTTTTTAGTAGTCTTATTTTCTAAAGCATCTTTAGAAAGTGAAACTAATTTAGTAAATTCTTCTGGTGCGAAAATAGCAAGTTCGCTTAACATTTTTCTATTAATTTCAATATTAGCTTTCTTTAGACCATTAATGAATTTAGAATATACTACTCCATTATTTCTACAAGCAGCATTAATTCTTGCTATCCATAATTTTCTAAAATCATTTGCTCTTTTCTTTCTATCATTAAAGCTATATGCTCCACTATGAAATAATTGTTCTTGAGCAGTCTTATATAATCTATGTTTACTTCCAAAATATCCTTTAGCTCTTTTTAAAACTTTTCTTCTTCTATTTTTAGAAACAACTCCACCTTTAACTCTTGTCATTATTTACTTCCCCCTTATCCTATAAGTCCTTTGTATCTTCTAGCATCTCCGCTACTAAGTACAGAACCCTTTCTTGCTTTTCTATTATAGTCTGTTGGTTTCTTTCCACTATTGTGATTAGCTCCAACATGTCCAATTTTAGTTGAACCAGAATTTCTTACTTTAATTTTTTTACTAATTCCACCATGTGATTTCATTTTTGGCATAATAATTTCCTCCTTCTATTTTTTTGGTGTTAAAAATAACTGCATACTTCTACCTTCCATTTTAGGCATAGATTCTATTTCAGAAACATCAGAAAGTCTTTCTGCAAATCTCATTATTACATCTTTACCTAATTCTGGATGAGTTAATTGTCTTCCTTTAAATCTAACAGTAACTTTAATTTTATGACCTTTTTCAAGATAAGCTTTAGCATTTCTTAACTTAGTTTCAAAATCTCCAACATCGATAGCAACGCTTAATCTATACTCTTTAGTTTCAAGATTTTGTTCTCTTTGTTTTTTCTTTGCTTCCTTAACTTGTTTTTGTTTTTCATAACGATATTTGTTATAATCGATTATTTTACATACAGGATTCTTAGGATCACTATTTAGTAGTACTAAATCAAGTCCTGCATATTTTGATAATGTTAAGGCATCATTTAAATTTTTGATACCCATTTTTTCTCCATTAGGTCCAATTACCATTACTTCGGGAAAAGTTATTTGTTCATTAACTAGAACTTCATTATTTTGCTTAGCTATTTTGAGCACCTCCATATTTTTTTATTAATTAAAAAAGTGGACATGAGTCCACTTAAAAAACTATGTTATAAAACAATAAGCTTTTTTACCAATGTACTTTTACATCTGGTGAAGAGTGGATCTCTTTCTTTCTTTTTCAACATACTTGATTATATATTATAAATATTCAATTGTCAAGTATTTATTACTAAAAATATTAGCATATAATTAACACTATTTCATTCTTAATCTAGCTTCTTTTTTTCTTAAATAATTAACATCAACTAGATTATCTTGTATTGTATAAAAATAATCTAAATACGGTTGAAATGACTTTCCATCATATAGTTGCCCATTACTATGTTTTGTGTAAGGACAAACTATATAAACCTCATATTCTTTTGGATTTTCATCTTTAAATGTCTCATATTTTACTAAATGATAATTATTGCATTCTTTGCAAAAATAAATCCATGCTCCATCTGTTCTCATACCAAAACCTCCTTATTGTTAGTATTGTATTCCCCACACTACTTTATGTTTTGCTTTTTTATTACAAACAATACATTTTTCATGTTCATAATCTTTTGTTTCAATAATACATCTAGATTTAGTTCCTTTTATTTCTTTCATCTTAAGTTCACATTCTTCATTTCCACACCAATGTGCATTAACGAATCCTGGTTTATTATTCATTATATCTTTTACTTCGTCTAATGAAGTTGCTTCATAAGTTCTTTCTTTTAGATTATTTAAAGCTTTATTAAACATATCACTTTGCATTTTATCTAATTGTTGAGTTACTACATTTATTACATCATTTAACTTAATTACTTGCTTTTCTAAATTATCACGTCTAACTATAGTCACTTCATTATTATCTAAATCTCTTGGCCCTACTTCTATTCTTAACGGAATCCCATTTACTTCAGCTTCTGCGAATTTAAATCCAGCACTCTTATCGCTATAATCAATATATGTAGAAAATCCTTTTTCTTGTAAACTATCTTTTATGTGTTCACTAATACTTACTAATTTTTCATCATTTTTAATTGGAATTATAACTACTTGTTTTGGTGCAATTTTAGGAGGTAATACTAGTCCTCTGTCATCTGAATGAACCATTATTAAAGCCCCTATCATTCTAGTTGTACTTCCCCAAGAAGTTTGATAACAATAATCAAATTGATTATCTTTGTTAACAAATTTTATATCATATACTTTAGAAAATTTTTGTCCAAAATAATGACTAGTAGCGGATTGTAAACTAACACCATTTTGCATTAATGCTTCAACAGTTAATGTATATTCTGCTCCTGCAAATTTTTCTTTTTCAGTTTTCTTTCCAGTTATAACAGGAATTGCTAAATAGTTTTCAAAAAATTCTTTATAAACATCTAACATTCTATGTGTTTCAGCTTCTGCTTCACTTTGATTAGAATGAACTGTATGTCCTTCTTGCCATAAAAATTCTCTACTTCTTAAAAATGGTCTTGTTTCTTTTTCCCATCTTACTACATTACACCATTGATTATATAGTTTAGGAAGATCTCTGTAAGTTTTAACTGTTTTAGAAAAATAATCACTAAATAGAGTTTCACTAGTTGGACGAAATGCAAATCTTTCTTCTAATTCTTCATTTCCACCTTGTGTAATCCATGCACATTCAGGAGCAAATCCAGAAATTAATTCACCTTCTTTTTTAAGTAAATTTTCTGGAATAAATACTGGCATATATACATTTTGATGTCCTGTGCGTTTAAACATATCATCCAATACACTTTGCATTTTTTCCCATAAAGCATATCCATTAGGTTCAAATATAGTACATCCTTTAACACTTGAATAATCTGTTAAATGTGAAGCTCTTACAACATCTGTATACCATTTAGCAAAATCGTCACTTCTTAAAGTTATTGTATCATTTTTCATGTGAAATTCCTCCTAACAAAAAATTAAATCATCATATTTACACAGGAATTCTACCATATTTATTGTTGCAAGTCAATTTTTGATGACTACACTTTTTATCTATATAATTAAATTCATCACTTGTGAAATTAATTAAATTGTTTAAATCTTTTAATATTTTTTCTCTTTTTAATTTTTCTCTAATATCTTTAATAAAATTATTATTATATACTCTAGTATTCTCTAAAATATAATTATATACTTTTGATAATTCTTCTTCATTAATTCTATTTACATTAGATATATCATAATATTTTTTCATATATTCAGAATCAAATTCTACATAGTTTATTCCTAATAAAGCTATATTATTATTTTTAAATAAATCAATTATTTCATCTATAGAATATAAAACATTATCAAATTTTATATCACTTGCATAATTTATTATCATAGTTAAATTATAATCAGATACTATGTTTAAATTTAATACTCCTTTATTTTGAAATCTAATGTCATAAACATTATTAAATATATTAATAAATTCTATATCACTTAGATTATCATTTAATAGTTTTAAAAGATTTATTATTTGATTAATTCTATTATCAATTCTATTTTTTAAGCTTAATCTAAACTGATATATATTATTATAATCTGGATTATAATATTGATTTAAAGTAATATCTAATTGTTTAAGTTGTATATTCATTTTTTCTCCTTGAATAGTTATTCTAAAACTATGTATATTAAAAGTCAATTTAAAAGTAGATTTATTAAAATCTACTATAAAAATATATTCCAAGTCTTGGAAAATTAACATAATTTCTTGGATTATAATATGTATAATCTTCCCATCCTTTTAAAACTCCAAAATGCAAATGAGGTCCAGTTGAACAACCATCATAACTTTCTCCTCCTCCAACTGTACCAATTACAGTAGAAATAGTTACTATGTCATCAACTTTAACATTAATAGTATGTAAATGCATGTATACAGTTCTATATTCTTTTCCATTAACAGTATGTTGAATATATACCATATTACCACCACAACTAGATTTTTTTACAATCTTATTTACTCTTCCAGGAGCTGCTGAATAAACTTTAGTCCCCATAGCATTTCCACCAATGTCTATTCCATTATGCATAGTATAAACTTTTCTAGTAGGATGATATCTCATTCCATACTCACTTGTAATAAATCCTTTTACTAAAGGTCTTACAAATCCTGTTGATATTGGTACATCTATACATACATTTAATTCCATAGTTTCTGGACAATTATGTTCCTTATATGTCTTTTCATATCCAGCTACCTCAAGTTTTCTTGCTTTAATATCTGCTTCTACATCTCTTTTTTCTTCATCCAGATCATTCATATCTAAATTATATTTTTTAAGTAATCTTTCAACTTTAGTAACAGAATCTTCAGAAGATTTTATTTGTTTTTTTAGTTTTTCTTGTAATAATTTATTTTCTTCTATAGCATTATACATCTGATCAATCAATTCATCATTATACTTAGTTAATTGTTCAATTATTGCTTGTCTATATATAAAATCTGAAAATGATACTGCATTAAAGAAATAATCTAGATATACATTATCAGAGGATGCTAATTCACGAAATGATAATAAATTATTTAATTCTTCTTTTTTCTTTTCAATATTAAGTGTTAATACTTCAATTCTATTTTTACTTTCTACTATTTGTTCTTCTGATGAAGTTATTTCATTTTCTAATTTTTTCATTTCAGAATTCATACTATCAATTCTACCCTGAACTTCTTTAGCTTTTTTTATTAATGTTGATTTATTAGCTTCATCTCTTTTTAATTCATCTTTTAATTGTTTTAAAGTTTTAGCTTCCGTATTACATACAAAAAGAAAAAAACTAAATATTATAAAAAGATATTTATATATTTTTTTCATTTTTACTCCTATATAACACTCTTAAAGTATATATTAACATAATTATTTGTATTTTTAATATAAAAATTGAAAAAATTTACACTTTTTATAGTTTTAGTTTTTATTAAAATAATAAGCTGTTTTAAAATACATTATCAATGTTAAAGATATTAAAATACCACCAATAATATCACTCATCCAATGTACCCCTGATATTATTCTTCCTAAAAGCACAATACCCATTAAACAAATAGTAACAATATCAAATATTTTTAAATACTTACTTCTTATATATTTTCTACTTATTATAAGTGAACTAATACCTACACATAAAGATAGTATTGTATGGCTAGATGGATAAGAAGCTTCTAATTCTCCATTTATTAATACGGGTCTATAATTAATTGATAATTTTTCAAATAATACATAAACTATTAACACTAATACATAAAAACATCCAAGTATTATTAATTCTCTATCAACTTTTAAAATATTCTTTCTTTTTATTAATTCAATTAATCCAATTATTCCATACATTACAACTAGTAATAATATTAAATATCCAAAAAATTCTGTTATTTTATATATTGTCATATTAGAACCAATTAGATTATGAAACATTTTGTTCATTGAAGAAAATCCAACTTCGCTATTATTAGGACCAATTGATTTAACATCTATGTTTTTAACAAGTATTGTATAAACAATAGAAACAATTGTTAGAAATACTGATATAATTATATTTCCTTTTTTACTTAGATTTCTTTTTTTCATGACTACCTCTACTTTCTTATAATATTAGTATATCATATATATATTATTTTCAAAAGAAAAAAGACTATAAAGTCTTTTTATTTCTTTTTAGAATTTTCTATTTTCTTTTCAACTTCTTTAACAACTTTTAATGCTTGTTTTCTAACTTCATCAGCAGCTTGCTCAACTACTGGTGTACCTTTTTCAATTGCATATTTATATAATTCTTCTGCTTTTGTTTTAATATTTTGAGCTTCTTTTAAAGCTAAATCTTTAGCTTTTTCTTTATCAAGATTAGCAAGTTCTGCTTGAAGTGTTTCAACTCTATATAAAAGTTCATCTTTTACTTCATCAGCATCAATTTCTTTTGCTTTCTTTAGAAATTCTTCAATTTTTTTAGAAAGCATTTTTCTAGTATTTTCTCCCTTATCTGGTGCAAATAATAAACCAAGTCCAGCTCCAATAGCCATTCCTCCTAAAAATTTTCCAAAACCTTTCTTACTCATCTTCATCCTCCTCCTCAAATTTATATTTATTTTTATTCTTTTTATCTTTAAATATTCTTTTTATTCCACCACTAACTATTCCAATAATACTATCTCCTAAAATAGAAATTTTATCATTTACGGTATCAACTAATTCAAATACCCTATCAAGAGTTTTTACTTTAGCATTAACATCATCTAGAAGTAAATTAATTCTTGTTATGGTTCCATCTAACTTAAATGCAAGAACTATTAATACTATCAATAATGCACACACTAGAATAAGTGCTATTAACTTTACTGTTTCCATCATTTTTTATTCCTCCTTATCATCATACATAGAATCAATTAGATTGAATAAATCATGTTCTAAAGTTGCATCAGTTAATGTTTTATCATTTTTATCTTCTTCTTTTTCTTCTTCATCTTCAAAATTTTCTAACTCAACTCTATCTTCTAATTCACCTATAGATAATGTTTTATCCATATCTTTAGTTTCTTCTTCTATTTTATTAATTAAATCTTCAATTTTAGAAGTTTTTTGTTCTAATAAATCAACATCTTTATCAACTTTATTAATTTCTTCATTTATAGTATCTGTTGTTATATTATTCATAGAGTTTAATGTGTCTTCTAGTTCATCCTCTAAAGTACCATATGCTTTTCTTCTAACTGTATCATAAGAAGTTATCGCTGAACTTAATTGATTTTCACTTGATACTTCTTTATCTTTTATTTCATCAACTTTATAATCTTTGTTCATAACTCCCCAAATTGGTGAAATAACAGGTGTAGGTTTAAATACTTTAGGTGTATCACTAATAGTTGGTGATTCAACTTTTGTATTTCTATTATTTGATGATAAAACATTTCTTCTTGGTATTTCTACTTCTTTTTCTTTCTCGTCTTCCATATCATCAAAATCAACAAAGTTAAAAGTTCTTTCACTTCTAAATAAATCTCTTTCACTAAATGTAGTTTCTGGTTTATTTATAACAGGTTCTTCTTCCTTATCAACTTCAATAGTCTTATAATTAATTTCTTCTATCTTTGGTTTTTCTTCTACTACTTCTTTAATTGGCTCTTTTTTTATAACTTTATTAACTTTATTTAATTCTACTTCTTCTTCATCATCGTCAACTACTACTTCGTCATAAAAAATGCCTTTAAGTTTGCTGAACACTCCCATGATATGCACCTCTTTCTATTGCTCTTCATTAGTTTCATATTCTTCAATATATTCAAGAATATTTTTTGATTCATTTTTATTCTTAGGTTCTGGTATTTTATAAACAGTTTCACTAGAATCTAAATCATTATCATTAATATACTTTTCTATTACCAAATCATTATATCTAATAGAATTTAATATTGAGATACTTCTAGATACTGCATATTTTATATCTTCTTCTTTTACCTCTACCTCTATTATAGCATAATTATAACACAACTCAACAAAAAAGTAATCACTATTTTTTCTTATTCTCAAGTATCCATTTTTATCTTTATTTTCAAAAGTAAAGTATTCATAATCATCATAATCATGTTCACTTACAATATTATTTTTATAATAATAGCTTACTACATCTATATTTAAATAATATGAATTATTATGACTTAATAATTCTTGAACAAAATCATCTTCTTTATAAACAGAAAATTCAGTAGGTAAATAATATTTATACCCAATACTATTAGTATTATAAAGTTTAGATTCTTTTTTTATAGTAGATGTAACTATTTCTTCTAATGACATATTATCAATATTAGTTTTTGTACATCCTACTAATAAAAAAGCACAAATTATAATTAATATTTTCTTTAACATATATTTCTCCACTACTATAAGATTATAACAAAATATTTATTTTTTCTCAACATGAACAAAATTAATATTTACTCCATTTGAAATAAATTTATCTTCATATTCTGTTGTATATTCATCTAGATATGAAGTATCTATTTTAGTAATATTATACCCATATTCTTCAAAAGTGACACATGAATACTCAAATAAATCTTTATTATCAGTCTTTAATTCTATAATTTTATCATTTTTGAATAACAAATCATACTTATTTAAAAAAGATGGTGATGTAAGTCTTCTTTTAGCATGTCTTTTTTTAGGCCATGGATCAGAAAAATTTAAATATATCTTACTAATTTCTTTATCAAATACATCATTTATATTAAAAGCATCAAAACAAATTAATTTTAAATTATCAATCTTAATACTCTCTAATTTTTTAGTTGCTCCAACTAAAGGAGTTGAATACTTTTCTATTCCTATATAATTAATATTAGGATTATTTATTGCTTTACTTATAATAAATTTACCCTTTCCTGTACCTATTTCTATTTCTATTGGATTATTATTATTAAATAAAGTATTCCATTTTCCTTTATAATCAGTAGGATTACTAATTAAATAAGGAGATAATAATATTATTTCATCTGCATTTTTTATATGTTTTAATCTCATAAAACACCTCTTCCATAATATTATACACTAGTTTTTAATTTTGTCATATATTATTATAGGTGATTAGTATGAAAAATAGAGGTATGTTTTATCAGAATATTGAACAGGGTTATCAAAATCCAGGTATGTTTATTCCTCCAAGTGGATATAACATGAATAGTGAATATCAAGCATATGGACCTAATATGATTCCAGAACAAAATAAAATAATGAATAATACAGATTATGAAGAAAGAATTTCAAAATTAGAAAGACAAATAAAATCATTAGATACAAGAATACAAAAACTAGAAAGTACTGGTTCTGAAACTAATGATAATTTCTATATGATATAAAAAAAGCATTTAAATGCTTTTTATTTTAATTTATTACTTATACTTTTATTAATTCTAATGGGTCCTCTTATAGCTCTAATTCCAAGAGTTTTTAAATATGTAAATGTATATTTATCAGGATTATATTTCTTTATTAGTTTTATTCTCATTACTTTATTCATTTTAATATTTTTATCTCTATATTCATATGGAATATTTACTTCTACTGCTATGCACTTATATAGTATAGATGAATATGGTGTTCCTGCATATACATAAACAATATCATTAACTTCAATATTGCTTGATTGTTTCCATATTATTTCATCATCTAATTCAAAACAATCTGATATATTATAATATTTAACATTAGCGGGCACTATCCAATATTCATTATCATTTATAATATCATAAGATTCATCTATCAATTTAAAAATAATATCATCTTTTAATGTTTCATCTAAAATAATAGATATCCAATCATTACTATTCATGTGATAAGATTTATAAAATCCATTAGTTTTAAGTAACTCTTGTATTTTTAATCTATCTAATTTTAAATTAATAATTTCTGTTTCTCCACTACTATTACTATCTACTTTGGATTTATCAACATTCATTATAATAGCATACCATTTACTATTATTCTTATTTCTAAAAACTCCATATCCATTAAACTTTTTCCATAAAAATTCTGGAGTATCTTTGTATTTTTCTTTTATATAATTATTAACTCTATTAGCTTGTGAACTAATAAAATCTTTAGTATTAAAACAATTATCTTTAATATTCATAAGTAATTCTTTATAAATGTTTCTAATTTCGTTTACGAAAGCTCCATTATTTATTTCAATTCTAAAATTATTATATTCTTCATTAAACTCTATATCTATTATTTTTCCAGTTAGCTTTCCTTTTTTATCTATTATTATATCTACCCTAAAACTATCATTCATAATATTTTTTGAATAATAATACAAATTATCTTTTTTAATAAATCCATATTGTTCTAATTTTTTAAAATCTACAATACTTCTTTTAAAAATACTCTCTTCAAAATCCATAATTAACAACTCCAAAAAGATTATAACATAAAAGAATGTATTAAATACATTCTTAGTTTGATATTTTATGAGGACAAGAATTATGATTTTTCTTTAACTTACACTTTTTTACTATTTCCTCTTCACTCATTTTCCCTTCTTTTCTATAATAATCAGCTATTGCTTCATGAATAGCTTCTTCAGCAAGAAGTGAGCAATGAATTTTAACTGGAGGAAGCCCATCTAATTTATCAACAACGTCTCCATTTTTAAGTTCTAATGCTTTTTCTAACGTTAGTCCCTTTATTAGTTCTGTAGATATACTACTAGTAGCTATTGCTGCTCCACATCCAAATGTTTTAAATTTTACATCTGTAATAATATTATTTTCAACTTTTATATATATTTTCATTATATCTCCACATACTGGATTTCCAACCTTTCCAATTCCAGATGCATTTTCTATTTCTCCTACATTTCGTGGATTTGTATAATGATCAATTACTTTATCAGAATAATCCATTATTTTTCTCCTTCCATAAACTCTTCATATAATGGTGACATATTTCTAAGCTTTTCTACTATTTCTATTAGAGATTTTATTAAATAATCTACTTCTTCTTTAGTATTATATTTTCCAATTGATATTCTTAACGAACCATGTGCTATTTCATGAGGTAAACCAATTGCTAAAAGTACATGTGATGGATCAAGTGAACCTGATGTACAAGCACTACCACTTGATGCACAAATTCCTTTATTATCAAGATTTAATAAAAGACCTTCTCCTTCAATAAATCTAAAAGATATATTTGCATTTCCTGGAAGTCTTTTATATAAATCACCATTTATTTTAATATATGGGATTTTTTCCTTTACTTGTTCAATATAATAATCCCTTAATTCTTTTATATTTTTATTATGACTTTCTAAATTATCATATGCAATTTTTAATGCAGTACCAAGTCCAACTATACTAGCAGTATTATGAGTACCTGCTCTTTTTTTCTTTTCTTGATGTCCACCATTAATTAAAGCATTAAACTTAATGCCCTTTTTCATATATAAAACTCCAATACCTTTTGGGCCATAAAATTTATGTGCAGATAATGATAAACTATCTATATTTAATTCTTTAACATCTATTCTAATATTTCCAACTGCTTGCACTGCATCAGTATGAAAATAAATGTTTTTTTCACGAGATATTTTACCTATTTCTTTAATAGGTTCTATCGTACCAATTTCATTGTTAGCAAACATTATTGATATTAAAATAGTATCTTTTCTAATAGATTTTTTTAATTCATCCAATGAAATAATTCCATTTTCATCTACATTTAAATAAGTAACTTCAAATCCATCACGTTCTAACATTTTACATGTTTCTAAAACTGCAGGATGTTCTATTTTAGATGTAATTATATGCTTACCTTTATCTTTATTAGCATAAGCTATTCCTTTAATAGCAGTATTATCACTTTCACTTCCCCCAGACGTAAAATATATTTCATCCTTATCACAATTAAAGACTTTTGCAACCTCTTCTCTTGTTTTTTCAATTGCCTCATGTGATCTTTTACCTAATTTATATATACTAGATGCATTACCATATTCATTTTTTAAATATGGCATCATACTAGATAATACTTCATCATCAATTCTAGTAGTTGCTGCATTATCAAAATAAATTTCTTTCATATTTCCTCCATTCAATATTGATTATACAACTCATTTCCTACTATTTCAATATGAATTAAAAGAAAAATAAAAGAATTATTATTTCAATAATTCTTCTAATGTATAAGAATCTGCATATTCATTTATAATAGTATCCATTCCCCTCCAAAAATTAATAGCTGAACATATATTTTTTCTTGGACAATCATAGTCTTTTATGCAATCAATAATATTTAAATTTCCTTCGGCAACCCTTAGTATTTCTCCTACTGTATACTCACTTGACTCCTTTGACAATTTATATCCTCCAGTATGACCTCTTGATGTTTTTAATAAGCCAGATTTACTTAACTTTGATATTATTTGTTCTAAATATTTATTAGATATATTTTGTCTTTCAGATATGCTTTTTATTGATACATATTCATTCTCATCATGCTTTGCTATATCTATCATTACTCTTAAAGCATATCTTCCTTTTGTTGATATCTTCATATTATTCCCTCTCTTTTAATTCACGTCTTAATTTCATCCAAAGTTTGCCTAAATTATTTTCTCCATCTCTATTTTCTCCCCATCCCCAATAAGCATCTTTAGGAGAATCTTCTACTATCATATAATCCCCCGTTTGTAATAATTTCTTTTTTACATATGGATTTTGTTCTATTTTTAATCTTAATAATTCTTCCATTATTAAAAGTTTAACTTCATTCCAATCTTTTCTTTGTTTATCTCTATTAGCATAAGCAATTCTTTGAGCTTCATCTGCAGAATGAGAGTGTTTTACCTTTTCAACTAGTTCTTCATCACTCCCCATAAAACTAGCTGCTTGATATGCTTCTTCTAAAGAAGAATATAAATATCCATTCCATTCAACTTTAAAAGAAGAAAAATTATCAAGTGGATAAAACTCTCTTGGATAAAAACCTATTACTTCATCCATTTTTTCTGATAACCATAAATCTCTATATTGTTCTAATTTAATCATACTTTTCACTCCTCTTTTAATAAACAACTTTATTTTAACATAAAAAGCAGAAAAAATATTCTGCTTTAGATTTTTTTATAAATTATAATTTTTTAATATCAGTATACATTCTTGGATGATATCCTTTTTTTTCATAAAAATTGATTGCATTTTTATTGTATGCAAATACATCTACTAAAACGTATTCACATTTTTTCTCTTTAAAAAACTCTTCCATATTATTCATTAGTGCTTGTCCTACACCATGACTTCTTATTTTAGATGTAACTATTAATTCAGTAATTTCTCCTTCTTTAGGGCACTTATAATCTAAATAATCATATTCATCGAATTCAATAATAATTCCCATTATTAAACCTATTACTTTATTATTATCAATTGCTAAAAAACATTTTCCGTTTTTCTTTTTTACTTCTTCTAAATCAAGTAAAGCCATTTTTTCATAATATTCAGGATGTACTTGATCCAAATGATCATCATCAATTGATACAATATATTCTTCTAACTCTGTTAATAGATTTCTTACATCATTTAAATACTTTTCTTCATATTCTATTATTTTCATAATAATGCCTCTATAAAACTATATTTTTCCTTTTGATTCTAAATACTCTTTTGCCTTTTTAATAATTTCTTTTTCAGTATACATTGGAACTTCATAATAATCTGTCCAATCTTGCAGTATTAGTTTTCCATTTTTATAATTTTCTAAAGATGGAATATAAGCTATTGGTTCAAAGTCTTTATTTAAAATATAATGCCCTATGATATGTTCACCATTTTCAGTTTTACATAGATATGAAGTAGGTTCTTCATTTTGTAACTTTACTTCATTTAATACTTTTTTAGTTTTATCATCATCTACTTTTGCAAGCATGTTTAAATAACTTTTTCCAATAAAATACTTTTTATAAGCATCATTAGAGTTACCTAAACCAAAGATGTTTTCTTTATCAAAATCATTCCTCATTATATACCTCTTCCACTAATGGAAATACACTCCAAGCTTTTGGCCATCCACAATAAAATGCAAGTTGTGTTACTATTTCTACTACTTCTTCTTTTTTTAGTCCATGCTCTTTTCCTAAAATAAGATGAGCTTTAACTTGAGGATATAATCCTTGTGCCATTAAAGCAGAAATAGTTATCATAGATCTATCTCTTAAAGATAATTTATCAATACGACTCCATACTTCACCAAACAATACATCATCATTAAGTTCAGCAAATTTAGGAGCAAGATCTCCCAAATTATCTCTTCCTGCAGTTTGTTTTTTCATCTTTCCACCTTTCAAAATGAATTAGTTATATTCACTAATAAATTCTTCTATTTTTTTATCAGATGTACTTGCTGAAAATCTCATACCATCTTTAACATTTAAATCTGAATTATAATTTCTTATATCTTCTACACTATCAGTAATTGGTGTACTACCAGATGTACAAAAAGGTATAATAGTTTTTCCTGATAAATCATATGTATCTAATAAAGTAAATATTATTTTTGGATTTTTTCCAAACCATATAGGAAAGCCTAAATAAATAGTATCATATTTACTAAAATCAAAACTATTTTCTATTTCAGGTCTTGCAGTACTATCATTTTGTTCCATACGTGATCTACTATCATCATCATAACTTAAATCTGTACTTGTATATTTTTGCTTAGGTATAATTTCAAAAATATCACAGTTTACTTTTTCTGAAATCTTTTTTGCTATTGTTTCTGTATGCCCTGAAGCAGAAAAATATACTACAACAGTATCTTCTTTTTTTACATTTTTAATTTCATTTTCCTTTTGTAATTCATTATTATTAGACTTGTTATTTAATATTAAAAACAATACTACTCCAAATACTAATAGAACTACTATAGAAATTATAATTATTATTTTTTTCTTCATACACTAAATTCCTTCTTTCTTTACTATATCCAACAATAATTATATCAAAAAAAATTATATTACTCCAGTATAAAATTTTATCCAACTAACCATTTATGTTTTTTTACACTATAAAGTGGGATAAACGGAATTAAAATTGGAGTTTTCTTAATATAATTTTTATATTCCACACTATCTTTATATGTTCTATCTTGCCTTAATTCAAGTCTTCTAGCGCCACTAAACATAATATAAACAATTCCTAAAAATCCTATTATTGCAACTATCCATTGACCAATTCCATTTAATGTAGTAAATCCTGATATAAATACTCCTAACCAAATAATTAATTCTCCTAAATAATTTGGACATCTTACAATTTTAAATAAGCCTGAATCACAAAATCTATTAGGATTCTTTTTCTTTGATTTATTTTTTTGTAAATCTGATACTGACTCTATAATAATACCAGTTACTGTTATAATCATACCTATAATAAAACAATTATCGATAGTGTCATTATTTATGAATCTATAAATAACTGGAGAAGTCATTAATAAATATAATAAAGCACAAGTAATCCAAAGCATAATTTTTGCAAAAAATGGCATATTCTTTCCATCTGAAATCTCAGTTTTCATTTTTTTATTATATGTACTAACCTTTAATTCTCTATAAGCAAGAAAACCACCAAGTCTAAGACCATATAAAATTAAAATAATACTAGAAATAACTAAAGCTATATTCATATTATTTCTAAATAAAACAAGATTCATTATACCTATAATACTTATAGAAAAACCATATCCTAATGAAATAAACCAAATATACTTCTTAAACCCAATTAAACACACAGTAAGAACTGCTAATAATATTATTATTATCTCTTTTGTAATAATCATATTTTCACCTCATTATAATTATATCACAAACACTTCACAAAAAAAGACTAGATTACTCTAGTCTTCATAATTATTTATTATTAATTTTATCATTTATAATTTCTATATATTGACTTTCTAATTTTTTTAAACTATCTATAGTTATAAATTCATCCTTTTTATGCGCGTTTATTGGACCAACACCTAAAATATATTTGTTTTCTGAATCTATAAAACTTGCTTCAGTTATATAGTCACTCATATTTATTTTTTTACATTTACTAATAAATGGATTAATGTTATTAATTATTTCATATGTTCCATAATCACCAATAAGTTCATTGATTTTTTTAATTATCTTTTTATTTTGACTTTCTTTTATAGTTCTAAAATCAATTTGAACTTCACAACTATCAGGAACTATATTTATACTTCTTCCACCTTTAATTATACCAATATTCATAGTTATATTTTTTGATTCAATTGTTTCATTTCTTAATTCATTATAATAGACTTTTAATTTATTAATAAAATTAATACAACTTTCAATAGCATTAATACCTTCTTCAGGAGTACTTGAGTGTGATGATACTCCATTAAATTTAATTTTAAATTCTAATAAGCCTTTACTTGAATTAATTATTTCATTATTTGTAGGTTCTCCTATTAACATATTATTTGGAAATCTAGTTTTAATATTAATTAACTCATTAATACCTGAAAATCCTATTTCTTCATCATATGTAAAAAATAATTTAATTCCTTTTTTTGTATTATTCCAATTTATTTTAGATACTGATGAAAGAATAGCTGCGATTGACCCTTTCATATCACTTGTCCCAAGTCCATATAACTTTCCTTCAGATTCATTTAGTTCAAAAGGATTATATAACCAATCATTTGAATATGACACTGTATCAGTATGTCCTAAAAAACCTATAGGATAATCTTCATTTATGCTCATCACAAGACACTTACTTTTATATTCTGTTTTAAATCCTATTTTTTTTAAATACTCTTCAATATAATTAATAATTTTCTCATTATTCATATCATTAATTGTATTGTAACTAACTAGTTTTTTTAATATTTTTTTTGCGTTCATAATAACTCTCCTTATATTTTTATTCACATAGTTTAATTGCTGTATTTACCGCTTCTTTTGGATTCTTAGCTTCAATACATTTCAATCTTTTTCTATCATCGAAATACTTATTAGTCATTTTTTTAGACCATCCTTTAAAATTGCTTATGGCAATTATAGGTATATTAGCTTGATATGCAATAGCCATTTCTGTTAAAGTTCCACTACCTCCACCAATAGCTATAATAACATCACATGATAAGATTAAAGTAAATTCTCTTCCTCCACCAATTTCAAGTCCACAAGGTATTAACACAGTTGGTCTAAATTCACCATATACGTCTTTTTTCTTACCATAAGTTATTCCTACAGTTATACCTCCATATTTACTTGCCTCAATTGCAGCATTAGTTGAGAGTGATGAATACTCTTTTTCTGCTCCATAAACAAGTATATTACCACTTTGAGCAATTTCCTTTCCTAATTCTTTTGCAAACATCAATGCATCTTTACTATAATTTAAATCTTCAGCTGAACCCATTATACCGATTTGTAATTTTTTCATTGTTCACCTTCCTTAATTTATTAAAAAGAGACTATATAGTTGCCTATATAGTCTCTATATATATAGACAACAAGCACCACGAAAAGCACTTGCTGTCACATTATTAATTTTAATGCCGACAAAACAAGTGCAAGAATTTATGATGATGTTGTCTAGATTGTAATAAATTAATCATAATTCTCACCTTCCTACTAAAAAATAGCATATTCTTCTTATTTTGTCAAATATAATAAATCTATTATATATGTTTTATATCTGTTGTTTGAATATCAATTAATCTGTTCTTTTTGTTTCCTATTTCTTTTTGATAAAACTCCAAAAATCTTTTTGGAATGGTCCAAATTATTTTTTCATCTCTATCAAATACTTCATCATGATTTCCAATACCAATAACTATTAATTCTTCTTTAGGAGGTATACTATGATGTCTTTGTCCATAGCAACCTCCAAAATTTCTTTTATCATAATAAAACTCATTTAACATAATATTTTTAATTTCATTTTTGTCATCTAATGTTCTTAAATAAGGTAAAGTACATATTAAACATCTAATTTCAAATCCTTCTCCCTGACCAGTACTATACCCTAATAAATAATTGTCACCATAGTCTTTTAATTCTTGATAAATGTCTCTTTCTGTGACTACACTCATTATTTTATTTGTTGTAATTATATCCATTTTGAATGGATCTTTATCCCATCGACTTGTATTTGTTCTATGTGCATAATACGTCCAACCTTCTGGAATTATTATTTGATCATTATCCATTTATATCACCATATTTATTATATCAAAAAAGACTAGTTTTACCTAGTCTTTCACATTACTTATTGTTGATTGTAGCTTGCCATACAGTAAAGAATGGAACGATGAAGAACCAATTTGCGAACTAAGATAACTATTTATGTTATTTTATAACAATAATTTTATTTCTTTAATTGTGCAATTATTTAATTTTGTACTATTTTTTCTAAAACTCTTGGTTTAACAAATTCTAATTCCCATTGTTGAGATCTTAATTGATTCATTTGCTTACAAAATTGGATTTCTTCCCAAACACTATCAGTAGTTTCTTTATCCCCATAGAATCTTAATAATTGCTCATAAGAATAATCATACATTTCATATTTATCAAATCGAGTTAGTGATTCTCCTTTATAATTTGCAGAATCATTAGCTAATCCCCATTCCCATTGTTCTAAAGTTTCATCAAATATTTCATCATCAGACCAAAAATCCATTATTAGTTTTTGTTTTTCTTCCAATGACCAATTTGGATTTCTAAGTATCCAATATCTTATATCAAAATCTCCTGAACCATGAGCTTGAGTATCACTTAATGAATTAAATAAACCAGCCATATACATATTACCAGTTTTAGCGCCTACAGGATTAATCGAACCTCCAAATTCAGTATACACAGTTTGTTCATCTGTAATACCTTTTTCATCTAATTCTTTAGAATATTCATTCATAGCATTTTCGTATCTAGTAGTACCAATTTTATTCATTGCTTCATCAACTGCAAATGCTTTTTGATCTTCTGTTAATTTTAAATTAGGATTCCATAAAGTCATTAGTAAATATGAATAACCACCATTACTATAACCATCTAAAACAATTCTAGCAATTTGTCTATTAGAATAAATCAAATCTACAAGTTTTTGATACACTTCATTATCAACATTATTAAAATCAACAAGCATATCCTCACATATTGCTAAACCATTTACTAAATCTCTTTCTCCAAATTTATCCTTAGTTAGTTTGATTGCCCATTCTAATAATTCTCTATTATTTTTAATTGAACTCCTAATTTCTTTTAGGTTATCAATTTTCTTATCACAATATTTTGCATAATATAGTTTATCATCTATTTTTCTAAATTCTTCCATAAGTAAACCTCCGTGAATGTATTTTTATTATATCATAAAAAAAGACTAGTTTTACCCAGTCTTAATTATTACTTATTGTTGATTGCAGCTTGTAGCATGGACCTACTAGGAATAAATAAGACTAGAATAGCTGAAATATTTTTTATATTATTTGTTTTATCCGTTTAATACAACTTCCTCTACTTCAATATTTCTATTAAGTCTTACTTCAGGCATATGATCACCAATTTCTTCGACACCACCGTACATTAAACACGCACCTAATTCTGTTGCAACATCTATTATAGGCGTTCCTAGTTGATTTAGTATTTTTGAATCATCTACTTCTTCATCATTCAAACAATTTTTAACTTCTTCTAGAGCTTCTCCATCATATTTTTCTTTATTAGATTTATAGGCATTAACTATATCTAATGCAAATGCAATCATTTCATCAGATACTTTTTCTAGTGTATCACCCCAAAACCATACTTCTAAACCTTTAATTTTTGCAGCTAATCCATATTTCCCTTTTGATATTAATCCTCTTGTTTCTTTTATTGTTTCATCATTATATTTTTCCATTTTTCTTTTCTCCTTCTAATACTATTATATCAAAAAAGACTAGTTTTACCTAGTCTTTCATATTACTTATTGTTGATTGCAGCTTGTACTGCAGTAATGTTTGGAACGGTGTAGGAACCGCTCATACGGACTAAAATGACTTAAATTAATTATAACATTATTCTTTTTAATAATATTTATGCGTTTTTTATTTAATATTCCACTTTGGTGGATATATATATTCTATTTTTTCTTTTTTTGGAACATAGTGTTTTTTTATTTTTGTTCTATTTGATTTTAAATCTGGTAGTGCTTGTCTACAATATTTATCTAATTCACAAAATATATTTTGACAATCTATAAGTTGTAATGGTCTATTACCAATTCTTTTAAAATCTAAATTAAGTCTTTTAAATTCTTCTTCTTGATGTTCATACATATATCTAATTATATCTTCATTGCTCATTTTACCTTTATCAATAAAACACTTTTTAATTCCACGAAGTGATCCAGGACCAGCAACTGTAAATTCATCTTCTCTCCAATCAACTATTTCACTATAATTAATATCAGTTACTAATTGATAAGCCATGAAGTTTCCAATTAAAGGATAACTTTTAATTATGTTAAAAGCTTCTTCCATTGTTTTACATTTTAATATTTTATCTTGTATTCTATCTTCATTAAACATTTTATTAAGTAAGGCTAAATGATTATCATGCTTTCTGTCATATCCAAATGCTTTATTAGCACAACTTATATAAGCGTCATTATATATTTTAATACCACTTGATATAGCATTTTCTAATACTTTAGAATGCTCTTTTATATTAAATGATTTTGATGTAATATCTTCAAAATTATCTAATAATAATTCCCAAGTAGATTCTTTATTAAATAATTTAAATAATAGTATTCTAAACAACATATCTTCATCAGAATACTTTTTACCATTATAAATAACATTTTTTAATAAATATTGACTAACTCTATCATTAACTCTATAACTATTACAAAACTTATATTCTTGTAATATTTTATCTTCAGTCCATGGAGCAGATTCTCCATTTATTTTTTTCCAAAAAATATTTTGTCTTTCATAAGCAAAATACCAATATAAATCATATACTTCTTGTCTTTTTTTCATGATTCACCTCATACACTTTGGATCTCTTGAGTTAATACATCTTTTTAAAGTTAATACCTTATCATCACTTTCAGTATAATTAGCAATTATCTTTTGTCCTATACAACCACTTTTACATATAGGGTATTGTTCACAAGAAGAACAAGAATTATCAGTATTAAACTTTCTAATATTAGTAAAATACTCTGAATTGTACATTTCCATTAATGAGTTTTCTCTTATATTTCCACTAATACCTAATTTAGTAAAATATTTAATTGAATCACAAGGATAAGCTATTCCATCAAAACCGATTATCATTATTTCATCAGCTATTATACAAGGGGTGTTTTCAATACCAAGTATATTCCATGGAGTACCTAGTCTAATTTTATC
The DNA here is from genome assembly GCA_902775285.1 of uncultured Erysipelotrichaceae bacterium. Classification (GTDB taxonomy): domain Bacteria; phylum Bacillota_I; class Bacilli_A; order RF39; family UBA660; genus CAG-1000. The sequence continues at coordinate 6,315 of CACYLI010000010.1, read as the reverse complement.
TTTATCATTTGAGTTTAAATAAAGACTTTTAATTGCTAATAATTCTTCTTTTGATAAGTCCATATCAGTTGTTCCTTTACCATGTGGAACAAACCTTAATAAACTAACTCTATCAAAATAACTTCTGCTTTTAAATGTTTCAATGGTTTCGTTTACTACTTGTTCTAATCTAGAGAATGAATCTTTTGAAACTGTGTAATGAAATCCTAATCTTGCATTATTATTTTCAAATACTTTATCAAAGAATTCAGTTTTATCATAAACCGAAATATCTTCTTCATCAGATAGTGAATCAGCAAGTGAATAAACTATTTTATTTAATCCTAAATCAATTAATTGTCTATATTTATTTAAAGTATCATCGGTTCTATATGCAAATGTATAAATAGTTGATTTTAATCCTAATTTTGAAGTTAATTCAACTAGTTCTGGTAGTCTATCATACATTAAAGGTTCTCCACCAGTAAAAACTATAGTTTCAGCGCCAATTAACTTTGCTTCATTAATTATTCTAGATACATCATCAAAATCCAATACTTTTAAATTACCTATACTACTAGTAGCATTACTAGAACAATGTTTACAATTTCTAGAGCATTTATTAGTTAATTCGATTTTGACTTCCTTTAGCATAATATCATCCCCTGACGAACCTTTCATAAAATATTATAACACAAAAAAGACTAGTTTTACCTAGTCTTAATTATTACTTATTTTTCAAATTTGCTTGTACTATAATCTCATTTGGAATAAATAAGACAAAAATTATTTTAAATCATTTTCATTTTTATTAATTGTATATAAAAGAAAAACTGTTGAATCTTTTATAAAAGAATCTTCATATACAAAACCTAACTTTTCTAAAACTCTTTTTGAGCTTGCGTTTCCATCAACAGTATCAGCACTTATACATTTTAAGTTCAACCTATTAAAACCAATCTCCAATAACTTTTGACATGCTTCAGTGCAATATCCTTTATTACAATAATCATAATCAAAAATATAGCCAATCTCTCCTGTGTTGTTTTCTTCCCTAATATTCAATCCAATTAAACCAATTGATGTTCCATCTTTTAAGCATACAGTTAATTGCCCTGCTAAACCTTTATCAAATTTTTCAAGTTTTTTCTCAATGAAAGCTATTCTTTCTTCTCTAGTTTTATTTTTAATACCACCTAAATATTTTTGAGTTTCTTCTTGCCTATCCATTTTTAGAAGCATATTTACATCATCAACAGAAGTTTTTCGTATAATTAGTCTTTTTGTTTCAAATGGCAGTAATGAAATAAAAATCTTGTTTTTCATTTTATCACCTATAATAATTATATCAGAAAAAGACTAGTTTTACCTAGTCTTAATTATTACTTATTGTTGATTGCAGCTTGTACTGCCGCTTTCTAACGTAGGCGATAAAATATATCAATTTAGGTTTAAGTACACTATATTTTCATTACTTATTTTATAATTTTTTTATTTTTTTATGCTCATATCTGAAAGTTTTTTCAAACACATTTTTTTAAATAATTATTGGTTATTTGTTGCATTTGTTTTTACTAGTTTTTTTACTGGATATTCATATGGCTTAAAGTCAAAATCAAAATATGTATAATATCCTCCTTTCGGTAAACTAAGATATGAGTTTATATCATGATTTGCAAGTTCTGATATCATATTGATTCTTAGTGGTCCAACTTCAGTTGCAACTAATGGATTTACATATCTTGTTTTTGCATTAATATTTACACAATATCTGCCATCTACATATTCATTGCTGTGATAAACTGTATTAGCATTTTGAAATCTTCTAAAACTATCAGATAGATAAGTATCATTACAATTTAAAAATATATTAATTATTTCTTCTTCTGATAATATATATAAATCATCTATTGTTAAATACCCAGCATTACTCATAGATTTACACATATCCGCTAAGAATTGCATAACAGTCCTATCTTTATCACTTACCCATTCAGGCCAAAGTCTTGATATAGTATGAATATATTCTTCACACACTTCTTTATCCTTAAATGCTAGTTCATCTATGCCATCTTCATTTTTTACAATTGTTATATTATTGTACATCTTTTTTATTTGTTCCAATTCCCATACTCTAAAAAATGTTAATCCACTAGCAAAAGTATATTCAAATCTATCAGCTGATAATCTTGGAGTATCATTATCAGCAATTGGATATATATGATAGTCATCTACTTCTTCTAATTTTATTCCATCTCTATTTAATAAAGCCATTATTTCTTTTGAATTTTTAATAATATCAGTTGTTCTTTCTTCAGTAGATTCTTGTGTTTCTGAATCGCCATTCATAAAATCTATACAATGTTTAAATACTGGAGTTGCTATATCATGAAATAGTCCAGCAAGAGTTTGCTTCTTATCATGAGTAAAATTCCATATTATTAATGCTACTCCAACACTATGATCTAAATTAGAATACCAATACCTTAAACTAAAGCATTTAGAGTAATCTGCTCCACAACTCATACTTATTTTCCCAATTCTTTCCATTTCTGGGGTATCTATATATTCTAATAACCATTCTGGAAATGTTGGTGATAAGATACTAAAATATTCTCTTACTTCATCATTTAAATTATCTAAGTACTTTCCCATATAACCACCTGTTTAATTATTATATCATAAAAAAGACTAATTTTACTTAGTCTTAATTATTACTTATTGTTGATTGCGGCTTGTCAAACCAGATAATTAACTTATCCAATATGGACGCTTAAATGTATGATTTTTAAGACTAAAATGACTTTTTATCTATTTTTCGTGTTTTACGATAAAATAATCTTGTTTTTTTCCTTTCACTTCTAAATTTATTGGTTCATTTAAAAATACTAATTTCCATTCGAACCAATCTTTATGTACTGTTATTTTTTCTACTACCTCCTCTATTAATAAATCATTAATTCCATTATAATTAAAATCTAATAATCTTCTAACACTTTGTTTAGCTTTTTCGATTTTAACTTCAGGTGGATCTAATCTTTTTAATTCTTTTTCTAAATCTTCTATTTCTAATTTATATAATTCTATTTTATCAGATAATTTCTTTTGAAATGATTCATAATCATTTGGATTAACTTTCTTATCTAAATATAAATTCAATAATCTATCTAATTTAGTAGATTCTTCTTTTATTAATTTATTATATCTTTTTATTTCACTATTTAATTCATCAGCTTCATGTGTATCTATTTTTATACCATTTAGTAGTATTAACTCTAATTCTATTCTATTGTGATCATCTTCAACTAGATTTCTAAATATAAATTCAGCCATTTTCTCAAGTTTCCATTCTTGTACTTCTTTAACTTCACAATACTTATAACCATATTCATATTTTCCACCTTTAGGATGAGTTTTTCTATTATAGCATGCATAAGCATATGTCTTACCTTTGTTAGTTGTGTGATCTTTTCTTCTATTAAATGTTGAACCACATTCACATATCATTTTCTTACTCCATACATATTTAGGTACTCCAATTGCTGTCCTATCACCTGTTACTGATGGTTTAGAATGTCTATCTAATATAGCTTGTACTTTATCAAAATCTTCTTTTGAAATAATAGGTTCATGTGTACCTTCAACAACTATCTGTTCTATTTCCCCTCTATTCTTTCTTGCTTTTTGTTCAAGATAATCTGGAATATATTGTTTGTTATAAACTATCGTTCCAGCATAGAATTGATTTCTTAATACACGAGTTATATAAGCAGCATTCCATCTATTTAATCCTGTAGATGTTTTATAACCCTTTCTTTCTAAGTCTTTGGCTATAGTAGTAGTTCCTACACCATTTAGATATTCTTTAAAAATATATCTAACTATATCTGCTTGATCTTGATTGACTACCATAGTATTCTTATTAATTTTGTCATATACTAAAATATTACCTGACCCCATAAAAATTCCATTCATGAATGCTATTCTTAAACCTGCTTTTACTCTTTGAGAAGTTTTCTTACTTTCGTTTTGAGCAAGTGTAGCCATTATAGTAAGTTTTAGTTCTCCATCATCATCTTTAAATGTCCAGATATTATCTTCAGTAAAATATACTTCAACACCAATCTTTTTTAGTTTTCTAGTTTCCTGTAATGTATCAACTGTATTTCTTGCAAATCTAGATACCTCACGAGTAATGATTAAATCAAATTTTCCTTCATGAGCATCTTTCATCATTCTTATAAAATTTTTTCTTTTCTTAATAGAAGTACCTGTTATTCCTTCATCTATATATCTATCATATAGAATCCAGTTAGGATGCTTTTCTAAAATATCATCATAATACTGAACTTGATTATCTAATGCTGATAATTGAGCTTCATGTTCAGTTGATACTCTAGCATATATAGCAACTTTCCTATTCATTTCTCTCACCTCTACTAAAACTTACCATTTTTATGAAAATTTGTTTACTGTGCGATTTTAACCATAAGAAAAAGAAGATTTTTTCATCTTCTTGATACCTCGTAATATCTTAATATTCCGATCATTACAACTTAAAATATTTTATTGTAAATTTTGTTCCATTTTTATTTGATTCAACACTAATATTTCCGTTATCTTCTTCTATAATTGTTTTTGCTAAAGCTAAACCTATACCAATACTATCAGAAGTAGCATTTTCACCTTTATAAAATCTTTCAAATATATGTGATATATCTTTTTTTGAAATTCCTTCACCTTTATCAACAATTTCAATCAAAGAATAAACACTATTATTGTCCAAATTGATTGTTACACTAGAATTATCTTTAGAATGGTCTATAGCATTTTTTAATATATTAGTTATAGCTTCAATTTGCCATTTAGAATCACATACTATTTTTGAGTTATCTTTAATATTTAATTCAATATTAATATTTCTTAAATCACATAAAGTAGAAACATTTTTAATTGATTCATTAACTATATTTTTTAAATTATATTCTTTCTTGATAAAGTGAACTGTATTAGCATCAAACTTTGATAATTTTAAAAGTGCTTGTACTAAAAAATTAATATTTACAACATTTCTTTTTATATCTCTAACAAAATCATTTCTAATGTTAATATCCATATCAGAATCTTCAATAATATTGTCTAGCATTACTAATATGCTAGTAAGTGGAGTTTTTAACTGATGTGAAATATCTTCTAACGATTTCTTAAGATTCATTTTATCTTTATTAGAGTTTTCAGCAGATTCCTTTAACATAATAGTTGTTTTATATATTTCATTTTTTAAAATAGATAGTTCATCTTCTGATATTGAATCAATTTGTAATTCATAATTTTTCTTATTAATTTGTTCTATACATTTTATAATTTCCTTTATATCATTTTCCTTTTTATGATTATATCTAATAAATACAATTAATAATGTAACTATAGATATTATTAAAAATGACATATTAATTATTAAAAATGTATGATAGTCTTTATCATTTTTAAGAAGTACAGATCTATTGTTTATATCAATTCCATATTTAGTAAAAAAGTCATTGGATTCAAAATTATCACTATTTAATATTGTGATAATTTCTTTATCTGTAATTTCTGGATACTTATCTTTAATTACATTAATAATAGCACCAATCTTATTATTAAAATTATTTGTATAAGTATGATATTCATATATGTTTAATGCTAGGAACAAAACAAATAAACATATAGATACTACAAAAGTAGAAATGAAATATTGTTTTAATCTTATTTTATTTTTCATCTATTCTATATCCCATACCTTTAATAGTAGTTATAATATCTGTTCCTATTTTTTCTCTTATTCTTTTGAAATAAACTGTAACTGTATGATCATCAACATAATTTCCAGTCCAATCCCAGATTTTATCTAAAATAACATTTCTACTGACAACTTTATTTAAGTTATTAAATAATAAGTTTACAAGTTTTAGTTCAAGTGCAGTTAGTTCAACAGGAGTATTATCTTTCATTAATACCAATTTATCCATATTGAAAGAAATGTCTTTTATTTTAATAATACTTTTCTTTTTAGATCTTAATAATATTCTATTAACTCTAGCTATTAATTCTTTAGTACTAAAAGGTTTAGTTATATAATCTTCAGCACCAACATTTAATCCTTTAACAATATCATCTTCCTCATCTTTAGCAGTTAAGAAAATAGTAGGAATTTTTAAATCTTTAATAGTATTTTCAAATAAATTAAAACCATTGCCATCAGGTAAAGTAATATCAAGTATTATTAAATCAATATTGGAGTTATTTAATAAATATTCTTTTGAATCTTTTATTGTGGTTTTTACAGTTAGATTA
>CACYLI010000009.1 GCA_902775285.1 uncultured Erysipelotrichaceae bacterium | reverse complement strand
TTCAATATTAAAAAGTTTAGTATAAATGTTATTATAAGTGCATTAATTGGATTATTTTTAGAAACATTTCAGCTTATTACAAAAAGAGGAGTATTTGATGTAGATGATATTATTCTTTATATTTTAGGAACAAGTTTAATGTATTTCTTATATGATCTAGTTATTAATAAAAGAAAAGTAAATATAAATAAAAAACATTTAATAATAGGTTTTATATCAGCAATAATAACATTTGTATTATTTGAAGCATTAAGTTGGTATTGTTTTGGTGATATACCTACAATAAGAATATTTTTAAGATTAATAATATTCTTTGCTATTATTTATTTCATAATATTAAAAGTATTTAATTTGATTGTAAGCAAAATAAATAAAAAGGGTAGATAGAAATATCTACTTTTTTTATGGTATAATCAGTTTAGGTGAAAAGAATGAGTATTTTTGATAAGTTTGATAAGGTTATTTTTCTAAAAGAAGATAGTGATTTAACAAAACAATTAGATGAATTAAAAAGCATTAGAGATAAGGTAAATAATAAAGATGATATAGATAGAGATATCAGAATTCTTGAATATGGTATTCAAGGTGAAAAAGACATAGCATATGAACTTAAAAATGCTAATATTGGAATGTATGTTCTTCATGATATAACTCTTGAATTTGATGGTAATAAAGCCCAAATAGATTATATGATTTTTACTAGAGGATATACTTATCTAGTAGAATGCAAGAATCTTTTTGGAAATATAACAGTAGATCAAAATGGACAATTTAAAAGAGAATATGAAATTAATGGAAAAAATATAAAAGAATCAATATACTCACCATATACTCAAATAATAAGACATAATGATATTATGAAAAAGATTTGGGCTAGTGGTAAAAATAAATTATTAGCTGCTTTATTAAAAAACAAATTTAATGATAATTGGTATAAGCCATTAGTAGTTTTATCTAATTCTAAAGGGTTATTAAATATTAAATATGCACCTAGAGAAATGAGAAACAATATTATAAGAGTAGATCAATTAGTAAGTTATATAAAAAGAGATTTAGATAATTATCCTAAATTTGATTTATCTACTGAAAAAGAAGTTAAAGAAAATGCTGAAAGTTGGTTATCATCTAACGTAAGTGAATATAATAGTATTGCTAATAAATATAAAATCAATAATTCAAATAATAATTTGTATGAAGAGTTAAGAACTTTTAGAAAAGAAAAATCTAAAAAAATGAATGTTCCAGCATATTATATTTTCAATGATGATGAAATGGAAAAACTAATTAGGAGTATGCCAAAAGATATAAATGAATTAAAATCATTAAATATATTATCTGATGTAAAAGTAAAATTACATGGTGAAGATATTTTGAAAGTATTAAATAAATAGTATTGGAGTATTTATGGAAACAAGAGTATGTAGTAAATGTAATATTGAAAAAAACATAATAGACTTTACTTTTATAAAAAGAGAAAATAGATATGATAGAAGATGCAAACAATGTAGAAACGAACAGCATAAAGCAAATAGATTAAAACATCTAGAATATTACAGAGAAAAGGACAGAGAATATCATAAAAATAATTTAGAGAAAAGGCATTTACAAGGCAAAGCTAGTAGAGAAAAGCATAAAGATAGGATAAAAGAATATAAAAAAGAGTATGCTATTAAAAATAAAGATATGTTAGCAGAAAAGAGTAAAGAATATGCTATAAAAAACAAAGATAAACTAAAAGAATATAGAGCTAATTATTATCAAGAAAATCAGGACAGACTTAAAGTTCAACATAAAGAATATGCTATTAAGAATAAAGAAAAATTAGCAGAATCAAAAAAAAGATATTATCAAGAAAATATAGAACAAATAAGAGCATATAATAAACAAAGGTATGATGAAAAAAGGGAACAAATATTAGAATATCAAAAAGCATATAGAGAGAATAATCAAGAAAAAATAAAAGAAACAAGAAAAAAGATTTATGAGAGGCTAAAAGATCAGCAAGAATATAAAGAACAAAAAAGAAAATATAGAGAAGAACATAGTGATGAATTAAGAGCATATTTTAAAAAGTATAGAAATGAACACAAAGAAGAGTTAAGAGCATATCTTAAAAATAAAGCCGAAAATGATCCAATATATGTACTTAAATTAAAAGTTAGGCGTACTATATATGATAGTTTTGCTAGAAAAAACTATACCAAAAAGAGCCATACAGCACAAATACTAGGGTGTGATGTGAATTATTTTGTAAGTTATTTGTTAGAAACATTTAAGAATAATTATGGTTATGATTGGGATAATAAAGAGCCAGTCCAAATAGACCATATAATACCACTTGCAATAGCAGATACAGAAGAAGAAATAATAAAATTATGTCATTATACGAATTTACAATTATTAAAGGCAGAAGATAATAGAGCAAAAAGTGATAAACTTGATTGGAAAATTTAAAAAATAACATAACTATTATTTGGGAGGAAAAATGAAATTATTTTGTGTTTATATGCATACTGCTCCAAATGGAAAAAAATATGTTGGAATAACCACACAAAAGCCGAATAGAAGATGGCATTTTGGTTCAGGGTATAGACATAATGAATATTTTTATAGGGCAATAAAAAAATATGGTTGGAATAATTTTAAACATGAGGTGTTATTTGATAATCTAAGCCAGAAAGAAGCCGAAAAAAAGGAAATAGAGTTAATAAAAAAATATAACTTAACAAATAGAAATAAAGGATATAATATTCATTCTGGAGGAAATACTAGATTAGGAAATAAAATGCCAATGGGTATTAAAAGCGCAAGACATAAGGAAGTAGAACAATATGATATAAATGGAGTTTTTATTAGAAGTTATGGAAGTTTAAGAGAAATAACAAGAATAACAGGGTTTAGTCACAAAACTATTCAACATTGTTGTGTTGGGGATTGTAAATCTGCACATGGATATCAATGGAAATATAAAAATAGCGATAAAAAAATAATGCCTATATCCTTAGGACAAACTCATGAACCAAATGTTGTTTTATACCATCCTGTATATAATGTTGAAACTGGGGAAATCTTTAATAGTATTGATTCTGCTCAAAAAAAATATAATATTAAAAACATTTCGCGAGCTTGTAGATATAATTTAATTGCCGGGGGTTATCACTGGAAATATTTAGAAGATAGAGAAAAATAATATATAGTGATATAATAACTTTAAAGAAAGATAAGATTGTAAGGAGAAAAAATGAAGTTGTTTGATTTTTTAAAGAATGATAAAAAAATACTAAGAAAATAGATAATTCAAATAGAAATGAAAAATTATTAGATAATTGTGGTTTGCCTTTCACTACTGAAATAAAAGATGATAAAAGAGATAATTATGAGAAACTAAAGTATTCATATACAGATGTTAAATGTTCAATTATCGGAAATTTAGACGGAATGAAACAAGGTGCAGTTTTGTATGTAAGAAAAAATGGAATACTTGCTAATGTATGTGGTGAAAACATTTTGCAAATAGAAAATGAAAAAATAAAAAATATGGTTAATGATTTTTTTGATAAATCTGGTTTTTCCACATTAAAATCTAAATTTGTTTCTGCTAATGAAAATGGAGCAATAATTAATATAGGTTTTTATATTAGTTATAGTAAATACTATGATGATGCTTCTGATGAAGAAGATGAGGAAGATGATGACAAATAAAAATGGACATAAATCGCCATTTTCTATAAATAATAAAATAACAAATGAAATATTATTCCCCAAAAATTGACAAAAAACATTTTTATTTTTAATCTGTTTGGGAGAAGAATGGGAGAAGATTTTTTTCAAAAATTATAATTTTATATAAAATCAAATAAAATGAGAAGCCCATAAATAGGGGCTCCTCTTAATTCCTCAATAGAACTGATTAGCCATTGAGGCCGCCTGTCTTCCCGACCATTAGTTTGTAAAGTCTTTATTAAGACTTTTTTAATTGAAAAAATAATTTAAAATGGAAAAAAATGGCTTGTTTATTGATTAAAAACAAATATAATTATATAATTATTTTAATAATGGATGTGAGTAGTATGGAGAATTCAGCTAAGGCTGTTTATATTACAGTATTTATATTTGTACTTATAGTAATTTTGTATTTTTGTGTTGCAAAAGATAATGTAGAGCAATATATGAGAGAACAAGAAGAATTAGAAATTCAAAAATTAAATGTACCAGATACAGGTAATGTTTTAATAAATGGAAAAACATATGAAATATCTTTTGAAAAGAATAAAACAGTAGAAGAATTTATTAATATGTTTCCTTTAACTCTTGAGATGCATGATAAGAATTCTTTATCAAAATCAGCAATTATATATACTAAACTTACATCATCAAAAAAAAGAATTAAAACTATAAGTCCAGGAGATTTAGTTATGGATGGAAATAGTTCATTTATTTTGTTTAATAAGGAATCAAATGTAAATTGTAAATATACAAGAATAGGCCATATTAATAATTATAATAAACTTAATAGTGGAGATATAACATTAAGCTTTTCATTAATTGAGTAATATTAAAAAGAATATTGTCATATTTATCTAATTAATTTATACTATATATTAAAATATTTTTAATTTTTAATAGAAAAGGAGAGTCTTATGCTTGAACTAAAAAGAATAACAAAAATATATGAGACTGGTAATCTAAAGCAAAAAGCATTAGATTCTGTTAGTGTTAGTTTTAGAGAATGTGAATTTACATCAATTCTTGGTCCTTCTGGTAGTGGTAAAACTACTTTATTAAATATTATTGGTGGGTTAGATAAATATACGACTGGTGATTTAATAATAAATGGAGTTTCAACAAAAAAATATAAAGATTCTAATTGGGATTCATATAGAAATCATAGAATTGGTTTTGTATTTCAAAGTTATAATCTTATACCTCATCAAACAGTATTACAAAATGTATTACTAGCTTTAACTTTGTCTGGTATTTCAAAAAAAGAGGGAATAGAAAAAGCAAAAAAAGCACTTATTGATGTTGGATTAGAAGATCAAATATATAAAAAACCTAATCAATTATCTGGTGGACAAATGCAAAGAGTTGCTATTGCAAGAGCTTTAGTAAATGATCCAGATATTTTGCTTGCTGATGAACCAACTGGAGCACTTGATTCTGACACAAGTGTTCAAATAATGAAAATATTAAAGAAAATATCTGATAATAAATTAGTAATAATGGTAACTCATAATCCTGAATTAGCAAAAGAATATTCTAATAGAATTATTAATTTAAAAGATGGAAAGATAATATCTGATTCAAATCCTTTTAATGATAAAAAAACAGCTATAAATAATGAAAGTACAAATTTAAAAACTTCAATGTCATTTCTTACAGCATTGTCTCTTTCATTTAATAACTTAATGACTAAAAAAGGAAGAACAATTTTAGTTTCTCTTGCTGGTAGTATAGGAATAATTGGTATTGCTTTAATTTTAGCTCTTTCCACTGGTTTTCAAAATTATATCGATAAAATACAAGAAGACACTCTTTCTTCATATCCTCTTACAATTATGCAAGAAAATGCTGATATGACTTCTATGCTATTGTCTATGGTTGGAAGTGATGAAGAAGAAGATAGTAATGATAATATTATCAAAGAAAAACAAGTGGTTTCATCAATGTTTTCTAATATTAGTACAAATGATTTAAGAAATTTTAAAAATTATATAAATAATAATTATAATAAAATTAAAAATGATATTTCTACTATAAAATATAATTATAGTATAGATCCATTAATATATACAGAAGTAGATAATAAAGTTAAGAAAATTAACCCTAACAGTTTATTTTCTTCTTTATATGGAAACTCTAGTGTAAGCGGTATGTATTCTCAATATGCAAGTATTTTTTCACAAATGGTAGATGATAAAAAAGCTCTTAATGAGCAATATGATATAATTACAGGAAAATGGCCAGAAAAATATGATGAGATGGCAATTGTACTATCTGAAAAACATAAAATCTCTGATTTGTTAGTATATTTTCTTGGACTTCGTGATATAGATGAATTATATGATATGATAAGTGATATGATGGCTGGACAGAAAGTTGATATTAAGAATGAACCACTTGAGTTTACTTATGATGATTTATTAAATTTAGATTTAAGAGTTTTAAATCAAACAGATTTATATAACTATAATTCTAAGTATAAAATCTATGAAGATATGAGTGAAGATGAAGAACATATTAAGTCTTTATATAAAAAAGCTTTAAAAATTAAAATAGTTGGTATTGTTGTACCAAAAAGTGGTACAACATCTATGGCATTACCTCCTGGAGTTGTATATACTGAAGATTTAATAGATTTTATTATTAATAAATCAAAAAATACTGAAATTGTAAAAAAACAATTAAATGATAAAGAAGTGGATGTTTTTTCAAATGCTAAGTTTGATGATAAGAAGAATAATCAACAATTAGATTTTGAAGATTTAATTAAAGTTGATAATAAGATGTTGGAAAGTGCATTTAATATTAAGCTAGATGAGAATCAGATTAAAAATACTACTTCAAATTATATGAATGAAATATCTTCATCTATTACTGCAGATATTACTCCTGCAAAAAATAGTTTTGATGAAACATTATTAACATTAGCTAAAGGTTATTTAAATGAATATATTAACAATCCAAAAGAAAGTATAGAGTCTCCACTATCTGGAAAAGTTAAAATACCTATTATTTATTCAAATGATGTTGATTCAACATTAAATGAGTATTTAAGTAAAGAATCAAATCAAAAATTATTATCTTCTTTAGAGAGTAAGTATGTGATTCCTAAATCTGTTTATGAAAATACATATTCTAACTTAATAAGTAATATGGTTAAGGGATATATTATGGTTTATCAAAAACAAGATTCTTCTCTTACTAAAGATGAAACTAATCCAGGAGCTATAATTATAAGTTCTGCAGTTGAAACTATAACAAGTGAATTTATGAAACAGGCAATAGTTGAAACTATGTCTATGACAATGGCTCAGAAAATGACTGAAGCAGTTATGCAAAAAGATATTTTAAGTAAAGTAGGAGAATTAACTGGAAAATTAATGGGAAGTCTTGCTAATGCATTTGATGTAGATTCAAATAAAATAGCAGAGGCATTTAAGTTTGATTTAAGTGAAGAAGAACTTAGACGTATAATGAATGCTATGATTAATTCAAATAATCGTGGTTCTGCAGTATCAAATTTAATATCATTAGGTTATCAAGATAAAGATGAACCAACATCTATAGCGTTTTACTTTAATAGTTTTGATTCTAAAGAACATTTTTTAGATTTTATTGAAAAGTATAATGAAAGAATGGAAAAAGATGACATGGAAGATAAAGTTATAAATTATACTGATACTACAGGAATATTAATGTCATCTGTTAAGAAGATTGTAAATAGTGTTAGTTATGTATTAATAGCATTTGTATCTATTTCTTTAGTTGTTTCATCTATTATGATTGGTATCATCACTTATATTTCAGTTTTAGAAAGAACAAAAGAAATTGGTATTTTAAGAGCAATTGGTGCATCTAAGAGAAATGTATCATCTATATTTAATGCAGAAACATTTATTATTGGTTTATTATCTGGATTACTAGGTATTGGAATAACATTAGTATTAATACCAATAATTAATAAGATAATACATACATTAACAAATAATAATAATATTAGTGCTACTATATCTATAAGTTCATCAATAATCTTAATATGTTTAAGTATTATTTTAACTATAATTGGTGGATTAATACCTTCTAAGAAAGCAAGTAAACAAGATCCAGTTGTGGCATTAAGAAGTGAATAAAAGTAGATTAAATATAAATCTACTTTTTGTTTACGTTAAGTTAACTGTAAAAAGACATACACTTAACTTAAATATGTTATAATTTATGCATGGAAAAAAGTATTAATAAAAAAATTAATGAAAAAGCTAATAATATTATCGAAGATAATAATTTTTTATTTGCTGCTTTTGAGAATAGATTAATTATAAGACTTGTTCATATTTTTGAAAAATATAAAATACCTATGAATAAAACAATAATCAAAAAAAATATGGAAGAGAATCTAATTAATAATATGAATGAAACAAATAAAGAGATTATTAATAGATATGTTAAATTATTAGATAATTATGAAAAAATAATATGGCAGTATGTTTCAAGTAATACAAAAACTGAAATTATTAAAAAATCAACTATGAGTTTTATAGATAGAATTTCTGAAAGAAATAAGACTTTTTTAACTAAAAGTTGTGCTGATAATTTTATAGAGTATATTAATTCTATTACACTTGTATATGATAATAATAGTTTAAATAAAGATATAAACAATAGAATAGCAAATGATATTGATGAAATATTAAATGAATTTAATAAGAATAATTATAATTTTGTTATTGAATCAATAAATGAAATTATAAAAAATATTATAGCTAATATGTAAATTATAAAACTTCAATTATTATTTAATATGTGCTAAAATAATTACAAAGAAGGTATTATTATGAATGTATATCAAGAAATAAAAAAATTTAAAAGAAAGTATAAAAAAACAATAGCATTTAGATTAAAACAACATTCTAGTGTTATTGAAACTCATTTAAATCCATATGAAGAATTACTTTATGTTTTTTGTGGGCAAAAGAATGTAAGTTCTTTTATGTTTATTAATTCTTGTGTTATAGCTTTAACTAATAAGAGGATTATGATTGGTCAAAAAAGACTATTATGGGGTTATTTTTTCACAGCTATTACACCAGATATGTATAATGATTTAAAGGTAAGAAAAAATTTAATATGGAGTGATATAGAAATTGATACTATAAAAGAAAATGTATATATTTCAAATTTAGATCCTCTTGCAGCAGTAGAAATTGAAACAAAAATAACTGATTTTATGATGAGAGAGAAAAAGAAATATGCAAAACAAGATAATTAAAGCTTTATTTATTATCATATTATTATTTGATGTGGTTTTTGCAAAAGAAGTAGATTTAAAAAGCGAAAGATATATTATATATAATTTAAATGATAATCAAATAATAGATGAGAATAATTCACATGATGAAGTAAGTATTGCAAGTTTAACAAAAATAATGACAGTAATTGTTGCTATAGAAAATATATCAGATTTTAATAAAAAAATTACAATTACAAAAGATATGATTAATGATATAGATTGGGATGTAGCAACAGCAGGATTTAAAGTAGGAGAAAAACTTACATATGATGATTTATTATATGGAGCAATTTTACCTAGTGGAGCAGATGCAGTAAATGCTTTAGCAATATCTGTTTCAGGTAATAAAAAAGATTTTGTTGATTTAATGAATAAAAAAGTTTCTGCATTGAAGCTTAAAAATACACATTTTTCTAATGTTATAGGTCTTTATGACAAGGAGAATTATAGTAGTGCATATGATATGGCACAAATACTTAAATATGCTTTAAATAATCCTAAATTTAAGACAGTATTTGAAACTAAAAAATATACTTTTTCGAATGGAAAAACAACTAAAAGTACGATTGAAAGATATAATTCTAGTGATGCATCATTTATAACTGGAGCAAAAACAGGCTATATAAAAAAAGCTGGTTATTGTTTAGCAACAACTGCTACACTTAATGATGTTAATTATTTGTTAGTAACACTAAATGCTTTTTCTTCTGAAGGTGGAGTACATATTAAAGATCACATTAAAACATATAATTATTTTAATAATAATTATAGTTATAAAAATATAGTAAATAAAGATGATGTAGTTGTAACATTAAAAACAAAATATTCAAAAGAAAAAGAATTACCAATAAAAGCAAATATAGAATTAAAAAAATATTTAAAAAATGATTTTGATTCATCAAAAATAAAATATGTTTATGATGGTATAGAAAAAGTATCATATTTTGATGATATAGGAACAAAACTTGGAACAATAAAAATAAAATATGGAGATACAGTTTTAGATGAATTTGATTTATTATTAAATCAATCTTTGACATTTAGTTTATTATCATTTTTATGGACAAATAAAATATTAAGTTTAGTTTTAATTATAGTATTGCTTTTAATTATAAGAATAATACATGTTAGAATAATAAAATACAGAAGAAGGAAAAGAAGAATTAAAAGAAATAAAGCACTAAATTAAGTGCTTTTTTTATGTAAAAAATAATAATAGTTTGGTATTTAGAAGTTGACAATAATGACATAAAATTTTAAAATATTATTAGAGGTTTTAATACTTCTAGAAAGAGAAATAATGGAGGAATAATTATGAATGGAACTGTTTTCTCCATTTTGCTTGTAGTAGTTGGATTGTTTGTGGGCGCTAGTATTGTTTTAATTTTTAATAAATTAAAAGTTAGTGCTGCACAAAAGGAAGCTGATAAATTAATTCATGATGCTAAAAAAGAAGCTGAAAAAGCTAAAAGAGATGGCATTTTAGAATTAAAAGAAGAAAGTTTTAAACTAAAAAAACAAACTGATGAAGAAATTAAGGAAAGAAAAAAAGAACTTAATGATCTAAATCAAAGAATTGATAATAGAGAAAAAAGTTTGGATAAACGTGATGAACTACTAACAGAAAGAGAAAAAAACTTAGATCTTAAAGATAAAGATTTATTGGCAAAACAAAAAGAAATTCAAGAAAAAGATGCAAAAATGGAGAGTATTCTAAAAGAGCAAATAGAACTTTTAGAGAAAATTTCTGGTTTTTCTAAAGAAAAAGCAAGAGATTTAGTAATGAAAAAAGTAGAAGAAGAAATGAATAGAGAAATTTCAGTCTACCTAAAAGAAAGAGAAGATGACGCTA
This sequence comes from uncultured Erysipelotrichaceae bacterium, assembly GCA_902775285.1. GTDB lineage: Bacteria > Bacillota_I > Bacilli_A > RF39 > UBA660 > CAG-1000. The sequence continues at coordinate 34,178 of CACYLI010000009.1, read as the reverse complement.
AATTAGAAGCTGATAAGAAAGCAAAAGATATTCTAGTGTCTAGTATGCAAAGATACTCAAATGATGTTGCAAGTGAACAAACTGTTTCTACTGTAGAACTTCCAAATGATGAAATGAAAGGAAGAATTATTGGTAGAGAAGGAAGAAATATTAGAACAATTGAAGCTGTTACAGGTGTTGATTTAATTATTGATGATACTCCTGAAGTAATAGTTTTATCTTCATTTGATCCTTTAAGAAGAGAAATTGCAAGAGTTACACTTGAAACATTAATTAAGGATGGAAGAATACATCCAGCAAGAATTGAAGAATTATATGATAAGGTTTGTGAAGATTACAAAAAGATAATTCGTGAAAAAGGTGAAGAAGCTTTATTTAAACTTGGATTATCAAAAGTCGATCCAGAACTTGTTGAATTAATTGGTAAATTAGCATTTAGAACTAGCTATGGTCAAGATGTATTACAACATAGTATTGAAGTTGCAAATTTAGCTGGTCTTATGGCTAGTGAACTTGGAGAAAATGTTATGCTTGCTAAAAGAGCTGGGTTACTTCACGATATAGGTAAAGCAATTGATTTTGAAACAGATGGAAGTCATGTCGAAATAGGTGCTGATATAGCTAAAAAATTCCATGAAGATAAAGTTGTATTAAATGCAATTGAATCTCATCATGGTGATAAAAAAAGCGAATATGTTATCTCTGAACTTGTTGCTATAGCAGATACTTTAAGTGCTGCTAGACCTGGAGCAAGAAATGATTCATTAGAAAACTATGTTAAGAGACTTGAAGAATTAGAAAAAATTGGTAATGAAATAGAAGGTGTTGATAAAACATTTGCTATGCAAGCTGGTAGAGAACTAAGAGTTGTTGTTAAACCAGATCAAATTGATGATTTAACTAGTTATAAAGTTGCTAGAGAAATTAAAGATAAAATTGAAGAAACTATGCAGTATCCAGGTACTATTAAAGTTGTAGTTATAAGAGAAACAAGAGCTGAAGAAGTTGCTAAATAGTGACTTCTTTTTTTTGTTATGTTATACTTTTTATAGTAGGTGAGCTGTATGAAACAAAAAACTATGGACGTGTGTCTATGGATTTTTTTTATTTTTGTAATTTTTTTTATAGTTATGTTTGTTAAAACTTTAATTGATGAGAAAAATTATAGTTATACAAATACACAAAATAATATTTCTTTGAATAATAATGAAATAGAAATTATTAGTAGAAATGAAGAAACAAAAAATGAAGAACCACATGAAGTAATTGAAACAAATGAAGAGGAAAAAAAGTCATCGTTGATAAGCCAATAGTTAAAGAAGAAAAAACAATTTTAGGAAAGACATTAGATAATATTAAAAGTATATTTGTAAGTGATGATGTTAAGAAAAATGAAAATATTATCGATGGTGATAAACCAATTCAAACAAATGAAATAAAAAATGAAACAAAAGATAATAATGAAAAAAATACAACTAACAACAATAATTCAAATTTAAACAATGGTTCTAATTCAAATTCTAGTGATAAAGCAAATACAACAACTAATAATAGTAATGCAAATACAATTACAACAACAAATAATAATAGTAATACAAATACAACAACTAATAATACAACAACAAATAATAAAGCACAACAAAATAGTTCTAGTACTACAACAACAAATAAGGTATCTAAAATACATTATATTTCCGTTGGTGGAGCAGATGCAATATTAATTGAAAGTAATGGAAATTATGCTTTAGTTGATTCAGCCAATCCTCCATATAAAGATGGAACTCCTCAAGCAATAGTTAGTAGTAAAAAAGGTACAGTAACTCATGTAATATAATATTTAGAAAAAGTGATTGGGTGTTCTGGAAATGGTTGTAAAGGAAAATTAAAATTTGTAGTGGGAACTCATGCACATTCTGATCATATTGGCGGTATGAGAGAAATAGCGAGTCATTTTGTTAATAGTAATACCACATATTATTATAGAGATTATATAACTACGTCAAATGATTTATGGCAAAATGGATATCAGAATAGTACACTTCCAAACAAAGCATATGATAAAGATAATGATTGGGATAATCAAGGTTATTTTAATAGAACTATCACTGCCATGAAAAATGCTGGAGCAAAACTAAGTGAAATCACAAATAAAACAATTGATATAAAACTTGGGGATTTTAGTATAAAACTATTTAATACTGAGCCTGCAACACAAAATGAATCAATTTGTATTGATAAAAATGGAACTAAATTAGCTGAGTTTACTTCTGTAGATGAAACAACATGTAAGGGTAAGGGTGGAAATTTATATGCATATGGTGAAAATAAAAACTCAATAATTGAACTTATTACATATACTGGAACTAAAAGAACATCTAAGAATCTTCTAGCTGCTGATATGGAAGTTCAAGATGAAAAAAGACTTATTTCTAGTAGTTCTACAAAGTCATTACTTTCTAATCTAGATTCAATAAAAGTTGGACATCATGATACTAATACATCTAGTTCAATAGATTTTATAAAACATATCAAACCAAAAAATGTAATTATTAGTAGAGGTAGTTTAAATTTATCAAATACTGCAATTATGCAATTTAGATATTCACAAATGAATTATAATACTAATTTTTATCATACAAAACTTGTTGATGATGCAATTGTACAAACTTTTTCTAGTGATGGTAATTATACTTTTAGTAATTCTGATAGTAGTAAAAATATTAAAGATGCAATACAAAGTTTTACAGATGTTAAAACAAGTGGAAAATGGCATCAATTAAAAATAAATGATGAATTAAATTGGTTTTATTTTGAAAATAATGAAAAAATTGGAAAAACAGGATGGTTTATGTACAATGAAAAATGGTATTATACTTTTGCTAATGGATTAGCTGCAAAAGGATGGCAATATCTAAAATGGACAGATAGTGAATCATGGTATTATTTTAATACAGATTCATCTATGAGAAAAGGATGGTTACAACATAATAATAAATGGTACTATTTAGGTAATGATGGAGCTATGAATAGTAATACTTGTAAAACTATAAATAATGAAGAATTTTGCTTTAATAATAGTGGTGTATGTACATCTGGTAGAGGCTGTAATTAAATAATGAAGTAGTAATACTTCATTTTTTATGGTAAAATTATTAAAGGTGATTATATGAGAGCACTTATAACAGGATCTTCTAATGGACTAGGACGTGATTTTGCTATAAAACTTGCAAAAGAAGGATATGATTTAGTATTAGTAGCAAGAAGTGAAGATAAATTATTAAAGTTAAAAAATGAATTAAAAGATGTTAATGTAGAAGTTTTTCCTACTGATTTAAGTGTAAAAGAAAATGTACTTAAATTATATGAAAAATATAAAAATAAAATAGATTTATTAATAAATAATGCAGGCTTTGGTGAATGTGGATATTTTAATAAAATAGATTTAGATAATGAACTTAATATGATAGATTTAAATATTACATCTCTTCATATATTAACAAAATTATTTTTAAAGGATTTTATAAATAAAGACAAAGGTCAAATATTAAATGTTGCTTCATTAGCATCATTTGAACCTGGTCCATTAATGGCAACTTATTATTCTACAAAAGCATATGTATATAATTTAACAATGGCAATTTATGAAGAATTGAAGCATTTAAAAAGCAATGTTAAAATAAGTGTATTATGTCCAGGACCTACTGATACAGGATTTAATGATAGAGCTCATGTTAAATTTGGAGTTAAATCATTAACAAGCGATTATGTAACAGATTATACATTAAAAAAATTAAAGAAAAATAAATTACTAATTATTCCAAGTTTAAGAATGAAATTAGTAGTATTTGGCACTAGATTTATGCCTAGAAAACTATTGTTAAAGTTTACATATAATGTTCAAGAAAGGAAAATAAAATAATGAAAGTAGTAAAGATTTCATCTTTGGGATGTCCATCTTGTATCATAATGAATAAAGTATTTAATAAGATAAAAGAAAAATATTCTTTTGATTTAGAAGAATTAGATTATGATTTTGATGATATAGAAAAATATAATGCTGGAAAAATTATGCCCGTTTTTATTTTTTATAAAGATAATAAAGAGATTGGAAGATTATGTGGAGAGCATAAAGAAAATGATTTTGATGAGTTTTTGAGGTGAATATATGAAAAAAATATGCAGTATAATTTTATTTTTAGTTCTTTTTATTCCAATAAGTATATTTGCAGAAGAAAAGAATTTAAATATGTATTTATTTTATGGAGATGGGTGCCCTCATTGTGCAGCTTTAGAAAAATATTTAGATACTTATTTAAAAGATAAAAATGATATTAAACTTTATACTTATGAACTATGGTATCATAAAGAAAATATTGAAAAATATGATCAAGTTCATAAAATATTAAAACAAGGTGGTAATGGAATACCTTATTTAGTAATAGGTGAAACTGCAATTACTGGTTTTGATGAAAAATATACTCCAGAAAGAATTGAAAATACAATAAAGTACTATAGAAATATTAAGTATAATGATAAAGTTGGTGTTTATTTAGGAGTAGTAGAAGAAAATATTGAAGTAGATAATAGTGAAACTGATAAAACAGAATATATAGAGAGTGAGTATAATATCCCTATTATTGGAAAAAAGAAAGCAAAAGATGTTCCATTAGTTTTATCTTCAATAATAATTGGTCTTGTAGATGGTTTTAATCCTTGTGCAATGTGGATATTAATATTTTTAATATCAATGCTTTTAGGAATGGAGAATAAAAGAAGAAAATGGGTACTTGGAATTACATTTTTATTATCATCTGCTATTGTATATTTCTTATTCTTAATATCTTGGTTAAATTTAGCTGTATTTTTAAATAAGATATCTTATATTAGACTTGGAATATCATTTATAGCAATAGTATTTGGAATGTATTCAGTATTAAAATTTGTAAGTAGGAAACAAGATGATGGATGTGAAGTAGTTGATTCTAAAAATAGAAAAAGAATTATTAAAGCTATTAGAAGAATAGTAAAAGAAAAATCATTTATTTTAGCACTTTTAGGAATTGTATTATTAGCTATCTCAGTTAATGTTATTGAATTATTATGCTCACTTGGTTTACCAGTTATGTTTAGTGAAATATTATCAATAAATGACGTTAGTAATACATCAAAAATTATATATTCTTTAATTTATGTTTTCTTCTTCTTAATAGATGATATTATAATATTTATAATAGCTATGAAGACATTAGAGATTAAAGTTATATCTAATAAATTTGGAAAATATTCTCACTTAATAGGTGGAATTATTATGGTAATAATAGGCGTTTTAATGATTTGGAAACCTGAATGGTTAATGTTTAATTTTTAGAACGTTAAGTGTTTTATCACATATAATATGTTAGGTGATAAAATGAAAGAAAATCTTTTTGATAGAATAAAAGAGAAGACTAGTGTTGATAAAGATACAATAGTTTCTCTTGCTAAACGTTTACAAGCAGGTGACTATAAAAATGAAAATACTTTAAGAGATATTATTCATGAATTATCATTTATTACAGGAAAAGATGTTAGTAAAGAAAAAGAAGATAAAATCATTAGTATGATTGTAAACGATAAAGTTCCAAAGGATATAGAAAAGTATGTTTAATTAAGTTATTTTTAATAAATAACTTTTTTATTGATTAAAAATAAATATTTTGATATATTATTATTATAATAAGAGGAATATAAAATGGGAAAGAAAAAGAATAATCCAAATATTGAAGAATTGAATGTTAAAATGGAACAAATAAATATAGAAATACAAGATGTTAGTGATGAAACTAAAAACATTCAAGAAAAAATAGATTTTAATGGGGTAGATATTTCTTTAAAAGAATTAACAACTACATTAAAAATATCTTCAATTGTAGCAAATATTTTTAATATAATACTTGTTGTTTTTATTTTTGTTTTTTCTCTTTATTCTGTCATAGAAACTAAAAATGCTGGTATTAAAGAAGTTATTAATAATAGATATATAGTAAATTATGTTGAACTTGCTAATACTTTATCTGAAGAAGATGCTGTTGATATTATTTTAAATTATAAAAGTAGTAATACATTTATATTAGTAGAAGTAGTACTTCCTAGTATAATTCTTATAATTACATTGTTATCTTTATATGTTTTTTGGTTATATATGTATAAACTAGTTAGTAATGTAAGAGATAATTGGGATTTATTTACAAGAGGAAAATTAGAACTTGTTAGAAGAATGAGAAATATTATTTCACTTGCATCTTTAGTCTTTATATTAATATTTGGTTTTGAATATATATTAATTTGGATTTTAGTTGAAATGATGATGGAAACATTCTTATATGTGTTTAATTATGCAGTTAATAAAACAATTAGAGAAAATTAAAAACAAGCTTATGCTTGTTTTTTTATTGCTGGTTTATAAAATTCTTTTTGTATTTTATTAGTTGACCATAGTATTTGATGAAAAGGTTTATTAACTATTAAATCTAATTCACCTATGTATTCATATACTTGAGGTTTAAATTTCAATTTAAATTCATTTAAATCTTTATATGGATTTGTATCACTAAAATCAGCAGTAATACCATATAAATCTAAGAATAAATAATTAGCTTTTTTATATTCTTCAATTATCTTATAGAACATAAATGTTTTAATATCTGCACTTTCATAATCATTTTGATTACCTGTAATAAATATTGTAACTCTTCCTTGATGTTTTATTACTAAAGCACCACCTAATATTTCTCTAATTTGATGTTCATTCATTTTAGTATTTGCTTTAACAATTTCAGAAGATATTGTATTCATTAATTGATCTGATTCCATCTTTTTATTATATATATTTATATCTTTAGGATTTTCATCAAATTCACGATTAATTTTATCATTTCTTTCTTGTTCATAAATATATTTTTTTTGTAAATATTTTGCATATGTATCATAGTTAACTTCTACAAGTAATAAATCAATCATGTTACTTTTACTAAATGATTCATATAGGTATTTATAATAAACTTCTGTTTTATTATTTTTGTTTTCAATAAATGGATATAATTTGCTTATATCATCTTCATTACCAACAATAAGTCTAATTCCTCCTAATGTAGCATCATTAACATCATTGATAATTTTTGGATCTAATTCACTAAAATCATATTTTTGTAAATTAATTACAGGAGTATATTTAGGTAGAAGTGACTCAAAATATAAGTTATCTTTTAATTTATCATATCCTAATATTTTAAGTTCTTCTAATAATTGTTTATTTCTAGAATTAACGAGTTTAGTTCTGTTATCAAAATCAATTGTGGAATATGTTATCTCTGGGTTGATTTTAATAAAAGCAAATTTTTTCTTGAAAAAGTATTCTTTTATTTTTTTTGTAAATATTTTTAATAATTGTGTATCATAATAATCAATTAAAAATCCTCTAGGAGCATAACCATATTTCATATTAGGTCCGATAGTTTTATAAAGAATAAGACTAGCAGCTAAAATTTCACTTTCATCATAAAGTCCAACATACATTACTGAAAAATCACTATGGGTCATTAAGTCACCATATTCTTTTGTTTGATAAAAGTTTTTTAATATGTGATTATTTGCAAATTCATTAAACGTATCTCCATCTATTTCTTTTATTATCATTTCTTCCTCCACATAATATAAATTATTATAGCATATTTATTTAAAAAATAGTATAATGATATTGTAAATAATTAGGAGGGTACATGAGTAAAATAGTTGATGTAAAAGCAAGAGAAATATTAGATTCAAGAGGATATCCAACTATAGAAGTTGAAATAAAGACTGAAAAAGGTTACATTGGAATTTCTTCTGTACCATCAGGAGCATCTACTGGAACAAAAGAAGCTCTTGAATTAAGAGATAATGATGAAAGATATTTTGGTAAAGGTGTATTAAAAGCAGTTAATAATGTAAATACTATTATTAAAGATAATATTTTAGGAATGGATGTGTTTCATCAAAAAGAAATAGATACTAAAATGATAGAATTAGATGGAACAGATAATAAAAGTAACTTAGGAGCAAATGCTATACTAGGAGTAAGTTTAGCATGTATTAAAGCAGCTGCTTTAGAATCTCATAAAGAAATATATGAATATTTAAATCCTAGAGAGAAAAAAATACCAAAGGTTATGTTTAATATTATAAATGGTGGAATGCATGCTAAGAATAATTTAGATATTCAAGAATTTATGATTGTACCAAAAAGAGAATCATTTAAAGAGGGACTTAGATGTGCTAGTGAAGTTTTTCATGAATTAAAAATACTTCTTGATAATGAAGGACTTACAACATCTGTTGGAGATGAAGGAGGATTTGCACCAAATTTAGATAATAATAAAAGTGCACTTAATTATATAATCAAATCGATTGAAAGTGCTGGTTATAAACCAGGTAAAGATGTTTTTATAGCTTTAGATGTAGCTGCTTCATCTTTTTACAATAGTCAAAATGAGAAATATAAAATAGAAGATAAATTTTTAACAAGAGAAGAATTATTAGATTATTATATGGATTTACTTAAAAATTATCCAATAATATCTATTGAAGATCCATTTGATGAAAATGATTATGAAGGATTTAGATTAATAAGTGAAAAACTTGGAAAAGAATTAAATATTGTAGGTGATGATTTATTTGTTACTAATAAGAAAGAACTACAACATGGTATAGATAATCATTTATGTAATTCTATATTAATTAAACCAAATCAAATTGGTACTTTTTTAGAAACACTTGAAACTGTAATTTTAGCTAGAAAAAATCATTATACTCCAATAATGTCACATAGAAGTGGTGAAACTACTGATACATTTATTGTTGATGCTGCAGTAGCTTTAAATATTCCTTTTATTAAAACCGGATCAGTTTGTAGAGGAGAAAGAATTTGTAAATTTAATAGATTATTAAAAATAGAAGAAGAATTAAATGAAAAATAGGCTTATATTTGACATTTGAACCAATAATATAGTATAATTCTTAAGCGAGGGTGAATTAAATGGAAAAATTATTATTAGTAATTTCTGTTATATTAATTGTTATAGTTTTACTTCAAAGTGGTAAAGCAAGCGATGCCAGTCAAATTATTACTGGTGGAAATGCTATGTTACTTGGTAAGACAAAAGAAAGAGGAGCAGAAAAATTTATAACTAGATTGACTTATGCATTAGGTTTTGCATTTATAGTTATATCATTTATATTAACAATATAAAGTTCATAAAAGTTTATGAACTTTTTAATTTGTGTGTTAAAATATTAGTGAGGTATTATTATGAGAGATGAAATATTAAGAATTATAGAAGAAAATAATAGAAAACTTAATCCTAAAGAAATAATGGATTTAATAAAAGAGAATTCTACTGTAGAAGAATTAAGAGAACTAATTCATGAATTAGATTTATTATGTAGAGATGGTATTCTTAGATGCTCTACTGGTAATACATACATTAAAAATGATTTAATTACTGGAATACTTGATGTTCATGAAAAAGGAAATGCACATTTACTTGTTAAGGGTGGAGATGATATTTTTATTCCTAGAGACCAAATGAAGGGTGCTATGAATAAAGATGTGGTAGCTATTACTATGACAAACAAAGAAAAAAATGAAGGAAAAGTTGTAAAGGTATTAAAAAGATCATTAGGTAGAGGCGTTGGAGAAGTTGTAAATGATAATGGTCATATATATATTAAAATATTAGATGAATTACCTTATGAAGTTATTATAGATGAGGATGAAAAATTAAATTTAGTAGATGGGCTTTTAGTTCATTTAGATTATGTAAAAGATTTAGGTAAAAAGAAAATACTTGCGAAAATTGATTATGTAATAGGTCATAAAAATGCAGCAGGAAAAGAAACACAAATAGCTTTAATTGCAAGTGAATTTGGAAGACGTTTAGATTTTCCTGAAGAAGTACTAGAAGAAGCAAAAAATATTAGAGTAAATTTAACAAAAGAAGAAGTAGAAGAAGCACTTAAAAATGGTAGAGTTGATTTAAGAGGAGAAACAATTACTACAATTGATGGAAAAGATACAAAAGATATAGATGATGCTATAAATACAATTGTGAAAAAAAATGGTAATTATGAAGAAACTACTGCAATAGCAGATGTAACCGATAAAGTTAAATTTGGAAGTGCTATTTGGAAGTATGCAGAATTAAAGGGTAATTCTGATTATTTAGGTAATAAAGTAGGACCAATGTTACCAATAGAACTTTCTAATGGTATTTGTTCTTTGAATCCAAATGAAGATAGATTTTCTGTAACAGTTCAATATGAACTAGATCATTCTGGAAAAATAATTAATCCTAATGTATTCTTATCTGTAATTAGATCTAAACAAAAGATGAATTATGATGCTGTACAAGATATTATTGAAGATAAGTATACAGATGATACAAAAGATTATGTTACATTAAAATACACAGTTAAAGAAAATGAAACAATTGACGATATAGCATTTAAATATGCAATTACTAAAGAAGAATTATTAAAGATAAAAACTCCAGATGGTAAATTTATAGATATTAATAAAGAAAGTGATTTTAAGAGCGGAAATGAAGTAAACATTCCAACTAGAAGTGTAATTAAAAATTATTATGTTACCTCTAAAATTATGGAAGGCGCATTAAAAAGAAGAGGTAAAATTGATTTTGATGGTAGAGAACGTAAATATGAATTTGATGAAAATGATAATGTTATAGGTATTAAACCAAGAGTACAAAGAGAAGCAGAAAAACTAATTGAAAATAAAATGATTTATGCAAATGAAGCATTTGCAATGTTTATGGTTGATAAGTTATCTAAGATAACAACTGATATGATTCCTTTTGTGTTTAGAACACATGGTAATCCAAATCCTAAAAAGATAGAAGAATTTTTGGATATGTTAAGCGTATTTGGAATTGTTTTACCATTCAATATAGATCCTGAAAATGTAAGTAGTAAACAAATAGCAGATTTACTTGAATTTTTAAGAGATAAAAGTAATTTTACAGCATTTAGTAATAAATTACTTAGATGTATGCAAAAAGCTAGTTATACAGTAGATAATTTTGGACATTTTGGTATAGGTAGTAAACTGTATTGTCATTTTACTTCTCCAATCAGAAGAATGGCAGATTTACTTGTTCATACAATATTTAAAGTATTTGTGGTTGAAAAAAATCATGATGTAAGCACATTAAAATTTTGGGGTAATTATTTAAATGATATTTGTGAAAAAATATCTATGTGTGAAACTGATACAGAAAAGTGTGAATATGCAGTAGAAGATTACTTAAATGCATGTTATATGGAAGATAAAATAGGAAATACATATGAAGCTACAATTGATGGGCTTTTACCTAGTGGATTTTTTGCAAGCACTAATGATTTTGTTGAAGGAAGAGTTGATTTCTTTATAACAGAAGAAGAAAGTAAAGAATTACTAAGTCTTCAAACTAAAGAAGAAATGAGCGCATATATTGAAGAACATAAGAAAGTATTTAGTGGTTTTTATGATTATAATGAAAAACTATATGGATACTCAAGAAATGGAAAAATGTTATTAAGATATGGTGACAAAGTTCTTGTATGTTGTATTGGTTCATATCCAGAAAGAAGAGAAATTGATTTTGCTTTAGTAAGGAAGTTATAATATGGAAATACAAAATAGGAAAGCAAGTCATGATTATTTTATAAAAAGCACTTTAGAAGTAGGAATTGAACTTAAAGGAACTGAGATTAAAAGTATTAGAAAAGGATCATGTAATTTAAATGATTCTTATGCAAGAATTAAAAATAATGAAGTTTTTTTAACAAATATGTATATAGCTAAATATGAAGAAGGTAATATTTTTAATCATGATGAAAGAAGAGAAAGGAAGTTATTACTTCATAAAAAAGAAATAATAAAACTTAATCATGAGATTGAAACTAATAGATATACACTAATACCTTTAAAATTATATTTTAAAAAGAATAAAGTAAAAATAGAACTTGGACTTTGTCAAGGTAAAAAACTTTATGATAAAAGAGAATCTTTAAAAGAAAAAGATATGAAAAGACAAGAATATTTAAGATATTAAATATTCTTTTTTTTAACATTTTTTTAATTATATACTCATATAATATTCTAGGTGAATATATGAGAAAAGAGATACCTAAAATATTTGTAAATAAAATAGATAAAATAAATAATAATGAAGAAGTCTATTATTCATTTAAAGATAAAAAAGAAGATATAGAAAATATAAATGAAGTAAAGAGTGAATTTGATATTCAAAATAGAATAGATGAATTATTTAGATCTAATGATTTTATATATAAAAAAAGGTTTTTTATAAAGACTAAGTATGGTAGTGATTATTATACTATAATATCTAAAAGCTATGATTATCTTCTTACTATAAATGGTGAAAAAATATATATTAATAATATATTAGAAATTAATTAAAAACACTTGAAATAATTAAATATGTATGATAATATTTAATTACACAAAGAAGTGTTTTTTTTTGGAGGGATTTTTGTGAAGAAATTAAAGAAATTCTTTAAAGGAGTTAAAAAGGAAGGTAAAACTGTAAGATGGCCTGATGGTAAAACATTAGTTAAGTATTCTATAATAACTATTCTTATGATAGCATTCTTCGGATTATTCTTTTATGCTTTAGATGCATTATTTGCTTTAATAAGGGGGTTATTATAATGGAAGAAAAGAAAATGTGGTATGTTGTTAATGCATATAGTGGTCATGAACAAAAAGTAAAAGATTATTTAGAATCAAGACGTGAAAGTATGGGTATGGAAAATAATATCTTTAGAGTTATTATTCCAGAAAGAACTGAAGTTGAGATTAAAGATGGTGTTAAAAAAGAAAAAGTTAGAAAAATGTTTCCAGGTTATGTTTTAATTGAAATGGTTATGAGTGATGAAGCTTGGTATGTAGTTCGTAATACTCCAGGTGTAACAGGATTTATCGGTTCATCAGGAAAAGGAGCTAAACCAATTCCACTTTCACCTGAAGAAGTTAAAAAATTCATTGGAGATGGAGAAGAAAAAGCTAAACCAATTAACACTGATGTAGAAGTTGGAGATTCTGTTTCAATTATTGATGGGCCATTTAAGGGAATGTTTGGTAAGATCGAAAGTCAAGATAAAGAAAATGAAAAACTTACAGTACTTATCGATTTATTTGGTCAAGAAACTCCTGTTGAAGTAGATTTAATTCAAGTAACAAAAAATTAATTTAAAGGTAATTGTTATTACCTTTTTTTAATGTTATAATTTTAATATAAGAAAAGAGGTATTATTATGGAATTAAAAGGAAGTAAAACTGAAAGTAATTTATTAGCTGCATTTGCTGGAGAAAGCCAAGCAAGAAATAAATATACTTATTATGCATCAAAAGCTAAAAAAGATGGATATGAACAAATAGCAGCTATTTTTGAAGAAACTGCAAATAATGAAAAAGAACATGCAAAGTTATGGTTTAAAGCATTACATAATGGTGAAATTCCAGAAACACTTACTAATTTAAAAGATGCAGCTAGTGGTGAGAATTATGAATGGACAGATATGTATAAAGAATTTGCTGAAACTGCTAGAGAAGAAGGATTTACTGAAATAGCATTTCTTTTTGAAAAAGTTGGTGAAATAGAAAAGCATCATGAAGAAAGATATATGAAATTAATTGATAATATTGAAAACAATTTAGTATTTGAAAAAGGTGAAGAAAAGATTTGGATTTGTAGAAATTGTGGACATATTTATAAAGGTAAGAAAGCTTTAAAAGTATGTCCTGTTTGTAAACATCCAGAAAGTTATATGGAAGTAAAAGCTGAAAATTATTTATAAAAATCTCAATATTGAGATTTTTTTATTAGTTTTATGTTATAATATTACTAGGAGTATAAGAATATGGAAAAGGGAAGAATAAATTTGTCTTTAGATGAACTAAAGCCTTTATTTGATAAAGGTAAACTTTTAATTAGCGAATTTATTCAAATGAGAAAAAAACATACTTATGCTTATGACTTTGAAGATAATGAAATAAAAGATTTAATAAATAAATTAACTAAATCATTCGATTATTTTTTAAAATATATAATATTATTACATCAATATAATGAATATAATAACAGATTTAATAATTATATATTTGAACCAGAAGTTATTAAATATTTTGCTGATAATAAAATTATTACTCCAAATGCTGTTGAACAATTAGATAAATTTGATGAATTAAATTTTATATATTTATATAAATATATAGAAATGGTTTATTATGATGATTATGAAAAAATTAATAAAATAATAGAGAATCATGTAATAATAGATCTAGCAAGAAAAAAATATATTAAAGAAGATATATCAAAAGTAGAAAAGTTCTTTTTAATAACAAATAGTTTTGATAAAAATAGAGTTTTTAATTTATATAATAAAGAAGAAAATGAAAAATTTTTAAGTAAATCTAAGGAAGTTAAAACAGAATCAAATGATGTTATTGTTAAAATTAATAATATAATAAAAAAACTAGATAATTTAACTGAGGATGATATAGATGATTTATATGAAATAGTTATTGGTATTTATATTTTCTGTTCTTTTGTAAATAAAAATAATTATAAATTTAGCTTTAATGTTAAAGATTATTGTTATAATTATAATGTTAAACAATATTGTGTATTAATTAATAAAACAATTAAAGATATTAATGTTATTTTTGATAATTTTAAAGATACAATGTTTATTCCATTTGTACTAAAAAACACATTATCTATTGAAGATATTTTAAAATATAAAAATATAGATATGAAAAAAGAAACACTAAAGTTCTTTTTGGTAAATAATACACCATTTGATACATATAATTATTTAATAAATAAAAATTTTACAGAAAAAGAAGTTATGAATATTATTACACTAAATGGTAATGATTATAGTAAATTTAATGTTAGTGAAAAATATTATTCACTTATTCCATATATAGATTTAATTTCTATTAGTAAACTTACTGATAGAGTTTTAGACTATTTATTAGAAGTTAAGAGTAGATTTGTTGAATTATTTAAAGGAAAGTATTATGAAATATACTTTGAAGGATTTCTAAAAATATTAAAGATTCATGGAATTGTAAAATATGTAGATTTAATTAAAAAAATGGATTTTGAACAAGTAAGAATATTTGATACTATTAATAGATATTTAGGAATGGATGAAATAGAAAGTGATACTATAGCTTTAAATGTAATAGATAATATAAAAGGTTATATTGATGATGAAGAAGAAATAATTAATAAGATACCTATTATGTTAGATTATGAAAATAATAAAATAATCTTAACTGAATTTTTAAGTAATGGTTTAAATATTGATAATATGAAGTATTTTGATGGTACAGTATTTTGTTATCCAAGTAAATATGTATTACAAGTAATTAAAGTAATGAAAAATAACAATGTAGATATTATGATAGATAATAAATTAAATCCTAATTTTATTAAATATGTTACTCAATTAATACATAAACAAACTAGATATGAATTACCTCCACTAATAATTTACAGACCAAATGAAGAAAAAGAGTGAAATTTTTAAATATGTATGTTAAAATAAATAAGAAAGTAGAGGGGATAAGTTATGAGATGCGTAGCTATTGAAGGACCAAAAAAATTAAAAATTGATAATAGAGAACCTAAAACAGGGAAAAAAGGATACATTTTAATTGATGTTATAAAAGCTGGAATTTGTGGTTCTGATATACATTATTGGGTTAATGGTGAACCTAAAGGGCTTGTTATGGGACATGAGTTTAGTGGAATTGTTATAGATAATGGAGGAAGCAAAGAATTTAGAGAAGGAGATAGAGTTACAGCACTTCCTATATCACCATGTTTAAAATGTGAAGAATGTAAGAGTGGTGAAATACAAATTTGTTCTCATACTTGGGAAAGCGCTATTGGTTTGTCTCTTGATAATCCAGGTGGATTTGGTGGTAGAGTTTTAGTTAGAGAAGATATGGTTAGACATTTACCAGATAATGTTACATATGAAAATGGCGCTATGGTTGAACCAGCAGCAGTTGCACTTAGAGCTGCTAATATATCAGGAGTAAAAAGAGGAGATAAATGTTTAGTAATTGGTGGAGGAATAATAGGACTTTTAACAGCAATGTTTTTACGTCTTAAAGGAGCAGAATATGTTTGTTTAACTGAAACTAATGCTAAACGTGGAGAAAAAAGTGTAAAGCTTGGTGTTGCTAATGAATGGTTTAATGCATTAGATCCAAAAATAACTGAAAGATTAATGGCTAAAACAAGAAATGGTAATGGATTTGATGTAGTATGTGATTGTGTAGGTAATAGTATAGCATTAACTAATGCTATAACTTATACAAAACCAAATGGTAATTTAATTATGGTAGGAATTTCACTTTCTGCAGTTAATGTACCGCTTGTTAGTGCTGTATTAAAAGAAATTAATATTAAAGGTTCAATTGCTTATAAGAAAATTGAATTTGATACAGTTATTAAATTATTAGAAACTAAAAAGATAAATTTAGAAAAATTCTGTGATGATATTGTTACTTTAGATGATGTTCAAGCTTCTTTTGAAAGACTTACTAGTGGAAATGATGACGCAGTTAAAATATTAGTTGATCCAAATAAAAATAAAATTGTTGAAATATAATTCAACAATTTTTTAATAAAAAATGGTATTTTTGCTTGATTTTAAGGGGCTTGTATGTTATTATGTATTAGTCGATTTATATTTTGAATATAAATTAGAAGTGGGAGATTATATGGATTATCGCGAACCACTCGCGAAAAAAAATTATCTAAAATATAGGAGGTGTTTTTCGTGGCAAAGAATGTTGTAAAGAAAATTAAATTACAAATTCAAGCAGGTAAAGCTACACCAGCTCCACCAGTTGGAACTGTATTAGGACCTGCAGGAATTAATCTACAAGAATTTTGTACTAAGTACAATGAAGCAACTAGAGATAAAATGGGAGATATAGTACCAGTTGAAATTTCTATTTATGAAGATAGAACATTTGACTTTGTATTAAAAACTCCACCAACAGCTTCATTAATATTAAAAGCTGCTGGAATTAGTAAGGGTAGTACTAAAGGTGCTAACCAAATCGTAGCTACTTTAACAAAAGATGAAATTAAGAAAATAGCAGAAATTAAAATGCCTGATTTAAATGCTTATGATATTGAATCAGCTATTAAGATTGTAGCTGGTACTGCTAGAAATATGGGTATTGCTGTTAAAGGCCTTAATGATACTGAATTAGAAGAACAAGCTCGTGAAGCTGAAAAAGCTGAACAACAAGCTGCTAAATTAGAAGCTGAACTTGAAGAAGCTGAAGAAAGCGCTAGAGAATTAGCTGAAGGAAATAATGTTGAAGTAGAAACAACTCATCAAGATAAAGAAACTGAAGAACAAAAAGAAGACGAAGAATAATAAATAAATTATTAATCGTGAGAAAATAGATAATCCAATTACCACATAAGGAGGTTAAGTATATGAAGAAACATAGTAAGATGTATGTGGAAGCTTCTGCTAACGTAGAAAAAAATAAAGAATATGAAGTTAGTGAAGCGATTAAAGTACTTAAAAGTTTAAAAACTAGAAAGTTTGATGAAACAGTTGATCTTGCATTAAAATTAAATATCGATGCTAAAAAGACTGATATGAATGTAAGAGGAAGCTTTGTTTTACCAAATGGTACTGGAAAAACTAAAAGAGTACTAGTTATTACTAAAACTAAAGCAGCTGAAGCAACTGATGCAGAATTTGTTGGTGCTGAAGATATGTTAGAAAAAATCGAAAAAGAAAATTGGTTTGATTTTGATACTATCGTAGCAACTCCAGAAATGATGCCAGCATTAGGAAAATTAGGTAAAATTTTAGGACCTAAAGGATTAATGCCAAATCCAAAACTTGGAACAGTTACTACTAATGTAAAAGATGCTATTAGTAATATCAAAAAAGGTATGGTTGAATATAAAAATGATTCATATGGTAATGTTCATGTATCTATAGGTAAATTATCATTTACTGAAGAAAAATTAGAAGAAAACTTAAGAGCAATTATTAATGAAATCGTTAAAAATAAACCTACTGGTGTTAAAGGTACATTTATTAAAAATGTAAGTTTATCATCAACTATGAGTCCTGGAATTAAAATTGATAGAAATTCTTTAGGATTATAATTAATTAAATAAAAAGAATACTAGTAATTATTAGTATTCTTTTTTATTTGTGATGAACATCTTCATCAAGTGGTTTTAATAATAATGCTGTTGATATAAGACCACATATACCGATAATAGCATAAACAATATTTGTTAAAACTGACTCTTCACCAAATAATAGTGTTACAAGATTAACATCAAATAATCCAACCATTCCCCAGTTTAAAGCACCAATAATAATTAGAGTAAGTGCTATTTTATATACTGTGTTCATTTCTCCTCCTTACTTTACTAATATTTTGTACTATTTTTAAAAATATATTCATATAAATTACTATAATTTATATAATTTATTGTGAGGGGGAATTATTATTAAAAAAATAATATTATTAATGTTTTCTTGTTTATTATTATTTGGATGCAACAAAATGGATAATGAATCTATTAAATCAAAATTTAAGAAAAATTTGGAAAATAGTGAAACATATAAGTTAACTGGTCAAATGGATATTTTAAGTAATGAAGAGTTATATCATTATGATGTAATAGTTGATTATAAAAAAGATAATTATTATAGGACAGAATTAAAAAATAAAGATAGTGAACATACACAAATAATACTTAAAAATAAAAGCGGAGTATATGTTGTGACACCTAGTTTAAATAAAAGTTTTAAATTTCAAAGTGAATGGCCAGATAATGGAAGTCAAGCATATATTTTAACTTCCTTATTAAAAGATATGGAAAATGATTCTAATTTAGTATTAGAAGAAAAAGATGATAAATATTATGTATCTACTACAGTTAATTATCCAAATAACACTTCACTTGTAAGTCAAAAAATTACATTTAATAAAGATGTATTACCAGAAATGGTACAAGTATATGATAAAAATGGAACAGAAAATATTACATTTAAAATAACAAATATCGAATTTAATACAAAATTTGATGATGATTATTTTGAAGTAGAGAATAATGCTAGTGAAGATTGTTGTAAAACAACTTCTTCAATTAATGAAATAGTATATCCAATGTATTTACCAAGCGGAACAAAATTTAAAAGTGAAGAAACTGTTAAAACAGATGAAAGTGAAAGAGTAATTCTTACATTTACTGGAGAAAAATCATTTATATTAATTGAAGAAGCAACAAAAAGTCCAGAAGATTTTGAAGTAACAACTACATCTGGTGAACTTGTATTCTATGAAAACGTGTTAGGAAATCTTAATAATTCATCATTAAACTGGTCAAAAGATGGAAAAGACTACTATTTGATTGGTAATAATTTGACAAATGAAGAATTACTTAAAGTCGCATCATCTACATCAGTTGTCTCATTAACAAAATAAGTATTAGAAAACTAATGCTTTTTTTTCTTTTTTATGATATTATTTTAATAAGAATAGAAAGGTATTATTATGAAACATGAGCACAAAATTATAATTTTAATTAGTATATTTGTTTTACTAGTTGCTAGTATTACTTTTACACATGTTTTTATTCATTATAGAGAAACAGGTTCTTTTAACGTAGTAAAGAATTATTATGAAGTATTTATAACAAATCCAACAATAAGTGATAGTGATATGACAATAAAAGTTAATAATGATGAAAACTTTGTTCATGTAGAAATACCTGATTTAAAAGAAAAAGAAACTATAGAATTTAGTTATGATTTGTTAAATATTGGTAATACAGATATAATAACTAATAGTTATACATTAACAAATGTAATGACTAATATAAATATGGAAGATGTTATAATTTCTTCTTCAATTGATAAGGATGAAGTTATTAGAGGATCAGAAAGTAAAAAAGCTATATTGAAAATTAAGTATATAGGAAAAAATAATGAAGAAAAACCATATCTTAATTTTAATATTAATTATTCCTTTAATGAACTAACACTTTAAAAAAAATATTATTTTTGATATAATATTTTTAGATTATAAGGAGGATACATGAAAGAGATTATATCAAGTTTAGATATTGGTTCATCTACTGTAAAATTAGTAGTTGGAGAGTATTATAAAGATGAAGTACATGTTTTATCTGTATCTGAAGTTAAATCTAAGGGGGTAAAAAAAGGAGTAATAGTTAATCCAGAGGAAACATTAATTTCATTAAAAGAATTATTTTCAAGAAGTGAAGAGATGTTAAATACTAAAATTAATAAAGTTATTTTATTAGTACCCTCATATTATGCAGAATTTATAGTAACTGAAGGAAGTAGTACTATTACTAATGAAGAACATACTATTGAAAGTCATGATATAATTAGAACACTTCAAGCATGTGTATATAATAAAGTACCTAATAATAAGGAATTTATATCAATAACACCAATTGAGTTTACTTTAGATGAAGAAAAGAAAACTAAGAATCCTAAAGGAATGAAAGCAAATAAGTTAAAATGTAAGGCAATATTAAGTTTGGCGCCTAAGAAAAATGTTTATACAGCTATTTCATTACTTGAAAATATTGGAGTAAATGTATGTGATATAAATTTTGGTAGTGTAAGTGATTATTTTGAATTTAAAACAAAAGAAATGGATAAAAAAAATACAGCTGTTATAAATATAGGGGATGAAAAAACTGAGGTAAGTGTATTTAAGAAAGGAATTTTAATTGAGACAGAAACTATAGAATTAGGTAGTAAAAATATAGATAGAGATATATGTTATATATATGATATAAGGAGAAGCGAAGCAAGAGAATTAAAAGAAAAATTTGCTTTAGCACATAAAAGAAATGCTTCTACTTCATGGAGCGAAGAGGTTTCAAATAATAAAGATGAAAGAATAAAAATAAATCAATATGAGATTAGTGAAATAATATATTCAAGAATAAGAGAGATATTAGAGTTATCTAAAAAACAAATTAACCTCTTAACAAAGCTAGAAATAAGTTATATAATAGTTACTGGAGGAGTAAGTGAACTAAATGATTTTAATTTAGTTGTTGATGAAGTATTTGGTAAAGAAATGCAAAGTTTTAAAGTAAGAGAAATAGGATGTAGACACAATAAATATTCTAGTGTTATAGGATTTATCAAATATTATCATGATAAGCTTGCTTTTAGAGATAGACTTGCTTCAACAGTAGACGAAGAGGGTCAACAAGAGTTATTAAATAGTAGAAAATCAAATAATAATACAATACTCGGAAAAGTATATGGATACTTTTTCAATAATTAAGGAGTTGAAATATGAATAATAAATTAGAGATGGACCAAATTGCTGATATAAAAGTTATTGGTATTGGTGGTGGTGGATGTAATGCTGTTAATAGAATGATAGATTCAGGACTTAGAGGAGTTGAATTTATTGTTGCTAATACTGATCAACAAGTATTAAATGTTTCACATGCTGAACATAAGATACAATTGGGTAAAACAATCACAAAAGGAAGAGGAGCTGGTACAAGACCAGAAGTTGGTAGAGAAGCTGCTTTAGAAAATAAAGAAGAAATAGAAGATGCACTTCGTGGAGCTGATATGGTTTTTGTAACTTGTGGACTTGGTGGTGGTACTGGTACTGGTGCTGCTCCAGTAGTTGCAGAAATAGCTCAAAATTTAGGATGTTTAACAGTTGCTATTGTAACAAAACCATTCAAATTTGAAGGTAAAAAGAGAATGGATTATGCTTTAGTAGGACTTGATGAACTTAGAAAACATGTAGATACAATTGTTGTAATTCCTAATGATAGATTAAGAGATTTAATAGATAGAAGTACTCCTTTAAATGCAGCATTTCAAGAAGTTGATAATGTATTAAGACTAGGAGTTCAATCAATATCTGACTTAATTAGTGTTCCTGGACTTGTAAACTTAGACTTTGCAGATGTTAGAACTATTATGGAAGATAAGGGAGATGCTTTAATTGGTATTGGAGTTGGATTTGGAGATAATAGAGCAGTAGAAGCTGCTAAACAAGCTGTTAACAGTCCACTTTTAGAACAAACTATTAATGGGGCTACTGATTGTATAGTTAATATAACTGGTGGAAATTCAATGACATTATTTGAAGCTGAAGATGCTGTTGAAGTAGTAAGAGCAGTTGCAAATACTGATGTAAATATTATATTTGGTGCTGTTATTAATGAAGCATTAACAGATGAAATAGTTGTAACTGTAATTGCAACAGGATTTGAAGATTCAACTGAACCATTATATAGATCTATAGAGGGAGAATCTAGAGAAAAAAGAACTGTTGAAACTCCTGAAGAAGATGAAGAATTAGAACTTCCATCATTTTTAAGAAATAGAGATTTTTAAGAGTTTAATAACTCTTTTTTATTAAAAATAAATAAAACAAAAAAATCACAAAGTCAATTTTGTGATTTTAATTTTACAAAAAATTTACATAAAAAGTTGATTTAATAAGATACAAAGACTATAATGTTTATTAGAGTAGTAAGCGTAATTACTATAGAAGGAGGGTTAAATGAAAGATAGTAAGGCAGCTAAGACTAATGCTAAAAAGAAAACAAATTCAGCTCCTAAAAAAGTTAAAGATGTTGAATTTAGACAACTAGATGATGATTTTTCTGAAACAGATACAGAAGATAAAAGATTAATTGTCTTTATAGCATTAGCAATATTAGTTATAGTTGGAACTATTATTGGATTATTAGTTGGTTGTCAGAAGGAAGAAAAAGATGAACCTAAAAAACCAGAAGATGACATTGTAGTTCCAGAAAAGGAAGATAATAAAAAGGAAGATAAGGAATCATATAATTATGATTATGAAAAACCACTTCCAGTAGTTAGAAAAGTTACTAAGAAAACTACAAAAGCTAGTACAGAAGAAAGTACAGACAATACTTCTACAGAAGAAGCTACAAAACATAGCGTTACTTTCTATTTAAATGAAGAAAGTGAAGTTGTTGAAGTAGAGGATGGAAGTAATGCAAGTGAATATACTCCAACTGGGTATACTGATTGTAAATATTATGTTGATGAAGAGATGAGTGAAGAATATGATTTTACTACATCTGTTAACGAAGACAAAAATATTTATATGGTTTGTTCATTAATTACATATGATGTAGTTTATGTTGTTAATGAGACAGAAAGTCATGGTGAATATACAGTTGAAGATGGTAATATTGCTTTAGAAGATCCAACATTAACTGAAGGAGTATTTGTTGGATGGTATACTGATGAAAATTATACTAATCAAGTTACATCATTAAGTAAAGATATTTTACCAACTGAAGGTACACAATTATACTTATATGCTAAAGTAACTACTGGTCAAGATGATGTAATAAATCCGGAAGAAGGAAAAACAGAAGAAGATGAAACTTTGAATGAAGAAAATCTAGCTGAAGAGAAAACATCTGAAGAAAATCTTCAAAGTTCAGAAAGTGAATTAAATAATCAAACAAGTGATGAAGCTGATCCAACTTTAGATAATACAGAAAAAGAAAATCAAGAAATGGATCAACAAGCGTTAGATCAAAATAATGTAAATGAAGAAGAAAAACAATTAGATGAAGAAGAAACACAAGTAGAAGAAAAACAAAATACAGAAGTACAAGAACCTTCTAGTGTTGAAAGTGTTTCAGAAACACAATCTAATGATACAGTTGAAACTACAGAAACAGAAACAACTGAAAGTAATGAAACAAATGAGCCTGTAAAAACTGAATCTACTGCTTCTCAAAATAATGAAGAAAGTAGAGAAGTAAGTACTTCTAGTCAAGAACATACTGTAGAAGTAAATAAAACTCCAGTTGTTGAAGTAGAGGTAAACCCTGTAGAAACTGAACAAGATTTAAATGAATAAGAAGTTCTAATATGAACTTCTTTTTTATTATGCTATAATATTTATAGAGGTTAATTATGCAAATAGAACTTGATGGAAAAATATTTAATGTTTTTATAACTAGAAAAAGTATTAAAAATATGTATCTAAAAGTAAAAGCAGATGGTCTTTATATATCATGTAATAGATTAGTACCTAAGTCTATGATCTTATCTTTTATAGAAGATAATGAAAAGATGATTGTTGAAGCAGATAAAAGACTTCAAAAAAAGGAACAAAAAAAAGAAGAATTCTATTATTTAGGGAAAAAATATGATGTAATTATTTTAAATACAGTTTCTAAGATAGAATTTATAGATGATACAGTTTATGTTAAGAATAAAACATATTTAAATACTTTTTTAAAAAATGAAGCAGAACGTATTTTTAATGAAAGAGTAAAAGTATGTTATAATTTATTTGAAGAAAATATTCCTTTTCCTAAAGTTTTAATTGGTAAAATGACTAGAAAATGGGGATATTGTAATAAAAAGCAAGAATTAATAAAATTAAATTTTGAATTAATAAAATATAGTATTGATGAACTTGATTATGTAATTATACATGAATTATGTCATCTTCTTGAATTTAATCATTCACCTAGATTTTGGAAATATGTAAGAAAATATAAACCAGATTATAAGAAAAATCAACAAGTATTGAAGGAGGAATAATATGTTAATAACTTCAAAAGATAATAGTAGAATAAAACATATTAGAAAACTATTAGATAAAAAGAATTCGTTTAATGAAAAGTTATTTGTTATTGAGGGAGAAAATCTTGTAGAAGAGGCAATAAAAAATAATTTATTACTAGAATTATATATTTTAGAAGGATGCGAAAATAGATTTGATTTTGAGTGTAATTATGTTACTAAAGAAGTTATGAAAAGTATAAGTTCCTTAAATAGTACTCCGAGAATAATTGGAATTTCAAAATATATTAATAAAAAAGATCTTGGTAACAAAATAGTTATACTTGATGATGTTCAGGACCCAGGAAATGCTGGTACTATTATAAGAAATGCGGTAGCTTTTGGAGTAGATACAGTTATATTTTCAAAATTTAGTGTAAATCCATATAATGAAAAAGTATTAAGAAGTACTGGAGGAATGATTTATAATATTAATATAATTATTTGTGATTTAGATAGTGTTATAAAAGATATTAAAGATAAAAATATTAGTATTATTGGAACTTCTTTGAAGTCATCTATTTCTTTAGAAAAATTAGAAAATTTAGATAAATATGCTATTGTATTTGGAAATGAAGGCGCAGGAGTAAGTAAAAAAGTATTAGATATGTGTGATAAAAATATTAGAATTGATATGGATAAAAAATGTGAAAGCTTAAATGTTGGAGTATCAAGTGGAATCATTTTATATCATATGTATAGAGGTAAATAATGAAATATATATGTATTGGTAAAATAGTAAATACTCATGCTTTAAAAGGTGAAGTAAGAATTGTAAGTAATTTTGAATTTAAAGATAGAGTATTTAATAAAGGAAATAAATTATATTTAGGACAATTTAAAACAGAAGAAATAATTGAGACATATAGAAAACATAAACAATTTGATATGGTTAAATTTGTTGGTATTAATTATATTAATGATGTTTTAAAATATAAGGGTGATAGTGTTTATATTGATGAAAGTATTTTAGAATTAAAAGATGATGAAATACTTGAAAATGAATTTGTTGATTATGAAATATATAATAATGAAAAGTTAATTGGAAAAATAGAAGAATATAGAAATGATAATGGAAATAAAATTATAAGAATTAATAATAAATTTATTCCATATAATAAAGACTTTATACAAAAAATAGATAAAGTAAATAAAAGAATATATATGCATAATATTGAGGTGTTTTTATGAAAATAGATATTTTGACATTATTTCCAGATATGTTTTTAGGATTCAAAACACAAAGTATTGTTAAAAGAGCAATTGAAAAAGAAAAAGTAGAAATTAACATTATAGATATTAGAAATTTTACTCCATATAAAAACAATCAAGTTGATGACTATCAATTTGGTGGTGGAGGTGGTATGATAATGATGTGTGAACCTGTGTTTAATGCAGTTGAGAATATTAGAACTCCTGATTCACATGTAATATTACTTACACCAAGAGGTAAAACATATAATGAAAAAAAAGCATATGAGTTAAAAAATAAAAAGCACTTAATAATTATTTGTGGACATTATGAAGGATTTGATGAAAGGATTTATACACTTGCAGATGAACTTATATCAATTGGAGATTTCATATTAACTGGAGGAGAATTACCAGCAATGATGATAAGTGATTCAGTTATAAGATTAATTGATGGAGTAATAACAAGTACTTCTCTTGAATATGAAAGTTTTAATGATAATTTACTTGATTATCCAGTTTATACTAAACCAAGAGAATTTAGAGGTATGAGTGTACCAGATGTTCTTGTAAGTGGTGATCATAAAAAAATAAAAGAATATAGGGAAAGTGAAAGATTAAGAATAACAAAAGAATATAGAAATGATTTATTATAGGGTGGTAATAAAATATGAAATACGTAATAGATAAACAAGCAGATGATAAAAAATTAATGTATTATAATGTTAAAGTTAATGGACTAAGTGTTAATCCAATTAATAATGTAGAAAATTTAAATATAAAAGCAAATAAAGTAATAATTGTTGATAAAGAATTAACAGATTCATTTATAAAACAAAGAATAAATAAGAAAATAGATAAAATTATTAAATTTATGTTACGTATTTTAAATGATGAAGGAACAACTGAAGAAGATAGTGGACTTGTACTAGATGAAATAAATAGACTTAAAGGTATTGTTATTAATAAATATAGAGAATATATGATAGATTCTGAATATAAAGCTTTACTTACAAAACTTATATTAATAGAAGAAGAATTTAAGAAAAGTTATAATCAAAAAATGTATATGGGTTTTGCAACTAATAGTTATTATGAAGAAGATTTAGAAACAAGTAGAGGTAGATAAAAATGAGTGATGAAAAATTATTTGAGAAGATTAATGAGAATTTGACATTCTTAACAAGCTTAAACAATGACAATGTTAGATTATTATTTGAAAAAATTGATAATTATTCTAAAAAGAATTATTTTCCAGAAATGGAAGATGATAAATACTATATTAAATATAAAAATGAATTTTATGCTGTTGGTTTTCTTTATGGTCCTGAAGTACTATATTATATAAAAAAAGAAAAAGGAGAAATTAAATCATTTTTAGATTATGATTATCTTAAATATAATTATGTACCAATGGAAAAAATGAATATTAAGAATAGAATAAATGAGATTAATTCTGATATTAATAAATTAAAAAATGATGGAGTATCACCAAAAATATTAAAAAGAGTAATAAAATTATAAAAACTACTTTAAAAAGTAGTTTTTAAAATGCAATAAAAAAAACGACTTAATAGTCGCTTGTTATCATAATGGTGACCCGTACGGGATTTGAACCCATAAATGCACGCGTGAAAGGCGTGTGTGTTAACCGTTTCACCAACGGGCCATTATAATGGTGGGCCTGAATGGACTTGAACCATCGACCTTTCGCTTATCAGACGAACGCTCTAACCAGCTGAGCTACAAGCCCACAATTCCAATATTTCGGCTGTCTTCATCATTGTATAATATTTTTTAAATTTTTGCAACACTTTTTTTAAAAAAATCATTATTTTTCCTTAAATAATTGCAAAAAAGCTAATATTATAGTATTATTAATTAAGATAATAGGAGGTAATTGTATGACATTAACTACAGAAGGTAAGATTTTAAGAATTGCTATATTTGTATTATCTTTAACAGTAATTAGAAGTGTAGTTATTATGATTAGTGGTACAAAAATATTTAAAAAAGCCCATATGAGTGAAAAAATGGCTTTAATTCCTTTTATAAATTTATTTAATGTCTTAACAATTGCAGATATATCAGAGTATTATGGAATATTATTATTCATTCCTTTTGTAAATGTAATAATACTAGTACTTATGTCATATAAACTAGGTACAGTATTTAATACAGGTATTTTATTTAAAATTGGATTAGTAGTTATGCCACTTATATTTTATTTATTATTAACAACTGATAAGTATAAATATAAATTGAGTGATGAAGAATATTTTAGAGAATTAGATAGTGCAAAAGATGGAAATATTAATCTAATGACAGAAGATGAAATAAAAAAAGAAAATGAAATAGTAGATGATACTTTAGAAGAAGAAAGACAGAAAGAAATAGATTCAATATTTAAGTCAGAAATATCTATGATGGATAAAGTTGCTCCATATAAAGCAGCTAAAATAGATTTACTTGGAATGGAAAAGTTAAAAGATGCTCCAATGGATGATGATATTTTTAAACCTATAGAAAAAATAAATCCAGAAGAAAAAAAAGATAATGATATTGAGAAACTTGACTTATAAAAGTGTAAAGTGTATGTTTACACTTTTTATTTAATTGTGTATAATAAATGTAGAGATAAGGTGAATATATGGCAGAATATAATGAAAAATCGATAAAAATATTAGAGGGACTTGAAGCAGTTAGAAAAAGACCAGGTATGTATATTGGTTCAACTGATAAAAGAGGATTACATCATTTAGTATGGGAAATAGTTGATAATGCTATTGATGAAGCAATAAATGGTTATGGAAATAAAATTGTAGTTACATTAACTAAAAAAGGTAGTGTAATCGTTAAAGATGAAGGACGTGGTGTTCCAACAGGTAAACATGCATCAGGCAAATCTACTCCAGAAGTTATATATACAGTTTTACATGCTGGTGGAAAATTTGAAAATGATGGATATAAAGTATCTGGTGGACTTCATGGTGTTGGTTCTTCTGTTGTTAATGCTTTATCTAAATGGATGAAAGTAACAATATGTAGAGAAGGAAAAATACATGAAATAACATTTAAAGATGGTGGACATGTTGATTCTCCTTTAAAACAAATAGGAACAACTAGAAGTACTGGAACAACAGTAGAATTTTATCCAGATCAAGAAATATTTGGAAACTCTAGATTTAGTTACACTACAATTTGTGAAAGAATGCAAGAAAGCGCTTTTCTTATTAATGGACTAACTATGGAAGTAATTGATGAAGAAGATGATAAAAAAAGTGTGTTTTTTTATGAGAATGGTCTTGTATCTTTTGTAGAATATATTAATGATGGAAAAGAACCATTACATAAAGTAATAAGTTTTAGTGGTGAAAAAAATGGAATAGTAGTTGATATTGCAATGCAGTATACTGAAACTTATAATGAAAACATAATGTCTTTTGTAAATAATGTTAAAACAATTGATGGTGGTAGTCATGAAGTTGGATTTAAGACAGGTCTTACAAAAGCATTTAATGAGTATGTTAAAAAGTATAATTTACTAAAAGGAAATGATACTTTAGATGGTAGTGATGTTAGAGAAGGACTAAGTGCTATAGTTAGTTTAAAAATACCTGAAAATTTACTTCAATTTGAAGGTCAAACAAAAGGAAAGTTAGGTACTCCTCAAGCAAAAACAGTTGTAGAAAGCTTAGTTTATGAAAAATTAAGTTATTATTTAGAAGAAAATAAAGAAACAGCAACTACTATAATGGATAAAGCTTTAAAGAGTAAAGTAGCAAGAGAAGCAGCTAGAAAAGCAAGAGCAGATGCAAGAAATGGAAAGAATAAATCAAAAGTAGAAAAGAATCTATCTGGAAAATTAGCACCAGCTCAAAGTAAAAATCCAAAAATAAATGAGTTATTTATAGTCGAAGGAGATAGTGCAGGAGGATCTGCTAAAAGTGGTAGAGATAGAAAATTTCAAGCTATACTTCCTTTAAGAGGAAAAGTATTAAATACAAGTAAAGCTAGTATGGATGATGTATATAAAAATGAAGAATTAAATACATTAATATATACAATTGGTGCCGGTGTTGGGCAAAGCTTTGATGAATCAGAATCAAATTATGATAAAGTAATTATTATGACAGATGCTGATGTTGATGGAGCGCATATCCAAATATTATTACTTACATTTTTCTATCATTATATGAGACCATTAATTGAAAGTGGAAAATTATATATTGCTCTTCCACCTTTATATAAATTAGATTATGGAAAAGGTAAAAGATTTTATGCATATACAGATGATGAATTAAATGATTTAAAATCTAAAAATACTGGAAAATGTAGTATTCAAAGATATAAAGGTTTAGGTGAAATGAATGCAGATCAGTTATGGGAGACTACAATGAATCCAGACTCAAGAAGTTTAATAAGAGTTAATATAACAGATGCAGCATTAGCTGATAAAAGAGTTAGTGTACTTATGGGTGATAAAGTTGAACCTAGAAAAGAGTGGATTAATGAAAATGTTGAATTCACTATGGAAGATGATTATAGGAACTAGAGGTGAAGAACATGAAAAATGGTAGTGATTTATTAAAAAGAATTCAAGATTATGCATTAGAAGAAATCATGGGTGATAGATTTGGTTCTTATGCTAAAGAAATCATATTAGATAGAGCTATTCCTGATGTAAGAGATGGACTTAAACCTGTACAAAGAAGAATATTATATGCTATGTATAAAGCTAATAATACATGGGATAAAGGTTATATAAAATGTGCAGCTACAGTAGGAGACGTTTTAGGTAAATTCCATCCACATGGGGATTCTAGTGTATATGATGCAATGGTTAGAATGAGCCAATGGTGGAAACAAAATGCAATACTTGTGGATATTCAAGGTAATAATGGTTCAATTGATGGTGATTCAGCAGCTGCTTATCGTTATACTGAAGCACGTCTTGCTAAGATTTCAAGTGAATTATTATGTGATTTAGATAAAGATACAGTTAAATGGGCTCCTAATTTTGATGATAGATTTTTAGAACCAACTGTACTTCCAGCTAAATTTCCAAATTTACTTGTTAATGGAACTAATGGAATTAGTGCTGGTTATGCTACTAATATTCCACCACATAATTTAGGTGAAATAATTGATGCTACAGTAAAAAGAATTGATTCACCAAATTGTAGACTTGATACTATTTTAGAAATAGTAAAAGGACCAGATTTTCCAACAGGTGGTATTGTAGAAGGAAAAGAAGGTATTATAGATGCTTTTACTACAGGTCGTGGTAAAGTAATTGTTAAAAGTAAAACTGAATTTAGAAAAGAAAAAGGTCGTGAACAAATAATAGTTCATGAAATTCCTTTTGAAGTAAATAAAGCTCTATTAGTTCAAAAAATTGATGCATTAAGAATAGATAAAAAGATAGATGGAATTAGTGAAGTAAGAGATGAAACTGATAGAGAAGGTTTAAGAATAGCTATTGATTTAAAAAATGGAGCAAATAAAGAATTTATATTAAATTATTTACTTAAAAATACTGATTTACAAGTATCTTATAATTATAATATGGTAGCTATTGTTAATAGAACTCCTAAAACACTAGGTATAATTCCAATTTTAGATGCTTATATTGATCACTTTAGAGAAGTTATTACTAAAAGAACTGAGTTTAATTTAGCAGCATATCAAAAAGAATATAATATTGTTTCTGGTCTTATAAAAGCTATATCTATTTTAGATGAAGTTATTAAAACAATTAGAGGTAGTAAGAATAAAATAGATGCTAAATATAATTTAGTGGATAAATATAAATTTACTGAAGAACAAGCTGAAGCAATTGTTATGTTGCAACTATATAAATTAACTAATACTGATATTGTAACATTAGAAGAAAGAAGTAAAACATTACAAGAATTAATTAAGGAATGTAATCGTATATTAAGTGATGAAAATGAACTTAAAAATGTAATGAAGAGTGAACTTCGTGAAATAAAGAAAAACTATGCAGAAGATAGAAAAACAGTTATTAAAGATGAAATAACAGAAATAAAAATAGATGAACTTGACATGGTAAGTAAAGATGATTTTATAGTTTGTGTATCTGGTGCTGGATATGTTAAAAAACATTCACTTAAGGCTTTTGAAGCAAATAAAAATGATTATCCAACAGTTAAAGAAGGAGACTTTATAGAAGGATTATATAAAGTTAATAACTTAGATACTATATTAATGTTTACTTCTCTTGGAAATTATTTATATGTTCCAGTAAGAGAAATAGCTGAAACTAAATTTAAAGATATAGGTGCTCATATTTCAAATTTAATAAAAGTAAGTGATGGTGAAAAAATAATTAAATCAATAGCAATTAATAATTTTGATAATTCACCAATAACTTTATTTACAAAAAATGGAATGGTAAAAAGAGTAATATTGAAAGATTTAGAAGTTAGTCGTTATACTAAACCAGTTACATGTATGAAATTAAAAGATGATGATGAATTAGTTAGTGTAAGTAGATGTGATGGTATAGATACAGTAGTTGTAACAAAAGATGGTTATGCTTTAAGATTTAATACTGATGAAATTCCAGTTTTAGGAGTAAAAGCTAGTGGAGTAAAACTAATAAAACTAAATCAAAATAGTGAAGTTATAAGTGCATTTGTTGTAAATGAAGCAAAAGAATATATAAGTATATTTACTGATAGAAATACAGCAAAAAGAATGCATATAACTGATATAGATAAAACAACCAGAGCTAAAAAAGGTACATCTATTATTAAAAGTCCTAAATCAAAACCTTATACTATTTTTAAAGCATTTAATACAAATAGTAAAAATATATTTGGTGTTATAGATAAAGAAATAGGATATTTAAAATCAAGTGATATAAATATATTTGATAAGAGTTCTACAGGAAGTACATTTACTAAGAAAAATGTTGATAATATATTTGTAGTAACTAGATATACTGATATTACTACTCAAATAAAAAATGAAAAAGAAGAAGTAAAAGAAGAAAACACTGAAATAAAAGAAAATGATAAAAAAGAAGAACCAAAAAAAGAAACACAACTTACAATGAGTGATTTCTTTGAAGAATTTAAAATATAAAGGAACTATATGTTCCTTTTTTCTTGACTAAAAAACTAAATTATGCTAATATTATAAACGAAATATTTGAAATGGCGAGTTTGGTGAAGTGGTTAACACGGCGGATTGTGGTCCCGTTATGCGTGGGTTCGATTCCCACATCTCGCCCCAGTTTAAAATAAAAAGAATCTATTTTATAGATTCTTTTTTTTGTATCAAAATGGTATAATAATATATATTAATAAAAGTAAGGAGAATCATATGAATTATAAGAAAATAGTGGTTGCTGGTGGCGGTGTTTTAGGAAGTCAAATTGCTTTTCAATCAGCTTATTGCGGATACGATGTAACAATATGGTTAAGAAGTGAAGATAGTAAAACAAGAACACAACCTAAGCTAGATGCATTAAAAAAAGATTATATTGAAACCATTGAGTCTTTAAATCCTCATGATGAGAATAATTGGGCAAGAGGAATATCTGACATCGATAGTTTTAATAAAGAAGAGTGTTTAAAAAAAGTTGATCTTGCCTATAACAATATTAAATTAGAAGTTGATATGAAAGAAGCAGTGAAAGAGAATCTATGGCTGAGATTAAAGATGAAAAAATTAAATTTTATCAAACTTTAGCTCCATTGTTAGAAGAAAAAACTGTTATTGTAACTAACTCTTCTACTTTATTACCATCGATGTTTGCTAAATATACAGGAAGATCAGAAAAATATTTATCACTTCATTTTGCAAACACAATATGGGTTAAAAATACAGCCGAAGTAATGGCCCATGATGGAACCCACAAAAAATATTTTGATGAAATTATGGAATTTGCAACAAATATTAGAATGCTACCTCTTCCAGTATTAAAAGAAAAATCAGGATATCTATTAAATTCTATGCTTGTACCATTTTTATTAAGTGGTATGGATTTATTAACGAATGGAATATCTGATGCAGAAAGTATTGATATTGCCTGGAAAAGAGGAACAGGTGCTCCAAAAGGACCATTTGAAATTATTGATACTGTAGGATTAACAACTGCCAAAAATATAGTTGAACAATATCAAAAAGTTCCTGGATTAATGAGTCCTTTATTAAAGAAAATGATGTTACCTTATAATTACAAAGGAATGTTAAATATG
>CACYLI010000008.1 GCA_902775285.1 uncultured Erysipelotrichaceae bacterium | reverse complement strand
TTTTTCTTTTTTAAATTATTATTTACTATCTGAAAAACAAATTTTTTTGATTTATTCTCATCAAATTTTTCAAAATTATCTGCATAATTTTTCAAATATTCTTTCAATTCTTTTATATTTTCTGCCTCAAATTCGTGTTCTATTGTTTCAATTTTATTTATAATAACATGATATTTTTTTAGCATATATTATTACCTCCATAAGTTTATCTAACACTTTCATATTCCTTTTGAGTATTAATTCCTAGATAATTACATAATGATTTATTTACATCTTTACCATTTTTAGGTGGATCGTCTATAACTTTATAACTAACTGATAAAGAATTTTGTATTGCTTTTGTTGCAATTCTTCCTGCCTCATCATTATCAAGATGTAATATAATCGTATCTATACTTGGGTTATTTTTTAAAAAAGTAGTAATTGTTTTTGGTACTTTTGCATTAAAAACATCTTGTCCTGGATTATAAACTCCTGCTAGTGATAACAAATTTTCTTCATCCCACAATTCATTATTTAACTCTTTAAATGTTGCATAAGATAATAAATCTATTGCACCTTCAAAGATATGAACAACATTACTTTCTTTTACTGCTTTTAATTTAAATGAATATGCTTTATCACTTCCATAAGCATCATGCATATATCTACTAGCATTTGTTCCTCTTACCCCTGCATATCTTGGATTATTATCTTCATCAAATCCAACAAATACAACATTATTTTTTGGATATTCTTGATAAATTAAACCCTTATTTATACATTCATCTATAATGTTTTTACTTATACCTCTACCACTTAAATAAGATATTACTTTGCTATTTGTATATGCCTTAACAGGTAAATCTAACCTATCTATTTTTTCTTTTTCAGTTAGTTCTTGTTTAGGAATATACTTTTTTTCTAATCCTCTTTGATTTATTAAATGACTTACTGCTTCTGTAAAACTATAACCCTCAACATTAATTAAATAATCTAATGCACTTTTTCCACCTATTCCTCTTGAAAACCAAAACCACATTCCGTTAGATATTTTTAAACTATCATGTGTTCTAGTCTTATATGAGTTCCTAGAATCAAATAATAATTCATCTGGATTATTATTTTTAAGATAAGTTAATAGGTCTATTGACTTTGCCCTATCAATTTGGTCTTGTGTAAAATATGCCATTATCTTTCATAATCCTTACTTTTTTTACTTAAATTTTTTTCAGGTTTTACAGTTTCTAATTCTATATAGTTATCTAAATAACTTTTTATAGCAATTTCTAAATCTTGGCTTGTATTACATTTATATTTTGCACCAGATCCATTTTCATTTCCTATCCACAAATCTTTTGTATTTTTATTAAAATCAACATTAATATTAAAACTTTTTTTCAATTCTTGACTTGGATAAGGTTTATAACTTGTGTCATCTAAATCGTTATAATCCAATACAATTTCTTCATTGCTATATCTTGCAGAAACAAGTTCTTCAGCTTCTTCATAAGAATTTGCTTGCTGTTCTACAACTCTACTTAATGTTTCCACTACTTCAACATTATATAATTTCATAATCAAATCATTCCTTTCTTTTTTTAAATAAATAAGAGGATACTAATTTGTAGCATCCTCGTTTTTAATAATTCCCATTCTATTAAAATAATAAAATGCCTCTTTATTACCTAACATAAACATTTTTTCTAATTCAATTTTTTTCATTAATAAATTATTATCCATAATTTCTACTAATATTTTAAATTCGTTAGCAGTTAAATCTTTATAATCTTCTCTATCAAATGCTAATGATATTTTAGGATTTTTACTTCTTAACTCTCTATTGATAGCATCAATTCTATTGTATTCATCGTTAGTTTCTAATAGATTTAATTGCATATCAGAAATCATTTCTTCAAAAGTATCACTTGCTCTTGAATATAGAGTTTCCAATTCATTACTCATGGTCATCATCTCTTTCTTTTACTAATAATTCAATAGGAATGCCTATTTCTTTTGCAATTAATGCCATTGTATTTAATGTTGGCTCAATTTTCCACTCATCATTCTCTAATTTTTCAATAAAGTTTTCTTTTCTTCCTAATTTTATGGATAAATCTTTATCATCAATATTAGCTTTTTCTCTATAATATTTAATGTTAGAAATAACCATTTTTCTTGCCTTACCATCAACTTTAATTCTCATAATATTCCCTCTTTCTGAAAACATTATATTTAATTATTAGTGGCAAGTCCAATGTGCAAATTATCTTTCGTAATCATTTTTGTACATTTGACGATCATTTTCTATTTCTTCATCTTCGTCCATAATATCATTTGTTTTTTCGTCTAAATTCAATTTTTTATTTAATTCATTTAATCTTTTTAATTTATCTTTTAATTCCTGTTCTTGTTCAAAAGGTTTAGTTATTTCAACTTTTGCTTTTTCTAAATCGTTTTTTACATTAACTAAATCTTTTTCGGTTAGTGATAATCTATTAGTAATAAAATTAATTTCATTATCAATTCTTGTAATATTACCTATATCACTTTCGCCTAATCCAACAGAATAAGTTGCATTATTCTTTAAAGATAAATTATATTCTTTCATAAACCTATCAAACTCAATAGACATTTTAAAACCTTTGTATTCGCCAAAGTTTTCGCTTACTCCTGCCATACTTTTTTTGCACTCATCTAAAATTAGTTCTCCTGCTTTTCTTTTTTCATTAATAACAACACCATTTATAGTCATTGAAAATAATTCATCATCTCTTGGTGGATAATTTTTGTTTAAAAATTCTATATCTTTTTTATAATTTTCTATATTTGTTTCTAGTCTTTTTATCTCACTTGGAAATACTTTTTCTATCTTACTTTCTAAACTATAATGCTCACTTAAATAGTTTTGTTTTAATAATTTTAATTTAGATACTTGTGTATCAAGTTCTGTTTTTTCTATTATTTCAGGATTACCTGTTGCTAGTGCTTTTATTTCTGCATAAGATAAAACACTTTCATCTATATCTTCTGCATCTCTTACAGGTGTTTTAGATGTCATAATTTGTGAAATAAACTTTTGCTTGCTTTCTACTAAATGATATAGATAAGAGTCAAAGGTTTTTTCAGTTACATAACGATAAATATATACTGTATCATTTTGATTACCTTGTCTTACAATTCTACCTAATCTCTGCATTAAATCACTTGGTCGCCAGGGGCAATCTAAATCATGTAATGCAATTAATCGGTCTTGACAGTTTGTACCTGCACCCATCTTTTGAGTGCTACCCATTAATATTCTTACTTGTCCCTGTCTTACTTTTGAAAATAATTCTTTCTTTTGTACCTCTGTATTAGCATTATGAATAAATGCAATTTCATCTTCTGGTATTCCTCTTTCTACTAATTTTGCTTTAATATCATCATATACATTAAAGCTCCCATCATCTTTTGGTGTAGATAAATCACAAAAGACTAATTGTGCTAATTTCTTATCTTTATACTTTTCCCAAATATCATAGATATTATTACAACACATATTAACTTTACTACCCTCATAATCTGGCAGTAATGGATTAATAATTCTTTGATCTAATGCAAGTTTTCTTCCTTCATTAGTAATTTTTAGCATATTATCTTCTTCTGGTTTTACTTGTTTATTTCTAACTTTTTCAGCTCTTTCGCCATAAGATTTTACTAAATCAACTTGTATATCACTAGGTTTACTTACAACATTTGTAAACTCTGCATTAGGTACAGGTAAATTCAAAGTATCAGCAGTTTTAATATCTGCAAAGTTTTTAAACATTTGCATTAACTCTGGTATATTATGAAATTTAGCAAATCTAGTTTTTAATCTAAAACCTGTTCCCTCTGGTGCTATTTCTATTGCGGTTACTGTTTCGCCAAAAGTAGATGCCCAAGCATCAAAATGTTGTAATCCACTTTTTAATAAATCATTATATTGTAAATATCTTTGCATTGTATATAACTCGGTCATAGAGTTTGATATTGGAGTTCCTGTTGCAAACACTACTCCTTTTCCCTTTGTTAGTTCATCTAAATATCTACATTTCATATATAAATCAGAAGATTTTTGTGCCTCTGTTGCAGCTACACCGCTTACATTTCTCATTTTAGTATATAAATATAAGTTTTTATAATAGTGTGCCTCATCAACAAATAATCTATCAACTCCAAGTTCTTCAAAAGTTATAACATCATCTTTCTTTTCTCTATCATTTAATTTTTCTAATTTTTTCTCAATAGATTTTTGTGTTTTAACTAACATTTTTATACTAAATTTTTCGCCATTATGATTTTTTAAATCTTCTATTCCTCGTGATATATCCATTAATTGTGATTCTAATAATGTTTTTTGTCTTTCAACTGACATTGGTATTTTTTCAAATTGTGAATGACCTATTATAATAGCATCATAATCACCTGTGGCAATTCGTGAACAGAACTTCTTACGATTTTTTGTTTCAAAGTCTTTCTTTGCAGATACTAATAGATTTGCACTAGGATATAATTGCAAGAACTCGCTAGCAAATTGAGCAATAATATGATTAGGTACTACAAATAAACTTTTATTACATAATCCTAATCTTTTACTTTCCATAGCTGCTGCAACCATTTCAAAAGTTTTACCAGCACCAACTTCATGAGCAAGTAAAGTATTGCCACCATAAAGTATTCTTGCTATTGCATTTACTTGATGTTCTCTTAATTTTATTTCTGGATTCATACCAAGAAATGAAATATTAGATCCATCATATTCTCTTAATCTAATTGAATTAAACTTTTCATTATATAGTTTTGTTAAATCTTCTCTACGATTTAAGTCCTTCCATATCCAATCTTCAAAAGCATTTCTTATACTTTCTTGTTTAGCTTGTGCTATTGCAGTTGCTTGTTTGTTAAGAATTGCTTTCTTTTTGCCTTCATTATCCAAAACATAATCAAATATTTTAGTATCTCTTAAATTAAGTGCATCTTCTAATAACCTATAAGCATTGGCTCTGTTTGTTCCATAAGTTGATGTAACAGGGACAGAGTTTCTATCATAATATTTTCTTTCAATATTCCACTCGCCTGTAAGATTTGAATAATGAACATTCATATACTGTCGTGCATCATAAGAAGAATCTAATAAATCAAACATAAACTCTTTAATATAATGCTCTGGTATCCATGTTGCACCTAATCTAACTACAATATCTTCTGTTGGTATTTCTTTTGGTAATGCTTTCTTTAATGCTTCTATATTTTCTTCAAAAGAACTATCTTCTACTGCAAATTGCTCTGCTAACGCCAGTTTTTCTCTTATATTTCCAGACAAATATTCATCAGCAGTTTGCCAATTATTAGGATTTCCATACTCTGGTACTCTATATATTTCGCCTTTTAATTCTTCAAGTATTTTATCCATATCCATACCTGTAATACTTTGAATATAAGGTAAATCCACTTTTGCTCTATCTGCTATTGATACAAGCAGTCCATCTCTTGCATTTTCCACTTTTCTTTTTTCAGTTAGTGGTTTAATTGTTCTTTTTGTAAACATATCGGCTTTTTTCAATAAATCGCCATTTTCATCTAATATTTCTAATGAACATAATAAGAAATAACTACTATCATCAGAAAAAGCAATAGAGTTTCCTCTACTATTAATTAATCCATACTTTTTAGTAAACTTATCATATAACTCATTTAACTTACTTTGTGCTAATTTAATTTCATCATCTGTTGCATCAGTTAATTGTAGGTCTATTATTTCTCTTGTAGTATCACGAAGCTCAATTAAACTTCTTACTCTTTCTTCTGTTATTTTTGGCAAGTTCATTTCATACATTCTACTATTTTCTCTATAATATACTTTGTCATCAACAATAGTATAAGAGAAATTTCTAGTGTTTAAATCTGCTTCAATAGATACTGTTTCTTCCTCTATATCATCAATATTATAATTCTCTATTGTAGCACTTATATTACCTATGGCATTATCTAATAATTCCTCTAAACTTTTATCTTGAACTGGAGTACATACAGGACTAAATCCACCGTACTGATTTGATTTCAGTTCCATTTTTCCTAATACCATATTAGGGTTATTAACAAAATATTTATTCATTGTTATACCATCTTCTGTGGTATCTAGTTCAACCCATTCAGGCATTATATCAGTTATTCCATCTCTCTTTTGCAAGAATATAATATCTGATGTTATTTCAGTTCCTGCATTTTTCTTAAAGGTATTATTTGGTAATCTAATAGCACCAACTAAATCTGCTCGTTGTGCTAGATATTTTCTAAAATCGCTATTTTCTTTATCTAATGTTCCTCTACTTGTAATAAGAGCAATTATTCCTCCTGGTCTTACTTTATCTATCGCTTTTGCAAAGAAATAATCATGTATAACAAAGTTATATTTATCATAATTCTTATCGCTTAAATGTTCTGTTCCAAAAGGTACATTACCTATTACTACATCAAAAAAGGAATTTGAATAATCCGTTTTTTCAAATCCCTGTACTGCAATAGAAGATTTTTGATATAACTGTCTAGCGATATTTCCACTTAAAGTATCCTTTTCTACACCATATATTTTTAATTTATTATTATTTGGTAAAAGTCCTATAAAGTTTCCAATACCACAACTTGGCTCTAATATATTTCCTTTTTCTAATCCCATATTTGATAATGCTTTATACATAGCTTTAATAACTATTGGTGGAGTATAAAAAGCATCAGTTACTGTAAACATTGCTTGTTTATATTCGTCTTTGCTTATAATACCCTCATCAATTAATTTTTTCATTTCTATATTTTCTGGTGCTTTCTCATCAAATGCTTGTTGTAATCCACCCCATCCAACATATTTAGATAATACTTCTTGTTCTTCGGCATTAGCATATCTATCTTCTTCATCTAATTTTTTTAATAATCTAATCGCCTCAATATTATTTCTAAACTTTTCTTCATTAGATCCAACACCTAAATTATCATCAGTTATTTTATAATTTATTCTATTTTCATAAGGTATTTCTGGATGAAGAACATAATTTGTAATTCTCTTTTTTACTTTCTTTTCTAATTTTACTTCATTGGTAGGATTATCTATAACTTCAACATTATTATTATCATTAACACTAGATAATATCTCATTTCTTCCAACACTTAAATCAATTTCTTTATCATCAAAATTATTATAAAAAACAAATAACATATCTGGTGTTATTGTTATTGAAAAGTCTTTATCTTCACTTAAGTATTTTAAAAATGGGTCTATATCTACACTTTCTCTTAATAAAGTTTCATCTGTTTTATCAGAATTAAATTGAGTAAAACTCGTTTCATTATATCCTGTACAGTTTCTACTTTTTAACATAATAGTTAGATTTCTTTTCTTTGATTTAATGTG
This sequence comes from uncultured Erysipelotrichaceae bacterium, assembly GCA_902775285.1. GTDB lineage: Bacteria > Bacillota_I > Bacilli_A > RF39 > UBA660 > CAG-1000. Next base: position 58,653 of record CACYLI010000008.1, on the reverse strand, counting down.
TTCCCATTTTTCTAATTCTATTTTATCAACATAAAATGTACCTTTATATTTGGTATCAAATGAATTAAATATATCTACTATTCTATCAGCTAATTCTTGCTCTCTTGGAGCAAATAAACTCATTTGTGTTGGACTTTCTCTTGTAATAACTGTTGTTTCTTTTTCTTCATCTACAACTTTATTATCCAAATATTTATTACGATATTCTTTTAGTCTTTCAAAATCTTTATTATCAATTAAATCAACTGTCCCATTTTCATTATAAACAAATAATTCATCAAAAAGAAAATCATAGAACTCTTTACCTTTCCAAACATTATTATCTTCATCATTAGCAACAATAATGCCATCTTCATCATAGTCCATTATAATGTCATATATTTTATGTCTTTCTAAAATGTGATCTATTAAATCTATTTCATCATTATATTCACCATAATAATTTTCTTGCTCTTTAATATTGCCAAAGTTATCATTAAATATTATTTCTAATCTATCTAATACTTCACTATCTGATAAATCTTTATTAAACCATTCGGCATCTTCTACAATACTTTCCCAATAATCTTCTTTTACTTTTGTGCCAATTTCAACTGTTGCTTTGCCTTTATAATAATGAAGTTCGGTACAATGTTCATTGTCCATAACTCTTGCGACAGTAAATGAATGTTCCTCATCTAATTCATTTATACTTGTAATTGACTCAAAATCAATACTATCTTTTTGATAATCAACTTTTAAGTGAATATTTTTTTCATCTTTACTTAATAAATTTTCAAACTCTACAACACTTAATGTCATACTATCAGAAGGATATGATGGTAAATATAAAAACACTTCTAAATTCTCAATATTTTGTATTATATATTCATCATCATTAATATATACATGGTCGCCTAATCTATATAAATATTTATTATTATCTGAAAAAAGAATACTATTATCAGTATTCTCATCATTTTCTAACTGTAAATTAGTTCCCTCACTACCATTTCTTCGGCTTGATTCTTGATGTTGTTCATCAATCCTATCCATTTCATTTGGTCGGTCGCTTTCAATTCCTCTGTTATATTCTCTTGTTTCAATAAGTCTTTCATTATAACTTCTATTCTCTTTTGTGATGTTTCCTCTATCTCGTTCAAATGAGATGTTAATGTTCCTTTCATCTTCATTGCTTCGTAAGTTCCCATCTTGTTCTCTTTCAAGTATTGCAACCTCATTATTCCATATTTGCCTATCTTGGCTTTCCCCTCCTCTGGTGCTACTAGATTTGGTAGTATATAGTTCCCTATTTTCTTGTAAGTCATGTTCATAATTATCGCTCCTTTCAGCAATATTGCTTTTTTCATTATCATCATAAACTATATTATTTCTTTTATCAAATGTACGAATTTTATTAATTTCAGCAATTTGTATATTTTTTAATGAAACATATATTTCTCTAATACCTGTTTCAGAAATATTACTAACTGCTGCACCTAATCGTGCCATATTTTCTAAATCTTGAAATATTGGTATATCAATAAAATCAGTATTATCAAAATAAGGAGCAGGATTAATACCACTCCTATTTATAATCATATATGCAATACTATTTTCTAGTATTTCCTTATACTTTCTTTCAATAACATCATTTGATATATTTTCTAATCTTGTATCTATCTTATTTTCTAATAAATCATTATAGTATTCATAGTAATTTTCGTCTGATAGATTTCTAGCTAATGATTTAACTGCACCTATAAAACTACTTTTATCATCAAAAGTTCCAAACTTATTTTCTAATGCTTCAATTACTTGTTCTTCATATACTTTTGGTACTCGCCATATTTTTAATTGCTTACCTTTTCTACCATATATGCTATGAGTATCATTTATACCCCACACATATCTTATTCTCTGCCTGCCACCTATTTCTGTTAATAATCCAATTCCAGGTGTTCCTGTATTAACAAATCTTTTGTAGGTGTCATTCCAAGTATTAATATCGGTACAAGCAATAGCAGTTGGTCTTTGGGCATATATTAATAATTGCTCACTAAAATCATTAGTATAGTTCATTGAGGCAGTTTTTAGAAAAGATTGCCAATGTTCAGCATCTTGTGATACATCAGCAATCGTTTTTTCAAATAAATCATTTACTATTCCTACTGTTGTCGACATATTCCACCTACCTTTCTTTTTCAGTTAGTATTTAACTATTACTCTTTTTAGAACGATTTTCTAATAGTATTGAATAGTAATCTTCTATATCATCTTTTGGTCTGTTTGTAACCAATAATTGATATATAATTCCACTAGCTTCATTTGGAAAGAATCTAACATCAACATAATTTTCCCCTGTTTCTTCATCAGTTCTTGGGACACTATAAGTTAATATTTTTTCTTTTAATCTTCTAGCAGTTTCTACAAAATTATTATTTTCTAAATCTAATTGACTGTGATAATTTAATATATCAACTAATACATTAAAAACTGTTGTATCTAATGTTAAACCAACAATAGGTTTTCTTTCTCCCCAAGCCATTACTTCAACACTCCTCTCGTTACCGATTTTGGGAATACTAGAAGATCCTTTATATCAGTTCCATCTTCTTTACAATTTCCACCAATAACACCTATAATTTCTACACTATTACCAACTTTCAAATCTTTCACTTGTTCTTTTTCTAAAATTGATAAAACAAATGATAAATAACTATAACACTCTTTGAAAGTTCCCTCACTATACATTTTCATGTGTAGTGGCATAGCAATTACAAGTTTTAAATAATAATCATTATTTTTAACTTTATCTAATTTAACTACTTTTCCTGATATTTTAATTGTATTCATTATCTTTCAACGCTCCTATCTTTATTCTTTTGTTCTTTACTCATAATTTCAACAAAACTTTTATTTATATCAACATCTTTATTTGGACTTAATTTTTCTTTAATGTCTTTAACTGTTATGCTTTCAATAGTATCATTTAATATTCTTTGTGCTTCTTCTTTATTATCAGCAACTACTGTTACCTCCATATTTCCATATAAATTTACTTTAAAATCATACATTTTCTTTTACCTCTTTTCTTTCATTTTCACAATTTAAAAAAGCAATTATTTTTCTACTCTTAATTGCTTTCTTTAATTCTAGTATTATTGTTATATCACTTGAAGAAATATCCTGTATTTTTTCAAGGTCATCTAATTGGATACCTAAAATACTTTTTTCATCATTAAAACCTGCTTTAAATAGTTTTTCTAACAATTTTGTTGCTTGATTAAAATTATATTTAGCCATTATATCCAACCCTTTCTACTAATTCGCTTATTACTATAATTTGTTTATTAGTATTATGCCTGCAAGTTATAAGAGTTAATGTTGTTTTTTCTCTATTTCTAATAATACTTGCAGTTCCTGTTTTCTCTATATCATAAATATTAACTATTTTATACTTATACTCAAATCCACCATAAATAACACTTATATCATCATCTTTTTCTAATTTATAAACATTCTTAAAATATGCAGTTCTGCCATTTCCAGAATGTCCTGCTAATATAAAGTTTCCATTTGCTACATCTGGATAACTTGCTTCATTTAATATTTGAATATTTTGATTAACATTATTACAATAACTACCTTTTTTACATAGACCTTTTTCTACACCAATTTTAGGTATTTTAATTACTGCAACATAATCAATTTTTGTTTCTTGTTTCTTTTCTTCTTCCTTTTCAGGTGTTTCTTCAATCACTTCTGTATCAATATTTTCTTGTTCTTGGTAGAATTCTTCTATCTTTATATCTTCTGCTCTATCTAAAAAATAGTTATATACATATTTTCCACATATAATACAACCACCAATTAAGATAAGTAAAGAGCCAACTATTATAAGTTGACCCTTTTTAAATCTCTTTTTATTATTTTCTCTTTTTGTTTGCACAAATCATCACTCCTATTCCTCCAAAAACGATTAATGTTCCTATTATTTGAACAATAATATAATAATCTTTTACTCCTGTATTTGGCACTTCTATTGGTGCTAATTCATTAACCATAGTACATTTAACTACTTGACCATCTTCAAGTATTTCAAAATACATTCTTTCAGGATTTAAAATATAATCAGGTGTTCCTGTTTCTTTTTCTAATATAAAATATTTTCCATATCTTAATTCATCAATGATAATCATTCCATTATCATCAGTTCGTCCTGAAAAAATAGGTGTTTCTTCATTATCAACAGAATATATCTCTATCAATGTGTTAGGAATAGGTTGATTTGTACTAAAATCTACCTTTGTAAACTCTAACTTACCTATAATAGGTTTATTTTTCATTTCTGCTTTAACTACTTCGCCATTATCTTTTATTTCAAAATAAACTATTTCATCTGTAATTACATATCCTGTTGCAGCTTCACTTTCTATAATGTAATACTTTTGACCAACACTCAAATTTTTAATGATGATCTTACCATTTTCATCTGTTGTTCCTTCAAATATTTTTTCATTATTTTCTGTGAATACTTGTATAGTTGTAAATGGAATAGGTTGTCCATCAACTAAATCAGTCTTTGTAAATTCTAATGTTCCTTTCTTTAAAAGGTTTGTCATTTCACTAGAATTATAAACAACCTCTGTTTTATTATCTTTCTCATTTAATTCAATATGATATTCAGTTGTATCTAAAACATAATTATCATCAGTTTTTGATTCAATAACTCTATACTTGCCTAGTGGTAATGCCTCGCTTACTGCATAACCATCACTATTAGTAGTCATAGTACCTACAAAAGTATCTTTCTCATAATATAAATAATTTCCATCAGATGATTTAATATCTTCATCTGCATAAATATTATAAACAATATCTTCTAATTTTTTGGTATTATCATAATTAAAACTATCGTTTTCAGCAGTAAAGATTTCACCACTTTTAAATATTTCAATTTTACCTTTTATTGGAGTATTTTTTACATACATTGTAATAAAAGGTCCATAAGTTGTATATGCAAAATGTGTATCATTTCCAATAGTAAATTCTACACCTTTTTCATCAAGCAAATAACCTTTTGGACTAGATACCTCTATTAGTCGGTAATTTCCACTTTCTAACTTTAAATAAGTCGTAAACTTACCATTTTCATCAGTCTTAAACTCACTATATACTTTACCACCTACAAATTGACTCACATATTGTTTTTTATCTATATTATAGATTTTAAAAGTAGTATCTTTTATAGCGATAGTTTTACCTGTTTCGCTATCTACTTTAAATACTTGTAAATAAGCAGATAAAGCATTATTTAAAATATTATAATATTGTTCTTGTTCACTATTATAATCAACTGTGATATAAAAATCGTAAATCTTTGCAAATCCTGTTGTTGTGTTTACTTGATGAAATTTCCAAACTCCATAAGGTAAATTAATAGTTGCATAACCATTTTTATCAGTTGTTATTTCATCAAACTTGTCGCCATTTGGATAAAAGATTTCAAAAGTTATATCTTTTTCAGCATTTAAAAATGTAGTGTCGCCATCAACAAATTCATATTGTTTTAATATAGAAATATAGTTCTTAACTACTGTTTCAAATACTTCTACTGTTTCACTTTCTTTACCTCTCATATCAAAATTATATTTTGTATTATCTAATAAATAACCCTCACTTGGGCTAATTTCTTGTAGGTAATAATCATTCCAACTTAATACAGGATTACTTTTAGCATAACCTTCTTCATTTGTTTCAATAGTAGTTATTAGTTTACCTGTACTTTGCTCATAAACACCATATTTAGCACCTTTTAAAGTTGCTTGTCCTTGTGCTACTGTTGTATTAGTTTCTTTATCTTTTTTAATTAATTCAACAGGACTGTAATAACTATTTATTCTAATCTTTGCTATTACAGGATCTACCATACCAGGAACTAACATATTTTGTATTCCACTACCTACAAATACTCTATATGATTTAGTGTATGGCATTTTTTTAGTAAATGAAATATCAATGGCACCATCTTTTGTAGGTTTAATTGTTATATTATTACCATCGACACTATACTCTGCTCCATCTACATTAATATCAAATTGTCCTAAAACATTGTTTGTATCTGTCAAAGTTAATGTTTCTCCTACTTGTAATTTATAAACACCTGCATTAAAGCTAGGTCTATCATAATGATGAGAAATTAATCTTTCTATTTCTGCCTTTTCTGCTGATATATCCAAAGGTGTTCCTTCACCATACCTTGCAGAAGAAAACTTAACTGTTGTATTATTTCCTAGAATTGTTGCCCAAATCATTCCTTGAGCTGCTGCTTTATACTTAACTGTGTTATGTCCTGGATATGTTTGACCATAATATCCAATAAGCAAAACTCTTTCTTTAATTGAATCAGATAGTCCTGTTGCAGACCAGTCAGCAGGATACATTGGATTTCCTTCTGGAATACCTGGCTCAATACAATATGCTGTTTCCCCATCTATACGATAATCTTCCAATCTCCATGAACTATAATTATTTCCATTTTGGTCAAATCTTTCATAATAATATCCTGTAAAATCATAATCTAATGTTGCCGCAGATACTGCCGTTGCTTTTACTGTTAAACCTAGTAATAATGCAAACGCAAACAACATATATTTTGTTATTTTTTTCATCTTATCTTTCCTCCTTTTCACTATGTGCCTAGATGAAAAAAGGCACAAAAAAAGACCAACAATTAATTGGTCATAAATATTTATTTATACTTATTTTTTAATTCACTATCCATATTTGCACCTGTTTCAGTAATAAAATGTAAGAAATAATTTATTTTTCCATTTTTCATTACTTCATAACACCAATGAGCTTTAATGGTAGGTTGTTTAAAATTATCTGGATTATTTTCATTCCAATCTAACACCTCATTTAACTCATTATCTTTAACTCTATACCCAACTGCATTACACTCTGCTAATGTTGAATACTCCGCATTTCCATGTGTAATTGAATAAAACATAGCATTGAATTGTTCATCAGTATTAGTATTTTCATTTTTTTCATCTTTCGGTGTTTCTATAACTTGTGAATTTTCTACACTATTAGGTGCTTCATTTGAATTTGAATTATCTTTAACTTGATTATTTTGTGTAATCTTTTGTTGTTTATCTTGATTTGATGAAGAATTTTTATTTACTTGCTTTTGTTCTTTGTTTTTTTCAGCAGTAATATTATTAGTTTCTTTAACATCTTTTTCTTCAATAGGTTGGTTATTTACAATATCTGTACTGTCATCAACATTTGTTAATTCTGGTAATTCAACTTTTTCACTAATTTCATCATCATTCTCGGCAATTTTGGGAACTGATTGTCCATTAAAAGCACCTCCAATTCCTAAAATCAAACTAACAACAACAAACCCTACAAACAAACGAATTATTTTCATTTTCATCACTCCTTTTTCTTGCCATCATCCTATCACTTAAAAATATTTTTGTCATTACTACAAATCTTAATATTTCTAAATATTCTTTTTCAGTTAGTAATAATAGTTAGTATTTTTTTTAGGGTGGATTGTAAGGAGGGATTTTTTAGCAAACATACTCCCACTACCTTTCCTGTGAATTTCGTTCTTTGAGCCTTTTTTGGTATTTATCATACCATTCAACTGCTTTGATAACATATTCTTCTCGTTCTCTATCATTTTTTAGAGAACTTGGGAGTACATTACTTAATCTGTTCATACTTACTTTTAATTTAGGAGTTTGATTTGGTTTTTCTTCTTCCATCAATTCTTCCATATCATCAATAGTAAGTTTCCCATCTTGGCTTAATTTTTTCAGTCTAATAGCTTGTGATAATGATGGTGTGCAATCATAACATTCCATAATATCTAACAAATTGTTTTGTTCTTCTTTTGTTAAATATGATATTTCAACAGCAGGTCTAAATGCCATACTAGGTGATTGTTTTAAACATTCATTATCTACCATTTCTAAAAACTTTGGTATTAATTCTGTTAAACGAACATATCGCCTAACTTGCTCTCTACTTTCTTTAACTTCATTGGCAACTACATCTCTTGCATCTAACTTCTGCTCCATTGGTGCCGAAGTTAAATCTGTTCTTTCACCTTGATGTTTAATTGCTTCTAATTTTAATTTATAAGCAAATGCTTTTTCACTAGGTAATATTTTCTCTCTTTGTAAATTACTATCTACCATTATAATAGTTGCTTCATCATCAGTTAAATCACGAACAAGACATGGTATAGTATCTAATTTCAAAATCTCACTTGCTTTTTTTCGCCTGTGTCCTGAAATCATTTCATATCTACCATCTTGTTTCTTTCTAACTATTACAGGGTCTATAACACCTTTTGATTTAATACTTTCAATTAGAGATTGCATTTCATCATTAACTAATACCTTAAATGGGTGTTTTGGGAAATCATCAATATCATTAATTGATATATCAATAACTTTTTCTAAATTAGCACTATCTCTTTCTTCTTGTGTTGTAAAAAGGTCATCTATCGTGGGAAGGTGCATTTTGTTTTCTTTCTTTTCCACTCTCTATAACCTCCTTTGCAAAAGAAGAATATGCCTCTGCAACACGATTATTTTTATCATAAGAAAAAATACTCTGTCCTACCTTTGTTGATTCTGCTACTTTAACTGCTATTGGTATTTTAGTATCAAATATCTTTATGACACTCCCATAATTTTCTTGCAAAGCAATTTTTGTTTCTTTTGATAGATTAGTTCTACCATCTACTAATGTTAATAAAATACCTTCTACATTTAGATTAGGATTGATTTGCCTTTTTACTTTTTGAACAGTCCTTAATAATTGTCCCATACCTTTGGCAGCTAAATATTGTGTTTGCACAGGTATAATAACTCTATCAGCACTCGCCAATGCATTTAAGGTAATCATTTCTAAACTCGGCATACAATCAATTAAAATGTAATCATAGTTATTTTTAATATCTTTCAAGCAATTTCTCATAGTATATTCTCTGCTCATAGCATTTACTAATGAAACTGCTAATGCCGATAAATCTAAATTAGATGGTATTAAATCAACACCTTCATCATGATGTAATATAACATTATTAGTATTTATATCTTTATCATTCATTGATGCTTCCATTAGATTAGCAATCGTTGGTATATTCTCTGTATCATAATATCCCATACAAGTTGTTAGATCACCCTGTGGGTCTGCATCAACTAATAATACTTTATAACCTAACTTTGATAATCCTACACCAAGATTAAATGTTGTAGTGGTTTTGCCAACTCCACCTTTTTGGTTTGCTACTGCAATAACCTTACAATTAGACATATCTTCCCTCCTTTCTTTAATTTCTAGCCAATTCAATTTAATGAAATGGCTATGTATTAGCATAAAAAAAGAACTGAAACATTAATTCAGCTCAATATGTATATATATAAATTATGATAATGCAGGTAATTCTTTATTAGCATAATTTTCCCATCTATCCACAACATCACTTTTCATCTTTGCTGTAACCTTAACATATATATCATAGGTAACATTTATATTCTTATGTCCTAATCTCTTTGCTACTGCTTTAATATCAGCACCAGACTCAATTAATCTTGTAGCATGGGTATCTCTAAAATCGTGAAATCTACAAGGAATACCTAATTCATAATGAATAACTTTAAATGGATATTTACAAGTATCAGTTCCCTCAAAAATACCGTTCTTTTTTACAAAGACTAAATGAACTTCTGGTAATGCTACATCTAATTCTGCAATAGCATTTATAATTTTTATTTCTTTCTGTCCATTATATGGATTAACTACTTCCTTTGCATAATGTTTCATATAGCAATCTCCATATTGCTTTTGATTTTCCTCTTGCTCTTTTTTATATTCTTTTAGTGCATTTACTAATGTATCGCCAATTTCAATAGTTCTATAACTACTTGGTGTTTTACAAGTTCCAAAGTACCATACAGTAGTTGAATTACCACTAATATGTCTTTTTTTAGTTCCACCTGCTTGATTTTTTTTCAATATATTTCTATCAACTCTCAATGTCTTTTTCTCAAAATCAATATCTTCCCAAGTTAATCCAAATACTTCTGATACACGAAGTCCTGTATGATAAGCAGTTAATGCAGCATAATACATACAATGATTTCTTGTAAATCTATTTAGTATCATATCTACTTCTTCCTGTGTAAAAATATGTGCAGGATCATCAGCAGGAACATCATATTTTGGTAATTTTACTTTAAGTGATGGGTTTTCTTTTATAAATCCAACACCATCACAAGCATAAGTAAACGAACCTTTAACTACTTTTAACATATTATGAAGATAATTTCTTGTATAAGACCCTTGTAAATACTTTTCATTAATAAATTCTTGTAATGTCGCAGTTGTAATTTGTGGCAACAAATAATGTCCTATAAATGGTTTAATATGAATTCTTATTATTCTCTTATAAACTTCTATTGTGTGATATTTTAAATTAACCTCACAATATTCTTTCATCCAATAATCTAAATAATCGCTATATGATATATCTTCTGGCTTGAATGAACGACCTGTCTGCATATATTCATTATAAGCAATTACCCCTGCTTTCTCTGCCTCTGCTTTCGTATTAAATCCAGATTTAGTAATCTGCTTTCTTTTACCACCAACTCTTGCTGCTTCAAATGAGTATTGATAGTAATTTCCTCTCTTTCTTACATTAATCATTTTTTATCTACCTCTTTCCTTTTGTATTTGGTAAATAAAAAGGAGCTAACATAAAATGTTGTCTTTTATTTGTCTTGTCATCCACTTTTATTTTAGGATGACAAACGGATGACAAACCACTATTTGGAGGACAATTTTTAAAATCTCAAATCCTCGCAAACCCTTATTTTATGGGCTATCTACCACAACAATTCTTATATTTCTTCCCACTTCCACATGGACAAGGATCATTTCTACCTATTTTCTTTTCAGCTTTTTTAGGTTTAGATTTAACTCCTTCTTTTCCATCATTAGTTCTTATATTTTTAATTTCTTCTCTTTCTATATTTTGTCTTATTTCAGCATTTAATAAATAATTAGATATTTCAGCTTCAATTGTTGCCATCATATTATCAAACATTTGAAATCCTTCTAAAGCATAAACCTGAAGTGGATTACTTTGTGCATATCCTCTAAGTCCAACACCTTCTTTTAAAGCTTCCATTTCATCTAATTGATTCATCCAATTCTTATCTATAATTCTAAGAGAAATAGACTTTTCAAAATCATTTTGAATTTCTAGAGGAACATCTTCAAGTTTTTTATTATAATCATCTACTACTATTCCATATATAAATTCAACTAATTCGTCATTTGATTTATTTTTAAAATCTTCTTTTTTAAGTTTTCTTCTTTTTAATAAATGAGCATTAAACTGTTCAATTATATTATCTATATCATTATCAGTTAAATATCCCTCTGGCGCTAAATGTGAATCAATTTGATTCTTAACAAATGTTTTAAATGTTTCTAAAACTCTATCTCTTATACTATCTTTATCTAGTATTTCATTTCTTCTTTCATAAATTATTTCTCTTTGTTTACTAATTACATTATCATAATCTAATAATCCTTTTCTTCTATCAAAGTTAAATCCTTCAACTTTCTTTTGAGAAGATTCTATATTTTTAGAAATAATCTTGTTTGATATAGCTTGATCATCTGCTATACCTAATCCTTCCATAACACTTTTCATTTTTTCAGAACCAAACTTAAGCATCAAATCATCTTCCATAGATACAAAGAATCTAGTTGTTCCTGGATCTCCTTGTCTACCAGCACGACCTCTTAACTGATTATCAATTCTTCTTGAATCATGTCTTTCTGTACCTAATACATATAGTCCACCTAATTCTCTAACACCTTCACCAAGTTTAATATCAGTTCCACGACCAGCCATATTTGTTGCTATTGTAACAGCACCTTTTTTACCAGCACCTTCTATAATATGAGCTTCTCTTTCATGATTTTTAGCATTTAATAGTTCATGTTTAATACCAGCCTTATTTAATAATTGACTAACCACTTCACTAGTTTCTACACTTGCTACACCAATTAAAACTGGTCTACCAGTTGAATGTATTTCTTTTACTGTTTTGACAAGTGCTTTATATTTACCCTTTAATGATGAATATATTAAATCAACCTTATCATCTCTAATAACTGGTTTGTTTGTAGGAATACATACTACATAAGTGTTATAAATATTTTGAAATTCTTCTTCTTCTGTTTTAGCAGTACCAGTCATACCAGAAAGTTTATTATACATTCTAAATAAATTTTGAAATGTAATTGTTGCTAAAGTTTTAGTTTCTTCATTAATTGTAACTCCTTCTTTAGCTTCAATTGCTTGATGTAATCCTTCACTAAATTGACGTCCATGCATAAGTCTTCCAGTAAATGTATCTACAATTATAACTTTATCATTTTCAACTACATAATCTACATCTTTTTTAAATCCGTAATTAGCAACCATAGCTTTATCTAAATTATGAACCATTACACTATTTTGAATATCATAAAGATTATCTAGTTTTAATAATTCTTCAGCATGTTTAACACCTGCTTCAGTTAAAGTTACTCTTTTAGTTTTTTCATCAACTACATAATCATCTATTTTAAGACTTTTAGCTACTCTATCTGCTTCTTTATAAACATTTGCACTTTTTGCTACCCCTCCAGAAATAATTAATGGTGTTCTTGCTTCATCAATTAGAATTGAATCAACTTCATCTATAATAGCAAAATTCAATCCTCTTTGAGTCCTGTTTTCACGTCTTACTACCATATTATCTCTTAAATAATCAAATCCTACTTCATTATTAGTTGTATATGTAATATCTGCATTATATGCTTCTTGTTTTTCAGAAGGAGTCTTATCTCTTGTATTAATTCCAACACTTACACCTAATAAATCATATATTGGACCCATCCATTCAGCATTACGAGTTGATAAGTATTCATTAGTTGTTATAACATGTACACCAAGACCACTTAATGCATTTAAATAAGCTGGTAAAACTGTAGTTAATGTTTTTCCTTCACCAGTTTTCATTTCTGCTATATTTCCACGATGAATAGCAACTCCACCAATTAACTGTACTCTAAATGGTTTTTCTCCTATTGCTCTATAACAAGCCTCACGAGCTAAAGCAAAAGCCTCAACTAATATATCATCTAATGTTTCTCCATCACTAATTCTTTTCTTAAATTCTTCAGTTTTAGCTTTAATCTCAACATCTTTTAATTTTTTCATCTCTTCATCTAAAGCTTCAATCTGATCAACTAATTTATTAATCTTTTTTAATTCTTTTGTTTCATAATCAAATAAATTTTTAAATAATCCCATGTCTAATAACCTCCGTAATAAATATTATATCATAAAGTAAATTAAAAGAATATTAAAAAGAGATTAATCTTCCTTAATCTCTTCTTCATCTTCATTTTTTAAATTATTAATTATACTATAAAATAAATATACTACTAAGAATAAACAAGGCATTATTATTAATAGTAAAAATATATTTTTATTAGTTAAAAATTCAATTATTTGTCCTATTTTTTTATATTTATCAACTCTTTTACCTAATATTAAACTATCTTTATAAACACCATCTACATTCTTAAGTGTAATAGTTTTATTTTCATTATCTATCTCTTTAACATTAAAAGGTTTTACGTAAACAACATTTTTATCACTAGATTTATATATAAACAACTCTTGGTTTTCTTTAATGCTTTCAAATTTTACTTTTTTAACAATTACTAAATCTCCCATTTCATAATTATCACTTTTATTTATATTATTTATATATACATAAGAATAGTTTTTAAATTGAGATATTCCATATTCATTTTCATTTAATACAAACACTATAACAAATAAAACTATTAAAACATATATAAACAATAGAATATAAGATAATATATTTGTTATTTTTTTCATTACTAACACCTACTAACTATAATAAAATAATAACATAAATATATAAAAAAAGGTATAAATAATTGATTATTTATACCTTAATCTTTAATTAGCTTCTATTATTCCATAGTCTCCATCTTTTCTTTTATATACAACATTTATTTTTTGAGTATCAACATTTTTAAAAACAAAGAATGAATGACCTAATAATTCCATTTGTGTAATAGCTTCTTCTTCATCAATTGGTTTTAAGAAAACTTCTTTTCTTCTAACTATTGTTTGTTCTTCATCTTCAAAAAAATCTTCAATTTCAGGCATTATTTCTTCTTTAGCTACTCTCTTATTACTAATTTTAGATTTATATTTTTTAAATTGTCTTTCTAATTTATCAACAACTAAATCAATTGCAGAATACAAATCATTATTAGTTTCCTCTGCTCTTATATTATATTTTCCACTCCAAATAGTAACTTCAACCTTTTGATCTTTCCCTTTTGTAGAAATTAATGCTTTAGCCTCTACTTCATCATTATCATCTAAATATTTTTCAACTTTAGATAATTTAGTTTCCAAGTATTCCTTTATAGCATCAGTAACTTCTATCTTATTTCCACGAAAATTGTATTTCATATCATCATCCTCCTAACACAAGGATAACATATATTCAATAATTATTCTATAAAATTATGTAAATTAAACATTATTTTTACATAAAAAAATACACAAACTTCGTGTATTTATACTACTGTCATTTCTACTTCTCTAACATTAATTGCTTGTGAACCTTTAGCTGTCTCAATTAATGTAAAATCAACTAATTCGCCTTCTTTTAAAGACTTATAGCCATTTTGGTCTATCGCAGAATAATGAACAAATACATCTTCATTTACCAAGCCTTCATATTCAATAAATCCATATCCTTTGTCATTATTAAACCACTTCACACGACCTCTACTCATATAACACCTTCCCTTCCTGTCCTAACAATATTTTTTTACTCGAGTACAATAAAAATATTACTACATAATTATATACTATATTATATTTTGTCATTAAATACTTTTTATTTGTCATAATCTTATAATATATGTTAAAAATATGTGATTTTATATAGATTAATACATTTTTATTACAAAATATGTCAAAAAAATATATTATATTATTTTTTATATTATTATTGAAATCGTGGTAAATATGAAAAATAAAATATTAGATAGTATTATTAATATTATTAAAAAATACTACAACTATAGTGATGAAAAAATACTAGAAATAAGATATGGTTTAGAATCAATATACTTGTCACTATTTAAAACTATCATAATAATAATTATGTCTTTTTTTATACATACCACTAAAGAATTATGTATTTTTTTTATTACTTATGGAATTTTAAGATTAATTGCTTTTGGTTTACACACAAAAAAATCTTTACACTGTTGGATTTCATCAATAATAACATTTGGAATAATACCTTTATTAATTAAAAATTTAAAATTAAATAATAATTTATTAATTCCTTGTTCTTTATTAATACTAATTCTTATTATCATATATGCTCCAGCTGATACAGAAAAAAGACCTTTAATAAACAAGAAAAAAAGAATAATTTACAAAGTATTATCAACTATAGTATCTATTATTTACATATTTATAATTTACTATTCAAAAAACTACTATATAAAGAATATATTCTTTTTCTCATTATTATTACAGTGTTTATTAATTTTACCAATTACATATAAATTATTTGGTCTTAGTTACAACAATTATAAGAGATATAAATTGAAAGGAGGGAAAAAAGAATGAAATTATTAGCTAAAGCTGCTGCTGTAATAGGTGCATTTGTTGCAGCAACTTCTACAATGGGTTGTTTAATCGTTTACTTTGATGAACCAAATATGCCTGAATCTCTTTTAAAATAAAAAGAATTCAAAAAGCCAGGAAAAATCCTGACTTTTTTTATGAATTAAATTAAAATATATTACTTCTTTATTTCTAATTTAGAATTAAATATATCATTTTCTATATATTGATTTAAATATATATTTGTATTATTCTTTATTAAATTATTTACAATATACAATCCAAGCCCTCTATTCTTTCCTTTAGAAGAATAATTCTTTTCTTTTATTTTTGTAATATCTATTGAGCCATTAAAAGAATTAGAAATAATTATAATTATCATATTATTTTCTTTACAAATATCTATGTTTATAAGCTTTTTCTTACTTCTTTGCGCTGCTTCAATAGCATTATCTAATAAAATGCCAACTATTTTATAAACAGATAAATAATTCTTATATGAGTAATTCTTAAAGAAACTAGATATATTTTTAGAAACTTTAATGTTTATATTAAAACCTTTTTCATCTAAACCATTTAATTTATAATAAAAAATCCCTTTTATTCCAGATGGAAGTTTATAAAAATTGTTAAATCCAATACTTTTATTATTATAAGATAATATTATATCATTTAAAGTATCATTAAACTCTTTAGAGTTTTTATCTTCAAAACTTTTTAAAGCTAATAAATTATTTAACATTTCATGTTTATTAATTCTATTTTCATCAATTATTTTTTCATATCTAGACATAAAATTAAGCAAAACACCTGTTTTATCCATTTCATTATTATATTTAACATAATTATAAATAGTAGTAGATAATAAAATGCCTACACATATCAAAATAATTACATTTCCAAAATACACTTCCTTTGATGTTGTTTTAGCATATTTAAAATCAATAAATATCATTGACAAGAATGCTATTACTAAAAAAATAAATAAAATTTTATTACCAACAATCTTTTTATTTAATGATGATAATATTTTTCTATTTATTTTTAATGAACAAGTTAAAAATGTTAAAGAAGAAGATAAAAATGAAAACAACATTTTTATAACTGCACTATTATCAAAATTATAAGAATTTAATTTAAATAATAAAAGAAGAGCTGACAATAAGATATCCAAAAAAGTTGCTATTAAATAGTAAAATAGAGTTAGTAATAATGTTTTATTAAAAGATTCTTTAAAAATAATATAATTTAAAATAAAAAGTAATAAAAAATTTGTAAATATTCTAGTAAAATTATAATATGTATATGTATTTATAGTAACCAATATACCAAATAATATAACTAACAGTATCCTTTTTGTATTAATATTAAATCTATTACCACTGATTATACTATATGATTCTAATTCAAATAATATAGTTATAGAAGAAGCAATAACAATAATTAAATAATCTAAATTACTCATAATTATATAGCTCCTTTTTATGTGTTTTAGATACTAAATAATCACTTGATTCATCTTTAAAATATACTTTTAAATCATTCCAATCTATTCTATCAACATTCTTCATATTTAAAATTATTCCTTTTGAAGATATAACAAAATATTTTGGTAATTCTTTTTTAATATCACAAATAGATATATTTTGATAATAATCTTTATTAGAAGTTACAATTCTAGTTTGTCTTCCATCTCTTTGAATATATTTTATTTGATTTATATTAATTGTATATTCTACACCCTTATAAGTATATCTATAAACTTTTTCTTTATTTAACATTTTTAAACATATTTCTATATTTTCCCAAATATTATCTTCTATATTATCAAGTTTACTAATAAAATCTAACACCTGTAGTCTTTGTTTATAAACTTCATAATATAGTGATGAATGAGCTGTTATTATTATGATTGGACTAATCCAATTATTAGTATGATTTCTTATTTTCTTTGCTATATCAATTCCATCACCATTTGGTAATTCTAAATCTAAAAAATAAATTGTGTCTTTTTCATCATTATTAATATAATTAAGTAGACTCTTATTATAATCATTAAATTCATGAATTTTAAAATCAATTTTGTTATCCATCATTTTAGTAAATATAGATTTACAAATTCTTTTTCTATGAAAATTATTATCTTCTACAACAACAAAATTTATCATTTTAAAAACTCCCTCACAATCAGCTTGCTACCTAATAATATCATAAAACAATATTTATTTTCAATTAAAAATAATATAGTTAATATTACTATATTATTCTAATTCACTTACTGTTAATGTATATAGTTTTTCTGGATCAATTGCATTTCCTTTATAATATACTTCAAAATGTAAAGTTGACTTATTTGATTCATCTATTTTTGATTGTGTAGAAGTTGCTATTATCTCACCCTGAGACACTTTATATCCAACATTTACTATTACATCAGATACATTACAGTAAACTGATTTTAAATTATCATTATGTTTTATGGTAATTATATTTCCATATATTTCATTATTATCTATTGAAATGACCTCGCCATCTAATATTGAAACAACATCAAAATCATCATTACTTACATAATCTACACCAGTATTTTGAATATATGTATTTTTAAAAAATATTATTGAATCTTCTTGTTTTGTTTTATCTGATTGATAATCATAAAAATATTTTCCAACACTAACAGAATCACTTAAATATGGTTTTATTATATTATCTGTTTGTGTTTTCACAACAGGAGTAATATCACTAAATATATCATCTATTGTATAATTTACTGGTTCAATATCTTTTACATAGTTCTTTACTCCATTAATAACTAATAATACACTTAAAAGCATTATTCCAAAAATACCAAAATATAAAATTCCTATAAATAATCCTGAATACTTTTTCATTAATTCACTCTCCTAATAATAGAGTGAACATTTTTTTAACTATTTATTCATTAATTTCTATTCCTTTATAATAATATTTTAATATTTCGTCATATTTGTATCCCTCTTTAGCCATAGCATTTGCTCCATATTGACTCATTCCAACACCATGCCCATATCCCTTTGTAGTTATACTTACTATTTCATTGTTTATTTTAATATCAACATCAGTACTTCTTAGAGATAATAGACTTCTAAATTTAGTTCCTTTAAAAGTTTTATTATTTATTTTAATATTATTTATTCTACCAGTATTACTTCTATTAACACTAATATCTTTAATTTTATCTTCATTTATTCCTAATTTATTTAAAAAATCTTTTTCTTTAAAAGTAATTGTTTTCTTTTTATATGAATAATCTTTATCCCATGATGAATCAACACTAACTAAATAATCAAGTTTTTGACTAAATACATTTTCACAATTTTCAGTATATCCATTAGATATAGAAAAATAAAATGATATAATAATTTTATCTTTATAAGTCATATATTCATTTGTTGTATCACTTACAGCATTAACTATTTTTTCATAGTTTCTATCAAAATTATTCCCCCATTTTTCTTTCATTTGAGACTTTGTAATATAACACTGATCTTTAGTTGTAGTTGAAAGTTTATAGTTACTATTAGTTTCTATTTTATATAAGGCAAATGTTCTTGCAGCAACAGCCATTGCCTTTAAAGCTTCAATATTAAATGAAGCAGGCATTTCACATGATACTACTCCAATAACATAATCTTCTAAATTTAAATCCACAACTTTATCCTTAAATTGAACACTTACACTCTTTATTTCTTCTTTTTTAGGTTTAATTTCCTCTTTATTTTCTATTACACCAGATTCTTTTTTATTGTTTAAACTATTTTTATAATCATAACTATATATTAATAATGTAACTAAAAATAAAAATACTATGAATTTTTTCATAGTATATTTTATGATTATTTTTGATTTAATATTCTTTCTTTTTCTTTTTCAAATTCTTCTTTTGACAAAACTTTATCTTTATATAGTTTATCAATTCTTTCTAATTCACTATACTTATCACTTTTACTGCCAAAACTAATTCCATTTGGATTTTCAATTTGAAAATAGAATATTAATGCAAGTATTCCAGAAATAGTACAAATAAATGTTAATACAATACCCCATATAAGTATAGTATCTTTATTTTTTATTATTTCTTCATCACTCTTATTAGAATATTCTCTTAACTTATTACCTCCAATTATCATTGGAACCCCTACTATAGCTCCAATTATTGTAAGACAACAAATTATTCCTAATACAAATGATACAATACCTGCTACATTTAATAATGACTTATCCATGTTTACCTCCTATATATTTAATATTTTTTCAACTCTTCTTCTATGTCTTTCTTCAGTAGAAGGAGTAGTATTAATAAAATTATCTAATATTTCATTAAGATTAGTTGTATACTCAGCCAAAGTCATAACATTTGCCATATTATGTTCTCTTGCTAACTTTGCCTCTCCCGGACTATTTACCTTAGCTGCAATAATATTTTTCATTTTATTAGCCACTATACTCATTCCAATTCCAGTACCACATACAAGTATACCTAAATCTACTTCTTTATTATTAATACCATTACATAATGTTATTGCATAGTCAACATAATCTACATTATTTTTTTCATCACATCCATAGTTAATATATTTTATATTATTTTTTTCTAAATAGTCAATAATTTCTTTCTTTAATTCTATTCCATGATGATCATTAGCTATTCCTATTCTCATTATTCAGCCTCTTTCTTAATTTTTTTAGTTTTATTTTTTTCAGTAACTGTAGCTTCTTTAATAATATTTTCTTTTTCAGAAGTATATATAACTCTTGTATGAGCAAGTTTATCATGAAGACCTACACCATCATCTCTATAAACTGCTATTCCTATACAAAGTAAAACCAATCCTAAATCTATAAATTCTATAATTCTACTATAAGTTAAAAATTGTGTTTTAGATAAAAATAATAAACAAATAATACTTAAAGATGAAGTTAATATACTATCTACAATTGCACTTCTAATTATAACTTGTGATAACTTTAATCTATCATTATCAGTTGATGTTACTTCTATTCCCATAACAAGTTTTCCAAGTGTTTTTCCATTAGTATAGTATTGAAAAATACAAAAATATAAGAATGTTATAACTAATGAAATAATGCTAGTATAAACACCAAAATATGATACATTATAAGCTAATTCTGTAGCTTTCTCATCACTTAATACTGCTGTTGGATTATTCATAGATAATTCTTGTATATAAGATTCATACTCTTCACTATATTTATTATATTCCTCAAATTTAGGATTTAAGAACTTAATATATGAAAATGCAGTTACTATTACACTTACTAATAATATATCTAATATATATGCTACTAATCTTCTTCCCATTGGTTTTCTCATTTTTTACTTTCCTCCTTTGGTTTTTTATATAAAAATGATAACAATGCTGACTTTTTCTTTAAAAGTCCTGGTGTATTATATTCTTTATTTATATTCCATAATATTGTATTTGATAAATCATATAAACTTCCTGGTTCAACTTGACTATATTTAGATAAATTAATATCACTATCTGATATAAATACAGGAGCTCTTCCAGAAAAATTAATTTTACATTTTTCTAATTTTTCATTATAAACATATTTTTCTATACCATATAATGATGAAATAAATAATCCATATTTATTATCGGTACAATATTTATTTAATTTTCCTATCACACCATCAATCTTACTTAAACTATTTTTTAATTCCTCCAGTTTATTACAATAAGATATATCATAATTCAATATATATAAATCGTAATCATATTTTTTAATTGTTTCTATTATACTTTCTGGATTATCAAAGAAACTATTTTCAATAGGTGAATATTTAATGCTATCATCTATTGTGTTTCTAAGTCCTGTTAAAAAATAATTAATATAAGAACAATTTTCTTTCTTATCTAAAACAAGCGCTTTAGCATTAATACTTTTAATAGAATTCATAAAGCAATTAGATGCTATTGCATAATTATACATAAAAGGAACTTGTAATTGATCACATTTTATAGGAAATAATGAATAATATCTAATTGTATCAAATTTAATAGGTCTAAATTTTTCTGCTTCCATTTCTTTTTTAAAAGTACTTATATCAACATTAGAAAAATTATAAAAGAACAATTGATCATTTTCTTCTAATTTAAAACCAATATTTACAGCAAAAGTTCTAACATTTCTAGGAACAATATTTGTTTCCTTAGATACATTAATCTTTTTAGGTAAATCTTTCCACTTTTCTCCAAATTCTGTTATAAAAGTTTTTACAATTTCTTTTACTTGAATTGGATCAGTAAAATTACTTTCTCCTGTCACTATTCCAATTTTTACCTTTGTTCCAGCTTCATAACTTAAAGCATTTAGTCCTCTTTCAATTTCTTTATAATCATTTAAGGATTTTTGACACAATATAATATGAACATATATATTTGTTTTTACTTGTTTATCCATTTCTCTTAAATAATATATTAAGTTATCAACTGTTTTATTACTATCCCAATATACAATAAAATGTAATTTTGTTTTATTCTTATTTACTTCATTTACAACATATCTAAATAATTGATTTTCCTTAAATTCATTATTGTATATATTACTTTCAACTAAATTATATGTAAGAGAATCTTCAATTCCAATACTAAAATTTCTATAAGCTTCTTTATAATCTAAATATTTGTTAGGAATTGAAATAAACACTTTATCTTTAGACACTCTAATACTATCTAAATTTGGCATTAAAGCAGAAGAATATACATTATAAGAGTCTGCTTTTTCTATACCAAAACCATTAATAAGTAATAATATATTCTTTTTCATAGTATCTCCTCAATATTATTATACCATTCTTTTATTTCTTTTTAAATGTTTATATATTTCCATAACTGTCAATATTGGTAAAGCAACAAGTAATAAAATAAACATATGAAGATATGGAACTTGTTTTGTTTGTAAGAATGTTGAAAGAATTGGAACTTCCATAACTATAATTTGTAATAAAATTGATCCCAATATTGTTAATAATACAAAAGGATTTTTTTTGAAACTATTTTCAAATATACTCTTACTTTCACTTCTACAATTTATAACATGAATATTCTGAATAAATACCATCAATGCAAGTACATATCCTCTAGCAACTACTACATCCATTCCTATTTTATTTAGAATAAACCATACACTAAATACAACAATTCCTATAAATAATCCTGATATTAATATTTGTGTTATTAATTCCTTTTCAAATAAACTTTCATTAGGATCTCTTGGTTTTTGTTTCATAATCGTATCTGTTTCTCTTTCAAAAGACAGAGCCATATCTTGTAAACCATCAGTAACTAAATTTAACCATAATAATTGTATAGCTACTAAAGGAAGATCTAAATCAAATATAATTGCTAACACAAAGAATAAAACTTCTGCAAAACCACAAGATAATAACATAATAGATATTTTTCTAATATTTGAATATGCATTTCTTCCTTCTTCTATTCCAGCTACAATTGATGCAAAATTATCATCAATAACTATCATTTTAGCAGTTTGTTTTGCAACATCTGTTCCACTACCCATAGCAACTCCTATGTTAGCTGCTTTTATAGCAGGAGCATCATTTACTCCATCTCCAGTAACAGCAACAAATTCTCCTTGTCTTTGTAAAGATTCAACTATTTTAAGTTTTTGAAGTGGTGTTACTCTTGCAAATACTTTTTTATCTTTTATAAACTCATCAAATTTTTTTTCATTATCTATATATTTTTCAAGATCAAAACCAGTAGTCACTTCATTCTTATCTTCTACCATTTCTAAATCTTTAGCAATAGCATACGCTGTAAGAGCATGATCTCCTGTTATCATTAAAACATTAATTCCTGCTTTTTTACATTCCTTAATAGCACCTATAACTTCTTTTCTAACAGGATCAATAAATCCTACTAATCCAATAAAATTTAAATTATCTATATCTTTCTCACTATATTTTTCTTTTTCTTCTATTTCACCATCACATAACGCTATTACTCTAAGTCCACTTGCTGCCATTTCTTCATTTTGACCAAATATTTTTTCTTTATCAAGTTTAACTTTTTTTCCATTATCATATGAATAACTACAAAAATCTAAAACAACTTCTAATGAACCTTTAACAGTACAATATCTTTTATTATTTTTTTCATAAAAGAAAGCACTATATTTTTTTTCTGATTCATATGGAATTTCATATATTTTTTTAATTTTCTTTTCTTTTGATTCCAATTTTTTATATAATGCTATAAAAGCAACATCGATTGAATCTCCAAAATAATCCCAATTGTTCTTATTTTTTTCTAAAACAGCTTCATTATTAATATATCCAAGTTCTGCAATATATTTAGCATTTTCTAAATTAGAATTATTAAATGGTATTACATTTCCTTCATCATTATATCCTGTGCCTTCAACATCAAACTCTTCATCATTAGGAAGTACTATTTTTTTAGCAGTTTGTTCATTTACTGTAAGAGTTCCAGTTTTATCACTTGCTATAACTGTACAACTACCAAGACTTTCAACAGAATTAAGTTTTTTTACTATAACATTTCTTTTACTCATTTTATTTGCGCCAATAGTTAATGCCATTGTTAATGCTAATGGTAATCCTTCTGGCATAGCAGAAACACTTAATGCGACAACTGATAAGAATATATCCATTACTGAATATCCCTTAAAATATAAAACTATACCAATTATTATAGATGCAACTATTATAATATAAGTAATCTGTTTAGAAAATTTTTCCATTCTAATTGTTAAAGGTGATGCGCTTTCTTCTGTAGTTGTTACTTTTTGTGCAATTTTTCCTACCTCTGTATTAATACCAGTTGAAACCACAACTGCAAGACTTCTTCCTGTTAAAACAGATGTTCCTGCATATAACATACATTTTTTAGAAGTATCATTATTATTTACTTTTTCAAATGATTTACTTACTCCTATACTTTCTCCAGTCAAAATTGATTCATTAACAGTTAAATTTGTAGAGGATAATATTCTTGCGTCAGCACTAATAACAGTACCAGGTTCTATAACAATAATATCTCCAGGTACAATATTCTCTGAATCTATTTCATAATGTTTATTTTCTCTAATTACTTTAACTTTAACCTTAATAAGATTTTTAAGTGCTTCACTATTTTGTTCAGCTCTATATTCTTGAATAGTAGATACAATAGCATCAACTATAATAATAAATAATATTGCAATTGCATCAATTGTTTCACCTACAATAAATGATAATATGGCAGCTGCTATTAATACATAAATAATTGGATCTTTAAATGAATCAAAAAATATTTCAATTCTTGTCTTCTTTTTTTCTTTTGGAAGCTCATTTAATCCATACTTTTGAATTCTTTTTTTTGCTTCTTTTTCACTTAATCCACTAAGAGAACTTTTAAGCTCATTTAATACTTTGTTTTTATCTTCTCTACTATAATCTTTTTCCATCTTTTTACTCCTATTATCATTATAATATTATATATTATTCCCTTATGATTTTCAATAAAACAAAAAAGAAAGTTATTCACTTTCTTCTAATGTTACTTTAAATACTTTAGTATCTTTTCCTCTTATAACACTAATTTCTACGGTATCCCCAGGTTTATATTTTGATAAATAATATTTGAGTCTAGCTGAATTTACAATATTAGTTGATGCTAGTTTTACTATTACATCTCCTTTTTGAAGTCCAGCTTTTTGAGCAGGTCCATTTGATAAAACATCATATACAATTACACCACTAGTAATAGATGAATCAAGAGAAATACCTTGTCTTCTTAAATAATATGATGATTTTGAAATATCCATCATAGTAACACCTAATAATGGTTTTATTATCTTTTCTCCTGAAACTATTTTTTTAGCATAATCTAGTGCTTCTTCTATAGGAATTGCAAATCCTATACCTTCTATTTCAGATTGAACAATTTTCATAGAGTTTATTCCTATAACTTCACCACTAACATTACATAATGGTCCTCCACTATTACCTGGATTAATTGCAGCATCAGTCTGCATAACATTCATAACCCAATCATTAGTATTTGAGTTAACTGATACTTCTACCATTCTATCTTTACCACTTAATATTCCTCTTGTAACAGTTCCAGAGTAATCACTACTCATAGGTGATCCTATTGTAAAAACAGTATCTCCAACTTTAGTATTTTCGCTATTTCCAATATTAGCAACTTGTTTAATATATTTATTATCTATTTTAATAACAGCAATATCAGCATATTCATCACTACCAACAACTGTTGCTTGTAAAGTCTCACCACTCATTAGTATAACTTTTACTTCAGTATTTTTTTCTATAACATGATGATTTGTCATTATATGACCATCATTATCATAAATAAAACCTGAACCTATACCAGCTAATTTAGAATTTTGATAGTTTTCTACAACAACTACAGCATTATAAATATTCTCTATTCCTTCAGAAATACCTGTATCAGTTACAGTTACATTTCTCTGTATTTTACTAGTAGTATTAGTAGTGTTTGAATTATTCTCTTCATAAGATGGTTTATATTCAATTAGATAAAACATAGTAATTGCACCTAAAAAAGATGAAATAATTGCTACAAAAATAATACCTAATATTTTTTTCATTTTTTCTCCTATTCTAAATATGCAATTTGATTATAATTATCAGGGAATCCCATTCTATATAATACTTTTTGAACATTTATACTTCTTAATTTAGCACTTAACCATTCTATTTCATAATCGATTTCATTCATCATCATTTTAAAATCACTATATGTTAACATATGCTTTAAAATAATAATTAATGCAAAAATATCATGTTTACCATATATATATTCCCCATCTACCATAGGTATTTCTAATTCTGCATGAAATTTTGTATCATTAATTGCTTTTTGGGTTTCATGATTATATAAAATATCCTCATGAGCACATAAATTTCTATAATTCGATAATATTGATAAATATTCTCCTAAATTATCAGAATCAACATTTTTATAATAATCCGCTATTTCTTCTTTATCTTCAAGTTTTAATATTGAGTATAATTCTCCCATAAGTCCAAAACTTAATACTTTAACACCTACCCATAATGGAATATAACCATAATTATTAATATAGTGACTTGTAGCAGTATGTTGATAACCATTAATACGAATTTGTCTTTTAACTTTTCTAATTAAATCATTTATTTGTTTTGATTTTTCTTTACTTCTATCAAAATTATCTGGATTTAAATAATCTTTTTCTTTATAACCATACTTTTTACTTAAAACATAACTAAAAATAGATTTATAATTATTTTCAACTATTAATAAATTTTTAAATATTATATTTCTAAAAAATCTATCAAATGTGAATAATGCATGTAATTCTTCAAAAGTAGCTCCATTAATAAATCTTTTAGAACCACTTTCAAGTAAAGGAGAACGATATCCATTTAGAAAAAAATAATTTTCTCTTAAAACAATTTCTTTTGCTTTATCATAATCTTCTATAATTAAACCTTTACTTTTGAGAATATCAAGTTGTTCATCGATTGTTTTAAATACTTTGGCTGCCATTAGACCCACTCTCCTATGATAGAATTATAACATTATTATTATTAATTTTAAATATGTTTTTCAAAATTTAACACATTAGAAAAGAAGCAAAATTTTACTTCTTTTTATTATATTTTTACAGGTTTTGTATCTATACTATTTTTAAAAACATAGTATCTTTGATAAATGAACTCAGTAATAAAGTTTATTAACATATTTATAAGTGTTACAACATAATCATTTATTCCAATACTTACTAAATACTCTCCAAAATATAAACTAAATGGAGTAAATATTAAATAATAAATCAATACTTTTAACATTGCCACTTTAACATTAGCACTTGATTGAAAAGTAAATTTTCTATTAAATGTAAAATTCCATAAAACAGACAAAACTAATGCTATTAAATATCTAGGCCAATAAGATAATGATGTAATTTCTGTTAATATAGAAAAACTTAAAAACTCTATTATTCCAGCACTAATTGAAAAAAATATAAATTTTAGTACTCTTAAAAATTCCTTCATATTATTATACCCACTAAACTATTCTGTATCGACAAATTCAAATACCATATCTTTAAAATAATTTCCATTACCAAAATATATAGAACGACTTATAGGAGACTTAATTAAAATACCATCTTTTGTTATATAATAAGGTGTTAATACAATAGTTTCTTTATCTTTTATATATTGTGATATTTTAAGATATGTAAGATATCCAGAAGTAACTCCATAACCTCTAAAAATTACTTCTGGTTTTAATGTAACGCTTATGCCATTATTTAATCTAATGGTTAATGTTTTACACGCTTTTCCTTTTTCATTAACTCCATTTACAATAAATCCTGCATCTTCATATGCTAAATCATCTATAACACTTACAATCCATATGTCACCTATTCTCATATTATCTCCAGAACCAGAATATGTATACTGTATATAATTTCTTAAGTATTTTTTAGGAACCTCTTTTAAGAAATAAGTTTCTTGTGATACAGGAGTCATACTCTTTCCATTTTCTTCATAAGCATTTTCATACTTCCATGCATCTCTAGTTGAAGCGTCATAATTAACAAAATTCGGATAATTACCATTTTCATCCATTTCACCTGCTAATTCATAATCACTAAAATATCCACCATAAAAATAAGAACTTTTTGTTAGAGAATATATATCAAAATGATCTTGAACATCAAATGTTTCTATTGAACCATCAGAAGAGTGAATTACTCTAAATTTTCCTTCTTGAGGTTTCCATAAATTTTTTATTCCACCTTTAGAAGTAATTGTTAACACTTCTTTAGAATCGATTTTAGAAATACTATCTACTTTTTTAATATTTTCTATTTTAAGGCCATCTGGATTACTATAACTATATTGATAAGTTCCATCTGTTGCATAATAATCTGTTACTTTTCCTGATTGATTTAACTTGATATAGTACTCTAGTTCACTTCTTCCAGTTAAATCAAGACTATTAGTACATCCCTTTTTACATCTTGAATAAACTTTTTCTCCACTTTCAAACATAGAATCATTTATCCATGTTTGTTCTGCTACTTTATATATTTCTTTTACTTCTGTTGTAAAACTATTTTCTTTAGCAGTATTAAACATTCCCATTACATTTGGTAAAGCTATAATTACGAGTATTGCTAAGATTGCAATAACTGCTAGTAATTCTACTAATGTAAATCCTTTGCTTTTTTTCATTTTTTGTTCTCCTTTATTATTAATATAATAATATCATTTTTATAAAAATAATTAAATATTAATAATTACAATTTGATAATACTTTTTTAAATTCACATGGTATTTTTTTATTCATTTTATCTATTAATTCGTCATTTATTCCATATATTGCTTCTGCCATAGAACCAACAATACATGCATTAGTATCAGTATCTCCTCCCATACTAATAATTAATCTAATAGCATCTTCAAAACTAGTAGAATTTTCTAAAACATATAAACAATTATTAAGAGTCTCATAACATGTAGTGTTAAACTTTACAAAAGGTTCATATTTAACACAAATATTTAGTTTTTTAAAAACTTCTTTTAAGTCCATTCCATTTCTTAAATAATAAATAATTAATGCTACTATTCTACTACAATTAATTGCTTCTTTTGAATTATGAGATGGAATTGTCGCTAAATATGAATTATTAATAACATCTTTTTCACTATTAAATAAATATCCAACTGGAGAAATTCTCATCATTGCACCATTTCCACGACTATTTCCTACATAATCACCTTTTGCCCATTTTATTATATTTGGTGAAAAAGCATTTTTAAAATATGGTGAAATATTAGGTTTGTAATTTGAATACTTTTTAATATAATATTTTAAATATTTTTCATAATCTCTATTATGAACTATCGCATCAGCTATTGCGATTGTCAAAATAGTATCATCACTATAAAAAGAATTATCATTAATTATTTCATTAACATTAATACTTTTAATATTTTTTGTTTGTTCAAATTCATAAATACTTCCTGCTAAATCTCCTATTATTGCTCCATACATAATATCACCTATTTATTTTAATTGCTAATTCTAACGCTAAATATATTATTTTTTCTTTTTCATCTAATTTCGAATCATTTTCTATACTTCTTTTATCCCAATTAGATGTATCTAAATTATCTGCCGCATAAAAGAATTGAAAAAAATCTTTATTTCTAAACTTCGATACTGCACTCATGGCAGAACACTCCATATCTACACAAATACATCCTTCTTCTTTTCTTTTTTTAACTTTTTCACGTGTCTCTCTATATGGTGCATCTGTAGTCCAAGCTTTTCCTTCTACATAGCTTATATTATTTTGTTTTAATATTTCTATAAAATCTTTTTTATATTTTTTGTTAACTTCTATTTCCCTAGATGATTTTAGATAATGATAACTTGTTCCTTCGTCTCTTACAGCTGAATTTGGAACAATTATAGCTAAATCTTCTATTTTATTATCTAAAACTCCACAATTTCCAAACATAATTAGTTTATCAAGTCCTTTTGCAAGAACTTCTTCATACGAAACACAACAAGCGGCAGCTCCCACTCTAGACATAAAAATAGCTAAATCTACTCCTTTATATTTTATTTTATAAACAGGAATTCTACCATTCGCAGTAGATAATTCTGATATTACTTCTCCATTAAATATTTCTACATATTTTTCAATTAAACTATGAGAAAAACAAGTAATTCCTATTTTTGGAAAATTAGGAATCCTTTCTTCATAATCATATGGATCAAAAGTCGATTTTTTACACTCATCATACTCTTCTAATATCATAATTTTACCTCCTAATAAATCAATTCAATTATATCATATAATGTATTTCTTATATACAAAAAAGTCCGTAAAAACGGACTTTGAAACATTGAAATAAGTAATTCTATCTCTTTGAGAATTGTGGTGCTCTACGTGCTTTCTTAAGACCATATTTCTTTCTTTCCTTAATTCTAGCATCACGAGTAACCAATCCAGCACTTTTTAGTGGTTGTCTATTTTCAGCATTAGAAAGCATTAATGCTCTTGTAATTCCTAATCTGATAGCTCCTGTTTGACCTGAGAAACCTCCACCTTTAACAACAACATTAATATCAAATTTATCTTTTTGATCAACTAATTCTAATGGTTGAACTAAATCCATAACTAATGTTTCATAAGGCATATAGTCTTTAACATCTTTACCATTAACAGTAATGTTTCCTTTTCCAGGAGTAAGAGTAACTTTTGCTACACTTCTTTTTCTTCTACCAATTGCAGTATATTTATTTTTTTCTGCCATATTACTTTACCTCTAATCTTTCTGGTTTTTGAGCTTCATGATTATGATTACTTCCTTCATAAACAAATAAATGTCTATAGATTTGTCTTCCAAGTCTATTTTTAGGAAGCATTCCTTTAACAGCTCTTTCAACCATTTCTACTGGATATTTTTCTCTCATAGTTCTAGCAGTTCTTTCTCTTAAACCACCAGGGTACCCACTATGATTATAATAGATTTTCTTATCCAACTTATCTCCTGTTAGATTTACTTTTTCAGCATTAATAATAATAACGTTGTCTCCACAATCTACATGAGGAGTATAAGTTGGTTTATGTTTTCCTCTTAAAACATATGCTGCTCTTTCGGCAACTTTACCTAAATTCTTACCTTCAGCGTCAATTACATACCACTTATGTTCAACGTCTTCTTTTCTTAACATAAATGTTTTCATATTTTTTCCCTTCCTAACTTCCATGCTATCGCATTTGCAACTACGAACATTTCTATCCCACAGAAACTGCACTTCCATTAAAATGTACCGGGAATATTATATAAAAAGTATATGTAATTGTCAAATATTTTTATTAAATTTAACATATTTTTTCTTTATTCTACATTATATGTTCTTGACTTTAAACAATTAAAATTATAAAATTACAATATAATAAGGAGGTGTGGGGTGAATAACAAAATAGTTATTTTAATTTTATCTGTTTTATTTGTATTATCAACTTCCGCTTCAACTGTTGGTTTAATAGAGCACAATAAAAAGAACGAAGAACCTGATAACACACCTAAAAAAGAAACTAATATTATTTATGAATATTATTTAGATGACAATTTATTGAACGAAGCACCTAAAGATGAAGAAGATGAAGAAGGAAATAAAATCTATGAGTTTTCTAAATATCAATGTGATAATAATGTTACAGGAACATTTGATGAAGAAAAATGGAGTTTTATTCCAGATGAAGTTAAAACTTCGACTTGCAAACTTTATTTTGTAAAAAAATATTATGATGTAGATTTAACTGCATCTAATGGTACATTAGACAAATCAAATCCAGAAAAAGTTGAAAGAGAAACTGATGCTACTTTTAAACTTATTCCAAACGAAGGATATGAATTTTCTGAAATAACATGTGCTAATAATAAACAAATTGAATATGATAAAGATAATAATGAAATTAAAATAAATGCTATCACAGAAGATGTTGCTTGTAAAATAGACTTTGAATTAAAAGAATTAAAAATAGATTTAACTTGTAAAAATTGTAATGAAAAAACTAGTGAAATATATCCAACTGAAAGAAAAAATTATGGAGACAGTATAGCATTTATAGTAACTCCAAATGCTGAATACAAATTTAAATCTGAAAAAAATCTAACTTGTACAAATGATCAAAAAGCTATATTTGATGAAAAAAATAATACTTTAACAATTGAAAAATTAACAAATGATACATCTTGTAATATTACATTTGAAAAACAAATAATTACTCACCAATTTACATTAGAATTAGAAAATGTTACCCTTCTCAAAGATACAACTGAAAGAAAAGTTCTTGATAAACAAAGTGTTGAAGTAATAATTAAAGCAAATGAAGGTTACGAAATAACAGAAGAAAATAAAGATAAGAGTGTTAATTGTGGAGGATTAAAACCTGAAGTAACTATTACAAGTGATGGTATAATTTATAAATTTACATCTATAACATCTGATACTAGTTGTAAAATATCATCAACTAAACTTCCTGAACAAGAAAGTACTGAATAAAAGTTTTCAACAATTGAAAACTTTTTTATTGCTATAAAAAGAATAAAGTGATAAATTATATTCGAGGAAAAAAATATGTGGAAAATAGGAAATGTTGAAATAAAAAATAAAGTAGTTTTTGCTCCAATGGCCGGAATCTCAAACGAAAGTTTTAGACATATTATAAAAGAAATGGGTGCTGGTCTTATATATTCAGAAATGATAAGCAA
Source organism: uncultured Erysipelotrichaceae bacterium (assembly GCA_902775285.1). Taxonomy (GTDB): domain Bacteria; phylum Bacillota_I; class Bacilli_A; order RF39; family UBA660; genus CAG-1000. The sequence goes on along the minus strand of CACYLI010000008.1, from coordinate 25,513 downwards.
TATGGGAATAATATATAATAGTAAAAACACTATAGATATGCTTAAAATAAATGATTTTGAAAGACCAATTAGCATACAAATATTTGGAAGTGATACTGATAGTTTTATAAAAGCTGCTAAATTCGTTTGTGAAAAAATAAAACCAGATATTCTAGATATCAATATGGGGTGCCCCGTTCCAAAAGTTGCACTTAAATCACAAGCAGGTTCTAGTTTATTAAAAAATCCACAAAAAATATTTGAAATAGTTTCAAATGTAGTTAATATTGCTAGTATTCCTGTTACTGTAAAAATAAGAGCAGGATGGGATGATAATTCAATAAATTGTGTAGAAGTTGCAAAAACAATCGAAAAAGCTGGTGCTTCTGCAATAGCAATTCATCCTAGAACTAGAAGTCAAGGGTATAGTGGAAATGCCAACTGGGAATTAATTAAAAAAGTTAAAGAAAATGTTAAAATTCCAGTAATAGGAAATGGAGATATAAAAAACATTTACGATGCTAAAAGAATGATAGAAGAAACCAAATGTGATGCTATAATGATTGGTAGAGCTTCAATTGGAAATCCTTGGATCATAAAAGAATGTATTGAATATCTTGAAAATGATAAAATTATTGATAAACCATCTTATAAAGAAAGAGTAGATATGATGGTCAAACATTATGAATTAATCAAAGAAAATACAAGTGAAAGAAAAGCAATACTTGATATAAAAACACACGCTCTAGCATATCTAAAATATATTCCAGAATCAAAAGAATTAAAAAATAAAATTGCAATTTGTAAAGATGAAAATGAATTTAAAGAATGTGTAAAAAACATATATAAACACATTGAAAAATTAATATAAAAAATGTATGAAAATATTAGTATTTTCTTGTAATACTAATATTTTTTGTTATATAATAAATGTTAAGGAGGAATAGGAAATGAAAAAAACTGGATTATTTAAAATAATCATGTGGGTGCTATTAGGTATGGTAGTAGCAACCTGGATTTTTTCAGCAGGTTTTTTTAACGAAGGAAGTCTTTCAGATCTAGGTATGTATAACATTGGATTCTTTGACTATTTTTCATTAATATTTGGATCTTTTGAATTTACTTACTTCTTACAAATACTTATTTTATTAGTTTCTATTGGAGCTCTTTACGGGGTACTTGGTAAAACTGGAAAATATAGAGCCTGGGTTGAAAAAATAGCTAACAATTTTAAGGGAAATGAATTAATATTCTTAATCATTACTGCTTTTACTTTAGCTACACTTTCTTCAGTATTTGATTTTGGTTTCAGTTTATTTATATTTATTCCATTTTTAATTAGCATTATTCTTGCTATGGGATATGATAAAACTACTGCAGCTGTAACAACTATTGGAGCAATGCTAATAGGTACAATTGGTAATACATTAGGATATAATACATCAGCTGTTGTTAGTGATTTGTTAGGTATAGGATTAACAAATGGTATTCTATACAAATTAGCATTATTTGTATTCTCATTTGCAATATTAATCTTATATTTATCAAAAGCAAGAAGAACAAAAAATGTTAAAAATGAAGAAGAAGATATGTTTATTGGAGAAAAAACTCCAAATAAATATCCAATCTTACCTTTAATAATAATATTTGCTCTTGTATTTGCTTTAATGGTAGTAGGATGCACAAAATGGGGAGAAGGAATTAATATTGTTAATATTATCACAATATTAGGATTAATTTTATTATTTACAGTATTTGCTTGTACTACTAAAAGAAGTAAGAAAAATATAATAACAATTATTATTACAACTGTTATATGTGCTGGAATAACATTTATGTGTTTCCATTGGAGTAAACAAATAAATGCATTTAGTTTTAGTAAAGTTCATACTGCTATTACTGAATTTACAGTTAAATTACCTTACTTACATATAACTCAAAGTGGTTTTGATACTGGTGTAGATAAAGTTGCTATATTTGCTAAATTATTTGGTTCTTTCCAAGCATTTGGTGAATGGAATTATGCAGAAATGTCTATTGTATGTTTAGTAGCTGCATTATTATTAAGTTTATTCTATAGAGTAGAAAATAAATTTAATGCTATGTTAGATGGAGCTAAAAAAATGATGGGACCTGCATTAATGGTATTACTTACATATACAGTAATATACTTTGCTGGTAATCAAATGTTCTATCCAACAATAGCTGGATTAATATTATCAATTACAAGTAAATTTAGTGTTATATTAAGTTCTATATGTATGATAATTGGTTCAGCACTACATGTTGATATTCTATATGTTGCAAATTATGTTGTACCACAACTAGCTGCTAATGAATCAGCTAATGCAACTATAATTTATCTTTTAACTCAAAGTATTTATGGAGCTACAATGTTAATTGCTCCTACAAGTTCTTTATTAGTTCTAGTATTAAGTTACTTAGAAATTCCATACAAAGAATGGGTTAAAAAGACATGGAAATTAGTTGTTACTTTATTTGCAATATCAATAGTAATATTACTATTAGCTAAATTTTTATAAGAATGTTTAATACATTCTTTTTTTTTGAATTATTTTTTCTTTTTATTTCATAATATTAATATGATAGAATATGAAAAAAAACTTGTAAAAATATTAAAAAGAAGTGAACTAGAAGCTAGTATTTTAAATAATAATTACATAGGTACCGAGCATTTAATACTAGCAATATTATACACAAATAACAATATAAAACCAATATTAAATAAACATGGAATATATTATGACAAAATATATAAAGAAATTAAAAATAAATATAATAAAACTAATTCTATACAATATACCCCACTTTTAAAAAGATTAATACTTTCCTCTGAAGAAAATGGTATTATTAAAATAGATAATCTAATATTAAAATTAATAGAAAATGGTGAAGGTATAGCAATAAATATATTAAATAAATACAATATTAATTTTAAAGCCTTATATCAAGATATAAAAAATAAAAATAATATATCTTATGGAATAGACTTAAATGAACATGTTAAAAAGTATCATGAAAAACTAATAGGTAGAGAAAATGAATTAAATGAAATAATAGAAGTATTATTAAGAAAAAATAAAAATAATCCTTTATTACTTGGTGAACCTGGTGTTGGTAAAACGGCTCTTATTGAAGAATTAGCTTATAGAATCACTAATAATGATGTTCCAAATAAATTAAAAGACAAACATATAATATCTATAAATATTTCAGAACTAATAAGTGGAACAAGATATAGAGGAGAATTTGAAGAAAAAATTAATAATTTAATAAAAGAAGTGGAACTAAATGATAATATAATTTTATTTATAGATGAAATACATACTTTGGTAGGCGCTGGTGGTGCAGAAGGTGCAATAGATGCTTCAAACATATTAAAACCTTATTTATCAAGTAATAAGATAAAATGTATTGGAGCAACTACAATAGAAGAATACAATAAAACAATTTTAAAAGATAAAGCTTTAAACAGAAGATTTTATAAGATTAAAATAGATGAACCAGATTTAAATGAAACAATTAACATCTTAAAACATACAAAAAAATATTATGAGGAATATCATAATGTAAGTATAAACAATAATCAAATAAAACTAATTGTTAATCTAGCTGATAAAGTAATTAAAGATAAATATAATCCAGATAAAAGCTTAGATATTTTAGATAAAATTTGTTCAAAAGCAAAATTACAAAACTATAACAATATTGAAAAAGAAAATAATATTATTACAGAAAATTTATATTTACAGAAGAAAAATTATTTAATTGAAAAGAATTATAAAAAAGCAGAAGAAATTACAAAAAAAATAAGTAATATAAATAAACACAAATATATAAAAATTAATAATAGTTTTATTAAAAATTGTTTTAATTTAGAAAAAAACATTTCTATTGGATTCAATTAGATACTTTTATTATTCAAAATAATATGTTAAAATCATAGCTAGGTGATAATATGGATTTAATGGTACAATATGGTTTAATATTAATAGCTGCTATTTTACCTATGATAGCTAGCTCAAAAGTAACAAGTGCTTATAATAAAAATGCAAAAGTGCAAGCAAGTTGTAATCTTACAGGAAAAGAAGTTGCAAGAAAAATATTAGATAAAAATGGTCTTCAAAATGTAACTATTTCTGAAATTTCAGGAAATCTAACAGACCACTATGATCCAACAAAAAAACATATTAATTTATCATCTAGTATTTTCGAAGATACTTCAATTTCATCAATATCAGTTGCTGCACATGAATGTGGACACGCAATTCAAGATAAAGAAAGCTATTCTTTCTTAAAATTTAGATCTTCTTTAGTACCAGTTGTAAATTTCACATCAAGAATAGCTACAATATTTTTAGCTATTGGATTATTTTCACAAATAAGTGGTCTTTTTACACTAGGTATATTACTTTTATGTGGAGGTTTATTATTTCAATTAGTTACATTGCCAGTTGAATTTGATGCTTCAAGAAGAGCTAAAATTCAACTGCAAGAATTAGGTCTAGTAACCAAAAAAGATATGAATGGAACAAAAGAAGTATTAAATGCCGCAGCTCTTACATATGTTGCAGGATTCTTATCAACAGCTCTTCAAATATTTAGACTAATATTAATTAATAGAAACAGAAATTAATGTTTCTTTTTTTTACATAAAAAAATAGTCTTTATAGACTATTAATTATTTTGTATATGGTAATAAAGCCATATATCTAGCAATTTTAATTTGATTTGCAATATGTCTTTGATGTTTAGCACAAGCACCAGTCATTCTTCTAGGTAATATTTTACCTTTTTCATTTATATATTTTGATACAATTGCTACATCTTTATAATCAACACTTTTACCAGCACACATTTGGCAAATCTTTTTTCTTCTATAAAATTCAGCCATTATTTTCCTCCTTAAAATGGTAAATCATTATCACTTAATGATACTTCTTTATCATAATTTTCATATGGATCAGAAGCAGGAATATCATATTCTGGCATTTCATCAATTGGTGCTTCACTTGGACTATCAATATAAGAATTATTACTCATATTTGAACTATTTCCATCATTTTTTCCACCAACAAATTCAACATTTTCTACAACTATTTCAGTTACATATCTCTTCGTACCATCTTGAGCATCATAATTTCTAGTTTGAACTCTTCCATCTAAACAAATCATTGAACCTTTTTTAAAATATTTTGATATAAAATCAGCAGTTTGTCTAAATGCTACACATGGTAAAAAGTCAGCATCATAATTTCCATCTTTATTTTTAAAATTTCTATTTACTGCTACTGTGAAATTTACTGTAGAAAAACCAGCACTAGTACTTCTAACCTCTGGATCTTTTGTTAATCTTCCAACTAATATAATCTTATTCATTAACTACTCCTCTTCTCTTATGACAATATGTCTTAAGATATTTTCATCAATCTTAGCTTTACGATCAAATTCTTTAACAGCTTCAGCAGTAGCTTCTACATTAAGAACATAATAGTTTCCCCTAAGTTGTTTGTTTATTGGATATGCTAATTTTTTTTGTCCCATATCCTTAGTATTAATGATTTTTGATTTCATATCAGTAAGTACTTTTTCAAAAGTAGCTACTGTATCTTTTCCAGTTTTTTCATCAATATCAGCTCTTACAATAAACATTATTTCATATTTATTCATAACTACACCTCCTTTTGGTCTATACGGCTTCATAAATGAAGCAAGGAACTTTTCGTTCGAGAGTATTATAGCATACAAAACCACATTAAACAATATTAAATTATAAAAAAAATATCAATTATTTTGATATTTTCTTTAATTCATCATACCACATTGCATTAGCAGTCATATAATAAGGAACAAACCATATTGCTAAAATTCCAAATGTTAAACTACATAATATTTCCCATCCAATGAAACTTAATTGGAAAACAAAGTATTCCATTTTATGTCCATCCATTAGTTTTTCACTAACTTTATATGCTTTTTCTTCTTGCATTTCTTTTGATGATTGTTCTGCTAAAACAAATGATAACATTGCAAATTTAATTCCATAAATAATACCTGGAATAATTAATAAAAGTGAGAATGCAAAGATAATTAATCCTGCTACAATTTGAACTCCTATTATTTTCCAAAGATATTCTCCTTTATAAAAAGCAAGTAATTCTTCTGTTAAAACTACATCTTTTCCTCTTACTAACTTAAGTAAATAAGAAGCAAGACCAACATTTAATGGAAGAACTGCTAATTCAAGCACTAAACTTAATATAAGTGATAATAAACTTTCATCATTTCCACCACTTACTAATCCTATAACAAATGATATTGCAAATGATATAGCACCAATTAGTAGTAATGGTTTCCATATATTTCATTTATTATTAAAACCAAATTCTTTAGCTTTTTCTTTAATCTTAACTCTATCCATTTTTTTACCTCCTTTCTTACATTCTATTTGGTATCTTAATTGCTAAGATATCTAACAATTTACTACAAACATTATATATTAATGTAAGCATAGAAATATAATTATCTTTCTTTTTTACATCTTCCTCATTTATTATACTACATTCAGAATAGAATTTGTTAAATAAACTACATATTTCAAATAAATATTCACAAATATAACTTAAAGTTTTTTCATTGTATGCTTTATTCAATATTCTTGAAAGTTCTAGTATCTTAATATAGATATTTCTTTCTGTTTCTCCATATATTTCATTTAAAACTATATTCTTACAATTTGTTTTTTCTAAAATAGATTTAATTCTAACCATTGTATATAGAATATATGGTCCAGTTTTACCTTCAAATGAACAAAATTTTTCAATATCAAATATATAATCTGTAGTTCTAAATGGTAATAAATCTGCATATTTAACTGTTGCTACTGTCAAAATATCTAATATTTCTTCTTTTTCTTTATTATCTTGATATTTATTCATTTTCTTAGATAATTCGTCTTTAATCATTGCAAGTAGATCATCAAGTTGTAAAACACCACCATCTCTAGTCTTAAATGGTTTTCCATCTTTACCATTCATAGTACCAAAATAATAATGATATAATTCAGTCTCTTTTTTAACTAATTTTGACTTATATGAAGCTCTAAATACTTGTTCAAAATAAAGACCCTGTCTTGCATCTACAACATACCATATTTCATCAGGATTATATTCTTTCATTCTATGATATAAAGTTGATAAATCACGTGTAGCATAAATACTTGCTCCATCATTTTTAATTACTATTAATGGAGGTATTTCAATTTTATCATTTTCATTAGCTACATCAATAACTTTTGCTCCATCACTTTCATACATATATGGACTCAATACTTTCAAAGTATCATCTATATATTTAAGAGAACTAAGTTCACCTTCCCATAATTCAAAATTACAATTTAAATAATTGTATACCTTTTTAATTTCTTTACTAGATACTTCAACTATATCCTTCCACATAGAAAAAAATGGTTCTTTTTGCTCATCAACTAAAGCTGTAATCTTTCTTACTTCTTCCATTCTTTCAGGATTTTCTTTAGCATCAGCATTTGCACATGGATAGTATTCAGCTAATTCTTCAGGAGTTATTTCTAATTTAGGATAATCACCATTATAGTTTGAATCAAAATAACATAAATCTGGTTTTCTTTTTTTAATCTCACTAATAACCATTCCAGATTGTCTTCCTAAATCTCCTAAATGAACATCTCCTATTGTATTATTTCCTAAAACAATAGATAATCTTTTTAAAGCTTCTCCAATATTAGCACTTCTCATATGTCCTACATGTAGAGCTTTTGCCGCATTAGCTCCTCCATAATCTATTATTATTTTCTTACTATTTTTTTTATCAATTAAGGTATCAAAATCATTTATAGATTTATTCATAGTTTTTAGTAAATATTTATCACTTATACTAACATTAATAAATCCAGGCCCTGCAATATTCACATTTTTAAATCTATCATCTAAATTCTTAACTATTTCTTGTGCTATCTCTCTAGGATTTTTACCATATTTTTTTGCTAAATTCATTGAACAATTTATTTGAAATTCACCTAAATCACGTCTGGAAGAAGACTCCAATACAACTTCATCGATTTCATAATTGCATTTTTTAAGAACAATTTTTAAATATTCTTCTGTTTCTTTTATAAAACTCATATTATCCTCTTCCTTTCATAATCTAGATTATATCATAGACTAGAATTTTTTCAATTATTAAAACTCATAATTTTGACATTTTTTCTATTTTATGATAGTATTATTAACGTGTGGAGCATTATGCTAGTCAAACACACCACTAGAAGATGGGGCTAAAAATCCATTAATTGTACAAAAAGATACTTTATATATTTTGCTTCTTTCGCCCAGACTGGGGTGATTATATAATTTTAGGTTTAAGGATATAATACAATGGCATGTATTTAGAATTCCTTTTATCGCATCGTTAGTTATGAACGTACATGTCGTGAGTGATTTATTGGGATAAATATTGAAAAATAAGTTGCAAAAGCGAATAAAAGTGATTGTTGTTTGTCTGGGAAAACCTCTAGCGTGTCTTTATTATAAAGATTGAAGTGCGGACTAAGTGGTGATCGAGTGATCATTTAAGGTAACGAATGATTTGTGTTTTTAAAGAGAAATCGCCTACGAGTAATCAAGGGTAAATGCAAGAGAAACTCAACTCGACCAAAGCCGTAAAATTAATTTATAATAATCCATACAATTCTTTTTTTTTAGGAGAAAAAATGAAAAACAATAATTGGATAGTAAAAGCATTTTTATTAACATTTATAATTGCTATTATTTTTAATACATTTTCAAATATTATTATTAATAAGTTTGATAATCTAATTGTCTTGATATTCCTATCACTGCTCTTTATTTTATTAGGTATAATATTTGATATAATTGGAACATCTGTTTTAACTGCCGAAGAATCTACTTTCCACGCTAAAAGTTCTAAAAAGATTAAAGGTGCTAAAGAAGGAGTATATTTAATAAGAAATAGTAGTACAATAGCTTCTATTTGTAATGATGTAATTGGTGATATTTGTGGAATAGTAAGTGGTTCTATTTCAGCAATGATAGGATTAATTATATCAAATAAAATAAACATTTCTTCTGTACTTGCTATTTTAATCGTTAGTTCAATAGTTTCTTCACTAACAGTTGGTGGAAAAGCTATTGGAAAGAAAATAGCAATTAAAAAAAGTGATGAAATAATATTTAAAGTAGCAAAACTTATTAATAAGTTTAGTAAATAAAAAGATTTAGAAGTTATCTATTACTTCTAAATCTTTCTTTTTGGTCTAAAATTTTCTTTCTAAGTCTAATTGAATCAGGTGTTACTTCAACAAGTTCATCACTTTCAATAAATTCTAAAGCTTCTTCTAAAGTAAAAACTCTTGCCTTAGGAAGCGTTATAGCTTCATCACTACTTTTACTTCTTGTATTTGAAAATTCTTTATTCTTACATGGATTTACATTTAAATCATTTTCTTTATTATGAATACCTACTATCATACCCTCATATACATCTGTAGAAGGTTCAACAATCATATATCCTCTATCTAATAAATTATATAATGCATATCCAAATGTCTTTCCACTCTCCATTGATACAAGAACACCATTTTTACGTCCACTAATTTCACCAGCATATGGTTTATAAGAATCAAAGCTTCTAACCATTATACCTTCTCCTTTAGTATTTGTAATAAAATTACTTCTATATCCTATTAATCCTCTTGTAGGACAGCTAAATTCAAGTCTAACATAATTCTCTTCAGCAGGTTCCATTAATTCCATTGTACCTTTTCTTTCACTTAAATCTTGAATAATTGTTCCACTATAATCATTTGGTACATTTATAATAACATGTTCATATGGTTCACATTTAACACCATCTATATCTTTAAATATAACCTCTGGTTTAGAAACACTTAATTCATATCCTTCTCTTCTCATATTTTCAATTAAAATAGATAAATGTAATTCTCCTCTACCAGATACTTTAAATCCATCACTAGATGGTAATTCTTCTACTTCTAATCCAACATTTCTTTCAAGTTCAGCCATTAATCTATCTCTAATATGTCTACTAGTAACGAATTTTCCAACTTTTCCTGCAAATGGACTACTATTAACTAAAAAATTCATAGATAAAGTAGGTTTTTCTATTTCAATACTTGGTAATGCTTCTACATTATTAGGATCACATATTGTATCTCCAATAGAAATCTCAGGACATCCAGCTATAGTAACTATATCACCATAAAAAGCTTCATTAACTTCTCTTTTTTTAATACCTTCGTTAACAAATATTTTAGTAATCTTTTCTTTAGTAATACTTCCATCATTTTTAGCTATTGTTACCATTTGACCAGTTTTGATTTTTCCTTTATTAATTCTTCCTATTCCAAGTCTACCAATATAATCATCATAATCTAATGATGAAATTTGTAATTGAAGAGGATCATTTTCATTTCCTACAAATGGTTTTGTAGTTTCAATAATTGTATCTAATAATGGATAAATATCATTATTTGTATCATTTTCTTCATATCTAGCTATTCCTTCTTTAGCTATACCATATATTATCTTAAAGTCTAATTGTTCATTATCAGCTCCAAGTTCACAAAACAAATCAAAAGTCATGTTAACAACTTCTTCACTTCTAGCATCTTTCTTATCAATTTTATTTATAAATAAAATTGGCTTTAATCCATTTTTTAATGCTTCTTTTAATACAAATCTTGTTTGTGGCATAGGACCTTCAGCTGAATCAACAAGTAAAACAACTGTATCTACTGTTTTAATAATTCTTTCTATTTCACTAGAAAAATCAGCATGTCCTGGAGTATCAACAATATTCATTTTTATATCTTTATATCTAATAGCGCAATTCTTAGCTGTAATTGTTATTCCTCTTTCTCTTTCTAGATCTCCACTATCCATAACACAGTCAACTACTTGTTCATTATCTCTAAAAACTCCACTTTGTTTAAGTAAAGCATCTACTAATGTACTCTTTCCAGCATCTACATGTGCAACAACTGCAAAATTAATAATTTTATCCATAAAATCATCCCCTCTTGATACGCCTATTAATAATACACTATTTTTATTATATTTTCAAGAAAAAAATCAAATTTTATGATTTTATCACTCATAGTAATATTTTATCATTGAAAGTAAATGGTTAAAAAATTTAATTAATGGCAAAATAATATCAGTAGGAGTTATCATGAGAGAAAACATAGATTTTATAAAAGAAAAAGAATTGTATTCAATAATTGGTAAAAATATTAGATATTATAGAAAATTATATAGTCTCAACAAAAAAGAACTCACACAAGAGTCCTTAGCTGAAATAGCAAATGTTTCGACTTCTTTAATTGGAAATCTAGAAAGTAAAAAAACTCAACAAGGTATAAGTATCTATAATCTATATAAAATTAGCAAAATTCTTGATGTTCCAATAGAAAAATTCTTTATTGATCGATAGATTCAAAAAACTTTTCAATGGAAGTGTTTAATACAATAGATATCTTGTATAAAGATAATAATGATAACCCTTCACTTCCCTTTGTACTTTCAAATTTTCTTATAAATTCTGGTGATACACCGATGTCGATAGCAAGCTGTTCTTGAGTAATACCATTAATTTTCCTATATTTAATTACATTATATGCTATAACTTCTATTATATTATCATTAAAATTAAATTCTCTTTTAAATTTTGTCATAAATTCACCTAATATAATTTTACCTGTTTTCGCAAACAAATAATGTAAAGTTACACTATACATTTAAAAGTTTTTATTTTATAATAATTTTGGTGTGATTATGAATCAAAAAGAACTAAATAAAATAATAGGTACTAATATAAAAAAATATAGAAATCAATATAGTAAGAATAATAATGTTAAATTGACACAAGAAAAATTAGCAGAACTAATTAATGTATCTGTTTCTCTTATAAGTAATATCGAATCAAATAAATCTAGTCAAGGTATAAGTATTACAAATCTGTATAAAATATCTATAGTATTAAATACTCCAATTAATAAATTCTTTGAGGTGAACAATGATAAATAGTATTATTAATTATACTTATTTAAATAATATTTCTGATATAATTTCTTTTTGTAAAGATAAAAGCTTTATAAATCTTTTAAATAAAATAGACAATACTAAAATAAAAATTAAGAACAACCTTATTCAAAATAAAAAAATTCCTACTCACGAAGAATTATTTTTCTTTAATTTAGATAATTATATATCTTTTATTAAAAATCATCTTAAAATAAACCAATTACAAGTTAGATACATTATTTTTTTAACTTTAAATAATAAGAATAATAAAATTTTGTATTCTAAAAAGTATTACTATGATAATATTGAATATTTTAATAAAAAATATGAGGATTTATTTCTTTATAATTATAAAAAGAATTATTTATTTCTAAAAAAATATATAGATTTAAAAGAGCATAATTTTAATGAATTAATATCTATTATAAATAATAAAAAAAGATCACATGCTTATTTTGAAAATATTAATATAAGCAATATGAGCTTTTATTTACCTATTATAGAGGTCTTAGAAAATAATTAATTTACAAAAACATCATACATTTTTTTATAACAGAAAGTTACTCTATTGGTATCTTTCTTTTTTTCTTTAATTAAATATCCTTGTTCAACTAATTTATTTAAAACTTTATTTACTGAATTAATGTGTAAATTGCATTCTTTAACAAGATCTTGTGTTGTAAATACAATTTTCTTTATAATTACTGGAAAGACTTTATAAATTGTACTACCTCCAATAGTTGTTTTTAAAGATTCAAAATCATTATCATATATTTTATTTAATTTTTTTATTTTTTTAATATTTATATTGCATTGTTCTATTATACATTGAAGCATATATTTAACAAATTTATATATATCTTCATCTACTTCACCACTTAACAAAGTAAAATATGTATTTTTTAAATTATCTAAACTTTCAGAAATAAACAAAACAGGAGGTTCATGTTTATAAAATGCATACTGTAATGCAAATAATAATCTTCCCATTTTTCCATTGCCAGAAACGTAAGGATGAATTTTCTCAAATTGATAATGAGTTAGAATACTAGAAATTAAATATTGATCATCATTTTCATGAATATATTCAAATAAATTTTTCATTAAATCATTAATATCAGTATATACTGGTGGAATAAAAGAAACACTAGATCCTGCTAATCCTGGTTTTAAAATAAAATTTTGTATTTTTCTAAATTTACCACTTCCCTTTGTAGTATTATTTTTCTTGCAGTTAAGAAAAAGCAATTTATTAATCTTATTTAGTGTTTCAACATTAAAAGATTCTTTTGCAATATCAGAAACACCAATAATTAAAGATTTTTTTAAATTATTGAATTCAATCACATCATTATCTTTAATCATATATTCAATAAAAAACATATTATCTTTTGATATTTTTGAACCATCTATTTTAAATGAGTAATATAATTCCGAAATAAATGCACTTTCTAAAAAAGACTTATAATCGTAAGACATATTTCTTAAATATCCTTTATATTCTCCATAGATTTCATTTGCTTCACCTAGTAATTTATATAATTCTGAATTTTTTTCAAAAACAAAAGGTAATTTTTTTGCTTTATATGGTTCCATATTTCGCCTCCATTATAATAATATAATAACATATTTTCCTAAAAAAATATACATAAGAGTTTTAAAATATGTATATTTTATTTTTTAATTAAAAAAAATAAGTAAATTCTGATAAAACTTACTTATTCTAGTTTTTTCGAAAAATAGATTATAATCGTTAAATTAATAAACTTTTTAAATTGATTAATTTAAAATTCTAAATATTATCAGTATCTAGCATAATCTTCTCATCTTTTAAGAGTTTTCTTTCTCTAGTGATATATCATACGTCCATAGTAGATAAGAATTCTATTTAAATAATATATAAACTACTAACAAGTTAATGCTAGCAATAAATATGTGTTACATAAATAAAATTATTTACAATTTAATAAATATATAAATATCAATTTAAACTAATAATTAAATTAATAAAAATAATTATTCTATATATTTATATCATAGGACAATATTATTGTAACAAAAAAAAAGAGAATTGTCAAATAGGATTTGGATAACTTAACAATCCTTTTGCTTCTCCTTTAGTCCAAAAAATTTTATTTCCTTTTACTTTAAATTCATAATAAATTGTATATTTATTTTCATTATCACTTTTATAATAATATGTTAATTTAACCTTTCCGTTTTTATTTGGCTTAAAAACCCATTTATTATTACTAGATTCAATAAGTTTTAAGTTATCATTACTAATAGAATAATTCCATAAATATCCTTCTTCATAATTATCATAATATATAGTAATCGAATCTTTATAAACAGCTAAATATGGATTATAAAAAATAATAAATAGTGCTAATATAAAAGTAATACCAAATATAATAAAATATCTCATTTTTAACTCCTCATAATAAACAAAAAGCAACCAGCCCTGATAAAGCTTGATTGCTTCGAGTTTCTGAAAAATAGATTATAATCATTTATATTAAAGTTACATATAACCTTAATATAAACACATCCTAAATATTATCAGTATTTAGCATAATCCCTTATCATTTTGAGTTTACTTTCTCAACGATATATCATTTGTACTTGGTAGATAAGATATCTATTATCTTAAACAAATAAGATCAATATTCATTTAATTTGATTAATAAATAATTATGTAATACTTATAAATATAATAATAAATTAATATTAGTTATAATATAAATATTATAGGGAATTATTTAAAATATAAGTAACTATATATTATTTAATATAATAATCAATAAATTAATATTAATTGTTATATAAATAATAAAGGGAATTACTTAACTGAATAAATAATTATTTATTATTATGTAAAAAACTAATAAATTAATATTAATTAAAACATAAATAATATAGGGAATTATTTAATGATATATATTATATATTCAATAAATAATAAATTAATACTATCTAATGATATAAATATAATATATATTTAAATTAAATAAATATACATAGATTTTTTCACCACAATAGTTAAGTAATACTATTTAGAATATAGAAACAATTAAGTTTTATAACTAAATAATAGCTTAGCTATCTTATGTACATTTTTATTTTATCAATACACATTTTGTTTGTCAATACTTTTTAAAAAAAAAATTATTTTTTTAATAAATAATTTTTATTTTCGTAATTTTCATTATATAAAAAGCTATTATTTATATTGTATGGTTTAATTAATAAATTCTTGTAGACATCCTTTATTTCCTTATTATCTGAGGAATTTTTATTTTTAATTTTTTTATCATTTGTATATAAAAAACTTTTATTTATTAAAGAATTGATAATTGTTTTTTTATCTTGTCCAGTTCCACCTATACAACCATTTTTACAATTCATAACTTCAATTAAATGAAAATTTTTATAATAATCATTTCTAATTATATTTTCAAAATTTTTCATTCCTTCTACAACGGCTATTTTAATTTTGATTTTATTAATAATTATTGAAACTTCTTTTATACCATTTATATTTCTTAAATCATCAAATACTATTTCATTATTCTTTATTGTTTTATTTAATAAAACACTGTATAATGTTCGAACTATTGATTCACTCAGTCCTCCTAATACTCCACTTAATTGACCTGATGAACTGGATAACCCTACTAGCTGATCGTATTCTTTATTTTCACATAAATTTATTTTAATATTATCTTCTTCTATCAACTTAATTAATTCGCTCACACTAATAGAATAATCATAATCACAATTTTTTAATGTTTTTTCTGCTTTACATGTTGTAATATTTACTATAACTATTTTGTTGATTTCAAATCCTTTTCTATCACAAAAATATTTTTTTATTATATTTGAATGCATTACTGATGGAATTTTACATTTAGAAACATTATCAAGTAAATCACTATTATATATTTGTAAATAGTTAACAAATGCAGGACAAAAACTTGTTAATAAAGGCAATGACTTTTTATATGTTAATCTATCTATTAATTCGGCAGTTTCCTCTAATATAAACAAATCATTTCCAAATCCACCATCAAATACGTAATCAAATCCTATCTTTTTAAGACAACCAATAAGTTTATTTTCTATTAAATTTTCATTTGATAAATCATAATAATTCAATATAGAGGCTTTTGCTGCAGGTGAAAGTAAAGCTATTATTACTTTTTCATTAGTATCTATTAATCTTTTAACCTCTTTATAATTTTCTTTAAACTCCAATGCTTCATTAGGACAATTAATAACACATTGACCGCAACCAATACATATTGGATAACTGCATTTATTTAAATCATACTTTATATTTGTTAAATCTTCACATGTTTTTTTACATTGACCGCAATTTATACATTTATCTTTATTTCTAATAAAGCAATTATTATCTTCTGATATATGCAAAAATTTTTCATTATCGTCACGATTTACTATTAATGATTCTTTTATACTATTTGCATCTTCTATTATAGAATTTATTACAGCATCTATTTCATTATCAGTTATCTCATTATTATATATTTTTATATTTTCTTTTAATGCACCACAATTTGGACAAATTATATTTTCATTAACATCTATACTTTCTATAATTTTTCCGCATTTCTCACAAATATATGTTTTCATTAAATCACCTGTAATATTAATTATATCATATTCTATTTTTTTATTTCAAAATAAAATGTAGTCCCTTTTCCTATTTTACTAATTACTCCATAATTGCTATTGTGAGAATCAAGAATTGTTTTAACAATAGACAGTCCTAATCCAATACCAATCATATTTCTTTTATATTTTTTTCATTATGATAGTATTTATTCCATATGTATTTTATTTCTTCTTCCTTTATTTTTTATATGCTGTTAAACCATCCATTTTTGGCATCATAATATCCATTATAATTATATCTGCCTGTGGAGCTTTTTCTATTGTCTCTATTCCATTTTCTGCTTCTATAACTTCATAGTTGTTACCTATACAATACTCTTTTATTACATCTCTAATTAATTTTTCATCATCTGCAATTAATACTTTCATACTCTTCCTCCAATATTAATATAATATTGAATTATGAAAAAATGATGAAATTTTTAAATATTATATTAAAATTCATTATTAAAATATGATGAACAATTAAATCCTTTGCATTTTATTTCATACTGATCTATAATTTTATTATTTTTTGAAATAATAACTCTTGGATATAATCCATTATAAAATGAAATATTACTTTCTAAGGATTTATCTATCACTAATAATTTTTTAATTGTATCATCTGTAATTAAATCTGAATTATAAAAATATACATTTTCTGTTTTAGATATTAGTTTTTCCATAATATCCAACGTCAACACACAATCTATACTACTACACTTATTTCCAATAAATATTATTTTAGAAAACTCATCTTGCTTTAAAACTTCAAAAAGTTTTTTTTCATTTATACTAATATACTCTTTTGCTTGTTCTTTTTCATTTTTATATTCTGTTAAACTCTTTCCAAAATATGAATTAAATTCATAATTAAGAGTTTCATCAATATTTTTAAAAAACACTTGTTCTTTTTTATCAATCAATAGTTTTAAAATATTGTCATCAAATTTTGAAATCTTAATACTTTTATTACAATCTAAATTAATAATACTATTTTTCTTATCATAATTATATTTTTTGCAAATGTCATACTCATTTAAGTCTTTTATATTAGATGGTCTATAATACTCAACTTTATTATTGCTAAATACAATTTTTTCATAATTTCCAGTTAATATATTATAGTGATACCAATTCTCGTTCATAATATTCTCTGGAACTGATAAAAAAGCGTATCTAAAAAAATACATAGCTATAATTACTAATATCATCACAGAAAAACCAACTATATTTACAAAATCCTTATTATTCATATATTATATGATAACAAAAATATATTTTTTTTTCAATTATTTATTAGTATTAGTATAATAATTAAATTCAATTATTTCTTTTGATATTGAATCTAATTCTGAATCATCTTCAGATTCTAATACTTCATCTATTAAATATATTAATTCAGATATGCTACCAATAGTATTAACATCTATATCATATCTATTAAGAACTTCAATTTGATAATCCGATAAAAATATACCATTATTTAATTTCTTATGCATATATTTTTTATCAAATAAATCATCTATATTTACATTTTGATTATTAATATTCATTTTTTTCTCCTAATAAAAAATCACTATTAATCAGTGATTCCATATTTATCTTTAAATTTTTGTACATTTCCAGTTTTAACTGTTTTAAATTTTCCTGTATAAAATGAATGGCATTTATTACATGACTCTAATTGTATTTCATCTTTAGAAGATCTAACTTCAAATTCATTTCCACAAGCACATTTTACTTTACAAACTTTTTGTACTGGATGTATTCCCTTTTTCATATTTTATCCTCCTCGCCATAACTAATTGATAGTTATAGAAATAACTTCATTGTGTATTATACATATTTTTATTAATAAAATCAAGTATATTTTTAGAATTATAGGTGTTTTTACTATTTTTACTAATTTTATTAGTATTTATAATATATATGTTTTTAATATCTTTATTTATATTATTACATATACTTTTATAACTACAATCATTACTTATAATATATATTTTAGAATTTGATATTCTTTTTATTAATATTAATAACATATTAATATCTTCTTTAATATATTCATTGTAATTATTAATTTTATTTGTTTTACATCTTTTATCATATTCATTATTATTAATATTTAAAATAATAACATTTGATTTTGCAATTAATTGATTTAGATACTTTCTTTTATTTTTTATAATTATACTGTCATTAGATTTTATACTTTTTATTAATTCCTTATAAGTTATATTATCATACAAAAAAAATTCTATGTCTTTTGAATTAATCAATATGTTGTTTTCACTTATAATTAAAACTTTCTCTTTTTCTTTATCATTTATCTTATATATTAATATTACTATTAAAATTGCAAAAGAAAAAATAACGAGTATTATTTTTTTCATTTTTTCACCTATTAAATATTACTCAGTTATTTCTATTTTAGCACCTATTGATCTTAATTTTGTTGTAATATGACTATATCCTCTCAAAATATATTCACAATTATCTATTTCTGTTATTCCATCAGCAATTAATCCTGCTATTAATAATGATGCTCCTCCTCTTAAATCTGTTGCAATTACTTTTGTACCCTTCAATTTTCTTGGTCCTTTAATCTCTAGTTTATTTAAAGTAACAATATTTGTAATTGCACCCATTCTATTCAAATCGTATGTATTTTTAAACCTATTTTCATATATTGTCTCTTCAATTACAGATATTCCTTTTGCTTGTGTCAATAAAGTTGTCATTGGTTGTTGTAAATCAGTTGGAAATCCAGGAAATACTAGTGTTTTAATATTCGTTGCTTTAAGATTATTACACTTTGAAATAGTCATTGTATCTCCTTCAATTTCGTATTCTATTCCTATTTCTTCAAGTTTAAAAAGTAATGCTTCTAAATGTTCTTTAATTATACCTTTAATTTTTAAATTTTCTCCTAAAAGTGCTCCAATAATTATATATGTTCCACTTTCAATTCTATCAGGGAAAACTTCTACTACTCCATTTTTTGTTTTCTTAGTTCCATCAATTTCTATTCTTTTTGTACCTGCTCCTCTAACTTTTATTCCCATATTAATTAAGAAAGAAGCAACATTTACAATTTCTGGTTCCATAGCAGCATTTTCAATAATTGTTGTACCTTTTGCTCCAGTTGCGGCAAGCATAACATTTATAGTAGCTCCTACGCTTGGAAAATCAAAATAAATTGTTTTACCAACTAGATTATCAGCTGTAATAATATATCTATTCTTTAATATCTCAACCTTTGCACCTAGTTCCTCAAAACTCTTAATATGTATATCTATAGGTCTAGCTCCAATATTACATCCTCCTGGAAAAGATATTTCAACTTTTCCATACTTAGCTAAAAGTGCTCCCATAAAATAATAAGATGCTCTCATTTGAACACTTAATTCCTCAGGAATTGGTATATTGATCATTTCACTATTATCAATATATAAATTATTATCTTTTTGTTCAATTTTACAATTCAACAATTCCATTATTTTTATTAAATAGTCTATATCTTTTATTTCTGGAACATTATATATTACACTTTTTTTATTTGATAATACAGCTGCAGGTAATAAAGCAACTGCACTATTCTTAGCACCACTAATATTTACTTCACCAGATAATAAATGTTGACCTTCTATTGTTATTTTTGACATAATTCACCTAAAAAGCCTTTCTAACTATAATATACTATTAAAAACAATAATAATCAATGAATTATGCTTTTTTTTACAATTAAAATAGTTCTTCAAAGTATTCTATTATTTTTGATTTATAATTATTACCTTTATTTAATTCTTCTGAATCTAATAAACATAGAGATGGATATAAAATACAAAAATAATTATTTCCCTTTGCTTCTCCTATCTCAATTACTAATGATTTATAATTACCTTCTTCATATACTTTTCCTTTATACGTCTTTTTAGGTATTCTATTCATTCCATAAGATATATTAAAATTTTTATTATAATTATTATTTTTAAATAATATATCAATTTTATTTTCTATATTTTTTAAATTATCATATATATTTTTTTCAGTTTCTTCTAATGATTTAGTCTTATCAAATAATATATATGATAGTTCTTTAACAACTTTTTCTTTCATCAAAATATCATTACTAGAATTACTATTTGCAACAACTCTAAATCTAATAGAGTCTTCTATATTATTATATTCATCATAATGATAAATGTACAAAATAACTAACAAAATAATTGCAATCATAATCTTTTTCATAAAAAAACCAACCTTTCACTTAAATATTGGTTGGTTCTTATTTTTTTTATTCATTAATTATAAATATATATCTATTTTTATTTGATAAGTCATTTTTCACAATAACTTTTATACTTCCTAAATATTTATATATTAGATTTTTTATACTCTCGGCTTGTTTATATCCTATTTCAAAAGCAATTATAAATTTATTTTTTAAATTTTTGCTTATATTTTGAAGTATTTTTTCATAGTAATATAAGCCATTACTATCAGCATAAAGTGCTAATGATGGTTCATATAGTTTTACACTTTCCATTACTTCTTCATCATAAGAAATATATGGTGGATTGCTTACAATAATATCAAATTTTTCACTTATTTTATCATTTAAATCACTTTTAATAAACTTAATATTACAGTTATTATATTTACTATTCTTTTTTGCTATTTTTAAAGCATCCTGAGATATATCTACTGCTGTTATATTACAGTCTAACATTTTTTGTAAAGCAATTGAAATACAACCACTTCCAGTACCAATATCAAGAATATTAACTTTTTCACTTTTATAATACTTTTTTATATATTTAATTAACTTTTCAACTAAAAATTCTGTTTCATATCTAGGAATTAAAACACTATCATTAACAAATATTTTATAACCATAAAAATCAACATATCCAATTAAATATTGAATTGGATATTTATTAAGAAGTCTTTTATAGTCTTCTTCTATATTTTTACTTACATTTATTAATTCCTGTGCCTCTCTATCTGAAAAACCTAAATTAACTATTTTCTCTTTCATGCTCTCCCAAACGCATTCTTTCATCTTCAGCAATTAAAGATTCAATCAAATCTTCCAAATCACCTTCCATTATTTTATCTAAATGCATAACTGTATAGTTTATTCTGTGATCTGTTAATCTGTTTTGAGGATAATTATATGTTCTAATTTTTTCAGATCTATCTCCTGTACCTATCTTACTTCTTCTTTCATTTCCAAGTTTTTCTTCTTGTTCTCTTTGTCTTAAATCATATAATCTAGTTTTAAGAATTTGCATAGCTCTTTCTTTATTTTTAATTTGGCTTCTTTCAACTTGACAATATACAACTATATTTGTTGGTAAGTGTGTAATTCTTACAGCAGAATCTGTTGTATTAACACATTGCCCTCCAGCTCCACTACTTCTTGTTATATCAACTCTAATATCACTATCTTTTATTTCTATATCTATTTCTTCAACTTCAGGCATTACTAGAACTGTTGCAGTAGATGTATGTACTCTTCCAGCTGATTCTGTCTCAGGAACTCTTTGAACTCTATGCGCTCCACTTTCATATTTTAATTTCGAATAAACTGCTTCACCGCTAAGCATAAATTCTATTTGTGAATATCCTCCACTTTCTCCAGCCACTTCATGAGTAACTTCTAATTTCCATCCCTGTTTTTCTGCATATTTAGAATACATTCTAAAAAGATCTCCAGCAAAAATATTTGCTTCGTCTCCTCCGGCAGCACCTCTTATTTCCATAATAACATTCTTTTCATCATTTGGATCCTTAGGTAATAGCATTCTTTTTAAAGTATCTTCTAATTTTTCCTTTTCAGTATGTAAATTATCTAACTCTTCTAGAGCAAATTCTTTCATATCTGCTTCTTTTGACATTTCTTTAGCAGCTTCTATATCATCTAAAATACCATTATATTTTTTGTAAGTATCTACTATTTTTTCTATAGAATTCTTTTCTTTTGATACTTCTTGCATTTTTTTATAATCTTCATATATTTCCGGTTTTAATAATTCATCACATAAATAATTATATCTATTTAAAATAATTTCTAATCTTTCTTTCATATATATATCCTTTCTTTTTTTATTATTTAAGAAAAGCATCTACATATCTATATCGTCTTCATATCCTTCATCAACAATTACTAAATCTTTTAAATCATCTTCTTCTTTGTCATCATCCATATCATCTATTTCATCATAGTAATCTGTTTCTTCTTCAGAATCGTCTTCTTTATCTTCATCAGGTAATATTTCATCTTCTATTTCATCTTCTAATTCTTTTATACTAATTTCTGCAGTATGATTTTCTCTTAAATCCCAATAACCTTTTTCTAATTGAATAAATCTTTTTTCAGTTGCTAATAGAGCAAAAAAATCTCCAATTTGATTTTCAAATGCACTTTCACCAAGATTTAATGTATCACAAATAATTTTAAATATATCATTAATTTTCATTTTTTTACCTTTTTCTTTTAAGATAATATATGCTATATCATCAAAAGGTAAAGTTTCTAATTCATCATTTGTAATAGTTTTAAATTTCATCACTAAGCCTCCTTAAGACTTCTGTCTTCTTCCATTAAAATTATACTTATTTTTTATAATAAATCAAGTATTTTTTTTTATAATTAATTCCATAATAAATATAGGTAATTATTTATGAAAAAAATATTATTTATATCAAAACTTATTATATTGATGTTTTTTATTAGTATTATAGTAATACTATCTTTTTATGTATATGCATTTATAACGCCAAAATTTAATATTAATACACAAAATAGTATTATTTTTTTAGATAAAAATAACAATGATATATTTGAAGAAAAAAATGAAAATAATCATGTCAGTCTAGATGATATAAATGAAAATGTTAAAAATGCTATTATATCTGTCGAAGATAAAAATTTTTATACTCATAAAGGATTTGATATTTTAAGAATTATTAAAGCTTTAATGGTAAATTTAGTAAATGGTGAAATTAAGCAAGGCGCATCTACTATTTCACAACAATATGTTAAAAATTTATATTTATCATTTGAGAAAACATGGAAAAGAAAATTAGAAGAAGCATATTTAACAATTGAATTAGAAACTCATTATTCTAAAGATGAAATCTTAGAAGGATACTTAAATACAATAGATTTTGGAGCTGGTAATTATGGTATTAAAAAGGCCAGTAAATTCTATTTTAATAAAGAACCTAAAGATTTAACAATAGAAGAAGCAACATTATTAGTTGGAATTCCAAAAAGCCCCAATTACTATAATCCAATTAAAAACTATGATAATGCAAAAAAAAGACAATTATCAGTATTAAAATCAATGTATAAAAATGGATATATCAAAAAAAATGATATTGATATTATATATAATAAAGATTTAGTTTTTTATGGGAAATATGATAAAGTTGAGCTTTCAAGTGTATATTATTATAAAGATGCTGTGTTAAATGAAATGTCAAATATTAAGGAAATTCCTAAATCATTACTTGATACTAATGGATTAAAAGTATATACAAATTTAGATATTGATGTACAAAAAATATTAGAAAATAATATTAATAATGAAACAAAGAATACAAAAATGCAAATTGCTTCAATAGTAATTGAACCTAGTAATGGAAAAATAGTTTCTTTAATTGGTGGTAAAGATTATTCAAAGTCTGAATTTAATAGAGCAGTATCATCAAAAAGGCAAGTTGGATCTACAATTAAACCTTTCTTATACTATGCAGCATTAGAAAATGGATTTAATCCTTCTTCAACTTTTTTAAGTGAAAAAACGACTTTCAATCTTGGAGAAACTACATATTCACCCAAAAATGCTAATAACTTATATGCTAATAAAAAAATATCTATGTTATCAGCAATAGCTTATTCAGATAATATTTATGCACTTAAAACACATTTATTTTTAGGAACTGATAAACTAAGTGAAGTATTAAATAGAGTAAAAGTTAAAACTGAAATAAAACAAAATGCATCATCTGCTCTTGGAACAACAGAAATTAATATGATTGATTATAGTAATGGATTTATAACACTTGCAAACGAAGGAATTCATGAAGATGCACATATTATTGAAAAAATTACTGATTTGAATGACAATATTATTTATGAATATAAATATAAAAATGAATATATACTAAATAAAAAATATGTATATATTCTAAACAATTTATTAACATCAACATATGACTATTCTTTAATAAATTATACTACTCCTACATTAGTAAGTATTTCTAACTTATTAGATAGCAAATATGCTGTAAAAAGTGGAAGTACAGAAACTGACTTTTGGACAATTGGTTATAATAAAGATTATCTAATGCTTACATGGGCTGGTAATGATAATAATGAAAAAGTAAAAAGTTCGGAATCAAAAATTACAAAGAAAATTTGGGCAAAAACTATAACAAACCTACCTAATAATACTAAAAAATGGTATGATATTCCCTCTGGAATAACAATTGATACTATAGATCCTTTAAGTGGAGAATATAAACAAGATGGATATATATGTTATTATGAAAAGGGAAGTGAACCAAGCTACAAAGATTTTGAGTTTTATGAATTTTTGCAAAATAAAAAGCCATAACTTTTGAAATGCACCCATTAGGGTAGACATTAATTAAAAAGTATTTTTAAAAATGATATAATACACTTCCGAAAGGAGGTGTATTTTATTATGGCTTCAAAA
>CACYLI010000007.1 GCA_902775285.1 uncultured Erysipelotrichaceae bacterium | reverse complement strand
AATATTTAAATGTAAAAATATTATTCTCTCTAACAGTTATTGTTTTAGAGTCAGAAACATTTCCTGCTGCATCTTTACAGAATAAGTAATAACTTCCAGCTGTTGTTGGTGTTTTATTGTCACTAAAATCTCTATTACTAGTAATAGCAGTATAATCAGATGCTGATGGTGAACTTTTAGTTCCAAAATAATATGCTGTTACACCAATATTATCTGTACATCTAATTGGAGTAGAAACGTTTTTATAGACTTCAGCACCTAAAGTTGAAACAGGTTTTGCAGTATCTATTTTAGCAACAACAGTAACTATAATTGTATTATCTTCAGCATCTTTTACAATCCATTGTGCTTTTCTATATCCCTGACCAGTTCCATTTGCATTAAAGCTTGGATATCTTGGGCTAAAATTACTTGTATAATCAGAACTATTAGGATAAGAATTATTTGAATCACTTAATTGATTAGCATTATTCCATTGCCATCTTATTGATTTTATTGTTTCATTATCTAAAGTTTCCATTTTAAATACAATTGGTGAATTAATCCAATCACTGCTTACTGTATATGTTCCATCATTATTAAATGTTGATGTTGTTTTTAATCTTGCTCCTAAATTATTAGTTTGACTTGTATCATATCTATATGCAGTAACTTTAACATTTGGTTTAGTTGTATCTTTCCATTTTGCATATAAAGTTACATTAGAATTATTTGTATAATTTCCACCTTTTGCATAATTGCTTCCACTTTTGTTACTATTAGTATTCCATCCATCAAATAAATACCCAGTTCTTGTTGGTGTATTATTACTTAATGTAATATCTATACCATGTGTTTTTGATTGATTTACTGGCATATTGCTTACAGCATCTGTTGTATTTTTATTATATGTTACCATATATGTTACTGGTTTGAATTTAACTACACAATTATAGTCTCCATTAATATTTTCTATTTTATATGTTGTTTTTTCAGTAGATGTAAATGGTGTTGAACTAACTTTAATAAGTTTACACCCATCACTTGTATCATTTTCATATCCTTTCTTTACAAAAATATCAAATGTTACACTTTTATCACTATTTATTACTTTTTCTTCTCTTGTTTTTCTCTCTTCTCCACTGCATTCATTATTACCACCACAAAAATAACCTAAATCTATATTACTTGTTGTTAGTATTGCATAATTTGAATTAACAAATTCCCATGGATTATTTAGTGTTCCTTCTCCTGTTACTACAGTTTTTGGTTTTACTATTTGTGTTACCCTTGTTTCATATAATTCATCATTGCTTTGAATAGTAGCAATTCCTCTTCCATCTAAGTAATAATTGAAATTCTCATTTTTACTCATCGTCCAGAATTTATTAGGTATTACTAAATAACTAAATCCATTTTTTAAGCTTACTTCATATTCATATTTATTTAGCATCCCTCCAGTTGTATATCCAACAGATGTTATAGGAGTTCCTGTTTCACTTACCCCATATAATGGACTATCATAATATAAATATTTATTTTTGCTTTCAAATACATTATTAAATATATATTGGTTTGCTTTATTTGCAGAACTATCATATGTATCTGTTTTAGCACTTATAAATATTGGTATTATTAATATTAAAATCATTAAAAGTCTTCTTATATTTTTCACTCTACTCACCTATTATAATTATATATTTTTTTAAATTTTATGTAAAGAAAAAAGAGATTGTGTTTTAATAAAATCTCTTGATTTATAATTTCTTTAAATTTCTTTTAATTTCATAAAGATTATTATGTTCTAAATTTTCTTTATTTAAAAAGTTTTCTAATTCAATAATAAAATCTGAAGGTAGCATTTTACCACATAATACTAATTTAGAATATTTATTAAGCGTTACACTCTTAAAATTGTTTTTTGATATATCTGTTATTGGATATAAAACTCCATAATTATAACTAATTAAATTAAGTGAATAAAGATTATTTAATTTACTTTTTATTGAATAAAAATCTGTATCAATAATCTTAATATTTCCATTTTTATCTATCATTATATTATTAATGCCCACATCAAGTAAATGAACTCTATAATTTGTAAGAACTGCTATTTCATTTTCTATTTTATCAGTTTGCTTTATATAATCATCTGTTTTTATATTTAAATCTATATTTTTTATTGTTACACCATCTACATATTCCATTATATAACCAATTAATCTATTTTGATAATAAACTAATTTACTTGGAAATATAAAACTTGGACTATAGAGTTTACTTAATTCTAATAAATTCTTTTCATTTGGATTATATATTTGTTTAAATACCATATTGTCTTGAGTTTTATAACAAATTCCATTGCATCCGTGACTTATTTCTTCTTTTTTTAATAAATCAAGATTATTAACATATAACTTATTATTCATAGTTTTCCCCTTTTTTATGGATGCATATTATAACAAAAAACTCATTATTTGTAAAACAAACTTTACTTTTTTAGAGTTTTATGGTATAATGTATACGATTTTTCAAGGGGGTTAAAAAATGAAAAATAAGAATATTAGAAAGATGGCTGCAACTCTTGCTGTTATTGAAGCTTTAACTTTAAGTGGATGTAAATCAAAGAATGTTGAAGTTATAAATACAAATTCATTAAAACAAATAATCTCATTATCTGATACTATAGTTGATTCACAAGGTTATACTCATCCAACTAAAGTTAATTTAAATGAAAATGAGTATACTACTATTCCTGAAAACGAAAATGTTTATGATATAAACTTTGGTTGTAGAGTTTATAATAAAAATGGAAAAGATATTGGAGAAATTACTGAGTATGTAAGAGTTATTGCATTAGAAACTAATGGAGAATATACACGTATTTCAATAAATAACAAAGAATACTATGTAGAATCAACAAAATTAATGAAAGTTCCAACAATTAATAAAGGACAATATACTGTAATTACTGAAAATAAAGAAATGGTATGTGATGACTGGGTTAATATTTACGATAATAATGGTAAATATATTGGATATGATTGGGGAAACTCTGAATGTATGGCTGTTGCTAGTAATGGTGAATTTACTCTAGTTACATTTGAAAATGGATTTAGTGGTTATATTGAATCATCTAAATTAAATCCAAAATATGTACATGTTAATGCTCATGCTTATATTAGACAAGGAACAATTATTTATGGAGATAAAGAATTAACAAGACAAATAGGTACAATTGAAAATGACCATATAACATATGTACATATGGATGATGGTAATTATGCTTATGTTGGTAATGAATATTATAAAGAAGTTTATTATGTAAAAAGTTCTGATTTAGAATATACTGAAGATTTTACTGAAGTAAATAATCAAGCATATATTACAAGTAGTATACCAATGTATGCTGATAAAGAATTTACTATTCTTATTGATACTCTAGAACCATATTCACCTTTAAGTGTATATATTGAATCTAAAACAGGTGATTGGGCTAATGTATATGATCATAATCATAATTTAACAGGATTCATTAAAAAAGGAACATATACATTTATGGATAATAATTTTATTGATGTAGACTTAGGAGAACAAAAAATTCATCTATATGAAGATGGAATAACTCACATGTGGGGATATATAAGAAGTGGTAAAGATTCTACTCCAACACATGAAGGTATATTTGATATAGATTGGAAAGCAAAAGATTGGGAATTTACAACATATAAAGGAAGTTATGCAGATTATTGGATTCCATATAATGAATATGGTGAAGGAATTCATGATTTAAGAGGAGATGACGTAGATAACTATGGAAATAGCGCATATCATAATTATGGTAGTCATGGATGTGTAAGAGTAAGATCATCAATAAGTGGATATATTTATAATGATGATGAACACTTTGGTGTTGGTACACTAGTTTTAGTTCATAAATAAAAAAAGAAACCTAATTATTTAGGTTTTTTCTTTATAATAATTTTTCAACTACTGGATTAATAATTGGACTAAAATATATAACTATTAAAGCACCAATTATTAAAAATGGACCGAATGGAATAATATGTTCTTTATTCTTTTTAAGTGTAATAAGCGAAAATATTAAAGCAATTAAAGCAGCAAAGAATAAAGATATAAAACTATTTATAAGTCCTAAAGAAAGACCCAAAACAGCCATTAATTTTATATCTCCATCACCTAAAGATTCAGTTTCAAACATATTATTTCCTAATATCTTAATACCCATCATAAATAAGAATAAAACTACAGCTGAAATTAATCTCATATATATATCAGTTTTTGGTAAAAATACTATATATGTAATTATTAAACAAAATGCTGATATTATTAATACTCTATCAGAAATATAATAATATTCAAAATCACTAACAATTGTAACTATTAAAACACATGTAAGTATGGTACTTATAAAGAAATTAATATTAAATTTATATAAATAATAATTAAGTCCAAATAGAATAAATCCAAGTACTTCTACTATAAAATAAATTATACCTATTTTTTTATGGCAATACTTACATTTACCATGTAAAAATATATATGATAATATTGGAATATTCATATACCATTTTAATGGTTTCTTACAATAAGAGCAAAAACTACTTGGATAAGTAGTTTTTATTTTGTTAGGAATTCTATAACCCATACAACCAAGAAAACTTCCCATGATTGCACCAATTATACTTATCCAAATAGTAATTATTGCTTCCATAAACTCCCCCTATGATTGAACAGTTGAATAAATATCGAACATTGGTATTAATATTGCAACTAATATAAATCCTACTACAACTGCAAGAGATATAATCATTACTGGTTCAATAAATGTTTTAATTGAACCAACTGTAGTTCTTTCTTCTTTTTGATAATAATCTGCTACTCTATCTAGCATTTCTGCAAGTTCACCGGTTGATTCACCAGTTACAATCATGAAATATGCAATTTCTGGAACTGCCCAGTGATTAGCAAATGTTTCACTCATTTTATTACCCTTAATAAGGTTTGCAATTGTTCTCATCATTAAATCTTTATATACTTCATTACTTGTTATTTTTGCTAAGATATCCATACTATCAGCAAGAAGTACATTATTCTTTTGTAATGACGCAAATGTACGTGCAAACATTGACATTTCTTTTGCTATTATTAATTTACCAACTACAGGTAAATGCATAAATACTCTTTGCATAAATGCTTTAAATGAACGAGACTTCTTATAAGCTAAAACATATGATACTACTACTATTAATACTCCAGATATTAAATATAAATATTTAGTTCTAAGGAATGCTGAAATATCTAAACATAACTGAGTTATAGCATTTACTTCTGCATCCATTGAAGCATATACTTCAACAAACTTAGGAACTATATATGTAAGCATGAAAATTACTATACCAACAGCAAATACAAGTACAACTGATGGATAAGCAATTGCTCCAATAATAGCTCTCTTTGTATCTTCTATTTCTTGATAATATTCACTCATTTCATCAAGTGTTTTTTCTACACTACCAGTCATTTCAGAAGATTTAACCATATTTATAAGAAGTTGTGGAAATGCTCCACCTTGACGAGCTAATGCTTCTGAAAAAGTTTGTCCAGTAGTTAACTCAAATATTAATGATTCATATAATCCTTTATATTTTTTTCTCTTATCTTGTTGAGCTAGAACTCTAACACTATCTGTTAAAGGAATACCAGCCTTAATATAAGTTGAAAGTTGTGTTAACCAGAATATTAAATCCTTAGTTGACATCTTTGTTTCAAATAAATTTGAATTTGAATGAAGAAAACTAACTCCTTTACTAGTAGATATATCATAAACTATCATTTTTTCATCTGTTAAGTATGAATAAACATCCATTCTAGAAAATGCAGGGAAATAATCAGTAATAATTTTCCCTTTAGCATTTCTTGCTATATATCTATAAGTTACTTTTGTTTCACTTCTAACTCCATCAACTTTAGGATCCATTACAATTGGTACTAAAGAAGCTTCATATTCTTCTCTTTTCTTTTTAACAGAAGGAATATTATTATATTGTTCTGAAAACCAATCTGATATTTTTTGTGTAAAATCTCTATTATCAGTAGTATCATGTAAACTATATTTATCTTCAGTATTAGCTACACTTTCTGGCACACCTGCTTTAATATTAGCTTCTTTTAGTTGTTTTCGTTTTAGTGCAGCTGCTTTATCAGCTTTTGACTTTTCAACTAAACTTTTTGGTCCACCATAAATAACAAAGCCAATTCCTTCTCCTATTGCTTTAAATAATAAAATAATTTCATATAATATACCTTTTTGTGCCATATCTAATCTTCCTTCTTATTCTATACAATAGAATTATATCATATAGATTTTAAAATAAAAATATATTTTTTCACTTTTTTAAAAAAATTAAATATACTACTATAGGTGACTTATATGAATTATGGATTTTTATCATTATTAAAAAACATTAAACTATCTAGTATTATAAGTGGAACTAGTAAAACACTTAATGTTGTAAAAAAATCAATTCCAGTTTATAAAGAAATAAGACCATATATAAATCATCAAAAAAGTATTTTTAAAAGCAATGATAAAAAGCAAGAAATAGACGAAATAAAAGAAAGTAAACCTATCAAATCAAATAAGCAAACAACTTATAATGACTCTCTTACTTTCTTTAATTAATTATTCCATTTGATCAGTACTTAATATTGTTAAGAATGCTTCTTGAGGAATAGACACACTTCCTACTTGTTTCATTCTTTTTTTACCTTCTTTTTGTTTTTCAAGAAGTTTTCTTTTACGTGAAACATCTCCTCCATAACATTTTGCAAGTACATTCTTTTTCATTGCAGAAATATCTTCTCTAGCTATTATTTTTGTTCCAATAGCAGCTTGAATTGGTACTTGAAACATTTGTCTAGGAATTATTTTCTTTAAATTTTTACAAACTACACTTCCACGTTTATATGCATAATCTTTATGTACTATTACACTTAATGCATCAACTATTTCACCATTTAATAAAATATCCATTTTAACTAGTTTACTTTCTCTATTACCAATAAACTCATAATCAAATGATGCATATCCTTTAGTATAACTCTTTAATTTATCAAAAAAATCATAAACTATTTCACTCAAAGGAAGTTCATATATTATATTAACTCTTGTTTCATCTATATATGACATTCCCTTATATATTCCTCTTTTGTCTTGACATAACTCCATGATTGGACCAATATATTCACTAGGAACATATATATTTGCTTTTACAAATGGTTCTAATACTTTACTAATTTTTGTTGGTTCAGGCATTTTAGAAGGAGAATCAATATTTAAACTAGTCCCATCACTAAGTATGACTTCATATATAACACTTGGACTAGTAGCAATTATATCAATATTAAATTCTCTTTCAATTCTTTCTTCTATTATTTCCATATGTAATAGTCCTAAAAAACCACACCTAAATCCAAATCCTAATGCTACACTAGTTTCTGGTTCAAATATTAAAGATGCATCACTTAATTTTAATTTAAGTAAAGCTTCTTTTAAACTATTATATTTAGAACTATCTACAGGATATATTCCAGAAAATACCATTGGTTTCATAGGTTTATATCCAGGAAGTGCTTCTACATTTTCATTATAAGCACAAATTGTATCTCCAACTTCTACTTCAGTAATACTTTTAATAGATGCACAAATAAATCCTACTTCTCCACTCGTAAGTGATTCTTTTTTAATCTCATGAGGTGTATGTTTCCCAAGTTCTAATACTTCATATATAGCATTACTATTAATAAATTTTATCTTATCTCCTACTTTAACACTTCCATCTACAATTCTAACAAGTACTACTACACCCTTATAAGGATCAAAATAACTATCAAATATTAAAGCTCTTAATTTATCACTATCACTCTTAGGACTAGGTACTACATCTATAACTCTATCAAGTAATTTATCTACACCTTCTCCAGTTTTACCAGAACAAAGAATGATTTCATCTTCATTAAATCCAATAGTATCAACTAATTCTTTTGTAACTTTTTCTGGATTTGCATTAGGTAAATCTATTTTATTAATAACAGGTATTATTTTTAAATTAGCATCTAATGCTAAATATAGATTAGCAAGTGTTTGAGCTTCTATTCCTTGAGTTGCATCCACTACTAAAATAGCTCCTTCACAAGCAGCTAAACTTCTACTTACTTCATAACTAAAATCTACATGTCCAGGAGTATCTATTAAATGAAAAGTATATCCTTTATAATGAAGTTCTACAGCATTTAATTTAATAGTTATCCCTCTTTCTCTTTCTAAATCCATAGAATCAAGTATTTGTTCTTTTCTTTCTCTTTCACTTACAGCACCACAAATATCAAGTATTCTATCTGCAAGAGTACTTTTACCATGATCTATATGAGCAATTATACAAAAATTTTTAATTTTTTCTCTTTCCATAAATATAATTTTAACATAATAAAAGAGTTTTTTAAACTCTTTTTAATTAGGAATATATTCAGCTTTAAAATCTAAATTAGCTACAAAATATGTATTCATTACACTATTAGGTGTATCTTTATCTAACCAAGTCCATAAACAATATGTATTATCTTTTTTACTTTCTAATACTTCTTTTCTTAATATCATTCCATCTGTTGAATCACTATATTTTAATATATCTACATCTGTAGTATTAACTCCATCATTACAATTACTAATTCCTATTCTTATATTATCTTTATAATTTACTGTTACACTTTCATATCCTTTATAACTATAATCTTTATCTTCATGTAATTTTATAGTTAATAGTGTATTTAAAGAACCAGTATTTTTAATATTAAAAATATAAGGCATCTTTTTTAAAGCTTCACTATCATCTATAAATGGATGAATTTGTTCTGCCACACTTGTATTATTTACATTTTTTGTCCCTATTACTTGTCCAAAATTAGGAATTTTTTTATTACAAGACTCATCTGTACAAAAACTAATTTCTAAGTCTCCTACATTTATAATATTGCTTTTTCCTTTATTTATTACAAAAAAATATGAATAAGAAACACTACCAAGTAAAATAAGAACAGATATAACAGATATTATTAATATTAAAACTTCTTTTTTTAGTATTTTATCTATGTACATTTTTTTCTCCTTCTATTATTTTTTTCTTTCCTAGTTCTTTATAATTATTATTTATTTCTTTAATCAAGTCATTTCTTGACTCACTATAGTCTTTAATAATTATTTCACTTTCAAATTTTCTTTTACTTATTTCATATAAATTAGAAATACATTTATTAATAATATCAATACTCTTTAAATAATCTTTTTTATTTATTAATTCATTTCCTATTCTAGAATTATTATATTTTTTTAAAAATAAATTGTAATCTTTATCTAAATTATAACAATTTATATATGATATTAAATCACTTAATGTAACTAATACATTTGAGTCTTCTTCTTTATATAGTATAATATCTTCATCATTAAATAAACTCTTTAAAATATTATTAAATTCCTTTAAATAATAATTATATTTTCTTATAAATCTATTTTCATTTTGATTATCACTTTTATTAGTATTATATTTATAATACTTAAGGTCTTCTTTATAACCAATATAATTATATTCATTTATTGCATTTATTAATTCATTCATTTTTTTAATATAGTCTTCATATGTAAGTCTGTAATCTTTTATTTTTTCAGTACTAAAGCTTACTCTATCTTCTAAGCTTTGTATTTCATATAATATTCTAATTGAGTCACTTCCATATTCTTTTTTAATTATATTTTCTCTACTTTTTCTTAATTCATATATAGTTTTTCTTAATTTTATAGCTTCACTAGTAGACTTATCTAAAGTATTATACTTATCTAATAATTCTATAATTTTATCACTATTATTAATATTATTTGTATTTATTCTAGATATATTAATAATTCTATTATATGCATCTATTTTTCTAGATATTGGATTAATTTTTTTAATTAATTTATTTATTTCTTCTCTATTATTAGTTTTTTTAATTTTATTATATTCTTCTATTAATTTATCATATTCAATTTTTAAAGTTTTACTTTCTTTTTTTAATTCATCTAAATACGATTTTAATTCATTCATATCATTAATAGATTCTATTTTTTTATAAATACTTATCATTATATTATATTTATCAATTGTATCTTCTTTGTTAAATGTATTTACTAAATCTAAAATTGACTTTTTAATTTCATCTATCATACTAGTCACCTATTTTTACTACTTAAATATATCATAAAATGATACAAAATAAAAGTAGCAATAAATACTACTCTTTAATCATATGAACATCTAATTGATTATATGGAATTTCTATTTTATTTTTATCAAATTCTTTTTTAATTGATTCAAGTAAATCAAAATATACAGTCCAATAATCACTTGTATTAGTCCAAACTCTTAATGTAAAAACTAAACTACTTTCATCATGCTTTGTAAGACGAACAAATTTATCTTCATCATGAAGTATTAATTTATGTTTATCTATAATGTCATTAATAATCTTTTTAACTTTATCAATATCAGAATTATAAGACACATTTACATTAATATCTACTCTTCTAGTCTTATTAGTAGAATAATTAACTATATTTGAATTACTTAAATTACCATTAGGTAATTGTATAATTTTATTATCAACTGTTGTTATAGTTGTATAAAACATTGTAATAGATTTTACTACTCCATCAAAACCATTTGATGATATAAAATCACCTACTTTAAATGGTTTAAATATAAGTATCATTAATCCACCAGCAATATTAGATAGCCCTCCTTGAAGTGCTAATCCTATAGCTACTGCACAGGAACCTACAACAGTTACTAATGAAGCCATTGGAACACCTACTATAGATAAAACTACAATCATTAGTAATACTTTTAATGAAATTGTCATAAAACTAATTAAAAATGTTTTAACACTTGGATCTAATGCTTTAAATTTATGTGGCTTTTTTAATTTGTTTTCTAAAACACTTATTATTCTAAATCCAATAATCATTACTATTAATGCAATAATTACTTTGACAACAAAATCACTTGATTTTAAACTTAAATCTTTAATAATTTCTTCAAAATTACTTAATTCTTTACTAATAGTATCACTCATTTTAATACTCCTATCTTAATAGTTTTTTTTCTTCTTCATCTTCATTTTCAAGAAGTAAACCAACTGCAAATTCATAAGGATCAGATTGTCTATCATATTTATACCAAATACCTAAAACTTTATTAAACCATGATTTAAATCTTAAATTTAGTTCTAACTCTTCTGCTTTAGAATAATCCACTCCTAATGAGCATCTTTCAAGTCTATTAATGATACTCTGATAATCTTCAGCAATTTCTCTTTCTTTTAAAATTTTAAAATATGCAATTGGACTTAATATAGTATTTTTTCTTAATAACTTCAATAATTCATAACTATTTTTATTCATACCATTCACCCCACATCATTTTATCAAAAAAGATATATTATTTCAATATATCTTTTAAGTATAATCCTGTATATGAATCTTTATTTTTAGCTACTTCTTCTGGAGTACCAGATGCCACTACCGTTCCACCTTCATCTCCACCATTAGGACCTAAATCAATAATATAATCTGCTACTTTAATAATATCTAAATTATGTTCTATTACAATAACAGTATCCCCATTATCTACTATTCTATTTAATATAACAAGTAATCTTTTAATATCATCTTGATGAAGACCAGTTGATGGTTCATCCAAAATGAATACACTTTTTCCAGTAGGTTTCTTTTGTAATTCACGAGCAAGCTTAACACGAGATGCTTCTCCTCCACTAAGAGTAACTGCATTTTGTCCAAGTTCAACATACCCAAGTCCTACTTCTTCCATTATTTTAAGAGTTTTATAAACTTTAGGAATATTTTCAAATACTTTTAATGCTTCACTAACTCTTAAATTTAATACTTCTGCTATATTTAATCCTTTAAATTTAACTTTTAATGTTTCTTTATTATAACGAGTAGCATTACATACATCACATGGAACATATACATCTGGTAAGAAGTGCATTTCTATTTTCTTAACTCCGTCCCCACAACATGCTTCACATCTTCCACCTTTTACATTAAAGCTAAATCTACTT
The DNA here is from genome assembly GCA_902775285.1 of uncultured Erysipelotrichaceae bacterium. Taxonomy (GTDB): domain Bacteria; phylum Bacillota_I; class Bacilli_A; order RF39; family UBA660; genus CAG-1000. The sequence continues at coordinate 89,092 of CACYLI010000007.1, read as the reverse complement.
TTATCATATCCATGAATTTTTGCTTCACGAGTTTCACTAAAAACATCTCTAATACTATCAAATACACCAGTATAAGTAGCTGGATTACTTCTTGGAGTTCTTCCAATCGGATCTTGTGTAATATTAACTACCTTATCTATATATTCTAGCCCCTTAATACTCTTATAAGATCCTGGTTTTTCTTTAGAACGATTTATTTTATTAGATAAAGTTTTACCTAATATTTCATTTACTAATGTACTTTTACCACTACCACTAACTCCAGTTACACAAATAAACTTTCCAAGCGGAAAAGTAACATCAATATTTTTTAGATTATTTTCTTTACATCCAGTTATTTTAATACTCTTTCCATTACCTTTACGTCTTTTCTTTGGTACTTCAATCTGTTCTTTACCACTTAAATATCTACCAGTAATAGATTCTTCACAATTCATAATATCTTCTTTAGTACCAGCACATACTAAATATCCACCTTCAGTTCCAGCTTTAGGACCAATATCTACTATATAATCAGCTGCAAGCATTGTATCAGTATCGTGTTCTACTACTATTAATGTATTACCTAAATCTCTCATTTCTTTTAATGAATTAATTAGTTTTTCATTATCTTTTTGATGAAGACCAATACTAGGTTCGTCTAGTACATAAAGAATACCAGATAGTCTACTTCCTATTTGAGTAGCAAGTCTAATTCTTTGTGCTTCTCCTCCACTTAAAGTAGCTGCTTCACGAGATAAAGTTAAATATTCAAGACCTACATTTTTTAAGAAATTTAATCTTTCTTTTATTTCTTTAATAATTAAAAATGATATTTCTGTTTGCTCTTTATTTAATTTTAAATTATCAAAAAACTTAATTAAATCTCTAATACTTAAATTAGTTACTTCATATATATTTTTATTACCAACTCTTACGCTTAGTGCTTCATCTTTAAGTCTAGATTGATGACATGTAGGGCATGGAAGTTCAGTCATATATTTTTCAATCCATTCACGAATTGATGGACTTGTAGTTTCCATATATCTTCTTTCTAAATTAGAAATTATTCCTTCAAAATAATCATAACTCTTTAAAGTACTTCCACTTCTTGTAGTAAGAGTTAAATCTAATTTATCTGGAGAACCATATAAAATAATATCTAGTTCTTTTCTAGTTAAATCTTTAACTGGTTTATATAAATCTATATTATAATGTTTAGCTACTAATGATAATTTTTTATAATATATATTTAATGTTTCTCCACTTTGAAAAGATACTACTGCTCCATCCATAATAGATTTAGTTTTATCTGGTATTAATATATCTTCATCTATATGAAGATTTACTCCTAAGCCTTTACATTCAGGACATGCTCCATATGGACTATTAAATGAAAACAATCTAGGTTCAAGCTCAGGTATACTAAAATCGCATAATGGACACGCATAATTTTCACTAAATACTATTTCTTTATCTCCAATTACATTTATTACTACTTTACCATTAGCCATTTTAGTACAAGTTTCTATTGCTTCAAATATTCTACTTCTTGATTCACTTTTAATACTAAGTCTATCTACTATTACATTTATATTATGTTTTTTATTTTTTTCTAATGTAATATTATCATTCAAATCATATAATTCATTATCAATTTTACATCTAACAAATCCATCTTTTCTTAAATCTTCAAGTAAATCTTTATGAGTTCCTTTTTCTCCATGTACACAAGGAGCCATTATTTCAATTTTAGTATTTTCTTCTAACTCTAAAATCTTATTAGTCATTTCTTCTATACTTTGAGTAGTAACGGGAATATTATGGCGCTTACAATAAGGTACTCCAATACGAGCAAATAAAAGACGTAAATAATCATATATTTCAGTAATAGTACCAACTGTACTACGCGGATTCTTATTAGTAGATTTTTGGTCTATTGAAATACTTGGACTTAGTCCTTCAATACTATCTACTTCAGGTTTATTCATATTACCTAAAAATTGTCTTGCATAGGCACTTAAACTTTCAACATATCTTCTTTGACCCTCAGCATATATAGTATCAAAAGCAAGGCTTGATTTACCACTACCACTAACTCCAGTCATTACAATTAGTTTATTTTTAGGTAATTCTAAATCAATACCCTTTAAATTATTTTCTCTAGCATTTTTTATAATAATTTTATCCATAATTCATCACACCTTATATTTCCCAAAAATCATTAATATTATACTAAAAAAAAGCAAATAAAAAAAGCCCTATTTCATAGGACATGTTCCACAATCTCCAAGCTTACCTTCACTATTAGCATAGCAGATATAATAAGGAGATTCTTCATTTTCTCTATTTTTATTTTGTTTAACTATACAACTTGATACTTTATCAGCTATTTCATTTTCTTCTTCAATATATAACATTACATAATATACATCATTATTAGTTGTTGCTTCTTCACTACTAAAAAGTATATTTCCAGTAACTGGATCTTCTACAGTTTTATCAATATAATTTTCTGAACCTAATAAAGAAAATGCTATAGGTAACTTTCTATCTGTTATAAATTGATTTAAAGTTGCTTGATCACTTAAATCAACATATAGACTAGCACTTCTTTGTATTTCTTTAAATTTATTTTCTCTTTCTTTTACTGCTGTATTATCATCAATTGTAGAAAAAGAAATAGTCGCACCTACACTTACAACTGCTACAATTACAATAACTACAAGTAATTCCATTAATGTAAAACCTTTTTTATTCATTTTATTATCACCTATCTTAAAATAATTATACAATAATTTTTTAATAATTTAAAGTATTATATTTTACTATTTTTTTATAACCTTTTATAAAGCCAATATCATATAATTTAGATAATATTTCTTTATCATTAATATATTTAAAATTTCTTTTCTTTATATTTTTTAAATCTTTATATGCACACTTTATTCCTTCATTAAAACCAATATTATAAGCACGAATATATTTATACATTTATTCCTCCATTATTATAATAAGCCATCATTTTTAAAAAACACTACAAAAAAAATAGTCTTTATAAGACTATTGCTATTAAATTATTACTTCCTTTATTAACCATTTTAGTTATTGTTTGAGATAATTTATATTTAGAAGTGTCTGGAAGTAAAGATAGTTTTGATTGAATACTTTCTTTTACTATGTCTTCAAGACTTCTTCCAAATATTTCACTTTGCCAAATACTATCAGTATTTTCATTATCTTTCATAATATGTTCAATTAATTCTTTACTTTGCATTTCACTACCAATTATAGGTTCAAAACTACTTTCTACATCTACTTTAATTAAATGAATACTTGATGCTTTGGCTTGTAATTTTATTCCAAATCTTCCACCTTGTTTAATAATTTCAGGACGTTCTAATTTCATATCTTTAACTCTTGGTAAAACAATTCCATAACCTGTTTGGTATACTTGTTTAAGTGCTCCTTTAATATTGTTATATTCTCCTCTTCCTTCACTTAAATCTTGAAATAATTTAATTAAATCTCCTTTAGATGAAATATTTTCACCAACTAAATTTTTTAAAAGTTCATTATAAACTTCATCACTTGATTCTAAAGTAATTGTTACTTCACTATTATCAGTATCTAATGAACTAATATATGCTTTACTTATTTCACTTGTATCTTCTAGATTAATATTTATATTTTCTGCATCTCTTAATTTGTCTACATTAACAACTGATTCTTTCATTTTATTAATAAATTTTTGTTTAAGTGGATGTGTAGCATTAAGTACTCCTATCCAATCAGGAATATTAAATTCAACATGTTCAACTCTAAATTCATATAACGCTTCTTTTAAGATATTTGTAATATCTTTTTCATTCATATCTACTACACTAATTGGAATAACAGGAACATTGTATTTTTCTTTCATCCCATTAACTAAATTAATTGTTTCACTACTATTTGGATGAATAGTATTTAAAATAACTATAAATGGTTTATTAATACTTTTTAATTCATTAATTACTTTTTCTTCAGATAATGCATAATTACTTCTTTGCATATCTAAAAAAGACCCATCAGTAGTTACTACAATTCCAATAGTAGCATGATCTTTTATAACTTTATTTGTACCTATTTCTGCTGCTTCTACAAATGGAAGTTCTTCAGTAAACCAAGGAGTTTTAACCATTCTAGGATTACCAAGTTCATCTTGATATCCAAGACTCTCTGGTGTTACAAAACCAACACAATCTACTAACTTTATATTTGTTTTAAGTCCATTTATATTAATATTAGCTCCATTACTAGGTACAAATTTAGGTTCTATTGTCATAATAGTTTTACCACCAGAAGTTTGAGGTATTTCATCCATACATCTTTTTTTCTCATTTTCATCATCTATATATGGAAGAATTAATGTTTCAATACATTTTTTAATAAATGTACTTTTACCAGTACGAACACTTCCTACTACTCCTAAATAGATTTCACCATTTGATTTTTTACCTAAACTTTGTAATATTTGAGACTTATCCATATTTACCTTCTTTCTAGCATTTACTAATATTTATGCAAAAAGAAAAAATATATAACAAAAAACAGTTTATTTTTAAAACTGTTTTTGAGTATTTTTAATTCTACCTTTAATTTCATTAAATTCAGAAGAATATTTATTTTTTACCTTTTGTAATTCACATAATAAAACTTTATATTTTTTTAAGTTTTCTTTTATTTTTTCTTGCTCATCAATTAATCTTTGAACTTCAGGATGATATTTTAGTTTTTTAGTAAGAGGTGATGTTGTATATAAATCTACTTTATATTGTTCTATTAATGTATTACAATTACGAATTTGTTTATCTGTATTATCTAGTTCATTACCAAAATTATTAATTGGAACAGGAGGCATTACATTTCCACTATAGCTATCAAATATTCTATCTATTTCATTAGTAGCCTCTTGAACTTTAGATTCAATATCACTTGAAATACTTTCTAAATTAGCAGCAGGTTTAATAAAACCACTAACAGCCCTTCTATATTCATTCCACCCTGAACCCTTTAATTCTTTCTTTAAGCCTTTAAAATTTTCAATAGTTGAAACTAAACCATTAAAATTACTTTGATTATCTTGCATTTGTAATGATGAATTCTTTCCCATAATACACTCTCCTATAAAATACTTGAATCATTTTTTAAAGATGCATCTGTATCTTGATGCTCATCAGATATTACACCACCAAATTTAATATATTCTTTAAATATAGTTTTAAAATTATCAACACATTTATTATAAGAAATAACTGTTTCTTCTACTATTGAAGATAAACCAATTACATCATTTTCTATTGTATAATGAACATTCATATTTAGATTATCAATATAAAAGTTCATTTTTTTCATATAATCTTTTACAACATTAGGTATATCTTTAATAGAACCATCTATTTTATAAATGGTTCTTAAACAATTAAGTCTATTTGTTAAATTTTTATCACTTTTAAAAGCTTCAATAGCTAAATAATAATTCATAAATGTTTCTAAAGACATTTTAATATTTTTTCCTCTATATCTCATTGTGACTTTAACATCTTTAACAGTACCATAACTTATTCCATGTAAATCCTTAAAAGTTATAGTTTTTCCTTCTTTAATCCTATTTATTAATCTTTCCATTCTAGAGGAATCTCCAGATAATAAATCTAAAAGTCCAAAATCATCACATAAACCATTTGTAATGTTATTTCCATGGGTATTTTGATTTTTATACTTATATTTAAATGTAAAAGTGAAACATCTAGCATCACTTTTTTTATTAAATAGTCCTCTAAGTCCAGAATACTTTAAATATCCTTTTCTTCCTACCATAAAAACAAGTGATCCATTACTTCTAATTGCATTTTTTTGTTCAGAAGTTAGCTTATATGTTTTTTCTGGTTCACATAAAACAAGACGTCTATTCATTACATCAGGATGTTCGATTATACTATCAGCAAAATCACGAGTTATGAATTTACCTGCTTGACTAACACCTACAAATACTGTTTTATCATAATTAATACCTAGACTCTCATTTATACTATTATTATTAGAAGTTCCAACTGAATATCTATGAAACTTTTCTGTATCAGAAATAGTTATTGCTACAGCATTAGTATTTTGATTATCAAATGATGGTTTTATAGCAGGACTTAAAGATTTACTTCCAGCTCCATGATAATAATAAAAACATGTAGTATTTTCATCAATTCCATCATCAGGAATATATGCTTGATATTTTCCACTTCTTGTATATAATCCTTTTTTAAATTTTCCATTTCCACATACATCATCTAAAATATTACATACATTTTTTCTATTAAGGCTAGGATCTTCCACTGATTCTAGATTATCAGTAGTACTAGTACTATCTATATCACTTATTATTACATCATTTCCATTATTATATAGAGATGAAACACTATTATCTATTGTAAAAACAATATCTCCATTTTCATTAAAAAAGTAAACACTATGATTAAATACTTGATAAGTAACATTTTCCTTAGTAGCATCAAATAATAGATTACCTTTTGAATCATAAAATAATTTTTTATAATTTTCCATTTTTTCTCCTAAACTAGTATTTTATTACTATCTTTATTTTTGGAATACATTTGTATATCATATTCTCCAAATTTCATATCTTTATTAACTGCATATGTAATCATTTCATTTAATAATGAAGGCATAACATCTTTAATAAATATTTCATTAGCGCTTTTTTCATAGTCTTCAAACACATCATTATACTGTTTACCATACATATATTTATTTTTAAGATTATTTAATGTTTCTATATGAGTTACCCAATATGCATCTATTATTTTCAAAAATCTTACTCTCATAATAGATGTATAACTTACAATATCATTATTTATATTGTCTTTAGAAAAATTAGATTTAAATTTTTCAAAAATACAATTTAAAACATTAAATTTATATTTTTTAGTATTAATTGAATATAAATCATCTATATCACAAACAAGACTTAATTGACTCTTCACATCATCAAAACTATACATATCAATACTATCTACATACTTAGACATTACTTTTTTAATAATATTAATAAATTCTTTAGGATCTGAATCTATTATTTTATTTCTCATATCATAAATAATACTTTTATGTTCAGTAAATACTTTATAAAATTTTTCAGAATTTATTCTATTTTCTTTATCTTGACTTTCTTTTCTTTCTTGAACTTTATCTACAATTTTAGTTTTAATTGGTTTATTTTTTCCTTTAAATAAATCAATTACTCCTTTAAGTGTATCAGCAGGATAAAATAGTTTAACAAGTTCATCTTCAAGTGAAGAAAAATACATACTTTCTCCAGGATCTCCTTGTCTTGCACTTCTTCCTCTTAATTGATTATCTATTCTTTTACTTTTATTCCTACTTGTTCCAATTACAAGAAGTCCACCTACTTCTTTTACACCTTGTCCAAGTTTAATATCAGTTCCACGTCCTGCCATATTAGTTGAAACACTAACCATACCAAGAAGTCCAGCATTTTCAATTATTTTATTTTCTTCTTCTTCATTTTGAGCATTTAACAATTGATGAGATATACCATTTTGTTCTAGCATATTAGATATTTTAATACTTTCTAATATACTAGTTGTACCTATTAATACAGGCCTAAGTGTTTTTCTAGCATTTAATACTTCATCTAAAATAGCTTTATATTTTTCTTCTTTAGTAGCATATACTCTATCTGGCAAATCCACTCTTATATTTTTTTTGCGGCTAGGAACTTCATATGTTTCAAAACCATATATTTCTTGAAACTCTTTAATATCACTAGTACCAGTCATTCCACATACTCTGCCTTTATAAAGACTTAAAAAATCAGGATAAGTACACATAGCCATAGTAGCTAAATACTTACTTCTTTCTACTACATATCTTTTTTTACCAACTCTTTCTAAAAAAGCTTCTTTTTCCTCAATAGCTTCTTGTATACCATCAGTATATTTATTTGAATATTTTCTTCTTCCAGTATTAGCATCTGTTAAAATAATCTTACCAACATTATCTTTTACAACAACTTCATATTGTTTGTTTTTAATATATAAATGTTTAGCTTTAATCGCATCTATTAGTGCAATATATCTCATATTAATAATATTTTCATCATCAGTATCTTTAGATAGCTCTTTTTCTATGTTTGAATGTATAAAGACATCCCCACTATCAAGAAAAATAACATAATCTTCACTAAACTCTAAATATTTATTTTCTTCATATCTATCAACTACTCTACCAGTTAGTTCTCTTTTTCTTTCTAATCCATACAAAAACTCAGTAGCCCATTTATAAAAATCTCTAATATCTAAACTATTTTCATCTTTAATAAAACCAGAACCATTATTTAGTATTAATGGATTAGTAGCTTGATCTAATAACAAATCATCTGCTTCATCAATTATTGCATAACCAAATTTTTTATTTATGAGTCTATCTCTTTTATTATAAATTGTATTATCATTTAAATAATCAAATGCTATTGTTGAAGTAGTAGCATAAACTATATCACACATATAAGCATCTTGTTTTTTCTTTCTTTGAATTGCTGCTTCTGCAGGAGTAGATGCCTTAAAACTTTTATTATTAGGAACAAATGAAGAAGATAAACCAAGTAAAGAAAATACACTACTATTATTTTCAGCATCCCTTTTAGCAAGAGCATCATTTGATGTCATAATATGTACACTTTTCCAGTTTTTAGAGTCCTCGTCTTTAGTAGCTTCTATTGCATTTACATATGCTGTTAATATTTGAACAAGAGTTTTTCCTTCACCAGTTTTCATTTCTGCTATTACTCTTTGCCTTACTTCTCCTTCACTACTTGTACCAATTGCCTCTCCAATCATTGCAATACTTGCTTCTATTTGAACATCATATGGATACATATTAAGTCTTCTTCTTATTGCTTCTCTAACAACAGATAGACACTCAGGCAAAACATCTTTAATAGTTTCTCCATTTCTAAGTCTGCTTCTAAATTCTTCTGTTTTCTCATAAAAAGCTTTTTCTTCTTCAGTACAACGTATATTTCTATTGTTTTTATTAATAGAAGTAGTACTTTTACTTGTAGTAATATTCTTCATACTTTCACTATAAGAATTTACTTTATTTAAAATATTTCTTACTCTTCTTCTATTAAGATTTGTATAAGTTCCAAATATTAAGTCAGAAATTCCCATAATAACTACTCCTATTCTATAGATAGTTTATCATAAATAGCATTTTATTACAATTAAAAAAGAGTCATATTATGACTCTTATTATTCTAATATTTTGTTTTGCTGTATTAAACATTCCCATTACATTTGGAAGTGCTATTATTACTAAAATTGCTAGTATAGCAATTACTGCTAAAAGTTCAACTAATGTAAATCCTTTTTTCATATATAAATTACCTTTCAATTACAATAAATCACTTGTATTTATTTCTATTACTGGTCTAACTCCAATACTATTAGTATCACTAAACACTCCATTTTCACTAAATTTCTTTGTACTATCTATATCCCAAATAAACTCTTTACTACTTGCTGATGATAACCAATAACTACTTGTTGAAACCCAAGAATATGCATTATTACAATTTTTATTAATTGAATCGCATCCAAGTGAAACAGCTTCTTCTTGCGTTAACAATCTTCCTTCTATTGTATTTGGAGCACCAAGTGATTTTAATTTGTTTACATATTCTTCAACATAATAACTTACAGAATAATCATTAGAAGAAGTATGCCCTGAATCTTCTCTCCATATTATATTAGGAAGTACTGTTGAATAATTTTTATCATATACATTAGGATAATTATTATCAGAATAACTACCATTATATTTACTTAATAAACCACTCGATTCATTACACTCGACACCATTACCTATATACTTACATTCACCACTGTCCCAATATCCTTTGCCACTAAATGCCACATTACCTATATATTCATTTGAAGTACTTACATATCCTTTAGCATTTTCATTTTGCATTCCATATCCAGTATCACTACTAGTAATTGCATGTATCAAATCAATATCATCTGCTGAATTATATCTTACATTACTTCCAACATATAAATTATATTTAGCTAATAAAATTGTTTTAGTACAATCACTATTAACTACAATAAATGGTTCATTAGCAACTACAACTTCATCACCAATATTTTTCTTATTACAACTTGCTTGAATTCCTGAACAAGTTATTTCTATTTTATCAACTCCATCACTTAATCTTTCAACTTTATCTATAGTTATATCTTCTTTTTTAATTTCACTATCACTTTTAAACTGAAATGTATTATCACTTGCATAATATTTTACTACTTTTCCAGTTCTATCTAGTTCTATATAAAAACTTAAATTTGTTCTTCCTGTTAAATCTAATTTTCTATTACAATAATTATTATTTACTCTAGAATATACTACATTCCCTTCATAGTTTTCAAGTAAACTATCTTTTATAAATGCAGTTTGTGCTGCTCCATATATAGTTTTTAGTTCTGTATTAAAACTATTCTTTTTAGCTGTATTAAACATTCCCATAACATTTGGAAGTGCTATTATTACTAAAATTGCAAGTATTGCAATTACAGCTAAAAGTTCAACTAATGTAAATCCTTTTTTCATATATTCCTACCTTTCAATATTAATTATAATAATAAGTAAAATAGTTGTCAAAATAAGTGCATTAATTTTACATTATTTACTTAGTAAAATCATATTATATATAATAAGTTGATAAGTACTATTTCTTTTTTCTACTTTAGCATTTATTTTATAAACATTGTTTTTTTCAATATTTGAAAGTTTTTTATACTGTTCACTAAATAATATACCCTCAACTACTGAGTATTCATCGCTTAATTTTAAAAATGACATTTTATCATTATTTTTAGTTTTTATAGTTTTTATACTTTCAACAAATAAAATACTTGTTATTGTTTTATCAAAATAGTTTTTAAAATTTTCTAATGTAATAGAGTTACTTCTATCATATTTAGTAACTGGATGATGAGAAAGATAAAAACCATAGTTTTTTATTTCATTATCAATTGATTCTTTATCATTAAAGTCTTCAATATCATTTAATACTGGAGGATTTTCTAATGTAATATTTAAATCTTTACATAAATTAATATAATTTAATATTTCATCAATATTTAAAATAGTTTGTTTCTTATTTAAATTAAATTCATCAAACGCACCACATTCTATTAAAGATATTATTACTTTTTTATTAATACTTTTTCCATAACATCTAATCATAAAATCATAAAATGAAATAAATTTAGATTTAATTCTTTCTTTTTCAATTTCTTCGCATACATTAATTGCGATTGATTTAATAATACTAAATGGTAATACTAATTTCTTATTATTAATTCTAAATTCATAACTAGAGTTATTTATACTAATACTATCAAATTCAATACCAAGAATACGTGCTTCATCAATATATTCTTTTATTTTTTCTGCTTGTTTATTCATATTAAGTAAATTCTTCATAAAATATAAAGTATAATGTGTTTTTAAATATGCCATTTGATAAGCAACTAAAGAATATACTACAGAATGTGATTTATTAAATCCATAATTAGAAAATTTAATAATTAAATTGTAAAGCTCTAAAGCTACACTTTTATCATAACCATGTTTTATTACACCATTACAAAACTTTTCTTTTTCATTTTCTATAATGTCATATTTCTTTTTAGACATCGCTCTTCTTATAACATCAGCTTCACTATAAGTATATCCACCAATAGTTCTTAAAATTTCTAATACTTGTTCTTGATATATAATTATTCCATATGTACTTTTTAATATTGGTTCAATTTCTTTAACTAAATAAGTTATTTTCTTTTTACCTTTTTTTCTTAAAATATACTCGGGTATCATTTCTCTAGGACCTGGTCTATATAATGCAATTGCGTCAACTAAAGTATTAAAATTATCTACTTCTAGAGTTTTTAAAAAGCTTTTCATACCATCACTTTCAAACTGAAATACACCAGTAGTATAAGCATTTTTAAATAATTCTAGTGTTTGTTTATCATTTAAATCTATTTGATTTAAATCTATTTCTATATTATCTTTTTTTAGATCTTCTAAAATATTAGATATAGTATTTAGATTCTTAATTGATAAAAAATCCATTTTTAATAAACCTAAATCTTCTATATATCCCATTGAATATCCAGTTAAAATAACTCCATTACTTTTATATAAAGGCATTAAATTATCTAAATCTATATCACTTATAACTACTCCAGCTGCATGCATAGAAGTGTTCTTTTTAAGTCCACATAGTTTATCGCATATTTTAATAAGATTTTTAACTTCATCATTTCTTCTAACAATGCTTGTAAATTCATAATTATCTTTTAAAGAATTAAAATCTTTTTCATCTTTAATTGTTTTACATAACCTATCTATTAAAGTATTATCCATCTTTAATACTCTTGATACATCTCTTATTATTTGTTTAGGTAACATTGTATTAAATGAAATTATTCTTGCTGTTTTATTAACTCCATATTTATTTACTACATAATCTATTACTTCTTCTCTTTTTAAATTATCAAAATCTATATCTATATCAGGCATAGTTATTCTATCTGGATTTAAGAAACGTTCGAATATTAAATTATATTTAATAGGATCCACATTTATTATACCAAGAGCATAATTTACTAAAGATGCTGCTCCACTTCCTCTACCAGGACCAACTAATATTCCATGCTTCTTTGCAAATAATATAAAATCATATACTATTAAAAAATAATCTACATAATGCATTTTTTCTATTACACTTAGTTCATATATAAGTCTATTTTTATAAATATCACTAACTTTGCCATTTAGTCTTTTTTCTAATCCTTTTTTAGATAATGCTTTTAAAAAATCTAAAGAGTTTTCTTTATATACTGGTATGTGATAAGTAGATTTTGGTAATTCAATATTAATTAAATTTGAAAACATATATGTAGTTTTTACATCTTCATTATTATTTATAACATTAAAGAAACTATCTTCTATATTTATTTCTTCATCTATAGTTTTACTCTCTAGAATATACTTAATAAATTTAAAATATTCTTTATCTTCCTTATTAAAATATCTTATTTTGTTAATATAAACAATATTATCTGTAAGCATTTTAGCGTTTAGTTTTTCTTCTTCACTAGAGTATTTTATAAATACATAAGTAAACATTTCCTTATATTTATCATAATTTTTATAATCTACTACAACAATTATATTTTCATCATACTCTTTTAAATCTTTTAATTCTAAACTACCAATATTCTTTTTAGAAACTATCTTGCAAAGTGAAACATATCCTTGATAGTTTTTAGCATATATTAATACACTTTTTTCATTAATACTAATTTCTATTCCAACTATTGGTTTAATATTATTATTTTTACATTTATTTATAAATTCATATGTCCCAAACATATTCTCATCAGTTATTCCAAGAGTATTTATTCCATTATTTTTAGCATATGAAATCAACTCATCAATTTTGATAAGACTATTCATTAAATCATATTCAGTTTTAATATTTAATGGAATATATTTCATACTAACTCCTAAAAATATTTTATCATAATTTAATATAAAAGAAAAAGAGTTAATATTTATCATCAACTCTCTCAAAATCAACATTATCTATTTCTTCAATTACTTCCAATTGATTTTCAATTATTTGTCTAAGTCTTCTTTTTAGGACATTGGTATTTCTTTTTAATTGGTCTGCATGGTTTTGTGCTCTTTCTGCTTTTAATAGAGCATCATTTATTATTCTATTAGCATTATGTCTAGCTTCATTTATCATACTTTCAGCTTCTTGTCTAGCGCTACTTTTAATTTGATCTCCTGCTGCTTCAGCAGTATATATAGCTCTATTCATTGTATCTTCTATTCTTTGATAATAAGCTATTTGCTCAGTTAATTGTTTATTTTCTTCTTCAGTTTTTTTACTTTTATTAAGTAATGCTTCATAGTTATTTATTACTTCATCTAAGAATTTCTGGACTTGTAATTTATCATAACCACGAAAAACCGTATCAAACTTTTCCATACACACCTCAACTAAATTTTTTCTTTAAATTACCATTCTCCTAAATCATCTGTTTTTTTACTTTTTTTTGTTTCTTCTTCAGAAATATTTCCTTCTATTTCAAATCCTTTTGGTGCACAAAGTACAATTCCAGGACCAAGTTTTTCCATTTTACCTTCAATAGCATAAATAATTCCATTAAGAAAATCCATTATTCTTTTAGAAACATCTGATGTAACTCTTTTAAAGTTAACAACAACTTGATTTTTAGCTTTTAAATAATCAGCTATTTGTTGAGCTTCTGAAAAAGCTCTTGGTTCAACTAAAATTGTTTTATTTTTATATGTCTCTTTATTACTAACTTTTACTGCTTCTTCTCTTCCTTCATATTCATCAGTTTCCTCATCAGGATTTAACATCTTTTTTAAAGTATCAAACGCCATATTCTTCCTCCTTTAGTCTCTACGATTTAATTTTACCACATAAATTATTTAGTATCAAGAAATAACATTAAATTATTTAATCAAAATCTACAATATACTCCATTGCTTTATTTTTAGTTTTAATAGTACAATCAAATCCTTCACAAATAAGATTATCTTCTTCATACCATTTAATATTAGTAGCAGAAGGAACACCACTCAAACTTAATGTTACATCATCATTACTATAAACCTTATATGTTCTTGTTACTGGTATTGTTTTACCAGTTATATTCCATCCACCTACATTACAAAACCTCCATACTTCAGACTCTACTATAAAGAATTCTTCTTCCTCTTCTTCATTATTTACTTTTACAACATTACTTATACGTTGTATGTTTTTAATCTCCTGAAATCCAATTAAATTATCTTTTGAATGATCAACACTAGTCTCGCTTTCTCCTGAAATACAAAAATCAAACATAGGTTCTTTATAACTTTTCTTAGAAGTTATGGTTAAATTATATTTTTTCAAATGATAAAAATATTTTATTTCTGTAGTTCCATCACTCTTAACTACAGCTGATTTATTTGTTGTTGGTGTAATAAAACCATTATATTCTTTTTTTATTCCACTAACATTCTGCCCTATCATTCCTTCCATTTTATCAATAGAATCTAGTCTAAAATAATTTTCATCTTCACCGTCATCCCCTGAATAATTTTTAATTTGTTTGTAATGTTTTACTGTATATTTAGCCTTATTATTTAAAACACTTGATTTTCCCTCAATATAAGCAACTATTTCATTATAATCATCTTTATTTACTACATTATCTCCATTTACATCAGAAAGTGTTTTTTGTGGTTCTGGTATATCTACATTATGAGATAAGTACTTATTTAGTATTTCTGTATCTTCATTAGTTATTTCTCCATTTCTATCTATATCCCCTAGAATGTATTCATTATTTGGAATAACTGAAGGTAATAATGATATGAAATTCACTCTAGATATTTTATATTTTGCATTCGAATCAGATACACCAAATTCATTTGATTTTATTGGTACAATGTTATCTTCATATCCTGCATATAACTGAAAAGTACCATCAAATACTACAAAATGCACTATATTTCCACTTCTATCAAATTTTACAAAATACTCAATATTATCTCTTCCACTTAAATCTAGTTTTATTCCATTTGATGAATATATTAAAGTATTATCATTTGATAATGATGCTTTAATCCACTGTTGTTCTGCTACTTTATAAATATTTTGACATTCTGTTAAAAATGAAGATTCTTTGGCTGTATTAAACATTCCAATTACATTTGGAAGTGCTATTATTACAAGAATTGCTAACATTGCAATAACAGCAAGTAATTCAACTAACGTAAAACCTTTTTTCATATATTCTTTTACTCTCCTGTTTCAAATCTATAATTATTATTTTGATCATCTACTTTTATACTAATTTTTTTACCTTCACTAACTAGTTCATTATTACGATACCATTTGAAATTTGTTCCATAAGAAATAGTAATACTTATTATTTGATTATAATAGCCTTCAAAAGAAGTTGAATATGTAGTAACTGGTCCTCCCATAGCACAATTTGAACTACTTGCACTTGGTATAAAAGCTAATCCTCCTTCTTCATTAATTGAGGCAGTAGCTGCATCATAAAAAACATTCATACTAACACAATGAGGTCCAGTCAAATTAACTGTATAATTTTTTCTTGTATAAAAATACTTAACTACTGTTCCATTACTAACTGTTACGGTTTTTACACTTGGTGAATTAAATCCTTTAAAGTTTTTAGTTGCTGGTCTTACACTTTTACCATTAATAGCTTCAACATTATCTGTAGCTACTAAATCATAATAAATTTCATCTTCTGTAGAAATATTACCAAGTTTTGCTTGATAATGAAGAACTTTATATTTAACTTTATTATCTAGTATTGTTGATTTACCTTCTATATGATCACTTATAATTTTTACATCTTCAGTATCTACTTTATTATCTCCATTTACATCTGCTACCATCTTTTGAACAACTGATACTTCAACATTTCCTTTAATCATTTCTTCAAGAATTACTTTATCTTTTCTTTCTACTTTTCCATTTCTATCAACATCACCAAGTACATACTCAGTATCTGGTATAGTTGCTGGTAACATCATACCTATAGTTTTTTTTCTTGATTTATATTTTGCATTTGAAGTAGACACACCAAATTCACTTGATTTAATTGGTACTATATTATCATCATACCCTGCTATTAATTGATATGTTCCATCATATACAACAAATTGTACTATTTGTCCACTTTTATCAAATCTTACATAATATTCTATATTATCTCTTCCACTTAAATCTAATAAAAGAGAATTTGATGAATAAACAGAATTATCAGATGTATATAATGAATCTTGTATATATGTTTGTTCTGCTACTTTATATATATTTTGACATTCTGTTACAAAAGATGACTCCTTTGCTGTATTAAACATTCCAATTACATTTGGCAGTGCTATTATTACAAGAATTGCTAGCATTGCAATAACAGCGAGTAATTCAACTAACGTAAAACCTTTTTTCATATAATTCACCTACTATAAAAATTATATAACAAAAGAAATTAAAAAAAAGAATTAAAAATTAATTCTTTCTTCAATATAGTTAACTAATTCATTTAAATCTATTGTAACTTGTTCCATTGTATCTCTATCTCTAATAGTAACAGTATTATTATTAATAGTTTCATCATCTATTGTTACACAGAATGGAGTACCCACAACATCACTTCTTCTGTATCTTTTACCAATTGATCCACTTTCATCATATGTTGTATTAAAATGTTTCATTAAATTTTTATATACTTCAAGTGCTTTTTCACTATGATATTTTTTTACAAGTGGTAAAACTGTTACTTTAATTGGTGATAAGAATGGATGAAGTTTTAATACTTCTCTTTCATCATTTTCTAGAGTTTCTTTATGATAAGCATTACATAATACTGTTAAAAATAATCTTTCAACTCCTAAAGATGGTTCAACTACATAAGGTATATATTTTTCATTAGTTTCTTGATCTAAATATTCTAAACTTTCTTTTGAATATTCCATATGTTGTTTTAAATCATAATTTGTTCTTGATGCTATACCCCATAATTCTCCCCATCCAAATGGAAATTTATATTCAATATCAGTAGTAGCATTACTATAAAAAGATAATTCTTTTTTATCATGATCTCTAAGTCTTAAATTTTCTTCTTTAATTCCTAAATCTAATAAAAATTTCTTACAATACTCTTTATAGTGATTAAACCATTCTATTTCAGTACCTGGTTTACAGAAAAATTCTAATTCCATTTGATCAAATTCTCTAACTCTAAATATAAAGTTTCCAGGAGTTATTTCATTTCTAAAACTTTTTCCTATTTGTGCAATACCAAAAGGTAATTTAAGTCTCATAGATCTTTCAACATTTTTAAAGTTAACAAATATTCCTTGAGCAGTTTCAGGTCTTAAATATACTGTATTTTTAGTATCTTCTGTTACTCCTTGAAATGTTTTAAACATTAAATTAAAATTTCTAATATCAGTAAAATCACAAGATCCACAATTAGGACATTTAACTTTATTTTCTTTAATATAACTAATTAACTCATCATTAGACATTTTACCAGCATCAATTATTCCTAAATCTTCAAGTAATTTATCAGCTCTATGACGAGTTTTACATTTTTTACAATCAATTAGAGGATCTGAAAATGTTTTTAAATGTCCACTAGCTTCCCATACTCTAGGATTCATAAGAATTGCACTATCAAGTGCTACATTATTAATATCTTCTTGAACAAATTTTTTCATCCAAGCTTTCTTTATATTATTTTTAAGTTCTACACCAAGTGGACCAAAATCCCAAGTATTAGCAAGTCCTCCATATATTTCACTTCCTTGAAATATAAATCCGTAATTCTTACAAAAATTAGTAAGTTCTTCCATTGTTATTTGATTTTCCATTTCTTTCTCTCCTTTAAAAAAATAAAAACTTCTACAATACATAAGGGTCCTTTATTGGACGGTTCCACCTTATTTATTCTAGAAGAATCACTTTAATTATATAGCCTAGATGCTTTACCATCACATCATCTTCGCTTTTCTTAAAAAGATTTTATCATACATAATTAGTATTTTCAAGATTATTTTAATACTAATTTTTTATTTTTAACATCACTTGGTTTTTTTATCTCATATCCAAAATTAATAATTTCATCTTTAAATATAGCTACTTTTGTTTTATCAATAAATAAATCAAGATCATATCCATTTGAATCACTAACACAAACAAATACTTTCATAGATTTTTTATTAATAGTTTTAAAAACATTAATACTTCTATATTGATTATTAGAAAAATATTTATTAATTATATTTCTTAATTCATCATCTTCATTATATTTAATTTTTATATTTGAATCATATACTTTAAACATATTATCAAATATAGCAATCTTATCAACCATAAAGCCCCCTATTTTAAAATTTTAATAAATGTATTATCAAAATTACTACTATATAGATATCCATATGAATATATTAATCTATCAGTTATATCTGAAAGAATTAAAGGATTACTACAAACAATAATACCAATTGTTTTAGGATTACTTACTCTATCTAAAGATGTAAACTCAGTATGTAGTCCATTTTCTTCTTTGTATAAAATATACTTATCTATATTAGAATTACTAAAGAATCTTTTTGAAAAGAATGAATTCAATATAGATTCTAAATGTTTTGTTGTTGTATATTCCATTACAGATACTTTCTCTTTATCATGTATCTCAACATTATCTTTGTTTATATATATTTTTACATCACTAACATTATTATTAAATAAAAACATTCTTTCATTAACAGCTTCTACTTCTCTTTTGGTATCCATAGTTTTATTTTTTAATTGTGTAAAAACATTTATCATTTTTTCTTCTCCTTAAGTTATACTAATTTTAATGATTTCTCTTTTTCAAAATATTCATTATTATTTAGAACACTTATACTTTCTAACTCTATCTCACTTATTTCTTTTATTTTTTTCTTTTCTTGTTTTAACATATATAGTCTTATCATTGATGCATATTTATTAAGTAATAAATTATATTCATTTTTACCCGTAAGATTAACTATATCACATTTTGCGTCATATATAAACAAATTAGATCCAACTTTTACAATTTCTTTTTCACTATCAATCATTGTAATAGTAGAATTATTACTTATATAATTAGTTTTCTTAAATAAAACAAGTGAATAAGAATCAATATCTTGTGGTAATTTTAATTCACTTATATTTTTTAAACTAAACAAATTAACACTTTGTTTATCATATCTTGCACTTGGCCCTTCATTGCTTACAAATACTTTTCTTGAAAGTGGAGCACAAAAATAATTATTTTGATTAAAAGCGAGTCTAGTATCTTTACAATTATCTTTGTGGCAAACTACTTCTAATGTGTAATATGTTTTTTTCATAACCAACAACCCCTCTTTTTAAAGCTTATTGATTATATCATATTTTATAAAAAAAGTCAAAAAAATAATCTAACATAAGTTAGGTTATTTTTTTAATATTAGTTGTTTTGTTTTTAAGAAATCATCTTTTTTAACATCTTTGTTTGTAAATCTCTTTTCTTCAAATTCAAACATTTCTATTTCACCTTTTGAATTAACATACATATTTATAAAATATGCTCCCATGGTATTTTCAAGTCCTTGTCTTACAGCAAATGGACTTTTAGCAGTTAAACAAGGAACTAAAAGTAATATAACATTTCTATAAGCTAAGAATTCACTTTGATGAAAATGTCCCATTCCACCAGCATTTGGTTTGTTTCCTGGTTCCATTTTATCAATATATTTTTGAGGCTTATATGAAAGACTTGATGCACATCCACCACCTGGATGGTATATTTCTTCGGTTGTTTTTGGACTTTCTTTAGGCTTAAACATAGCATGTTCACTTCCTAAATAAACCATATCTTCACTTCTCATATTACAAATCATTTTGCATATTTCAATTCCACCATTTTTGTTATGTGAATCATCATGATTACCACCTAAAACATATGTTGTAATTCCATCTATATGAGGATAATAAGCAGCTACATATTCAGCTTGTCTTTGAGCGCCTAATCTAAACAATTCATATCTATGATCTGGTCTATTTTGATAATCTCCATCTGTTAAATCTCCAAAATGAATAACTGTATCTATTCCTCTTTTTTCAGTTTCTTTATAGATTTCATTTATCATGTGTAATTGTTGAGCTTCATTACATAAATGAGTATCACTAATCCAAGTTTGACTTATTTTAGTAAGTTCATCTATTTCTGGTTTAATCGGTTTATTTGAAATTTTATTTTTCTTTTTAACAATTATTTGTTTACCATCTTTTTCATCTATATATATATCATACCCTTTAAGTAGAAATTCTTCTAAGAGACCTCCAAATTTTAATTTACTGATGTTTAATTTTTCAAGTGCATTTGATAGTGTTTCACCATTTCTTAATTGTGAAAACATTTTATCTTTTTCATCTTTTTCTACTTGTTGTGGCATGAATACTTTTTTATCATCTGTTAAATATAGTGCTTTAGCAGTTTTATAGTCATCCTTAATAGTGTCATAATAAGGTATCCACATTTGAGTAGTATTTTTTAAATTTCCTTTTTTATCTCTTTCTAAATTTACTACCCATCCACCTACTGTATTATATACTGGAGTACTAGCATCTTTCATTTCATCTGTTGTAGCAACAACTGTTGGAACTTGATAAGAACGAACTCCTCTTCTTAAAAATGAATCACATGCTGCGAAGTGTGAAGTAACTAATATATCTGTTTTATCTTCATTTCTCATTGATGCTATTTTTTGTTGTGGTTTATATGATACTGTATATGGAACATTTCCCTTAGCATGTTGTAAATATAAAGAAATATTTCCACTCCTTCTATTATCATCTGTAACAAAAGATACTTTTTTACGTCTAGGCCCTAAATAAATCATATCTTCTCTTTTTTCAGAAATTAGTTTTCCTATATCAATTTTATCTTTTGTTTTTAAGAATGTTAAGTCATGCTCTCCAGTTAAAAAATAAGTGGTAATTCCTTCAACTCTTGGAAAACATGCAGCTACTAAATCAGCTTGATCTTCATATCCAGTCTTATGTAATGTCGTATTATATATATTTTTAACGCCAGTATACATTCCTTCTACAACATCTCCAGTTAAGAATACATATTTTACACCCATTTGTTTAGCTTTATAATATAAATCATTTAAAATACTTGTTTGTTGATATATACTTCCAAATCTAGTATCTGAGATAAGCATTATTTTAACATTTTCATCATTATCTACTATTTCATAAGATAAATCATTTATTAATGCTTCATGTCCAAAATTTCTAATAAGAGTTACTTGTACTTTATCTTCTTTTTCATCATTTTCTTTATATGCAGAAGTATTAATGGTTACAATATTATTTCCACGTTTTTTAAGTTCATGTATAAGTATAAACATATCCTCTTTTGTAATATTATATGATTTACATAAATCTTCTGCTATACATTCTTGAGTTAAAGTATCAAATTGTAATTGATCAGCAAATTCTTTTAGATTATCTTCTGTAATTTCAATGAATTCATTTTTATGTTCTTTTTCATATTCAATAAATTCAGGATCACTAGGAACATCACTTACTTCTTCACTTGCTATATCATTATTATCAAATAAACCATTATCTACCATATTCCCTCCAAAAAAAATAGGCATAACACAAATACAAACAAATATTTTGTTACGCCCTTTCTTATTCTCTTACTATGATAATAATATAATATTTTTTTTAAAAATTCAACAAAAAAACACAATATTTTTTTGTAAAAATTTATCCTAATAAACTTACTTGACTACTAAAATTATTTTTAACTATTTCATTAGCTTCATTAATACTTTGTGTACATTCATTTAAAATACTCGTCCACTCTTCTACTAAATCTACATATGTTTGTAATTCTCTATTCATATCATTTAGTTCTTGAATAGCTTTATTAGCATCATCTTTATATGGATATATTTTTTCATAACCTATTATTATATCAAAGCTTTTTTTACCTAAATTAAATGTTTTATATATAGGTTCTTTATAGTATTCTTTTGCTTTTGCTTCCCAATCTGATATTAAAAGATTATTTTTTTCTATTTGGTCTAGTGTTGCTTGATAATTTTCATCATTTATTGAACTAATTCCTTTTGATGTGAAAAATGTTTTCATTTTATCTAAAGAACTTGTATATACAGTATCTAATAAATCAGCAGAATTATATCTTAAATCCATAAATGTATTATAATTATCTAATAAAAGATTAAAATCTTTAAATGCTTCTCCTTCATAACTACCACTTTCCTTTAAAGAACTTATTAATTCTTTTGTATCTTTTGCCATATCTTTTTGACTAGATATTTGTGATAATAAAGCACTATCAAAAAAACTATCTATTTGATTTATATCAACAAGTCCTGTTTTACCATTTTCAAAGTTTTCTATTATTCCTAAATTAAACTGTTTAGTATACACATCTATACTATTATTAAAAAACTCTTTTAATTCACTACTATTATAATCAAATATACCATGCGCAGTATTTAAGTCACTTTCTGCAATTTGCTGAAGTCCACTTTCAGTTCTTGCCATATTAATAAGCTGTATAGACATAGCAGTTAGTGTTTCTTTAACTTTATAATCTAGAATACTAGAAGATTCTAAAAATGGTTTAGATTGATTAAAAAAAGAATTAACTTTATTATTTCCTACAGGTAAATTTATATTTTTATCATTTAAATAATTATGAGAAGTTGAAAAGTTTATGATACTTTCTATTCCATCAAAAGCATCATTATAATTTACTGATATTTTTTCATCAGACAAGTACTTTTTAAGATTTGTTTTTTTATTTAATAAATAATATATACTTTTTTCTTCATCTGATGAAAAATCATAAGATAATACTTTACTACCATCTCTACTACTTGAAATTTCAATATACGCTTTATCTAAAAATTCTTGAGTTTTTTCATAATCATCTTCAATTATATTTCCATTTTCATCAATTAAGACTACTTTACTTACCTTAAATCCATCTTTATTTATTTTATCTATAACTTCATTTATATCTATATGATCATCTATAAAATCCGTTAAACCAGAAGTAGATAATACTTCAATAGTACTAGCATGATAACGACTTCTATTAGCATCTAATTCAATTATTAAAGTATTTTTTATTTGATTATCTCTCATACTTACTGTATCTTCAGTTTTATTTTTAGCGCTAATTGGTCCACATGCTACAGAAATTGTATAAACATTTTCATCTGACTTATAATCTTTTTCTTTTCCTCTTGAATTAGGTGAACATGGGTCTGCTTCTAAGCAAACACTCACTCCCTCTATACTTCTTGCACTACTGTGTGCTGCAGGTCCTGAACCACTAAATCCAGATGTTGCAATATTAGGGTTTTCTATTCCATTAGCACTAGCAATATCTTTAAATAATCCTATTACTTTTTCATATCCAGTTGTTGTAGTTTGACCACCTCTAATATACCCATAAACTCTATTACTATTTGGTGTTTCAATTGAACTTAAACCAACACTATAATCTGTACCATTTAATAAAGCTTCACTCCAATCAGAGTTTCCATTTCCTACTGCTAAAAATGATGTGTTTTCATCTATTTCTGGCATATTTAAATAAATAGTACCACCTTCATAAGTTATTTTATTTTGTCCTGGAGTTAAAATATATTCAGTAATAGAATCATCATTTTCTTTACAAAATATGTGAGTTTGATTATCTTCTCCTACAATAACTCCATATCCTTTTTGTGCGTCTATTTCACCACTTGAATTTTTAATTACTTCCATAATATCATCTCACTTAAAACTAATTATTATTTATAATACTAGAAACTGGTTCAAATGTTTTTCTATGTTCTTTTAATGCTCCATATTTATATAAAGCTTCTATGTGTTTTTTTGTTCCATATCCTTTATTATGAATAAAATCATATTCGGGATGCTTTTTATCAAGTTCTATCATCATTCTATCTCTTGTAACTTTAGCTATAATAGATGCAGATGCAATACTTAAACTTTTTTGGTCTCCTTTAATAATAGAAGTCTGTGGAATAGATGTATCTAATTTAACAGCATCAATTAATAAATGTTCTGGTTTAACACTTAGATTATCAATTGCTTCTAACATAGCTTTCTTAGTTGCTTCTAAAATGTTTATTTCATCAATTACTTCTTCACTAGACATTCCAATTCCAACACTTATAGCATTTTCCATAATAACATCATATAATAATTCTCTTTTTTTCTCACTTAATTTTTTAGAATCATTTATTCTTTCATCGTAAAAATCAATTGGTAAAATAACTGCACATGTCACAACTGGGCCAACTAAAGGACCTCTACCCACTTCATCAATTCCTGCTATATATTTAATTCCTTTACTATATAATTCATTTTCATATTCTTTCATATTATCACTCTTTATTTAGTATATCAAAAATTAAACAAATTAAAAAGAGTTCAAATGAACTCTTATAATGTTGTGCATTCAACAAATGTGTCATTTAAACATCTAACTGCACATAAACAATTAGTATCCATTGTAAACAATGAATCAGTAGCTACATATGGATAAGTAGATGTTGTATCTGGATTTGGTGCAAGTACTCTAAATGTACAACAACATCCACTAACCTTTTCTACTCTAAATACACTACTTGTAGTAGCAGATGTTTCTACTCTTGTAGTAGGCATTGAAAGAGGTGTACCATTACCAGCGCAAGTATATAACATTATTGGTCTAGTATTACATATAACGCAATTTGGTCCTCCTCCTAAAGCAGGTCTATCACAAGAAAGAAGACAGTTATCTGGACAAGCATTTGATTGAAGTACATTAATAACTTGTAATATTTCCATAATACAATTATTACATTCATTATTATTGTTATTACACATATAATTCACTCCTTTATCTAATTTCATTAATAAGTTATGAATTATATTTATTTTTAGTTACACTATTTACCTAATAATAATTTTATTTCTTCATACATTTCTTCATTATTAATTAAATCATATACATCTTTTGGATTACTAATATTATTTTTATTACTTGAATTTATTAAAGATAATATATAAAATTTCAAATCACTAAAATATGTATTTATAATACTATCAAAATCTACTCTAGTATTTTTAATAAATAATATATAAAATATTGAGAAATATTTAAGTAATTCATCTTGTTCTTTTAAAGTAAAATAATCTTTATTTTCTAAAAACAATTCATATAAATAATCTACTTCATTTATACTACTTTCATCATTAGAATTATTAATATTTTCTTTTAATTTCTTATATATTCCGCTTTTATTATTTCTATTAAATAAATATATAAATTCTACACTTCTTTTAAGTCTATTTAAATCATCTATATTTAACGTAATATTATTATTTTTATTTTCATAATTATCTAATATAAATCTATATTTTTCATTTAAAACTTTATAATCATCTTCATTTATATTTTTTATAAGAGATAAATAATATACAATATGTGAGATTATTGACATTTCTTCACTTTGATTAAGATTTACTTCTTTTTGTAATTGTAAATTATTAAATACATTTTCTTTATAATCATATGTTAAATCATCTAAATCAACATCATAATCTTCTATATCATTTTGAGTTGCTATTTTATCTCCATAAACTACTACTCCACTTTTTAAAATAGTTGGATTTATTTCTTTAGTACATAAATATAAAGAATAAATACTATTATTAGCATCATCTTTATCTCTTTCATAAGTTGGATATGAAGTTAAATATATATGAGTCATATAGTTTTTAGAATTATATAATGGAAATATTAAACCTGTTTTTAATTCTTTAGCATATTCATATCCATTAATATCTTTAACTTTAGTATAAATTATATCATAATCAAATTCTATATTTACATTTTTTTTAATATCTATTCCAAGATTAAATACACTTCTTCTTTTATCCATAGAAGTAATCTCAATTTCATAACCAAATGGATTACTACTTCTAAGTCCTGCTAAATAGTCATAAAATTCATTTGGATTTTCAAGAGATGTAAATCTTTTTTCAAAATCATAAGATATTCTTTTACCATATTTATTTATATTTGTTCCTATATATATAAAATCTTCTAAATTACTTATTTCTTCTCTAACACCTTTATAATAAATCATAATTCCTCCCTGAAAGTAAATATTATTCTAACACAATAAAAGGACTATTTCTAGTCCACTTTTAAAGCTTCTTCAATTTTTTGTTTAGCTTCTTTTATTGTTTTCTCATTTGGATACATTACAGATAAACTAGATTTTGGATAAGAATAAGTTGGTGAGTTTCCTGTAGTACCATCTAAATTAGATGTAGTAAATGTCCAACCTCTCATATCATTTAATTGAAATTGAACTAATGATGTAATATTAGCTGTACTTAAATTTGTTTCAAATGATCCATTTAAAGCTTTTAATATTTTATCATAATTTGTAATTAAACTCTTAGATGAAGATAGTTTATCTATAAGTAATTTTATTACTTGTTGTTGATTTTCTCCTCTATGTCTATCTCCTGTAACATATGCATGTCTTTCTCTAGCAAATGCTAATGCACATTTTCCATTTACTTTATTATTACCTGGTTTAAATACACAACTTCTATCTGTCCAACATCTAAATGATCTTTTTTGATCATTATATATAGTTAATCCACCTACAGCATCAACTAATTTTATTACTGCATTAAAGTTAACTCTAGCATAATATTCTGCTTCAGTTCCTAAAATATCTTCAACAGTAGCTTTAGATAATTTTAACCCTCCAACTATACCAGCATGAGTTAATTTATCTTTATATCCTTTAGTGCCATGTAATTGAACATAATAATCTCTTGGAGTATTAACCATTAAAATTGTTCTTTTTTGAGGATTTACTACAATAAACATATTAACATCACTTAAACTTCTAGAAGGCATAGAATTTGTTCTTGTATCAATTCCACTAATATAGAATGTAAATGGTTTTTTAGTAATATCTTCTTTTGAATCAGTCACTTCTACTTCTTTAACAAGCTCTACTTCATCAAGCTTCTTAAATAAATCTTTTTCTTCTTCATTTGTTTCTATATAAGCATCATAACTACCCTGGCTAATTAGTATTATTTTTTCTTTATTATCTTTTAAATCAGACGTTAGTTCAGAGTAATTTTCAACCTCACTAAATATTACATTTACTTTATTCGTAACACATTGTTTTAATTTATCTATTTCATCAGTATCATTATAAAAATAAACTATTTTATTTTCTATTTCTTCTAGTTTAGAGTATTTACTTTCACTATTGACTACTAAATAATAAATATCTTTAGTTTCTTCTACTTTCATTTCATTATCAATAAAATTATATGTTTGATATAACTTATATGAAGCAAAACATTCCACAAGTATTACTAAAAATGCAACAATATTCATAAAAATTAGAAATCCAACTTTGATTCTTTTATTAAATGCAAAAAGAATATATATAAATTCTAAAAATCCTAATATAAATGATATAGCTATGAAATACTTGATAGGTAATACATTTACTTTATATAAATATAAGCAAAATAATACTAATATAATTAAAGCTAAAGAACACCACACTCTACTAAAAGTTCTTATTTTCTTCTTATTCTTTTTCTTCATGATTATCTACCACCTTTATAATTTTAACATAATAAAATAATTATTCAATAGTAACTTTTTTCTTAGTTGAGTGTACTTCTATATATGTTCTTCCATCATTAACATTAATCTTTTCACCATTTAAATAAGTATATGTACTTTTAGCATTTCTACTTGGTTTACTCCATTTAATTGGTACACTTTTACCATTAGTAATATAATATCCATCACCACTACCTGTAGTATATAAATCCCAATAATATTTATCAGCAGCCATTTTATGTTTTATTTTTACCACTATTATATTTTTTGTAGTGATTTTTTCTTTAGTATTATGATCTTTTATTTCTTTATTATTTACTATTTTAGTATATTCTTTAGTTTCACTATTATACTTAAAAATAGTTGTAATATTTCCATAAGGAAGAGTCACTTTATTAGCATTTTTTACTCCTTCAATATTATCAAGATTTACTTCTTCTTTAGAATAATTTAAAAGCAATGTATTATCACTTTCTAATCTATATCCATTCTTAGCTACATAATTATCTAACCTAGTTGTTGTTGTATATGCTGTATGTTCTGTAGCTAATTTTTCTGGATTATTTCTATAAAATGCACTTTTCCATGTTTTTTCATTTCCATTTAAATATTCAATAGAACCTTTATATAATTCAGCTTGAGCATAATGACTCCATCCAAAACATACAAATATAGCATCACTTTCATTAGCATAATCTATAAAATTATGTCTAGCACTACGAATTGTTCCAATAGTTAAATCTTTTTGGTCTTGAAATAAAGCAAGTAATCTTGAAGTACTACCTTCAGTAGGTAATTCATAAACAAGATATGCTTTATTTAATCCTTCTTGTACTTTAACCGCAACAGGAGTATTATTTATAGACACTGCATAAGGTCTATTTTTAGATAAAGTATTAAATATTTTAAATTCACTTTCTTTTACTACTTCTTCTTGCTTTGTAGGTTCTTCTTTAACTTCAGGTTTTGCTTCTTCTTTCTTTAATAATTTTGGTACAAATAAAATACCTAATATTATAACAACTGAAACTATAATTGATATTACTATTTCTTTAAAACTCATAAATCCTCCTATAAATCTATATCTAATGCATTTTTAATAACATCATCCATATCATAATATTTATAATCTGCAAGTCTTCCACCAAAAATAACATTTCTTTCTTTTTCTTTTAATTTATTATATTTTTCGAGTATTTTGTTATTCTTTTCATCATTAATTACATAATATGCTTCCATTCCATCTTTATAATCCCTTGGATATTCATATGTAACTACAGTTTTATCACTATTACTATTTTCAAAATGTTTATGCTCTATTACTCTTGTATATTTAACTTCATTACCAGTATAATTAACAACCGCATTTCCTTGAAAATTACTAGTATCTAACACTTTAGTATCAAACTCTAGACTTCTATATTCAAGATGTCCATATTTATATTCAAAGTATTCATCTATTGGACCAGTATAAATAATCTTTTTACTAATCTTTTTATATTCATCTATTTTATCAAAAAAGTTTGAATTTAATTTTACCTCAACACCATCTAATAGCTTTTCTATTAATTTTGTATAACCACCTATTGGAATACCTTGATATAAATCATTAAAATAATTATTATCATATGTAAGTCTTACTGGTAATCTTTTAATTATAAAAGCAGGTAATTCTTTACAACTTCTATTCCATTGTTTCTCTGTATAACCTTTTATTAATTTTTCATATATTGTAGTCCCTACTAATGAGATAGCTTGTTCTTCTAAATTATTAGGAGTTTTTCCTTCCATACATTTTTTTTCTTCATTAATATGTCTTAAAGCATCATCTGGTGTTATTACATCACTCCATATTTTAGAAAAAGTATTCATATTAAATGGTAAATTATATATTTCATCTTTATATCTAGCGATAGGACTATTAGTAAATCTATTAAATGGTACTAATGAATTAACAAAATCCCAAACATCTTTATAATCTGTATGAAATATATGAGCACCATATTTATGAACATTTATTCCTTCTATATTTTCAGTATATACATTTCCTCCAATATGATTTCTTTTATCAATAACTAATACTTTTTTATTAAGTTTCTTTAGTCTATAAGCTATAGTTGAACCAAATAATCCTGATCCAACGATTAAATAATCATACATTTACCTACCTCCTAAAATACTCTTTTTTAAAGTCTTTATTATATCGTTAAATGTTTCATCTTTAAAAAGTAATACCATTACTATATAAATTATAACACCAATAGCAATAATAATAAAGGTATTAAGAATACTTGGAACTAATTTTATACTTAAATAGTAAACAACTATAAACATAACAATACTAGAAATTACATTTTTATATGTATTATTAAAAATATTATTTAAAGGAATAATATCTTTAATACTATATAATTGAATAATAAATATAATAATTTCAGATATAACAGATGCTATTATTGCGCCAATAGAAGCATATGCAGGTATTAAAATAGCATTTAATATTACATTACATATTGCTCCAATAACAACAGATTTAGTAAAAGTATCTTGTTTACTTGCTGGAATTAAATATTGTATGCCTGTTACATTACTTAAAGATATAGCTAGTATTAATAAAGAACCAACTTTAAGTAATACAATAGATTTTTCATACCCATCTCCCAAAAACCAAGGTATCAAATTATCAGAAATTCCCATTATTCCAAAACATAAAGGGATAGATAAAAATAAAGTAAATCTAAATGATTTTTGCAGATATTTTTTAATTGAATCACTTTCTTTATTAGCAATTTTATTAGCAATTCTAGGAGCAAGTACAGTTCCTAAAGCTGTAACAATAGTTAAAGATAATTTAATTATTTTTTGAGATTGTTCATAATTTCCTACTTCACTCATATCATTAATAATTCTTCCAATCATTGTTTTATCTAAAACTAAATATATCTGCATAGCTATTTGAGGTATAAATAATGAAAGAGTTGGTTTTATATGTTTAGTTATATTTAATTCTTTTAATGATTTAACATCAATATATTTAGGTAAATAAAACCATAATGATAAATTTCCTACTAAAGTAGATAAAACGTAAATTAAAATATATATATTTAAATCACTTGCTTTTTTAACAAAAACAAATATACAAATAACACTAATTATTTTAGTAATTAATTGTCTTAAAACTGTCTTTTTAAACTCTTCAAGGCCTTGAAAAAACCAACTAATATCAAATATAGTTGCGATTAGTTCAATAATGAATATTAAATAAAATAAATGATATGTACTATTTCTAACTATAACAAAATAATATACTAAAATCGAAATTGTCATTGTTATTAATCTAAGAATAAATAATTCGAAAAAAGTATTACTTCTTTTTTGTTTATTATCTCTTAAATAAGCAATTTCTCTTTGAGCATATAATGATATACCAAGTGAACCAAATAATATAAAATATGTAGCTATAGAATTAGTATAACTATAAAGTCCTACTCCACTAGAAGTTAATACTCTAGATACATATGGTGTTGTAATTAAAGGTATTAAAATTATAATAACTTGATATATTAAATTATATAAATAATTTTTCTTTACTGAATGACCCATAATAATAATATTTTTTAAAAACTTTTATCATATTTTTTATTTAAAAACTTAGCTTTTAAAAAACTACTTCCTTTCTTAACCCAATTGATATTTTCCATATCAATAAAACCAATTTCTGTGTATTTTAGCTTATTAGTATTAATATAAACATCTAATAATAACTCTGATATTCTTCCATAAAATCTAGAATGAAATTTATCATATTTTTTATTTTTCATTCTACTTTCTAACTCAAATAAAATATCAAATAACCACTTTGAATAATCATCTAATATATTTTTTTTCATTATAAACATATTAAACATATGAGCACTTTTTCTTTTCTTTAATTTATCAAACTCTTCTAAATATTTGCTATATTTTTCTTTAATAATATTTCTAGTTTCATCAAGTGGTTCTATATACATCGTATGCTTATAATGATCATATAAATTTTCAATATAATAACGTCTTTTCTTAGGTAAAATTATATCAGTATTTTTTAATAACTCTTGCGCTTCTTTTAAAGTTAAAACACTATTAAATTTATCTTTCTTATCTACTTTCTTATTACCTTTAAAATATCTTCTATAATGACATAAACCAATATAATCATAATCTAAATTTTTATAAGCAAAATAAAGAGCTGTAAGCTCACAAAAATAAGGATTTTTTTTAGAAATATTATCTTTAGTTGAATCCTTCAAAATTCCCAAATCAGGAGAATTTGCTGCCCCAACTTGCATAGGTAAATATAATTCATCATTACTCATTTTATATTCTTTATGAGTTGCTACTATAACCTTAATATTTTTCATTATTTAGCACCTCTTCCACATAAAACAACTCTAAATGTCTTAAAGAATATTTTTAAATCTAATTTTAATGATTGATTAAGTGAATAATACTTTTCAAGTTGTAAACGTTTTCTAAAACTAACATCACTTCTACCACTAATTTGCCAGTATCCTGTTATACCAGGTTTAGTTTTAACAATATATTTGTAATATGTCCCCATATCTTTCTTTTCACTAACTAAATATGGTCTATTTCCAATTAAAGTCATATTACCAATAAATACATTAATAAACTGTGGTAATTCATCTATTGAAAATCTTCTTATAAATTTACCAACTTTAGTAATTCTAGGATCATTGACTATTTTTTTATTTTCTTCATATTCATTTCTTAATTCTTCATTATTTTTTAGTATTTTAGTAAGTTCTTCTTCAGCATTAGGTATCATACTTCTAAATTTAAATAATTTAAATATTTTTCCATTTAAACCAATTCTTTCCTGATAATAAAAAATACTACTATAATCATGAGATAGAACATAAGCTATTTTTACACATAAATAAACAGGAATTAAAAAAATAATTCCAATAAAAGAAAAAATAATATCAAATAATCTTTTAATAAACAAATAGATATACTTTTTAATACCAGCAAAAGTAATAGTATTATCTATTATAATATCTAATTCCTTTTCTTTCATTATATACACCCTATTTCCCCATTTATATATATTAAAAAGCAATTTTTTGCTTTTTGTATGAATATTATAACATAAAATTAAATAATTATATTATAAATAACTTAAATATTACAAAATAGATGTAAAAAACTTAAATATTCTTTTTGCAAATTAAAAATATGTTCTTCTAAAGAACATATTTTATTATTAATTATTTTTCTTAGCAGCCATTAGAATATCAATAATTGAATATAAATTATCATAATTAGGAGTTTTATCTTCACTAATTAAACTAATTATATATAATTTATCATCAGCAGCTTCAGTATATGTTAGTAAACTTACTCCAGATTCATGATGAGTTTCAAAAGTTAAAACATTGTGATTTTTGTAAGTTCTAATATCAGTTTTATCAAATGTATTTTCTAAATCTTTTAATGTATTTTCAAGTTTATTATATTCTTTAAAAATATCATAATCAAAGAAGTTCTTATCTTGAGTTACTATAAATGCTGATATCTTTTTTTCTTCATTACTAATATCTATCATTTCTCTTCCATTATCTTCAAAAATACGATAACTAAAACCTTCTGGAATTGAATAAATATATTCATCATATAAAACTTTTTCATTCTTTTTAGAATTATTATGTTTATTTTTAGAAAAGAATACTATTGACAATGTTATAAATATTATGAGTAATATTAGTAATATGTATTTAATTTTTTTATTCATTTATTAATTACTCCTTTTAACATGGAACACAATCACATCCATCGCAAATTCGACCAACACCGGTAATTACTTTATATAGTATACATTTACATTTACCTCCATCACCGCCTGTAATTGGAGCATATTGATGTTCGAAGAAATTATAACACCCCTGTGTTTCGAGTGGAGCCCAATTTGCAGGACAAGATGTTTGATTATACCAGTAGCAGAAAGCATTTGAACCATCTCTAACCCATTTTTGATCAGTTCCACCACAACCAGCTCCACCATGTTTTATACTATCATACCAACAACATGTGACTAATTGTTGCCAATTAAGGTATAAATTTAATTCGTAATGATCAGTTTTTTCAGTTGCAAAACTTTTATAATCATTATAAGTATATTTTGTATCTTGATTAAAACATGTTGGTTGAGAACTTATATTAATACACCACTCATTACCTCCATATACTTTATATCCACTTCTAGTAATTGAAAATGTTTCATAATTATATAAATCAGTTGAATCTCCTTTTTGTACTGTCTGTCTAAAATAACTTGAACCATTGCTTGATACCCAACCATTATATGTTTTATATGTTCCTCCAACAGTTCCACTATTTGGATTATAATAGATATACACAGGTTTATCAATTATTTTCCATTGAGCAATTACTGTCATGCTTTGAGCTGGCATAGTTGATGGTATTGTTTTATCCCATCCTGTAAATGTATACCCTGTTTTTGTTGGATTTGCAGGTTTTGTAATAGATGTACCATAGTTTTGTGTTATTGGTGATATTGTACTTCCACCTTTTGTATCAAATGTTATTGTATATTGATTTATTTGCCATATAGCATACAATGTAACTGATGGAGAATTTGAGTTAATCCAACTATCATTAACTCCAGAATATACACTATATGTTGCTGTAGTAGCATTTTTATCAGTTGACCAACCAAGTAATTTATAACCTGTTCTATCCCATCCACCAAATTGTCCTGTTTGAGCCCATGTTGGATTTCCATTAGTATTATATCCAAATTTATTTCCTGATGCTGCATATGTAAATGTTTGACTTAAAGTTGTCGTATCACTTGAACTTGTATTTCTATTAAATGTTACTTTTACTGTTTTTGGAGTCCAATTTTTTGCAGTTATTGTCATGCTTTGAGCTGGCATAGTTGATGGTATTGTTTTATCCCATCCAGCAAATGTATAACCTGTTTTTGTTGGATTTGCAGGTTTTGTAATAGAGGTACCATAGTTTTGTGTTATTGGTGATATTGTACTTCCACCTTTTGTATCAAATGTTATTGTATATTGATTTATTTGCCATTCTTTTGCTGTTATAGTTATATCTTGATCTGGCATTGTTGAAGGTACTTCTTTATCCCAACCTTTAAATGTATGTCCTATTCTTGTTGGATCTGCGGGTTTTGTAATAGACGTACCATAATTTTGTGTTATTTTAAATGTATCTGTTCCATTACTAAATTTTCCACCATTAGCATTAAATGTTATAACATGTGAATTTATTTTCCATTTTGCATATAAAGTTACATTAGAATTATTTGTATAATTTCCACCTTGAGAATACATTGTTCCAGTACAACTAGAATATTCATACCATCCATCAAATGTATATCCTGTTCTAGTTGGTGTACTATTACTTAATGTAATATTTGTTCCATGTGTTTTTGATTGATTTACTGGCATATTACTTACAGTATCTGTTGTATTTTTATTATATGTTATCATGTATGTTTTTGCTTTAATTTAACTACACAATTATAATCTCCATTAATATTTTCTATTTTATATGTTGTTTTTTCAGTAGATGTAAATGGTGTTGAACTAACTTTAATAAGTTTACATCCATCACTTGTATCATTTTCATATCCTTTCTTTACAAAGATATCAAATGTTACACTTTTATCACTATTTATTACTTTTTCTTCTCTTGCTTTTCTATTTCCTCCACTACATTCATTATTATCACTACAAAAATAACCTAAATTTATATCACTTGTTGTAAGTATTGCATAATTTGCATTCACAAATTCCCATGGATTATTTAGTGCAATTCCTTTTCCATCTAAATAATAAGGTAAATTATTATCACTTATGCTCATTGTCCAAAACTTATTAGGTATTACTAAATAACTAAATCCATTTTTCAAGCTCACTTCATATTCATATGCATTTAGCATTCCTCCAGTTGTATATCCAAGAGATGTCATTACATTTCCACTATTATCTACTCCATATAATGGATTATCATAATACAAATATTTACTTCTACTTTCAAATACACTATTAAATATATATTGGTTTGCTTTACTTACAGAACTCTCATATGTATCTGTTTTAGCACTTATAAATATTGGTATTAAAAGTATTATTAATAATAATAAAAGTTTTTTTATATTTTTCATATTATTCACCTATTATAATTATACAATATTTTAAATTAAAAAAAAAGAACTATTTCTAGTTCTCATAAACACTAACTTGTTTTTTATCTTTTCCTTTTCTTTCATACTTAACTACACCACTAACTTTAGCATATAAAGTATGATCTTTACCCATTCCTGTATTAGTACCTGGATAAATTTTAGTTCCTCTTTGACGATAAATAATAGCTCCAGCTTTAGCTACTTGTCCATCGCTAAGTTTAGCACCAAGTCTACGACCAGCTGAATCTCTACCGTTTTTTGTAGAACCTACACCTTTTTTAGATGCGAATAATTGTATATTTAAATTCATTTTATTCATGGTTTTCCTCCTTAATATTAATATTTTTATCATAACTATCTCTTAATTGATACATCATATCAACTAAATTATCAAGTAACTTATTAGTTATATTATCTTTCTTAATATTAATAATTTCTAGATTATTAGTATCAGTATAACTAATAGCATTTTTATCAAATTCTAATATTGCATTAATAGTAGTAATTACCATTGTACTAAAAGATGAACAAACTATATCTTTTCCATAATCATCATACAATGCATGCCCACTACAATGAATACGTTCAATAAAATTATTATTTTTTGATATTCTTACCTTAATCATTATTTTGTAATTGATTTAATAAGTATCTTAGTATAAGGTTGTCTATGTCCTTGAGTTTTTCTATATTTTTTCTTTGGTTTATATTTAAATACAAGAACTTTCTTTTGTTTACCATGCTTTAAAACTTTAGCAGTAACACGAGCTCCCTTAACAGTAGGAGTACCTACTTTACCATCAACATATAAAACTTCATCAAAAACAACTTCGCTATCTACTTCGTTATCTAATTTTTCAACATATAGTTCTTGACCTTCTTCAACCATATATTGTTTTCCACCTGTAACAAATATTGCTTTCATTATATTCCTCCTTCAAAAAGACTCGCTCTATTAGGTAAAAGATTAATCTTTATTTTTGACCTAAATAAGATGCGGTTGTAGAGAAAGATTTCTACAAACATAAGTATTTTAGCATAACTAATACTTTCTGTCAAACAATTTATTTAAAAAAGTACTTTCTAATTCATTATTAATAATATGTATATGGTCTCTTTTAAACTTATTAATACTATTTACAATTCTTATTTTTTTAAAATTATAATTATTTAAATATCTTTCTAATATAAATTTATTAAATTTATACTTTATATTGATTATTTCTAAATAAATACATTTAATTAAAAAAATAGATAAAACTATACCAAAAATGCTTCTATCAAATATAATAAAAATAATAATAAATATTATAGATATTATTATACTTACAATATTAGATAACTTATAAGAAAATATTTTATCTAACATTATATTTATTAATTTACCTCCATCTAAAGGTAAAATAGGCATAAAATTAAATGAAATTAATATAAAATTTATTCTTTTAATAATATTAAATACATGAATGGTTATATAACCTAAATTAAATAATCTAAGAACTAAAAGATAGAATAACAATTGAAATATTATTCCTCCTAATAATGAAAATAATTCTTTATTAGTGTTAACATTTAAATCTTCATTATAAAGAGTTAATCCGCCAAAAGGATATATTATTATCTCTGAATACTTAAATCCAATTATTTTTGAAAAGAAATAATGACCGCTTTCATGAATAAAAATGATAAGTAAAAATAAATACATATATTCAAAATAACCAGAAAGAAATGATAATAATAAAAATATATATGTTAAGTCATGTACATTAACTTTCATCTAAATTTATCACTTTATCATTTTTTAATAATACATAATAATATTCATTTGATGCAGTTCCAAGAATACTTCCCTTTTCTACATAATCATATAATTTAACACTTTCTTTAATATTTCCATACCAAGCATAATAACCATTACTTTGCTGTATAATTATAGTATTATTATATCCATCTTTTTGTCCAATAAAAGTTACTATTCCACTATCTTTTAAATAAACATTTTCATTTTCATGAACAAAATATTTAACACCATCTAAATATTTTTCTTTATTCTTAACTTCTGTTTTAGATACACTTTGTAATTTTTCTTTTTTAAAAGTAGAGCTAAAATTATCCATTAAATTATTAAACTTGCTAAAATCCATTGTACTATCTAGAACATTATTAATAATGAAATTTTTAAATTTAGGAGAAAAATTACATATAGTCATTATTATTAATGTAAAAATAATTAAAGAAAAAATCTTACTTAGCAATTTTTTGATTATACTTGTCTTTGTATTTTTATTTTTACTATTTTTATATTCTTCATATGTCATATTAAATATTATTCTCTTTATTATTAATATATTCATAAAAACTAAAATATTTATTATCACCAAATACTATATGATCAACTACTGGAAGTGACATA
The DNA here is from genome assembly GCA_902775285.1 of uncultured Erysipelotrichaceae bacterium. Classification (GTDB taxonomy): domain Bacteria; phylum Bacillota_I; class Bacilli_A; order RF39; family UBA660; genus CAG-1000. The sequence continues at coordinate 50,004 of CACYLI010000007.1, read as the reverse complement.
ATTTTCCCTATTTCAAAAAGTGAAGAAGTTACTTCCTTATCTTGAATACTAGGTGTAGGGTCTCCAGATGGATGATTATGTATAACAATTATAGATACAGCACTTTCTAAAAAAGCATATTTAAATACTTCTCTTGGATGAACACAAGAAGTATTAATAGTTCCTTTAAATAATAGCTTATATGATATAAGTTTAGATTTAGAATCTAAATATATAGCATAAAAATATTCTTGTTTTTCATTAATAAATAAATCTTTAAAATAATCATATACTTTAGAAGAATTATTTAATCTAATGCTTTCTTTTACTACACTATAATATACTCTTTTACCAAGTTCTAAAGAAGATAACAAAGTAATTGCTTTTACTTTACCAATTCCCTTAATTTGCATTAAAAAAGAAGAAGTAACGTTTTTTAAATCTTGTATATTTTTTATTTTACTAAGTATTTTATTTGATAATTCTTTTACATTTAACTCTTTAGTACCAGTTTTAAGTATAATAGCAAGTAACTCTTCATTTGATAAATTCTCAACACCATACTTAATAGCTCTTTCTCTAGGTCTTTCACTTTCAATAATATCTTTTATTTTAACATTATTACTTTTATTTAAAGCTAACTTATATCCTGTTTCATCCAACCATTCATTTATTCTATTCTTATTCCCAACATAGATAATATCTTCACAAACTTCAAAATACTTTTTTAAGCTTTCTTTTCCATAAGCACTAGCTACTTTATATATTTTTTCACTATTATATTTATTTTCATATGGATTTAATTCTAAAGCTATCATAACAGGAGTTTTAAGTTCATCAAAAACTTCTCCAAATACAACTATTCTTCCACTTACTGTTTTAGATTTCATAATCAATAATGGATTACTTAATATTAATGGTATTTTTTTAATAATATCATTAGACATACTTTTATGTTTATTAAGTATTTTTATTACTTTAGATTTATCAATAATTACTTTTCTTTTAGATAAACCAATAGATAAAAAAGATTCACTTGATTCTCCTAGTAAAAAACTACCATATTTATCATTTTTATTCCATTTATCATATTCCATATCAAAATTTTCATTAATAAATAATAAAGTGTTTTTTATATTATAATTCAATATTATCACCCATTAATATTATTGGTTATAAATTATAAAAACACTTTATATTTATTTTAATTTTTCAATTACATTATGTAAATTATCTGCTTCAATTATTTCAATATCATAATTATTTTTTTTCTTTAAATTAATTGCTTCTTCATAATTATCACTTGGTACTATAAAAATATCTGCATTCTTTTTAACTGCTCCAATTAATTTATATTTAACTCCTGATATTGCTCCTACTTTACCATTTTCATCAATACTTCCAGTACCAGATATTTTTCTACCCTTTGTTAAATCAAATTCAGTTATTTTATTATAAATATCTAAAGCACACATAAGTCCTCTTGATGAGCCACTTTCATTATCTTTAAATACATAATTAACTTTAGGAGTAGTTATAACATTTTTTAATTCTGCAAGAGACACACCAATTATTACTCTATCATTTTCCTTTTTTAAAACACTATAACATTCAACTTCTTTTCCATTTCTTAAAACACTAATATTAATTCTATCATTTTCTTTATAATTAGAAATAATTCTTTTTAATTCATCAAAATTATTTACTTCTTCATTATTAACTTTTTTAATTATATCCCCTGCTTTTAAGTCTGTATCTGATATATCATATACAACAGTAACACTAACATCTATATCTTTTACTTCATATTCAATACCAGCTTCACTAAATGCTGCGATTATTGCATCATAACTAGTTTCTTTTAAATAAACTTTATCTCTTGCTACTATTTCTTTTTCATTTTCATTTTCAATTCTCATATTATCTAAAGATTCTAAATCCCATGAAGGAATAATATAAGAAAGTATTATATTTGGAATAGTTCCATTTCTAGCAGTAACATAAGTTAAATTAAAACTACCCTTTGATTCATTACTATTTTCAACTTCAATTCTATCTGTTAAATCTACTAAACTTCCAGGTGAATATATATAATAATCAAATTTAATAGAAAAAATAATTATAAAAAATAAAATAATTAAATAAAATCTATAATTATTTTTAAGTTCTTCTTTTATTATATTAATAATTTTTTTAATCATATTTTTATTACCTCATTAATATTATATCACAGATAGGAAAACATATGAAAAGATTAAAATATATAATCATTACAATAATATTTATTGTATTTATTATAAACTTGGATATAGTAATATCATCAACGAAAGATGCAACTATATTATTCTTTAATAAATTATTTGTAACAATTTTTCCATTTATTATATTAAGTGACATATTAATTTATTATGATTATCATATTTTTTTAAATAAAATTTTTGGAAAAACAATTTCAAAATTATTTAATATAGATAAAAATACAACTATTGTTTTTATACTTAGTATTTTAACTAGTCAACCATGTAATTCATTATATATAAAAGATTTATTAGATAAAAAAATAATAGATATTAATACAGCTAATAAACTATTATGTTTTACTTATTTTCCATCTATTTCTTTTGTAATTGGTACTATAGGATTAACTATATTTAATAGTTTTAAAATTGGACTATTATTATATTTTTTAACTCTTTTAAATAATATATTAATTGGATTATTTTTAAGAAAAGATAAATCAAATCAATTAGAAAAAGTTAATATTATAAAAGATAATAATCTATTTATAATCTTAAAAAAATCTATATTAAAAGCATTTAATACATTATCTATAATTTTAGGCAACTTAATATTTTTTACTATTATATTAAATATAATAAATAAATATACAAAAATAAACATTATTTTAAAATCAATTATTTATTCAACAATTGAAATAACAAATGCTATAAATATAATAAGTACTATAAATAATATACATTTAAAATTTATATTAACTTTATTTAGTCTTACTATTAGTAGTTTATCTATTCTATTTCAATCTTTTTCAATACTTAGTGACTATAATATAAATAAAAAAAGAATAATAATTACTAAACTATTATTCTCTTTATTATTTATTTTATTATTAGCTTTAATTTATTTTCTTATAGAAGTTACAAGTTCCTTCAATACAATTACCTTCATTATCAAATAAAACACCTTTTCCATCAGTATTTCTAATAATACTTCTAATAACTTCAGTTCCAGTTAATGTATCAGGGCATGGTTCTGTACATTTACTTGCATCATATTTATCATCAGGACATACATAACATTTATCAGTAGTGTACACTGTAGTTTTAATAGAACCAAAAGTTATATTTGGAATTTGCAAAGAAGTAAAATAATAAATCTTTCCATCTTGCATTGTTACAAAACCACTAACAGTTCCACCATCTACTCCTTTGGCACCATCTGTATCAACATTCTTAAAATATTTCATTTCATTTCCAACTTTTTTCCATCCTGTATACATTACTCCATATTCATCAAAATAATACTCATTTAATCCATTTACATGATAATAACCAGAACCATTTATATTGTTGTCAAAATTTCCTATTCTAGGAGTGTGAGCTGTTAGATACCAAGGGCCTCCGGTTAATCTTACACCATTGTCATCATAAAAATACCACTTTTGTTTATTAATTGGATATAAAGATCCTTCTATTACCCATCCAACTTTTTTTGAAGTAGAATTTGAAGTAGAATCTAAAGTTATTTCACCTAGTTCAATAGATGCATAATAATATTCTCCTCCTCTTTCAAATTCTCCTATCATATATGTTATTGGATTTTGACAAATATCTGTTGATTTATTTTTATTAATATATGTAATTTTACCTGTTTCTGGATCTTCATAATATTCATTTAAATCATTACATTTTTTTAAGGTTTTCATATATTCTATTGTTCCAGGTGTATATTTTTCTACAGCAGATTGTCCATTTGTTATTTTATTACCTTCATTATCAAGATCATTTAATGTATTTCTTACATTTTGTACTACATATAAATTTTTAAGATTTGTATCTTCAAATACTTTCTTACAATCTTTCATTAAATATCCAGTTTTACTACTTTCACAATTATTTATATTTACTTCTATATTTAGTTTATTACATTCATCTATTGTCGTACTGGCAGTAGCATAATTACAATTATCGCTTGCTCCTAAATTACTTATTGAATATAATAAGTATCTATCACTTGCTTTATCGTAATTTTCTTTTTCTTTTGTTTTTCTTGATACTAGTGAATAACTTGCTATGAGCATTGCTACTGATAAAGCTACTACCATTAATACCACTATACTTTCAACAAATACAAAACCATTTTTTTTCATTTGTTTCACCTCACTATATATGGATTATTTGATGTACCTTTTCCACTTGATATTACACTATTACCATTTATTGATATTACTGGTATTACATCATATGAATTACTAACTAATGCAGCGCTTTTATCCCCTTGCATATATCCATCTTTATCAAAATATATAACTTTTGCACCAGTTTCATTAGATTCATATGGACTCATTGTCCAAAAAGATGTTCCTGTATATAAATAAAAGTTTTTATTATCAATTCCATATACACCACCTTTATATTGATCAGTTCCATTTGTTAAATATCCTCCTGCTAAAGCTATTTCTTGAGCACTTAATAATCCAATTGGATAGTATAATTGTTTGTTTCCAGTTATATCCAATGTTGTCGTATAATTTTCATTATTAGAGCATTTTAAACTAACTGTATTTGTCCAATCTGATTTTTTATATTTGTTTTTACTACTTCCTGGTGTTGCAACAGGTACTATTGATTTTGAATTTTGTTTTTCATAATCATTACAAAATGATGATGGTGATATATAATCCATATAATTTTTTAAATTATTTACAAACCATGTATCTAGAATTGCCTTAGTTGGACTAAATGTATTTGAATCGTTTACATATTTAAGTCCTAAATTACTACTTGAATTTTCATTAAATTTTGCTTTTCCTATTGAAGCATAATGATATGCTTTATCTTGTAATCCTCCATTTGTAAATACTGCTACTCCTTTATCTTTATCAGTTTCACTACTTGCATTACTCACATCACTTTGTTTATAATTAGGTCCTGCTGCATAATCTTTTAACATATCTACTGTTGGACAATTTGGTGTATTATTAAGATATATTGGTTCTCCATTATATCTAAGTCTTATACTTCCATTTTCATTTGTTCTTACAATTCTCCAACATTTTTTTGCAAATATCAAATGATTATTTTCAACAGTCCCTCTAAAAAAATACATTCTTGATGATACTCCATCATTATTTTCATCAGATATTTCTACTTTTGTTGTGTAATAAAGTCCATTTCCATTGCCAAAATCTGCATTTGCTATATCAAATAAATATATATTATTTTTCTCATTATCTATTGAAACAGGTGTGTTATCAGATATTATAGTATTTAATACCGTTGTTTTTGTTTGTTTATCATAACCAATATCTTCTGATATTTTACTATCTATTGTTTCCATAAATTTATCTTTTTGTATATATGCTGTTAAAATTGCTAACATTAAAAATAAGAATACTATTAAAAATGTATATACAAGCGTCATTGAAATAAATCCATTTTTATTCTTTTCCATATTAAAAACTCCTTATTCTGTATATAATTATATAACAAAAAAAAATAAAAATCTACAACAAGTAGATTATTTATTTTCACTAACTATTTTTATACCATTTTTAATATATATAATTGTATTTCTTATATTTTTACAATCTAATATTTCATTAGAAAGTACTTCTATTTTAGGAGGAATAGCTATTAAACTATTAAGAAGTATTTTTTCTTCTTCTGTTAAAGGAAATATATTATTGTATTCTTTTAATAATAAATTATAATTTAATTTATATCCATCTTTTTTATAAAATTTATATAAATCAAGAACTGGAGTATCAACCAAATAATTATCAAAACTTATTAAATAATTATTATCCCCTATTATAAAATGATTTAAAGATAAATTATTATGTACTGTACATACTCTTTCTTCTTCTTTATTTTCAACCATTTTAAACCATTTTTTTAAACTATTTTGAGAGTATTTTAAAGCACTATCAAAAACATTATAATGACGAATAAATAAATACTCTTTTGGTGACATAAATTCTTTATCTTCAATTTCTTTTACAAACGATAAATAATATTTCTTTAAATATTCAATATTACCAGATATTTTTTCATAAACACTTCTATATTTATTTTTATTTATTTTTTTTAAACTAGTAGTTTTTGAATGTAATAAGGCAACAGTTTTAATAAGTTCTATACCATCACTATATTCATGTACATTTTTTCTTTCTATATATTCACTATTAATATATTTTTCATCATAATTAATTATTTTTGGATAATTATCAAATCCTACTTTATCAAAAAAATTATATAATTCTATTAACTTATCATTTCTTTTCTTTTTGACACTTTTTTCTTCAATAAAAATACTATTTATTTTCCTTTTAGTCATTTAAATATGGAATAATTATTTTATCTCCTACATTTATTTCACTTAAATCATTATAATCTTTTATATCTTCTACATTAATATTATATTTATTACATATAGATTCAATAGTATCTCCTTCTCTTACAATATATACTTTATATGTATAATATTTATTATCATTATTTATAAAATTATTTGTTATATTATTAACATTTTCTTCTATATTTATATTATTTACTTCTTCATTTATAGTTGTATTATCTTCTAAAAAATTATTTTCTAAGTAAGTATCATTTTCTAATAAATCATTTATTTCTTCATTATTACTTTCTTCTATTATATTATTTATTTCATTTTCTTCTTTTGTTTCTTCTTTTTCAGATTCTTCATTACAAGTTAATTCTAAATCAATATTAGCATTCATTACATCCTTAGAAATATTATATTTAAAATCATCTATTTCTATTTTAATGCTATTTTTATCAACTTTTTTAGATATAGATACTCCAAATGGTATCTTATAATCAAATTCATCTTCAAGTAAACTTGCCTCTGTCATTTTATATGTACCATTTAATAAAACATTTCCATCAATTAAATCATTGTTTATTTTATAATCTAAATCTAAATTAATATTAGTTATTTCCCCTATTTTAGTTTTAAAAATAATATCTTTTTTTATTGGAATAATCTCTTTCATATATTCTCCTTTCTTTAAAATATATGAAAAGAAATATTCTTTTATGAGAATATTTCTTTATAAATTTCTAAATAATTAGATACTCCAATAAATTCAATACTATTTTTTAGATTTTGTTCTAACCATTCAACATCATTTAAGTTTTCTTTTGGAATAAAAATTTTATTAATATTATTTCTTTTAGCAGCTATTGCTTTTTCTTTAATTCCACCAACTTTTAATATATCTCCTTTTAATGATATTTCTCCACTCATTGAAATATTATCAGGAATTTTAATATTCTTTATAAGAGATAAGATTACTGTAATAATAGCACTACCAGCAGAAGGTCCATCTTTATTAACTCCTGCTTCAGTAAAATGAATATGAATATCATTTTCTTTAAATATATTATTATCTATTTCAAATTCTTTATAATTGCTTTTTATATAACTAATTGCTACATCAATACTTTCTTTAGTTATATCTCCAAGAGAACCAGTATATGTAACATTTCCAGAGCCTTGAAACATTGAACATTCTATATCTAAAGTAGCACCTCCTAAATTATTACATGCAACAGCATGAATAACTCCTGTATGATTAATTTCTCTTTTATTTTTATTTTCATATAATTCTTTATCTAAATATTTAGATAAATCATTTTCATGTATTCTTATACTTACAATTTTTCTTGATGATTTTATATGTTCTGTAATTACTTTTCTAATAATTTTACTTATTGATCTTTCAAGTTCTCTAACACCTGCTTCACTTGTATAATCATTTATTATTTTATAAATAGCTTCTGTTTCAATCTTTATAGTATTATTTTTAAGTCCATGTTTTTTTAATATATTAGGTATTAAATAATTTTCACAAATAAATACTTTCTCTTCATCACTATACCCTTCTAAATTAATTATTTCAAGTCTATCTAATAAAGCAATTGGAATAGATGAAATATCATTAGCTGTTAAAATAAAAAGAACTTTACTTAAATCAATTTCTTCATCAACATAATTATCTACAAATCTTTTATTTTGACTAACATCTAAAATATCAAGCAATGTAGATGCTGGATCTCCTTTATAATCTTTTTTTAATTTATCAACTTCATCTAATAAAAATACTGGATTATTACTTTCACATTTTATTAATGATGAAACAATTTTACCTGGATTTGAACCAATATATGCACGTCTATGTCCAACAAGTTCTGATGAATCACTCATACCACCTAAAGAAATTTTAACAAATTGTCTATTCAAAGCAGATGATATTGATTCAGCAAAAGTTGTTTTTCCAACACCAGGAGGACCTACTAGACAAATAATAGGACTATTAACTTCATCACTAATACTTTTTACTGCTATATATTCAATAATTCTATTTTTAGCTTCATTCATTCCATAATGAGATGAATTAAGTTTCTTTTCTATTTTTATTAAATCTTTTTCATCACGAGTAGATTTTAACCAAGGAATACTAAGTAAATATTCAATATAGTTTCTAATAATACCAGCATCTGGACTCATTTCACTAGAAGAATCATATCTATCAATTTCACTTAATAATTTCTTTTTTATCTTTTCAGGATAATTACCAAGATTTACTTTATCTCTTAAATTAATTACTTCTTCTTCTTTACTAATACTTTCTCCAAGTTCATCTTTAATGACTTTTAATTTTTCTTTCAAAATATATTCTTTTTCAGAATCATCTAAAGTTTTTTTAATTTGAGTTTCTATATGACTTTCTAAATCTATAACAGCACTTTCAATAGCAATTTCTTTTATTAATGTTTTACTTCTACTAATAGGTGAACTATCTAGCATTAAAGATAGTTTCTTTTCAAAAGAAAGAGTTAAAAAACCACCAATTAAATCAGTCATTTTATCTAAAGAAACACCTGGTTTTAATTGAGACATAATTGAATTAGTTATAAATGGATTCTTATTTACATAACTTTCTAGTTCACTCATTAATTTACGAGAATAAGCAGTTGTTTCTATTTCACTTTCATTATTATCTATACTAGTAATAATACTATCAAGTACTTCTTCTTCATTTGAATAATTTACATAACTTATTACTTTAACTCTATATAGTCCAGAAATAATAATTCTCATATTACCATTAGGTAATTCAATAACACTTTTAATCTTTCCAACAACGCCTATTTTAGGCAAATCACTAGCATCTGGTTTTTCTTCAAGAGAATTTAAGGGACAAACAACAAGTACTTCACTATCGTGGTACATCTTTGATATTTCAGTAACTTTTTTACTTACATTACTCTTAATTTCTACTCTCACTTCTTGATGAGGTAACAATACAAGGTTTTTAAGTAAAATAACAGGTAAATTACTTTTTATCATGTTTGCCTCCTTGCCTTATGAGTTAATATTATAAGAGCAAATTATTTAAAAGTAAACATTAAAATGCTAATTTTCACAAAAAAATTTATTTATGTTTTTTTTATCAATTTTTAGTATCAAAAAAATATTTATTTTTTAAAACCATAACTTTTTTTAGATAAAAAAACATTTGATGTTTTTCAAATGTTTTTATTTGGTTGTATTAGTAAAATATAGTTTAAACCCATAATAAATTATAAGCAATCCAACTAGTATATTTGATACACTCGTTAACTTTTCATTTATAAACGAATGAAATACACTACCAATAAGAGATACTGATGTTAAAAATAGTAATGTTGCTGAAACAAGTCCTATACAAAATATTATTAATTCTTTTTTACTTAAATTATCTTCTATTATTTTTGCTGATAACATAGTCCCCCAAAATATAATTGTAAGAGGATTAGAAAGCGCTATTATTAATCCTTGTAATAAAATGTTTTTATAATTTGGATTAAGTGAGAAACCTGGTATTATTTTAATTCCAAATACATTTAATATTATATTTAAACCAAATAATACAAGTATAATTGAACCAACTGCTTTAAATAATTTAAGAGTCTTTTTATTTTTTAAAAAATTAGAAGCTCCAAGACAAGAAATTGTTATATAAAAAGCATCAACTAAAGCTACAACTAAAACCAATGTAAATGCAACTAAAAATCCAGAATTTTTTGCTGTATTAAAAACCATTAAACATATAGGTCCAATAGCAAATTGTAATAAAAGACCAAATTTAATTCCTTCTAAATACTTTTTCATAATCTATCAAATGTTATACCCTTTATTTTTTCTTGTTTAATAGAATTAACTATTAAAAGAGATACTCTTTCATAATCAACTTCTCCTCTAATAGGTATATTTTTAAATTTAGATATTTGATCAAAACAATCTTCAATATTATCATCACTATATTCTTTTATTCCAAAATTCTTTTCTAAAATATCACTATAATATTTACTTAGAGTTTTTAGTATATGAATAGCAATTGTTTCTATTGAGAGAATCTCTTCTTTAATAGCAGTCATACTAGCAAGATTTAATGCAAGAGTTTGATTATCAAATTTAGGCCATAATATTCCAGGAGTATCTACTAAATCCATATATTCATTTATTCTAATTGTGTTTAATTGTTTTGTAACTCCTGGTTTGTTACCAACACCAAGTACACTTTTTCCAACAAGTCTATTTATAATAGTACTTTTTCCAGCATTTGGTACACCTATAACAATACATTTTGCTTTCTTAGGTAAAAGTCCTTTGGATTTTCTTTTATTATTAACATTAATCATTATATTATTAACTTCACTAATAATCTTTTTATAATCATTTGTATTTTTAGAATCAGTAGTTACTACTATATTTCCTTCGTTTTTATACTTAATAATCCACTTATTAGTTTCATTTTTATCACATAAATCATACTTATTAAATACTATTATATTTGTTTTGTTATTAGTTATTTTCTTTAAATCTGGTATTCTAGACGAAAAAGGTATTCTTGAATCTATTACTTCTATTACAATATCTATATTAGAAATAATAGATGATATTTCTCTTTTAGTCTTAGCCATATGACCTGGATACCAGTTTATATTAGTTTTATTTTCGTTCATAAGTATTACCTCCTCTGTTTTTTATTAATTTGTTGTGAATTAATAACATGATTTAAATATTTCTCAGCAGAAATATGTTCTTTTGGTTTATCAAACTCTGTTACAATTATTTTTTCTAATTCTTCATCTGTTATATTAAATGTCTTTAAAAATTCAACATACTTTTTATATTGATAATTTAATAATTCATCAAATGAATTAAATTTATGTATGCCTCTATTATTAAAATCAGAATTTTCAAACCAAAACCAGTGATTATTATCCTTATAAATAAGAAAGGAATGAGTTGGATATACATTATCATAATCAAGTTTAACCATTTCATAAATAGTTTTTATTTCATATCCATTTTTTAAAAACCAATCTCTTTCAAATTCAACTTGATCCCAGCAATTACCACATAAATTATTTAATATATCATCACTTGTTTCTAATATATATTGTTCATACCAATCTAAGTTAAAATCTAAATCATCATAATGATATACTCTTCCATTTTTTCCTAAATATCCGTAATTAATATTATTTGACATATAGTCTAATAATTCTTTTGGTGTTTTAATATCATTCATTATTTCACCTCAATTTTCTTATTATTAGGTTGCGTAATCACCTTACTAATTCCTATCGCTTTTTACATTAATAACATCTATTTTTTTGTTTATTTTAGCATATTTTTATATTAAACGTGCAAGATTTCAAATCTCACAAAGCCTTATTTTTAGAAAGTGTTGCAAAAAGCGTTATCAGACAGTTTATATTAGTTTTATTCTCATTCATTTGGATCAACTCCTTGCTCTACTTAATATTTTAACAAATTTTTGAGGAATTTTTTTATTAACTTTTTCTATGGTTTCATTATTAATTCGATACATTGCTTCAGCCATACTTCCAACTATAGCACAGTTTGTATCTGTATCTCCACCCATCAATAATGTTTTTCTAATAGCATCTTCAAAACTATTTGAATTATATAATGCATATAAACAATTTCCTATAGTTTCTTCACATGTTGTATTAAACTTATTAAACGGAATATACTTAACCTCAATATTCATTATTTTAAATATTTCATCTTTTGTATATCCCTTTCTAGAATAATATATTATTAATGCCACCATAGTAGCTGAATCAATTGCTTCATTTGAATTATGAGAAGGTATAGTTGCAAGCCTTGCATTTTCGATTACTTCTTTTTCACTATCAAACATATATCCTACAGGAGATATTCTCATCATAGCTCCATTACCGTGACTAGTACCAATTACATTTGATTTGCTCCATTTTATCAAGTTAGGTGAAAATGATGATTTAAAATACGGATTAAAATCAGGTTTATACTCACTATATCCTTGAATATATTTTCGTAAATAATAATCATAATCTTTATTATTAAGTATCGCATCCAGTATAGCAATAGTTAAAATTGTATCATCACTATAGAAAGCATTATCTTCAATTAAATTATTCATATGTACTCTATGAACTTTTTTTAATTGGTCAAATTCATATATACTACCCGCTAAATCTCCAACTATAGCCCCATACATACTATCACCTCAATATTCAAGTTATTTCTTATTATTAGGTGGCGTAATCACCTTAATAATTCCTATCACTTTTTGCATTAAAAATAGTCATTTTTTACTAATTTTTATCAATTTTAACATATTTTTATACTAAATGTGCAAGATGTCAAATCCCAAAGTTCCTACTAATAAAATGCTTATGATTCCAACAACTACTTTTTTCATATAACCTCTGTATTGATTATATCATATGATTATCTTAATAGCATCTATTTCATTTTAAAAAAAAAGTAGAAGTAAATCTACTTTAATCTTAATTTTTGTTCATTTTGTAATTCTCGTTCAATAATCATTCTTTCATCTTTTAAATGTCTATATAAAGTGTCTTTTTCAATTACTTCAATTAAATAACTAAAATATTCATATCCATGAGATGAAACACCACCATATGGAAAAACACTTAAAACAACTAATTCTTTATAAGAATCATTATCATTTCTCTTACTTTCAAGTACTATATTATTAGTACTCTTTTCTAAGTATAATTTTTCTCTAATATTATCATAATTAGATAAAGAATATGAAATTATATGATTATGTCTTTCTTCATTTTCACTAATAAGTCTTATTATACTTTCAGGATATGTTTTGCTTATTCCTCCACTAGATGTTGGAATCTTACCATAAATAAAACTATTATTGTCCATAAACCCTCCTATTTTTTTAATCTAAGTGAATTAAATACTACAGTTAAACTACTAATAGTCATCATAATACTTGCTATCATTGGATTAATATGTATTTTATATGGAGTTAATAATCCTGTAGCAATTAATATCATTATTATATTATAAATAAATGCCCAAAACAAGTTTTCTTTTATAATTCTTATTGTTTTATTACTTGATTTTAATAATGTTATTATTTTTGATAAATCATCATGCATTAGTATTATATCAGAAGATGAAAAAGCTATATCAGTTCCACTATTTAGAGATATTCCAATATTACTACATGAAAGAGCTATTGCATCATTAATTCCATCTCCAACCATCATAACTATATGGTTTTGTTTAATTTTTTCTTGTAAAAATTTTTCTTTTTCTTTTGGTAAAACATTTGCTTTAACATTATCTATTCCAATTTCATGAGCAATAATATTAGCAGTTTTAATATTGTCTCCAGATAACATGATAACTTCTTTTCCTAATCTTTTCAATTCTTTAATTGTAGATTTAGCATTAGATCTTATAATATCTTTTACACCTATTAAAGCTATTATATTATTATTTTCAACTGCATATACAATGCTATTACCATTTTCTTCTAATTCATTTTCTTTATCTTTATATTTATTCTCAATATTTAATTTTTTTAATAATCTATTATTTCCAATATATATTTCTTTTTTATTTATTATTCCATGTAAACCCATTCCAGAAATATTTTTAAAATTATTTACATTTATATTTGAATCATAATACTCTTTAAAAGCATTAGCTATTGGATGAGTACTATTATGTTCAATACTAGAAATAATACTTAATAATTCTTTATCTTTATATTTTGAATAATTATTAATTTCTGATACTTTCAAAGTTCCATATGTAAGAGTACCTGTTTTATCAAATACTATTGTATCAACTTTATGAATAGTTTCTAATACTTCACTAGTTTTAATAAGAATTCCTTCTTTAGCACATTTACCAATACTTACAACCATAGCAAGTGGTGTTGCTAGTCCTAAAGCACATGGACAAGATACAACTAATACTGTTACAAAAGATATAATAGATTCATTAAAACTTTTACCAAGAATTAAATAAATTATTAAAGTAAAAATTGATATTAAAATAATACCAGGTACAAAATAACTAGATATTATATCTGCTAAATGTTGTATAGGAGCTTTTGTATTTGTTGCTTCTACTACTAATCTAACAATTTCTGATATTGTAGATTCAGGGCCAATATTTTGTGCTTTATACTCTATAACTCCATCAATATTAATAGATCCAGCAATTACTTTATCATTTATTTTTTTATTACAAGGAATACTTTCACCTGTAATAAATGATTCATCTATATGAGTACTACCTTTTGTAATAATACCATCTACCGCTATTTTCATACCAGGTTTGCATATTAATATGTCATCTTTTTTTACTTCATCAATAGTTACTTCTTTTTCACTATCATTTATTTTAATAAGAGCACTTTCTGGTGTAATAGTTACAAGTTCTTTAATAGCTTCTTTGGCTTTAGATTTTGAGTTTTTATCTATAAATCTACCTAATTTAATAAAATATAATATCATAGAAGAACTTTCAAAATATAAATGTTCTACCAATATATTTTTACCCGAAACTATTAATATTAAATTAACTAAACTATAAATTAAACTTGATAACACTCCAATTGACACAAGACTATCCATATTAGGACTTGCATGAATTAATTTAATTATTCCACTTTTAATAATATCAAAACCAAATATAAGAAATGGTATAGTTAAAATGAATAAACAAACTCCATAATTCACTGGATGTTTAATCATATGTAAAAAAGGAATAACAGGTAAACAAAGCATATGAGACATTGATATATACATAATTAAAATAATTAAAAATGCAAGTATTATTAAATAAACTAAAGTATTATCTTTTTTTTCTTCTTCTTTTTTATTATAAACACCTAAACTTTTATAACCAGATTCACTAACAAATCTATCCAAATCAGATAAAGATACTTTATTTTCATCATATTCAACCATTGCTTGTGCCATAACTAGATTAACACTTGCTTTTACTCCATCTTGTTTATTTAAATACTTTTCAACTCTATTCTGACAAGCACTACAACTCATACCATCTATTTTTAATATTACTTTTTTCATTTCAACTCCAATATTTTTTTAGAATTCTCAACTACACTATCTATTAATTCCTTAGAATGGTATTTTTTTAAATGCTCTGAATCATTCCAGATTCTATATATAATCATTCTTTCTTCTAAATAGTTTATATCATTCAATTTATCATAATACTTTTTAATATAATTCCAAATATTTTTATAATCTTTTTCTTTTTGATAAGGATCCATTTCTATATTAGCCCATTTCCATGGTTTATACTGACAAATATACAATTGTCTAAATTCAAAATCAATTGGGGCACTTAAACAATCATTAAAATCTATTATTTTTATATTTCCATTATCATAAATAATATTATCAAAATGTAAATCATTATGTATTAAAGCAAAATAATTATCTTTTAAGATTTCATCATATTTATTAAGACTTTTAATTATGATATCATAATCTTCATCACTAAATAAATCTTTATTGTCTTTTATTCTTTTTTGTATTTCTTCTTTTATTACTTTTGCCCAATCATATTCATTTGCTTTTATATTATGAAAACTTTTAATTATAGAAATTAGTTTTTTAATGGTTTCTTCTCTTTCTATTTCATTCATTTTATACCAATAATAATATAAAGTATTACCATTTAGTTTTTCAATTATTTCATATAAATAATTCACTTCTTTTTTAGTATTATCATATTTATATAATTTTGGAATACTTTTATTAGAAGAATTTGATTTATAAAAATTATATTCTTTTTCAAAACTAATCTCTAATTCAGTATTAGTACATACTTTTATAATATATTTATTATTAACACTAAAAAGTGTATTATTAAATCCAGCATTTATTTCATAAAGTGATTCGATTTTATTAAATAAATCTAAATTCAAATTAGCTATTTTTTTCCCTAATTCAAGTCTTTCTTTAACAAAATTATTTGTAACTTTAAATATAACAAATATTATTATATTTTCTTCATTAAAACTAGAATTAGTTTTCTTAAATAAATCTAAATATTTCTTTTTCCATATATCTAAAGATGAATATCCTTCTAATAAAGCTTCATCTAAAGTAACATCTTTAAACTTTAGTATTTTATAATCAATTATTTTAATTTTACAAGCATCTTTTTCATTATCAAAGTGTATTATTGATTCTTCATTAATTTGAGGAATTTCTTTTTCATTATAATTTAAAGAATAAGCATTTTTTTTACCATTTAGAACTAAATTTATTGATTTATCATTATCAATTTTAAAACTCCAATTTTTCAATAATATCACCTCTTTTACATTAAATATTATATTAAAAAATCTACTGTATTTCAAATTAATTAAAAAGACAGATTATTCTGTCTTTTCTTCATCTTCATCTTTTTTATTTTCGCTTGCTTTATATATTCCATATGCACTAGCACCCGCTAATGCTCCTACTCCAGCAATAATACCAATATCTTTTAATACATTAGAATTATTCTCTTTTTTATCTTCTAAAGTATTATTAATTATTTCATTAGTTAAATCTGGTTTAACACTATTATCTGCATTTATTATTTCTATATTATCATAATTAATATCACTTGTTATTGGTTCTTCTATTATTGGGCTTGAAGGAATAGTAACTTGTGGTGTAGGTTTAGTTGGAGTTTTTGGAGTAGTTTGTATTGATTCTGGTACTTTTTCTGGAGTTGGCTCAACTACTGGTGTATCTACTATTACTTCTGGTGTTGGATCAATTGTTGGTTCATCAACTATAACCACTGGTTCTATAATTGGTTCAGGAATAATTTCAGGTTCAACTTCCGGTGTTGGTGGTTCAATAATAACTTCTGGTTCAATTTCTGGAGTTGGTGTATCAATGATAACTTCTGGTTCAACTTCAGGTGTTTTAACAACTGGATCATGTTGTTGTGGTGTTGGAGTTGGTTGCCATTGTGGAACACTTCCTGTTAGTTGACTTGGTGTCTTTTCTTCTATATGTGGATTATTATCAACACTTGGTATAACATTCTGTGGAGTAACAACTGGTTTTATTTCTTCAACATTTGGTTCATTAATAACAGGTTTTTCTGTACTAATAGTAGTTTGATCTTTTTTATCTGTTCTTTCAAAATTTGGTCCACTAAATGCATGTGAGCCTCTATCACCTATGTCTACTTGTGGCCTTTGCGTCTCAACTACTGGTCTTTGTATTTCATCTTTTAATTTGACTTCAGGTTTAGATCCAGCTAAGAAATTGTTTCCAAATCCGATATCATTACTATCTTTTGATGTATCTTCTTTATCTTTTGTTGGAAATAAATCTTTTATTAAATCAGGTATTGATTTATTATCATTACTTTCAAAATCTGGTCCACTAAATGCGTGAGATGCTCTATCACCTATATCTACTTGTGGTTTTTCTTCTGTTTCAACAACTTGCGAAGAACTAATAGTTTCTTCTTTTGGTGTGATTTCAGGTTTAGATCCAGCTAAGAAATTATTTCCAAATCCAGTATCAGAAGCTTTTGTTTGAGGACTTTTAGAATTATTTAAAGTTTCTCCTATAGCTGTAGCACCTACACTACCAAGTACTCCAGAAGCAGATGTTATAAAATCAGGCCCACTAAATGCATGAGATGCTCTATCACCTATATCTACTTGTGGAGTGTCTTCTTTTTCAGTAGAAGTTGGAATTCTACTTTCACTCATTCCTTCTCCAGGCTTATATCCTGCTAAGAAACCATTTCCAAAACCTGTACTACTTGTACTTGATGTTGAAGTTTTTTCAGTCTCTTTTTCTATAGGTTCTGAAACATTCGATGGTTCTTCTACTTTTGGAGAAGGAGCTGGTGTTGGGGTTGGAGATGGCGAAGGAGTTACAGAAGGCTCTACTTTTGATTCTTCTTCATTTGTTTCTATTATTTCTGGTTTACTAGTATCTCCTACATCATATATAGTTGGATTAAATCCAAGATTTTCCCCACGTTTTAATCTCTCAACATCATATAAACTTAAAGTTGGTGTTGGGGTTAAATGTTCTACTTTAGAATTATATTGTTGGATTTCAATATTTAAATCATCCATTAATTCTTCAGCTTCTTTTATTGCTTCTTTTACATCAGCAATTCTCTGTAATTCTATTTTAAAATCTTCAATATCTTTTCTATTAGATTCAATTATTCTTTCATTTTCAGCTCTTGCTGACTCTGATAAAACATATTCTTTTTTAGGAACATAAACTATTATCTGTTTTCCAGGTATAGTAACTGGAGTTGCTACTAGAACTGTTCTTTTTTCACTATTAGCGGCAATCAAATTATCTATATCTTGAGTACATTTTAATATCTTATCGTTTAATTCATCTTCTATGCTTAAATCAATACTCTTTCCATCCATCGCATCATAAACTTTTTTTAGAGCTTTTGTAAAAGACGACTCCATGCTATCTAATAATTCTAAATTACAATCACATAGAATAGAATATCTATCAATTGAAGACTTTATATAACCAAGCCCAGGTGAAGAATAATATTCACTATCAATTAATGCTGTTAAAGATGATTTTAAAGATGTTATATTTTGTTTATTTTCACCTATAAAAGATGCGATTGGTCCACATAAAGATGTACCATTAAACATATTATTAAACTCATTAAAATCTATCTCACCATTTATATTAGAAAAAGTTAATGGCGTATAAGTTGGCCCTTCTACTGAGACTCTATTATAGTCAAATAAAGAAGTACCTAAATTATCTTTTAGATTATCAGCATCACTTGCAAGTTCTTTATCTAATATAATATAAGATCCTATTACAGATGCAAGTGCATTAGTTTCTTCTTTTGTTTTACTAATAAATGAATCATTAGAAGAAGAAACTCCATTAGTCATACTAAATAGTATCCCAGGAAAACTATCACTTCCTTTTGTTTCCATATTAGAATTTGAAAACATTTCTAAATTGTCTCTAATATTATTTAATAATTCAATTTCATTTTCATATTTAATATAAGATTTAGAATAATCTGGTATATTACTAAAATCTACTTTTTGAGATATATCATCTTTTACACCAAGAGGAACTAATATTCTTCTAATTCCATCATAAGTATAAGCTCCATCTATAACTCCATATTCACCACTACATTTGATTTCATCTGTATTATGAAGCATAAAATCAGGCAAATTAGATCCAAATTGATACATATCTAAATGTGCTCCATGCCAGTTTTCATGTACTCCTTCAAAATCAGCAGTATATATAATATTTTTGATTCCTCTTTTTTCTAATTCCAAAACATATTTTGTCATTGTTTGACTTGTTTCATGTTCATTTTTCCAATTATATCTTGGCCTTCCATTAGCAATACCGCCTTGACATTTTTCATTTGGAATAACATTTACAAAAGTTAAATTCTCTCTTAGCGTTTCCATTTCTTCTTCACTAAGAGAATCCAATATTTTTTCTGGATAAAATTCTTGATAATATCCATCTAATCCCCATGCTTCTACTTTAACACCTGGATGATTTAATGCTTCAAAAATTCCTGATTTTAAAGACCCACCTCCACCATTACTACATCCAACAGTGGCAATCATTTCAGGCTTATTTCCTACTTTATTAATAAAAGCAACCGCAACTTCATCTGGACTATACACTGTTTTGCTTGTACCAGTTTCATATTTACTTGAAGGAATCATTATTGCATTTTCTGGAACACTTGAAAAATCTCCCTTTAATATTCTATTGTGTCTATTACCATATGTACCATATGGCGTAGAAGATACAAGACGATCACCATTATAGCAAGAATCTGGTATTGGATTTTCAAACATTGTAATATTTTCAAAATCAGTTTTGGGATTTATATATAAATAATTAACTCCTGTACCATTAGGGCTTTTATACTCAGCAACTATTCCTACTCCATCCTCTGTTTCAATAGCTTTTACATTATATGATTCACTCTTACCAAAAAAGCTTTCATTTTCTTTCATGAATTCATAAACAAAATCTACTTTTTCCTCTGCTGTTTTTGGAATATACACATCTGCCATATAATCACCTACTATATAAATTATATAAAAAAAAAACTACTTTTTCAATTTATATTTCATATCTGTTTCTTTACAAATATTTTGAATAAATATAAGCTGGAATCATATCATCTTCTTCATAATAAGTTTTTATTTCTTTAAAAAAAAATATATTAAAAAAGATAACAATTGTTATCTTAATCATACTCATCATATATGTTTCCAACTATTTCTTCAACAGCATCTTCTACAGTAACTATTCCAATAAATTTATCATTTTTATATATTGCACATAAACTTTCATTTTCTTCTTGCATATATCTAAAAACATCATCTATTTTCTTATTATATCTAAATTTATGTATTGGTCTAATTAAATCATTCAAATTTATTTCTTCACTATCTTTTTTAACAAGAATTAAATCTTTTACATTTAAAACACCAATAATATTATCTATGTTATCTTTATATACTGGATATCTAGAATACTTTGTTTCTTTTATAATAAGGATATTCTTTTTTATATCATCATCTACATTTAATAAAGTAACATCTTTTTTAGGAGTCATTACTTTTTCAACTTTAATATCATTAAAATCAAATATATTTAAAATATATTCTTTTTCTTTTTCTTCAAGAATTCCTTCTTCTTTACCAAGTAATATCATTTTTTTAATATCTTCTTCACTTAATTTTTCATTGTTTTCACGTATATTAAATAGTTTACAAATAAACTCTGTAGATTTAGTTAAAATAATAACAAGAGGTTTAAATATAATTTTAGTTATACTTATTAATTTAACATATCTTTTTGCTATTTTATATGGATTGTTAATAGCTACTTTTTTAGGTACTAATTCACCAAATATAAGAGTAAAATAAGAAAGAACTATTGTTATTAATACAACTAATATGCTTCTAATAATACTACTTGAAATACATGTTATATTAATATATTTCATAAAATAATCTGCAAAATAATCTGATGCAAAAGCACTTGCTAAAAAACCTGCAAGTGTGATACCTATTTGTATAGTAGATAAAAATGAAGAAGAGTTAGATATTACTCTATCTATTAAGATTGCTTTTTTATTATTCTTTTTAATATCTTCTTTTAATTTAATCTTATTAAGCGAAAGAAATGCTAGTTCACTAGATGAAAATATTCCATTTAATATTATTAAAATGATTAAAACTATTATGCTAAATAACATATAACTTCACCCTTTTATTTTTCTTTTTTGTTTTCTTCTTCTTCACCTTTTAACAATTTAATAATTAATCTCTCATTTCTTAAACTTTCTTGTATTTCTTCATGTAAACGTTCTAATATAAGTTCACTTTTTAAATCAATTTGATAATCATTTTGATTTCTTAAACTATCTTTTTTAGCTTGTCTATTTTGACTCATCATAATAATTGGAGCCTGTAATGATGCAAGACATGATAATAATAAGTTAAGTAAAATAAATGGATATGGATCAATAGCATTTCTCATAATAATTAAATTTATTATAATCCATATTACAATAAATAAAGAAAAACCAATTATAAAAGACCAAGAACCAGCTACTTCTGATAATTTATCAGCTAGCTTTTCCCCTCTTGTTAAACATTTATCCTCTTGCTTATCAACATCAATTGTAATAGGTTTATCTATAAGCATTTCTATTAAATCATTTTCATCTTCAATACTTATTTCTTGTTTTAATAATTTTTTTACTAAATCTTTTTTATTTACAGTTTGTTTATTTTCCATAAGTTCCTCCATGATACACACATATTATAACACAAAATAAAATACTCATAAAGAGTATTTTATTTAATTTGATTAGTCAGAACTTAATTCATAAGGATGATTAATAGATCCATTACCATCGCCAGAAGTTTTAATTTTAATTGTACTTTTCAAATATACAGCAGGTCTATAATAATAAGAACTTGTTGCATTACCTCTAACAGCTTTTCCTCCATTAGATATATATATTACAGAATTTCCTTGATTAGATTTATTAATCGTCCATTGATTTGAACCCGAAATAAACAAATAATCATTATTATAACAAGTACTTGATATATTAGTACCATTTAAATTTAATGTTACATTACTAACAGCCGCATATCCTACACCTAATACAAGTATTGCAATAAAAATAGCCATTTTTCTTTTCTTCATAAGTTTACCTCCTTATATACTTATCTTTTGTAGTCTTATCCTACTCTACATAAAAATCTATCACATAATAATACAATATTTAATATTACACATAATTTTAATAAAAAAGAAACATTTTTTAAGAACGTTTCTTTTTATAATCATAAAATTTATTTTCAACTTCTATAGTATCATCAAATTTATTAAATATAAATGTAACTATAAAGTTAATTAATTTATAAATATAGAATGAATCTAAAGAAAGTACAAATGTTATTAATAAACTAATTTTATTTAAAGGAACTAAATTAAAGAATTCTGGTTCAAAAATCACACAAAATAAGAATCCACAAGTCATTACAAATAACAATGATCCTCTATATAAATTAATAGGATGACATATTTTAAATAAATAATAAAGACCTGTAATTGTTGTTAATATAACACTAATAGTACTTTGCATTTCATAACTAATGTTAAATATTTTTGAAAAAGCTGATACTAACATTACATTAAATAATACAATTAATGCTGTAGGTAAACTTTTAGCAAATATTTTAAATAAGAAATTACCTTTAACTAATTCACTATTTGGTTCAAGTGCTAGTATAAATGAAGGAGCTCCAATAGTAAATGCTGTAATAAACGTAAGTTGTATTGGAATAAAGAAATATTTTTGAAAAGATATAACACTATATATTATTAACATCATTGTAAATAATGTTTTTACAAGTAATAATGAAGCACTTCTTTCAACATTATTTATAGTTTGTCTACCTTCTGCTACTACTTTAGGAAGTGAATTAAAGTCATCATCTAAAAGTATTAATTGACTTACATTTCTTGCAGCATCACTTCCTGATTTAACTGAAATTGCGCAATCACTTTCTTTTAATGCTAAAACATCATTAACTCCATCCCCTGTCATGGCAACTGTATGACCTTTACTTTTTAAGTATTTAATAATTACCTTCTTTTGTTCTGGTTTACATCTTCCAAATATTTGATATTCATCTATAACTCCTCTTAATTCTTCATCACTTAAAAGACCAATATCAAGTCCTTTAATATTTTCAAGACCCACTTTTCTAGCTATAGACATAACTGTTTTAATATTATCTCCTGATATTATCTTAACATCTACATTATTATCTCTAAAATAATCAAGAGTTTGCTTAGCAGATGGTCTAATAACATCTTCAATTAGAATATAACCAATACATTCTATATCTTTTAAACTTTCATCAATTTTTCCTTTTTTTATACCAAGACAAAGTACTCTATAGTCTTCTACATATGCATTTACTTCTTCACTTACTCTATCTTGTAATACAACATCTGGAGCACCTAGATATAGCGAATAATCATCAAATTCTATTGAAGAAAACTTTCTACTTGAAGAAAAAGGTATTTTGTTTTTACAATTTTCTTTATCTCCCTTAAAATGTTTTTTTAAAGCATCCATAGTTTGATTATTATCTTCACTAGCCAAAGTGTATTTTCTTAAATATCTTTCTATCTCTTCTTTATTATATTTTTCAGTTTCAATTACATCTTTATATTCCATAGTACCTTCTGTTAAAGTACCAGTTTTATCCAAACAAATAGTATCTACTCTTGCAAGTATTTCAATTGCATATAATTGTTGTACAAGAACATTTACTCTATAAAGTTTAATTACTCCTACAGCCATTACAGAAGAAGTTAATAAAATCAATCCTTCTGGTATCATTCCAATTAATGATGCTACTGTTGTAAATATACTTTCAGATATTACTTTAGTAACCATATATTGATTAATAAACATAATTATACCAATAGGAATAATTAGTATAGATAGTATTTTTAACATTTTAGTAAAAGATCCCATTACTATAGAATTAACATCTTTTTTATATTTAGCTTCATTTGTTATTTTAGATACATAATTATCTTTACCAACATGTATTACTTTTGCATAAGCATTACCAGAAATAATAAATGATCCACTTAAAAGTTCATCACCTTTTTTCTTCTTTATTGAGTCACTTTCTCCTGTAATTAAACATTCATTAACTTCAAGTTCTCCATCTAAAACTATACTATCAGATACGATTTGATGTCCTAAAGATAATTTAATAATATCATCTAAAACTATATCTTCAAGTGATAATTTAACTTCTTCTCCATCTCTAATCACAATAGCTTTTGATTCAGATACTACTGATAATTTATCAATTATCTTTTTAGATATTATTTCTTCAATTATACTAATAATAGAGTTAACTATTATTACTCCCATAAATAAACAATTCTTAAGTCCATTTAAAGCTTGACCATTTATTAAACTAGAAATAAAAACAGCAAGTCCTAAAGCAAGATTTAAAAAGTTAAAATATGTAAAAACATTATCTCTAATAATTTCTTTAATTGTCTTTGTTTTTGGAGCATCATTATAATTAACTTGTCCATTTCTAATTCTTTCTTCTACTTCTCTTTTAGATAAACCACTTTTATAATCATTTTTCATACTTCCACGTCCTTTATTATTTAGTCATAAATATCTCTTTTTCTTTATCATCAATTATAAATTTATTATTCTCTATTCTAATTAAAGATGTACCTTCATTCATTTGTAAATAATCAACTACACTATCATCCATATCTATTAAAGAAGATAATGTAAATATTCTAAAGTTATCTGCGTTTTCTGTAAAACTTTCATCTTCATTCCCTTTAAAAAATCTCCATCCACTATCATCTTTTATTGAAGGCTTTTCTCTATACATATATCCTACTTTCCAACCACCAACACTAATCATATTAGATACAATACACTTTTGTTCAAATTCAAATCCTTTTAGTTTCTTTTTAAACATAATAATCCCCTTCTACTAGAATTATTATAAAACACAAAAAGATAAACAACAAGTTTATCTTTTATTTTTTACTCTATATAATCACCTCAATAACATATTTTTTATTCTTTTATTTATTTAATCTATATAAACACCTCTTTTATTATTTTAATATTACCTTCATTTAAATAGCTTATTTTCTAATAAACATCATCTTCCTTTCTATTATCATTATATATGTGCAAAATTAAATGAAAATTAAAAAAAGGAGTTTTACTCCTTAATATTTAATAAATTATTTTTTATTTCTTTAGCTGCGTTTTTCCCAGCTTCCATAGCAAGTATTACTGTGGCACTTCCACTAGTAGCATCTCCTCCTGCATAAACATTATCAAGTGATGTTTTAGTGTTGTCTACAACTATTAATCCTTTATCAGATAATTCTATATCACTTTCTTTTAATGCTTCATGATTAGGAAGAGTTCCAAGAGCCATAACAACCATATCACATTTTACATTATAATTTGAATTTTCTATTTTCTCTATATTTTTTCTTCCATCACTACCTACATCACTAAGACTCATTTTAATAACTTCCATACCAGTTACATTATTATTTTCATCTGTAAGTATTTTAACTGGATTTCTAAGTAAATCAAATATTACTCCTTCTTCTTTTGCATGACTTACTTCTAAACGTCTAGCAGGTAATTCTTCTTCACCACGTCTATACATTAAATGTGCTTCATATCCAAGTCTTCTTAGAGTTCTAACTGCATCCATCGCTACATTTCCTCCACCAATAACATAAGCAATATGTCCTTTTTTTACAGGAGTACTAGCTTCACTTTTATAACTTCCCATTAAATTAACTCTAGTAAGTATTTCATTTGCAGAAAATACTTGATTAGCATTTTCTCCTTCTATTCCCATAAATTTTGGAATTCCCGCACCTGTAGCAAGAAAAACTGCATCGTATTCTTTTCTTAATTCTTCTATTGTAAACTGATTACCTACTGGAGTATCAGTTATAATTTTTACTCCCAAGCGTATTAAATTATCTACTTCTTTTTTAACTATTTCTTTAGGTAATCTAAATTCAGGTATTCCATAGGTAAGTACTCCACCAGTTTTATGTAAAACTTCATAAATTGTAACATCAAATCCATTCTTAACTAGTTCACTAGCACAAGTAATACCAGCTGGTCCACTACCAACAATAGCTACTTTTTTTCCATTCTTTTTAACATCTTTTATTTCAAAATAACCATTTTTAATAGCTTCATCTGCTACATATCTTTCTAGTGCACCAATAGATATAGCATCACCTTTAATTCCTTTTATACAGGATCCTTCACATTGACGTTCTTGAGGACAAACTCTACCACATACACTTGGAAGAGATGAATCTTCACTTATAACTTCATAAGCGCCCTTAACATTATCTTCCTTAATACATTTGATAAACTCAGGAATTCTTATATTTACAGGACAACCTGTTACACATCTAGGATTCTTACATTGAAGACATCTATTGGCTTCCATTAGTGCTTCTTCATGAGTAAACCCAAGTTCTACTTCATCAAAATTATTTATTCTTTTATTTGGATCTTGTATTTTTCCGTGTACTCTTTTATCATTCATTATTTTTCACCTAATCTTTTTTTAATTTCTTCATATTTTTTAGTTTCTTCTTCTTTATAAATATTCATTCTTTTTAATGCATTTTCAAAATTAACTTTATGTCCATCAAATTCAGGTCCATCAATACATGCAAATTTAGGTTTTCCTTCTATTTCACATCTACAAGCTCCACACATTCCACTACCATCTACCATTATTGGATTCATACTAACAATAGTTTTTACATTATATTTTTTAGTTACATCACAAACATTCTTCATCATAATAACTGGACCAATAGCTACACAAATATCATATTTATCTATATTTTTTTCTAAAATATTTGTTACAAATCCTTTAATTCCAAAAGAGCCATCATCAGTAGCATAACTAATTTTATTACAAACGCTTTCTATTTTATCTCTAATAATAAACATATTAGCACTTCTAGCTCCATATATGACGTCCACTTTTATTCCACATGAAGCTAAATATTTAACTTGAGGATAAACAGGTGCTATTCCAATTCCTCCACCAACATAAACAATTTTTTTATCCTTATATTCAAGTGCATTTTTACATATTTCACTTGGTTTTCCAAGCGGACCTAATATACTAAATATTTCATTTTTAACATGAGATAATTCTAAAGTAGATGCTCCAACTACTTGATATATTACATAAATAAGTCCTTTTTCTTTATCACAATCATATATAGTCAAAGGAACTCTTTCACTTTCTTCATTTGCCATTAATATACAAAATTGGCCAGGTATAAAATTCTTACATACAGAAGGGGCTTCTATTACCATTTCAAATGAATTTAAATTAACTTTCTTGTTACTTATTACTTTATACATTTATATTCACCTATCCTATATATATTTTACAGATAAATATATTATTTTTCAATTAAAAAAGAGTAAAAACTACTCTTAATCAATTTTACCAATTTTATTAAAAGGAAATAATCTTATTTTAACCCTTCCAATAATATCTTCTTTAGTGAAATTTCCAAGTACTCTACTATCTTTAGATACAGGTCTATTATCACCTAAAACTAAATACTCATTATCAGAAGTAGTTCTTATAAAATCTTCAGTGTCTTTAAATTTAATATTAGTTTTAACTTCTTTATCATTAATATATAATTTATTATTCTTATATTCTACTGTTTCATTAGGCATGCCAATAACTCTTTTAATAATTTTATCATTATTAATTTCATTTGATACAACTACTACATCAAATCTTTTTATATCACTTACTTTATAAACAATTTTATTGATAATAACAAGATTTCCATCTTTTAATGTATCGTCCATACTAGCTCCATCTACAATAGCTG
This sequence comes from uncultured Erysipelotrichaceae bacterium, assembly GCA_902775285.1. Lineage (GTDB taxonomy): Bacteria > Bacillota_I > Bacilli_A > RF39 > UBA660 > CAG-1000. The sequence continues at coordinate 21,370 of CACYLI010000007.1, read as the reverse complement.
GTGTGACTAAAAAAGTTCTAATTAATACAACTGATACTATTATAATTATATAATCTCTTGCTTCTTTCCAAAATTTCACTTACTTTCACCCTTTCTATAAATAAAAATTAGGTTTAAAACCTAATTTCTTTCTTTAATTTTAAAACTTCCTGTTAAATCTTTTAAGAAGTTAAGTTTAGCTCTTCTAACTTTTCCTTTTTTAACAACAGTAATTTTATCAATTAATGGACTATTAACTGGGAAAACTCTGTTAATACCAATGCTTCCACTTTTCTTTCTAACAGTAAAAGTTTCTGAAACACTTCCACCTTTACGAGCTGTTACTATTCCTTCAAAAGCTTGAATTCTTTCTCTCTTACCTTCTTTAATCTTAACATCAACTCTAACAGTATCTCCTACTTGAAAATTAGGAGTGTCAGGTTTAATTTGTTTCTTGTTGATCTTATCAATCAAGTTCATACTCTATATCCTCCTTTGTGCTTTATTTAATCTTATATGCAACTTACAACTAAATATGTACATACATCGGATTAAGCAATATGATAATAACACAAAAAACTATTTATATCAAGCTTTTTTTAATTCATTTCTTTATATTCCTAAGCTTACAATAGCTTTTATTTGATATAATTCAACAAACTCAAAAGACTTACTTAAATCTATATAACCAAAATGAACAATATTATCTAGTCCATTTTCATAATTTAAATAATCACTCATAACTATATATAATTTATTATCTTTTATAGTTGGAATATATTCATAACTTTCATTTTCTTCTTCACTTACTACGTCAATTTCAGTAACACTATTATTTATTTCTTTTAATACTTCCCCAGTAAGAGAATAAATAATAAGTTTTCCTTGTCCAAAAATAGTATTTTCTTGCTTTATTATATAATAATTATCTGTTTTATATATTAGTGTATTTGTATCTTCATATTCATCATTAATACCAAAACTAAATTTTATTTTATTATCTAAAGTTATTTCATTTTCATTGCATTTATCATCTTCATATTTACTACATTTAAATAATATATCTATATCATTTAATTTAAAAGATAAATTATTATTTTTAAGTAATTCTATCTTACTACAATATTTAATATCATCCTCTTCACATCTAATTTCATCATAAGATAAATTAATAAATTTAATATTATCATTTTTTGGAAAATCTTCTAAATCTTTCCACTTAATAATAGATGTTTCATTGTTTATAATAGGATCATTCTTTTCATAATCATTTACTTTTTCTTTTTTAAATTCTTTAACGTAAACTAAATATCCTAATAAACTGATTGCTAAAATAATTAATAATATTTCTAATGGTTTATTCTTTTTCATAATTTTTTCTCCTTAATAGTCTATTTCTTTTTTCTCGACTATTTTCTATATTAATTCTTTGAACAATAGCAAATGAACATATAAGAGTAATACAAAAACTTCCACCATAACTTAAGAAAGGAAGAGGTACTCCAGTTAAAGGAATAATTCCTAAAACTCCTCCAAGGTTAACAAATATATGTAACATGAAATATATTGCTATACCATAACAAATAATTGAATTTTGAAGTTGATATGATTCTGTTGCTACTTTAAATACAAAGAATATTATAGCCATATATCCAAATATAATTAAAACTCCAGCTATTACTCCTAATTCTTCAACAACAATTGGAAAAATAAAATCAGTATGACTTGCTGGCAAATACATATATTTTTGAACTGATTCTCCTATTCCACTACCAGTAAGTCCTCCATTATCAATCGCTATATATCCATTACATACTTGATATCCAGAATTATCTTCATATCTATCACAAGGGCTTTTATATATAAGTCTATTAGCTCTATAATCACTTTCAAGTACTTTTTGCGGTATTACTTTATATGCAAATTTTAATACGAGCACAGATAGTATTAATCCAATACATGCAATTGTTTTTAGTGTATTTACTATTTTTTCTTTAGATGGAACACTCATAAATACTAATGCATATAAAGCAACCATTATAGCAGCAGATCCAAAGTCTCCTCCAAGAAGTATAAGTAATGCAGATGCTATACATAACATAAGTGGAAAAGAGAATGATAAAATAGCATGTTTACTTCTATTTGCCCAAGCTCCATAATATGCTCCCATATACATAATTAAAAATACTTTTAAAAATTCAGCTGGTTGAAATTTACCATTTCCAATAGATAATGTTACATCACTAACAGAAGTACTAAAAAGTTCATTTTTTAAATAAACTACAAATAAAACTCCTATAAATAATACTGATAAAAATAATGAAACTCCCTTATAATATTTAGTTGGAAATAACATTACAAAAAATGAAATAATAATTGCAACTGCTATAAAAATTATTTGTCTTATAAAAAAGTAATAAGGTGTATCTAATCCATAATATAAAACAGATGAAATACTAGATGCATCTAATATTAAGAAAGCCCCTCCTATAGCATAAAAAAGAGTCAAGAATAATATTGGCTTATTCAAATCTTTAAAAAAGTTTTTTATATTGCTATTCTTTTTCATAATATAACATAATTATAAATCAAATTCTATAAATTGTAAATTAACTATAGTTTTAGTTGTGTCAAGAACAAGACTACTTTAATACAATATTATAGATATTAAAGGAGGTATATTATGTATTATTATGGTTATAATGGTGGATATGCTAATAATCAAATGATGTATAACACATATCCTGGGTATTATTCAAATGGCTATGGATATGGAGCTGCATTTATTTTAGTATTATTCATTCTTTTAGTAATAATTTTTGGAGTAGGATTTGTAAACAATAATAATTTTGACAATAATCCTAAAAATCATTGTTGTGGAAATTAAAAAGAGATTTACATCTCTTTTCTTTTGTATAAAACATGAGTATAGTTAATACCATTATCACTATTCTCTTTTATTATTTCCTTATCATATAAATTTTTATCAAATTTTGGAAAATAAGCATCTGCTTCACTACATTCTTTATCTATTTCAGTTAAATATAAACAACTCGCATATTCTAAAAATAATTTATAAATAGATGCACCACCTATTACAAATAATTCTTCATTAAAATCTTTAAAATAATCAAGTATTTCTTCTAATGAATGAAACACTAATACACCATCAGGAAAATCATTACTACTAGATAATACAACATGTTTTCTATTAGGAAGCATTCTTGGTAAAGACTCAAAAGTACGTCTTCCCATTATTATTGTTTTACCTGTTGTAACTTCTTTAAAGAATTTTAAATCATTTGGTAAATGCCATATTAAACCATTATCTTTTCCTAACTCATTATTTTTACCAATAGCGGCAATTATTGAATAACTCATAATTCACCTACTGTGCAATTGGGAATTCTATTTTACCCATATGTTTATAATTTAATACTTTTACATCTTTTAACTCTTTAGAATTATCAAACTTAAAGAAATCATCTATTTCTGGATTTAACCACATTTCAGGTTTTGAAGGTTCAAGTATTAAATCTACAATTCTTTCTTCTGTATCAATACTTTTAAATTCACTACTCTTTTTATCTTCAATATTATCTAATTTATTTTTAAGTTCATCTCTTAATTTTATTAGTTCATTTTTATTTAATTTAGATAATTCATCAAATCTTTCTTCTCTTCTTATTTGTTCTTTAATTCCATCAATTTGATTTACATATATATGAGCATCTTTAATAGAATGTTTATATGTTCCAGGTTTTAATCCAGTAACTTGAGCTATCATCATTAAGAAAGTTGCATATTGAGTTATATTAAATGGAAGACCAAGTGGAACATCACAACTTCTTTGATGAACAAGTAGATTTAGTTTTCCATCTGTTACATCCCATTCTGTTGACCAAACACATGAAGGTAAAACTGCTGTTCTTAAATATTCATCTTGCCATAAGCTTTTAACCATTCTTCTATCTGTTGGATCTTTTTTAATTGTTTCTATTAGATTTCTTGCATGTTCATATCTATTAGTAATAAAACCATATGCTGTCCCTATAGTACCAGCATATTTTTTACCATACCATTTAGCCATTTTAATAGTTTTACCAGGTATTATACTTTTAGCTTTCATAACATTTCCATTTTTATCTTTTTTAGTTTCAAACTTATGAGTTCTTCCAAAAGGGTCATTAACAGGTACACTTTTTGGATCAATAACTTCTACTTCTTTATCAGGATTATATTCTCCAAATGGCTCATATATTCTATAAATACCATCACTATCTACCATCCACTCATCCCAAATATGTACTCCTCTTTTTTGAAGTTCACGCACATTATTAGAGCCCATTTGCCATATCCATAGCATTTCTGTAACTGCCTGTCTATGAAATAATTGCTTTGTTGTCAGAATTGGAAACTCTTTAGATAAGTCAAATTTTAATTCATAAGATGGTATTTTAATAGTATTAATTCCAGTTCTATTTTCTACTTCTACTCCTTTTTCCAATATTTCTCTACATAATTTCAAGTATTCTCTATCCCATTCTGTCATACTATTACCTCCTTAAAATCTTGTTAATTTTTTTATTTTAACACTTTCTTCTTTTAAAAGTGTATCTACCACTTCTTTAATTTCATCACTAATCTCATCAATTGTTTTAATATCTTCTAAACTATTATATTTTTCAGTTTTAATACAATTTATATAATGCCAATCATATATTTTAGCAATATCTACATAATTTTTTTCAGCATTTCTTAAATGACTTTCAGAGTTTTCATTACCATCTCCATTTACTCTTCCTTTTCTTAACTCTTTAGCTGCTTCAAAAGGCATATGTAAAAAAATAACTTTATCAGGTCTAGGTAACTCACATAAGTCAAATTCAAGAGTTTCAATAAACTTTAATATTTTGTTTCTTTCTTTAATATTTTTTGCTTTACCTGCTTGATGTCCCATATTAGAAGTTGTATATCTATCAAGAATAACTATATCATTTTTATAAAGTTCACTTTCAATAGTTTTTAAAAAATTATATCTTCTATCTGCTGCATAATATAAACTACTAACTAGAGGATCTACTCCAGCACTTGTTTCCTCAAAATATGTTTCATTAATTTCACTTTTTCCTAAGTAAGGTCCCCCTACAATTTTACCAGTTGGACTACTATAAACTGGAAAAGAATAACATTTGACTTTATAATTATTTTTTTCTAAATATTCTAATAATTTTTTACTTTGTGTTTCCTTGCCAGAACCATCTGTTCCTTCAATCACAAGTATTTTTGCTCTTTTCATAAAACACTCCCTTATATAAAAAAATAACATGAGGAAAACATGTTAAATACAATCTATCTTAACATTAATATTACCTCTACACTGATTATAACATAACTATTTTTTAGATAAAATACCCAAACAATTTTTATTGATAATTTTTTTACATAATGTTATAATATAATGCAATTTTGAGGTGTTAATTATGGAAAAATTAATAGACATATATAAAAGTCTTGTTTACAAATACAATAATTTATGTTTTAAAGTAAAAGAGAATGATAAATTTGTTCTTGGAATAGTATCAAATAATGGACCAATTATAATTAAATTAGATAAAAAGTATTATGAAGAATTTAATGTTAAAAAGATTTATGATTTAAATAGTTTTCAAACTCTTACTTACGCAAGTATCAATATATTAAACAATACTGATTTTGATAATGTTTCTTATTTTATAATTCTAGAAAACACTTTATATGATTATTATGGAAATACAAAAAATGTAATTGTACCATCAAATGTATATAAAATTAATTATGAATGTTTTAAAGATAATACTTTTATTGAAAATGTTTATGCGCCAAATACTACAGAAATAGATCATTATGCTTTTAGAAACAATCCTAATTTAAAATCACTTCATGCACCAAATTCTATATGGATTGGAAATATTCTCAATTGTCCTAAATTAAAAGAATACACTATTTCTCCTAGAATTAATGGTTTTATTAATGAAGATAATAATTATGAAAACTCTATTATTCATGTAATGGATACTACTTATACTTTTGATAATACAATTGAAAAAGATTTTATGAATAAATTTGATGTTATTAAAGAAAATGATAACGAAGAAATACAGCTTGTAAAATTTAATAAAAATGAAAGATTATTTAGAAGTGTTAAAGATGATAAAAGAAACAATACAATTGTTGCTTTAGCTAATTTTGAAAGATTATTTTCATTACTTCCAGAATACATTAAGGAAATATTTTATTATACTAATCATGAACTTTATATAGTAGATAGTCTACCAGATGGAGGATGGTATTTAGAAAATGAAAAAAGCATTATATTACATAGAGATGGAATATCTATTTCTTTTTATCATGAAATAGGTCATATGATAGATGTATACTTAGATTATATTAGTTCATCATTTGATTTTATTAGAATTTATCAAATGGAAGCAAATAATCTATATTCTAAAAAAATAGATTTATCAAGATATAGATTATTCGATCATTGTACAAAAGATGAACACGAATACTTCGCAGAATCTGTTAAAAGATATTTAAATAATGATAATACATTTAAATTAGAATGCCCTAACACTTATATTTTTATTAATGAAGTATTTAAAGAATTAGAATATAAATATAATTCTAATAATTCACTTAAATTAGATAAATAATTATGATAAAATATTAATAGGATGTGATAAGAGTGGATAAACAAAAAACTATTGTATTTAAAGTAAGTGACAATATTAAAGAAAAAATGATAGAACATTATCAAGATATGGTTACTTCTAAACCACCATATAGTATTTTTCAAGTAAAAGAGTTTGATTGTGTTATTACTTTATATGAAAGTGGTAAAGTAATGTTCCAAGGAATTGGTGCTGATATAGAAGCTAATATGTGGAAAGATTTAGAGAGTCACTTTAATAATAGAAACATAGATGAAGAAATTAAACAAAAAGAAGAAAAAACTAATAATAAAGAATACTATTATTATGATGCTATTGGAAGTGATGAAGTTGGTACTGGAGATTATTTTGGTCCAATTATTGTTACTGCTACTCTAGTAGATAAATCTACTAGAAAGCTACTTGAAGATTTAAAAATAATGGATTCTAAAAAAATGACTGATGATAAAATTAGAAGATGTGCACCTATTATAATGAAAAAACTACCATATGTAACATTTACTCTTTCTAATCAAAAATATAATGAGCTTGCTAAAAAAGGTTTCAATATGAATAAAATAAAAGCAATACTTCATAATAAAGTACTTTATGAATTATCAAATAAAGGTATTGCTTATCATAAAATAATAGTTGATCAATTTACTACTCCAAGAAGCTATTTCAGTTATTTAAAACAAGAAAATATTACAGAAAAAGTAACTAAAATTACATTTATAACTAAAGGTGAAAGTGCTCACCTTAGTGTAGCTGCTGCAAGTGTTATAAGTAGATATTTATTTTTAAATGAAATGGATAAACTATCAGAAAAATATAATATGCCTATTTTAAAAGGTGCAAATGATAAAGTTGATGAAGTTGGAAAACAAATAGTAAAAAAATATGGAGCAAATGAACTTAATAAAATAGCTAAAACAAATTTCAAGAATACAGAAAAAATCCTAAATAATTAGGATTTTTTATTATGAATACATATTTAAACCTTTTGAAAGTTCATCTATACTTTTATTAGAATATACAGATTTTTTTAAAGTAACTTCTACTATCTTATCATTATTAAATATTTTAACATCACTAACTAACTTTGAATTACTATACATATTCTTTATAGTTTGTGCTTCAGTTGCATCATTAAAATCATATTGATAAACCATATTAGTTACTTTTTTACCATCATAATCTATAATTACTTTTGCTCCATCATTATTAACACCAAGTAAATATACTCCTTTTTTTAAATCTATTATAGGAGATGTGTCAAAACTATTTTGTGGTGTATATGAATGAGAATTATTTCTATCCGGTTTATCTTGAATAGGAATATCATCTTCATTTTCTAAATCATCTAAATCAATATGTCTATCATTATCATCAACAATAATTATATCTTCATTAGGTTTATTTAAATGTTCTGGAATACTAAAATCTTTAAACAAATCTAAAATATTTTCATCTTGCATTCTTTTAAGTCTTTCATCAAGTCCTTCCATACTTTCACCAATTCCAGCAAGTAAAGATGCATCCATTGATAGAACACTAGATATATCTGAAATACAAGAAGAAACACTATTTGCCATACTATTTTCAAGTTCGATTAGATCATTTCCACTAGCACTACCAGCATCTTCAGATCCAAAACTATTTATTTGAGTCATGAATCCATTTAAGTATTCTTGCAATGAATCACCAGAATATGCAACTAATACCATAGAACCAATAGACTCTACTAAATCTTTTTTATTATCAGCTCCATTTTTTACTCTATAACCATTTTTTTCATCCGTTAAATTATCTGTTAAACCCATTAAAGATAATAAAAAATTATAATATTGTGAGTAATAATTTGCTCCTGCATGTGAGCAAAAACCATAACTATTCAAATTCCATGTTACATGATAAGCTCTTTGTGCAACTTTCTCACTAATTTTTTTCCACATTGAAGTTACTCTATCATCATTACTCTCAAAATATACAATTGATAAATTATCACATCTATTTGCAGTACTATATAGATTTAATCCATTAATATAATCTTGTCTACTTTGAGAAGCTTCTTGTCCCCATTTGGAAGCATCATTAAGAAGTACTACAACTGGAATATTTGGATTATCTTGAGCAGCCTGTTCAGCAATCATAAGTCCTGCTCCTCCACCACCACTAAATGCTTCTACGCCTACTTGACTAGCATCAACTCCATGGCTTTCTAAGAATTTATAAGCATCAAGAATAGCGTTATCTTCAAGTGTTTCATTTTCTGATGGTCCACTAACTACATAAATAGCTCTAGGTAATGGTTCTCCATTAACTGTCTCATATGTTCTAAAATATCCATTCCTAAATCTACTATTTTGATTATCTCCACCAACCATTACAACTACAGGTAGTGTTTCTCCTGGTTCTAAATCTCTAGGATAAATAATTAATGTATTACTTCTACTCGCTCCATTACTAGTAAAACCCATATCATTTAGTGCATCATTTAAACCATCTTTACTATTATTTTCATAATTTTCAGATGAATATTTTTTTCTTTCATGTGTGTATTCTATAGTAACTGTACTTGTATATCTTAAAGGTTCACCATTTTCTTCTAATTCAGTATTATCATTTAACTCTTTTTCTTCCATAATTTAACTCCTATCCTAAAAATGTGCTTGTTTTAGTTAAAAATGAATTTAATACTTCTCCAAGTTCACCATTCATTTGACCTTTTGCTGCTTCATATGCTGCTCTAGTAGCCTGTACTATTTTAATAAGTTCGTCAAGTTCTCTTATTTCTCTAGAATACTCTTGTATTCTATCATACCAATATTGATTAATTTCTCCTGTTTCTACAAAACAAACTCTACCTTTAGCATCAACTGTCTTTTTGGTTTTATATAAATGAGGCCTTGTTGCTGCGATATTATCATTTAGTTTTTTGATTTGACTTTTTAATTCTTCTTCTGAATCTATATCAACTGGACTATGACCTTGCATAGCTGAAATAACACTATTATTAGCAGAAACAATATTACTTGATAATGTATCACATAAAGATGAAAGACCAGTAAAAGAATCTTTATAAGTGTCCATATATCTTCTAGCAGTATCAAAACTTATACCCTTTAAATTATTCTTTAATTCTGGATTATTTACAAATTTATCTATTTCTGTTTGCATTGAAGAAGCAGCTACTTTTATACTATCAAAACCACTTTTAAAAACTTGACTTGCAAATGATAAATCAGAAGCATATATTTTTAACATCTATATCCCTACTTTCTATAAAAATTATATCATAATAAAAAAATAAAAAATATATATTTTATTTTTTTAAAAAAATATTATAGATAAATATTAAATTATTCTTTAAAAAAAATTATTTTTTTATAACAAAAAACAAGTCAATAATACAAATATACTCATTTGACTTGTTATTTAAAATATAATATTCTTCTAATTACTTAGTGGTATATTTTATATTTTTAAATTCTTCTATATGCACTCCTATTAAATTAAAGAATAATAATTCATCTACCTTTACTTTTAACACTTATACCACTAAGTGTTTTTTTATTTTTTTAAACCTAGTTTAATAGTACTTTCATTAATTTGTTCATCAATGCTTTCTTTTTCTAATAAATATCTATTAGACTCTTGAGTATTAATACCTCTAATCCTTGCAGCACTTGCATTTACACTATCACATACTCCATTATATATAGCAGTATTTTTATCATATAAAAGAGATAATAGATTTGATAATTCATAATTACATGAATAAGCATATTGATTTTGTAATTTAGTAATAGATACTTCTATTAAATCAAGAATTTGTCTTTCATCTTTTAATTCATAAACAGCACTATTTATAGTATTGATTATATTATTTACTTCTTCTGTTACACTATATCTAATAATCATTAATAATAGATTTGATAATATTAATTTATATTTTACAGTTATTAAATTATTAATAGCTTCTTTTCTAGTATCTTTAACAGAATGAAAATTCTTCCATAATACTTCAAAACTTTCATTAATTACTTTTAATTCTTCCTCTTTTTCTTTTAAAGCCTCTTCTATAGTATAAGTCTTATTTAATTCACTCATAACCATTTCTTTTAATTCATCATAATCAAAATTTTCTTCGTTCATAAATCCTCCATTAATTTGCTTTTTTCTTTATTTGATCAAGTATTGTTATAGCTTCTATAGGTGTTACTTCTAAAGGATTAATACCTGCTATAAACTCTCTTAATTCATCTTTTTGTTCATTAAAATCAAGTGATAATTGTTTAACTCTTTTTTCTTTTTTATGTTCTTTCGATTCATAAATCTCTAATAATTCATTTGCTCTTTTAATAACATCATTAGGAAGTGATGCAAGTTTAGCAACATTTATACCATAACTTTTATCAACTGACCCTTCCATTACTTTATGCAAGAAAGTAATATCTCCTGCTTCTTCTGCTATAGATACATGTACATTTTTAATATTTGAGTATTTATTTTCTAATTCAGTAAGTTCATGATAATGAGTTGAAAACAATGTTTTACATTTTATATTACTTGCAATATATTCAATAATAGAACCTGCTAAACTCATTCCATCATATGTACTTGTACCTCTTCCAAGTTCATCAAATAAAACCAAACTATTTTTAGTAGCATTTTTAAGAGCATATGCACTTTCTTTCATTTCAACCATAAAAGTTGATTCTCCACCTACTAAATCATCACTAGCACCAATTCTAGTAAATATTTTATCAAATATAGGTATATTACATTCAAGTGCAGGAACATATGAACCTATTTGATTTAATATTGCTATTATTGCAGTCTGTCTCATATAAGTACTTTTACCACTCATATTAGGACCTGTTATAATTAAAATATCTGTATCTTTATCAAGTATTACATCATTATCAATATATTCTGATTCTATGACACTTTCCACTACTGGGTGTCTTCCACCTATTATATATAAGTTATTTTCTTCATTTATTGTAGGTCTTATAAAATTGTTTTCTTCCGCTATAGTTGCAAATGATTGCATAACATCATAATAAGAAACTAAGGCACTAGCTTTTTGTAACGATGGAATATATTTTTTTATTTCATTTTTTATATTACAAAAAACTTCATATTCTAAATTATTTAATTTATCTTCTGCATTTAATATTAAATTTTCTTTTTCCTTTAATAAAGGTGTAATATATCTTTCACAATTAGCAAGAGTTTGTTTTCTATCATAATTGTATTCTTCTTTTACATCTTTAACTTGTCCTTTAGGTACTTCTATGTAATAACCAAACACTTTATTAAATCCAACTTTTAATCCTTTAATATTAGTTCTTAATTTTTCTTCTTTTTCAAAATTAGATATAAAATCTTTTCCATTATTTTTAATATTTCTTAATTCATCAATTTCACTATTAAATCCACTCTTTATGATTCCTCCTTCTTTTAAAGTAATCGGAGCATCTTCAACAATAGAGTTTTCTAATAAATTAACCAAATCATCAAATACAGGTAATAATTCTAAATCTAATTCTTTTAATAATAAATTAATATCAGGAAATACTTTTAAACTTGTTTTTAATTGTAATATATCTCTTGCATTAACATTAGAACAAGCAACTTTACCAGTAAGTCTTTCTAAGTCATATATTTCATATAAAAAAGTTTTAAGTTCACTTTTTAACATAAATTTATCTATTAATTTGCTTACTAAATCATGTCTTTTATTTATTTCATTTTTATCAATTGATGGACTTATAATATAACTTTTAAGAAGTCTACTTCCCATAGATGTTTTTGTTTTATCCATAAAACCAAGTAAACTATTTTGTCTATCTTTATTTCTAAGAGTTTCAACAAGTTCTAAATTTCTAATACATTCTTTATTTAATTCTAAGAATAATTTATTATCAACAATCTCTAACTCTTGTAAATGACTTAAATCACTTTTTAGAGAATTAACCATATAATTTAATACTAGTGATGTATTATTAATTATTTTTTCATCATTAATTCCTTTAAATACATCATTACTTTTATATACTCTATCATCATTAAAATGAGAAATATATATATTATAAGTTGATTTTAATTTATAAATTAAATTTGGATCAAAATTATCTTTAACAACAATCTCTTTAATATTAAGATTAACAATATGACTAATTATTTTTTCTTCTTCATGACTAATATAAGTAGCATATACTTTTCCACTTAACATATCTGCATAAGATAAAATATATGCATAATTTATATCACTTAAACTAGCTATATAATTAAAATCCTTTTCATTAACCATATCTGTATTAGTAATTGTACCAGCACTTACTACTTGAATTACTTCTCTTTTAACAATACCTTTAGCAGTTTTAGGGTCTTCCATTTGTTCACAAATTGCTACTTTATATCCTTTTTCAATTAATTTTTCTAAATAGATATTAACAGCATGATGAGGAACTCCACACATCGGAATTCTTTCACTAAGCCCTGCTTGTTTTCCAGTAAGAGTAAGTTCTAATTCATGAGATGCAGTTATTGCATCATCAAAAAACATTTCATAGAAGTCACCTAATCTATAAAATAATATTACATCTTCATATTCACTCTTAGTCTTCATGTATTCTCTCATCATTGGACTAACATCATTTAAATTAATATCTTTTCTTTCCATAGTTTTTATTATATTACAAAACACAAAAAATGTGAAAGAAAAATAAATTTTTAAACAAAAAAATGAAGTAAAACTTCATTTTATTACATAATTCCTTTATATATTAGAAATAATGATACAAATAATAAAATACAATAGAATACTTTACTTACTGTATATGTATAAACTTTCTTAGTTTTATTATCAACTGTATATTCATATATTTCTACATATGGAACAGGACTTCTTCTATACCATCCTTTAACAGTTACTTCTTTATCAAAATAATTCTTTGATTTAAAAATTGCAAATATTTTATTAAGAATATTTAATGGTTGATTATAATCTAAAAATATAATTCCTGTTTTATCTTTAATAATAAAATCTTCATTAAATATACATCCTGGATTTCCTCTTCCAATTATATTTCCTTTTAATATACATGGAATTGATGTTATATGAGAAACTTTAACTTCACCTAGTAAATCACTAACAGTACTTTCTTCATAATTAGTTTTATGACTTCTATTAAATTTAATATATGAGAATATTGTTGTTACTAATAGTCCAATTCCTAAATATAAGAAATTTAATTCTTCACTTGAGAAAGTTAATATAGCAATTACTATTGTAATAATAAGTGAAATAAATGGAAGAAAAGATATTAGTACTTCAATTAAGAAATCATCTACATAACTTTCTTCTTTAACTAAATCAAATCTAATATATGGTTCCATTTTATATTCACTAGCCATATTTGAAATAGCTTCTAATCTTTTAGATATTAATGGATGTGTAGAATTAAATTCAAACCATTTAGCCCATGGATTCCACATTTCCCATTTCATTGCATTTTTAATTTTATCTTTTGATACTTTATTATTACTATCCATTGATGTAATAGCCAACGCTTTACTTGTATTACTATCAAATATACCTAAAGCATTCTTTTTTGAAATATTGTGTTTTGTATTACTAGAAGCAGTACTTAATCCAAATCCTACTTTAACAAGAGCTTCAGCAAGTGCATTAGGATTTTTTGTTTCTTCAACTGAGAATCTATCAGCAAAGTACTCCCTACTTCTACTAAGCCATAAAATAATATATTGACAAATTATATATAGAATATATGCTATATATCCAACTACTGCCATTTTAGTATCATCTTTATCATTAATATTTCTTGTAAATGTTTCATATATAGCATATAAAACTAATGGTACTATTTGTGCAAAAGTCATAACCATCATATCCATATGAACAATATGTCCCATTTCATGACCAACTACTGCTATAACTTCTTTTTCATTTAACAAGTCAAAGATACCTTTTGTTAAAACAATTCTTGCATCTTTCTTAGTTCTTCCATAAGTAAATGCATTTGGTCCTCCATCATTTATAACTGCTATACGAGGATAAACTACATTATGTTTTTTACATTCTCTTTCAATAAATTCTTTTAAATAATCCGGAATACTTGCATTAAAATCAGCTTTATAAAATAATTTCATTGAAATATCAGTTAACCATGGAGATATTAAAAATTGAATAAATAGTATAATTATACTTCCAATAATTGCATATAATACTTCTCCTCCACAAAGTAAAACAATTAATATTACAATTCCAGCTAATAATCCATACAAACATGTAATTGTTACTAAAGAAATTCCAAATAAACTTTTTTTCATTATTTTCTCCTTACTTCACTTTAACTATTTCACTACTATCTAACATAATAGTAACAGGTCCATCATTATATATTTCTACTTTCATATCACTTCCAAAAATACCTGTTTCTGTATGTATTTTTTCACTTAGTTTTTTATTAAATAAATCATATAATCTACTTGCTTCATCTGGTTTCATAGCTTCAGTAAATGAAGGACGTCTACCTTCTTTACAATTTGCATACAAAGTAAACTGTGAAATACTAAGTATACTTCCACCTACATCTAAAATAGATAAATTCATTTTTTCATTCTCATCTTCAAATATTCTAAGATTAACAATTTTATCAATCATTTTATCTATAATAGTTTCATTATCACCATCAGTAAATCCAACTAATAATACATATCCTTTATCAATTTTACCATGAGCAAGTCCATTAATTGTAACTTTACTTTCTTTACTTCTCTGTATTAATACTCTCATTATATAAATATCCTTTCTACTTCTTTTACACTACTTATTAATTTTATTTCATCTATTAATAAATGAAGAGAATTAATATTTTTAACTTTACAAGTAATATCATAAAATAATTCTTTATTTCTATTTATTAAATTAATTGAATCAATTACTACATCTTGTTTAGTAGCAATGGTTACTATTTGCATTAAAATATCAGATACATCTTCAATATATACTTTTAATTTAGCAGTATATCTATTATCAATATTTTCTTCCCATTTAGCTTCAATTATTCTTTCACTATCTAAATCAATATTAGGACAATTAACTGAATGAATTTTAACTCCATAACCACGAGTAATATAACCTACAATTTGTTCTCCATATACTGGGTTACAACAAGTAGCAAGAGTACTCAATATATCAGTAGATCCAGCTATTATTATTCCATTATTATTATGAGTTGCTTTTTTAGGTAAAGAAAATGTTTTTTTCTTTGGTTCATGTATTTCTAATTTAGCAAGAACAGTTGATGGTAAATAACGAAGAGTTGATATTGAAAAATAAATATCATCTAAATTATCTAAACTTAATGATTTACATATTTTATCTACATTTTCATCTGTAAATAATTCATTAAAATCAAGATTCTTTTTCTTACATTCATTTACAAGCATTTCATGACCAAGAGATAGATATTTTTCTCTTTCAGTCTTATAAAAATATGCTTTTATTCTACTTTTAGCACCTTCAGTTTTAACAAAATTTAACCAATCTTTTGATGGAGCATGTCCTTTTTGAGTAATTAATTCTACTAAATCACCATCTTGAAGTTCATAATCAAGTTTAACCATTTTTTGATTAACTAATGCTCCAGTTGTAGAGTTACCTACTTCACTATGAATTTTATAACCAAAATCTATTGGAGTAGCCCCACTAGGAAGTTCAATTATATCTCCTTTTGGAGTATATACATAAATTTCATTTTTCTTAAGTTCATCTTTGATATTAACAAAGAATTCCATATTTTGTTCTATATCATTTACTTCTACTAATACTCTAAATTGTTCAAGTATCTTATCTAGATTATTTTTAACACTTCCATCTATTTGTTCTTTATAACTCCAATGAGATGCTACACCTTTTTCAGCTATCTCATCCATTTCATAAGTCCTTACCTGTATTTCATATATTCTTTTATCTTCGCCAAATACAGTTGTATGTAAACTTTGATAAAGATTTGGTTTAGGATTTGCTATATAATCTTTAAATCTATTAGGAATAGGAGAATATTTTGCTTGTACAAGACCAATTACTCTATAACAATCTTCTATTGTATCAACAAGTACTCTAATACCAAGTAAATCATAAATATCATCCCATTTTTTACCTTTTTTAAGTTTATTATATATACCTCTTACAGATTTAACACGAGATAATATTTCATATTTTATATTATGATTATCTAAAATCTGCATTATTTCATATTTCATTCTAGATAGAGATTTTTCAAGTTCAAATTTAGAAGAATTAATTTTATCTAAAACTTTATTATATTCTTCTGGATCAGAATATTGTAAACACAAGTCTTCCATCTCACTTTTCATCTTTTTCATACCAAGTCTATGAGCAAGAGGAATATAAATATTTGTAGTTTCATCAATTATATATTGTTGATGAACTGGATCATGTACTTTAAGTGTTCTTAAATTATGTAATCTATCAGCAAATTTAATAAATAAAGTAGCTGGATTTTCAGAAAGACCTACTATTATTCTTCTATATTTTTCTGGATTGTTAATTTTAAATGTTTGTCTTAAATTACTTATTTTAGTTATAGAAGATACAATATTTGCTGTATCTGTATCAAACATTTCTTCTATTTCTTCATAAGTCATCTTTTTAAGTGAAATTGCTTCATGTATAAGTGCACATCCAATTGTTAATGGATCCATCTTTAATGTTGCTAATATATATGCAACATTAATAGGATGAAGAATATAATCTTCACCCGTTTCTCTTTTCATTCCAGCATATATTATTTTAGCTTGTTCATAATACTTATTTATAAAATCAATATATTCACTTTCCATATATGATTTTAGTAAATCAAGTAATTCTTCGTAAGTATAATTTTTTATAAGAATCACCTACTTTTAATCATTAATTCCTTTAACTTTTAATTCAGAAATTTCATCATCTTCTTCATCTGGTCTATCTATACTTTTTTTCTCTAGCGTCATCCATATTCTAGGTCCAATTAATAATGATGAAATAGTTCCTGCGATTAAACCAATAAGAATAGCTATATTAAATGTAATAATATCATTTAAACCAACAAATATTAAAGCAACAACAGAAACTATTGTAGTAATACTTGTCCATATATTTCTATTTATTGTTTGAATTGATGAAGTATTTACTAAAGATGATAATTCTTCCTTAGTTAGTTTCTTTTTATTTCTATATAATTTACTTCTATTTTCTCTAATTCTATCGAATACAACAATTGTATCATTAATTGAATAACCTATTATAGTAAGTAGTGCTGCTACTATAATAAAATCTACACTAATATTAAATATTGCAAACATTGAAAGTATAATTAATACATCATGAATAAGCATTAATATACCAGTAACAGCATAATTAATATTAAATCTAATAGCTACATAAATAATTATACCTATTAATGAATATAATAAAGCTTTAATAGCATTTTTAGTTAAACTCTTAGTAACTAAATTACTAATTTCACTACTAGAAGTTTTTATACCAAGACTTTCGAATTCACTTTTTATTTTCATTTCTGTTTCTTCATCAAGAATATCATTTAATTTAACATAACCTTCATTTTTAGTTCCAATGTAATAATCATAATCTCTTACATCATAATCTTTAACTATTTCTTTTACTTTATCAAAATCAATTTCACTATTTGAAGATAATGCAATATTAGTTCCACCTGTAAAATCTACACCGAAATTAAATCCTTTAAATATTACAAAACCAATACCAAGTAAAATAACAATACCAGATACTATCATTGGATATTTAGCAATTCCAACATAATCAATTTGTTTTTTATTTTTACTTTTTCCAAATAAAGCAACACTATTATTCTTAAATTGTCCACTTTTAACATATAAATTAACAATAACACGATATAAAATTACAGCAGTAAATATTGTAACAAATATAGTTATTATTAACATAGTTGCAAAACCTTTAACACTACTTTCTCCAAAAATATATAATACAATTCCTGCTATTAATGTTGTAATATTTGCATCTATTATAGAAGTTAAACTACTCTTACTTCCTTCTTTATATGCAACACTTAATTTAGGATTTTTAGTTAATTCATCTTTTACTCTTTCGTTTGAAATAATAATTGAATCTACTGCCATACCAATACCTAATACTAATGCAGCAATACCAGTTAAAGTAAGTACTCCATCTACAGCATTAAATAATATAAATACAAGTAAAATGTAAGCAAATAAACAAACACTACCTATAAATCCACTTATTCTATATTTAAATATTAATATAAGTGAAATAACAAGAAATGTTATTAAACCAGCAAGTCCTGTTTTACTAATAGTTTCTTCACCAAATGAAGGAGAAACACTTCTAGGAGTAGCTTCTTCTGTTAATTTAGTTGGAAGAGAACCACTATTAATTAAATCTACTAATTCTTGTGCTTCTTCTTTAGTAAAGTTTCCTTCTATTACAACTTCACTACTACTTAGTCCTTCGTTAACATAAGCAGCTGAAATACACTTCATATTTCCATCTTTGCCACAATTATCTTTTTCTTTTTCATAAGAATCATTTTCTTCATCAAAATCTAGCCATGTAACCATTAAATTATTTCCATTACTTCTACTACTTAAATCTTTAGTTACATTATAAAATCTTTCTATATCTTTAATATCTAATTTAACTTGATATGCAAAATTCTTACTATTTTGACTTAAAGAAGCTCCATTTCTTCCTAAAATATCACTAGTAAGTAATAATTTATCATCTGTATCTCTAAAAGTAAGTACAGCTGTTGTACTAATTCTATTTCTAGCTTCTTCTTCATTAGATACACCTGGTAATTGAACTCTAATTAAATTATCTCCTTCAATTGTAATAACTGGTTCACTTACACCTAAAGTATCTATTCTATTAACTATCGCAGTATATGTTTTTTCTAAATCATCTTGAGTAAGTTCTTCACCTTCAATAAGTGGTTCAACATTATATAAAATTTCAAATCCACCTTGTAAATCAATACCATAAGAAATATTATTTAATATTGGTTTTACTAATAATAAACCAATTACAACAACTATAACTGCAAGTGCAGTTGGTAAAACTATTTTTTTCATTTTTAATTCTCCTCTTGTTTCATTTCATTTTTTTCTTTTAATGCATTCATCTTATTCATTACATAATTATTAATTAAATAATTATCACAATGTATTATATCACTAATAAGTTCATGAAGTTCTAAATTCTTTTTATCTTTCCATAAATTATCAACTAAATAATTCCAAATATCTTTTTCATTTACATATTTAAAACCCATTCTATATATTTCTTTATTCTTTGAATATAAAGCAGGTAATACTCTTTTATAAAGATCATTTAAACTATCAAATTCTATTTTTTCATCCATATGCATCCACCATATTAATTATACAATATCATAAATAAAAAAGAAACTTTAAAGTTTCTTTATTAATCAGTAATATTAATTTTCATAGAATAAATAGCACAATTATCCAAATAATCACAAACTCTATAATTAATAGTTCTATTTCCAGCTTGTGTAAAAGCAGCATGAGCAATTAATTTATATGTTTTTGTATTATTATAAGTATTTTTTCTTTCTAATTCTTGATAATTATATGAAGAATTATTCAAAGTAACAAAATTATTTCCTCCATTATAATCCCATTCTAAACTTTTAATTCCAGCACCAAATCCACTTCCACTTTCGCTCATTGCTACGTTTACAGTTTCACTAGTATTTACATTATCAACAGCAGCTACAAACCAACCATATTTATTTTTTTGATATGAACCAGAAACAATAAAATTTTCATTTGCTTTGCTAACAATAACATTATACCATTTATCTCCAGAAAAACACGGAAACATTGAATCACTATTAGTATGTACATGATTACATGCATTAGTACTTATATCATTTCTATCATTTAAAGCAATATACATTTTAGGACTTGTTGCATCTCTATATATATCTATACTGCATGCATTTTCACTTCCATCACTATTTGTAACTTTAGCAGTCACTTTTCCATTAGAAACATCATTATTAATAGTTAATGATTTAGTATTAGAACAATTATTATTTAAATCACACATTTGATAATTACTAGCATCTGTTTCAAGATTAATAGTTACATCTCCAGTATACCAATTCTTTCCATCATATGTTTTAGAACTTCCACTTGCTGTTAAATGACAATTATAACTATTAAAAGTTGGATCTGGCTCTGTTTGATTATTATTTGTAAGTACTCCTCCACAACTTGTTATTTGACTTTGATATTTTTCATAACCAGGAGTAACATATGCATTTTCTCCACATGAAAGATATGTTTTTCCATTTTTTAGTGTCCCATCATTTTCATTATATTCATACACTATTATACCACTACATGGAGTTCCTCCACTATATAGTACTTTTCCAGCATAAGAAGCATCTTGTATTGTTGATAAACAAAAATATACTTCATTACTTCCTATTTTATTGTTTGCAAGTAATCCTGCACATTCTCTTCTTTTTTCACTACTCATTGCAGTTCTACCACAATTATCTTGTTTGTATAAATTTGCTGCATCTAATACTTCAGTTTCTTGTATTAGC
>CACYLI010000006.1 GCA_902775285.1 uncultured Erysipelotrichaceae bacterium | reverse complement strand
TTCAATATTAAAAAGTTTAGTATAAATGTTATTATAAGTGCATTAATTGGATTATTTTTAGAAACATTTCAGCTTATTACAAAAAGAGGAGTATTTGATATAGATGATATTATTCTTTATGTTTTAGGTACAAGTTTAATGTTCTTTCTATATGATCTAGTTATTAATAAAAGAAAAGTAAATATAAACAAAAAACATTTAATAATAGGTTTTATATCTTCTATAATAACATTTGTATTATTTGAAGCATTAAGCTGGTATGTTTTTGGAGATATTCCAACTATAAGAATATTTTTAAGATTAATAATATTCTTCGCTATTATTTATTTCATAATATTAAAAGTATTTAATTTGATTGTAAGCAAAATAAATAAAAATGGTAGATAGAAATATCTACTTTTTTTATGGTATAATCAGTTTAGGTGAAAAGAATATGGGTAGTAACATATTTTTAGATGAAATAGAAAAGTTAGTTGATATAAAATCAAGATATTATTCATTATTTGATAATAATGAATTTTTAGAATATGATGAAGTCTATAAAAATACAAAAGATTTACTACCTAGTAAAGAAAAGTTTAATTTAAAGAATCTATTTAAGTATTCTAGTTACAAAAAGTATGAAAAAGCATATAATGAGTTATCTAATGAAATATCTAATTGGAAGATAATAACAGATAATCATAATGATAAAGTGTTCAGTGAAGAAAAAAGTAATTTCAAAAACATATGTGGTTTGGTTGAAAATAAAGAACTAGACGATCAACAAATAGATGCTATTGTTAGAAAGAATAGAAACCAATTAGTTATTGCTGGAGCTGGAAGCGGAAAGACAACAACTATTGTAGGAAAAGTTAAATATTTATTATTAAAGGAAAAGTATAAACAAGAAGATATACTTCTTTTATCATTTACTAATGCAGCTGCTAGTGAAATGAAAGATAGAGTAAAGAAAGAAACAAATATTGATTTAGATGTTATGACTTTTCATAAACTTGGTTTAGAGATTATTAAAAAAAGTTTAGGAAGAAATGTTAAAATATTTGATAAAGACTTATTTCAAGTTGTTAAGAAAGTATTGAATAGAAACATTGAGGATCCTTCTTATTTAAATAAATTAATCTATTTTATTAGTACTGCTAGATTTGATGATAAAGATGAATTTGATTTTACTAATGAAAAAGAATATGAAGCATATCTTACTTCAAATAAACCAACAACATTAACTGGTGAAATAGTTAAAAGTTATGGTGAACTAGAAATAGCAAATTATTTGTTTAGTAATAACATTAAGTATGTTTATGAAAAAGAATATAAGTATGACACAATGACTGATGAGTATCAACAATATACGCCAGATTTCTATTTGCCTGAGTATGATATTTATATTGAATATTTTGGTATTGATGAAAATAAACAAGTTGCACCATGGATAAAAGGTAAAGATGATAAATCTGGTAGTGAAGTATATAATGAATCCATAGAGTGGAAAAGAAAAACTCATAAAGAACATAATACTACAATGATCGAAACATTTTATTATGAAAATAAACAGGGAAAACTATTGAGTAATCTAGAAAAGAAATTAAAGGATAATAATGTTAAAATTAATCCTAAAACTAATACTGAGATATGGGATATTATTCAAAATAATAATAAAGGAGTTTTAAATGAAACTTGTCGTGCATTTGAAACTATTATCAATCTAATAAAAAGTGATAATTATTCGTTAGAACAGGTTTATTCGTTACCAGCAGTTACAAATTCTAATTTAAATAGAATAACTCTTGATTTAATTAACCCAATATATGAAGCTTATCAAAATGGTCTTGTAGCAAATGAATGGATAGATTTTAATGACATGATAAATTTAGCTACAAAAAGTATTTTAAATAACTCATTTGTACATAATTATAAGTATGTTATTGTAGATGAATATCAAGATATGTCTAATTCAAGATTTAGATTATTAAAAGCAATGAGAGATCAAAAAGATTATAAACTATTTTGTGTAGGTGATGATTGGCAAAGTATTTATCGCTTTAATGGTAGTGATATAAATTTAATTACTGATTTTGAAAACTATTGGGGAAATACATATATTAGTTACATTGAAAAAACATATAGATTTACTTCAATGATGTCTATGTTAAGTGGAAATTTTGTAATGAAGAATCCACATCAATATAAGAAAATAATTAATGCAAAAATGAGTGAAGATTTTGCTGTTAAATTTGTTAATGGATATACAGAAGAAAATGCAATTAAGTTTTTAGAAGATAAACTTGATAAGTTTGAGAAAGATAGTACTGTTTACTTTTTGGGTAGATATTCAATCGATATTGAGATGTTTAAAGATAATAAAAAATACATTCTTAAATACAATAATGCTGAAAATCTAACTGATGTGACATATCTAAAAAGAAAAGATTTGAAAATAAAATTTTTAACAGTTCATAAGTCTAAAGGATTACAAGCTGATTATGTAGTTATAATTAATAATAAGAATTATGGAATGGGATTTCCTAGTAGAATCAATGATTTACCTTTAATAAGAGTATTATTAGGAAATGGGTTAGATGATTATCCATTTTCAGAAGAAAGAAGATTATTCTATGTAGCCTTAACTCGTTCAAGAAAACAAACAATACTATTAACAATTGATAATAACAAATCAATATTTGCTAAAGAAATTGAAGAAGATTATAATAATATTATTAAAACCGATAAAGAACTAATGAGAAACATTTATAAGTGTCCAAAATGTGGTGGAAGGTTGATTCCTAGAAAAGGACCTTATGGATCATTCTTTGGATGTAGTAATTATCCAGAATGTAAATATATTAAAAGATATTAGGAGATGATAATATGAAATATTGGAGTTGGGATATAATTAAAGGTTTATTACCATATTTTGCTCTTATGATTTTAATTCCTGTTGTATATGGTTTAATAGTCATATTAAAAAATAAAGCAAAGAATAAAATAGATAAGAAAATTGCCAGCATTAAGACAAAAGGTGGAGTGTGTCCAAAGTGTGGCGGTGAATTAATAATGCGTGATGGCAAATATGGTTCATTTATAGGATGTAGCAATTTTCCAAAGTGTAGATATACACAAAAGCAATAAAAAAATGGGTTTATTTAATAGCCCATTTTTAAATGTTATTATATATCTACTATATCAAACACTTTAGAAATATCTAACTCCCATTTTTTAGTAGATCTTTGCATCCATAAAAGTTTTGCATTGAATATATCCATTGTTAGCTTTGCTTCATCACAGTTGTTTATTTTCATGTAATGTTCATTTATTCTTTCAAGAATACTTGGATCATTTAATTCTTTAGATGTTTGTTGTGTTCTACCATAATGAATACATCCATGACATCTATCACATACTGCAATTATATTTACTAATATTTGTTTATTAGTTTTATCGTCAAATTCCCATACTTCATGAGCATTTAGTCTTTTAACATCTTTACCTTTTTCTGCACCACAAATAGTACATTTATTATCATATTTTTTATAAACAGCATTCCTTATTTTAGTCCATTGACTAGCAGTAAACATACTTCTTAGATTTTCTCCCCATGCTGTTTGTGGAATCAATTCAATTTCTAATTTCATATTTGTTGCCTCTCTTTCATAATATCATTTTATTAATGGCAATACAATTTTTTTATCTCTTTAAAATGATTTTGACTTTTTATAAAAATGTGCTATATTGAGTGTGGAATTGAATTCCTTTTTATGTGACACCTAGTCAAATAGGGCATTTCCTAGCATACCATAATGAATATTACTCGAACTATAATAGTTCGAGTTTTTTATTAAAGTGTTTTACAAACATATTTTTGTGTTGTATAATTAATTTGTAATAATTACTTGCCAAGTGTTATTATGACAATTTGGTCGACTAAGGTTTTCTATTTAAGGCAAGATAAATATATTGCATGCATGCGAGACATACTAATTATTTAGTATGTCTCCTTTTTTATTGCAAGTAATTATTAAAGTATAACAATAAAAGGAGGTATGTTATGAAAAATGAAATTGTTATTTTTGAAAATCAAAATGTAAGATTGGAGGTGAATTTAAAAGATGAAACTGTTTGGTTGTCTTTAGAACAAATATCAAAATTATTTGAAAGGGATAGAACTGTAGTTTTAAGACATATCAACAATATTTTTAAAGAAGGAGAATTAAATAAAGAAGAGGTAATTGCAAAATTTGCACATACCACTTTACATGGAGCAATTGAAAATAAAACACAAACAAGGATGCTAGATTTTTATAATTTAGATGTAATAATATCAGTTGGTTATCGAGTTAAATCTAAAAATGGTATTATTTTTAGAAAATGTGCAAGTAGTATATTAAAAGATTTAGGATTCTCCTAAATCTTTTTTATTAATAAATGATAGTGGTAGGAATCAAAAGTTTTACCATCTGATTCATAATAATCTATTACTTGATATATATTTATAATTTCAAAGTCTTTGAATAATTCTTTACATAAGTCATAATCTGCATAAAAATGTGGCGTTTTATATTCAGGGCCTTTTTCCATTCTAAGTCTTATATTAGGATCTTGTAATGGCCAGCTTTCTTGTTTGAATCCCCACGTATCTTTAGAACCTAGTGTTAAATAACATTCTCCATCTTTTCTTAAAACTCTTTTTAATTCTTTTATTATCTTTTTTATACCCTCTGTGTCTGTATGAGATATAACGTTTCTACACAAAATACAATCAAATGAATTATCTTTATAAGGTAATAATAGCATATCTCCAACTTTATAATTGCATTTAAGATTTTCTTCTTCACACCATTGTTTTGTTCTATTAATAGCTTCTTCACTTATATCAAAACATGATACATTAAATCCGTTTTTTGCAAATAGCACACTATGCCTTCCTAAACCACATCCTAAATCTAAAAAATCTTTCATTTCAAAAGAAGCCCACCTATTTAATAAATAGTAAGATTCTATACTTGGATTTTTCCAAATAATAGATGGATCATCTTTTACTATTTTCCAATTCCATCCCTTTGACTTAATCATACATATCACCAATAATATTATATCACAGATTTACTATTTTCCTTGAATATGATATATTAATCATGTAATCAAGTTTTATACCTATTTTTTCAGAAACGTTCATAAAGAACGTGCCATTAAGAATTAAACACTATTCATTAGTGTTTTTTTATTTAATCAAAAAATTATTTAAAAGAGAGTAATATTACGATATAAATGAAAATTGAAAAAGTATGATATAATTTATTATAGGAAGTGATATAATGGCTGAGTTAAGAGATTTGTATGATAAGGATAGTAATAAAACTGATAAAACATATAGAAAAGGTGATTTAATTCCTCTAGGATATTATCCTATGGTAGTAATGGTTGTAATTAGAAATTCTAATGGTGAGTTTTTAATGCAAAAAAGAGTTGAAACTAAAGGTGGAGATTGGGGTGTTACTGGTGGTCATCCTAAGGCAGGTGAGACTCCAATAGAAGGAATTATTACTGAAGTAAAAGAAGAACTAGGATTAGATTTTTCTAATGAAAACTTCATACTTTATGATTCTGGATGTGATGGTAAAGATTGCTATAAAATGTATTTTGTAAATAAAGATATAGATCTTAATGATATCACTATACAAAAGGAAGAATTAACTGAGGTAAAATGGTTTTCAATGGATGAATTAAAGCATATGGTAGATACTCATGAATTAAATGAAGATCAAATATCTTGTTTTATTAAAGTATGTAATTTTTTGAATAAAAAGTAATAGTTATAATAAGATATTATGATTATTTCTTTTATAGTTGATTTTTTAATATAAAAAACTCAAACTTATTTGTTTGAGTTTTTATCTTATTATTATGTGTTTGAAATATTGTTCTTGAAATTCTGTTAGTGCATCTATTTGATCATTTGTATAATTTTTTTCTTTTGGAACAATTACAAGTTTATCATCATTATCATTTGTTCTATGAATTATTGCTATACATTTTCCAACATATTCACTAACTGGTTCAAATACTCCAAGTAGGTAAGCATCTAATTCTTCATTATCACCACTAATAGTATTTGGAACAAATCCATAATTAACAGGGTATATAAATCCATGTTTAGGATGTTTTGAACCAAAAGGTCTATCAATCTTTATTTTTATAATCTTTTCTAAATACTCTTTATTATCCATACAATCACCTTACAATTATTATAACATATCAATGTTTATAAAAAAATAACAATACAAAAGTAAATAATTTGTACAATTAAATTGTACAAAACAAAAAAATCTATTAAATAATATAAAAGTATGTTAGAATATTAGAGGAGGTTTAATCATGATTAATGTAATTGAATATTTGGAAAAATCAACAAAAAAGAATTCTAAAAAAATAGCTGTTATTGAAGAAGAAAAAAAGTTAAGTTATAAAGAATTAAATGACTATAGTAAAAGCGTTGGTTCATTTATAGCAAATGATAATATTTTTAATGAACCAGTTATTATATTTATGGATAAAGGAATTGACACATTAATATCATTTTTTGGATGTGTTTATGCTGGGTGTTATTATTCACTTATAAATCCTTTGTTTCCACAAAATAGAATTGAACAAATTAGAGATGTTATTAATAGTAAGTTAGTAATTACAAATAGTGAAAACTATGAAAATGCAAAGTTATATTTTAAAGACTCAAAAGTATGCTTAATTAGTGAATTAAAAGAAAATGATATTGATGAATTAAAACTAGATGAAGTAAAAAATAAACATATAGACTATGATCCATTATATGTTAACTTTACAAGTGGGTCTACTGGTACTCCAAAAGGAGTAGTAATATCTCATAGATCAGTAATTGATTTTATTGATAATTTTACTAATCTTTTTAACTTTAAAGCTGAAGATATTATTGCTAATCAAGCGCCATTTGATTTTGATGTATCTGTTAAAGATATTTATTCAAGCATTAAAGTAGGAGCAACACTTGTAATAGTACCAACTAAGTATTTTTCAAATCCATCAGTTTTACTTGATTATTTATGTGATAATAATGTTACTACTATGACATGGGCAGTAAGTGCACTTTGTTTAATAACGACATTTCATGGTCTTGATTATAAAGTTCCAAGCTATGTTAATAAAATATTATTTAGTGGTGAAGTAATGCCAATTAAACATTTAAAAACTTGGATGGAACATTTACCAAATACAATGTTCGTAAATGTATATGGACCTACAGAAATAACTTGTAATTGTACATATCATATTATTGATAGAACTAGAGATTATGAAGATAAAATTCCAATTGGAAAACCATTCCCAAATGAAAGAGTATTTTTACTTGATGAAGATAATAATTTAATTACAAGTGCCAATACTAAAGGTGAAATATGTGTTAGTGGGTCTGCTCTTGCACTAGGATATTACAATAATCATGAACAAACAAATAAAAACTTTATTCAAAATCCTATAATTAATAATTATAATGAGATGATATATAGAACAGGGGATCTTGCTTTTTATAATGAAAGTGGTGAACTTTTATTTAATGGTAGAAAAGATTTTCAAATAAAATATTTAGGTCATAGAATTGAACTTGAAGATATTGATAAATCTGTTATGAAAAATGAAAGTGTAGTTAGATGTTGTACTATTTTTGATGAAGAAAAGTCAAAACTAATATGTTTCTATATAGGAAATATAGATAAAAAAGAATTACATGCATTCTTAAAAGAAATAGTACCAGTTCATATGATACCTGGTAAGTTTATTAAAATAGATGAGTTTCCTATGACTAAAAATGGTAAGATTGATAGAAAAGCTTTAATGAAAATATATAAGGAGGAAAAGTAATGGATATAAAAGAGTTAGTTAAGACATATAAAACACCCTTATATATTTATGATATAAATGAACTTATTAATAGAGTAAATTATATTAAAGAAAAAATTAATCCTGCTAAAATAGTATATGCAGTAAAAGCAAATACATTTATCATAAAAGAAATTGATGAACACGTTGATAAATATGAAATATGTTCTGAAGGTGAGTTTGATATTTGTAATAAGCTTAATATAAATCATAATAAAATGGTAATATCTGGAGTTAACAAAGATGAAGAGTATGTAAAAAAACTTATTTCAAATTATGATATTGGTAGATATACAATCGAATCTATGATGCATTATGAATATCTAAGTAAATATAGTAAAAAGTACAATAAAAAGATAAATGTATTAATAAGGCTTACATCTGGTAATCAATTTGGTGTAAGTGAAGAAGATTTTGAATATATTATTAAAAATTATGATAAAAAGTATATTAATATATGTGGAATAGAATATTTTTCAGGAACACAAAAGCATTCAATTAAAAGAATAGAAAAAGAAATTAATTATATTAATGAATTTGTTAGTAAAATTAAAAATGAGTATGATTTTACTTTAGATGAAGTAGAGTATGGACCAGGTCTACCAGTTATGTATTATCAGGGTGATGAATTTGATGAAGAAGAGTACTTCAAAGAATTAAATGATTTAATTAAAAGTATAAATGCTAAAACTGTACTTATTGAATCAGGAAGAAGTATTGTAGCTAGTTCAGGAAAGTATGTAACAAGTGTTGTTGATTTAAAGAAAAATCAAAATGGTAATTTTGCTATTGTAGATGGTGGAATTAATCATATAGTTTATTATGGATCAACACTTAGTATGAAAACACCTTGTTTTGATTTAATATCAAATGGAAAAGAAAGTGATGTATATAACATATTTGGTTCACTTTGTACAACAAATGATGTATTATTAAAAAATGTAAATATAAATAAATTATCAATTGGAGATATATTTATATTTAATAAAGTAGGTGCTTATTCAAGTACTGAGGGAATATCATTGTTCTTAAGTAGAAATTTACCTAAAATAATTTTATATAAAGATGGTAAATCAAGGCTTATTCGTGATATTATTAAAACAAGTGAAATAAATTTTCCAGATTATAGAGAATAGGAGTGAAGTTTTTATGGAAAAGTTAATTGAAATATTAGAAGATTTACAACCAGAAGTTGACTATGAAACAAATGAAGAATTAATTGATGGAAGATATTTAGATTCTTTAACAATTTTATCTTTAGTTTCAGAAATAGAGGATGAATTTGATGTAGAAATACCTACAGTTGAAATCATTCCAGATAATTTTAATTCAGCAAAAAAAATATGGGCATTAATTGAAAGACTTAAAGAGGAATAATAAGTGTCTTATTTTAAATCAATTTATCTATTTGTAATATTACCAATAATAGCATTAATATATAATTTAATACCTAAAAAAAGACAATGGTTTTTATTACTTGCTAACTTTGTGGTTTTTTACATAATGGGAAAATTTAGACTGATATTTTTAGTATTATCTATAATATCAGTTTATTTTAGTGCTCGATTCATAAAAAAAGCTGAAGATAAAAAAGAAGAATTATTAAAGAAAAAAGATGCAGATAAAAAAGTAATTAATGAGAAAATAAAAAAGAAGAAAAAATTAATACTAGTATTATGTTTATTATTTAATGTAGCATTTTTAGTAGTATTTAAATATTTGAATTTTTTCTCTACTAATATTAATTTATTATTAAATGTATTTAATGTAAATTATCAGTTTAAAATGATTCATTTAATTGCTCCAATGGGTATATCATTTTATACTTTATCAGCTATATCTTATATAGTAGATGTATATAATGGAAAAGTTGAAGCAGAAAAATCATTTATAAAAGTTTCATTATTCTTATCGTTCTTTCCACAAATTATGGAAGGACCTATTGCTAGATTTAAAGATACAGCTGATGATTTATATAGTGGTAAAAAGATAGAACATAATAATTTTATTTTAGGTTATCAAAGAATAATGTATGGTTTTTTTAAGAAGAAACTAATAGTTGATAGAATTAATCCTTTGGTATCTAGTATATTCAATAATTATGCTTCATATAATGGACTTACAATATTTATGGGAGCAATTGCATATACAGTTATGCTTTATATGGAATTTTCTGGAACTATGGATGTTGTAGTTGGTAGTGGTCAAATATTTGGTATTAATATACCTGAAAACTTTAGACAACCATTCTTCTCTAAAAATGTATCAGAATTTTGGACTAGATGGCATATAAGTCTTGGAACTTGGTTTAAGGATTATATATATTATCCAATTTCTTTATCAAAACCATTAAAAAAATTAACTGTTAAACTAAGACATAAATTAGGTAATCATTATGGACCATTAATTAGTGGGTCTATTGCTTTATTTGTTGTATGGTTCTTAAATGGTTTATGGCATGGAGCAGGGTATACGTTCTTATTATTTGGACTTTATCATTTTATTATGATAGCAGGTGGTAATTTTATGGGGCCTGTGTTTGTTAAATTAACTGATAAACTTCATATAAATAGAGAAAACATAGTATATAGAGTACTTCAATCAATTAAGATGAGTTTATTTGTATTTATTGGTGAAATGATATTTAGAGCAGATACAGTTAAAGATGCACTTGGTATGTTTAAAGGAATATTTACAAGATTTAGTTTTAATTTTAGTGAGCTATCAATAATGGGACTTGATATTTATGATTATGTTGTAATAGTATTAAGTGTTATTTTTGTATTTGTAATTAGTTTATTAAAAGAAAAAAATATAGATGTTAATGATAAATTATCTAAAAAGAAATTATGGATTAGATGGATTATATATTATGCATTTATATTAATGATTTGTATATTTGGAGCATATGGACCAGGGTATGAACCACTAGATCCAATATATGCAGATTTCTAGGAGGCAGCATGAAGAATTATTTAAAAATATTAATTTTCTTAATTGGATTAGCTATATTATTTGAAATTGCTGCTTATTTCTTTATTCCAAATAAAAGTAATTTAAGGGAATTTGGTTATTTTAATAAAACTAAATATGAAATATTAAGTGAACCAAATAATACAATTGATGTTGCGTTTTTAGGAGATAGTTTAGTATATAATGGAATATCTCCAATGTATTTATGGAAAAATTATGGGTTTACTTCATATGATTGTGCTGGTCCTGCAGCAACACCAGAAGAAGTTTATAAATATGCTAAAGTATTAGTTCAAAGTCAAAAACCAAAGCTAGTATTTTTAGAAGCAGATGTTATGTATAGAAATTCAAAAAGCTTACATGTATATAGATATAAAGCTGCTGATATTAAAAAATATTTTCCATTATTTACATTTCATAATAATTGGAAACAAATTAGTGATGATGAATGGATTAATCCTTATAAAGGATTTAAATATTCTAATAAAGTAAGTGGTCCAAATAAGGATATACATAGAAAGAAAACAAAAAAAGTACAAGAAATAGAATCAAGTAATAGAGAATATTATGAAAAAACAATTAAACTATTAAAAGAAAATGGAATTGAAGTTATCATTATGGAAAACCCTACAGTTAATTGGAATTATAGAAGACATAATGGAACTGAAAAGTTTGCAAAAGATAATGATGTTGAAGTAATTGATATGAATGTAGAAAACTTGGGTATTGATTGGGAAAAAGATACAAAAGATACAGGAATTCATATGAATTATTTAGGTGCAAGAAAAGTATCTAAGTTTTTAGGAGATTATATTGTAAATAAAAATATCGTTCCTGATCATAGAAACGATAAAAGTTATGATAATTGGAATAAAGCTTATGAGTTATATCAAGAAAAATTATTTAATTAATGTAACAATACTAATTGCATAATCACCATCATGTGATATTGATAAAGACATATTATTAATTTGATATGTCTTTTTTATTTGACCATTTAACTTAATAAATGGTGCATTATTATTATCATGAAGTATTTCTATATCTAAAAGAGAATAATCATTTATACCGCATTTAATTGCTTTTAAAAAAGCTTCCTTACCAGCATACATGCCAGCAATAGTATTTGAACTATAGTTAGATTTTTCTATATATTTTATTTCACTTTTATTAAATACCTTATTTAAAAAAGATTTATTATCTTTTAATTTATCAAATCTACTTATTTTTATTAAATCTATTCCATTACTAATCATAAATAATATTTAGTCCTTTCATAAACTAATTATAACATATAATTAATTAGATATTATGTTATAATTAATCTAAGGAGTATATTATGAATGGATTTAGTATATTTATGTTTATATTTGCAGCTTGCATTTTTTTAACAGGAATTTATATGTATAGTGGTCATAAACTTGGAATATTAACTGGGAGACCTAGTTTTGAAAACCTTTCAAAAAATGAATGGAAAAATGTTGGAAAATGGACTATTTTTGTAAGTGTTATTCCATTTATATTAGGAATTATAGGATTAATATTTAAAATATAATAGAAAGGGCATCAAAATATGAATTTGGATTCTAATTTAATTGTAAAAAAGATAACTCTTCAAAGAGATAAAATTGAATCATTTGATAAGTATCCATTTAATATAGAGATTATTAAAAATTTTGAAGAGTTAAATATTGATTCACAGGTTACTTTTTTAGTGGGTGAGAATGGAGTTGGTAAGTCTACTTTTATTGAAGCTCTTGCCGTAAGTCTTGATTTGCCTGCAGAAGGTGGAACGCAAAATTTTAAATATGAAACTAAAAATACCACATCCATATTATCTAACTATTTAAGAATTGGAACATTTAATAAACCAAAGACAAAATTCTTTTTAAGAGCAGAAAGTTTTTATAATTTTTCTTCTGAAATGGAAAGTGTAGCACGTGAAAATGGTTACCCTGAATTATATAACTATTATGGTGGAAATTTGCATGAATGTTCTCATGGTGAATCATTTTTAAAACTTGTTGAAAATAGATTTACTGATCATGGCCTTTATATACTTGATGAACCAGAAGCAGCACTTTCTCCTCAAAGACAGTTATCACTTTTATATTTAATTGATGAACTTGTTAAAGAAGGAAGTCAATTTATAATAGCAACACATTCTCCAATATTAATTAGTTATAGAAATGGAAAAATATTAGATTTAAATAATAATTTTAAGGAAGTTAAATATAAAGATACAGATATTTATTCATTGTATAAAATGTTTTTAGATAATCCAGAAGGTATGCAAAATAGATTGTTTGATTAAATAGTATGCAATTTTTAATTGTAATATAAAATGATATAATATTATTGAGGTAGTAAGTATGAAAATATTTCTTATAGTGTTTTTAATTATAATAATTATATATTTATTAGTGACATTCATTATGTTTTTACTTGTAAGTAAAAAGTTTAATAATGAACTATTACCTATGTCTAAAGGTTTAAATGAAATATTAAAGCCATATCAAAGTATTATTGATAAGGGGAGTAAATGGGTAAGTGATAAAATCATAAACGATGAAACTAGTGATTTATACATAAAATCAAAAGATGGACTTAAATTACATGGTTTATTTATTGAAAATAAAAAATCAAAAGGAATTATACTTGAAGTTCATGGATATAGAAGTACTTGTGAGAGAGATTTATATGCATCATGTCATGAATACTATAAAATGGGATATAGCATTCTTTTAATTGATAATAGAACATCAAATTTAAGTGAAGGCAGTTATATTACATTTGGTATTCGTGAGAGCGAAGATATTATATGTTGGATTAAGTATTTAAATGAAAAATATCCAAAACAAAATATTATATTAGCAGGTATATCTATGGGTGCATCAACTATTCTTATGTCTTTAAAGGATGTTAAAGATGAAAACAATGTTAAGTGTTGCCTAGTAGATTCGGGATATATATCAGCATATGATGAAGTATTATACTGTATAAAACATTATTTTCATATTAATGGAAAAATATTTATTCATATGATTAATATGTGGTGTAAATTAATTGCTAAATATAGTTTAGA
Source organism: uncultured Erysipelotrichaceae bacterium (assembly GCA_902775285.1). Lineage (GTDB taxonomy): Bacteria > Bacillota_I > Bacilli_A > RF39 > UBA660 > CAG-1000. Next base: position 42,750 of record CACYLI010000006.1, on the reverse strand, counting down.
TGAAAAAAATACTGTTTCATGTATGGAAAAATCAAATATACCTATATTGTTTGTACCATGATGAAATTGTCTCGAACTTATATAGCTTCGAGTTTGATAAAACTAACTAGAAATAGTTGGTTTTTTATTTTTTAAGAAAGAATTTGGATGGTAATTAAAATATTGAAACAATTAGGTTATATCTAATATATTGACTAATTATAAACTACAATATATAATCATTGCGTACTATACGGAGGAAAATAATACTAGTATTAATGAAAAATCATTTAACAATAATCAATCATTACTAGAAAATCAACAAAATAGAATGGAAAATATAAAACCTAAAATAAATATATGGGGAATTTTAGCAATTGGTGTAGTAACTATTATCGTAGCAATTATAATAAGTACTAAATTGTTAAGTAACAAAAAGAATGAAACACTAAATAATAATATTACGGAAAACAATCAAGTATCATATTATGATAAATCAAGAAGTATTAATTCAACTTATACTTTTGATGAAGCAACTAGTAAATTTGCTTTTAAAGCTACTATGCAGGAATATAATAAACAAAGTACATTTGACACATTAATATTTGAAGAGAAAGATAATTTAAAGCTATCAAGAGCAAGTAGAACTATATCTAATAATGATGATTTTAATATTGAATTTTATTATAAATACAATCAAACTATCTCTTTTAATTATGATTTTTATCAAAGTGATTCAAATGAATTAAATGATTTTGTTGAAGACTTTAAAAAATTAAGAGATGTTAATCGAATTATTGAATTAAATAATGATTATGTTTATATTGAATACAAACTAATGAACTTTGAAACTGATTATTGTTTTGCAAAAAAGATTGGAAATAGAGTATTCTATGCAACTACTACTATAAACAATGATGATAAAGAAAATGAATATAAACTTGCCTTAATTGGATTTCAAGAATTATTTAATTCTCTTAAAAATGACAATGGAAAAGAGCCATACTTACAAGATAAAATACTAAATGTTCCTATGGTTTTAAATAAAAAAATCAAAAATCATAATTTAATTGATGCTATTATAACATTGATTAAACAAAGAAATAGTTTTGATTTATATAGTCAATATAAAAATGGTGAAGTACACCTAAATGATGGCAAAGTAAAAACAAGTTTCTACATTTATTATGATGCAGAAAAATATTACAAAGTAATTAAATGGGATAAAGATATAACTTCAAATATTAAAAATAAGGATTTTTATTATGGAATAACGGATGGTAAACTTACACAAGTATTCTTTATATATCCAGATATAGAAAAAACTAAAAAGAGTATTGATGAATACTTAAGTGTGTTTTTAGATTAAAGAATAAATTTAAAAATATCTATGACAAAAACTAGAATTTTTTTAATTATCTGATAATAGCATTTTTGATAATATATTTATATAGTTTTGAGTTGTTGTGTACTTCAACTTGATAAAAAGTTAGAATTCGAGTTTAAAAGTTGTGAGTTCTATTCATTCTTGAAGTACTAAATTGATAATTGCTCTGATACTTATCAGAGCTTTTTATTGTACGATACTTCCTGGATAAAACCAAAATAATTATGATATAATGATATTGAAATATTTTAAAGGAGAATAATAATATGGCAAAATATAATATTCATCAAAGAAAAAGTATTTTAGATAAAAATACTAAAATTGTTAATGTTACTAAAGAAAAATCTTTATCTGAAACATTATTTGGAGAAGAAGATAAAAATGGTCTTAAATCTGGAAAATATACCGTTCATGAAAGAACAAGTCTATTAGATAAAGACACTAAAATTATTACTGTTACAAAAGAGAAAACTTTGTCAGAAACCTTATTTGGTACTGAAGAAGAACAAAAGCAAAAAGATTTAGAACAAAAAAGACAATATGAAAGACAAAAAGAAGATAATAAAAGATATATAGAAGAACAAAATCAAAAAATGATTGATGATTATAGTGAATTAATCAAAGAAACTAATAAAATGTATAAAGAACAATCATATAATAATAAAGTAGTAGGTGAAGATTTTACAGAAGGAATATCTAGTCAAGCACTAAAAAAACAAAAAGAGAAGTATGATTATTCAAAAGTCTCTGAAGAAAAAAAGAAAGATTATCTAAAATATTTGGCTGATTATTTTAATGCTATGGATAAAGGATATTCTGTTAATTTTGTTAAATTAAGAAAAAAGAAAAATATTTTTAAAGAGCAAGAAGAATATGATGGACCAAAATACTGGGAAATAAAAAAAGATGAACATGAATTTGAATTAAATAAAGGATATCGATATGAATATGCAATATTAGTAATCGATGAAAATGGAGAATTTTGGAATAAGTATATCTCTATAGCTCCAAAATATAATAAAATGGAAAAAAATATTAGTTTTAGTAAAATAGGTGGAATATCAGATGATTTAATTGCATTTGTAGATATATCACTTGAAAGAAAAAAGATAGATTTGAGTATAGACAAATATTTAAATATGAATAGTAGGGATTGTAAAAAACTTTTGTCTGATTTAGAAAATAATTGGACAGATGAAAATTATAAATTAAAAGAAAATTCAATTAAAAGAGAAAATGATAAAAAGTTAAAAAATTATTATAATAAATTTCTATATTATTCAAGATTATTGATTCTACCTCTTATATTATTACCAATATTACTTGTTGTAATATATACGCCAATGCTTTTATTAATATTTTATGTAGTAATAATAAGTGCAGTGTATGGTTTTATAAAGGAACATTTGACTATTACACAATTTGTATATACATTTAGTTTAATTGTTACAAGTATTCTAATGCTAATAAGAGGATATAATAAAGCATTCATTTCTATGTTAATAATGATTGGAATTAGCATTGGAATTATGTATTTAATGACATTTATAGAAAGTAAAGTTGCTGATAAAATTAATAAAATGGAATTATATAAGTAATCATAAGATTAGATTATTTGGAGTTGATAGAAAATGTCTGAAGTTAAAATTTATGAAATATCTAAATCAGAATTAGTAAATTTAAATGAAGATGATTATTGGGAAGAACATTCAAATAATTATGAAAAATTTATTAATGACAATAAAAATAAAAAAGTACTATTTTTAGAATTAGGAGCAGGATTTAATACACCTGGAATTATTCGTTATCCATTTGAAGATTTAACTTATAAATTACCTAATGCTTTTTTAATAAGAATAAATGATAAATATGCAAGTGTTCCTAATGATATTGAAGATAAAGCAATTGGTATTCAAGATGACATTAACAATATAATTAATGAAATAAGTAAATTACGAAAGTAAAATGACTAATAATATATTATAATAATTATGAATAATAAGGAGAAATATAATGAAAGAAAAATTAAAGTTAGTAGAAGAATGGGATAAAGAATTTCCTAAAAGTGATAAAATTAATCACAAAAAAGTAACGTTTAAAAATCATTTTGGAGTTACTCTAGTTGCTGATATGTATGAACCTAAGAATTATAATGGAAAATTACCAGCTCTAGCTGTATGTGGCCCTTATGGAGCTGTTAAAGAACAATCTAGTGGATTATATGCAGAGGAAATGGCTGAAAGAGGTTTTTTAACAATGGCATTTGATCCATCATTTACAGGAGAATCAGGTGGGACCCCAAGATATATGACTTCTTATGATATTAATGTTGAGGATTTTCAAGCTTCTGTTGATTATTTAATTGGTTTAGATAATGTTGATTCAGAAAAAATTGGTATTATAGGTATTTGTGGTTGGGGAGGAATAGCTCTTCAAACAGCTTGTATAGATACAAGAATAAAAGCAACTATTTGTTCTACAATGTATGACATGTCAAGAATAGCAGGAAATGGATATTTTGATCAAGACGATAATGAAGAAGCAAGATATAAACAAAGAGTAAATCTTAACAATCAAAGAAATAAAGACTATAAAAATGGTAATTATGCACTTGCAGGTGGAGTAATAGATCCATTACCAGAAAATGCTCCTGAGTTTTTAAAAGGGTATCATGATTATTATAAAACTTCAAGAGGATATCATGAGAGAAGTTTAAATTCTAATGGAGGATGGGCAATTCAAACTAATACCTCAATGATGAATGTTAGATTATTTCATTATGCAAATGAAATTAGAAATGCTGTAATGATTGTACATGGAGATAAAGCACACTCATTTTATATGGGAAAAGATGCATATAATAATATGATTAAAGATTCTAATTATAAAGATAATAAAGAACTTGTAATTGTCCCAAATGCTACTCATACAGATCTATATGATCAGAAAGATAAGATACCATTTGATAAAATAGAAAAATTTTTAAAGAAAAATTTAACTAATTAGATGTATGAATAACAATTATGTAATTATCAATTATTATATGTTATAATTATTATAGGTGTAAAAAATGAAAATAAAGGTTAAAGGTATTTATAAACATTATAAAGGAGATTATTATATAGTAGAAGATGTTGCCTATAATAGTGAAAATGAAGAAAGAATGGTTGTATATAGAGCTCTTTATGGTGATAACAAGTTATGGGTAAGAAGTGAGAAAATGTTTTTTGATATAGTTAATAAGAATAATCAAAAGTATAGGTTTGAACTACAAGATATAAAAAGTAAGCATCAATAAAAATTGATGCTTTTTTTGTATAAAACTTTAAAAAAAGAAAACAATAATAATATGAATAATATAGAATATGATGAAATAATTAAAGAAAATATAGGAAAAGATAATATATTTAAAAATGTATTTATTGCTTTTTTTACAGGTGGATTAATGGGATTATTTGCTCAACTATTAACAGACTTTTTTGTTAATTATTATAAAATTAATATTAATGATGCATACTTCTATACATTTTGTTTTTTCATTATAGTTGGTTCTATTTTAACTGGAGCAGGTGTATTTGATAAAGTATTAAGTATATGTAAGTGTGGGCTTATTGTCCCATCAACTGGCTTTGCTAATACTATGACAAGTAGTGCAATGGATAATAAAAGTGAAGGATTTGTCAAAGGAATTGGTGCTAATATTTTTAAATTAACTGGAAGTATAATTTTATATGGTGTAGTATTTGGAATAATATTTGGATTTATAAGGAGCATAATATGACAAATTATTATAGTGATGTTTATATAAATGATTATTATTCACTTCTTTCATCTTCCAAATTTAATCCAATAATATTAGATAATGTTGATGAGTTTATTAATGATTATTATATGGGAGAAAAAACTATAGAAGAAGCAGAAGTAAGATATCAAGAATTAACTATAAAAAAGTTAATTCAAAAGAATAAGAAAAAAAATATATCACTTCTTATTAGTGGTGATTTACAAAATCAAATATTATCTTCTACATTAAGCGCCTCCATTTTTAAAATACCATATCTTGGTATTTATTCAGCATGTGCAACTTTTTGTGAAGGGTTAATATTAGCAAGTAATTTAACTAACAAAAAAAGTAATATTATTGTAACAACTTCTTCACATAATCTTGTAAGTGAAAAACAATTTAGATTTCCTGTAGAATATGGTGCGTTAAGAAAAAGAGTTAATACATGTACTGCTAGTGGAAGTGTAAGCGCATTAATATCATGTAAAAAATCAAAAATAAAAATTGAAAGTTCTACAATTGGTTTTGTAACAAAAACAAATCATAAAGATACTAATGATATGGGCTCTGCAATGGCTCCATCTTGTGCTGAAGTAATAAAATTGCATTTAAAAAATACTAAAAGAGATCCGTCTTATTATGATTTAATACTAACAGGGGATTTAGGAATATATGGTACAGAAATTATGAAAAAATACTATAATAAGATTACTAATCAAGAATTAAAGAACGTTATTGATTCTGGTAGTATTTTTTATCAAGAAGAAAACATTTATGCTGGAGCTAGTGGCCCTGCATGTCTTCCGTTAATTCTATTTAATTATATTTTAAAACAAAAGAACTATAAAAAAATATTAATTGTAGCTACAGGATCATTACATTCTGTTTTAAGTTCAAATTTAAAGCTTCCAATTCCTAGTGTATCACATGCTGTTAGTTTGGAGGTGGATAATGAAATTAATTAGTGCTTTTATTTTTTGTGGATTTGTTTGTGGAATCTCACAATATATAATTGAAAAAACTAAATTTACACCAGGACATATGAATACTTTATTAGTTGTTATAGGATGTTTTTTATCTGGATTTAAAATATATGATAAATTAATATTAAAATTTGGAGCAGGTGCAACTTGTCCTATAATGAATTTTGGACATTTACTTGTAACTGGAGCATCAAAAATGTATGATAAATATGGATTTATTGGATTATTTAAAGGAATCTTAGAAAATGCTGGTGGTGGAATAAGCATCGCAATAGTATCTTCATTTATAATTGCTTTAATATTTAAAATAAAACATTAAGTTATTAAATAATGACTTTTTGTTTTTTTTTTGATATAATTTTTATTAGAAATAAGATTAAAGGGTGATTTTATGAATCAGGAGAACAATTTTAGTGGTACAAATGTAAATAATAATGTAACTAATACACAAACACCTGCACCTACACCAGTACCAACAGAACCAGTAACAATTGCGCCTACACCTATTCCAACTGCGCCAATTGAGGTTCCAAAAATTGAAAATGTTATAACACCAGTACAAGATGTGCTTGCTCCAGAAGAATCTATTACACCTATGAATAATACTATAGGAGTAAAACAAGACAATGTTATAAGTCAACCTGAAACAATAATAGATACTAATACTTTGTCAAATAATGAAATTATATCTCCCAATATTGATACAACTGATAATGTAACTGTAATAAATACACAGAAAAGTAAAACAAGTTATGTAGGATTAGTAATATTTGTTATTATTCTTATTATATTTGTTGTTAATATGGATAAAGTTATTGATTTATATGATAAGTATGTTACTAATAAAGAACCAGTAATACCAAATAAGGAAGTAACAAATAATTTAGTTGATGGCTTTATTCAAGTTAATGATAGTAATAGTTTTCAAGTTGTTGATAATATTAAATTTTATAATTTTGATAAAAATGGAAGCAATAAGATATTATTTAATTATTCATCAACATCAAGTAAATCTAATATAAATGATCTTGAATTGAATATAGAATTATATAATTCTGAAAAGCAATTAATATATAGAGAATTATTTAAAGATGATAATGGAATAGAAAGAAATACAGTTAAAAGCTATAAATTAATACTTGATAAAGATGTGTATTCTAAAGCTTATTATGCACTAGTTAAAACATATTCTGATAGTGAAAAAAATAATACCACTACATTAACATGTATATATTCTAATAGTTCAAATAGTATAGATAATTATAAAATAGTATATACATTTATTAATAAAGCTTTAAGTTCATATTCAGTGAATAAACAAACAAATGCTACAAATGAAAGTAGTTTAAGTTATAAAGAATTAAAAAATGAATTTGATAGTATTCCAACTAGTTTTAATGCAACTTTTTCAAATGGTGTACTTAATTATTCAATAGATTTAAATAATGATTTAGGTGTTTTTACTCCTTTACATGAAAAAGGAACTATAGACATTATTGTTAAAAATAGAGAAATATCAAAGAAATGGACATGTGAATAATGGATAATTTACTAATAGGGGATTTTGAAGGACCACTTGATTTATTGCTTCATCTTATTAAAAAATCTAAGATGGAGATTTTTGATATAGAAATTTCTGAAATAACAAAAAAATATTTAGAATATATTGAACAAATGCATGAAATGAATTTAGATATTGCAAGTGAATACTTAGTAATGGCAGCTGAATTAATAGAAATGAAGAGTAAAAAGCTTTTGCCAAATAAAGAAGAAGATGAAGAGTCTTTAGAAGAGATAACTTCAGAAGAAGAATTAAAAAGAAGATTACTTGAATATCAAAAGTATAAAGAAAGCACTGAAGTATTTAAAAACTTAGAAGAAAAAAGACTTTCTTATTTTACTAAAGCTCCCGAATCATTAAAAAATTATTCATTAGAGAAAATAGAAAATGATGGAAGTGTAGGAATTGAAGATTTACTTGAAGCATTTGAAAAGCTATTGCAGCGTCAACAAATGAACAAACCAGTTAATACTAAAATAGCTAGAAAAGAGTTGTCAGTAAAAGAAAGAGTTGTTAAAATAAGAAATATACTTAAGGAAAAAAAGAAAGTTAATTTTGTAGAATTATTTGATGATTTTAGTAAACCTTATGTTGTGGTAACATTTTTATCGGTATTAGAAATGGCTAAAAATAAAGAAATAATTTTAAAACAAGATAGTAATTTTTCTGATATATATTTAGAAAGAGTTGATTAAAATGAACTTAAAAGCAGTACTAGAAGGAATATTATTTATAGTTGGAGATGAAGGTACAACTTTAAATGAAATGAAAAAAATATTAAATGTAGATGATAATGAAATCAAAAATCTTCTAATGGAATTAAAAAAAGATTATGAAAGTAATGATAGAGGACTTAGAATTTCTTATTTAGGTAATACATTTAAGTTAACAACTAAAGAAGAACATAAAGATTATTATGAAAAATTAGTAAGTGATACTAAAACAACAAATCTATCAAATGCAGCATTAGAAGTTTTAGCAATTGTAGCATACAATGAACCAATTACAAGACTTCAAATAGATGATATTAGAGGAGTTAATTCATCTCAAATAGTTAGAAGATTACTAGCTCGAGGTTTCTTAAAAACCTGTGGAAAATCTGATGCAATTGGAAAACCTAATTTATATAAAACCACAAATGATTTTCTTGATTATTTTGGTCTTTCATCTAAAGAAGATTTACCAGAATTAATAATTCAAGAAAAAGTAGAAAACGAAAGTGGAGATTTATATGAATCAAGTTATAAAGAGGACTAATATTTAGTCTTTTTAATTGCCTAATTTTATGATAAAATTTATACTAGGAGATAATATGATAGAGATAAAAAATCTAAGAAAAACTTATAAATCTAAAAAAAGTATTGATACAAAAGCTATTAATGGTATTAATTTATCTTTTGATGATACTGGTCTTATTTTTATAGTAGGTAAAAGCGGTAGTGGTAAAAGTACACTATTAAATTTACTTGGTGGATTAGATGGAGCTGATAGTGGAGAGATTCTAATTAATAATAAAAATATTTTAAAATTAAATGATAAAGAATTAGATTATTATAGAAATTCATATGTTGGCTTTATATTTCAAGAATTTAATTTATTAGAAGAATTAAATGTATATGAAAATATCAATTTATCTTTAAAACTTCAAAATAAAGAAGATAAAGGTGAAATAAAGAAAATTCTTAAGCAAGTAGACTTGAGTAATCTAGAAAATAGAAATATTAATGAATTATCAGGTGGTCAAAAACAAAGAGTTTCAATAACAAGAGCTATTATTAAAAAACCTAAATTAATACTTGCAGATGAACCTACTGGTAATTTAGATAGAAAATCAACAGATCAAATATTTAGTATATTAAAAGAAATAAGTAAAACATCTTTAGTAATAGTTGTATCACATGATATAGATTCTGCTTATAATTTTGCTGATAGAATTATTAAAATTGAAGATGGAAAAGTTTTAAGTGATAGTAAGAAATTTAGTATTAAGAAAAATGATGAAGATATTAAATTAGAAAAATCAAAACTACCATTTAATTATATATTTAAATTAGCTTATTCTTATTTAATGAGTAATCCTTTAAGATTAGTATTAACTATTTTACTTACAATGATTTCTATATCATTTATGTGCTTTGCTTTAAATGTAAGTTTATTTAATGAAAATGATTTATTAATAAATACTATGAAAGATAATAAAACATATAATTTAAATATTGATTATAGAAATGTAATGTATGATGATAATGGTAATAGACAAGAAAAAGCTTTATATTTAGAAAAAGATAATATTGAATATTTAGAAAAAGTTACGAATAGTAAAGCTAATAATAAGTATTTACTTATAGAAAATGGAAACAATTTAGGTTTTAAATTTGGAGAAGTAAGTGAAGAGTATAGAGATAATAAAGCATATACATTTATTCCAAATAGTAGTAATTTTGTTTCTTTAGAGGATACTAGAATAATAAATAAAATAATTGGATCTTATCCTGAAAATAATAATGAAATAGTTATTCATAAATATTTTGCAGATTATATAATTCTATTTGGAGTATATGATATTAATAATGAATTATATAAACCAAATAGTTATGAAGATATAGTAAATGATAAAAAGAGTATTAGACTATCAACTCATGATGTTAGAATAGTTGGTATTGTTGATGATGATAATAAAGTATTTAGAAGATCTTTTATAACTGGAGAGTTTTGGTCAAATGATTTTGAAAGATATTATAATGAAGTATATACAAAAAAATCTAATTTAATATATGTAAATAATAATTTTATTAATGATATTGAATTAGAAAACAATCTAAATATAGATAATTTACACATAAGATCTAATAATAATGAAGATAAAAATATTAGGTTATTAAAAAATAAGATAAAATACATTAATCTTGAAAATAAAGATAGTGAAATTGATGTTATTAATAAAAATGAAGTAATAATATCTATGAATACATTAAGATTATTTATGAACGATTATAATTCTAATTTAGATAGTTATATAGATATACATTCTAATTTAGTTTATGATGATATTATTAAGAATTACACAAAAGAATATATTAAAGAAGGAAAACTTAATAATAAAGTAGTTACTCTTATAAATAATAGTTTAAATAGTTCATCAAATGAATTAAAAGTTATTGGTGTTTCATATGATAATAATAATTATATAAGTAGTGAATATGAGGGTGAATACACAAATTCTGAAAAGAAAATTACTTCAACAATTATATATTGTGATGAAGATAAAGCATTAAAAAATGTATATGAAAAACTAAATGTACTATATGATGATGAATATAATACAGAAGGAAATAAGTATTTAGTTAGTTATGATAATTCACTTAGAGTATCATATGTAATATACGTTTATAAAATGATTAGATCTTATTTATTAACACTTGCTCTTGTATTTATAATATTTACTTCATTATTAATACTAAATTTTATATCTAATAGTATAATGAGCTTTAAGAAACAAATTGGAATTCTTAGAAGTAGTGGAGCAACGTTAAAAGATATTCTTAAAATATTTGGATGTGAAACTTTACTAATAAATATAATATCATTTGTATTTGGATTAATTATATGGTTAATAGAATGTAAAATATTAAATAATTCTATATTTGGAAATACTTATTTTATATTAAACGGAATAGTAATTAATATGTTAGTTCCCTTAATAGTTTTTATGTTTGATATATTTATTACATTAATTATTACTATACTTTTAATTAATAAAGTTAATGAAGTTAAACCAATAGATGTTATATTAAATAAATAAGAATACTTTGAAAATAAAGTGTTCTTTTTCTTTATTTTGTGATATAATATGCTCGTTTTAAAAAAATATAAAAAAAAGAAGTGTTTTGTGTTTTTTTGTCGTATATATTTATTAGGAGGGCAAAATGGCATTTGTTTCTAAAGACATAATAGATGAAATAAAGTCTAAAAATGATATAGTAGATGTTATTGGTAGTTATATTAATCTTAATGAAAAGAATAAAGCTCTTTGTCCTTTTCATGATGATCATAGTCCATCATTTAGTGTACATAGTGATAAACAAATATATAAATGTTTTTCATGTGGAGAAAGTGGAAATGTTATAACATTTGTACAAAAATATAATGGTGTAAGTTTTGCTGAAGCTTTAAAAATACTTGCTGATAGAGCTGGAATCAAATTAGATATTTCTACTCCTAAAAAAACAAATACCAAATATGATAAATATTATGAAATAAATGATACTGTTAATAAGTATTTTAAAAATAATTTAGTTTCTAAAGGTGGAAAAGAAGCATTAGATTATTTGAGTCAAAGAAAAATAAATAAAGACATTATTAATTTATTCAATATTGGGCTTTCTGATAATAGAATTCATGAAGTATTATCTAAGAAATATGATATTAATGATTTGTTAGAAATAGATATAGTTAAAGAAATAAATGGAAGAATTTATGATACTTTTCAAAATAGAATCATTTTCCCAATTATTGATGAAAATAATAATGTTATTGCTTTTTCTGGAAGAAAATATTTAAAAGAAGATTTAAATGATGTGACTCTTTCTAAATATTCAAATTCTAAAGAAACTATTATATTTAAAAAAAGTTTAACATTTTATAATATAAACAATGCACTAATAAATATTAAAAAAAGTAAAGAAATAATTATTACTGAAGGATTTATGGATACTATTAGAATGGCTACTATTGGTTATAATAATGTAGTAGCTTTAATGGGTACAGCACTTACTAAGGATCATTTAGATAAGATTCTTAAATATAAATGTAAAGTTGTATTAAATCTTGATCAAGATGAAGCTGGTAAAAATGCAACTATTAATATTGGTGAAGAATTAATAAAAAATAATATTGATGTTAGTGTTATAGTATTTGATGATTATAAAGATAGCGATGAATATATTATTAATAAAGGAAAAGATGCATTTGATAATGCTTATAATAATAGAATGTCATTTATTGATTTTAAGTTTAATTATTTAAAATCTAAAAAGAACTTAAAAGATACTGTTGAAATAAGTAAGTATATAAATGAAGCAATAAAGACATTAAATGATATTGATGATGATATATTAAAAGAATTAAAAATAAAAGAATTATCAGAAGAATTTGGAATAGATGATAGTATTTTAAAAAATAAAATTAAAATAACTGGTAAAAAGAATATTATAGAAAAAAAAGAAATACCTAAAAAGAAATATAATAAATATGATATTAGTGAAATTAGAATTTTATACTTGATGTTACATCATGATGATGTTATATTATATTTTGAAAATTCACTTGGGTATCTAGTTCATGATAATATGTCTAACTTAGCCTATAGAATAATTGAGTTTAGGAATGAATATGGATATTTTGAATATAGTGATTTTATTGACTATATTAGTGAAGATAATAATTTACAAGAAACATTAAAAGAAGTAATGAAATATCATAATGAAGATGAGTATACAAATGAAGAATTAGATGATTATATCAACACAATAAAAAAGTATTCAATTGAAAAAAGAGTTGAATCATTAAAAAAAGAAATGAATGAAACATTAGATATTAATAAAAAAATAGAAATAGCTAAAAAAATAGAAATTATAAAGAAGGAAGTGCTAAAATGGTAAATAATATTAAAACATTTGATGAAAGAATAGAAGAATTAGTTAAACTTGGAAAAGAACAAGGATATTTGACTTATGAACAAATAGCTAAAAAAACAATTGATTTAGAGCTTGATAGTAATGCATTAGATAAATTATATAATACATTAACAGAAAATAATATCGAAGTTCGAGCAGAAGATGAAGATGGAAATGAAGAAATAGATTTAAAAAATGATATTATTATTGATGATGTACCTGATGAAAGTAAAGATATGTCTGTTAATGATAATGTAAGAATGTATTTAAAAGAAATAGGTAAAATAAGTCTTCTTACTTTAGAAGAAGAACAAGAATTATCTAAAAGAGTTGCTGAAGGGGATGAACAAGCAAAGAATATACTTGCTGAATCTAACTTACGTTTAGTTGTAAGTATTGCTAAAAGATATGTTGGACGTGGACTATTATTTCTTGATTTAATTCAAGAAGGAAATATAGGTTTAATGAAAGCTGTAGAAAAATTTGATTATGATAAAGGATATAAATTTAGTACATATGCTACATGGTGGATTAGACAAGCTATAACTCGTGCTTTGGCTGATCAAGCAAGAACAATTAGAGTTCCAGTTCATATGGTTGAAACAATTAACAAAATGGCTAGAATTGAAAGACAAATGACTTTAGAATTAAATAGGGAACCAACTGATCAAGAATTATCTAAAAAGATGGGACTTTCAGTTGATAAAATAGCTGAAATAAGAAAAATAAGTCAAGACCCAGTATCACTAGAAACTCCAATTGGAGAAGAAGATGATTCACATTTAGGAGACTTTCTTGCTGATGAAAGAACTATGTCACCAGAAGAATTTGCTACTTATGAAATTCTTAAAGATGAGCTTCGTGAAGTATTAGATACTCTTACTGTAAGAGAAAAAGAAGTATTAGAATTAAGATTTGGATTATTTGATGGTTCTAGTCATACTTTAGAAGAAGTTGGAAAACAATTCAAGGTAACACGTGAAAGAATTAGACAAATAGAAGCAAAAGCTCTAAGAAAATTAAGACACCCATCTAGAGCTAAGAAATTAAGAGATTTCTTAATTGAATAGAATAGAAGAAATCTACTCATATATAGATATAAAAGATAAAGTAGTTGATGTAGGGTGTGATCAAGCAAAGCTAAGCATCATGTTATCAAAAAGAAATCAACCATCTATAGCGGTAGATATAAGTGAAAAAGTTATTAATAATGCAAGAAGTAAAGTTGATAAAAGTCTAGTTGATTTAAGAGTATCAAATGGATTAGATAAAATTAAAGAGGGGGAAGCAGATACATTAGTTTTATCAGGTATGGGAACTCATACTATAATAGATATTCTTTTAAATACAAATCTTAGATTTAAAAAGATAATAACTATTTCTAATAATTATCATGATATTTTAAGAGAAAGATTAAATGAGTTAAATTATAAAATTGAAAGTGAACAAATAATAAATGAAAATAATAAATTTTATAATTTAATATTATTTAAAGAAGGTAATGATAAATTAACAGAAGAAGATATATTACTTGGGAAAAATCATAAAGATTTAAATACTTATCAAGAATACTTACTATATTTATTAAAAAAGTATCAAAATATTAAAAAAACATCAAAAGATAAGAATAATAAAATAGATAAAATGATTAATTTAATTAATAATAAATTAAAGACTATTAATAAATAGTCTTTTTTATTGATGAATGATTCATTTTGTGATATAATAAACCTCACTTTAGGAGAGGAAAATGCAAAAAAAAGATACTATTATAGTCTACAAATCATATTTACAAACATTAGAATTAACAATTAATAATTTAGAAAATATTGGATTTGATATGAGTAAATATAGAATGATTAAAAATGAGATTACTCAAGAAGAATACCAAAATCGTATAGGTAATCAAAGTAAAAAATTATTAATTGACTATAATAATAGTACTAAAAAAATTAAAGTATTATTAGAAGATATAAAAAAATATGATGTATATTATAGAGTTAATTATTCATGTGATTGGATTAATACTAAACTAAAAAAAGATAATATTTCTGAATACGAATTAGATAGTATTATTAAAGAATTAAAAATGAATATTGTTTCTATTATTAATTCTAATACTATAAATTATAAAGTTGAAAAAGATATTATTGATAAATTATATAGAACTACATTTAGAGTTATGGAAATAGAAATATTATTAAATGGTAATAGTAGTTTATATGATTTTGTAAAAAAAGAAAGTATTAATAATTCATATTTAAACAAAATTATTGTAGAAAAGATTAATGTTATTAAAAAAGATGATATTGACTTAAAAGAAAAAGTTTATGAAATACAAAAAGAAGGTATTAATAGTAGTTTTTTAAATATTGAATTAATAGAAAAATTAATTCAATATGATGAGATTCTAAATAAGAATAATTTTATTATTAATAGATTAAATGAATATAAAACTAGAATTAACGATAATAATATTAAAATAAAGTCTTTAATAAATGATGGTCTAAAGGAAGATACAAGAATTACTACAAATAAATGGGAACTTAAAGATACAAGAAAGTATATAAAGAAAAGAGTAATATCTTTATTACTTTCTATATCATTATTAAGTGGAGCTAGTGTTTTTCTTTCTAAATTAGAAAAGAAAGTTCAAACAAAACAAAGTTATATTGAGTCTACTTCAGTTTATTCAACTATTAATGATGATACCAAGTATTCTGAAAGTATTTCATTTGAAATAAATCCATCAAAAAAAGTAACAATTAAAGAATATGATGAGTTTACTAGTAATAGTTCAAGAAAATATACTTTATATGATGTAAGTGAATATGACTTAGAAACAGCTAAAGATTATTATGAATATGGAATTGAAAATTTTAATGTAGATGGTGAAAAACATACTTTAAGAAAGTTTAATGGTGATACAATACCTGATTATTTAGATTCATTTATTGAAATAGAAATGTCTACTTATGAAGACAATGGAAAATCTTTAGATAAAGATGCTTATAATGAACTACTTATTTTAGATTGTTTATTATTTGGATTTATTATAAGTATTTTAGAAATAAATAGTACTTTTAAAAATAACAGAGGATACTTTTATGATAAATTTAATAAATTATACTATGATTTTAAAAAAGCTATAAAAGAAAAGAAAGAAGTTAAGAATACTCAAGAATTAAAGAGAATATTAAATGAATTAATAAAACTAATTAATGAAAATGAAGAACTTAAAAATAACTTTGATAGTTTATATGAAAGAAACAAAAGTCTATTAGAAGAATCCAACTTATTATATGAAATAAGAGGAGAGGATTTTGATACAGGAAAAGTAAATAATCTAATTAAAAAATATAGTAAAGAACTATTAAATAAATAGTTCTTTTTTGTTATAATACTTTTTGGAGGTAAAAGTATGAAAAATATAATAGTTGGTCAATCAGGTGGACCTACTTCAGTAATAAATTCAAGTATAGCTGGAGTTTATAAAAAAGCAAAAGAATTAGGTGTTAATAAAGTATATGGAATGGTATATGGAATAGAAGGATTTTTAGAAGAAAATTTTATTGATTTAGATGATTATTTATCTAATGAAGAAAATTTTGAACTATTAAAAAGAACTCCAAGTGCATTTTTAGGATCTTGTAGATATAAACTTCCAAAAGTAGAAGGAAATGAAAAAGTATATGAACGTATTTTTGAAATATTAGATAAATATGAAATAGATGCATTTTTCTATGCTGGCGGAAATGATTCTATGGATACAATTAAAATGTTATCTGATTATGCAAAAGAGAATAATAAACATCAGTTATTTGTAGGAGTTCCAAAAACAATTGATAATGATTTACCTATTACTGATCATTGTCCTGGATATGGAAGTGCTTGTAAATATATAGCAACTTCTTTAAAAGAAATAATTAGAGATAACTCATCATTTCCACAAAGCAGACTTACAGTTTGTATAGTTGAAATAATGGGACGTCATGCTGGATGGTTAACAGCAGCCTCTTCTTTATGTAAAGATGATAATTGTGAAGGGGTAGATGCTATCTATTTACCAGAAGAAGATTTTGATTTAGATGAATTTTTAAATAGAATTGATAAATTAAGAAAAACTAAATCAAGTATAGTAATTGCTGTATCAGAAGGAATTCATTTAAAAGATGGAAAATTTGTATGTGAACTTTCTTCAGGAGATAGAAAAGTAGATGCTTTTGGACATAAGCAATTATCTGGAACAGCTAGTACTCTTGCTAGTATAGTAGCAGAAAAAACCGGATTAAAAACAAGGGCAATTGAATTTTCTACACTTCAAAGAGCTGCTTCTCATTTATCATCACTAGCTGATGTTAATGATGCTATTAATAGTGGAATGAAAGCAGTTGAAGCTGCAAATGAAGGAAAAAATGGAGTAATGGCTATAATTAATTCTGATTCAAGTGTTGATACATATGATATTCATGATATTGCAAATGTAGAAAAGAAAGTACCACTTAAATGGATAGATAGTAAAAACAAACAAATGAAAAAAGAATTTTTAGATTATGCAAGACCATTAATTCAAGGAGAATTATTACCAATATTTAAAAATGGAGTAGTAACTCATTTAGTACGCAAATAAAAAGATTAGTTATCTAATCTTTTTTTATTAGTTTTATGTTTTCAATAAAACTATTTTCATTATTTAAAGTTCCATATGCTAGATTGTCTTCTTCATTATATGAATAATAAATAGGAGAAATATTTCCACATGCATCTACTTGAATATATCTAAATATGCTATTGTTTACTATAAAAGGACTAGCATGTCTAATTCTTTTAAGATTAGTCTCATATTCACTTTTGATTTTATAATTTGTTTTTATTTTCCAACTATTTATTTCATCAATATCTTTTTGTGTAAGTAATAAAGCATTACCAACTTTATCAATTTTATATTCTTCATTATATTGATAATCCCAACATTTAGCATTCAATAATTCTTTTAATATTCTTACATTTTTATTCCTGATATCTACTAGTTTTTTCTTTTCTAATTCCATAAAATGAAACTTATCACCAGAAATATATATTTGTAAATTAGAAATAAGAGATAGTTCTTTTAATATTTTTAAAATATTTGAATTTAATATAGTAGCATTAGTTATTATTGAAATATAATTTACTTTTATATTATTAGTTTTAATATTAAAATAAACTCTTTCTAATTCTTTATCACATAATAATACTTCACCACCACAAAGTAACAAAAAGTCTATTTTATCTATATCTTTAAAAACTTTATCTATTATATTAAGAGGCATATTTATATTTTGTTTTTTCCCTTTAAAACAATGTGCACATTCAAGCGTACAATTTCTAGTTATTTCTAAATATAAGTTTTCTATATAATATTTCATCATTAAATCACCTAAAATTTTTAAACTATTATATATATATGGTTTTATTTAGTCAATATTTGATACACAAATGATACCAAAAATCTTGTAAATAAAAAATTATATGTGTATAATTAGAATAGGTGATAATATGAAAGATATTACTTATTTAACAAATAATGGAGTAGATGTAGAAACTGGTATAGAACTTCTAGGAGATATAGAAACATATAAAGAAACATTACTTGAGTTTTTAAATCTAGCAGATGGTAAAATAAATAATTTGAAAATGACAAAGGATAATGATTTAGAAAATTATTCTGTTTTTGCTCATTCTATAAAAAGTGATGCTAGATATTTAGGATTTATTAAGTTATCTGAAATAGCTTTAAATCATGAAACTCAAGCAAAAGCTGGAAATAAAGAATATGTTAATTCTACATTTGATAGTTTTATTAATGAAATTAATAAAGCTAAAGAAATAGCTAAATCTTTTTTAGGAAGTTATGCTGAAAAACAAGTAGTATCAAGTACACAAGTTATCACAGATAGTACAAAAGCCGTTTTAATAGTTGATGATTCTGAAATAATAAGAGACTTTTTATTTAAAATACTTGGTAGTGAATATGAATGTATTATGGCAGATGATGGAAAAAAAGCCATTGAAATATTAGAAAGTGATGAAAAAGATAGAATCAAAGCAATGTTTTTAGATTTAAACATGCCTAATTTTAATGGATTTGATGTACTAGATTATTTTAAAGAAAAAAATTTATTTGAAAAATATCCAATTTCTATAATAACTGGTTCTGATGATAAAGACTCAATAGATAGAGCATTTAAATATCCAATAATAGATATGTTAGTTAAACCATTTAATGAGAAAGATGTAAAGAGAATAGTTGAAAGAACTATCTCTTTTAAAAGATAATTTTATTATGAAAAGAATAATAAAGTATTTTAGTTTATTATTTTTGATTGTTATTCTATGTGGATGTTCTATAAAAAATGATAATAATATAGTTATTAGTAAAGATGGAAAAATAAAATATGATATAGTAATAGCGTTTGATAAAGAATTACTTTCTAATATGGTGTCTATTAATAATATAAGTGAAGAAAAGAATAAAGATAAAGATTTAAAAGAATATTTTGATAAAAATATAAAAGATTCATATTTAGATGGAATCAAAAAAGAAGATTATAGTGATAAAAAATATATAGGGAATAAATATTCATATGAAATAAACAATATTGATGAAGTTTCATCTGAAAGAACAGATGATGTTATTATAAATGATTACTCAAGTGATGAAAAATTAAAAGATAAAGAACTTTTTAAAAAAGATAAAGATACATATACAGCAAATTTTATATATAATTCAAAAAACAATACAGATTATGGAAATATAAATTATGTTAATACTTTTACTGTATCATTACAAAATAGAAGTAAATCAAATAATGCTGATGAAGTAAAAGATAATGGTAAGACATTGATATGGCATATTGATTCTCAAGAAGAGAGAAAAATTAATTTTAGCTTTTCATTTAAAAATAATAAATATATTATTTCTATTATTTCAATATTATTTGACGTGGTTTTAATTGTTATATTTTTTCATTATAGGAAGGTAAATATATGAAACAGATTAGGTTAGTTGCTATTATTTTGTTAATTATATTTATATTCTTAGTAGCTAATTTTAGATTATTTAATTCTTCTGTATCTTATACATATAAAGATATAAATGAGAATGCTATAGATTATAAAAATAATACTATTAATATAGATTTTAATAAATTAAATAGTATGGTTAAAAATATAAATAATTATATAGACTATAATGATGATATAAAAAATTTATATTCTTCTATTATTGACTATTTATATAATAGTGAAGAATTAAAAATGTATGATGAAAAAAATAAAAAAGTTTTAGAAATAAATTTTAATGAAAAGTCTAAATTAAATGAGTATTTTAATCTTAATGATAATACAATTATAAAAGTATATTTTGATAAAAATAATAAAGATATTGATCTTGATAGTATAGATTATAAGATTAATAAAGAAGAAGTAACTAGAAGAAATATAGTTGAAACAGCATTAAAAGAAGTAGGTAAAACTGGAGAAACATATTGGAATTGGTATGGATTTAATCATAGAGTTGAATGGTGTTGTGTTTTTGTAAGTTGGGTAGCAAAAGAAAATAATTTATTAAATACTAAGATTCCAAAATTTATATGGGTTAAAAAAGGGGTTGATTACTATAAAGAAAAAGATCAACTTAAAAAGCCAAGTGAATATACTCCTTTACCAGGAGATATAATATTCTTTGATTGGAATAATAATATAGTAATTGATCATGTGGGTATAGTTGAAAAAGTAGAAAAAGGTTATGTATATACCATAGAAGGAAATGTTAATTATTTATATGTAAAAGAAAAAAAATATAAACTAAATAGCCCTTATATATATGCATATGGAGTACCAGATTATGCTAATTAAAAAACATTCTTAATGAATGTTTTTTTTAAATTTTTCTTCAAATTTAATTAGTTTTTTTTCTCTGCCATTATCAATATTATTTTCATTATTAATTACTTTTAGTCCATTATTTATAAAATCTTCAAAAGAAAATGAAAGCAATGAATTAGTTTTTAAATCAAAAAATAATCCATCAACATTATATTGAATAGAAGAAAACAAATCATCACTTAACCATAAATCTATTTCAGTATTATTATAATTAAATTTAAATCCACCTAATTTATTAATAGAGTAATCAATATTATATATCTTAAATATGTTTAATACAAAATCCATATTTTCTTTTCCTAATATAACAAAATCCATATCTTTAGGCTTATTAGCATATATTAAATCTCTAATAGCTCCACCTAATAAATATATTTGACAATAATTAGATATTATATAAGCTATATCAAAATGTTTTTTAATATAATTTTCTAATCTCATTTGTAAAGTTAAATCTTTAGAAAATTCATCTATTTTATTATTATATTCAATTGGTATATTCATATTATTACCTCTTTATCAATTATTATAATTAAATAAATAAAAAAAACAATCATTTTTAGATTGTTAATTAATAATAGTGGTGCAAGTGATGGGAATCGAACCCACAAGGCTATTAACCGTCAGATTTTGAGTCTGATGCGTCTACCAGTTCCGCCACACTTGCATGAGAGTATTATAACATATTTTATTTATAAAGTAATAGTATATATTTAATTTTTTTGTTATAATTAAAAAGGTGAATAGTATGGAAGAAAATAAAAATGAAATGCCTGATAAACCACAGATTAGTGAAGTTGATGCTAGAAAAGATATTGGTGATAATATTATAGGTATAGCGGAAAACATAGTAAGTGAAGAAGATTATAGTGAATATTTTAAAAATGAAGATGTTAGAAATAATAAAGAATTTGCTATTATTTCATATATACCTTTGGTAGCTTTTTATGTTTTATATACTAAAAAGCATAAAGAATCAGACTATTTAAGTTTTCATGTTAATCAAGGAATAATTTTAAGCATTTCATGGATAGTTGTTGTAATAATTACATTTATTCTTAAAGCTATATTTACTATTCATGGACTTGGAATAGTTAAAGTTCCAATGTTAATTAGTTTTATTTGCTTTATATTATATAGTTTAGTTATTATATTAACTATATTTGGATTATATCATTCAATAAAAGGTATATCTAAAAAACTTCCAATCGTTGGAAAAATAAATATTATTAAATAAGGAGAAAACTCCTTTTTTATTTTGATAGAATTATGCTATAATACATTTCGAAAGGAGTAATATGATAGAATTAGTTAATATTTCATATGAAATTGATAATAAAAAAATATTAGATAATATTAATATAAAGTTTGATAGTAACTTTACAGTTATTACAGGACCAAATGGTAGTGGGAAATCAACTCTTGCTAAAATAATTATGGGTATAATAAAACCAACTAGTGGGAAAGTTCTTTATAATGGTGAAGATATAACTAATTATAGTATAGATAAAAGAGCAAGAAGTGGAATATCTTTTTCTTTTCAACAACCAGTTAAATTTAAAGGATTAACAGTATTTGATTTAATCAAATTATCATCAAATGATGAACTTGATTTTAATTCTTCTTGTGACATTTTATCTAAAGTTGGTTTGTGTGCTAGAGAATATATAAATAGAGAAATAGATGATTCACTTTCTGGAGGAGAACTAAAAAGAATAGAAATAGCTTCTATATTTGTTAGAAATTCAAATGTTACTATATTTGATGAACCAGAAGCAGGAATAGACTTATGGAGTTTTAAAAATTTAATTAGTATTTTTAAAGAATTAAGAGAAAAAAATAATAGTAAAACAATAATAATTTCTCATCAAGAACGTATTATTTCAATAGCAGATAAAGTAATTATATTAGAAAATGGAAAAGTAAAAGATGATAAAGATTACTTATTAAATGAACTTAATCTTAAAAAATGTCCTAAACTAGGAGGTGATGTAAATGAATGATTTAGATAAACACATCCTAAAAATTATTAATGAAGAATTAAGTAAAAATGGAACTGCTTATAATATTAGAAAAGATGGTAAAAGTATTGAAAGAAATAGTAATGACAATATTAAAATCGAATCTAAAAAAGATAAGGATGGAATTAATATTTTAGTAAAAGAGAATACCATTAATGGTTATGTTCATATACCAGTATTAATTACTCAAAGTGGATTAAGTGATAAAGTTTATAATGATTTTTATATAGGTAAAAATTCTATAGTAACAATTAATGCTGGATGTGGAATTCATAATGACAAACATAAAGATAGTTCTCATAATGGAATACATAGATTCTTTATTGAAGAAGGCTCATACGTTAAATATATTGAAAAACATTATGGAGAAGGTGAAGGAAAAGGAAAAAGAATACTTGATCCTGTTACTGAAGTTCATTTGGGAAAGAATGCTACATTAGAAATGGATACAGCTCAAATAAAAGGTGTTTCTTCAACAATAAGAAAAACTAAAGCTGTATTAGATGATGGAAGTAAACTTATTATTAATGAAAAGATAATGACTCATGAGAGTCAAACTGCTAAAACAATATTTGATGTTAAATTAAATGGAAAATCTTCAAGTGCTAAAGTAACTTCAAGAAGTGTTGCAACAGAAAATTCTTATCAAGAGTTTGTTTCTAAAGTGGTTGGAAATAATGAATGCTTTGGGCATGTAGAATGTGATGCTATTATTAAAGATAATGCTAAAGTATTATCTGATCCTAAAATACTTGCACAACATATTGATGCTAGATTAATTCATGAAGCAACAATTGGTAAAATAGCAGGTGAACAATTAATAAAATTAATGACTTTAGGACTTTCTAAAAAGAAAGCAGAAGAAACTATTATAAATGGTTTTTTAAAATAAAAATTGTAAACTAATTGTATTTTTTATATAATTAGTTTTTTTATTATGCTACAATATAATAGGAGAGTGATTTATGAGAGACGTAGGTACTATAGTTCGAGGTATTAGAACACCTATTATTAAGGAAGGCGATGACCTAGCAACTATTGTATGTGATTCAGTAATTAAAGCTAGCAAAAGTGAACATTTTGATTTTGAAGATAAAGATATTATTGCTATTACTGAAGCAGTAGTTGGTATTAGTGAAGGAAATTTTGCAACGCTAGATCAAATAGCTAAAGATATAAGAAATAAATTAAATTCTGATCACATTGGTATTGTTTTCCCAATTTTAAGTCGTAACAGATTTGCAGTTTTATTATCTGCTATGGCTAGATCAACTAAGAAAATTACATTACTTTCAAGTTATCCAAGTGATGAAGTTGGAAATGATATTCTTTATAGAGATGATTTATTAAAATATGGAGTTAATCCTTCAGTGGATGTAATAAGTGAAAAAGAATATAAAGAAAAATATGGTCATTTTAAACATCTATTTACTGGAGTTAACATGTATGAAGTGTATAAAGAATTAGTTGAAAAAGAAGGATGTAAATTTGAAATGGTATTTTCAAATAATCCAGAAACAATTCTAGACTATACTAAGACTGTTATAAATTGTGATATTCATACAAGAAAAGAAACTAAAGAAAGACTTCTTAAAGCTGGAGCTGACAAGGTTTTAATGATGAGTGAAATATTAAATGAAAGCGTTGATGGAAGTGGATATTCACCATACGGGCTTTTAGGAAGTAATAGATCTACAGAAGAAAAAGTTAAATTATTTCCAAGAACAGGAAATGCTCTTGTAAACAAAGTTCAAGCTTTGATGAAAGAAAGAACTGGAAAAAACATTGAAGTAATGGTTTATGGAGATGGAGCATTTAAAGATCCTGTTGGAAAGATTTGGGAACTTGCTGATCCAGTTGTAAGTCCAGCTTATACTGAAGGATTAGAAGGAAGTCCTAACGAAATAAAATTAAAGTATTTTTCTGAAAATAAATTTAAAGATTTAAAAGGAAAAGAATTAATTGATGCTATGAAAGAAGAAATCAGAGCTAAAGATAAAGAATTAAAGGGTACTATGGCTACACAAGGTACAACACCAAGACGCTATACTGATTTATTAGGAAGTCTTTGTGATTTAACAAGTGGTAGTGGAGATAAAGGAACTCCAGTAGTACTAATTCAAAGATATTTTACTAATTATAGTAATGATTAGAAGCTTGATTGCTTCTTTTTTATTATGGTATAATTAAAAAAAATAGGAGATGAATATATGAAAAAAGGATTTACTCTTGTAGAATTACTTGCAGTAATCGCAATACTTGCAATTTTAGTAATAATTGCACTTCCAAATGTAATGGGAATGTTTAATACAGCAAAAGAAAATAGTTTTAAAACAGAAGTAAAAGAAATATTTAAAACAGCAGAACAAACTTGGATAACAGATTCTATGTATTCTAGTGGTGAACAAGTATATTCTAGATGTTCATCATGTAATGGAAAAAGTCTAGATTTAACTGGAAGAAGCGAATTAGAATACTATATTAAATTAAATCAAGCAGGAAAAGTAGTAGAATACTATGCAACAGATGGAACTTTTCAATATAGTTATAATAATCCTGATGGGTTAAAAATAGAAGATATAACTGATGTACAAAAAATTGCTAATATAACAAATGAATTAGATAAAGTGTCAATTACTGATGAAGGAAATGGAAATGCACCTATTAATAATAAAATAGAAGTTTGTATTTATTCAGTTGTTGGTGAATATAATAGTTGTAGGGTGACTCGTAGTACGATTAATTGTAATAAAAATAGTACTACAGAAGAGTGCTTAAGTAAAATTTTTTATTTTCAAAGTCATAAACCGAATACTATAAGACTTTATGATTCAAATGTAACTCCTACTTTTTCTGATCCAAATTATACATTGATTACTCCAGATAGTCCTGCTGTTTCAAGCGAACAATTTTGTTATGCAGAAGGAACTTTATTTTGTGTATGTTTAGATGGAGAAGTAGAAATAGAAGTATATGATAAGAAGAAAAAGAAGAGATATAAGAAAAAACTTAAAGATATAACATATGATGATTTAATACTTGTATGGGATTTCGATAAAGGTGAATATGTATGGGCAAGACCATTCTGGATTATGAAACCAACATTGGCTCATAAAAGTATAACACTTACATTTAATGATGGTAGTATTTTAAAAGTAATAGGTGATCATAGAATATTTGATATTAACAAAAATTCATTTGTCTCTGTTAAAGAATCAAAATTAGGCTTGAAAACGATTAACTCTAAAAATGAAATAATAGAATTAATAAAAAAAGAAGAAAGAGAAGAAGAAGTATATGCTTATAATGTAATAACTGAAAGACATATAAATATGTTTGCTAATGGAATTCTAACATCACATGGTTCTAATAATTTATATAAAATTGAAAATATGAAATTTATTAAAGAAGAAAGAGAAGCATTTACTAAAGAAGAATTAAGTGATATTTCTAAAGAATATATTGAAGGTTTAAGACTTAATGAATGGATTGTTGATGATAAAGGAAATAAAGAAAAAACATTAATAGATATGCATAACTATATTTCACATTTAGTTAATAATAAAAAGAATTAGTATTCTAATTCTTTTTTTGTGATAAAATATTTGTAAGGAGTTTTTATGAAAATAAATAAATTTAAAAAAACTGGTAAAAATAAATATAAAGTAATATTTGATAATAGTGAATTAATTTTATATGAAGATGTTATATTGAAATATGATTTACTAATAAAAAATGATATAGATTTAGATTTAATAGATAAAATAGTGGAAGAGAATAGAGAATATGATGTATATGAAACTGCTTTAAATTATATTGAATTTAAAATGAGAAATAAAAAAGAAGTATATAAATATCTTACTAATAAAGGATTTAATGAAGAATTAGTGAATAATGCTATTAAAAAGTTAGAGAATATAGGTTTATTAAATAATAAGAGTTATATAATTGCTTTTGTTAATGATAAAGTTAATTTAAGTACTGATGGACCATATAAAATAAAAAAGAATCTTATGGATGCAGATTTTAAAGAAAATGAGATTGATGAATACTTAAATACTATACCATATGAAGTATGGGAAGAAAAAATAAAAAAAGTTATTAATAAAAAGAAAAATTTAATGAAAAGTAAAAGTTATTATATGTTTATTAATAAAATGAAGAATGATTTATATAATATGGGTTATGATAAAGATTTGATAGAAAAAGAATTATCAAATATAAATTATGAATCAAATGCTTTAGAAAAAGATTATGAAAAATGTAATAAAAAATTTAAAGGAGATAAAACTAAAATAATTAATTCTTTACTAAGAAAAGGATATAGTTATGAAGATATTAATTTAATGTTAAAATAAAAAACTTCACATTTGTGAAGTTTTATTCTGTTACAATTTCTTTTTCTAAATCAGTATCAATTATTTTCATTTTATTTTGTTCTCTTAAAGCTTTTACAGCAGTTGTAAGAAATTCACTTTCACTAGCTATTTCATCAGCTATAGAAGAGATTATTGTTTCTTTTAATTCATCTGTTAATTCTGGTTTTTTATCTTGACTAGTTCTATATAAAATATGATATCCATCAGATGATTTAACAGGACTTGTTGTATAACTTCCATCTTTTAATTCTCTTAATGCATCTAGTGCTTCACTTTCTAAATCACCTTTATTTACTTTTCCAAGGCTTCCACCATTACTAGCAGTTTTACTATCTTTTGAATATTCTTTAGCAAGTTCTGCAAAATCTTTTCCATTTTTTAATTCTTCAATTACTTTTTTAGCAGTATCTAATGCTTTATTTTCAGCTGTCTTTTTTTCTTCATCAGTAGCGCTACTTGAAGCATCAATAGTTATAAGAATTTGACTAGCTTCTATATCACCATATACTTCAGTATCATAATATTCATTAATTTGTTTATCAGTTACTGTTTCTTTGGCATAATCTTGTGCCCATTTATTTCTTCTATATGATAACTGTAGAGCACTTCTTAAATCACTTTCATCATTAAATCCATAATATGTACTAATATAAGTATCAAAACTAACATTTGCTGAAGATGCTGCATCTTTTATAGATTTAACATTTTGATTAATATATGTAGTTTCATCACTTGTTTTATCATATTTCTTTTCTAGTAAATAAGCATCTATTAAATTAACAAGTTCATTAGCACCATATTTATCCTTTAAAACACTAAATAACTCATCAGAACTAATTCCACCTTCTTCAAAAGTAACAATTGCATTTTTACCATCTGTTAATTTTACATCTTTACATCCACATACAAGAAATAAACATATAAAACCAATTAATAATTTTCTTTTCATAAATTCCTCCTAACTCTTAATATAATAGCAAATAAACTATTAAAATACAAGTAATTATCATACACAAAAAAGTAAGTTTATCATAGTATAAAGTGTAAATATAAAAAAGGAGGAATGTTTTATGAATACTGGATGCGGATGTAATAATTCAAATGGAATTGGTGGAGCAGCTTTTGCTTTAGTACTATTCATTTTACTAGTAATCATACTAGGTGCTTTTATTTAGTATAAGGAGGTGAACATAATATGATAGGTTGTAATCAAGGTTCAAATATATTTTTTATAATATTAATTCTATTTATTCTCTTAGCTATTATTTTTGGTTTTGGAGGATGGTAGTATATAAAAAAAGAGAGTTTTCTCTTTTTATTTTGATAAAATAATGTTATTATATTTAAGAGGTGTTAATTATGATAGATATTAATTTGATTAGAGAAAACAGAGATGTTGTAAAAGAAAATATTAAGAAGAAATTTCAAGATGAAAAATTACCTTTAGTAGATGAAGTATATGATTTAGATAAAGAGTATCGTGAATGTAAAAGTAAAGGTGATAATTTAAGAAGTGAAAAGAATAAATTAAGTTCGTCTATCGGTGAATTAATGCGTAATAAAAAAATAGATGAAGCAAATAGTGTTAAAGAACAAGTGTCATCTATTCAAAGTGAGATTGTTTCTTTAGAAGAAAGAGAAGTAGAATTAGAAAAAAATATTAAAGAAATAATGATGGTTATTCCAAATATCATCGATGATAGTGTACCTGTAGGTAAAGATGATAGTGAAAATGTTGAAGTAGAAAGATTTGGAGAACCAGTTGTACCAGAATATGAAATACCATATCATGCTGATATTATTGAAAGATTAAATGGAATGGATAAAGTAGCAGCTGGAAGAACTAGTGGAGAAGGCTTCTATTATTTACTTGGAGATATAGCTAGACTTCATGAAGCAATGATAGCTTATGCAAGGGATTACATGATTGATAAGGGCTTTACTTATGCAATTCCACCATTTATGATTCATAGTGATGTAGTAACAGGAGTTATGTCTTTTCCTGAAATGGAAGCTATGATGTATAAAATAGAAAATGAAGATTTATATTTAATAGGAACTAGTGAACATTCAATGATAGGAAGATTTAAAGATCAGATTGTTTCTAAAGATAGTCTTCCAATAAGAATGACATCATATTCTCCTTGCTTTAGAAAAGAAGGTGGTAGTCATGGTCTTGAAGAAAGAGGACTATATAGAGTACACCAATTTGAAAAACAAGAAATGATTGTTTTATGTGAACCAGAAGAATCAATGAAGTATTATGAAGATATGTGGAAATATACAGTTGAAGTATTTAGAAACTTAGATATACCTGTAAGACAACTTGAATGTTGTAGTGGAGATTTAGCTGATTTAAAAGTTAAATCTTGTGATATAGAAGCTTGGAGTCCTAGACAAAAAAAATATTTTGAAGTAGGATCTTGTTCTAATTTAGGTGATGCCCAAGCAAGACGTTTAGGTATTAGAACTAAGGGCGAAAATGGAACATATTATGTTCATACGTTAAATAATACAGTACTTGCATCTCCTCGTGGATTAATCGCCTTAGTTGAAAATAATTATAATGAAGATGGAAGTATTAGAATTCCAAAAGTTTTAAGACCTTATATGGGTGGTAAAGAGTTAATAAGTCCTAGTAAGTAAACAATTGATGTTAACTATACATTTAGTTAACATTTTTATTTGTAATAAATAATAATTTATTTTAAAATAATCTTATTGTTGCATGATGGGGGAAATATGTTAAGTATTGATGAAAACATTTTAATAAGAGATCTTTATTATACAAGAAATGAATTATTATTAAATCCAAATAAAAATATGGTTAAGTATGATTATCCTAATTTTTGTGTGCTTAATGGTATTCTTGCAAATACTAAATCAAAAATGTTTACAAAAATAACACCATATAATAATGAGAAAAAGACAGATGCTTTGTTAGATGACTTAATTAATAAAAAAGTAAATGATTTTATAAATAAAGCAAATAATTATGATGAATTATTTTATGATTTATTTAGAAATGCCTATGCATATTTAAAAAGTATAAGATATAAACTTATTCCTTGTTTTGATTGTAATAGAGAATATAGTGAAAAAGAATTTATAGATATAATACTATCATTTTATTCACAATATGGTGATAAGTATTATAATATTGTTAAAAAGTATTTTGATGAAAAAAGAATTCATTTTGATTATGTTGATAAGAGCTCTGATACAAATAAAGATATTGGTGGTTTTTTTACAAGTTTAAATTGGCTTAATTCAGGTTATATAGTAGCTATGTTTAATAAATATTCTAGTGTATCTATGACTGCGCTTACTCATGAACTTGGTCATGCAATAGATGCTGAAACATATAGATTTCCTCAACAAAAAGTAATGAATATATTTAGTGATTTATTAATAGAGGTTCCATCAACTACTTTTGAATTTGCAATGTATGATTATTTGAAAAAGAATAAGATAGATGTAGATGCTCCATTAGTTATGTATAACAATAGATTTCAAGTTATTAATGCAGCTTATGAAACATTAAAGAAGTCAAATAGTCGTGAAACTTTCATAAATTTAGAAGGTAATTTATTAGTACCAGAAACAGACACTATTAAAAAAGAAGATATAAAATATAATGATGAAGGTGAAATAATAGTTAAAACTGGAGAATATAAATTAGATAATTTATTTTTTGATAAAGATGGAAATTTAATTGTTAATAAGCATTTAGAACTACCATATAGGGATGATATTATTTATAGTCTTGGATATTTATTTGCTCTTCATTTAAATCAAATAAAAGATTTGAGTACAAAGGAATTTCTAAAAGTATTTAATAATTTGATAACTTCTAGAAAAGAAGCTAATATTGAAGAATGTATAGAAATGATGGGAATAAGTGTAGATGACTTTGTTAGTGGAAAACTAATTAGAGAAAAAATTAAAGGTGAAACAAAAGAACTTAAAAAAAGATTCAATGTATATTCTTGAGTCTTTTTTTATATAATTTATTATGAAACCATATTTAAAATATTTATTAATTCTATTTTTTACTATATTTAGTTTATATTATACAGATAAAGTAATAGAACTTTCAGAATACAATAATACAATACTTACATCTATTAATGATTATGCTAGTGTATATGATAATGAATGTATAGAAGGATATATTAATAAAGATGGTATTGTTTTAGGATATAGTGGAATTAAAATAGATAAATCTAAGAGTTATTCAAATATGAAAGGAATTGGGTTTAAAAAAGATTTATTAGAATTTAAGAAAAATAAATGTATTTTGAATAAAGAAGATAATTTAGATAAATATATCTTAAGTGGTAATAATCATGAAAAAAATATTAGCTTAGTTATTGATATGATAGATTATAAATTATATTCAAAAATAGAAAGTATTAAGGAATTAGAGAGTATTAATATTAATTATTTAGTAGATAAAAGTCATTATGATTTAGAAAATATTTTATATAAAACTAATAAGAATGATATAAAAGATTTTAAAAAGAAAGCTTCTCATTTTTATTGTGTAAATTATAATAATTATGATTTATTAGAATATTGCAAGAAAGAAAAAATAAATACAATTAAAATTATAAATTATATAGACAAAGATCTTCTTTTAAATACAAAAAAAATCCTTGATAAAGGTGTTATTATATTTATCAAGGAAAATAATCAAAATATTATAGAATTAGATTCAACTATAAAATATATTAAAAGTAGGGGATATAGAATAGTTAGTATAGATGAATTATTATCTTAAAATGTACTTTTTATTATCTTCTATAGTTTCTTTTGTTATTATTAATTCTTGAAATTTTTTAGTTGAATAAATTTGATAATTAATATCACTTACTATTTCTTCAACAATCTTTTTTATACTTCTTGCTCCTTTTTTAAGTTCAATAGCTTTTCTAGCAATAGCTTCTATAGTTTCATCATCGTATATAAAGTTTATACCTTTTTGTCTAAAATCTTCTTTATATAGATTTAATTGACTTTTATCAGATGCGTGCATTATTTTAATTAAATCATCTTTTGTTAAATCATTCATTCTAACAATAGTATCACATCTACCAATAAATTCAGGAAGTAATCCATATTTTCTAAGAGCTTCTTCAGTATATATATTTGTAACTTTATTTTGTTCTTCTATTTCTTCATTAGACATAAAACCAATATTCTTTCTAGTATTTGAGAATTCTTCAATACCAGAAAAGGCACCTAAGAAAGCAAATGTAAGAAATGATGTATCAAACTCAATTTCTTCTTTTCCAACTGTAATTCTATATATATGTCCTTCCATCATTTTAAGAAAAGAATTTATAACTGCAGATGTTAGTGTTTCATGTTCGTTTCCTGCTTTTTTATCTATTTCATCAATTACTAATATTCCTCTTTCAGCACTTTCTAAATCTCCATCTGCATTATTATATAAATTAACTAACATATCAGTTACATCTTTACCTTTAAAACTAGATGCAGTATATTCATTTGAATCTTCAAACGCAACTGGCATATTAAAGTTTTCATGAATAGATCTAAATATTTCTGTTTTTCCAACACCTGTATGACCACATACAAGAATATTAGATTTTAAAGATGGAATAGTTAAACTAGAATTTTTAGCAATAACAGTTGATATTTTTTTTATTTGTTCATCTTGACATATAACAGTTTTACTAACTCTATCATATATTTGATCAGAATATAATCTTTTTTTATATGGTAAAATAAGATTAAAACTTGGAGTTGATATTCTTTCTTTTTCATTTTCAATTAGAGTTTTTATATCATAATCAAATCCATCTAATTGACCATACATTAAGTCTTGTAATTCATAATAATTCTCTGGATTAACATTTATATTTAAGTCTTTAGCAGTTACAAATAATTTATTCCATCCATCTCTTGAATTAAATGTATGAAATATACTATGAGTTTTTACTTCTTCTAAATCATCAATCATGTAATCCATAGTTTCTTTAATTTTACTATTTGACAAATTATCAACAATTATTGAAAAACCATATACATATTTTTCATTCATGTTTGCTAGATCATCAATATAATTAAATTCAATTGTATCTTCATTATCCATGACATTTTCTATTGTTTGAGGAGTAATATTTTTAACATATTTAGTCTTTACTGATAATAATTTAGTTCCATCAAAATTATATTCACGTCCTTTAACTACTTCTAATGGCAAATATACATATATAATATTATTATCTTCTTTTTTTAATATTTTTCTTTCAAATAGAATTGTTAATATATTGCTTTCATTCATCATATTTTACTCCTTTTTCATAAATACGATTTATTATAGTTAATTTTAATAATGTAGTCAAACTTTTATTGATATTTTATATGAAAAAATATATAATTGAATTAAATACAGGTGGGATTATGAAAGAAAAAATAAAGGTATTCATAAAAAAAATTAAATATAACCTATATCATTTAAATAAAAATATAAATTATATACATGATAAGTCATCTAAGATAAGATTTTTAATTTTATTAGATATTATTTGGTGTAGAATTAGATATCGTTTAACTAGTAACGAATATAGAATATATGAATACTATATGATTGGAGCTGAAAAAAGAAATACTTATACAAATATTAGAAGACATAAAAGTATGGAAAAGTTTTTATATAATAAAAAAATAACTAATGTTATAAGTGATAAAGAATTATTTATGTTAAGATTTAAAGATTATTTAAAGAGAGAAGTAATAGATGTTAATAATTTAAATTTCAAGCAATATGAAGAATTATGTCTAAAGTATAAAAAACTAATATGTAGAAGTAGTAAAAATAGTTTTATAAAGACTTATAAAGTTTATAATTTAGATGATTATAGAAGTCCTGCTTATATGATAGATAAGATAAAAAAAGATAAGTTAGTATTAATAGAAAAAGATTTTAAACAAAATAAAAAATTAGATGATATTAATAGTGATTTAGTACTTATAAATGTCACAACTATATTTGATAAAAAACCATTGATACTTTCTTCATCAATAAAATTCAAAGAAAAGGAAGAAATAATAAGTGGTTGTATTAATACAAATAATGGAAAAATAATTGGACATTTAAAAGATAAAGATGGTAAGAATTATACTTATGATTTTAATGGATTTGAAATTCCTAAATATAATGAAATTATAGAATTATCTAAAGTCCTTGCTAAGGAAATGGAAGAAATTAAAGAAATTGAGTGGAGTTTTGCAATTAATAATAGAGGAACGGTTTATTTAATGGATGCTAATTTATATGATGACTTTGTATTTGCACAAACACCTGAATTTTTAAAGAATAGAATTGGATTTAATTCATATTATAAAAGTATTTTAAAAAGTTATTTTGACTTTTAAAATACTTTTTTATTTCATAAAAAAAGAAGAATTATTTCTTCTTTATCATTTTAAAATCAATTTTATTATTTTTAATAGAAGTTATATTTAAATTATCTAGTTTTTGAATTTGTCTTTCTTTAGAACTTGGATATAGTCTTTCTTCATTTAGTAGAGCTTCTTTTAAATCTTCAATAGTTACTTCTTCTTTATCATTTAAACTAGCAATAGCATAAGCTTCTTTTATGATTTCTAAAACTAATCTTGGATTATTTGTTCTATCATTATAAGTTCTATAATTTGGTTTTGTAGAATCAATTAACCATTTAATAACTGCATCTTTTTCTTCATCATTTAAATTAAATTTTGGACAACTAATTTTATTAGTTTCACTTAGCTTATTATAGCTATTTATTAAATCTTCTAAAACTAAATATACAATATAATCATCTGGTTCATCTATATTTACTTTTTTAAATCTTGTTTTGAAAGCTTCATCACGAGTTACGAATTCATTATATTCATTTGTGGTAGTAGCCCCAATAATTCTAACACGACCATAATCTAAATATGGTTTTAATATTTCAGCTACAGAAGTAGGATCATTTTCTGCTTTACCAGCACCTAATGCTTGATGTATTTCATCAATAAATATAATAATATTTTTAGATGAACTTGCATCTTGTAATATATTTTTCATTTTTTCTTCTAACATACCAACATAACTACATCCAGCAACTAAAGAAGCAGAATCTATACTTATAATTCTTAAATCTTTAAGGGCATTTGGAACTAAACCTTTTTGAATTCTATATGCAAGTCCTTTTACTAGTGCAGTTTTACCACTACCACTAACTCCTGTAATGATTATTGATTTATCTCTTTCAGGATAACAAAGAATTTGTTCAATTCTTTTGATTTCTTTTTCTCTTCCAATACTTGGATCTTTATAGTATTCTACTTTTGTTAAGTCACTTCCATATTTATCTAGATAAGGAGTATATGTTTTAACTTCATCATCTGGATCAATTAAATCATCAGGTAATTCATCATTAGTAATTCTTACATCACCTAAATCTTCATTTTTTAAATCAAATGCATATGTCTTATTAAGCCAAATAACATTTGTTTCATCTGTTGAAATATTTTTTATTGAAATAGGAATATTTCCTTTAATTTTTCTATTACTAAGTAAAAGTGAATCGATTACTTTTTTAGTAATTTTTTCTTTAGTATCAATTCGTTCTATTAAAAATGTTTCTGGTAATTTAATAGAAGAAATAAAATCTCTTTTTCTATCACTTGCTGAAGAATCAATTTGTTCATACTTTTTTGCTTTTTTATTAACATGAAATATTATTTTTTCTAGATTAGCATTTTCTTTAAATGTAATAAAAGCATCCTCATTATTTAAATCTATTCTAACTTCATCAAAATCAAATGTGTTAAGTCTTTTTAATTCTTTTTCTGCTTCTTCTTTTATGTCTACTCCATAGTTTTCTTTAGCAAAATCAACAAAGAAATCATAAATATAAGCTTCATATTTTTCAAACATATCATCTATATTTATATTAGGATAATATAGTTTTAAAAGATTAGATAAGCTTTCCTTAATATTATCTTTTTCAGAGTAGAATAAATGATAATTAGGAAGTACATCATACTTTATATTTTCATGATCTACAAAAAGTGTAATTCCTAGTAATATTGATATTATTTTAAAATGAGCATCTAAATCAAAATTTAAAAAATATTTAGATTCTTCTGCTTTAATAAAATTAGTATTTTTTAAATCATATTTATCTAAATAACTTATTAAAGAATCATAATTAATACCATATCTATTAAAGAATGTACTAGTAATATTATCATTTTTCAAATCAGATAACATAAAAGAAATAGAAGCAATTAATCCTGTATTTAGTTCTGAATCATAAAACATTGATTGATTGTTTTCTAATTCGACTTTGTTCATTAAATGAGTATAAAATGATAAATAATCATCTATTAACTTTCTATTTTCTTTATTTAACATATTTAAAACTTCTAAGTTACTCATATACACCTCCAATAATTAAGAAGTATAATACAAAAAAAGATGTTTATTGTCAAATAAAACAATTGAAAAATACCTTAATTCTTATTATAATTTTATTAAAAGAGGTAGAAAATGAATGATATTAATTTTTTAAAAGCTAATGGAGTTGACATTGAAACAAGTATTAATGCTTTAGGATTAGACTTATATAATGAAACACTTAGTATTTTTTTGGATGAAATAATGGATAAGATTAATAAATTACAAAATAGTTTACTTACAAATAATTTAAAAGATTATGCTACATATGTTCATGCGATTAAAGGAGAAAGCTCTTATTTAGGTTTTACTGAACTAACTAAACAGAGTTTAGAACATCAATTAAAAAGTCAAGAAGGAGATATCGAATATATTAAGAACAATTATACTAGTTTAATTACAGAACTTAGTAGAGTAATTAAAGTTTCTAGAATTTATTTGGGAAAAGAATAATTTTTTTCTTGTATCATAAAATTTATTATGCTATAATACAGGTAACAACGAAGAGTGGGCTTCAAAGTCCACTCTTTAATTTGAAAAGGGAGGGATTTTTATGGAACAAAAAATAATTGATGCAATTAAAGAACCACTTGAAAAAGAAAATATTGATTTAGTTAACGTTCATTTTGGAGAAGAAGATGGACAAAAAACACTTTTTGTAACAATAGATAGTATAGAAGGTGTAGATATTGATTTATGTGTTAAAGCTACACATATTGTTGATCCAATTATTGATGCTTTAGAATTAGAAATAGAAGATTATGTATTAGATGTAGGAAGTAAGGGAGTAAGTGAAGATGAGAACTAAGAAGACTCAAGTAGAATCAAAAGAAGTTAATGGAAAAGAATTTAAAAAAGCATTAGACTTTATTGTAAAAGAAAAGGGAATAGATGAAGATACTGTTATAGAAGCAATGCAAACAGCTTTATCTACAGCTTTTAGAAAAAATGAAAAAGCAGATTATGCTTCAAGAGTATTAATTGATAGAGCTACTGGAGATATTAAAGTATTTAAAGTAACAACTATTGTTGATGATTATAATGATGATGATGATGATATTGATCCAGAAACAGGAGAAGTAAAAGTTAGTCATGATTATTTAAATGAAATGACGATAAGTGAAGCAAAAGAAATAAATAAAGATTATCAAATAGGAGATGAAATATTAGAAGAAGTTACACCTCATGATTTTGGTAGAGTTGCTATTAGTGTTGCTAAACAAGTTGTTTTGCAAAAAATAAGAGAAGCAGAACGTGAAAAAATAATGAGTGAATTTGAAGATAAAGAAGATGAATTAATGGTTGGTTTTCTTGCAATGGAAGATGTTAAAAACTATTATGTAGATCTAGGTAAAGCAAGAGGAATTTTATCAAAAAGTGAACTTATTCCTGGTGAAAAATTAAACATGGGAGATAGTATAAAAGTATATATTACTAAAATAGAATCTACTCCTAAAGGACCACTTATTTTAGTTTCAAGAAAGAATTATGGCTTTGTTAAAAGATTATTTGAACATGAAATTCCTGAATTTGAAGATGGTACTTTAGAACTTAGAGGTGTAGCAAGAGAAGCTGGAGTTAGAAGTAAGGTAGCAATTGCATCTACTAATCCAAAAGTTGATCCAATTGGAAGTTGTATTGGTGAAAAAGGAAGAAGAATAGCAAATATTATAAATGAGTTAAATGGTGAAAAAGTTGATTTAATTGCTTATTCTGAAGATCCAGAAGAATTTATTGCTAATGCATTAAGTCCTGCTAAGAATTTAAATGTTAGTATAACTGATGAAAAGAAAAAAGAAGCATTAGTTATAGCAGATGATGAAAATTTAAGCCTAGCAATTGGTAAGAAAGGAATTAATATAAAGCTTGCTAGTAAACTTACTAAATATACAATTAATATTAAGACACTTGCTGATATAAATGCACAAATAAATTCATAATTTATTAGGAGGTATTAAAATGAAAATAAAAAAAATACCTATGAGAACCTGTGTTGTTTCTCATGAAAAATGTGAAAAAAAAGATTTACTAAGAGTAGTAAGAAATAATGAAGGAAAAGTTTTTGTTGATGATACTCTAAAAGCTAATGGACGTGGAGCATATTTAAAAAAAGACAGAGATATTATTGAAAAAGCCAGAAAATCTAAAGTTTTAGATAAACATTTAGAAGTTAGTATTGAAGATAGTATATATGATGAATTATTAACAAAAATATAATTTTATTTTAAAAGGAGGGTATATATGAGTATAGAAGATTATGCTTTAGAACTTGGAGTAGATACAAGTTTAGTTATAAGTAAAGTAAGAGAACTTGGATTTAAATATAATAACCCTAGTGATATTTTAGATGATGAAGCAATAATAATGTTAGATAATGAAATGGGAGATTTATCTAATAAGGAAAATAATTTAACTGAAGAACTTCAAGATAAATTTGAAATGGAAGATAGAGCTGAAGCAGCAGCTTTAGCACATAATATTGAAGTATATGATGAAGTTAAAGTTAAAGAAAAAATTAAAAAGAAAGATTCTAATAAAATAACTAAAGATGAAGACTTATCACTAAAGAAGAAAAGTATTTATAAAAATAAAACTAAATTAAAAAGTAATAAAGAAGAGTCTAGTGGAAATGTAGTTTTATATAAAGAAGGAATGAGTGTATCTGATCTTGCAAGTGAACTTGGAGTAAGTGCAAGTGAAGTAGTAAAAAAACTTATTGGAATGGGTTTAATGATATCATCAAATCAATCTATTTCATTTGATGATGCAAGTATAGTAGTTCTTGATTATGACAAAGAATTAACTCGTGAAGAAACTACAGATATTACAAATTTTGAAGAATATGTAATTACAGATAGCGAAGATGAATTAGAACCTCGTCCAGCTGTTGTTACAATTATGGGACATGTTGATCATGGTAAAACAACACTTCTTGATTATATTAGACATTCTCATGTTGCAAGTGGAGAAGCTGGTGGAATTACACAGGCAATTGGAGCATATCAAGTAACAAAAGACAACAGAAAAATTACATTTATAGATACTCCAGGTCATGCGGCTTTCACTGAAATGAGAGCAAGAGGAGCAAGTGTAACAGATATAGTAATTATAATAGTGGCTGCTGATGATGGAGTAATGCCACAAACAATAGAAGCAATAGATCATGCAAAAGCTGCTAATGTTCCAATAATAGTAGCTATAAATAAAATAGATAAACCAAATACAAACGTTGAAAAAATAATGAGTGAATTATCAGAACTTGGATTAACTCCAGAAGAATGGGGAGGAGACACTATATTTGTACGAGTTAGTGCTCATACTGGTGAAGGAGTTGATTTGTTACTCGATAACATTAATGCTTTAAGTGAAGTATTAGAATTAAAAGCAAATCCTAACAGATATGCAAGCGGTTCAGTAATCGAAGCTAAACTTGATAAAAATAAAGGACCTGTTGTAACATTATTAATTCAAAATGGTACACTAAGATTAGGAGATCCAATAGTAGTAGGTACTAATCATGGAAAGGTAAGAACACTAAGAGATGATACTGGACGTGAAGTAGTATCTGCTGAACCTAGCAAACCAGTAGAGGTTACTGGACTTGAAGATGTACCAGTAGCCGGAGATAAATTCATGGCTTTTGAAAGTGAAAAAGAGGCAAGAAGTGTAGCAATTAAGAGAAAAGAAGCTGAAAAGAGTAAGAAATTTGCTCATAAAGCTTTAAGTTTAGATGAATTGTTTGAATCAATTAAAGAAGGAAGAAAAGAAATAAATGTTGTATTAAAAACAGATGTAAAAGGAAGCGAAGAAGCTGTTAAAAATGCACTTTTAAAAATTAATGTTGAAGGTGTAAAAATAAATGTTATTAGAAGTGGAGTTGGAACAATCACTGAAAGTGATGTAGTACTTGCTCATGCATCTAATGCAATTATTTTAGGATTTAATGTAATTCCTTCTAAAGCTACAAAAGAAACTGCTAAAAGTTATGGAGTAGAAATAAGACTTTATAATATTATTTATAAATTAGTAGAAGAAATAGAAGCAGCTATGAAGGGAATGTTAGATCCAGAATATGAAGAAGTAGTAATTGGAGAAGCAGAAGTTAGACAATTATTCCATTTTTCAAAAATTGGAAATATAGCTGGATGTCATGTTGTTAGTGGTGTTGTTAAACAAAATGGTTTATGTAGAATTATAAGAGATGGTATTGTAGTAACAACTTCAAAAATAGCATCTTTGCAAAGAGAAAAAGATCAAGCTAAAGAAGTTAAAAATGGTTTTGATTGTGGAATAGTAGTTGAATCATTTCCTGATATTAAAGAAGGGGACATTATAGAAGTATTTGAACAAAGGGAAGTGAAAAAGTTATGAGTAGTTTAAAGGGAGAAAGAGCTGGTTCTGAAATACAAAGAGAACTTGGAAATATACTTTTATTAGATGCAAAAGATGAAGATTTTAAAAATGTTACAATAACTGCAGTTGATGTTTCAAATGATTTAAGTTTTGCAAAAGTATATTTTACAACTACAGACGATAGAGAACATGTTACAAGCGATTTAAATGCTGCAGCTGGATTTTTTAGAAGCTTACTTGCAGAAAGATTAATTATGAGACATACTCCTGAATTAAAGTTTATATTTGATGAATCTATTGAATATGGACAAAAAATAGAAAAAATAATTGAGGAATTACATAAAGAAGAGAATTAGTTATAATAATTAATTCTTTTTTTGTATAGTAAAAGTAAATTTTATTTACAATAATTTTAAAAAGTGATATATTTATTATATAAGAAAATAAGGAGGAAATATGTCAAAACTATTTTTAGCTGATCCACTTGTACTAAGACAAGAGGGAGACAAATTAAATACTCAAAGTAAAATGTTTGAGAGCAATGTAAGAAAAATGTATGATACTTTACATAGAATGGTTGCTAGTAGTTATGTATCACCTGCTGCTAAAGCTTTAGCTGCAAAAATTGACACATATCATGATGATATGAATGCTATGACTAAGATTATTAATGATTATGGAGTTTTCTGTATGACTGCTAGTCATAAAGTTACAAAAAATGAAGAATCAATAATTGATACATTCAAAAATAAACCACAAGATTTTTAATAAGGAGGATTAATATGAGCGATAATGGTTCTACAAGTATTACTTATCAAGAAACTAGAAGCGATGCACAAACAGTAAAAGAATGTGCTAATCAAATGCAATCTATTTTTAATGAATTTGAATCAACTATGAGAAGAGTTGGTGGAAGTGATGTATTTGTTGGTGATGCTAACGAATCTTTACAAGGTAGATTTGCTAGATTAAAACAAAGATTTACTAATTATGTTAAATTAGTTGAAGATTTCAATGCAATGATTTTAGGAGCTGCTCAAGCTGAAGAAGATACTGAACGTGCTCTTTCACAAACTGCAGAGTCTCTTGCATCTAGTGAAAAAGGTAATTAGTTTATTAAAAGAAGAATTATTTATTTTGAAGTGATATAGTTAAAGTAGACACAAAAAAAGAGATGTCTACTTTTTCTATGTTAAAATTATTTTAAGGAGATGATATTTATGGGAAGACCAAAAG
>CACYLI010000005.1 GCA_902775285.1 uncultured Erysipelotrichaceae bacterium | reverse complement strand
GAAATATATGAATTATATTGATAAGAATGTAAAAGAAATAAGTAATAATAATACAATTGGAATATTGATATGTAGAAAAGAGAATAGTTTTGTGATTGAATATTGTTCTGATGAAAGAATAATTGTAAGAGAATATAGAATTATTTAATAAAAGAAGTGTTTTTATAATTTTACTCTTATTATATTAGT
Source organism: uncultured Erysipelotrichaceae bacterium (assembly GCA_902775285.1). GTDB lineage: Bacteria > Bacillota_I > Bacilli_A > RF39 > UBA660 > CAG-1000. The sequence continues at coordinate 58,550 of CACYLI010000005.1, read as the reverse complement.
AGGAGGATTAAATGAATAAAAAATGAATTGTTAAACAAAATGGATATAAAGATTGTGCTTCTTCTTGTTTACTATCTATTATGAGGTATTATGGGATAAATGTATCTCATGAAGAGCTTAGGTATATTCTTAAAACTAATAATGATGGGTCTAGTGCATACGATATTATATCTGGAAGTAGGTTATTTGGATTTGATGGATATGGCATACATTATACTTATGAAGATATAATTAATGGTAAAGTAAGTTTACCTATAATATGTCATACTATTAAAAATAATTATTATCATTTTATAGTTGTATATAAAATAAATAAAAAAAATATTTTAGTTATGGATCCCTCTAGTAATATATATAAAATAAGTTATGAATATTTTAAAAGTATTTATTTAAATACATCTATTGTTATTTATCCAGTTAAAGAGATAAAGAATAGTTTTAAATATATAGACTTATTTAGTTATATAATTGATTATTTAAAAAATGAAAGTAAAACATTTTTTAAAATAATTATGTATTCTATAATTGTAATAATTATAAATATAATAGTTAATTATTATTTAGTTATATGTTTAGATAAAATAATACCTAATTATAGATATGATATATTTTTATATTTAACAATTATTTTTATGAATTTATATTTAATTAAAAATATACTAGATTATATTAAGAATAAATATTTAATTATATTAGAAAATAATATTTATTCTAAATTAAATATAAATATTATTAGAAAAATATTTAATCTTCCTTATCTTTTTTTTAAGTCTTTTTCAACTGGAGAAGTTATGTCTAGAATAAATGATTTAGAAGTCTTAAAAAATTATATTTCTAATATTTTTGTGAATTCTATATTAAATATATTATTTATTATATTTAGTTCTATTATATTAATAAATATTAATTTAAAATTATTTATTATTTTATTTATTGTAATCTTTATTTATTATGTTATTGTTTTATTAATGAAAAATAATTATGTTTTAAAAAATGAAAAATTAATTGAAAGTTATTCTTATTATAATAAAGTATTAAATGATAGTATTTATTCATATGAAATAGATAATAATTTAAATTTAATATTGAATAGTATTAAAAGATTAGAGTTTTCATTTAATAAATATTTATTTAAAAATAAAGATTTAGAAGTATTTTTAAATAATCAAAGTATTATTAAAAATATTATTATTGATATTGGATATATATTATCTATATTTATGAGTATTATTTATTTGAATAAAAATATTATTAGTATTGGAGAATTATTTTTGTTTAATTCAATAATATTTTATTTTATTGAACCATTTAAAAATATAATTGATTTAAATTATAAGTTTCACTATATTAAAAATATACTTAATAGAATTAGTGATTTACTTATGATTAAAAGTGAATTAAATAGTACTAGTAATTCTAAATTAATCGGAGATATTCATATTAATAATTTAAGTTATAAACTTGATAATTTTGAATTAAATAATATAAATATTTATATAAATTATGGAACTAAATTTTTAGTATATGGAAGTAGTGGTAGTGGAAAAAGTACTATTATTAAGATAATACTCAAATATTTAAATGATTATGAAGGTAGTGTTTATATAAATAATATTAATATTAAAGATATAGATAAAGGTATTATTCATAATAGTTTTACTTATGTATCACAAAATAGTTATTTAATAAATGATACTTTAAAAAATAATATTATTTATGATAGAAGTATTAGTGATTTAGAGTATGAACAAGTAATTAACATTTGTAATTTAAATAGTTTTAGAGATAGTAAAAATAATAGAAATAGTTTTATGATTGAAGATAATGGATTTAATATATCAGGAGGACAAAAACAGAAAATAATACTTGCTAGAAGTTTACTTAAAGATTCTAATTATATTATTTTAGATGAAGCATTAAGTGAAGTTAGTAATGATGAAGAAAAAGAGATTATTAAAAAATTATTTGATATTTATAGTGATAAAACAATTATATACATTACTCATAAAAAAGAAATAATTGATTTATTTGAAAATAAATATCATTTAGAAAGGAGAGAGGTTAGTGATTAGTGAAATGGAACTTAAAAGTATTAAGGGTGGTTCTACTAAAGGAATAGTACTTGGAGTTATGGGAGCTTTAGCTAGTTTTATAATTGGAGTTTTTGATGGATATTTAAGACCTCTTAGATGTAATGCAAGATAGTGAATTGAAGTTAATAAGAGGTGGAGTAGGATTTAGTGCTAGTGCGGTTAATGCGATTGTTAGAATGTTTACAACATCACTAGAACTTGGTAGAACTTTAGGAACTATAATTAGAAAAAAACTTGATAAGAATTATTGTAAATAGTATTTACTTTTTATAGTTTATTCTATAAAATCATACTAGGAGATGAGTGTATGAAAAAAGGATTTACTCTTGTAGAATTACTAGCAGTAATAGCAATACTTGCAATCTTAGTAATAATAGCACTACCAAATGTTATGGGAATGTTTAATACTGCTAAAGAAAATAGTTTTAATACTGAAATAAAGGAGATTTATAAAACAGCACAGCAAACTTGGATAAATGATTCTATGTTTCAAAGTGGAGAAAAAGTATATTCAAGATGTAAGAGTGGTTGTACAAATTCATTAGATTTAACAGGAAGAAGTGAACTTGAATATTATATTAGGATTAATCAAAGTGGAGAAGTTGTAGAGTTTTATGCAACTGACGGAACATATCAATATCAAAGTGATAAAGTAGGACTTAAAATAGAAGATATTAATGGAGTACAAAAAGTAGCTGATACAAGTGATAAAGTAGTAATAGATTCTTCTTTAACAGCATATTTAAATGATAAGTTTTGTGTAGATAGTACTCTAATTCCAAAAAGAAAAAATATGACTTGGAAATCATTTATTGATTATGTTACTAATAATATTGAAACTTTAGATGATTTTTCATATGGAGATAGAAAAACATGTGCTGGAGATGGATGCTATTATGATATATTATCATACAAAGGTATAAGAATTGCTACATTTACAGTTAATTCACAATATGAGTCTAATAATGGTTGGAAAATAAGTTTGAATTCATTTGGAAAAGATGGAGTTGTTAATTATAACTTTATACATGAACTTGATTTAGAAGTTATAAAAGATTCTACTGAAGGATGTTATTCATTAAGAGCGAAATAGAAAAGTATATAACACGTTTAAAAAAACGTGTTTTTCTTTTCGTAATAATTTCATTGTTATTTATTATAAAAACTGATATAATTTATTAGACACTTGAAAGGAGAAGAAACATGTTAAAATTATTAAAGAATTTTGAACGTAAACAATGGATATATATATTACTTGCAGTAGTGTTTATTGTATTACAAGTATATTTAGATTTAAAAATACCTGATTATATGAGTGATATAACTGTACTTGTTCAAACTAATGGAACTACATCTGATATATTGAATGTTGGATTACATATGTTATTATGTGCTTTTGGTAGTTTAATATCTAGTATTGTCGTTGGTTATATTATTGCTACTAATGGGTCAATATTTTCTAAAAATATTAGAAGTAAATTATTTAATAAAGTATTAACTTTTAGTATGGAAGAAATAAAGAAGTTTAATACTAGTAGTTTAATTACTAGAACAACTAATGATGTTACTCAAGTTGAAATGCTTATTACAATGGGTCTTCAAATGTTAATAAAAGCACCAATTACAGCAGTATGGGCACTTATGAAAATAGTAGGCAAGAATTTTACTTGGACTATTATTACTGGTGGAGCTGTTTTTGTGTTAATAACTTTTGTTATTATTTTAATGATTATTGTTCTTCCTAGATTTAAGAAAATTCAAAAATTAATTGATAATATTAATGAACTTACTCGTGAAAATTTAAAAGGTATTAGAGTTATTAGAGCATTTAATGCTGAAAAGTATCAAGAAAAGAAATTTGAAAGAGGAAATAATGAACTTACTAACACTCAAATATTTACTCAAAAAGTAATGGGACTTATGTCACCAATGATGTACTTAATTATGAATGGTGTATCATTAAGTATTTACTTTTTTGGTTCATATATAATCAATGAAGCAATTGTAAGTGCTAGGATTGATTTATTTAGTAATATGATTATATTTAGTAGTTATGCTACTCATGTAATTATGTCATTTTTAATGTTAACATTTATATTTGTTATGTATCCAAGAGCAGCTGTATCAATTGATAGAATTAATGAAGTATTAGATACTAAAGAAAGAATTAGAAATGGTAAATTAAAAGAAAGTACTGGATATGGAGAGGTTGAATTTAAAAATGTATCTTTTAAATATCCTGATTCTGATGAGTATATGCTTAAAAATATTTCTTTTAAAGCTCATAGTGGAGAAACTGTTGCTATTATAGGTTCAACTGGTAGTGGTAAAAGTACATTAATTAATTTAATACCGAGATTTTATGATGTCACTGATGGAGAAATACTTGTTGATAATGTTAATGTTAAAAAACTAGATTTATCTTATCTTCATGATAAGATTGGATATGTTAGTCAAAAAGCAATCATTTTTTCTGGTAGTGTTAAAGATAATGTGAGTTATGGAAATAAAGATAATTATGAAGTAACTCTTGAAAAAATAAAAGAAGCTATTAAGGTAGCACAAGCAGAAGATTTTGTACTTAAAATGGATAAAAAATATGATAGTGATTTATCTCAAGGTGGAACTAATATATCTGGTGGACAAAAGCAAAGAATTTCAATTGCTCGTGCGATAGCAAGAGATCCTGAAATTTATATTTTTGATGATTCTTTTTCAGCACTAGATTATAAGACTGATTCTATTTTAAGAAAAGAACTAAAAAAATATACTAAAGATTCTACTAGTATAATTGTTGCTCAAAGAATTGGAACTATAATGAATGCTGATAAAATAATTGTATTAGATAAAGGTAAATGTGTAGGAATGGGTACTCATAAAGAGTTACTTAAGAATTGTGAAGTATATAAAGAAATAGCTTATTCACAATTATCTAAGGAGGAATTAAATCATGAATAATGAAAAAAACACTTCTAGACCACATGGACCAAGAGGTAGAGGGGTACCAGGAGAAAAACCAAAGAATTTTAAATTAGCTTTAAAGAATTTATTTTATTCTTTAAAGAGTTATAGACTATTAATAATATGCGCTATTATATTATCTTCTATAAGTAGTGTACTATCTATAGTTGGTCCTGATAAATTAAAAGAATTAACTAATGAAATATCAAGTGGATTAGTAGTAAATACTAGTAATTTAAAATTATTAACTACTGATATAGAAAAAGATTTTAAAAATAATTTTATTTTAAATGAAGAAGAAATTAATAGTTTAAGTGAAGAAGATAAACTTGTTTATTTAGATATATTAAATAACAGTGAAAAAAATGAAAATATGTTTTTAATGTTGCCAGATAGTGTTAAATTATTAATGCTTAGTGATACTAAAATTAATGGAATAAATATAAGTAAAGAAGATAAATTATCAGTATTAGATTTAAGTTCTAAGATTAGTGAAAGTGGTAATAAAGTATATGATGAATTTGCTAGTATTAGTGAAAATTTAAATTTATTATTAAAACCAACTATGAATTTTGATAATATTAAAAAAATTGGTTTAACATTAGTTATAATGTATTTATTTAGTGCACTATTTAATTATGTTCAAAATTATTTTATGGTAATTACATCTAATAAATTTGCTAAAAGTTTAAGAACAAATATTTCTCATAAAATAAATAAATTAAAACTAAGTTTTTTTGATAAAACAAGCTATGGAGATGTATTATCAAGAGTAACAAATGATATAGATACTATTAATATGTCATTACATAATAGTTTAGGGCAATTAGTTTCATCAATTACATTATTTATAGGTTCATTAATTATGATGTTTAAAACTAATTATATACTTGCTTTAACTAGTATTGCAACATCATTAATTGGATTTATGTTTATAGCATTTATTACTAAAAGAAGTCAAAAGTATTTTGTATTAAGACAAAGTGAACTTGGTAAATTAAATGGGCATATTGAAGAAATATATTCAAATCAAATTGTAGTAAAAGCTTATAATGGAGTAAATGATGCTTCACTTACTTTTGAAGAATATAATAATGGAGTTTATAATGCTAATAGAATGAGTCAATTCTTATCTGGTATTATGGGTCCTTTTATGGGATTTATTGGTAATCTTGGATATTTAGCAGTTTGTGTTGTTGGTAGTATATTAGTTGTTAAAGGAACTATCAGTTTTGGAGTAATTGTTGCATTTATTATGTATGTAAGACTATTTAGTAGTCCACTTATTCAAATAGCTCAAAGTATTACAAATTTACAAACATGTGCAGCAGCTAGTGAAAGAGTATTTGAATTATTAAATGAAGAAGAAATGGAAGATGAATCTAGTCTTACTAGTAAACTTGATAGAAAAGAAGTTAAAGGTAATATTGAATTTGAACATGTAAAGTTTGGATATGATAAAGATAAAACTATTATTAAGGATTTTAGTGCTAATGTAAAACCTGGTAGTAAAGTTGCTATAGTTGGACCTACAGGAGCAGGAAAAACTACTATGGTTAATTTACTTATGAAATTTTATGATATAAATAGTGGAGATATTAGAATAGATGGAGTATCTATTAAAGATTTAAAAAGAGAAAATATTCATGATTTATTTATTATGGTACTTCAAGATACATGGTTATTTAATGGTACTTTAAGAGATAATATTAAATTTAATAAAAGTTATGTAAGTGATGAAGAAATATGGGAAGCTTTAAAAGTTGTTGGTATTGATCATTTTGTTAAAACACTTCCTAAGAATTTAAATTATGTAATAGAAGATAATGATTCAATATCAAGTGGAGAAAAACAATTACTTACAATAGCTCGTGGTATGATAGAAGATAGTCCATTTTTAATACTTGATGAAGCAACATCTAGTGTTGATACTAGAACAGAAGAACTAGTTCAAAATGCAATGGATAAGTTAACAGAAGGAAGAACATCTTTTATAATTGCACACAGACTTTCTACAATTAAAAATGCAGATTTAATACTTGTTATGAAAGATGGTAATATTATTGAAACTGGTACTCATGAATCACTTTTAAAGAAGAATGGATTTTATGCAGAATTATATAATTCTCAATTTCAAAATTAAAAAGCTTTTTAAGCTTTTCAATATAAATAAATACTCTATTACTAATAGAGTATTTTTTATGATACAATAATCTTGAGGTGATTAGTATGAATATTGAGCTTAAGAATATAAAACTTAAAGATAAAAATAAATTTGATAAACTATTACAATTATATTTACATGATTTAGCACTTTATTATCCGGCTCCATTTAATTATGAAATATTAGAATATACTTATGATAATATAGAAAAGTATTATGATAATGATTTATCTTATTTTATAGTTTATGATAAAAATATAGTTGGATTTATATTACTTGATAATAACCTAAAAGATAATTATGAGATTAGTGAAATATTTATATTAAATCAATTTAAAAGAATGGGTATAGGTCAAAAAGTTGTTAATATGATTCTTGATATGTATAAAGGATCTTGGACTATTAAAGCTGTACCTAATTCAACAGTAGCAGAATCATTTTGGCTTCACACTATAAAAAAATATACAAATAATAATTTTAAAATATCTCGTACAGGTAAATATAATAGATTAGAATTATATTTTAATAATAAGGAGGAATAATGAAAGAAATAGAAATAACATTAAGAGTATTTAATACTCTTGAAGAAGTAGATAAGATATTAAAAGCACAAGGATTTAAAATAAAAGAAACATATAGATTAGAAGATATTTATATGAAAAAAACTTCTTCTAAATTATGTAAAAGGAATATTTTAAAAGTACTTAATAATTCAATATTAATAAGACATATTATAGAAAAAGATAAAGAAAATATATTATTAACTTATAAAAAGAAAGAGTATAAAAATAAAAAATTACTTGCTGAAACAAAATATAATATTAAAATTAATGATATAGATAGTGCTTATAATTTTTTCTTACAAATTGGTTTTGAAAAATTAATAGATGTTAATTCTACTTTAATAGTTTATACAAATGAAGAAATAGAATTATGTTTTCAAAATGTTGATAATTTAGGTTTATTATTAGAAGTTGAAAGTAATAAAAACTATATTGATTCTAGTGATGAAGAAATAGAAAAAGAAAAAACAAAAATGTCTAAAAATCTTAAAAAATATGGATTAAATTTATCAAATGATTATAATGTAAAAAAAGCATATGAATTAATAAAAAAAGAATTGTTTGAAAAATAGACTGAAATATGATAATATAAGGACCAATTTAAAAGGGGGATTATTATGAATAAAGATTATAATTTATATAAAATATTTATGCATTTATATGAAGAAAAAAGTATCTCTAAAGTAGCTAAGTTATTATATGTATCCCAACCAGCAATTAGTTATTCTTTAAAAGAATTAGAAACTACTATGAATACCAATCTATTTATAAGAAATAATAAAGGAATACAACCAACTAAGAATGCAGATGAATTATATAAATATGTAAAAACAGCATTTAATATTTTAAATACTGGTGAAAAAAGAATAAGTGAATATAATACAGATTATGAAACAATTATTAAAATTGGCTCACCTGGTCACATAAGTTCATTTTGTTTATGTAATATAATAAATGAATTTAATAAGAAATATAAAAATGTAAAATTTCAAATATATTCTAAACCGACAAGCGATTTAGTTAAAATGTTTGAAACAAGAGAATTAGACATTCTATTAAATGTTGCACCAATGAACTTTAATTCAGAATCTTGTAAAACAATATTTTTAAAAGAACTTAAAAATTGCTTTGCTTATTCAAAAAAAATACACAATGATTATTATGTAAATAGTGTTAGTGATTTAAACAAATATCCATTAATATTGCCATCTATAGATGCTCCTGCATATGCAGATTTAACCAAATATATGTTAAATAGAGGAGTAACATTAAAAAGTGTTGTTAATAGTTGGACAACAGAATCTATTATAGAACTAACAAGACAAGGATTAGGAATAGGATATTTTTTTAAAGACTTTATTTCTAATATGTCAGATAAAGATGATTTTGAAATAATTGAATTTGATAATAATTTACCATCTTTAAGATTAGCAGTTGTATATAATGAAGAACTATTAACTCCAATAATAGAAGAATTTGTAGAATTAATAAGAAATACATATGAAGTTTAAGAAAATACTTTAAAAGTGTTTTCTTTTTTTGATATAAAACACATTTATAAAATTATAAAAATAATATAGTTTTATTTATAGCAAAACTATGATATTATTTAATTGTGAAAGGAATAATATTATGGAAACAAAAATAGTATTAACTGGTATTTTAAAAAGTAGAAATGAATTTTTAATAGTTCAAAGAAGTGAAGATGATGAATTATATCCAGGTGCTTGGGAATTTCCAGGAGGGCATTTAGAAAATGGAGAAACTTTAAAAGAAGGACTTAAAAGAGAATTAAAAGAAGAAATTGGATATAATCATAATTTTGATTGTAAATTAATTGGATATGATGATGAAGTAAAAAATAATATTCATCATATAGAATTAAACTTTATAATAAATGTTAAAAAGAAAGATATTAAAGTTAAATTAAGTAATGAACACTCTAATTATAGATGGGTAAAAAAAGATTCAAATTTATTAGATGATTATATTAAATCAAAAATAGAGAATATATAAATATGAGAGCATATATAGACATAGAAAACGCAAGTAATAAAAATGTTATTACTTTAAAATTAGAAATTGTTGAATACATTAAAGATAAAATTATAAGATTTAATATAAAAGATATAAAAAAAGAAGAATTAAAGTTACTTAATAAAGCTATATCTAATAAATATGATGATATTGATATAGAATTATTTTTTATTGATGATAGTGAAATTCCAGAATTTGGTCCAGATTATGAGTTCTTTATAAAAGATGATTTATTAGTTGGTATATATAATAGAGATATTTATAAAAGGAATAACTAATATGAAAAGAATAGTTTTAAATTCTAAAATAGAAAACACTTAAAAATATGTTATAATTAAATAGAGATGATTTTATGAAGAGTAATTATAAAAAAATTGTTGATTGTCATATGCATGTATTAACAAATGAGGAGTTTAATATTTATATGAAAACAGCTTGCGCTGATAAATATATTAATATTAGAGGACTTTATATTGATGAGATGCTTGATCCATATGATTTTGAAGAATTTATTAGTAATGATAGAATGTATTTTATTGATTCGGTTGATTTAAATGATGTTGAAAATGAACTAATTAAGATTGAATGTGATTTAAAAAAATATAAAAGAATAATTGGTATTAAAATATACTTAGGATACCAAAAATATTTTGCTAATGATGAAAGAATTTATAAAGTAGTTGAATTTGCTAATAAACATAATTTGTCAGTTACATTTCATTGTGGAGAAATATATGATGATGATGGAAAAAGTTCATATTTAGAGTATTCAGATGCTAAGTACATTGAAGAGTTAGCTAAAAAGTACAAAAACGTTAATTTTATAGCAAGTCATATTAATTGGCCCAATTTTGAATCTTTATTCTATATGTGCAGTAAATATGATAATGTATATACTTGTTTTAGTGGGTGCAATGATGGAGAAAATAAAGCACAAAGAGATAAACAAAACAAAGTGATTTCAGAAGTTATAAATAAATATATATTAAAATATCCTAATGTTAAAAAGAAAATAATGTATGGTACAGATTTTTTTGCTATTTCGGATGAATATAATGATGTATCTAGTTATATAGAAATAGTTGATATGCTAAACATTTCTAAAAGTGAAAAAGATGATATAGTTTATAACAATGTTTGTAGAGCATATAATATAAAATTCTAAAAAAAGATAATTCATTTATTTTGAATTATCTTTTTAAAACTCTTTGATGATCCTTTTCTGTTTTAAAATTATTATAATATGTATAAACCATATTTTTAAAATCATCTATAAATCTTTTTCTATCATTTAATGATAATGCTTCAATTGCCATATATGGACTATCATCTTCTAATTCTGATAACAACAATTGATTATTAACTTTCAAGAAATCTATTCTTTGTACTCCGTTAAAACTATCACCATTTAATTTAGCAAAATTTTCAGCAAGTTTTATTTCTTCTTCTGTCGGATTATAAAAAACTGCATTTTCATGTGATAAAAGTTTTTTTGGAGTAAATACTTGTGAAAATTCATATTTGCTACCTATGAAATAAAATTGTACTTCACTTTGAAAATTAAGTTTTGGTTGTATTACGTAATTATCGTTCCAATATTCAAAAATACTATTTTTATCTGCTTCCATTATTCCATAACTAGCATAACCATTTACCGGTTTAATTAAATATTTATCATATCCTTTAATAAGATCATAATCTTTAATATCGCTAATAGTTGGTACTACACTATAACCTAAATTGTATAGGTGAGATAAATAGTGTTTTCCTTGATTATCAAATTTACCATCAAAATTTATTCTTGGTAAATTTTTTTCTAATATTCTTGTTTCATAATCAGATTCATTAGCGCCAACTGCAAATTCATTTATGTCTTCTATCCATGAATATCTTTTAATAAATATATCATATATTTCTTCAAATCTTTTATCATAATACTTATTAACTAATTTAACATCATTACCATCTTCAATAAATGAGTTTGCTATCCATACATCTTCTATACTACATTCGTTTTCAAGATTAGTAACTATTAATATTTTCATTATTATTCCTCCTTATTTTTTATTATGTTTATAAGTTGAGATGTTGCATATGTTGGAAAATTATTTTTATTTATAATCATTATTAAATTTAATGGTTGAAATTTTTCTTTTATCTTTATTTCATATAAGTTTTTATCATTCAAATTATCCTTAATAAATTCCTTTATTACAAGTCCTATTCCAAATCCTTCTTTGACAAATTCATAAACTAGTGAATGACTAGCTAGATTTATATGTGCTAGATAATCAGTATTATTTTCATTCTTTAATAGTGAAGTTTGGATAGGATTAATTGTATTTAAAATTAAACTCTCTTTTTTTAATTCTTCAAAACTTACAATTTTATTGGCATAATTTTTATATTTTTTATTACCAATGAAACAATAGTTTAATGTTTGTAGTTTAAAAACTTTTAATCCATCTAATTTTTTGTCACCTTCTTTGGCATATATAATTGCTATATCTAAATTACCATTTTTAACCATATTAATAAGTGATGGTGTATAACTTTCTTCAATTGAAATATTTACTTTTGGAAAATTCTTTGAATACTTTTTTAAATATGGCATTAGAAAATACTTTAAGATGGTATTGCTTGTTCCTATTTTTAATTCTCCTGTTTCAATTTTGTTAATATTGTCAAATATTTTTGATGCTTCCTGCATTTGTTCAATAGCAGGACTAATATAATTATAAAACTTTTTTCCATGTTCTGTGAGTTTTATTCCTTGTTTATTCCTGTTAAATAATGTACCATTTAATTGCCATTCTAAATTTTTGATTGCTTTAGTAACTGCTGGTTGACTAATCATGAGTTTTTTAGATGCTTCTGTAATGGTTGAGCAATTTGCAACCACATAGAATGTTTTATATAAATCATAATTAATATCCATAGTTCCTCCTTGGAACATATTATAACATATAATTATAAAAAAACAATTTTTAATTGCTAATTTTAAAAAAAATATTAAATATTTAATGTTATTATAACTTATAGTTATATCATTATAAAAAATTTGTATTATGCCAATTTTAATATTGTATGTATAATTAATGTGAGAGGAGGGAAAGCAATGAAATCTATAAATAAAAAAGTTGTTGTTAAAACTGAAAAAGTAACAACAAGTAATGCATCTTGTCATTACCATATCTAATTATATTAGATACTCTATAATAAGGGGAAAATTGCTTTCCCCTTATACAAATATTATAACGAGGGGTGTTTATATGTTTTTAATAAAAGAAATAGAATTTATTAATTATAAAGATGATGAAATAATAATGATAAACCTTATAAATGGTGCTACAGATATTATTGAAAAAGATATATATGAATTAATCATTAAAAATGAATTTGATAAATTACCTGAAGATGTAATTAAAGCAATGATAAAAAGAAGATATTTGTTTAAAACAGAAAAACAATATTTGAAGTTTATTGAATCATTAAATAGTAGATTAGAGGAGTTAGAAAGATCTGCAACTCCTAGTTTTTTAGTTGTACCTTCTTATGCTTGTAATCTTCATTGCATTTATTGTTATGAACAGACTTATATGATTAAAGGAACAGTTGATATTGATTCATTAAAAATGGTTGATATTCAATTTGATAGAATTGACAAAATAATGAAATCATATGAGGAAAAATATGGTAAATGTAATGATGATATTAGAATAACTATAATGGGAGGAGAACCACTTTTAAGATGTAATTTAAAAACAGTTAGATATATATTTGAATCAGCAAAAAAGAGAAATTATTCTATTGATATAGTTTCTAATGGTGTTGATTTAAACTATTATATTGATTTATTCAATGAATATAAAGAAACTCTTAAACATATACAAATAACTGTTGATGGGGTTAAAGAAGTACATGATAGTAGGAGAATATTTCATGATGGTAGAGGTAGTTTTGATTTAATAATGAATAATATAAAACTTGCTTTAGAAAATAATATTCAAATAGTGCTTAGAGTTAATGTTGATGGTTCTAATATTAATGAACTATCTTCTTTAGCTGATACTTTAATAGAAAGATTTAAAAATAATAAAAATTTAAAACCATATTTGTATTTATTACAAGATGGAGGTTGTTCTGGAGAACAAAATATTGTTGATGAAAAAATTGGAATAGAAAGAATATACAAATTAGAAGAACAAAATCCAAATATGAGAGTTTTTAGGAAAAAATTTCATCCAGAAACTTTTATCGAAAGTATTTTTAATGATATACCATATCAACCTGTATTAAGACATTGTGGTGCTGCTAAGAATCAATTCATTCTTGATTGCAAAGCAAATGTTTATAAATGTTGGCATGGTATTGGAAACAATGACTATAGAGTTGGTATATTTTATCCAAAATATGAAATTGATGATGAAAAAATAGATAATTGGTTTAATAGAAGTGTTAATGTAATTCCAAAATGTAGGAATTGTAAATATAGATATATATGTGGTACTGGATGTCCAGCTGCTAAACATATGAATAATAATGATATGGATGTTAAAGGACCTAGCTGTGTTAAATATAATGAATTAATTAAAACTATTGTCCTTGAAAAAATGAAAAATCTTAAATAAAATATTATAATTATATATGTAGGTGAATATATATGGATAGAAAAGATAACAAAGAGTTAACTTTAGGAATATTTGCGCATGCTAATGCTGGTAAAACTACAATAACAGAGCATCTTTTATATCATACAAATGTAATAGAAAGTATTGGTAGAGTAGATACTGGTAATACTGTTACAGATAATATGAAAGTTGAACAAGAAAGAGGAATAACGATAAGAGATTCAATTGTTTCTTTTGAATTAAATGATAAAACCATTCAACTAATAGATACTCCAGGGCATGTAGATTTTTCTGCTGAAGTAGAAAGAGCTATCAATGTATTAGATGGAGCAGTTTTAGTTATTTCTGGGGTTGAGGGTTTAGAAGCTCAAACATACACTATATGGAGAGCTTTGCAAGAAAAAAATGTTCCAGTAATTATATTCATTAACAAAATGGATAGAAAAGGTGCAGATTTTGATAAAGTAATTGCTGAATTACAAAATAATTTAAAAATTCCCACATTAACATTAAAACATGTATATCAAAATGATAATGGAGAATTAAAAATTATTTCATCTAAAAAAGAAGAAATTATAGAAGAATTGTCAATAGTTGACGATGAAGTATTAGAGCGTTACTTAAATGGAGAAGAAATAGATAATGAATGGTTAAATTCTAAAATGATAGATTTAGCCTATAATAATAAAATATTTCCTGTAATAGGTGGTAGTGCATTAATAGATAAAGGAATTGATGATTTAGTTGATGCTATATCAAAATATTTGCCTACTACCAAAAAACATAATGAAGGATATACTTCTGCATATGTATTTATGGTAAGAGTTGATAAAAATGGAAAAAATGCATATGTTAAAGTATTAAATGGAAATATTAATAATAGAGATACTATTAAAATTGATGAAGAAACAAATGGCAAAATAAAGAATATTATGATACCTTTTGGATCAAAAATGAAAACAGTTGATAGTGCTTATAGTGGTGATATAGCTATTATTAATGGACTAGATGTTAGATGTGGACAAATAATTGGTAATAATAAGGGATTAGATAAATATATTAGTTTTGTTAAACCTTTATTAACAATGGAAATTAATCCAGTTAATAAAAAAGATACTATTGAATTAATGAAATCATTAAGAATTTTAAATGAAGAAGATCCATATTTAAATGTTAGATATAATGAAAGAACAAATTCTATTTATTGTAGTTTAATGGGTGAAGTACAAGCTCAAATAATTAAAACAATGTTAGAAGATAGATTTGATATTAAAGTTAATATTGAAAATCCAATAATTATACATAAAGAAGTACCAATGGTTAGTGCAAGTTCTAAAGCAAGTTATACTTGTGTATCAGGAATAGAATTAGAAGTATCTCCATTAGAAAGAGGGAGTGGATTTAGATATGTTTCAAAATTATCTACAGATTTTATGCATTTGAAATATCAAAGACAAATAGAAAGATTAATAGATTATTATAAGAATCAAGGCTTAAATGGATGGGAATTAACTGATATGGAGGTTGCTTTAATAGGAGGACAATTTGATTCTATGGGAAGTGATCCTTCTCACTTTAATATAATAACTCCACTTGCTTTATTTAGATGTTTAAAGAAAGCAAATATGAAATTACTTGAACCTATTTCAAGTTATATTATTGCTTTTCCAGAAGAATATTTAAGTGGTGTTATAAAATTAATTACATCAAAAAATGGAATATATAGAATTACTAATAATTATAAAGGAGAAGTAACTATAGAAGGAGAGGCACCTGCTTCTAATATGATGAATTTTCCTCTTGAACTATCAATGATTACAAGTGGAAGAGCAACTTATACTTCATATATTTCTAGATATGATATTAGTAAAAATCAAGATGTTAAAATGGAATATCTTGGTCCAGATCCTAGAAATGAAACTACTTTTGTTATTAATGATATGAAAGCAAGTTTGGATTCATTAGATGAAACGCTTATGAAAAAGAAAAAAGAAAGCCGTTCAAAATTTGCTAGAATACAAAAAGAAAAGGAAATGGCAAGAAAAATATAGGGGGTTTATATGTATTCATATAAGAATAAGAAACCATTAGATTATTATAATGAATTAGAAAAAATAGAAATTGATATTTATAATCAATTATATTTTGATGAAAAAAGTGTATCAAATATAGATGAATTAAATATAAAGAATATTTTAAGTAGAAATGTTGAAACATTTGAAGATTATGATTATAATTTGCCTCAAAATATATTTTTACTAAATAATTATAAAGGTAAAATAATTGTTGGTAGAAAAATAAGATCTATTTTAAGAATAGAAGATAAAATAAATGCAATTAATTGTAGTATGATAACAGCTCCTATGTTATTAGGTTTTTTGTATAAAAGAAATTATAAAAATAGAAAGATTAGAATAGATTATTATCCATTTACTAATGAAGAAAAAAAACATATATTTAATGATATAAAAACCAAAAGAAATATAGATATTTATTATCCATATAAATATAGAGACTTTTATACTAATAGAGAAGAAACATCTCCAAAAGAAGGATGGTCTTTTAATCCGGAAAAGAAAGAATACTTAGGTTATGGAGAAATACATTTAAGAAGTTTTACTATAGATTTCTTTAAAAGCTTAAATGAACAATTTAAAATTATTTATGATCCGGCTTGTTCTACAGGAGAATTTTTGAATGAATTTAAAAAGAATTTTAAAACCACTTATACAATTGGTCATGATTTAAGTAGAGAAATGATTAACTATGCTAAAGATTACGTAGATGAAGCCAAGTGTTGTGATGCGATTAATTCACCAATTAAGAACCATTCTGTTGATGTAATGTTTCTAAGATTTTTAAATTCTGAAGTGGTTAATACTTATAATGCATATAAAATATTCAAAGTATTAATTAATAAAGTAAAAAAACATGGATTAATAGTTTGCTTTGGTCATACACCAGTATTAATAAGAAAAGAAATGTTTATAAAATATAATTTAAAACCAATTATATGTAATGGTTATGATAAAAAAAGAAATGCTATATTTCAATATTATGTATTTGAGGTGATGTAATATGAGAAGCACACAATTAATAGTAGATATAAACAATATAAAACATAATATTAATGAATTAAAAAGGTACTTAAATAATGAAGTTAAAATAATGCCGATAGTTAAAGCAGAAGGATATGGTTCACATTTAAATTATTGTCCTGACATTTTAAATGATTTTGATTATGTTGGAGTGGCTTTACTAGATGAAGCAATTAAACTAAGAAATAATGGTTATAAAAATAATATATTAATACTTTATCCTTTATCAAATAATGAATATGAAGAATCAAAAAAATATGATTTTATTTTAAATGGTTCAAATATATTTGATTTGAATAATGATGATCATGAAGTAAGAATTCATACAGAAATTGAAACAGGTATGGGAAGAACAGGAATACAAGTTAAACATATTGATGAATATATTAGTAGATTAAAAGAAAATAAAAATATTAAAATGGACGGATTATTTACTCATTTATCTACAAACTCAGATAAAGAGTTTTCTATGAAACAAATAAATATATTTGAAAATGCAATAAAAAAATTTAATGAGGAAGGAATATATCCAAACAATATTCATGTTTGTAGTAGTGGAGGATTAAAGTATTATCATGATTATTTATATAATATGGTAAGAGTTGGAATACTTATATATGGATATTATCCAAACGATAGTTTAAGAGATGAGATGGATTTAAAACCAAGTATGGTTTTAAAGACCAACATTAGTTTTTTAAAAACAATAGAAGCAGGTGAAACAGTTGGTTATAATAAAAACTTTATTGCCAATAAAAAGACATTAGTTGCTACTATTCCATTTGGTTTTGCAGATGGTTTATTAACCTTAGAAACAGGAGAACCATATGTTATTATAAATAATAAAAAAGCAAAAATAATTGGAATATGTATGGATAATATGATGATAGACGTCACTAACATAAAAGATGTTTATGTAGGACAGGAAGTATTTATTTGGGATAATAACAATTTAACGATAGATGAAGTTGGAATTTGGTGTAATGGAATATGTAATTATGAAGTAATGAGTTCAATTTCACAAAGGGTTCCAAGAATACTAAAAAGATAGAGGATATTATGAAAAATATTATGGTTTGTGCTTTATCAAGAAGCTTAAAAATGATTTGTGAATCTAATATACGTTTGGCGAATGATAAATTAAAATTATTGGGATATAATGTTTATTTTTCTAAAAATGCTAACGTATGTGATTCATTTATATCTTCAAGTGTTAATGAAAGAGTAACAGATTTTCATGATGCATTAAAAAATAAAAATATAGATATAATTCTTTCTGTTTTAGGAGGATATAATGCTAATCAATTATTAGATTATATTGATTATGATTTAATTAAAAAGAATCCTAAAATAATATGTGGTTATTCTGATATAACAGTTTTATTAAATGCTATATATGCTCAAACTGGATTAATTACATATCTAGGGCCTAATTTTCACAGCTTTGCTATGAAAACAGGTTTAGAAGATACAATAGAATATTTTAATAAATCTATAAATAAAGAATTATTTTATTTAGATGATCCAGAGTATTATAGTAGTGATAAATGGTATGATGATCAAACCAAGAGAAAATTTATAAAAAATAAAGGAAAAATAATTATTAATCCTGGTAAAGCAGAAGGAACAATAATAGGAGGTAATCTTTGTAGTTTTAATCTTCTTCAAGGTACAAAATATATGCCAAGTTTAAAAGATAAAATATTATTTATTGAGGAAGATTCATTAGTTGGAGAAGAATTCCCATATGAATTTGATAGAAATCTTGTTTCATTAATTCAGCAAAAAGATTTTGATAAAGTAAAGGGTATTGTAATTGGAAGAAGCCAAACACAAACAAAAATGAATTTAAAAAAATGGAAAAAGATATTAGATAAAAAAGAATTAAAAAATATTCCAATTATTATAAATGCTAATTTTGGACATACAACTCCTAATGCAACTATTCCAATAGGTGGTTATTGTATAATTGATACATATAATAAGGGTAACGAAATATATATTAGTCAAAAATGATTATATTAAGTTTAAAATAATGTAAAAAAAGGGGTACTAATGGATAAGAGAGTTAGTTCAAGAGCAATTATTATTGAAATGATAGTGTACTTGCTATATTTAGAAGAAAAAGAAAAGATGGGTGAAGATAATTATTATGAAATTAAATGGCTTAAACTAAATGAAATAGAAAAATATGCTTTATCTTCTATAGATAAAATTAAAATGGTAATAAATGGTGAATATATATAGAAAGATTTAAAGAAAATATTGTTGATGTATTTAATTTAATGATAATTGTGAAAGGTAAATAAATTATGAAAAAAATAATACATAATGATAATAATTTAAAAGAAGAAGATATTACTGAATTAGTTATTAGAACAAAAGCTTTAATAATACAAGATGACTGTATACTTATTGGTAAAGCAGATAATGTATATCAGTTTCCAGGAGGCCACTTAGAAACAGGTGAAACATTTAAAGATTGCTTAAAAAGAGAAGTAAGAGAAGAAACTGGTATTATTTTAGATGATAATGAAATAAAAAATCCATTTATGAAAGTATCTTTTTTAAGTAAAGATCATCCATATGTTGGTAACAATAGACAAAGTGATATTTATTTTTATTTAATTGAAACAGATAAAAAAGTAGATTTAAGTAATACAAACTATACAAAAGATGAACTTAGTTATGACTTTAAAATAGAAAAAATCAAAATAGATGAATCAATAGATAAATTAAAAGAAAACATTAAAAATAATCCAAAAAATCTTGTAATAACACCAGATATGATAGAAGCAATAAAAGAATATAAAAGATTAAATGAATAAAAAGAAGTGTTTTCTTTTTTTATGCTTTATTAGAGGATTAAAATAATGAATTAATAGAAATTGCATCTCTTACTAATAATGAAGAGTTAACACTAAAAAAATAACACGTGTATCAAAAACGTAACAAGCATTGTAAAGTACGTATCAATTATGATACGTACTATTTGTTTTCTTTTCTTTAATATGATAGATTGTTTAAGTAACACAAATAATAATTAATTTGATTATTTAGTTATTATGTGTTATAATATACGACCAATAAAGGGGAAAGATATGACAAAAGAAGATTTAGAAAAACATATTTCAGAATTATCTGTAGAAGAAAAAAAATTGAGAAATTTATATTTAAGAGACTTATCCAATGGTACACTACAAGGACCATTAACAGGATATGCAAGTATAGATAAACCTTGGCTTAAGTATTATAGCAAAGAAAATTTATTAGTGGATATTCCAAAAGTTTCTCCATATGATTTATTAGAAAAAACAGCAAAAAGTATTCCTGAAAATGTTGCATTAACGTATATGCCAAAAAAGGATTTTGAAATTAATATTTCATTTAATTCTTTATTAAAAGATATTAATAAAATTGCAAGTAGCATTGTAGGTTTAGGAATTAATAAGAATGATATTATTTTGGCTATTTTACCTAATTTTCCTGAAGCAAAAGAATTACTATTTGCTACTTTGAAACTTGGGATTCCAATTTATCCATTTAATCCTTTATTACCAACAACTGTTTTGGATGAAACAATAAAAAAATATAATATCAAAAATATTTTTCTATTTGATGGATTTATTGAAAAATATGATAGTACAATTAAAAATAATTTATCACAAATAGATAATATCATACATTTAGATGGTACAGAAGCATTACCATCATATATTAGAAGAATAATCAAATTGAAAAAAACTTTAAGTGGCAATAATGGAAAAAAATATTCTAAAAGTATGGATTATTTTGAGTTTTTAAAATATCAAAGCAAAGAACATAAATATGATTTTGATTATTCCTATGACGAAGATAAAGTTATTTTAATAGAAGGAACATCAGGAACAACCGGAATACCAAAAGGAGTTGGATTGACTGGGAAAAATATGAATACCAGTATAACACAACAATTAAATGGTGGTATTGAAAATAATGTAGGTGATAAATATCTTGATATTATGAATAATTCTTTAGCATATGGTGCTACAGCTTGTGTTGTAAGTATGATTGGTGGATTAAGAACATATTTTTCACCAGGTTTTACAATGGATTTATATGATTTAGTTAAAGAAAAAAATATTGATTTAGTAGTTGCAGGCCCAGTTCATTGTGAAAACTTAAAGCAACATATTCTAAATGGAGAAGAGAAAATATATATTAAAAATTGGATTTCAGGTGGAGCTCCTTTAAATAATAATACTTTAGAATTAATAAATGGAAGCCAAAATTATGATGATGAGAGTATTGCTATTCGTCAAGGATATGGTGCAACCGAAAATGAAGGTGCTATAACATATCAAGTAAAAGGCTCATATAAATTTGGTAGCGTTGGTATACCATTTTCAAAAGAAAATGTAGGTATATTTAATCCTGATACGTTAGATGAATTAGGATATGAAATGCCAGGGGAAATTGCTGTTTCTGGTCCATCTATTATGAAAGAATATTTATTTAATAAAGATGAAACTAATAAAGTAATGAAAGTTCATAAAGATGGAAGCACATGGTTACATATGAAAGATATTGGTTATATTGATCAAGATGGATGTTTATTTTTTGTTGATAGAATAAAAAATATTTTTGGAAGAAATGGAATTAATGTTCATCCAAAAGCAATTGATAGTAAGTTACTTGAATTAAACAATATAAAAAATTGTTTTACAACGGGTGTTGAGCATCCTCAAGAGCAAATGGTTCCAGTAACTTTTATTCAACTTGATAATCCTGATGTTGATTTAGAAATTCAAAAAAATATAATATATGAGTATTGTTATCAAAATATGGAAGAATCAAGCATTCCATATGAGATTATTTTTGTTGAAAATATACCAATAAATGCTGGAGGAAAAGTTGATATAAATTATTTATTAGAAAGTACTAACGTTAATTATATGAATAATAATGGTGAAAGAAAAAGAATTCTATCAGTAGAAAATGTTAATTTAGTAAAATTTTAATAATGCTTATAAAAAAATATATTTATTACTTTATTTTATAGAAAAATTAGTTTATAATTTATTTAGTATAGGTGATTATAATGATTAATGTAGTAATTTCAATTGTAAGTTTAATATATTTAGGAATAATGGCTATATCATATTTTTCTAAAGCTAGGGTTGCTTCTGAAGAAAATAAAATATATAGTAAATTAGTTTTAGCTGCAATATTTGAATTAATTATTGATATTGGCGGTTATTATTGTATAAAGAATTTTTCTGTTTTGCATCCAATAAATGTTTTTATCTCTAAAACATATCTTATATCATATTCAATATGGGCGTTGTTGTTTACAGATTATTTTTTATTAGTTTCATACAATATTGAAGATAGTAATTATAATTTAAAAGTTAAAAGAGTAAAAAGAATTACTGTTTTTGTTTCTTTAGTTTCAATTATTATGCTCTATATATTACCATTAAATATAAATGTTGATGGTAATGCTGCGTATTCATTTGGATATGGTGTCTATTATTTAATTGGATTAGCAATAATTTGTTTTGGATTGATGTTTTATAGTATTATTGTTAAAGGTAGCAATATTAGAAAAAAACAATATTTACCATTACCTATATTTTTGCTATTTGGTTTTATATGTGTATCTGTTCAAATAATAAATCCTGAAATCACACTTTTAACATTTTTAAATTCAACACTTACATCATTGATGTTCTTCACAATTGAAAATCCAGATGCTAAACTTGTTGAATATGAAAAGACTGAGAAAGAGAGAGCTGAAGCTGCTTCATTAGCTAAGAGTGAGTTCTTAAGTAGTATGTCTCATGAACTTAGAACTCCTTTGAATGCTATTGTTGGTTTAAGTGAAGATATTGATTCATATAAAGATAAAGTACCTAGTGAAGTTAGGGAAGATACTAAAGATATTATTAATGCTAGTAATACGCTTTTAGAAATTATTGGTAGTATTTTAGATATTAGTAAAATAGAAAGTGGAAAATTAGATATTGTTGAAGGTAACTATGATCCAAGAGAAGAATTTGAAAGTGTTGCTAAGATTAATAGAACTAAATTTTCTGAAAAGAAGTTAGAGTTTAATGTTAAAATAGCTGATAATTTACCAGAAGTATTATATGGTGATAGACTTAGAATTAAACAAATTCTTAACAATTTCTTATCAAATGCATATAAATATACTGATGGTGGTCATGTTGATTATATAGTTAATTGGTTAGATGCTTCAGGCAGTTTACAAATAATTGTTAGTGATACAGGTCGTGGTGTTAAACCTGAAGATATTGATAAATTATTTGCTAAATATGATAGACTTGGAGTAGAAAAATCAAGTAATGTTCAAGGAACTGGATTAGGTCTTGCTATTACTAAAACACTTATTGATTTAATGGGTGGTACTGTTAAAGTAGATAGTGAATATTTAGTTGGAACAACTTTTACTGTTACTTTACCTCAGAAACTTGGTGATAAAGAAGAGCTTGAAAGAATTAAAAAGGAAAATGAAAAAGTTGTTGAGAAACTTGATTATACAGGAAAAAGAATTCTTGTTGTTGATGATAATATGTTAAATATTAAAGTTCTTAAGAAAGCAATTAAAGAATTTAACTTTATAATAGATGAATGTTATAATGGTAAAGAAGCTATTGAAAAAATAGAAATGAATAATAATTATGATATAGTTTTACTTGATATATTAATGCCTATTATGCGTGGAGATGAAGCTATTAATTATATTAGAAATATGCCAAACTTCCATGCTCCTGTAGTAGCTTTAACAGCAGATGCGATGACTGGAGCAAAAGAAAAATATCAAGCTATGGGATTTGATGATTATTTAGCAAAACCATTTACAAGAGATGCGATTGCTAAAAAGTTATCTAGTATACTTGGAAATGGAAAAGAAGAAAAACCTAAAAAAGAAAAATCTAATTTAGAAAATACAGCTACTATTAATGTTAAAGAAGTTAATGTAACTGTTAATAATTATAATAATGAAGGAAAATAGTATTTTCCTTTTTTAATATATAAAAATACTTTATATCACTATAATTATTTTAAATGTTTATTTATTTTTATTGATAAATAAATAAAAAATGTTAGAATAAAATCAATTTAGGAGGATTAGTCATTATGAAAAAATATACGATAATGTATATGTAAGTCCAATTTCTACTGATGCAGGTCAATCATTAGGAGCAATTTTATATCATCACAGAAATATTAAGTGTGAATATCCATATTTGGGAATTGGATTTGAATCAAATTATCTATATGATGAAGAATATAATATTGAAAGAATTGATGGAGAAATGAGCGTAGAAAATATTTCAAATTTCATTTTAAAAAGAATAATATAGTGATAGGGAGATTGTATGAAAAAAGTTGTAATGATTACTGGTAATATTGGAAAATGGAAAATTGCAAAGGATATATTTAGTAAATATAATATTATATTGGAGCAAGAAAAAATAGATACTCCTGAAATACAAGATTATGATGTTATGGAGGTTTCAAAATATTCTGCTTTATATGCTGCTAATAAATTAAAAAAAGATGTTATAAAATCTGATGTAGGATATTATATAGAATCACTTGGTGGTTTTCCTGGACCTTTTTTAAAATATATAAATGGTATGCTTACTAGTGATGAAATTTTAAAAATGATGAGAGGAAAAAAGAATAGGACTATTTTATTAAAAGAATGTTTAACTTATGCTAATCCTGATGGGATAATAAAACAATTTGTAAGTATAGAAAAAGCTCGTATTTCTTTAAAAGCATATGGTGAAGGAAGTACATTTGATAAAATTGTAATATTTGAAAATGATGAATTACCAAAATCAATGAATAGTGAAGAAAAGAATTTTGAACATTTTAAAAATCAATTGGATATTTATGATCAAATGGCAAATTATTTAATGGGGAATAATAATGGAAAATAAAACATTTTTGACAAAAGAAGGATATATAGAATTAGAACAACAAATTGAAAGATTAATTCAAGAATTTAATGAAAATGAGAAATCAATGAGTTATTGTTTTCAAAATGCAGCTGGAGATGAAGCACATGATAATGGAGAATTTGATGCTTTACAACAAAAAGAAGGATTATTAGTTAGTCAAATTAATACTATGAAAAAGAGACTTTTAAATGCAACAATAATTGATGTTCCAGAATTAGATGATAATCAAATTAATATAAATGATACAGTTATATTGAGGATTATATGCTGGTAATCCAGCTAAAGTAATTAAAAGAAATATTAGTTGGAACTAAAAAAGTATAGTATTACTTTACTATACTAATAATAATTGCTATAATTACTTATATATAAATAGTTTGCCTGATATTTATATGACAATTTAGATGATAAAGTATATTTCTTAAGGCAAATAAGAAATATGCATGATGCGGAGATATTATTCTAAGGAATAGTATCTCTTTTTTAAGGAGGTAAAAATGAAAAATGATTTAATTATAAAAGAAACAGAGGTTATTAATGACTATTATAAAAAAATTAATAATATGATAATTACTTCAAAAAATAACATTATTAGAAATATTAATTATGAAATGGTTGAATTATATTACAATATTGGAAAAACAATAAATGAACTTATAGAAATACATCATTTAGAAGCTTCTCAAAATAAAATAATTAAAGATTATTCAAAAAAATTAACTAATGAATTTGGACAAGGTTTTGGAATATCAAATTTAAAAGCAATGAAAAAGTTTTATTTAACGTATAATATTGGTCACACACTGTGTGACCAGTATAAAGAAAATACTTCCTTGTTGTGGAAGAAGTTAAGTTGGAGTCATAATCGTATTATCATGAATATAAGTGATGAAAAAAGAAGATCTTTTTATTTGGAAGAATGTATAAAATCAAATTGGAGTGTTAGAGAGTTGGAAAGACAAATAAATAGTTTTTATTATGAAAGATTAATTTCTACTAGTGATGATTATAAAACTGAAGTTAAAAATGAAATAAATATATTAAAAGATAAAAAAGAAATTTTTATTAAGGATCCTTATGTACTAGAATTTTTAGATATTAAAGATAGAAGATTTTTAGAAAAAGATTTAGAATCTAATTTGTTAGAACATATTCAAGAATTTTTATTAGAATTAGGCAGAGGTTTTTCTTTTGTAGCACGGCAAAAAAGAATTGATGTTGATGGAGATAATTTTTATATAGATTTAGTATTTTATAACTATAATTTGAAATGTTTTGTTTTAATTGATTTAAAATTAGGAAAACTTACTCATCAAGATATAGGACAAATGGATTTTTATGTTAGGTATTATGACAATGAAATAAAAAACAATGATGACAATCCTACTATAGGAATAATACTTTGTACTAGTAAGAAAGATACAATTGTAAAATATTCAGTATTAAATGATAATAAGAACTTATTTGCGTCAAAATATCAATTATATTTACCTACAGAAGAAGAATTTATGACTGAAGTTGAAAAACAAAAATATAATTATAATAGTTAAAGTATATCTTTTTTAAAAGAAACAAATAAATATATAATTGAGTATTCATATGTATTAATTTAATAAGTATTTTTTATTTTCTTAATTAATAAACTTTAATATGATTAAAAATATTATTAAAAGTGATATGTATGAAATTGTTTTAAGAGAAAATTTTTTGCATATTAAGAATTATATAAATGTTCTTGAAATATATCCAAATAAGATAATTATTTTATTGAAGAATAAAAAGCTTATTATAAATGGAAATGACTTAATAATTAGTGCTTTAGATGAATATGAAATACTTATTAAAGGTAATATTAAAGGAATTGATTTTAATGAATAAAGTTAAAATTAGAGTAAAAGAATCATCTTTAAAATTTATTAATTATTTAGTATATAATTGTATTTGTTATAATAATTTAAATAAATATAATAAGTATTATGAATTGATAGTTTCATATGAAGATTATAAAAGAATTAGTAGAAGATATGAAACTAGTATTGTTAAGTATTATGGTAAAAAGAGTTTAGAATATTTTTTAACTATTCACAAATATATGATTATAAGTGTAATTATTTCATTATTTGTATTAAAGCTTCTCACTATGACAATATTTGATATTAAAGTAAATACGTCTAGTATTGAAGCTAAAAATATGATTCTTTCTAGTTTAAAAGAAAATGGAATAAGTGTTTATAAGAGAAAGAAAAGTTTTAAAGAAATAAATGAAATAAAGAAAAAAATATTATCTCAAAATGAAGATAATCTTGAATGGATTGAAATAAAAGAGCATGGATGTATATATATAGTAGATGTAACTTTAAGAGTTAAGAATGAAATAAAAGAAAGTGAAAAATTATCAAGTATTTATTCTAAAAATGATGGAGTTATTAAACATATTGTTGTTAAAAATGGAACCAAAATAAAAGAAGTAAATGAATATGTTAAAAAAGGTGATTTGTTAATAAGTGGAAATATTTATAAAGATGAAGTGTTAATATCTAGAGTTGAAGCTAA
Source organism: uncultured Erysipelotrichaceae bacterium (assembly GCA_902775285.1). GTDB lineage: Bacteria > Bacillota_I > Bacilli_A > RF39 > UBA660 > CAG-1000. The sequence continues at coordinate 30,474 of CACYLI010000005.1, read as the reverse complement.
AGGAGAAGTGTATGCTGAAACGTGGTATTTTGTAACAACTAGTATTCCTTTTAAATATAAAGAGTTTATAAAGACTAATAAAAAAATAAATCATTATTATTTGGATGCTTTTAATAAAAAATTTACTTTAATTGGAAAATATGAAAGTAATAATACTAAGTCAAAAACTTCTTTAATTATAGATAAACCTTATTTACCATTTAAATTATATAAAGAAGTAAAAGAAGTTTATAAAGAAAAGAATATAACATTAACTGATAAGCAAGCTTATAATCTAGCTTTAGAAGGAAGTGAAAATAAAATTAAAAAAGGACTTAATAAGGATGAATATATAATATCTAAAAAAGTTTTGAAAAAAAGAGTGAATAGTAGTAAAATGGAAGTGGAAGTATTCTATAAAGTTTATGAAAATATTGGAGTTACTTCTAAAATTGATGAAATAAATATAAATGGAGATAAAAATGGAATCAGCAATTAGGGAAGTTATTATTAAGTCTTGGCCTACATTAGCAGTACTTGTATCAATCGTTGTTATAATGAGAGTTACTGTTTATTTTAAGTCTCAGAAAAGAGATTTTATAATTCATAAAGAAATATTTGATTTATTATTTATGATATATTTAGTTTTATTATTCCAACTTGTTACAAGTCAAGATATTAGTGCTTTACATTCAACTAATTTTATGCCATTTAGAGAAATACTAAGATATGATGTTGGGACTAGAGCTTTTTTTAAACAAGTAATTGGTAATATATTGTTATTCATTCCATTTGGATATTTTATATCAAGTTATTGTAATATCAAAAATTTAGGAACTATTAGTATAGTGACTCTTTTATCTAGTTTGTCTATAGAAGTGGTACAACATTTTATAGGAAGAAGTTTTGATGTAGATGATATTATATTAAATGTTGTTGGTGGAGTAATTGGATTTTTATTCTATATTAGTCTTAATGCAATTAGAGAACATTTACCAAAATTTTTAAGACGAGATTGGTTCTTAAATCTACTTAGTATATTGATATTTATTATAATAGTTTTATATTTAATTAAAATATTATAGTTAGTTGGGAGTTAGTTATGGAAGATTATATTTTTAATACAACAGATGAAGAAATAGATACAAGTGAACTTAGTGATGTACTTATGTTTGCATGTGATCATTTGAAAATAAAGAATCCTTTATTAAATGTAGTAATAGTTGATAATAAAAAAATAAGAGAAATTAATAAAGAGTATAGAAATAAAGATAGTGTAACTGATGTTATTAGTTTTGCATTTGAAGAAGTTAAAGATGTTAATTATGAAGATGTTAGATTCTTAGGTGAAATCTATATTTCATATGAAAGATGTAAAGAGCAAGCAAGTGAATATGGACATACTGTTAGAAGAGAATTTTGTTATTTAGCTGTTCATGGTCTTTTACATTTACTTGGATATGATCATATGAATGAAGAAGATAAAAAGGTTATGAGAGCTCTTGAGGAGGAAATATTAAATGAATATGATATCAAGAGATGAGAGAAAAAGACAAAAAGGATTAAAGAAATTTTTTAATAGTTTTACATATCCTATAAAAGGACTTAAATATGCATATAGAAATGAACAAAATTTAACAGTTGATGTAGGTGTAGCTGCATTAGTTACAATTTTTGGTTTTATTTTTAAATTAAATAAATATGAATGGGCTATAGTAATACTTACTATGGGTCTTGTTATAGCTTGTGAACTTATTAATACAGCTATTGAAGCAACAGTTGATTTAGTAACAGAAGAATATCATCCTCTTGCTAAAGTAGCAAAGGATACATCTGCAGCAGCAGTATTTATATTTGCAATAGTTGCTATTTTGGTTGGTTTAATAATATTTTTACCTAAAGTTATAGCATTGTTTTAATTAAAAGGAGTAGTTATGAAAGATAAATTAATTAAACTATTAGATAATAGTTATGCGCCATATTCTAATATGCATTTTGCATGCATTGTTGAAACAAAAAGTGGTAATTTTTACGAAGGAGTAAATATTGAAAATGCAAGTTATGGAGCTACTGTATGTGCAGAAAGAAATGCTATATTTAATGCAGTTAGTCATGGAGAAAGAGAATTTAGTGCACTTTATTTAATGACAAGTAGTGATAATATTTGTTATCCATGTAATTTATGTAAACAAGTATTTTTAGAATTTTTTGATGAAAATGTTATATTTAATATAATGACTAAAAAAGGAGATATGAAAGTTTTATCATTTAAAGAGATAATGACTACTACATTTACTAAGGAGGACTTAGTATGAAAAGTGGTTTTGTAACCATAATAGGTAGACCTAATACAGGGAAAAGTACATTACTTAATTCTATTATTAAAGAGAAAGTTGCAATTGTATCTCAAAAACCACAAACAACTAGAAATTTAATTCAAGGTATTTATAATGATACAGAGACTCAAATAGTATTTGTGGATACTCCAGGTATTCATAAACCAATTGATAAATTAGGAGTAGCACTTAATTCACAAGCATATTACTCAATAAATGATGTTGATATTGTTCTTTTTGTAGTTGATGCTAGTAGTGAGTATGGTAAGGGAGATAAGTTTATTATTGATAAACTTATTGATTTAAAAAAACCTGTATTTTTAGTTCTTAATAAAATTGATAAACTTACAGATGAACAAATACTACTTAAGATAAATGAATATAAAGATTTATATGAATTTGCTGAAATAATACCTCTTTCAGCATTAAAGAATGACAATGTAGATAAATTAATTAGTGTGTTAAGAGGATATTTACCAGATAATGTAAAATACTTTATGGATGGAGAAACTACAACTATGGAGATGGATTTTAGATTATCTGAAATAGTAAGAGAAAAAATATTTATTCATACTAATGATGAAGTACCTCATTCTATATCATGTAAGTTAATTGGATTTGAAGAAAATAATAAAATAGCTAAAGTTTATGTTGATATAATTGTAGATAGAGATTCATTAAGAAAAATAATAGTTGGTCATAATGGAAGTATGATTAAAACTATTGGTCATGAAGCTAGACTTGAAATGGAACAAGTTTTAAAGAAAAAAGTTTATCTTGAATTATATTGTAAAACTATAAAAAAATGGAGAGAAAAAGAAAAATATATTAAAGATTTAGGATATTTAGTTAATAATGATGAATAATATTTTTTTAAAACCTGCAATATAATATTGTAAGGAGAAAAAAATATGAATAAAAAAGAGGCTTGGAAAAAATTTAAGGATACTGGTAAAATAGAATATTATTTAGAATATAAGAAAGGAAAATAAGCATAAAGAAATCTTTATGCTTTTAAAAAGTATGAAGATAATAAGCGTTGAAGGAATTGTTGTAAGTTCCACATCTTTCAAGGAAAGTAGTAAAATAATTAATATTTTTACAAAAGATATGGGCATTATTGGATGTATGTCTAAGGGATGTAAATCATTAAAGAGTAAACTAAGAATACCTAGTGAAAAATTTGCTTATGGTGTTTTTCATATGTATTATAAAGAAAATGGTTTATCTACTTTAATAGATGCTGATATTAAAGATTATTTTATTAATATTAAAAGTGATATTCTAAAAATAAGTTATTTATCATATATATGTGAACTATCAATAAGTGCATTTAAAGAAAGTGAAAGCCAAGATATTTATCCATTAATGGAAAGTGCTATTTTAAAAATAGAAGAAGGGTTTAATCCTAAAATAATAACTAATATTTTAGAGCTTCAATATTTAGAATATTTAGGTATTAATTTGAATCTAGATAATTGTGTTAAATGTGGAAGTAATAAAGTTGTTACTATATCTTTATCTAAAGGTGGTTATATTTGCGCAAATCATAGAACAAATGAACCAATAGTAGATGAAAAAGTAATGAAATTACTAAGACTTTATTATTATGTTGATATTTCTAAAATAAGTAATTTAGATATTGAAGAAAATGTCAGTAATGAAATAAATCACATAATAGAAGAGTATTATGATGAATATTCAGGAATAAATATTAAAAGTAAAAAGATGCTTAAAGATTTAGAAGTATGATATAATATTTTTTAGTGAAAGAAGTGAAAGATATATGAAAGTTTCTAGATTAGGATTAATTTCAAAAAAAATAACTAAATTAGATAATCAATTCCCAGTTCAAGATATGTTATTTCAAACTGGTCAAATAGATCAATATAGTAGTGGGGTTTATGCATATTCACATATTCCTTTTCTAGTTAAAAAAAGAATAAATGATATTATTTGTGATACGTTAAAACGTCATGGATGTACTGAAGTTTCTTTACCATTATTACAACCAGAATCTATCTGGATTGAATCTGGCAGATTAGAAAAATATGTAAGTGATGATGTAATGTTTAGATGTTTAACGGATAAAGGTAACTATTGTTTAGCACCAACTGCGGAAGAAGCTATTGTAAAATATGCTAAGAGTAGAATAGGTTCTTATAAGAACATGCCAATAACTTTTTTTCAAATTGGTGAAAAGTTTAGAAATGAAATCAGGACAAGAGGTTATTTACTTAGAGGAAAATCTTTTGATATGATGGATGCCTATAGTTTTGGTGAAACTCAGAAAGATTTAGATACAGAATATGATAATATTAAACAAGCATATCTTGAAATATTTGACACTTTAGGATTAAAAGTTCAACCAGTTGGTGCTGATAGCGGAGCAATTGGTGGAAACAAATCTGAAGAATTTATGTATATATCTGATATAGGGGAAGATACAATACTAGTTGATAAAGAAAGTGGAAAAGCATTCAATTCTGAATTGTTAGAAAGAGATGACTATAATGAGTATTTAAACAAAATATATGGTATTAAAAATGTAGATAGTTTAGAAAGCAAAAAAGCATGTGAACTTGGGCATATATTTCAGTTAGGAGATAAATATTCTAAAAGTATGAATGCTACTTATATAGCGAAAGATGGAAAACAAAAATATTATATTATGGGATGTTATGGAATTGGAGTTAGTAGAACATTAGCTATGATTTATGAAAATTCTATTGTAAGAGAAAATGGTAAATTTATTGGAATTAGCTTACCTTTGAATTTAGTTCCTTATGTTATGTATATAGTACCAAAAAGTGATGATAAAGAAAAATCAAAAGTAGCATATGCTACATATTCATTATTAACAGATAATAATGTAAATGTTTTATACGATGACAGAAGTGAATTATCAATTGGAGCTAAATTAAAAGATGCTAAAATGTTAGGTATACCATATTCAGTTGTGTTTGGAAATACTTTGGATGACGATTATATTATAGTTGAAAATAACAAAACAGGGGAAAAGACAAGTATGAGTATTGAAGAATTCATTAACTATGTAACTATTTTAAATGAATATAAGAATAATAATATTTCTTTAGAAGAAATAGTAAAAAAAAATGAAACATAAGATTCCTAATATTATTAATTTAATTTTTGTTAAATAAATGTCATACATTGTATGACATTTTTATTTATGATAAATAAGGAGGTATGTATGAAAGATTTATCAGTGGTAGTAGGAGATGCTAAATTTAATTATCGTGTTGGCTTGATAATTGAGAAGGGGAGTGAATTTTTGGTAGAAGTAAATCCGGCATTTGATTATGTAGTAATTCCTGGAGGAAGGGTTAAAACACTAGAAAGTAGTAGTGAAGCATTAATTAGAGAAATTAAAGAAGAAATGGGAATTGATATTAATGAAGATGAAGTAGAGATGACATCTATTATTGAAAACTTCTTCGAGTTTGAAAATGAAAAAGTACATGAATTATTCTTTGTATATAGAATGAAGATTGAAGAAGATGATATGAGATTTGCAAATAACATGAAAAACATGGATTCAGTAGCAAGTTATTATGAATGGGTAAGCAAAGAAGATATTAAAAATATTAGATTGTTACCTACAGTTTTAGAAGATGCAATGAATAGTAAAGGATTTAAAAGACTGGTTCTAAAAGATATAAAATAGTGCTTTGAAAAAAAGCATTATTTTTTTTTGTAAAAAAATTAGCACTCATATATTGACAATGCTAACATATAATATTATAATGATACTAGCACTGCAAATGAGTGAGTGCTAAAAAGGAGGTATATGATGATTGGAACGAGACAAAAAGATTTACTAAGAGAAATTGTAGAAGAATATGTAAAAACTGCAAGACCTGTTGGTAGTAAAGCTTTATGTAAAAAATTCAAATGTTCAAGTGCTACTATCAGAAACGATATGGCTACTCTTGAAAATTTAGGATACTTAGAAAAAACACATATATCTTCAGGAAGGATTCCATCTGAAGAGGGTTATAGATATTATGTTGATAATTTAATGGAACCTAAAAAAATAAGTGGAGAAGATATGCTTAAACTTCAAACTATATTTAACAATAAAGAATTAGAGTTAAATGATGCAATAAGCAAAAGTTTGGAAATAATAAGTGATATTACAAATTATACTTCAGTTATTTTAGGAAAAGAATCTAGCGATAATAAACTACAAAAAGTAGAAGTTGTACCAATTAATAGTCGACAATTAATAGCAATTGTTATAACTGATACAGGACATGTAGAAAACAAAAATATTATCTTAGAAGAAAATATTCCAGCAATAGAAATATCTAAAACTACAGAGTTACTTAATAAGATGCTTATAGGGACGCCAATAGATGAAGTTCCAAGTAAACTAGAATTTGAAATTAAACCAATAATTAGAAATTATGTTGAAAATTATGAAGTTGTATATAATGCATTTTATAATGCACTATCTAATTTCACTAGTGAAAGGGATGTTAAATTTACTGGTAAAGCTAATATATTAAAACAACCGGAATTTTCTACAGTCGATGATGTTAAAAACATTATTAGTAAATTTGAAAGCAAAGATATGGTGAGTAAAATTGAAGAAGACGATGATGAGGTTAAGGTATATATTGGTAGCAAGAGCGAAATTGATGATAATGTAACAGTAGTAAAAACAAAATATAAGGCACATGGTAGAGAAGGTACTATTGCTATTATTGGACCAAAAAGAATGGAATACGAAAGAGTAATTAATATGCTTGAATATTTAAAAGAACATATTGAGGCAGATGGAAAGGAAAATACACATGAAGAAAAAGAATGATAAAGTAAATGAAGAAAAAAAAGAAGAAGTAAAAACTAATGAAGAAACACCAAGTGAAGAATCAACTTGTTCACCAGATGGATGCGCAAGCTGCGCAGGATGTGGTACTGGAATAGATCCAGAAACTATGATTCAAATTCTTGGAAGCAGAAATCAAGAGTTAGAAGATAAATATATGCGTTTACAAGCAGAATATTTAAATTTCAAAACTAGAACTCAAAGTGAAGTAAGTAGAATGCTTCAATATGAGGGAGAAGATTTTATAAAAGAAATTTTAAATATTAAAGACAACTTTGAAAGAGCAATTATGATGGATGATAATGATTTAAGTGATGAAGTAAGTAAATTCTTAAGTGGATTTAAAATGATACTTGGATCTCTTACTCAATTACTTGATAAGTTTGAAGTTCATGAAATTGAATGTTTAGGTCTTGAATTTGATCCTAATGTAGCAGAAGCTGTTTTAACTGAACATGATGAAACTAAACCTGAAAATGTTGTGTTAGAAGTTCTAACAAAAGGATATAAATACAAAGACAAAGTTATTAGACATGCAATGGTAAAGGTTAATAAATAATGTTTAATGACTATTCATTATTAAATATCTTGTTATCATTTAATATAGAAAAAGAATACTATAATTTAAATGATGAAGAAAGAAATGATATTGATTATTTTGATAGTTGTATAAATAGCGACAATTATAAAATAAGAAATGCATCTTTTTATACAATGATGCTTATATTAAAAATAAGTAATAACATAGAAGAATTTACAAATGAAATGGTTGATCATGAAAAAGATGAAATCTTTAAAGATTTGAATCTTGAAGAGAAAACTATTATGAATAAATTTATGTTATCTTGTATAAATTGTATGGGTATTTATAGTGAAGAAATGAAAAATATAAGAAAATTAAAAAAAAGAGAGGAATGATTAATTTATGGCAAAAGTAAATAAAGTTATAGGTATAGATTTAGGTACAACAAATAGTTGTGTAGCTGTTTTAGAAGGTGGAGAACCAAAAGTAATTCCAAATGCTGAAGGTAATAGAACAACTCCATCTGTAGTTAGTTTTAAAAATGGAGAAGTTAGAGTTGGAGATGTAGCTAAAAGAGAACGTGAAACTTCTACAAATGTTATTAGTTCTATTAAAAGATTAATGGGAACTAAAGAAAAAGTTGAAGCTGAAGGAAAGAAATATACACCAGAAGAAATCAGTGCTAAGATTTTAATGAATTTAAAAGAAACAGCTGAAAGTTATTTAGGTGGAGAAGTTACTAAGGCAGTTATTACTGTTCCAGCATATTTTAATGATGCTCAAAGACAAGCAACTAAGAATGCTGGTAAAATCGCTGGTTTAGAAGTTGAAAGAATTATCAATGAACCAACAGCTGCAGCTCTTGCATATGGACTTGATAAACAAGAAAATGCTCACACAGTTTTAGTATATGACCTTGGTGGTGGTACATTTGATGTATCAATATTAGAATTAGGTGATGGAGTATTTGAAGTTAAAGCTACTAGTGGAAACAACCATTTAGGTGGAGATGACTTTGATAATGCAATTATAGATTATTTAGTTAGTGAATTTAAGAAAGAAAATGGAGTAGATTTATCTAAAGATAAACTTGCTATGCAAAGACTTAAAGAAGGAGCTGAAAAAGCTAAAAAAGATTTAAGTGGTGTTAAAACTACTCAAATTAGTTTACCATTTATTACTCAAGGAGAAAATGGACCTCTTCATTTAGATATGACATTAACTCGTGCTAAATTTGAAGATTTAATTAGAGATTTAGTTGAATCTACTAGAAAACCAGTTAGAGATGCATTAAAAGAAGCTAAATTAAAAGCTAGTGATATTGATAAAGTATTACTTGTTGGTGGAAGTACAAGAATTCCATGTGTTCAAGAATTAGTTAAAGAAGAACTTGGAAAAGAACCAAGTAAAGAAGTTAATCCAGATGAAGTAGTTGCTATGGGAGCAAGTATTCAAGGTGGAGTTTTAACAGGAGAAGTAAATGATTTAGTACTTCTAGATGTTACACCACTATCACTTGGAATTGAAACTCTTGGTAATGTTATGACTGTTTTAATCCCAAGAAATACTACAATTCCTACAACTAAATCTCAAGTATTTAGTACAGCAGCTGATAATCAACCAGCAGTAGATATTCATATTTTACAAGGTGAAAGACCAATGGCAGCTGATAATAAAACATTAGGACACTTCCAACTTACTAATATACCACCAGCTCCAAGAGGTGTACCTCAAATTGAAGTATCATTTGATATAGATGCTAATGGTATTGTTAATGTTAAAGCTAAAGATCTTGGAACTAATAAAGAACAAGCTATTACAATTACTGCTTCAAGTAATTTAAGTGATGAAGAAATAGATAGAATGATGAAAGAAGCTGAAGCTAATAAAGAAGCAGATAATAAACGTAAAGAAGAAGCTGAAATTAGAAATGATGCTGAACAAATGGTATTTGCATCTGAAAAAACATTAAAAGATTTTAAAGATAAAGTTAAAGATTCAGAAAAAGAAGAAATTGAATCATTAATTAAAGATGTAAATGAAGCATTAGAAAAAGATGATACTGATGATATTAAAGCTAAAACTGAAAAGTTAAGTGAAAAAGTTATGGAAGTATCAACTAGAGTATATCAAGAAACAGCAGCTGAAAGTCAAAAGAATGCAGAAAAAGAAACATCTGAAAAAGAAAGTGATGATGATAAAAAGAAAGACAACGTAAAAGACGCTGAATTTGAAGAAAAATAATAAATATAGGGCTCTTTTTATGAGCCCTATATTAAATTAATAAGGAGACAATATGGATAAATATAATTGGGATTTAACAAGAATGTTTAAAGATTATAATGATTATAAAAATAGTATTAATGAAGTAAATAAATTGTTAGATGAAATTGTAAAATATAAGGGTAAATTATTAGAAAGCAGTAATACTTTATATGAAGCACTTAGTAAAGATGAAAGAATAGATTATTTAATTGAAAGATTATATGTTTATTCTCATTTAGGTTATTATTTAAATATGGCTGATGTAACATATCAAAAGTATAAAGATGAAATATTACTTTTAGCTGATAAGGCTTCAAGTATAACTAGTTTTATGACTCCTGAATTATTATCTTCTGATTATAATAAAATATTAGAATATATTAAGGAAAATAAAAAACTAGAAAAATATGAAAAAATGTTAGAAAATACATTTAGATATAAAAGTCATGTTTTAAGTGAAAAAGAAGAAAAATTATTAAGTGATTTAGGAGAAGTATTTAGAACACCAAAAAATGCATATGATATGCTTAATAATGTTGATGTTAAATTTGGAAAAGTAACCAATGAAGATGGTAAAAAAATAGAATTAACTAGTTCTAATTTTAGTAACTTTTTAACTTCTAAGAATAGAAAAGTAAGAAAAGAAGCATTTAATAAAAAATATGCTTATTATAAAAATCACATTAATACTATAAGTTCTCTTTATATGAGTGAAGTTAAAGCAAATTGTATTTATGCTAAAATTAAAAAATATGATAGTGCGTTAGATACTAAATTGTTTCCTGATAAAGTAGATAAAAAATTATATGAAAATTTAATTAAAATAACAAACAAAAACACTTCTTATTTAAAAGAATATTATAAAATTAAAGAGAGTATGCTTGGACATAAGTTACATATGTATGATTTGTATGTAAATACTTCAATTGTTCCTGAAAAAAATATTCCTTATGAAAAAAGTGTTGAAATAATTAATGAAGCTTTAAAACCATTAGGAGATAATTATTTAAAAGATTTTAATTATTTGATTAATAATAGATGTGTAGATGTTTATCCAAAGGATAAGAAAAGAAGTGGAGCATATCAATGGGGAAGTTATAAAGTACTTCCATATGTATCACTAAATTATGAAAATAACGTTGATTCTATGAGTACTCTTGCTCATGAAATGGGTCATGCTATGCATTCATATTATAGTGATCAAAATCAAGATTTTATATATGCACAATATCCTATATTCTTAGCTGAAATAGCATCAACTGTAAATGAAGTATTATTAAGTGAATATTTAATAAATCATGCAGAAAATGAAGATGAAAGAGAATATTATTTAATTGAATTTTTAGATAAATTTAAAGCAACTGTTTATAGACAAGTTATGTTTGCTGAATTTGAAAAAACTATTCATGAAAAATATGAAAATGGTGAAACTTTAAATATGGAAATATTATGTGATACATACTTAAAGTTAAATAAAAAACATTTTAGTCCAGTAATAAAGGTAGATGATACTATTAAATATGAATGGGCTAGAATTCCACATTTTTATGATACATTTTATGTATATAAATATGCTACTGGATTTATAAGTGCTTTGATTATTGCTGATAGATTATTACATACTACTGATTTTAAAGATAAATATTTAGAATTCTTAAGTAGTGGTGGAAGTAAATATCCATTAGAATTATTAGAAAGCATAGGAATAGATTTAACTAATGAAGATACATTATCTAGAGCATTTGAAATATTTAATGAAAAAGTTAAAATGTTAAAAAAATAGATATGGAGTGATTATATGGCAAAAAGAGATTATTATGAAGTTTTAGGTGTATCTAAAGATGCAACTGAAGAAGAAATAAAAAGTGCTTTTAGAAAAAAAGCTAAAGAATTTCACCCTGATATAAATAAAAGTCCGGATGCTCCAGAAAAATTTAAAGAAGCACAAGAAGCTTATGCATGTCTTTCAGATAAAGAAAATAGAGCTAAATATGATCAATTTGGTCATGCTGCATTTGATAATCCATATGGTGGTGCTTCTGGTGGATATCAAGGTAATCCATTTGAAAATTTTGATTTTGGAGATATATTTGATGATTTATTTGGTGGAGGATTTTCTTCATTTGGAAGTGCATTTAGAGGAAATACAAGAAATTCTTCAAGAGCTAGAAAAGGTGCAGATACTCTATATGGAATGAAAATTGATTTTTTAGAAGCAGTATATGGAACTAAAAAAGATATAGATTTAGAGTATTATGAAACTTGTGAAGATTGTGATGGCCATGGTGGACATGGTGAGAGTGTATGTAGTGATTGTGGTGGAAAAGGAACTGTAATTAAACAAACTAGTACTATACTTGGAACAATACAAACAAGAACTACTTGCTCTACATGTAAAGGAACAGGAAAAACATATAAAACAAGATGTAATACATGTAAAGGAAATGGAAAAGTTAAAGTATCAAAAACACTTACTATAGATATACCAGCTGGTATTGATAATGGTGAACAATTAAGAGTAAGTGGAAAAGGTGAAGCAGGTATTAATGGTGGACCTAATGGAGACTTATATATTGAAATTAGAGTATTACCTCATGAATTATATAGAAGAGAAGGAAATGATATTTATATAGATTTACCTGTAAGTATTACTGATCTTTGTTTAGGATGCAAAAAAGTAATTAAAACAATGGATGGAGACGTTGAAATAAAAATTAAAGAAGGAAGTCAACCTGGAGAGATTTTAAGAATCAAAGGAAAAGGAATTGATAATAAAGATTCATGGAGAAAAGGAGATTTTTATTGCGTACTTAATCTAGTTATTCCAAGAAGTTTATCTAGAAAACAAAAAGATATATTAGAAGAATTAGAAGATACTGATTTGGAAGATGAAATAGAATTTAAAAAATTTAATAAATTAAATAAATAAGTTTTTGCTTATTTATTTTTTTTTGTAGTTGATAAAAAAACAGTAGTAATTTATAATTATAATTAAGGTGGTGATAATATGAAAAAGAATGGTTTTGCTATATTGGAATTACTTTTGGTAGTTGCTATTCTTGCCGTATTAGCTTCGTTAGTTTTACCAAATATTTTAAATAATACTACAGGAGAAAAAGCTCGTGAAAATAAAGAAAGTGCAACTAGTGTGCTATTTTTTACTGAGACACGTGAAATACTTAGAAGTGCAAATGATGAGTATCTTCTTAATGCATTTAGTGATAATAAAAAAAATATTTTTGCTAAAGTAGATGGAGTTAATTGTGAGAATGCTTTGTCAAATGTAAAAGAAAATATTAACTACTATGTAGAATTTAATAAAGAAGGAAATGTAAGTAAATTTTTTGCATCTGATGGTTCTTGGTTATATTCTTATATTAGTGATACTTTTGGTTCTGATTTAACATATGATCAAATAATGGATGAAGATTTTGTAAAATATAGTGAAAATATAAATAATTTTAAAATAACTTGTAATTCGTTAGAAAGGACTAATTAATAATGAGCAAAAAAACAGAAAAAATTAATGAAGAAAAAAGAAAGAAGAAAAAAATTATGTATTATATATTAGGAATAGTAGGAGTTTTATTTTTAATATGGGTTATAGTTTTAAATATGAAAGGTGATAAATTAAATTATACTGTTAAAACAGTAGATGGAGTAAAAGTATTTGAAATAGAAAGTACATCTTATACTGAAAGTGAAAATGAAACAGATATGGTTAAAATAGATGTAGATGGATATGGAATTATAGTAGCAGAATTATATCCTGATGTTGCACCTATAAGTGTAGAAAACTTTAAAAAATTAGTAAGTAAAAAATATTATGATGGTTTAACATTTCATAGAGTTATAAAAGATTTTATGATTCAAACAGGAGATCCAACTGCAACTGGTAGTGGTGGAAGTGAAGAAACTATTAAAGGAGAATTTGCTCTAAATGGAATAGAAAACTCAATATCTCATAAAAGAGGAGTTCTTTCAATGGCAAGACGTGGTGCTGAAATAGAAACAGAAGAAACAATGAATTCAGCTTCTAGTCAATTCTTTATAGTTCATAAAGATAGTGAATATTTAGATGGAAAATATGCTGCTTTTGGTAAAGTTTTAAATGGACTTGATGTTGTTGATAAAGTTGCAAATGTTCGTACTGATGAAAATGATAAACCTCTAACAAATCAAAAAATAAATACAATTAGATTTGTTAATGTTTATAAAGGAGAATAGTAATGGAAAAATTAGATGGAAAACTTTTAAGTGCTAAAATTAAAGATGAAGTTAAAGCGTTAAGTGACTCATATAAACAAACACCAATATTAGCTGTTGTGACAGTTGGAGATGATGAAGCAAGTAAAGTATATGTTGAAAATAAAAGAAAAGCTTGTGAACAATGTGATATGAGTATGATGCATTTTTCATATGATGAAAGTACTCGTGAAAGTGAAATTATTAAAAAAATTAAAGAATTAAATAAGGATAAAAGTGTAAATGGTATTATATTACAATTACCTATACCAAAAAAATATAATACAAAGAAAATATTAAATACAATAGATCCTAAAAAAGACGTTGATGGATTAACTGATATTAGTCAAGGAAAAATTATGGGTGGTAACTCTACTTTTGTTCCTTGTACTCCAAAAGGTATATTAGAAATATTTGATTATTATAAAATTGATCTTGAAGGACGTCATGTAGTAGTAATAGGTAGAAGTGATTTAGTTGGTAAACCTATTATGCTTGAATGTATAAATAGAAATGCAACAGTTACTATGTGTCATTCTAAAACTAAGAATTTAGAAAAGTATACAAAAGATGCTGATGTGTTAATAGTAGCAGTTGGTAAAAAACATTTAATTGATAAAACTATGATAAAAGACAATGCTGTTATAATAGATGTAGGAATTAGTAGAATAGAAGGAAAAATATATGGTGATGTTAATCCTGATGTAGAAAGTAAAGCATCATATGTAACACCTGTTCCAGGAGGAGTAGGACCTATGACAGTTGCTATGCTTTTAAAAAATACTATGATAGCATATGAACTTCAAAATAAATAAATATATAAGGTGAGGTAAAAAATGAAAAACATAAAAGAAGTAGCTAAAAAAATTAAAATAAAAGATGAAAATTTGTTCTATTATGGAAATTATATTGCTAAAATAAATAATAATTATAGAGGAAAAAAGAAAGGAAAATTAATTCTTGTAACTAGTATTAATCCAACTCCATATGGGGAAGGTAAAACAACATTAAGTATTGGACTAAATGATTCATTAAATAAATTAAATAAGAATGCTATAGCTGCACTTCGTGAGCCATCTTTAGGACCAGTATTTGGTAGAAAAGGTGGAGCTATTGGTGGAGGTAAAGCAATAATAGAACCATCAGTTGATATCAATCTTCATTTTACTGGAGATTTTCATGCTATAACATCTGCTAATAATTTACTTTGTGCTATTGTTGATAATCATATATTTCAAGGAAATGAACTTGGAATTGATAGAGTAAATATTAAAAGATGTTTAGATGTTAATGATAGAAGTTTAAGAGAAAATTTTGTTATAACAACAGCAAGTGAACTTATGGCAATATTTTGTTTAGCAACAGATCTTAGTGATTTAAAAAGAAGAATTGGTAATATAATCGTAGGATTTACTAAAGATAATAAAGAAATATATGCTCGTGATTTACATGCTGAAGATGCTTGTACATTGTTATTAAAAAATGCTATTAATCCAAATTTAGTTCAAACTATGTATGGAAATCCAGTAATTGTTCATGGTGGACCTTTTGCTAATATTGCTCATGGTTGTAATTCAATAATAGCAACAAAAATTGCTTTAAGTGTAAGTGATTATGTAATAACTGAAGCTGGATTTGGTTCAGATATGGGAGCAGTTAAATTTTTTGATATAAAGTGTAAAGAGAATAATATATATCCTGATGCGGTTGTATTAAATTCAACAATTAAAGCTTTAAAGTATAATGGTGATGGAGATTTAACAAAAGGAATATCTAATCTTGAATTCCATATTAAAAATATGGCTAAATATACTTCAAATCTATTTGTTGCTTTAAATAAATTTGATACAGATACAAAAGAAGAAATAGATTACTTAAGAGATTTTGTAAAAAATATGGGTTATAAATTAATTATATGTAATATGTTTAGTGAAGGCGAAGATGGATGTTTAGAACTAGCTGAAGAGATCACTAAAATTAAGAAAAATAAAAAGAAATATTTAATGTATAATGAAACAGATGATCTAATGACTAAAATCAATAAGGTATTAATAAATGAATATGGAGCAGGAAAAGTTGAATTTACTGAAGAAGCACAAGAAAAAATAGAAAAATTAAAATCATCTAAATTAAATATTTGTATTTCAAAAACACCAATGTCTATAACAGATGATCCTAAGGTTCTTGGATATCCTAAGAATTTTACTATGAGAGTTACAGATGTGAATTTATATAATGGTGCTGGTTTTATTACAATTCTTTTAGGTGGAGTTTTAACAATGCCAGGTCTTGCTAAAGAATCAAATTATTTAAAAATGAAAATAGATAATGAAGGGAATATAACAGGTATTAGATAGGAGTAAAAATATGTGGAATATAGGAGTAGCTTTAGTATTTATTATATTTTTATTAATGTTAATATATTTAGTTTTAAGTTTTAGAAAATTTAAATTTATTAAAAAAATTAAGAATAAATTTTTACAAATAATATTATGTTTATTACCACTTATATTAATATTTATATTATTTAATTATGTAAATTCTATTGTTATATTATTTCATTTATTTATATTTGTTTCTTTATCTCATATATTTATTTTGATATATAAAAAGATAAGTAAAAAGAAAGTAATAGAATATAGTTATGCATTAACTGGTATAATAATAACTATTATATATTTAGCTATTGGAGCATATTTAGATTATCATGTATTTGAAACTCGTTATGAAATAAAAACAGATAAAAATATTTCTAACTATAAGATAATTCAAATATCAGATAGTCATGTAGGTACTACATTTAATGGTGAAGGTTTTTTAAAACATATTAATCGAATAAATAAAATAAAATCTGATATAGTAGTAATAACTGGAGATTTTGTAGATGATGATACTACTAAAGAAGATATGATTAAATCATGTGAAGCGTTAGGTGTATTAAAACCTAAATATGGAGTATATTTTATATATGGTAATCATGATAGAGGATACTTTAATTATAGAAATTTTAGTGAAAGTGATTTAGTAAAAGAATTAGAAAAAAATAATGTTAAAGTATTGAGAGATGAAGTAGTATTAATTAATGATGAATTATATTTAATAGGAAGAGATGATAAAACTAATACAAATAGAAAATCAATAGAAGAATTAACTAGAAATTTAGATAAAACAAAATATTTAGTTGATTTAAATCATCAACCAAATGACTATGATAATGAAAAAAATAAAGTAGACTTGGTTCTTTGTGGACATACTCATGGAGGACAATTATTTCCACTAGGATACATAGGACTATTAATTAATGCAAATGATGCTTTTTATGGTCTTGAAAAAAGAGGTAATACAAATTTTATTGTTAATTCTGGTTTATCTGATTGGGCAATAGATTTTAAAACAGGTACTAAATCAGAATATGGTATAATAGATATTATTAGTGAATAAAAAGAGGTGAATTTTATGAAAAATATGGAAGAAGTTTATAAGAAACTAAAAAAAGATTTTAGAAAAGTTGATATTAAATTTGATAAAGAGAAGGAACAAATAGAAATTAATAATAATGGATATGAAATAATATCAAATATTAATATGATAGAATTATCTAAAGGATTAAAATATTTAAATCATAAAAAGCCTACAAGTTTTGAAGAAGTGTATAGATATACAAAAAGATATATAAAAGATCCAGATGGAAGTTTTAGAAGTTTAAATCGTCAAAGATTAATAGTATTTTTAATAGCATTAGTTTTAACAATTATAATTGGATTCTTTTTAGAAATAGCTAAATAATTAATAAAATACGTTTTTTGTAAACGTATTTTTAATTGGCAAAAATTTCTATTGAATAAAAACATTTGTTTGTGTTATAATTTAGTTGGTGAAGGAAAATGAATAGGGTTTATATGTGTATTGATTTAAAAAGTTTTTATGCATCTGTTGAATGTGTTGAAAGATCATTAGATCCACTTACTACTAATTTAGTTGTCTGTGATGAATCAAGAACATCTAAAACAATATGTTTAGCTGTTAGCCCTTCACTTAAAAGCTATGATATATCAGGTAGAGCTAGATTATTTGAAGTAATAAGTAGAGTTAATGAAATAAATAAAGAAAGAAGTAAAAAATGTAAATTAACTTTTTCTTCATATGATAATAATGAAGTTATAAATAATAATAATGCAAAACTAGATTTTATACGTGCTACTCCAAGAATGTCTTTATATATAAAATATAGTAGAAAAATATTTGATGTATATTTAAAATACTTTAGTGAAAATGATATGTTTAGTTATTCTATAGATGAAGTGTTTTTTGACATAACAAATTATTTAAATTACTATAAACTTAGTCCTAAAAGTCTTGCTACTAAAATATTAAAAGATGTATATGAAGAAACTCATATTACTGCTACTTGTGGTATTGGGACAAATCTTTATTTAGCAAAAGTTGCTATGGATATAGTAGCAAAACATATGAAACCAGATGAAAATGGTGTAAGAATTAGTGAACTTGATGAAATGAGTTATAGGAGAGTATTATGGAATCATACACCAATAACAGACTTTTGGAGAATTGGCCCAGGATATAAAAATAAACTTTTAGAACATAAATTATATACAATGGGAGATATAGCTTTGTGTTCTGTTAATAATGAAGATTTATTATATAAACTATTTGGTATTAATGCTGAACTTTTAATAGATCATGCTTGGGGTTATGAAATAGTTACAATAAAAGATATTAAATCATATAAACCTCAAAGTAGTAGTCTTTCTTCTTCACAGGTTTTATATTCTCCATATGATTATAAAAAAGCATTATTAATTGTAAAAGAAATGACTGAGTTATTAGTTTTAGATTTAGTTGAAAAAAAATTAATTACGGACAAATTAACTTTAACAATAGGATATGATGTTGAAAATTTAACAAAACCTAACATTAGAAATAATTATCATGGAAAAATTGTAATGGATCATTATGGAAGATTTATACCTGCTCATTCACATGGTACAATCAACTTAGAAAGAAAAACAGCATCAACTACAATTATTATGAAAAATATGGTTGAATTATATAACAAAATAGTAAATGAACATTTACTTATTAGAAGAATAGGTATTTGTGCATGTAATTTAACAAATGATATTTTATCTAATAAACAAAAAATATATAAACAATTTGACTTATTTAGTGATTCAAATATATATGAAGTAGAAAAAAATAGAGAAAAAGAAAATGAAATAGTAGAAAAGAAACTACAATTAGCACTTATTGATATAAAGAAAAAATATGGTAAAAATTCAGTCTTAAAAGCTATGAATTTAGAAAGTGGTGCAACTACAATACAAAGGAATTTACAAATAGGAGGACATAAAGGATGAATTACGATAGTATTATTAATTTACCACATCATGTATCTAAAAGAAGAAATAAAATGTCTATAGAAAATAGAAGCGCTCAATTCGCACCATTTGATGCATTAGCGGGATTTAGTGATGAAATAAAAGAAACTATAAGAAAGACAGAAAATAAAATAATATTAACTCCTGAAATGAAAGAAAAAATAAATAACCAATTAGTTTTAATAAATAATGATAAAACTAAAAATGTAAGAATAGTTTACTTTATAAAAGATAATAAAAAAGATGGAGGAAGTTATAAAAGTATAATTACATATATTAAAAAAATAGATACTATATCAAAACAAATAATTTTACCTAATAATTCTAAAATTTTATTAGATGATATTATTGATATAAAAGTTATGATATAATGTTTTTAGAGGAAGTTAAGTGTATGAAATATATTGTTTTAATTCCATGTTTTGAACCTGATAATAGACTATTAGAATTGTTAAAAACTATAGATAATGCTGATATTATAGTTGTTGATGATGGATCTGGTAAAAAATATAAAAGTATCTTTGATGAAGCATCATCTTATGCTCATGTAATATCATATAAAGAAAATATGGGTAAAGGATATGCTTTAAAAGAAGGATATAAATATATAAAAAATAAGTATAGTGAATTTATAATAGTCACAATGGATTGTGATGGACAACACTTATATAAAGATGCATTAAAATTAATTAAGTATATAGAGATGCATAAAGATACTTTAGTTATAGGTAAAAGAAAATGGGATAATAAAACTCCTTTAAAAAGCAGAATTGGAAATTATTTAACAAGAAAATATTACAAAAGAGTTACTGAAATAAATATATATGATACTCAAAGTGGTTTAAGAGCTTTTTCTAATGAATTATTAGATTATATGATGAATATATCTGGAAATAGATATGAATATGAAATGAATGTACTTTTAGAACTTAAAAATAATAATATTAAAGTACATGAAATACCAATAAATACAATATATATAGATAATAATTCGAGTTCACATTTTAGATTTATAGAAGATTCATATGATGTTTATAAAGCAATAAAAGAATCTAAAAATAAACAAAAAACATTAAGAAATAAAATTAATAAAATAATAAGTATAGTATTTGCATTAATATTTTGTTTAACAGTTATTTATTATATATTGTTTGTTTCTAATAAAAAAATAAATAATACTTTTAGAATTACATATTTAGATAATTGTGATTATAATTTAAAACCATATTTATCTATAGATAATAAAAAAATATATACATATTGTATAGATAAAATAGAAGTATTAGATAACAATAAATATATTGATTTAAGTGAATTTGTTAATAAAAATAATATAGATAAATTATTTGAATCAATTGATAATAATAAAAAGTTTAATTGGAAGATATTAACATATAGAGATGGTGGTAGTAAAGAATATATAATGTCAGGATTACATATTATAAAATGTAATACAATTGATGGAGTAAAAGATATATATTTTGGTATTGAAAGTATGAATTTTAAATCAAATTTTTGTAAGCAAGATAATAGGACTTTTAGTAGAACTTATAAAATAAACAAAATTTCTCATTTAAAACAAGCATATGATAAAGAAAGTATTAAACATAATACTTATTCTATAAAAGTAAATATAACTGATATCAATGGAATAAATGAAGATGTTATTATTGAAAACTATAAATATAGATTAGAAGAAAATAATTTATATACTTTTGAATTTCAAAAAAATGAAGATACTCTAGAAGATAATATAAAATCAATATTTGATAATTGTAAAATAGTTAACATAAAAAAAGCTGATACATATATAAATGAAGAAATATACTAATGGTGTTAAAATGGATATAAATAAAGAAATAAATAGTTTTTTTGATAAACATAAAGATAGTAAATATTTAAAATTTTCTAATAGTTTAGATAAATATAATAATTATAATAGAATTGGTATAAGAGTACCTATTTTAAGAGAATATACTAAAGAATTATGTAAAAAATATTCATTTGATTATTTATATAAAAATATAAATGAAGATTATTATGAACAAATAATGATGAAAGGTTTCATAATACATAATAATAAAAAATTAGATTATGAAGAATTAAGTAGTTATATAAAAGATTATGTACCCAAAATAAAAGATTGGAGTATTTGTGATACTTTTTGTGCTGGTCTTAAAATAACAAGAAAATATTTAAAAGAAACTTTCAAACTATTAAAAAAATATTTAAAAAGTAAAAAAGAATTTGAAGTAAGATTTGCTCTTGTGATGTTACTTAATTATTATTTAATAGATGATTATATTGATGAAGTACTAAGTATTATAAATAATATTAAATTAGAAGATTATTATGTTAAAATGGCTTCTTCTTGGTTAATATCATTTTGTTTAATTAAGTATTATGACAAAACATATAATTTTTTTAAAAATAATAATTCTATAGATTCATGGGTATTTAATAAAGGAATACAAAAATCAATTGAATCGTATAGAATAAGTAAAGAAAAAAAAGAAGAATTAAAAGAATTAAAAAAGAAGAATGATTTAATATGAAAATAAAAGAACCAAAAATTAGATTATATGAAAATATTACTATAGAAGACTCTATTAATAAAAATGAATTTAATAATTGTAAATATACAAAAAATACAAGTGAAAATTTAATATTAAAAGATGTAGTTATAGATAGCTGTATATTTGAAAATATAGATTTTAGTAATATAGAATTAGATAGAGTTGAATTAATAGATGTAATATTTAATAATTGTGATTTGTCAAATAAAAGTTTTGATAATACTAGTATAACAAGAGTAAAATTCATTAATTGTAAAATGACTGGATGTAGTTTTATTTCTTCTAGTATTAATGATATTTATATAGAAGAATCAAGTTGTAAATATATTAATTATTCTAGTAGTAGAATTAAAAATATGATAATTAATGATAGTGATTTATCATATTTATCTTTTTATGAAACAGAACTTAAAAATATAGAATTTAATAATGATAAATTTAATTATGCTGAAATTAGTAATACGAATTTAAATGATATAGATTTTTCTACATGTGATATTTCTAATTTATATATAGATTATAATTCTCTTAAAGGAATGATTATTAATCCATTTCAAGCATCAATTCTAGTTAATATATTAGGCGTTAAAGTAAAAGATAATTAACAAAAATGATTAACCTCACATAAGATAATATAGTGAGGTTTTTATATGAAAATAATATATTCTATTATTGGGATTCTTCTTCCATTTATTGGAACTAGTCTTGGAAGTGGATTTGTATTTTTTTTAAAAAATAAATTAAATGAGAATGTTAATAAATTATTAATAGGTTTTGCGATAGGCATAATGCTTGCTGCGAGTATATTTTCACTTATTATCCCATCTATTGAAATGTATAATGGTAAAATAAAATGGTTTGCTTGTGTGATAGGATTAATATTTGGTTTTTTATTTTTGATTATAATAAATATGATTACAAATAATTTTAAAAGTAAAAAGAAAATAGATATGCTTATGTTTTCAGTAACAATTCATAATATACCAGAAGGTATGGCAGTAGGGGTTTGTTTAGCGGGATTTTTATCTAATAGTGTTCCATTATTAAGCGCTTTTATTTTATCAATTGGTATTGCAATTCAAAATATACCAGAAGGATCTATAATATCAATGCCACTTAAAGGTAAGGGTATTAAAAAAAGTAAAGCATTTTTATACGGAGTATTATCAGGAATAGTTGAACCAATAAGTGCATTTTTAACTATTATATTACTAAATATAGTTGTTCCATTACTACCATATTTGCTTTCTTTTGCTTCTGGTTGTATGTTACATGTAATATTTGAAGAGTTAACTCCAGAGATGCATGAAAAATATAAATCTAATTATGGAGTAATAGGTATAATGATTGGTTTTTGTATAATGATGATTCTTGATATTATGCTTTCTTAAATAAAACTTTATGTTATAATATTATTGTTTTATGGGTGATATTATGGAAAAATATATAGAAATAGAAAGAAGCATAATTAAAAGATTTAGAAAAGAAATATGGTCTAAATTTGTTAAAGCTATTCAAGAATATGAATTAATTCAAGAGAATGACAAAATAATGGTTTGTATTAGTGGTGGAAAAGATTCTTTTCTAATGGCTAAATGTTTTCAAGAAATAAAAAAACATGGTAAAATGCATTTTGATGTTTTCTTTGTTGTAATGAATCCTGGATATAATAAAAAGAATATGGATTTAATTCTTGAAAATGCTAAAACATTAAATATAGATATTCAAGTATTTGAAAGTGATATATTTAATGTAGTAGATAGTATTGCTTTTAAAAGCCCATGCTATATGTGTGCTAGAATGAGAAGAGGATATTTATATAATAAAGCACAAGAACTTGGATGTAATAAAATAGCTTTAGGTCATCATTTTGATGATGTAATTGAAACAACTTTACTTTCTATGTTTTATGGTTCTGAAATAAAAACTATGATGCCTAAACTTCATAGTGAAAACTATCCAAACCTTGAATTAATTAGACCTATGTATTTAATTAAAGAAAAAGATATTATTAGTTTTTGTAAATATAATAATTTAACATTTATTAATTGTGCATGTAAGTTTACAGAAAAGATAAGTAATGAAGATGATACTTCTAGTAAGAGAAAAGAAATGAAAAAACTAATTAATGAACTTAGAAAAACAAATAAAAATGTTGATTATAATATATATAAAGCACTTGATAATATTAATTTAAATTGTGTTTTAGGTACTAAAAAAGATGGTGTTTATAAAAGATTTTTAGATGAATATAATAAGGAGTAAAAAATGGATTTATATGAAGTATTAAATGAACTTAATATAAAATATGATGAAATAAGTCATAAAGCACTTTATACTATAGAAGATGCTTTAAATGAAAATATAACTAGTAAAATAAATGGAATCGAATGTAAAAATTTATTTGTTAAATATAAAAATAATTATTATTTGATATTTATGGATTCTAATAAAAAAGCTAATTTAAAAAGTATAGCTAGACTGCTTAATGTACAAAAACTTTCATTTGCATCTTTCCAAGAATTAAAAGAAATATTAGGTTTAGAAATTGGAAGTGTTACTCCAATGGGAATAATAAATGATAAAAATAATTTAGTTACATTATTACTTGATAAGAATCTAAAAAATAAAAATGTATTAGTTCACCCAATTGTAAATACAAAAACTATATCTATAAAATTTGAAGATTTAATTAAGTTTATAAAATATTTGAATCATAAATATATAATGGAGGAATTATGATATATCCAAAATTTGTTAATAATAATAGTACACTTGGTATTACTTCTTTAAGTAGTGGAGCAAGAGATAAATATAAGAAAAATAAATATAAAAATGCAAAGAAAACACTCGAAAATCTAGGTTATAAATTAATAATATCAGATAATATAAATAAAAGTATTAGAGGAAGATGTGCAGATGAAAAAGTAAGGGCAGAAGAACTAAATAACATGTTTAAAAATAATGATATAGATTTAATTCTTAATGCAAGTGGAGGAGATTTTTTAATTGAAATACTTCCATATGTAAATTTTGAATTATTAAAGTCTAATCCTAAATATGTATGTGGTTTTTCAGATCCTACAAGTATTCTATATACAATTACTACTAAATATGATATCGCAACTATTTATGGACAAAATTATGCACAATTTGGTATGAGAAATCTTCATAAAAGTCAAAAATATTTTTTAAATATAATAAATGGAAAAGATTTAAATGAAAAGAATTTTAGTTTATATGAAGAAGAAAGAAAACAAAAAGTAGATGGTTTAGAGGAATACAATTTAACTAATAAAGTAAAATATAAAACTTTAGATAATAAAGATGTATGTGTTAGAGGAAGAATAATTGGTGGATGTTTTGATATAATTAGTGAACTTTCATCAACTAAATATGATGGTATAAAAGAATTTCAAGAAAAATATAAAGATGATGGTATTATATGGTATTTTGATAATTGTGAACTTTCATATGATGAAACAATTAGAACACTTTGGAAATTAAATGAATTAGAGTACTTTAAATATACTAAATGTATTATATTTGGTAGATTTGGTAATACTTATTCTAGTTATAAATATAATACTAAAACATGTTTATTAGATAGTGTAATTAGTAAACTTAATATACCAATAATATATGATGCTGATTTTTCACATAAGTCTCCTTGTTTAACAGTTATTAATGGAAGTATAGCTAATATTAAACTAAATAATAATAAATTTAATATATCATTTGAATTAAAATGATATATTTTTTTAATGTTTTTTTGTATAATATTTATAGAAAGTGAGGATATAATGAAAGAATTAATAGTGTATTTTTCAGCAACTAATAACACAAGAAGAATAGCTGAATTAATAAAAGAAGTAACATCTGCTGATATATTTGAAATAGAACCAGTTAACAAGTATACAGATGAAGATATTGATTGGGAAAGTCCTAATAGTAGAATTAATATTGAAATAAAAGATCCTAGTTATAGATGTCCAATTAAAAATAAAGTAGAAAATTTTGATTTATATGATGTAATTTATATTGGTTTTCCTGTATGGTGGTATACTTGTCCAAGTGCAGTAAAAACATTTTTAGAAAGTTATAACTTTAAAAATAAAAAAGTTATAGTATTTTGTACATCAGGTTCAACTTTAGGAAATGATGTGTATGATAAATTAAAAGATGATTATAGTTTTATTAAAAAAGTTACTAGATTATCAGTTAATTCAACAAAAGAACAAATAGAAAAGTGGATTAGTGAAGAAAAAAATTAGGAGAAAAAATGGAACTAAAGTTTATTGGTATAGGTAGTGCATTTAGTTGTACAAATAATAGTGCATTTTTTGTTTTTAAGAATAGTTTATATATGATTGATTGTTCTATGCTTAATATGAATAAAATTAAAGAATTTAAATTTAATGAATATGATAGTATAAATATTTTAGTAACTCATACTCATGCTGATCATATTAGTGGAATTCCAAATTTAATACAATACTTATATCATTTATTTGATATAAAAACTAATCTAATTATTCCAACTTCTTTAATAAATGACATAATTACATTTAATAATATTTGTGGTGTAAATAAAGAATACTATAATATAGTTGATGCCAGTAAATCTAATTATCCATTCTTACTTGACTGTATTAAAACAAATCATACTACTTCTTTAATAAATGGTAGTTATGGTTATATATTTAATTTAAATAATAAAATAATTGTTTATACTGGAGATTCAAAAGGAATAGAATCATTTAGTAAATATATTAATGATTGTGATGAATTATATATAGATATTAGTTATAAAGAAGTAAGTGCTCATACTACATGGAGTGAACTTAAAAAAAATATGCCAAAATCTAAAAAGATTTATTTAATGCATATAGATAATTATGAAGAATTAAAAAAAGAAATAAAGCATTATGATAATATAGATATAGTAAATATTTATAAATAAAAGAGGGTTATATGAAATTAAATGATGAGTTATTTGTGCTAGGAAAAAATAGTGTTGGTATATGCAAAGTAATAGATAGTGATTATGTATTGGTATCTAAGAAAATGCCTGTATCAGACAATCAATTAAATGATTATATTAATGCAATTAAAGATGCAAAGAATAATGGTATTAATATATGTGAAATAGTAGATTATAAACTAATAGATGGTACAACTTCTACTTTTAATAATGGAGTTAGTTATTCAAAAGGCGTTTTTATTGAAGATAGGGCAAAAGGTAATTCATTTACTTTTAACCATTTTCATTTAAATGAAGAAAATAAAAAAGAAATAATAGATGGTTATATGTCTAGCATAACTAACTATATAGAAGAAATAGAAAAAAGAAGTGAAGCTGATATAAGCATTTATGATAAATTAATCGAAGATATGTTAAATTTATCACAATATAATTTAGAAGTTGATCCTAAACCAACTAATTTCTTTTTTGATAGTAAAAAAGGTTATACTATTATAGATGTTATTCCTATGACAAAATTAGGTAAAAATGAATTTTTTAATCAATACTTAAAATCAATTGTTTTTGGTTATGGTATTCCACATATATATTTAGATAACAATGATGTAAGTATGATGCCAATTGACTTATATAATAGATATAAGAATTCTATTAAAATATTAATTGCAAAAATAGAAACATCTCTTTTAAAACATAATTTTAAATTAGATAATTCATTTGATTATATTATTAATGAAAAAGATCCAAATATTGTTGATTATGTTGATATATATGATTATATAGATAATAGAATTGAAGAACATAATAAATTCAAAATATAATTACTAAACTATCTATTACTATAGAAAAGGAGTAAGTACGAAAGAAAGTATCAATAAAATAAGTATCATTGGTGGAAGTGGTACAGGTAAAACTGTTTTATCTAACAATTTATCAAAAGAATTAAATATACCTGTTTATCATATAGATGGTATACATCATTTAGAAAACTGGGGTATAAGAAATAAAGATGAAAGAGATAAAATGATACTTGATATAGTAAATAAAAATAAATGGATAATAGATGGAACATATCGTTCTACATTATTAAAAAGATTAGAAGAATCAGATTTAGTTATATATCTTGATTATAGTTCTATGAGTCAAATAAAAGGAGTAATGACTAGATTTATAAAAAATCATGGAAAAGAAAAAGAAGAAATAAAAGGTTGTAAAGAACAAATGAGTTTATCATTTTTTAAACAAGTCTTATTTTGGAGAAAAAACAAAAGAGAAGAAGTAATAAACAATATAGATAAAGTAAATAGTAATAAGATAATAATATTTAAGAATAGAAGGCAATTAAATAATTGGTATAAAAAAGTATTTAATAAAAAAATAGTAATAGAGTAATTTGATAATTACTCTATTTTTGATATAATTAGTTTAGGTGAATAGTATGAAAATAGGTATAATATTTGCAATGAAAGAAGAAATAGATGAATTATTAAAATATATTAATTTAGAAAAAACAAATAGTATTTATGATTTAGATTTTTATGAAGGAAGTATTTCTAATACTAAATGTATACTTGTAGAAAGTGGAGTTGGTAAAGTAAATGCAGCTAGATGTACACAAGTTTTAATTGATAATTATAATGTTGATTATGTATTTAATATAGGAGTAGCTGGAAGTGTATCAGATAAGGTAAGTATTTGTGATATAGTTGTAGCTAGTGAACTTGTACAACATGATTTTGATATAACAGCATTTAATCATGAAAAAGGGTATATCCCCAAAATAGGAGTTTATATTAAGTGTAATAAAGAATTAAATAAACTTGCAAATAAAATAGATATTAAAAATACTAATATACATAATGGAGTAATCGCATCAGGTGATATATTTTGTAGTGAATATAAGATGGGTGAAAAAATACATAATAAATTTAATGCATTATGTGTTGAAATGGAAGGAGCAAGTATTGCTCAAGTATGTTATTTATGTAAAGTACCTTTTTTAGTAATTAGAAGTATATCAGATAGTCCATATCAAAAAAATAATAAACTTACATATGATGAATTCTTAATAAAAAGTTCTAAAATAGTAGCTAAATTTTTAAATAATTTAATTATTAAAATGGAGGAAAAATGAAAATAATAAGAAATAGTTTAGAAAGTGAACTTAATCTAAGAACAGAAAAAGATTTTCCCACAAAAGGAATTGAATTTATTGATATTAATCCACTAATTATTCAAAAAGAAGTATTTAATGAAATAATAAATAGATTTGTAGAATATCTAAAAGATAGTAAAATAGACTATATAGTTGCTCCAGAATCAAGAGGTTTTTTATTTGGTTCTGTAATAGCAAGAGAGTTGAATATTGGATTTATTCCAGTAAGAAAAAAAGGAAAACTTCCACCTACAACTGTTGTAAAATCATTTGAATATGAAAAAGAATATGGTAAAGATTATCTAGAATTACCAAAATTAGTTAATGAAGAATATAAAAATAAAACGTTTTTTATAATAGATGATATTTACGCTACTGGAAACACTATAAGAAGTATTAAAAATGCTATTAGTGAATTAAAAGGAAAAGTTATAGGAGTAGGTGCAGTTTTAAATATAATAGAACTTAATAATGATGAAAATGTATTCTCTTTAATTGAAGTAAATGAAGAATAAAAAAATATAAACTAAGTAAAATAATAATAGGTGAATATAATGAAAAAGAAAATAATTGTATCAACTATTATATTATTTATACTTAGTTTTTTATTTCATAGTGCTTTTAAATATATAAAAATACCAATTTTTCCAGTAAATGAAAGTATATGGGAACATGGTAAAATGATAATGCTTTCTTATTTAGTTTTAACTCTAATTGATAAATTAATTTATAAAGAAAGTAATATATTCAGTAATTTTATTTCTTTTATTATTTGTATGATATTAGACTTTGTTATTTTTACACCAATATTTTTATATATTTTAAAAACACATGAAAATATGTTTATAACTCTTTTAATATATTTTATATGTATAATTATTAGTTTAATAATAAAAGAAAAATATTTAAAAAGATTTGAATCTAAAAAAAATAACTATTATTCATTATTTGGTTATATATTAATAACTATTGTATTTTTAGTACTAACTTATTATCCAATAGAATTACCAATATTTTATGATTATAACAAACATATTTATGGAATAAAAAGATAAAGTAATTGAAGTGATATAGTTAAAGTAGACACAAAAAAAGAGATGTCTACTTTTTCTATGTTAAAATTATTTTAAGGAGATGATATTTATGGGAAGACCAAA
>CACYLI010000004.1 GCA_902775285.1 uncultured Erysipelotrichaceae bacterium | reverse complement strand
TGAAATGCACCCATTAGGGTAGACATTAATTAAAAAGTATTTTTAAAAATGATATAATACACTTCCGAAAGGAGGTGTATTTTATTATGGCTTCAAAAGGACAAAAGTTTAAGAAATATTCAAACAATCTAAAATCTATGATTATAGAAGAATTAAAGCAAGGATACTCTTATAGATTTTTATCAAAAAAATATGGAATTTCTGAAAAGACTATATCAACATGGCAACAAAAAATAAGACATCCTGAAAAATATCAAAATCAAGGATTAAAAAGAGGTCCAAAAAATGATAAAAATTTAACTAAAGAAGACTGGAAAGAAAGATATGAAATACTAAAAAAATACCAGGCCTTCCTCAAGGCACAACGAGAGAGAAAGTAACATTTATAAATTTATACAAAGATAATTATAAACTTATTAACATGTGTGCCGTACTTAATATAAGTTCTAAAACCTATTATAAGTATAGAAATAAGGAAGATTCTGATTATTATGATTATTTAATAATTAAAGAAATATTTGATGATTCTAAAGGTACATATGGATATCGTAGGATTGTTGAAAGTCTAGCCATAAAATATGGTGTAGTTATGAATGGAAAGAAGGTATTAAGAATAATGAAAAAATATAATATTCAAGCAGAATATATAAGAAAAGCTAAAATTAAGCATAAGAATCAAAGAATAGAAGATAATGTAAAACCCAACTTGTTAAACAGAAACTTTACTACTGATAAACAAAATAAAGTTTGGGATACAGATGTAACATATTTAATATTTAAAGGATCAAGAGCATATTTATCTACAATAATAGATTTGTATGATAGACATGTTATTGCTTATAAAATATCTAAGAATAATGATAATAAACTAGTAATGGACACTTTGAATCAAGCTTTATACAAAGAAAAAGATGTACATGGATTGATCATTCATAGTGACCAAGGATTCCAATATACATCTTATGAGTACAAAGCTATATGTGAATCAAATGGAATACAAATATCTATGTCGCGAAAAGGTACTCCAATTGACGACTCTCCAATAGAGAGTTGGCACTCACTTCTTAAAAAAGAAACTTTGTACAATAATAATATTACATCTTTACAAGAATATATTCAACTTGTAGAAGAATGGATATTATTTTACAATACAACTAGATTAAAGTCAAAAGTTAAGAAAAAGAGAAAAACTTACACAAAAAAAGAAAAATAATTTTTTCTCTTTTTAATTAAATACTTTTTAATTAATGTCTCCTAAATAGGGTTCATATCAAAATCTATTACTTTTTTAAATGCTTATCTATTAATTTAATACATTTATCATATTTACTTTCTTGATGAGGTTTCTTTTTTTCATTAATATAAAAATTATAAAAATATGAAATTATTCTATTATAATCTTTATTAAATAATGTATAAAATCTATCATTATAAATATCTTCATAACTAGATAAATAAAACCATTTAATATCATTAATACTCATATTAGATATTAAATAAAAAGCAGCGTTTAAATTATCACTTAAATTAGAATTCAACATTAAATTACAAAATTCTTTTATTTTTAATTCTTTTTTATTTTTATGGAAAACCATTATATTAGCAAAGGCTTCAGTTAATGATTCTTCTATACCAATTTGTCTAATTAGCTTTTCTCTATATTTTCTTATTTCATCTAGACTAAGAGTACTAATATCTTCATTAAAACTCCATAAATGATCTGAAGATACTCCATAAAAATCTTTATTTAATTTAGTATAATGAATATTAAAAAATTTTTCTTCATAATGCATTAAATTATTAAGATTTATACTATTATTAATATAAATATCTCTATTAGAATGAATCACTTCATGAACTATAGTTGCAGTTATCTCATCAATTATATTTTTATATTCGACGATATTATTATTTTTCTTTAGTATATCTAATAAATTATTAATATATATTGCTCCTATATGAATAGTATTATCTCCATTTTCATTAGATAAATAACATGCAATAGCGCTTCCAAATTCACTAGTATAATCAATTATAATTCTATTATCCATTAAATGAGTAAAAAGACTACTATCAATACCAAGTAAATCAAAAAAGTTTCCAAAAGTAACAATACTTTCAAAAACACAAGTTTCAACTATTGCTTCAATATCTTTACTATTAAATTTTGATTTATCCCCTAAACTTTCAATCATAAAAATCACGATTTAATATTATAACACATTTAATATAAAAAGAAAACACTAAATGATGTCATAATCAAATAGTGTTTTTTGTTCATTTATTTTAAATTCTCTATATGTTTTTTCAGTTACTATTCTACCTCTTGATGTTCTTTTAACATATCCTTGTTGAAGCAAAAATGGTTCTATTACATCTTCAATAGTAGTAGCTTCTTCTCCAATAGATGATGCTATTGATTCAATTCCAACAGGACCTCCATTAAATTTCTTTATAATACTCATTAAATACTCTACATCAGTACTATCAAGACCATTTTCATTTATTTTAAGACGTTCCAATGACTTTTTAACAATATCTATATCAATTGTTTTAGCACCTTCAACTAAAGCAAAATCACTTACTCTTTTTAATAATCTATTAGCAATTCTAGGAGTTTTACGACTACGAATAGCTATTTCATGAGCGGCATTTTTATTAATTTTAGCACCAATTACTCTAGCAGTTCTTTCTACTATTTGAGTAAGTTCATCATCTGTATAAAACTCTAGTTTAGAAACAATACCAAATCTATCTCTTAATGGACTTGAAAGATCTCCAGCTCTAGTAGTTGCTCCAACTAATGTAAAAGGAGGTAAGTCAATTTTGATATTTCTACTTTGTCCTTCACTTCCAATAATAATATCTAATTTAAAATCTTCCATTGCACTATATAGAATCTCTTCAATATATCTTGGAATTCTATGTATTTCATCAATAAATAAGACATCATTTGGTTCTAAAGTGGAAAGAATTGCGGCTAAATCACCACTTTTTTCTATTGTAGGTCCACTAGATGTTTTAATATTACTTCCAAGTTCATTTGCAATAATATGAGCAAGAGTTGTTTTTCCAAGTCCAGGAGGGCCATATAATAAGACATGATCTAGACTAGTATTTCTCATTTTAGCAGCTTTAACAAATACTTTAATATTTTCTTTTACATCTGTTTGACCAATATATTCATCAAATGAATCTGGTCTAATATTTTTTTCAAATGTATCTGCTTCTAGTTCATGATTACTTACTATTCTTTCATCCATTATATTTCTCCTTAACATATTCTTCTACTTGATACCAATTATCTACTCTTTTAAATCTTTTTTCATCATGATTATATGCATTAGTAAACAATAAAACATCAATTCCTACACGATTTACATCTTCACAATGACTTTCTTTATCATCTATAAATAAATTTACATTATTTTCAATACATTCATCTTCTTTAGTTCCTGTATTTACATATACTTTATCATATTTAATATCATTTTCTTTTAACCAATCTATAGTTAATTTATATGGATCTTTTAAATATTTATCTTTTCTAAATGAAATAATAATTATTTTGCATCCATTATCATGAAGTCTATTAATTACTTCACGAGCACCATCTTTAATTGGTGAATGAGACATAATATATTCAAGTCTATCTGCAAAAAACTGACCTTTCATTTCTTTTGGCCAACCCATCATTTCAGTAAACTCATATGCATTTATATCTTTTACTCCACTACCACCAAGTACTTCTTTATCATACTTATCTGCTTCTTCAATAATTAATTCATTAGTTGAACATATGGTATCATCCATATCAATTCCAATAATCATATTAATTCCTCCTACTTAAGTAATAATTTTAACGCTTCTTTAATTTGTGCTTCTATATTTTGCTCTCTATCTACTTTAGATATAACATTTTTGATATCATTTGATTTATACCCTAAACTTTCAAGGGCTAAACTTAATTCATCACTCTCACTTGTATCATTATCACTCATAGCAAGTTTTCCTTTTAAATCAAGAATTATTTGACGAGCAAGTTTTTCTCCAACTTTAGGTATCTTTTTAAGATATAAAATGTTTTCTCTATCTATTGCATCAACAAGTCCATTAACTGAACAACTAGCAAGTATTGTAATGGCCATTTTAGGACCTAATCCTTTAACATCAATAAGTCTTAAAAATAAATCTCTTTCATCTTCACTCTTAAATCCATATAAAGTCTGTTCATCTTCTCTAATATGAGTATATACATATACATATACATTATTTGTTTCCTTAAAACTATAAGGATTTGGTGTAAATACTTTATATCCTACACCATTAACATCTATTACTATATAATTAGCAAATTGCTTTACTATATTTCCTTTTAAATATTCATACATAAAATCATCCTCATTAAAATTATAACATAATAAATAAATATAAAACAATTGTTTTCAAATAAAAAAGAATTAAAACAATTCTTTATATTTTTTATTAATTCTATACATTGTATTTTCAATATATTTTTTATCTTTATCAATTAAAGATGATATTTCACTATTTGAAAGTCCTTTTAGTCTTAATTCAAATATTATTTTTTCATTTTTACTAAGTTTATTCTTAATAGTATCTATTAATTCATTTTTTTCTTCTTCACTTTCTAATAAAATATTTGGATCATTATTTTCATCTTTAAATATATCATATAAATTAGTTGTAGAATCTTCAAGTAGTTTGTCTAAACTATATGAATTATTAAGTATTCTGTTTTTCATTCTAAATGTTTTTCTAATAGCTGAAATTATACTTGTTTTAATACATGTACAAGCATATGTATAAAATGTAACATCTTTATTTTTATCAAATGTATTTATAGCTTGTAATAAACCAATTAATCCTTCTTGATATAAATC
Source organism: uncultured Erysipelotrichaceae bacterium (assembly GCA_902775285.1). GTDB lineage: Bacteria > Bacillota_I > Bacilli_A > RF39 > UBA660 > CAG-1000. The sequence goes on along the minus strand of CACYLI010000004.1, from coordinate 59,957 downwards.
AGCAACTTCTATACCAATAACGTTATATTCGCTTAAAAACTCTTTTAAAATTGATAATATTACATGTTTATATTTATCAATCATTAAAGATATCGCTTCTTCATTATTCTCAGCACATAAATAAACTAGTTCGTTATCATTTAGTTCTTTATAATTCATATATCCATCCTACTTATATTTCATTATTTCATAAATTAATATACCTGCTGCTACGCTTGCATTAAGTGAATTTATTTTTCCTTTCATAGGAAGAGATACTGTTTCATCACAAGTAGATGAAACTATTTGTTTTATTCCATGCCCTTCACTTCCAATTACAAGACAAGTTTTACCACTAAAATCTATATTTCTATAGTCTTTTCCATCCATATCTGCAGCATATACCCAATATCCTAAATCTTTTAATTTTCTAATAGTATTTGAAAGATTTACTACTTCTACTATTTTCATATGTGATAAAGCTCCACTAGCTGTCTTATATACAGTACTATTAACTGATACACTTCTATTTCTTGGTATAATTATATAGTTTACACCAGCACATTCACATGTTCTAATAATAGCTCCAAAATTATGAGGATCTTCTAAAGAATCAAGCATAACTATAAAATTAGCGTTATCATCTTTTACTATATCATCTATACTTAAATATTTATATTCTTCAATATCTAAAGCTATACCTTGATTAACACTATTATTACACATCTTATCTATTTTATTTTTATCCATATGAAATTTTTTTAAATTTCTTTTATTTATTTTATTTAAAATAATTTCATCATTAAATTTATTATCTAAAAAAACTTTATTTATTTTAGTATTATTATCAAGTATTTCATTTACTACATTTTTACCATATACAAGCATATATCCTCCATTAATCTTCTATTTCATCATATAAATCATCAAGTTTAGGTTTCCTTAGTTGTACAATTGTAATAATTATACCAACAAGTATCATAATAATACTTACAATTTGAGCAGCTTTTAAATTAAAGAACATTAAACTATCAGTTCTAAATATTTCTATTACAAATCTAATCATTCCATACCATATTAAATAAAATGAAAATACTTGTCCTTTTTTTAAATAATTTTTTCTTCTTAAAATAATCATTATTAAAAAGCCAACTATACATAATAATGATTCAAAATAAAACATTGGTAAATGATAAAAGCCATTTATTTCCATATTATCTATTACAAATTGAGGAATAATTTTCATATTAACAAGTGTTTTATATGAAACAGCACTTCCATAAGCTTCACTATTAAAGAAGTTACCCCATCTTCCAATAGCTTGGGCAATTATTAAACCTGGACTTAAAATATCTAACATTTTAAGTAAATCCATTTTGTTTATTTTACAGTAAACTATAACAGTTATTAATCCAAAAAGTATTCCTCCATGAATAGCTAGCCCTCCATTCCAAACCATTAATATTTCTTTTAAATTATCTTTATAATAATCAAAATTAAATATAACATAATAAAGTCTAGCTCCAATTATTCCAATTATAAGACCCCAAAATATTAAATTAAATACTTTTTCTTTGTCCATATGAAATCTTTTACTCTCATTAAGAATAATTATATATGCAAGTAATACACCAATTAAAATAAGTACACTATACCATCTAACTTCAAAACCAAATAAAGTAAATATAACAGGTGACATAAAATCCTCTCTTTCTAAATATTTTTAGTTATTAAATTATCAAAAAATATTTTAAGAACACTAATAAAAATAGCTATAAAAAACATTGATATAAATCCACTAATTTGAAAATGTACTCCCATAATAATATCACATAATTTTAATATTATCATGTTTACTATAGGATAAGCTATTCCATAAGTTACTATTGTAAGAGGAAGTGTCCAATAAATAAGTAAAGGCTTAATAGTATAATTCAATGCACTTAAAACTAATGCCGCAATTATCGCATAAAAGAAACTTGAAATATAAAAATTAGTAAATAATGATGAACTAATCATTAATACAATAGCATAAACAATTATACCAACTATAAAAGATACTAAATCACTTTTATTATTTCTTCCATTAATTTTATATAACTTACTTTTACTCATAATTTCACCTCATATAAATTATACTTTAATTTATATAAATAATCAAATAAATAAAAAAGTTAGAAATAATTCTAACTTTTATCAGTCACTAATAACAACACTTGGTTTTGGAGTTAAACTATTATATTTTGAAATCTCAGATGTAGAAGTATGTACTATTACATTGTTATTCTCAGAAAAAATATTTTTTTTATTATTTGATCCACTTATAACTCCAGTCAGTTTTAAATTGTTAAGATATACATTATTTAAATTTGAACAACCATTAAACATATAAGAAAGATTTATTTCTGAAACTGTAGGATTTAAATTTCTTAAATCAACGTTTTCTAATCTTTGACAATTATAAAAGGTATGATCAAAAGATGCTATATTACTTCCTATCATTGATTCAAATCCTGGGAAACCAGTTTCATTATTTGCTTTTAATGATTCATCTTTTAAACGTTTACAATTATAAAACATAGATGCTAAACTTTTTGCAGTATTTATTGAAAAATCAGGGCCAAATTTAATACTTTCTAGCATTTGACAATCACTAAACACACTAGCAAACCCTACATTATTATTATTTGCTTTAGAAACATTTTTTGTGTTAAGTCCAGAAATATCTATTTCAGTGACATTTGAGCATTTATAAAACATTCCATTTATACTAGATAAAACATTTGTAGTTTTAAAATTTTTTAAGTCAATCTTTTTTAAAGAAGTACAATTTTCGAACATACTTACAGTTGATGTAATTTTAGAAGCATCAAAATTTTCACCAAAACTAACTTCTTCTAGAGAAGAACAACCATTAAACATTGAATCAACTTGTTTAACATTTTCTGATACAAATGATGACATATTTATCTTTTTTAATTTTGTATCTTTATAAAATAAATGATTTAAAGTATATTGAACATTATTTGCCACCTTTGTATTTTTAGTTGTAGTAAACATAGACATATCAATTTCTTCAAGATTTTCTAATTTTGAAAACAATCCAGATGATAAAGTCGGCAAATTAAATCTATCTGTGTTTCCACCAATATAAATTGTTCCTTTTTCTTCATCAAACCATGTATATATTCCTGTATATGTATTTGATCCTGATATTTTATATTCATCAGTTTTATATTTTTCTGGAACTTCTCCATTATATCTTAATATTTTTTTAATATTTTTTTCTGAATCCTCAGTATTATTTATTTTATATAATTTTGTTTGATCATCAAATATAACTGTACTTCCAGGATTTGCAAGTTTCCTAATCTTTATTCCAAAGTGTGTATCTCCAATACTACTTAATTGAGAAGAAGTATATGTATATGTATATGTTGGTTCTATCTCAGGAATAGGTTCTTGTGTTTGTGCTTCACCATAACATTTATTTATTGCATCTAAATATTTAGGTTCAATATTTTGTGTACTATATCCATTTTCGCCACATCTTAAATATGTTTTTCCTTGAGAAAACTTAGCTGTATTTTCATCATATGTATAAACTACTATACCTTCACATGGCGTTCCTCCACTATATAGTACTTTTCCAGCATAAGAAGCATTTTGTAGTGTATTTAAACAAAAGAATATATCTTTTTTATTTTCAACATTAGAGTCAGCTATAATATTATTATTTAATGAATTATTACATTCTCCTCTTTTAGTATTATCGAGTGCAGTTCTACCGCAATAATCTTGTTTATATAAATTAGCTGCATCTAATACTTCAGTTTCCTGTATAAGCATTGTTTCTTCTGTACTTTTTCTAAATAATTTCATAACATTTGGTAATGCTATTATTGTAAGTATTGCTATTATTGCAACAACTGCTAGTAACTCTACAAGTGTAAACCCTTTATTATTTTTCATTTTAATCACCTACTATAATAATTATACAACAAAAAAATTATCAATTCAAACAAATAAAAAGTCAATATATGTATATTGACTTATTCTTCATCTTTTTTAATCTTTAAAGCTTCTTTTCCTTTATAGAAACCACATTTAGTACAAGCTCTGTGTGGAGCAACAACAGCACCACAATTACTACAAGTAGTTGTAGTTGGAGCAGATTTCTTTAGATGAGTTCTTCTTTGTCTTTTAGCAGTTTTACTAATTCTTCTAAAAGGTAGTGCACCAAATAATTGAATATTTAATTTCATTTTTTATTCCTCCTTCGCGCGATTTTAGTATATATACTTTTTTGCATTGCTAAAGTATTTTCTCATAAATAATAAAAAATATCAAGTAAAATTGATAAAAAATTATTATTTTGCTATAATTATTTCATTAAAAAGAAGGAATTATTATGAATATAATAGGAATAGTAGCAGAATATAATCCATTTCATAATGGGCATATTTATCAAATAAATAAAATTAAAGAAAAATATAAAGACTCTTTAATTATTGTTTGTATGTCTTCCTCTTTCACTCAAAGAGGTGAACTTTCTATATTAAATAAATTTGATAAAACAAAGATAGCTTTAGAAAATGGAATAGATATTGTAATAGAACTTCCATATATATTTTCTACCCAAAGTAGTGATATATTTGCATCTAAATCAATTAAACTATTAAATGAATTAAAAATAGATACTTTATGTTTTGGAAGTGAAACAGATAATATAAATGAAATAATAGAATCTGCTAAAACACAACTTTATAATAAAGAATTTAATTCTATAGTAAAAGAATATATGTCATCTGGTATTAATTATCCTACTGCCTTAAATAATGCTTTAAAAGACTTAAATTGTTCTAGTATTAATAGTCCAAATGATTTATTAGCTCTTTCATATATAAAAGAAATACTAAAAAACAATTATAAAATAGATATTTTTAATATTAAAAGAACTAATGATTATCATGATATTCTATCTAATGACAAAATAGTATCTGCTTCAAATATAAGAAATAAAATATTAAATAAAGAATCATTTAAAGATCAAGTTCCTTTAAATGTATATGAATTACTAAAGAATAAAAATATTAATTCTAAATATTTTGAATATTTAAAATATAAAATTATATCTGAAAAAGACTTAAATAAATATCTAGATGTTGATGAAGGATTAAGTACAAGAATTAAAACATGCATCAATTCATCTAATAATTTAGAAGAATTAATTCAAAATATTAAAACAAAAAGATATACATATAATAAAATATCTAGAATGCTAAACCATATATTATGTTCTCTAGAAAAAGATGAAAATAATATAGATATAGAATATATTAGAATACTAGGATTTAGTAAAAAAGGTCAAGAATACTTAAATAGTATTAAAAAGGAATTAACTCTTCCTATTCTAAATAAATATGATACTAATGAATATAAAGGATTATCTATTGAAAAAAGAATAAGTGAAATTTATTCAATTATATATGAAGATATAATGGATGATGAAATTAAAAATAAACCAATTAAAAACACAGATTAAACTGTGTTTTATTTTGCTTCATACCAATTATTTCCATACGAAATACCAACTTTTAATGGTACTGATAATTTATAAATACTTTCCATTGTATCTTTTATAAGTTTTAACATAATATCAAGTTCATCTTTTGGAATATCAAATATTAATTCATCATGCACTTGTAATATAATTTTAGTTTTATAATTATTTTCTTTTAATAAATTATATATTTTTATCATAGCAAGTTTTAAAATATCAGCTCCAGTTCCTTGTATTGGAGTATTTAATGCCATTCTATCTCCATTACTACGAATCAAATAATTAGTATTTTTAATTTCGTCGATAACTCTTTTTCTATTTAATAAAGTTCTTACATATCCTGTTTCACGTGTACGCTCAATGATATTTTTCATATAAGTATTAACTTCTGGATATAGATTCAAATATTTATCGATGTATTTTTTAGCTTCAGTTGGAGTAATATCTAAGTTTTCTCCTAAACCATAACCACTAATTCCATATACTATACCAAATATAACACTTTTGGCTATTCTTCTCTCATTTGGAGTAATACTTTTTTCGTCTTTATCAAATATATCACATGCTACATGAGTATGAATATCTTCATCATTAATAAATGCATTTTTAAGACTCTCACAATTACTTATATGAGCAAGTATTCTAAGTTCTATTTGACTATAATCACTTGATAATAATACACAATTTTTACTTGGTAAAAATGCTTTTCTTATTTGTTTTCCTTCTTCACTTCTAACAGGTATATTTTGTAAATTTGGTTCAATTGAAGAAAGTCGTCCAGTACGAGTACCAGTTTGCAAATATATAGTATGGATTTTACCATCACTATGTATATAACTATCAAATGTATTTAAATATGTAGTATATAGTTTATTTAAATTTCTATAATCTAGTATTTCATTTATAATTGGATGATAATTCTTATATTTAATTAATACATCATGTGCTGTACTAGTAGCATTCTTTCCTCTTCCCTTAGGTAAAGAAAGTTTATCATATAATACTTCTCCTAATTGTTTAGGACTTGAAATATTAAATTCACATCCAGCAAGATTGTATATTTTCTTTTCTAATTCTAGTACTTTTTTACTTATATCTTCTTTTAAATCATCAATTACTTTTTTATCCACATTAATACCAGTTATTTCCATATCACTAAGAACTCTAATTAAAGGATGTTCTATTTCATAATATAGTTTATCTAATTCTTCGTCTTTTAATTTTTCATTAAAGAAATCATATGTATCATATAAAAACTTTGCTTTTTTACATATAGCCACAATAATATCATTATCACTCATTTTATTTTTATTATTAATTATAGCTATATAATAAGGTATTTCTTCATTAAAAGACAAACTTAAATTAGCTAAATCATCTTTAACATTATAATTTAGTAAATATGAAGCAATTAATGTATCAAAATTACTATCTGTTTCTATATTTAATTTATTTAAATTAACAATATTCTTTTTTAAATCAAATGTTACTTTAGTATTCTTAATCAAATCTTTATTTAACATTAAACTAGCACTATCAAAATAATAATATTTATTTCCATCATAAATACAAGCACCAATAATACTAGCATTATGATAATTTGAATCATTTAATTCTAAATAAAAACTATAATCACCATTTATATCTATTTTACTTTTAACAATTTCATATTCAAAGCTACTCTTTTCTTTTTTAATACTGATGTTTTTTAAAAAAGAATTAAATTCTAGTTCTTTATATTTTTCAATTAATTTATTAGTATCAGGTCCATTATATTTAATACTATCAAATGTATAATCAAAAGGAACAGTTTTGTAAATAGTTGCAAGTTTATAAGAAAAATATGCATTATCTTTATCATTAATAAGTTTTTCTTTTGTTTTACCACTTATTTCATCTATATGTTCATATACACCATCTAGTGAAGAATATTTTTGTAATAATGATAAAGCAGTTTTTTCACCTATTCCTTTAACACCAGGAATATTATCACTAGCATCTCCCATCAAACTTTTTAAATCAATCATTTTAATTGGTTCTAATCCATATGTATCATAAAAGGTTTTATTATTCATAATAATATAATCTTTTTGTTTTAAAAGTTTTACATCCACTTCATCACTAATTAATTGTAAAAGATCTTTATCACTACTTATAATAGTTGCATTATAGTTTTTATCTTCATCTGCCATTCTTGCAAAAGTTCCAATTATATCATCTGCTTCATAATTATCAATTTCTATATATTTAATTCCCATAAGTGTACATAATTCTTTAGCTATAGGAAATTGTATTTTTAAATCACTTGGTGTTTCAATTCTTCCATCTTTATACTCTTTATACATATCTTGTCTGAAATTATGACCTTTATCAAAAGCAACCATTATATATTCAGGATTTTCTTCATTTATTATTTTATTAATCATATTAGTAAATCCAAATAATGCATTAGTTGGCACTCCCTTAGAATTTTTCATTAAGTTTCCACTATATGCAGTAGCATAATAACTTCTAAATAATAAATTATTTCCATCTATTAAAATTGCTCTTTTTTTCATATTCTCACCTACTAATTATTATACATTATATTTTATTTTTTATAAAGAATATTAGATTATTCTAATTTTTTTCAAGTTTACATGATTCTATAAATGATTTAAATAAACATTTATTTTGACTTTCAAGTTCTATATGAAATTGTACTCCAATTATAAAATGTTTCTTATTTTTAAGTTCTACAATTTCTATAATGTCATCTTCACTTTTACCTGTCACTTCAAATATACTTTTTTCATTAAATATATTATCTTCTACTGACCATTCATGTAGTGAAGGTTCATTTATATAATCTTTCTTAAATATATTATAAATATTACTATTTTTATTTAATATAACTTTATGTTTTGATTCATTTATTCTTGATAAATAAAATGGATTTAGTTTATTATGATTAGATACTTTTTTTAAAAAATATTTTTCATTTGATGAAGAAAAGAATTCTTCTATTTTTTTATTATTAATTTTATAATTAAACTTTTTTCTTAACCATTCATAAGCCCCAATTGTTTGAAGCCCATTACATATTGCTAGTACACTTTTTTTATTTTTAATAGCATAATCTAAAACTTCTAATTGATAACTTTCTATTAAAGATCCACCAGTAAATAAGAATCCATCACATAAACTTAACTGTTCTTTATAAAATTTCCCATAAGGAAAACTTAAACATAAAGGAATTGCATTAAGAGAATAAATATATTTAAGATATATGCTTTGAAATTTAATAAAATCACTATATGGTCTATCATCTTCTCCTATATTTCTATATGTAATTATTCCAATAATTGGTTTTTTCATAATTATCTCCTTTTAATAAAGAGTGAAATTAATTCACTCTTTTTAAATGTAATTTAATTAAAATTTTATCTACAAATTCTTTTCCTAGTACATCAGTTAAAGATTTATTTTTATATGTTATAAATAGATATATTACTACTCCAACAATACCATGAATCATTATAGATATTATTGAATTTAATCTAGTATAATTAAATACTATATAATGCTTTGATATTATTAATAATATAAGAATTATTATTACAGGTAATATTAATCTTTTTAAAACATTTAGTACATCTCTATAATTAAATTTAAACTCTTTATTTAAATATTTTAATACAATAGTAATTGATATTGTATAACCTATACAAGTAGCTAAAATAGTGCCAATATATGGGTCTAGTGATAATTTTTTTAGTAATAAAATCATTGGAATATCAAGTAGTGCATTTGAAGCAAGACCTATGATTGAATTTAAATAAATTAATTTAAATTTTTTCAAACTTTGAAGTGATGTATTTAAAACTGTCCATACTCCGAATAATATATGGCTTAAAGATGAAAATTTAAGTATTAAACTTCCATATTTACTTGTACCATAAAATATTGAATACGCTTCATTTGAAAGCATAAATAACATAACTGACATTGGTATAGTAATTATTAGCATTGTAGATAATGCTTGATTAATTCTATAGTTTACTCCATTATAATCTTTTTTAATGAAACAAGATGTTACATGAGGAATAATATTTGTTGTTAGTGCTGTAGCTATTGCTATTATTATAGTACATATTTTAGGTGCCCATGTAGCAACAATTCCAGAAATTGTTTCACTTTCCATAGCACTAAATCCTACCATATTAAGTCCTTTAACTATAAGTTTAATATCAACTAGAGTGTATAAATTATCTATTATTGCTACCATTACTATTGGTATACAATATGTAAGTATTTTTTTAAATATTACTTTATTACTTACTTTATCTTTTCTAACTGGTTTTATAAATTCATTACTATTATTTCTTAATTTAATTCTTAAATATATATATGCAACAAGTCCTCCTAAAAAGGCCCCAGTTAAAGCAACACATACACCTATTTCTGTATTATAATGTAAAACTTTTATTGCTGTATATGATCCTAGTAAAACAACAATTATTCTAACAATTTGTTCTAACACTTGAGAAAACGATGTAGGAGTAATATATTTATGTCCTTGAAAATAACCTCTAAGTACACTTAAAAATGGTATTATAAGTAAACAAAATGAAACTGATTTTATAACAATAGATACTTCACTAATTGAATGTCCTCCACTAACATCACTAAGCAAGAATTTAGCAAGTAAGGGAGATGCAAAAAATACAATTAAGAATGATACTATTGCTAAAATACTAATCATTTTAGTACCAATTTTTTTACTTCTTTCTTTAGCATCATACATTTCTAAAGCTAAATATTCACTTATAATCATACTCATAGCTATTGGAATTCCAGCTGTAGATATATTTAAGAATAAACTATATATATTATATGCATAACTATATAAAGTTCCGCCTTCTTCTCCTATTATTTTATAAAATGGAATAACATATAACGCTCCTAATATTTTTATAAAAATTAAAGAGAATGAAGCAACTAAAGTTCCTTGTATAAACGAATTTTTCTTTAATTTTCTTTTCATAATTTAATATTTTCCATTTCTTTTCCAAGTATTTTAGAAATAGAAGATAAATGTCCTTCATGTTCATCATTAAATAAATAATATTGAACAAGACCATAACTAGGATATTCATTTCCTTCTAAAATAACAGGACCATTTTCACTTATTGCTATATCCCAACCAACATATCTTACTTCTGGTACAACTAAAGCTGCTTCTAAAGCCATATCAAATGCTTCTTTTACATAAGGTACTTTTACTGTATCAAATTTAATTTTAGCAATTGGGTGCTCTGTATAAACATTAGCTACATCATCAACCACTCTACTACAAATTTGCCCTTTTTCATTAAGTCTCATATAAGCATCAGAACATCCTATAGCAAAAGCATCATCTAAGTTTATTCTTAAAGCATTAGCAAGAATATATGCTTTACCATCTTTAACTAAAGTTACAACTCTAAATGAATTAACTGCATATGGATTTAGTTTATCAAGTTCTTTGTGTTGAATAATAGCATCTTCTATTAAATTTAACTTCTTTTCTTTTAGTCTTTCATATAATGATTTTATATCTTTAATATCTTTAATAACTATTTTTTCAATACCATGACCACCAAAATCAGTTGGAGGTTTAGCAAATATTGTCTTTTTATTTTTAATAAACTTTTTAAAATCATCAAGGGATGTAGTTCTAAGATCAATCCATTCACGATGTAGATATTTATTAAATATTCTATTAAACACTATCTTATCAGACATACAAGCATCATATTTAGGATTATTTAAATATTTTAGTAATTTATAATATGATTTTGTAGTAACATAAGTCTTCTTTTGCTCACTTGTTAAATTAATATAATCTCCTTTTAAATAATCAGTATAGCCTATACCATACTTAATAAAATTCTTAATCATATCATTTTTAACATAACTAACGCTTTTATTGTTACGTGCTGCTATATCACTAGCAATTTTATTTAATTTTTCTTTATCAATGGCTTTAATTTTTCTAACCATCATACTTTTTACTGACATATTTCCTCCACTATTTTATTGTTTTTTATATATACTTTTGGCAATTCTTTTCCAATATTAACAAGAACTTCTTGAATATGACTATTATTTAATCTACTCATATATCCTAGAGTTAAATCGTCCCCTAAAATAGTAACTTCATCTCCTACTTTTACACTTTCATCAACACTTGCAAACATCATACACATACATATAGGTCCAATAGAGTCATATATTTTATTATTAATAATTACTTTTCTTCCTAAACTTTTTGTTCCAATACCAGAATCATATCCAATAGGTAATATAGCAATTGTTTTATCACTTTCAATTACATTAGTACTATATCCAAGTATTTCACCTTTTTTAATTTTTCTTATTTCCATTACATTAGTTTTAATTTTAAAAGCAGGTTTTAAATCAATATTCACTCCCCTAATAACAGCACTAATATTATTTTTACTTATATAATAATCATCTCTTATCTTTTTAATTTTACTCTTAAAATCAGTTCCATAATTTGGTAAAGATATGTCATAACCATACATTATAGTTCCAATTCTAACAGCATTAGAAAATTCTATTTTTTTATGATTTAGAAGACTAAAACTACTACTTAAATGAACAATATCAATAGTTTTTAAATCAATATCTTGAGTTATTTCTAAAAACTTTTTTATTTGTAAATCATAATATACATCATTAATACCAGGTGTAGCAAAATGAGTATAAATACCTTCTAAATAAACATTATTATGTTTTTTAATATATTCATATATTTGATTAAACTCACTTTTTGTTTTAACACCAATTCTATTCATTGCAGTATCAAGTTTAATATGTATTTTACATTTATCATTTATTCTTTTTAAATATTCTAAATTATCTATAGTTAAAGTAATATTATTTTTAATAGCAGTATTTATTAAATCATAGTCAATTATTTCAGTAATTAAAACAGGTATTTCTTTATTATATTCTCTTATTTTCATTGCTTCATCTAAAGAAGAAACTGCTAAATAATTAATACCAGCTTTAATTAAAGTATTTACTATATAATATCCATGATTATAAGCATTAGATTTAACCATACCAATATAATATTTATAATTTGGATATTTTTTTATTATATTTTTAACATTATTACTTATATTATCTAAATTAATTTCAACATATGTTTTTCTATACATAAAACACCTCAAATATCACTCTATTATTTATTATACAATAATATTAAATAATTATAAAGTTTTTAAAAAATAAAACAAAAAAATCTATATTAAATATAGATTTCATAGTGTTTTAACATCATCTTCTAAATACTTATTTACTTCATATATATGTTCACTTATACTTTGTTTATTATTTTCATCTTGAAATATATCCATATCATATACTTTATTATCATAATTAAATGTTTTAATAAGTCTTTTCTTAAATGCTATTATATCTGCTAAAAGTTTATTTATATCAGTATATTTATAAGATTTATTATATTTAAAACTTTCTATATATGAATTAATTAAGAAATAATTAATTCTTTTAAAAGAATCTTCTAGTTCTTTATTTACACTTTTTCCTTTTTTAATCTTAACAAGATATTCTTTTATAAAATCTAAATCATTTATAAATTTCATTATATCTTCATAATATGCATATTTTTTAAGTTCATCTATTAAATCATATAGACTAGCATTCATATACATCTTTTCCATTTTATCTTTTCCAACAATCAATTCAAGAAGCATAGAAACATAAACTAAGTATGGATAAGAAACACCATCATCATCTTTATAAAAATATCTACTAGCAAGAAGTTCAGTATAACCTTCATTTAACCCATCACCTATATTTATATGTTTTATATTATCAGTTTGAGAAAAACCACAATAAATTACACCATTTTCTTTTTTAGTACTACTCATATGAAATAATTCATGAAAAATTGCATTTTTAGAATTTTTATTAATAATAACAATACTATTTTTCCTTGTATCATAAGTTGCTGCTGTACCAACTATTTTACTATTATCACCAAAAACATGTTTTTTATGATTACTAACAATATTTACATTATTTAAATTATTTAAAAACAATATTATATCTTTTTCTTCAAAATTCTTTTTTAGAACATCAGTAAATCTTAAAACAGAATCTTTAAATTCATCTCTAATATGATCAGTATTAACACTTTCAATAGTTTTCTTTATTTCAGGAGGTAAATAAACATATGAAATATCTTTTACTTTTTTAGCTCTATTAAAGAAATGCTTTTTTGCAAGAGCATTAGCAGTAGTATATGCAATTACATTTTGAATTAAAATCTCACATACTCTTATAAAAACAGGACTATTTATAGTATTAATTATTAATTCATTTATATTATTCATTACTCTTCTCCATATAATTATCTATTACTTCACTAACCATATCATATTCCTTATCATCTTCGATATCAATGAGTTTGTTATTTTCATAAATACTACAATAAACATTTAATTCATCATTAATATTCTTAGTTTCATCTGTATACACTATATAATTTTTATTATATTCATTTGAAAAGAAAGTGAATATAACTTTATATTCTTCTTCCTTTCCATCTTTTAATGTTATTTTCATTTTATCATCCATATTTTCACCTACAATATTTATATTATTATTTCTTCACTAGTTTTATCTTTATTAGATAAATAAATTGGTATTTTTTTATTTATAGATTCTCTATTAACATTATAAGCAAGTTCATAAGTGTTATCATGTTCACTTATATGCATTAAGATTATTACTTTTGTATTTGGCCCAATAAAATGATTTAAATACATAGCACATTCTTCATTAGATAAATGACCCATATCACCTATATTTCTTATTTTAGTCATTTCATCCTTATGACCATTCATTTCCATCTCTACATCATGATTACTTTCAAGTAAATATATAGTTCTATTTTTTAAAAGTTCATGAAATTTAGAATGAATCATACCAGTATCTGTCATATAAGCAAGAGACTTTTCTTCATTTTCAAATACAAATCCAAAACCTTTTTTATCATGAGATATAGGTATCTTATGTAATTTGATTCCTTCAATTATATTTAATTCATCAATAAATTCATAATTCTTAATATAATCTTTTTTTTGATATTCTAAGAATGTTTCATGTCCAATATATATTTTAGTATTGTAAACTCTACTAAAAGAATGAAGACTTCTTACATGATCATTATGGGCATGAGTAATTATTATAAAGTCTATTTCATCTGCTGAAACTCCTAAATCATAAAGCTTATCTTTAATATCATTAAAGCCAAGTCCTACATCTATTAAGAATTTTTTATCATTAAATTCAACATAAGTAGAATTTCCACTACTGCTACTTCCAAGTACTACTATTCTCATCTATTCTATCCCCAAATCAAATAAACTTAATTGTGAACTTTCTGGCATATTATCAAAAATACCCATTGCTTTCATTTTATCAATTAAAGTTTGTGAAACTTTACATCTATTTTGAAATTCTTCTATACTTACGAATGGTTTCTTTTTAGCTTCTGCTTCAATATTCTTTGCAACTACTTCACCTAAACCATCTATAGTTATAAATGGAGGAATCATTGTATGATCATCTAATACATCAAATGTCATACCTTTAGATTTATAAAGATCAAAATTAGTTACTTTCATTCCTCTTGCAGCGGCTTCTAAAGCAACATTCAAAGATTCTTTAACTCCACTTTCTTTATTAGTGGCATCAAATCCTTTTTCTTTTATTTCAACAAGTTTATCTTTTATAGCATCATAACCTTTAATCATTGCTTCTATATCAAAATCAGTCGCTTTTGTAGAAAACCATGATGCATAAAAGTATATAGGCATATGTACTTTATACCAAGCTATTCTAAATGCACTTGTAACATATGCAGCAGCATGAGCTTTAGGGAACATATATTTTATTTTTTGACATGAATCAATAAACCAATCTTCAATGCCAGCATCTATCATAGTTTGCTTATGTTCTTCCCATCCAGCGGGATCTTTACTAGCTTTACCTTTTCTAACAAATTCCATTATTTTAAATGCTTTTATAGGTTTTACACCTTTATACATAAGGTATACCATTATATCATCACGACATCCAATAACTTCTTTAAAAGGTACTCTTATGTCCCCATTCTCATCAGGAGTACATAAATCTCTTGCATTACCAAGCCATACATCAGTACCATGAGAAAGTCCTGATATTTTAACAAGTTCTGCAAATGTTGTAGGCTTTGTTTCATTAACCATACTAATAGTAAAGTTTGTTCCAAATTCTGGAATACCAAGTGTACCAGTTGGACACATAATTTCATCTTCTGTAACATGAAGAGCATCAAGTGAAGAAAATATGCTCATTGTTTCTTTATCATCTAATGGTACATCTTGAACATTAGTATGACTTAAATCTTGAATTAGTCTTAGCTGTGTAGGATCAGAGTGACCTAAAATATCTAATTTAAGTAAATCTTCTTCTATTGAGTGATAATCAAAGTGTGTTGTTCTCCATGCTGAAGTATTATCATCTGCTGGAAATTGGAATGGTGTAAAATCTGATACTTCCATATAATCTGGTACTACTACTATACCACCTGGATGTTGTCCAGTTGTTCTTTTAACTCCAGTACATCCTTTAGCAAGACGTTCTATTTCACAACTTCTCTTATCAAATATTCCTTTATCTTCATAATAACCTTTAACAAATCCATAAGCTGTCTTATCTGCTACTGTACCAATAGTTCCAGCTCTATATACATTGTCTACACCAAATAGTACTTTTGTATATTCATGAGCACTTGCTTGATTTAAATCACTAAAGTTTAGATCAATATCTGGTACTTTATCTGCATTAAATCCTAAGAATGTAGCAAATGGCATATCTTGACCATCTTTTTTCATATATTCACCACATTTAGGACATTTTTTATCAGGTAAATCAAATCCACTTGAATAAGTTGCTCCAAGAGCACTACCATCATCGCTTTCAAAAATACTATGCTTACAATTTGTACATCTATAGTGAGCAGGAAGTGGATTTACTTCAGTGATTCCCATCATTGTAGCAACAAAACTACTACCAACACTACCTCTAGATCCTACTAAATATCCATCATCATTTGAGTGCTTTACTAGTCTTTGAGCAATTAAATAAATTGGATCAAATCCTCCACCAATAATACCTCCAAGTTCTTTTTTAATTCTTGATTCAATTTCTTTATCAGTTTTTGGAGTATCATCTTCCCACTTATTTAATACAACTTCTTTCATAAGTTCTTTTACTTTATCAAAACCACTAATTAAAGTTTCATGTAAATTTTTAAATGTTTCTTTTATTAAATCTTCTTCATTTATATCTTGATTTTCTTCTTTTATTTTATTATACCAATAGTTGTATACTGCATCTCCATATAATTCTTTACTAATTCTTTCTTCAATATTATGTGGCAAAGGATTACCATACCAAGATTCTGCTTTTTCAAATACTAAATCTGTTACTACTCTTGGACAATCTAAAAAGCTTTTTCCATCATCACTTCTAACTCTTGGACTAAATGGAACACCATGTGTATCTATGATAACTTCTATTTCACTAACCATATCGCATATTTTATTGGTGTTTGTTACTACTATTTCATATGCTAAATCTTTATCTAAAAAGCTAAAATCAGATAACATTTCATTAGTAGTCCTAAAGTGTTGTGAAGGAATACTTTTTATTTCACTTTTTGCAAGAGGATGTCTTCCTCCACCAGGTACTTTTTGATTAACTATAATTTCTCTATATATTTTATCTTCTCTAGTAAAATGATGTACATCTCCAGTAGCAACTATAATTTTACCAGCACTTTTAGTAGCTTCAATAATCTTTTTAATATGATTTTTAAGTTCTTCTTCACTTGAAAAATCTCCAGTTTGTATTAAATGATTATATACTTCTGGACTTTGAACTTCTACGTAATCATAGAAATTTATTATATTAGTAAGTTCTTCACCATCTTTACTTCTTGCTTCAATAAATACTTCTGATTCATAACATCCACTTCCAATTAAAAGACCTTCTCTTAGTTCATTTAATTTACTTCTAAGTATTCTTGGAGTTTTATATAAATAAGTAGTATTTGCAAGAGAAATAATTTTAAATAAATTTTTAAGTCCTACTCTATCTAAAGCAATTGCATTAAAGTGATATGTTCTACCAAATTTATGTATTTCATCTTTAGATACAAGTTTATCTATTTCATTAATATGTTCTATTTTTTGATTAATAAGTTTTTGACACATTTTATAAAATACTAAAGCTGTTCCTTCAGCATCATAATCTGCTCTATGATGATGTTCTTCATCAAAATCTACATTATATCTTTTAACTAATGCACTAAGACTATGACGAGCAAATCCTTGATCTAATGTACGAGATAATTCTAAAGTATCTATTACAGTATTTTTAAGTTCACCTAAATTATATTTTTTCATACTCATTTCAAGAAAACTTATATCAAATTTAGCATTATGCGCAACTAATGGAGCATCATTTATAAAGCTTAAAAACTTTTTAGTAACGCTTTCTTCATCTTCTTTATCTTTAACCATATCATCTGTAATATCAGTAAGTTCAGTAATTCTATCTGGAATATGTCTAAATGGATTAATTAATTCATCAAATCTATCTGTAATTACTCCATTCTTTATTTTAACTGCACCAATTTCAATCATTTGATCTCCAGAAGCTGCATTAAAACCAGTTGTTTCAGTATCAAAAACAACAAATTCTGTTTCTTCTAAAGATAGGTTACTAGGTCTTACAACAATATTTATCATATCATCAACTAGAGTAAGCTCTGTTCCATATAAACCTTTAAATTTATCTTTATCTTCTTTACCTTTATTATATTTTGATATTATTTGATAAGCTATAGGAAATGCTTGACATCCATTATGATCAGTTATAGCTACACCTTTATACCCCATTTCTATACACTTACTTACTAATTCACAAGTATGCTTTCCTAAATCTATTTTAGTAAGTCCATCCATTTGACTCATCATAGTATGAGCATGAAGTTCTACTCTTTTAACTGGAGCATCATCTACAAGTTTAATTGTTTTTTTATCAAATTCTTCTATATCATTAATAGAATATTCGTAATCATTACTTCTTTCATTAAAATTAACATTACCTCTAAATCTATACCATTTACCTTCTTTAATATTAGATAACAAATTATTATATTCACTTTCATCTCCAGTAAATATAGTAGCCATAATTGAATCAGTATAATCTGTTAATTTTAAAGTTATTATAAACCATCTTCTACCATCTTTACGAGAAACTATATCTTTTCCTTCTATACCAAATACTTCACATGTTAAAATTACATTTCTTTCATTAGTAATTAGGTTTTTAATTTGAGAAGATGATCCAACTACACTTTTCCCTTTTAAAACTCTTAATTCTTTCTTTTCTTCCTTTTTTTCTTCTTCTTTTTCTACACTTTCTTTAAATTCTTTTCTTTTTTCTTCATTTATATTTACATTTATATTAATATTTTTATAACCCATATCAGATAAAAAACTAATAATTTTATCTTTTAAAGATTCTATTTTATCTTTTTCAAAACTATTTAATACATCAAAAGTAATATTATCATCACTTATACTTATATTATTTTTATCTATTGCTTTTAGCATTGGACATTTGCTAATTAAAATATCATAATAATAATCAAAATAATCTTTTAAAAGAGAATTATCTTCAGTAATAAATTTATATCTTACTGATGAAGATCCTTTTATATTTAAACCTTTTTCACATAATTCTTTAAATACATTTAAAGGTAAATGAGTATCGATATTTAGAATTAATGTCATTCTATTTATTTTCTTATTTAAAAGAACATCTTTTACAGATGCATTATTAAAATAACTATAAAAATCTTTATTAAAATCTATAGCATTTAAAAATCTCTCAAGTTTATTATCCACTTACCTCACCTTAATTAATTATAACAAATATATATTATTTATAAAATAATTTATTTAATTTTTTTATTCATTTTATCATATAATTTATATAAATATTGTACACTATTTTCTAAAAAGAAATAATGAAAAATATAAAATCCCAATACTATTAATAATATAAATGTAATTATCATAAATAAGAAGTTACTACTATTAATAGAAAAATATAGAAAAAGAATTGTAAATAAAGCAAAAAACATAGTTACTAATAAATGTATTAATCTTTCATGAGAAAAGAATTTTATTTTTATAAGTAATTCTTCTATTTCTTCTTTATTCATTTTATCTTTTGATTCTATTTCTTTAATGTAATCATTTATATATTTTTTCATTATATTCACCTTTTTAATTATAACACAAAAAAAGAGAAATAATTCTCTTTTAATATAATTTACTTCCAGCTGGAATACTATCATCTAGCATAAGTAGATTTAATTTTTCTTCATTATTCTGAGTATGTACTGCAGATATAAGCATTCCACATGAATCTATACCCATCATTGTTCTTGGAGGTAGATTTAGTATAGCTACACATGTTTTACCTATTAATTCTTCAGGTTCATAGTAAGCATGTATTCCACTTAATATAGTTCTATCGTTATTTGTTCCATCATCTAATGTAAACATAAGTAATTTTTTACTCTTTTCAACAGCAACACAATCTTTAACTTTTACAACTCTAAAATCACTTTTACTGAATGTTTCAAAATCAACCATATCTTCAAATAAAGGTTCTATTACTACATTACTAAAATCAACTATTTTTGTTTCTTTATTATTATTTACGCTCATTACTTTTTTATTACTATTATTTACATCTTTCATTTGTGGGAATAATACAACATCTCTAATAGATGGAGCATCAAATAATAGCATCATTAATCTATCAATTCCAAAACCTAACCCACTAATTGGAGGCATACCCATTTCCATAGAAGATAAGAAACTTTCATCTAAATCCATAGTTTCATCATCTCCTTGTTCTTTTGCTTTTAATTGATCTACAAAAGCTTGTCTTTGAATTTGAGGATCAACAAGTTCTGAATATGCTTTGCAAAGTTCTGTTCCACATGCCACTACTTGGAACATATCAACTCTTCTATTATCATCATCATTTCTTCTAGTTAAAGGCATCATAACAGCAGGATAATTATATATTATAGTTGGTTCTATTATTTTACTTCTTATTTGTCTTTTATATACAAAATCTATAAGTTGACTAATTGAATGATAATCAACTAAATCTTCAAAATTATATAGTCCTGTTTCAACAATTTTGTTTCTTAATTCTTCTGGGTCTTCTATACTTAAGAAATCAAATCCAAGTAGCTTTTCCATTTCCTCACAATAATTAATTCTAACCCATTTATCTTTACCAAAATCTAAAGTATTTCCCTGATATTCTATTTTAGTAGTACCAACAATTTCAGTTAATAATTCTTGCATAAATTTTTTATAAAATGTAATTGTATCTTCAAAATTCCAATAAGAAACATACCATTCAACTTGAGTAAACTCTTGTAAATGTTCAGTATCCATTCCTTCATTTCTAAAACATTTAGCTAATTCATAAACTCTATCAAATCCACCTGAAATACATTGCTTTAAATATGTTTCAGGTGCAATTCTTAAATTACAATCCATATCAAGTGCATTATGATGAGTATAAAATGGTTTAGCACTAGCTCCACTAACTGCATTTTGTAAAATTGGAGTTTCTACTTCTAAAAATCCATTTTTTCCTAAATAAGAATGAATAAATGCATATAATTTACTTCTTCCAAGAAATATACGTCTAGATTCTTCATTCATAATTAAATCAACATATCTTTGTCTATATTTTTCTTCAATATCAGTTAAACCATGAAATTTTTCTGGAAGTGGACGAAGAGCTTTACCTAAAAAAGTAAGTTCTTTTACTCTTAATGTTTTTTCTCCTGTCCCAGTAGTAAATATTTCACCTTCTGCTCCTACAAAATCTCCAGTATCTATTTGACGTTTAAAGAAGTCATAGTTTTCTTCTCCAATTTCATCAATCTTTACTTCTAATTGCATATCACTTTCTATATCGCGAATTTTTACAAAAGATAGTTTACCCATTTTTCTCATGAATACTATTCTTCCAGCAATTCTAACTTCACTTTCTCCATCATTTAAAGTTTTTGCTTCTTTTAATGTATGAGTTCTATCATATTTATCTGGATATGGATTACAAAATTTACTAATTTCTTTTAATTTTTCCCTTCTTACAATTTCTTGTTCACTTAAATTTTCTTTCATTTTTCCCTCCTTATTAAAAAAAGAATCTATAACGTAAGCGTGACTATTTCACTGTACCATCTTACTTTATAGATTCTAATAATTCTACCTTTAAATCTTTATCGCAGATTTGCGTTTAAGCTCTAAGAATACTTTTTTCAGTTATTTACCTATTATTAGTTTACACCATCCACTAACTCTCTATAAAGGAAAGCAAACACTTACTTCTCTTTTCATCGCTTACGACACGATTATAATATTAAAAACAAATTTTGTCAACTTATAATTTTAATATATAATCATCTATTTTATCTATTTCTTCTAATGTATCTATATCATACATTCTAGTCTCGTAATTATATTCACTTAACATATTTTTTATTTCTTCTAATTCTTGCTTTAATAAAACAATCATTTTATTTTTTTTAGCAAACACTTTACTACACATAAATTCTCTAGTTGGAAAGATTATTCCATTCATTTTCTCAAGTGGAATACTATCTTTAACTTGTACTTCATCTGGTAAATCAGAATATCTGTTTTCATCTAAACCTAATTTTTCCATAAGTAAAAAGTCATTATATCTTTTAGAACAAACACCAATTATGGTAGGCTCGATTACTTCTAATGAATCATGAGGAAAACTAAATGATATACCACGTCTTGAATAACCATAATAACAATTATAATATGCTTCTTCCTTATTACTTATAAATCTTTTTTCATAGTCACTTAGTGAAATATAATCTAATCCAGCAAAATTAATAGTTGTATTTTTTTCATTATAACCTTGCATTCTTTTAGATAATATTTTTCTAGATTTTAATATACTCTCTAATACTTCTTTTTGTTTTTTAGAAACATAGTAATTATTGTAACCATTATTAATAGTATGAAGATATATACGTTCATTCATAAGTTTTCTCTCCTTTCATTAAACTTTTGCTTTTTTTAGTTTATTATAGTATCTTTGAACTTTTTCATGCCATGTTTTATCAGTTGCATAAAATGGATTAATTTGAGCAGGTGTTTTATATCCTTTTTTATAATAACTATTTAATTTATTTATAGCGAATTTCATTCCTTCTTCTATTGAATTAAATTTTCTATAACTTCCTCCATTACATGAAGGTTTCCCTTTATTACCACCAACATTATAGCAACTTCTTGTAAGCTTACTACACGTCCAATAACAACCAGTTTCTTGTAACATTACCGCAGCTGCAAAATATGGATCTAATCCAACACTAATTGAACATTCTGTAATAAATTTTCCTTTTCCTTTTAATGTAGAATTTAAAAATTTATTTATTTTTTTAGCAATTATTTCGTCACTTTCTCCATTAAAAGTATGTTTCTTTTCATATTCTTTTTTTAAATAATCTTGATATTCATTATATTCAGTTTCAAAATTTTCAACACTAATTTTAATTTGATTATCTAAATAATTATGATTTATATCTATCTCTTTAAATAAAGAATTAAAAAAACCCATTATTAATATAATATAGTTCATATATTCACTTCCTTAACAAAGCAAAGAATATTATAACATATTTTATAATTAATAACAAATTTTATAATGCTTGAATATATTCATCACAATCAAATATTCTATATTTATTATTTAGTTCATCTAAATAAGTATCTAATAGTGTATAATTATCCATTAATTCAAGTTCACCATTTGACCTTAAAAACTTATTTTTTAAACTTATTAATAAATCTAATTCTTGAATAAAATCTAAAATCATTGTATGCATTTCATAATTTTTCATTAATATTTTTAATAATTCATAATTATCTTTTTCACTATTTTCTTTTTCATCTAACATTTTTGAAAAAAATTTAGCTAAATACTTAGATTGTTCTAACCTTTGAAAAACTAGATCATATTTATTCATAATAAACCCCTTTAAAACTTTGCATATTATATCATAAAACAATAAAAAAAGCAATTATTATTGCTTTTTAGTTAAACTTACTGTATTTTCATTTTTATTATATATTTCTCTATACATAGGATTTAAGTCATTAATATTTACTTTTAATCTTTTTTGTAATGCTTCATTATAAAATTCAATATAATCATATAATATACCATATTTACTAGATCTAGATGTTGCGATTAATATATCATCAAAACTATTTAAATTAACAAAAGTATGTTTTAAATCACCTAAATTAACACTTGCATGTAACATTTTATCATCACTATAAACATCTAATTTAGCATTATCACTTGGATGATTTCTATCCCATCTAAAATCAATTCCTCTATAGTTATTTCTGAAATAATCTAATACTTTTAAAAATACTTTAAATGATTCACTACATTTGTCTAAGAAAACTATGTTTTGATTATTATTATATTTTTTTTCATCAAAATTTAATAATCTTACTCCATCATTAGTTATTTCCATTTCACCAGCATATCTTTCATTACTATTTTCAAAGATAATATTAACTATACTTTTATCATTAATTACTTCTGGAATAACATCATGAATGAATAATATATTTTCATTAAAGAAGCCATGTACTCTTGATGGATTATTTATTTTTTTACTTCTTGATTTAATATTCTCACTAAAATAATCATTATAAGATTTCATTTCTTCATGACATAAATTAACTAAATCATATAGATTAATATATTCACTATTAGATTCTATTTCTTCACTATCTAATTTCTCAACGATTCTTTTATATAAATCATCTTCTCTATTTTCTTTCATACAAACCCTCTCTTTGTAGGACGGTATTATAACACAAATTATATTATTTTTCAACTTTTTTTACTTTTTGTATCATATAAAGCATTATTATATAGTGTTTCAATAAATGATATTTTCTTCTGATATATAGAATTTATTCTTTCTAATTCTATTTGATAGTCTGATTCACTACTTGATTTAACATATTTTTTAAATACTTCTATAATATCTTTTAAAAACATATCACTTTTTAATTCTTTAATAATTTTTTCTTTAAATAACGTATTAGCATCTATTTTCTTTCCATCTTTTAATATAAAATATCCTCTTGAAGGTATTCTTTGTATTAAGTATCTTTCCATTATCTTATTAATTGATTCATTATTAGTAAACTCAATAAATTTCTTATATTCTTCTAAGTCATATTTTCTTTCTATTCCATTTTCAAAATGACTTATTTTTTCTCTTATTCCAAGCCTTTTTAAATAATTATATTTTGAATCAAGTTTATTTTTTAACATATATTTTCTTTTACTTAGATTTGATCTAATTATTCTATCATTTCTAAATAAATTCTTAATATTATTTAGTAAATTTAAATAGTTTTCTTTTCCAATTAGATCAATTAGCCTTTTTATATCTTCATCATTTGTTATTCTTAGACTATTATATATTAATTCATAATACATATTTAACATATTTTGAATAAGTATTGTTTTATCTTTATTATTAATTTCTAGTGAGTCAAAATAACTAATTTCACTATACATAGATATAATTAGACTAAGTAAATCTTTTTTACTACCATCTTTATTATATTCTTTGTTTAAAATTGGAAACTTTTGAATTAAATAAGGATTATTTTTAACTATTTCATCTACATTAGAATTAATATATTCAACTCTATCATATCTATAAAATTTATTATTTTCTTCAATTATTAAATCACTTATATAAAAGTCAATACTAGTTACATTTATTTGATCTAAATTTCTTACATAATCTAAATCTGTATACCAAATAAGTTTTTTAAATGCATTATTATTAGCATCACTTTCAATAGCCATATTATCATGATTCATAAGATATACTTTTCTTGTATCTAATGATGTTTTTTTATCTAATACTTCATCACTAAATATATAATCTTTAGCAAATAAAAGACTATCTCTATCACTAATATTACTAGTAATTCTCATAAATTGTTTATAATGCTCTAATTCATGATAAATACATTTTAATATTTGTTTAAATGCAAATAACCTTCTTTTAATATCATCATTTAAGCATTCAACAATTATAGATGAATTTGAAAATGATATAGATAATAATGTATTTTCATATTTTCTTTTTTCTTTATTATATTCTCTTATATAATTAAATTCACCAACATAATTATCAATATCATTAAAATTAATTACTAAATTTGTGTGTTCACCCAACTCACATTCAATAATACTTTTAATTATATTTTCAAAATATTCTTTATCTTTTGGATTATATATATCTATTTTACGTTTTTTTATTACACTTAAAAAACTATCAATGATTTCTTTTTCTTTATCATTAATACTATAATTATTAAGATTTTTAATATATTCTTCTACCATAAGAATATTATAGCATAAAAAAAAGTATTTAAACTATTTAAGTCTTAAAATACTTTCATTTTTTATATCATATTTATATTTATTATTTTCAAAGAAATCATTATATCTCATTACATCTTCAATACTTAAACTATCTATTAAATGAAAATCCAAATTTTCTTTTAAAGAATTATAATAAAAATATGTAGATTCAATATTAGGATTTAATTCTTTTAATTCAATATATTTTTTAGCTTCTTCCATTTTACTTAATCCATCATTTAAAGATGTATAATTATTATGTTTAATATCTGATAGTATTGAGTCAATTAATACATTATAATTTTGTGGAACTTCTATTTTATAATTATTTAATAGTTCATTTAATGATTGTGAATCATTATTTAAAATTCTATTAATAAGTTCCACTAAATAAGGATACTTTACTCTTATATATTTATAATTATATACTTTTTTGTCTTCAGAAGTATCACTATATGAAGAAACTCTATTAGTATCTTTTATAATAATTGATTCTATTTTATTAAGCTCATTTGTATTATTTCTAATAAACTCTTCTTTTTCTAATGTACTTTCACGACTTTCATTAGATTTTAAACTACAATTCTTAATAATTTCATCTCTTATTTTAATTATTTTATCTTTTTCAAATACAACTTCATATTTATTAATATATTTATCTTCCACTAAATAATAAATCATAAAAAACCTCCAAAAAATTATAATTTATCAAATTGAGTATCTATTTTTTTATTATTAATTTTATTTGTAATAATAATTAAAACACTAAGAACTAAAATAGATAATAATAAAACTGATAATATTATTTTATTTCTTTTGTTATCATATAATTTACTCTTAACTGTTTTATATATTTTTTTAATATTAAATCTTTCTTTTACAATAACTTTTTCTTCTTCATTTTTTCTATTAACAAAAATAGTATATTCACTTTTAGATAAATCTTGAGCAGTTACAATTAGAGTTACTTCATCATTATTTTCTTTTAAATTATTAGCACCAATTAATTCTACAGTTGCATTTGCATCCTCAACTTCATAATTTACAGTAATAGAATTAACTTTATCAGACACTAATATTTCATATTTATGTTTATCAGATGAGAAATCTATTTCATAACCTAAAATACTTAAAGATTTTAAATTTGAATTGCTTGATCTTTCTACTTCATTAGCTCCATATGTTTCAACTATACTATTCGTATCATTTATTGCTTCAGTACTTGTTAATCCATTAACAAATACTGGAATAAATAAAATAAACAATAAAATTAAATTTTTTATATACTTCATACTCTACACCTTAAAAAATATTATAACAAATTTAATTATAAGTTTAAAGACTAAAAACTAAACTCTCTTATTTTTACTTATTAATTTATCTTCAACTGTTAAATATTTTATTCTTTCTATTATTCTTCTTGCTTTTATAATATCTGAATCTTTTGATGTTTCAGATAATACACTTTCTAGTTCTTCAATTGTAAAATTAGAAGTGAAAAATGTAGTTAAATTATTATCCATTCTATATTGAAGAATTGTGCCTAATACTTCATCTCTTGCCCAAGAAGAATTATTTTCAGCACCAATATCATCAATTAATAAAATATCACATTCCATAATTTCATCTAAAACATCATTATATGAAAAATCATTAAATGAAGATTTTAGTTTTTTTAATAATGATGGATAATATACATTAACTGTTTTAAATCCTTTGTTTGATAATTCATTAAGTAATGCACTTAATATATAAGATTTACCACTTCCAAATGATCCACTCAAATATAATCCTTTACATTCTTCATTATTTACTTTCTTTTTTAAAAAATCTTTTATATATTTTAAAATACTATTTCTTTCTTTTTCTATAATTAAATCACTTAAAGAAGCATTTTTTAATATAAGTGGGGTTTCAAAAAAGATAGTATTATTTTTACTTTTAGTTTCTTTATAGTATTTACATGGTTTATAAGTAAACTCTAGTTGATTATTTCTTACAATTGGATAATATACATGGCCTTCTATTTCATTTTTACATTTATCTATACTTTTACATTTAGAGCAGTTTTTTAGTTCACATGTTGTTACTTCTAATTTAGTAGTATATTTCATTAAAATATCTTCTTTTAATTTTAGTCTATTACAAAGTTTTTTAAAAGTTTCATCTGAATATGATAGAACAAATTCTCTTCTAAGTTCATCTTCAATACTTTTTTTACTTTTATTAACTATACTACTACTTTTAATCATTTTCTAAACTCCTCTATAAAATTCATAAATTCACTATCTACCGTTTCATCACTAGATGATTCTATTTTTTCATTAAACCATGATGGTATTACTTTATTTTTAGGTTTTGAAACACTCTTATATTTCTTTTTATGCTCTTTTTCTGCTAAATCCATTGCTTCACTAGCTGTTTCTATTCCACTTCTTTTCCATTGACCAGCTATTGTTTCAATATAATTTTTAACTAATTTATTATTATTAGTTTTTAAAGTATAATCAATTAAAACATTTACTACTGCAGGATTTAATTTTAAATCCATAACTAAACTTTCAAGTATCTTAATATCTCTATCAGTTGGTTTTACTCCTTTATATTTTGCTTTTAAGAAGTCTAGTGGTGAATGTGTTTCAAATACTTTAATAATTTTACCTCTTTTAGAATTATCTCCAGTTGCTGTTCTTAAATATTCAGGTTGACTTTTAAATAATAGACTTGGAAGTCTATTGTCATTATTAAATTGATAATATTTACGTGTATTCTTCCTTAATTCTTCTTTATCAATATTACCTTTTTCATTTAAAGATGCTCTAATTAAATCAGCCATTTCTATTGGATCTATATCATATAAAAAAGCTAAATTGATAATTAAATCACGAGTTGATTTATTCAAACATTTTTCATTAAACATCTCTTTCGGTAATGAAGAAATAATTAAATCAAAATCATAATCTAGTTCATATTTAAGTAATAATTTATTTTTAGATATAATATCTCCTTGTGATAATTCTATATCAGTATAATTTCTACTTTTAAAAGCTAAATCAAATGGTATAGTTATTTCTTCATAATCTTTTAAAGATATACTTGGTACTTTAAAATAATCATGAAGTCTATTATATTCTACTTTACCTACATTATTATATAATACAACATTAAAAATTGGATGTGAAAAGAATTCACTAGCTGATACTGGAGTATATAATTCATATACATAAGAATTTATATCTCCTTTATGATAATATGTTTTAAGTAAACCTATTCCTTCTAATTTAAGTCTTGCTTCTTTTAAATTATCAAGAGTTAAACCCATACTTGTCATTAAATGATGATGTGAAAGTTCACTAGAAACATATATATTTCTAGTTTCAGTTTGTAATTTTAAATATAAAGATACTGCAGTATTTCCTATAATAGGCATATATAGCATATTTAAAACAAGTCTATCTGATTCAGAAAGTAGACTTTTATCTATTACTTGATAAATATCAGCAGGATATAAAGATATTTTGTTCATATTACCACACCAATTTAATTATAAACCATTTTTTTTTATTAGAAAAGAACTTATTCAAATAAGTCCTTATTTTTATTCACGAAACACCCTAAAACATTTATAAAATCTTCTTCATCAATAGTAGTTAATTTATTATCTTCTACTTTTCTAACAACAATATTTTTTAAATTATCTTTTTGAGATAATATTAAGTATTCTTCTTTTTTATAATCTACTTTATCTACTAAAACATATTCTAAACCATCTTCTAATGGATAACATACTTCATCTAACATAACTAACCTCTTTTCATTGAATCATGTGTTATATTATTATAATTATTTAGCACATTATCTACTAATTCTTTTTGACTTGGGATTGAACCTACACTTTGTTCATATTTTGTTTTACTATCAAATTTTTCGTGATATTTATCATCAATAGTATTTACTAATGAATTTACTGTAAGTATTCCAAAAATAACAGCTCCAGTAATAGCAAATCTTTTTACAATTTCAGCATCTGGTACATGATACATTCTAGTCTCATATTCACTTTTACTTTGTATTTTTTTAGAAGAACTATTTTCTTTCATCCTTTCAAGAGATATATAATTAGAAACAAAACCATATAGATTTGTCTTTTCTATTTCATCAAGGCTCATTCCATTTTGAAGTAGCTTAAATGTTATTTCATAAGATACTTGTCTTTTATAATCTGTGTTTGAATTAAATCTATTATATAAACTACCAGTATCTTTTTTAGCTAAGTCTAATTCTTCATTTATAAAAACATTTACGTATTTAAGTACATTACTTAAAGATGCGCGAAAATGTTCTTTAAATTTTAATTTAAAACGATTTTCTGTTAAATATTTATATATGTCTTTATCAGCCATACCCTTTTTAATTTTACTATCAGTATACATTCTTTCATCTCTAAGTGTTATATAAATATAGTCAACTATTTGAGAAATGTTTTCATTATCAAATATTTCACTAATTCCATTTACTATATTATAAATATAATCACGAGCTTCATTATTTAATTGTTCCATTTTATGTTTCTCCTTATATTTTAATTTTACAATAATTAAATATAAAAATCAAACAACAAAAAAAGTGTGAAAATCACACTTATTTTTTTAATGACATTGCTCTAGAAGAAATAATATTATTTCTTTCTTCTTTAAGTCTTTCTAAATCTATTTTTCTCTTAACGCTATAATACTTTTCATCTACTTCTTTTATTTGTCTAATAATTGCATTTTGTTCAGAAATACTTGCATTTTGTTCTTTTAGAATAGCAAGTTCATTTCTAAGTATTCTATCTTTTTCTTTATAATATGCTTTTTGTTCAGTTAAAGAAAGTGATATTACTTTTTCTTCTTTATTAATTGGTTTTTCTTCTATTGCTTCATTAACACTTTCATCTTTATTAACCTCTACTTTTTTCTCTTTTTTCTCTACTATTCTTTCTCTATCTTGTAATGTTTGAATTCTTTTGGAAGCATAATCATTTTCTTTAGTTACAAATTTTTTAAAAGAAGATACAATATTTACAAAAGGTACTAATAAATAAGCATAATCTTTTAAAAATGAAATATATTTTTCAGCAAAACTTCTATTATCATTTAATATTTTATATCCCATTCTTTCAATTTTATTATCAATAGCTAGATCTTTAATAACATGCATACTAGTTGATGCAAAAAACATAAAACTACATAATTTTAAAAACATATAAATTCCCCCTAATAAAACGAGCATATTATAACAAAAAAAGAGTATTTTGTCAAATTAGATTGTTTAAATACTCTTTTAAATTAATAGCAATGTTTTTTGGAATAATTGTTTCTAAATCACTTATACTTGCATCTTTCATCTTAGATACACTTCCATATTTCTTTATAAGTGCTTTTTTTCTTTTTTCACCTAGTCCACTAATATTATCAAGAACACTTGAAATACTGCCTTTACTTCTAATCTCTCTATGATAAGATATTACAAATCTATGACTCTCTTCATCAATTCTAGAAAGTAATCTAAATACATTACTCTTTTTATCTATTTTTATTTCATTAAATGTGTCTCCATCAACAATAGATTCTGGACTATGATGATTATCTTTCTTAACACCTATTACTTTTATTTTTAAATTTAAACTTTCTAAGATACTTTTACATGCATTTATTTGATTAATACCACCATCAACTATAATTAAATCTGGTCTTTCTAAATTATCATTTAAAATCCTAAAATAGCGTCTATATATTACTTCTTTCATAGAAGCAATATCATCATTTTTTTCAAAAGATAATTTAAATTTTCTATAATTCTTTTTAGAAGGAATACCATCTATAAAACAAACCATCGCAGAAACTGAAAAAGTTCCAAAAAGATTTGAATTATCAAAACATTCTATAATATGTAATTTAGGTAAATCAAGTATCATTCTTAATTGTTCATTAGCATTAGTAGTTAATTCTTCATTATTATATATAAGTTTAATTTCTTTTTCATATTGAGTTTTAGCATTATTATATGCCATATCAAATAATTTTTTCTTATCTCCCCTATGAACTACTATTACTTTAGTATCTAGTATTTCATTAAATAATGATGTATCAACTATACTTGGAACTATTACTTCTTTTGGTACAATATTATTTTTTCTATAAAATGATGCTATATAATATTCAATTGTATCTTTAAGTTCTGTCATAACTGGAATAATTTTAGTATTTATTCCTAATAATTTACCACCTCTAATAAACATACAAACTATACTTACATAAGAATTTTCATAATAAAAATTAAATATATCTCTATCTTTACTATCACTTATTTCAACATGTTGATTATTAAATAATAGTTTTATATAGTTTAATTCATCTACAAGAGTTTTACATACTTCAAAATTTAAATTATCAGAGTTAATTTTAATTTTTTCATTTATTTTATCTATTAATAATTTATCATTACCATTTAATATAGATAATATTTCATTTTTCATAGGAGTTATATCTATATCTTTATGTTCACAATATCCAGCGCATTCACCTATATGATAATATAAACATACCTTTTTAGGCATAACATCACATTTTTTTAAAGGATATAATCTATTTATTAAATTAACAAGTCTTCTAGCAGCATATTGATTTGGATATGGCCCAAATAAATGACCTTTTTTCTTATTAGCATTTATTTCTCTTTTAACTAATAAGCGAGGATATTTTTCACGTGTTAATTCTATATAAGGATAACTTTTATCATCTCTTAATAGAATATTATATTTTGGATCATACTTTTTAATTAAATTTAATTCTAAAACAAAAGCTTCAGTTTCTGTATCTGTTACAATATATTCAAAATGATCTACTTCACTAACCATTTTTTTAGTTTTACCAGTTACTCTTCCAGTAAAATAACTTCTAAGTCTATTTTGTAATATTTTTGCTTTACCAACATATATAATTACACCATTACTATTATACATTTGATAACAACCAGGTTTTCTTGGAACTTCCATTAATTCTTTTTTAAACATAATATCCTCCTTTCATTAATATTATAACACAATTAAAAAAGATTATTTTTATAATCTTTTTAAGTATTCTTTGTTATTTATTTCTTCTTCAACTCTTTTAGAAATAATAACCGAATTATTAAGTATAGTACTATAATTTATTATATGATTTATTTCTTCTTTTAAAAAACTCAAATAAATACTAAGTTCATTTTTTAATCTTTCTTTACTTATATTTTCTCTTATATATTTTGATGTATATAGAATTAAATAATTGTTTTTATCTATAAAATCTTTATAATTAGTTAATTTAAAATCTTCTTTCTTTTCAGTAAATTCATGTTTACCAAAATCTTTTCTTTCGTGTCTCTCATAAATTAATACAATACTTTTATTATCAATACTTTCTTTTAATTCTTTTTTGTTTAATATTTGATTTTTTAAAATACCAGCATCATCACTTACAAATGATTCATATGTAACTCTAGAACTAGTTTTCTTATTTTCTTTCATTGTAGTTTTAATAGTCATTACTTTATTATACTTTTTATCATTAACATCTGATATTATTTTTAAATAATCATCTTTTTCTAAAGTAATACTACATATATCACTTAATATTAAATAATACATAGAATTAGGCATACTATCACTATGATTTAATAAAACATCAAAACTATCAGCCACTTTAAAATAATCATTAATTCTACTCATTATACTAGATACATCAATTTTTTTAGTATCATAAGATTCAATAAGAGACTTTAAATATTCTTCAACTAAATTTGGCTTTTTAAAAACTATTTTCATACACTTCACCCACTTCAATTATATCGTGTATTTTATATTATTGTCAAAAATACTTCATTTTTATTATAAAATATTATAAAATTTAATTATGAAAAAATTAAATGAAAGTTTTATTGAAGTTAAAAAATCAAAATTTATTGGGTTATTATATGAAGTTAATTCTGTTGATGAAGTTACAAAAATTATAGAAGAATTAAAAAAAGAACATAAAAAAGCTAGACATATAGTATATGCATACTGCATTAATGGACAAGAAAAGAATTATTCAGATAAAGAACCAAATGGTACGACTAGATCATTAATTGACTTGTTACATATTAAAAATAAGAATAATCACCTAATTATAGTAATTCGTTATTTTGGAGGAATATTACTTGGAAGTGGAAATTTAACTCGTACTTATACTAAAGTATCATCAATGTTATTCATAGAATAAAGCACTTAAAAATTTGAGTGTTTTTTTTATTCCATCATTCATTAGAGTCTCAATAAATGAACCCATACTTCTTCCAGTTTTACTAAAAATAGAAGAATAATCATTATTATCAGTTACAATATAATCTTTTAAATTAACATTTTTACCATTATTAACATCACTTTCAAATTCTTTAATTGCATCTTCTGTAAGTCTTGTTTTATTATAAACTTTATATTCATAAAGACCAGTTTCTTTAGATATATACATTATTAAAAAACAAATGAATAAAAACAATAATACTTTAAGTAAAGTGTTTTTATTTTCACTTTCTTCTATCATAAATTCTCCTTAATATAATCATTTATTACTAGAGACAAAACTTTAATTGTATTATTTATTTCTTCTAATGTATTATCAACTCCTCCAAGTTCAATTAATATTGCATTATTACTTAAATCTTGATTAAAAATAACATCATTTCTTTTCATTATTCCCCTACTTAATCCCTTATATTTACTATTAATTCTATCATTTAAATAATTAGCAAATTTTTCATTTTCTTTATAATTTTTATGTTTAGTAGTTAAAACAAATAATACCTTAGCATACTTTTCATTATTATATTCATATAAAGTATATTTTCTTTTAACTGAATCTCTATGAATATCTAAAAGAATTTTATAATCATTATTTTTAAGTTCTTCTTTTAAATAATATCTACTTGCTTCATAACAGCCTTTATAGTTTAATTTATGCTTTTTTAAGTAATCATTAATACTTTTGCTTTGTACAAAAGAATAAACCCCTAAATCATTTAAATAATCTTTTAAGATATATGACGCTATTTTAACATCTGGTACTATAGAATAATCATTATCAAATAAAAGTGAATACTTTTCAGTATCATGTGTATTGTATATATATACTATTTTCTTTTCATCTTTAATTTGTTCATCTTTTATTTTATTTGTATTATCTATTATTTCAATAATCTTATCATTTTGTTCATTATTACTAACGTTTACTTTTTTTATTGTTTCCTTATTTATAATTTTATTAAGAGAGGTATAAAATATTTCATCTTTTAGATTTATACTTTTAATATTATATTTTGAATTAATTTCATTTATTATGTCATTTTTTATATCTTTATTAATGAATGTAACTATATATGTATAAGTAGTTATAATTAAAAATAGTATTAATAGAATATTTTTTATTTTTTTATTTTTAAATCTAAATTTATTCATAAATTATCTCCTTAATAATAATATACTATTAAAATTATTGAAAAAATGTCGAAATAATAATTAAAATAATTGATTTTTTAAAATTTATTTGTTATTATTAAAGAAGTCCTGAGGAGGTGGAATTTATGCCTAATATTAAAAGTGCTAAAAAAAGAGTTTTAATTACAAAGAAAGAAACTGCACTAAATAATGATGTAAAATCTAGTATGAAAACTGCTATTAAGAAAGTTGAAAAAGCAAGTTCTAAAGATGAAGCTTCTAAATTATTAGATGTAGCTATTAAAAGAATAGATAATGCTGCTTCTAAAGGAGTAATTAAGTCAAATACTAGAGATAGATATAAGACAAGATTACAAAGATTAGTAAACTCAAAATAAATAAGTAGATTTTAATCTACTTTTTTTGTTATAATTATTATGGTGATATTATGAGTAGTACGAGAAAACTATTTAGTATACTTATGTTATTGATATCAATAATGTGTTTATATTATGTATCAAGTAATCCAGAAAAAACTGTATTATATGTAGCTAATTTAATAAGAAAATATAATCAAAAAAATATTAAAATACCAGAAAAAAGTTACAATCATAGAACATATCTTTATAAAACTGTATCAGAAACAGATAACTTTATTCCTAAAAATAAAGAAGATATTAAAAAAATATATTATACAGTTTTAAATAATGGATGGGAAAACTTCACTTTCTATTGTGATACTGAATATACAACATGTATAGATGATGTATCAGAAGTTGCTAATGATGAAAAGGATTCATTTATTGCTTTAATAAATAATTATGTTAGTCCTTATAATGCATATACAAAATATAATACATTAATAAGTGATAATTATGAAATAAGTTTATCTGTACAAAAACTATATTCTAATGATGAAATAGCAAATATTGATATTATTATTGATGATATATTAAAAAAATATAAAATAACAAAAGAAAATTATACAATTAAAGATGTTGAAAAAATACATGATTATTTAATTAATAATATTAAATATGATGATGATTATAAAAAGGGAGATGAAAATACAATATCTAATAAAGCAAATGGTGCATTAATAAATAAAAAAGCACTATGTAGTGGATATACAGATGCATTTGCTTTATTCTTAGATAGATTAAATATTCCTAATTTTAAAGTAACAAGTGAAGAACATGTATGGAATGTAGTTTATTTAAATAAAAAATGGGTGCATATAGATGTAACATGGGATGATGATGAAGTAAATAAAAACAATAATAGAAATTTCTTCATGATTAACACAAATAAATTATTACAACTCGATAAAAAAGAACATAATTTCAATCAAAGTTTATATTTAGAACTAAATTAAAAATTTCTTGATTAACCAAGAAATTTTTTTATTTCATTAATTGTATTATTTATATTATCATAATCAACATCAAACCATACAATATCTTTCATTTGATTATAAAACCAAGTATATTGTCTTTTAGCATATCTTCTAGTATCTCTTTTTATTAATTCTTTAGCTTCTTCTAAAGATATTTCATTTTTAAAATATAATTCAAGTTCTCTATATCCAATAATACTTGAAAATTTATTAAAATGTTTTTTATATAAAGCACTCGCTTCTTCTAATAATCCATTTTCAAACATATTATCTACTCTTTTATTAATTTTATCATATAAAATATTTTTATCTGCTCTTAAACCAATTATAGTAAAATCATAAACTTTATTATTAATAGAAGATGTTTTAGAAATAGTTTTTCCTGTTTCATTATAAAAAGTAATATATCTTTCAAGTCTTCTTCTATTATTTACATGTATATTATTATTTTTATCAATTGAATCAGCCATTTTTTTAAGTTCATCATTTGTATAATTACTATAATCTACTCTTTTTGTAGGAGTAAATTCTAAATTATAATCATATAAAAGAGCTTTTAAATAAAGACCTGATCCACCTACAATTATTACATTCTTATTATCTTTAATAAATTTATCTAAAAGGCTTCTTCCATCTTTTTGATAGTCATATAATGTGTATTCATTATCTAAAGAAACTATATCGAATAAATAATGAGGAACACCTTCTTTTTCACTTTCAGTTATTTTAGCAGTAGCAATTAATGGTTCTTTATAAACTTGAGTAGAATCAGCATTCATAATAACGGCATTAAACATTTTAGCAAGTGTTATAGATATTTTTGTTTTATATGTTGCGGTTGGACCAGCTATAACAATAATTTTACTCATTTTCGTTTATTTCCTTTAATTTTTCTTCATTCATTATTACTTCTTTTGTTTTCTTATCTATTATTTCACCTTTAGAATTCATTTCCCAACCATATTTATCCATTATTTCTTGTAAAAAATTACTAGCTTCCTCTAATATACTAAAGTCTAAATTATCTTTCATCATCATACCCCATTTCTTTTGAAAAATTAACTCTTTTAAACATCTTTTCTAGTTCAATTAAAGGATACTTCATATGTGTAGGTCTTCCATGAGGACAAGTGTATGGGAATTTACATTTAAATAGATTATCAATAATTCTTACTTGTTCTTCATAAGAAATATGAGTATTTGCTTTAACACTCATCTTACATGCTACACTAGCACATACATTATCTACAAATTTAGCTTTATCAAACTTACCTTTATGTTCACAAACTAAATCAAATATTTTTTTAATACTATCGTATTCAAAACCTTCTTTTATCCATGATGGATGAGAATATATTTTAAATGTATTTTTATCAAATTCTTCTACATTAATACCTAAATCTTTTATTTCATCAATATGTTCTTTAATACGCATAAATTCATTTGTAGAATACTCTAAAGTTATTGGAAATAACATATTAGTTGTATATACTTTTTTAGATTCAATTTGATCTACTATATATTCATAATTATGTCTTTCATCTGCTGCATGTATATCAAACATATACATTGTATCTTCATCTTCTGCGATTAAAAAAGTTCCAAGAGCAAGACCAACAGGTTTAATAAACTTATTTTCTCTTTTAACATCCTCTTCTTCATAATTAATTTCTTTTTCACTTAAATCTAATCTTATCTCTTCTACATGTTTTTCTTCTTTAAATAAATATGGATTTATTTCATCTTCTTCATTTTCTATATAATTATTATAACTATTTTTATAATCATAATTATTAAATGACTCTTTATATGGTTTAAATCCATTATCAGAATTATTTAATTCATTTCTTATTGTATTAAATAATAAATCTGTTAAACTTTCTATTTTAGAAAACTTAATATCTTGTTTAGTTGGATGAATATTAACATCAATTAGAGTTGGATCTGTTTCAATATTAATTACAACTATTGGATATTTATTATCAGCAAGAACTCTATGATAAGCATCTTTAATACATCTATTTACATCTTTATTTGTTACAACTCTTCCATTAACTAATGTTATCATATTATTTCTATTAGATTTAGATAAATTAATATTACTAATAAAACCATTAATTATGTAATCATAATTTTCACATGATATTTTAATCATATTTTTGGCTGTATTAGCTCCGAATATTTCAAATATAGTTTTATATAAATCATTACTTCCCGTTGTTTTAAATATTTGCTTATTATCATTTATTATAGTAAATGAAATATTAGGATGAGATAAAGCTATTTTTTCAATAATTGATACAGTATTAGATAACTCAGTCTGCGGTGATTTCATAAATTTAAGTCTAGCTGGTGTATTATAAAAAAGCTCTTTTACTTCTATAATAGTCCCTTTTCTCTTACTTCCAGTTTTATTACTTATTATTTTACCTGCTTTTATATTAATCATAGTTGATTCTTTTCCATCAAAGGTATCTAAATAAGTATTACTAACTGCTGCGATTGCTGCTAAGGCTTCACCACGAAAACCAAGTGTATTTATAAAATATAAATCACTTTCATTTTTAATCTTACTAGTTGCATGTCTACTAAAGCAAAGAACACTATCTTCTTTACTCATTCCAATACCATCATCAACTATTTTAATAGATTTGCTTCCACTTTCAATTAACTCAATTTTAATGTTTTTACTTCCTGCATCAATACTATTTTCAACTAATTCTTTAACAACATTGCAAATTCTTTCAACTACTTCTCCTGCTGCTATTTTATTAATTAGTTCATCATTCATTACATTTATTTTTGACATTATATCATACTCTTTCTTTTACTTAATAGCTTTAAATCTAATACGTTTATTTTAATACTTCCTACTTTTGTAATTCTAATAAAGCCAAGACCATTTATTAAAACATCTGTACTTTCTAAAATATCATAATTTATACTTGGAAGAATAGTTAATTTATCATTTTTAGATTTAATCTTTTCATATCTTAATTTATCATTCATATAAAAACTAAAACTATTTGTTTTATTAGAAATATTTTCAATTCTAAGTATATCATTTACTACAATAGCATAACCACTTTTAACTTGAAAAGTTTTAACTCTAATTTCTTTTTTTGGATAAAGTTTTACAACCTTTTTATAATCTACGAAATTATATATAGCATTAGTATCTATAAATCCTGGAGTGTCTACTATAGTTAATTTATTATCTAATTTAATAGTAATATATGATGCTGTTGTATTAGGAATTGAACTTGTAGTAATCTGTGGACTTTTTAAATTACTTGTTAAAATATGATTTATAAAAGTACTTTTACCACTATTAGTAAAACCAACTATATAAATTCTTTTAACATTATCTTTTCTAATTTTATTTAAAAATGCATCTATATTATAGTTTTTAATACTAGATATACACATAATATTAGGAGTATCATATATATTATTTTTAAAATACTCTATTAATTTTTTTTCTTTTAAACTTTTAGGTAAAACATCCCTTTTAGTAATTAAAATATATTTATTACATTTAAATCTATTTATATAATTTTTTATAGAATTATTTATATTTAATGAGTCAATTAATATTGCTACACTTGCATATTTATCACTATTTATATTTCTTATTATTCCATCTGTATCTATTTTTTTATCTAAAACACTATATTCTCCATAATGAATTATTTTAAAACATCTTTCACAATACTCACTTTTATCATAAACATTTGATTTTACAAATCCTTCCTTATCTACATTTAAAGATTGTAAAACACTACCACAACCAATACACTTTTTACTCATAATACTTTCCCCTTATTAATAATTCATTTTTAGCAAGACGAGTGTAAATGAATTTTTCAAATATTCTATTTATTAAAGTAATACTATAGTCATGTGGAGTTAATGGATTAACTAAAATACTTGTAATATCTAATTTATTAGCACCATAAATATCAGTAAGTAATTGATCCCCTACTGCTGCTAGTTCAGTTGATTTATATTTAAATTTTTCCATAATTCTTTCGTATTTATTCTTACTTGGTTTTAATGAAAAAGCACAAGCATCAACATTTAAATATGTTTTAAATGGTTCAATTCTATGTTTAGGTGAATTAGACATAATAACAACTTTAAATCCTTTATCTCTTAGTTCGTCAAACAGTTTTTTAAGTCTTTTAGTTGCAGTTTTAACATGAGGAGGAGCAATTGTATTATCTAAATCAAATATAATACATCTAATTCCTTTTTTATATAATTTATCATAATTTATATAATATATACTTTTTTGATATATATCAGGCATATATTTTTCTACCATTTAAGCCACTTCCCTTATATAAAATTATACCAATTTTTGAGTATAAAAAAAAGACTAATTTAGTCTTTATAAAATGAAATTATAATTTTAAAACTTTTTCATTATTTCTTAATTTTTCTTCATGCATTAAATGCATATTTAATATTTTTGGATCAATAAGTTCAACTAAAAATTTATCATCATAGGTATATAAAATATTTATAATAACAACTTTCTTCATATTAGCATTTGTACTATATCTCTTATATTCATTATAGTCAGCTGCATAACGTAAGTATCCCAATTCATCTATAAATAATTCATTGTTATATGCATTAAATATTGAATCATATTTATATGAAATCATTTTTATAATACTTTCCTCATATGTCTTATGCATTCCATTACCAGTAACTGGAATTTTACCATTAATAAACGAATTTTCTTGCATTTTTCTCTCCTTAATTATTTTGTATTATTTTTTGCTTTTAAGTCTTCTTTGATATGCTTCAATTGATCTATTATATTTACCAAGATCAATAGTGTTATCTACTAATGATTTAGCAAGAATTAATGAAGTGGTTGTTCCAAATGATGTAGCAAAAATTATAGCAAATAATTTTTCTACAGACATATTGTCTGTTGGAATTTTTCCTAGTATGATATTAATAAAATTTGTAAGACCATAAGCTCCAACTCCAATAGTAGCTACAGAAGATGGTATTTCCCATTTAAGTCTATCTACAAAATATTTTCTTGCTTCTATCATTAATGGTAGATATTTACCATCATTTAATTTTGATACTGCTTCATCAGCACTAGTTATTTGATTTTGTGCTTCTTCTATCATAGAACTTGCTAATTCTTTTTCATATTCTAATTCCTGTATTTTTTCTTCATAAGATAAATTACTAGCGCAAATACTATCAATATTTCTCATATTTCCTCCTTTTCCCTTTTTGAAAACATGCATATTATACCTCATCTTTTTCACAATTGCAAATTAAAAAGACTTGGTTATACACCAAGCCTTCCATATTTTTGTTCTAAACCTAGAGATATAATTTCATCTATATGATCATATATACTCATAAATTCTACATAATGACAATCTCCAAAATCTGATATTTCAAAATTAAATCCATAATCAATTAAGAATGGTCTTATTAATTTATCTTGCCATCTTTCTCCTCTATATAAGATTCTCATTCTACCATTATGTGCTATTTGCATCCATCCAAGTGCTTCCACTGCAAAACTTTCATCCCAATCTCCTACTCTAAATCCATGAGCAGCTAAATAATTGTCATATA
Source organism: uncultured Erysipelotrichaceae bacterium (assembly GCA_902775285.1). Classification (GTDB taxonomy): domain Bacteria; phylum Bacillota_I; class Bacilli_A; order RF39; family UBA660; genus CAG-1000. Next base: position 17,219 of record CACYLI010000004.1, on the reverse strand, counting down.
ATTTTTTCATAATATCATATGCATCTTTATTATACTTTTCAAGCCCTGCAAAGAAAACTTTAAATAACTTTGCATGATCTTGTCTTACTCCTCTAGTACCTTCAGTAGTATCAACATATTGACTTAAAAGTTCTCCATTAGGTAGCATCCATCCTCTAAAAGAAGCATTTCCTTGTTTATTTCTAATATCACTTAAGAATTTTTCTACAAGAGGATTTGCTCTTTTTTCCTCTTCTTTCTTTATTATATTTAAATCAGGTTTTTTAGTACTATCATTATCTATCTTCGTTGGTTGTATAGGAGAAGTAACAGGAATACTTACAGGATTGGGTGTATTTCCTTTTGTATTATTTATTCTTATTCCTAGATTTCTTAAAGTATCATCATACTTAGGATCAATAGCTAGATCTATTAAAGTTAATAAATCGTTATTACTTAAAGTATTAATTCCTTGTCCTTTTACAAACATAGCAAGTAATCTTAATTTTTCTATTTCATAAGGTGTTAAAGTTGATATTCGTGAATCTACAATATTACCATAACTACTTATTATATAATCATCATTATTATAATATATTAAGTCTTTTTTCGCTCCAAGCATTGGATCCTTATAAATATAATAATCTTTATTAATAATATTATTATATTTAATTATTTTAGAATTATTTATATCATTTATCATTAATATAACCTCTCTTCATATTCAAATTCTTGATCTAATATTTTAACAATATCTCCTTCTTTTGCTCCTAAACTTTTTAATTCATCATCTACTCCTAAATTTTTAAGTTTTTTAGCAAAACGAAGAGCACTTTCATCAGAATTAAATCTTGTCATTTTTAAAAGTTTTTCTAGTTCATTTCCACTAAGTACCCAAGTATGTTCTCCTTCACGAGTAATTTTATATGGTTTAGATTTTTTAAATTCATATAATACATAATCTTCAAATTCATTTTTCTTAAATACTTCACTATCTGGAATACTTTCTAATACTTCTTTTAATTTAAATATTAATTCTTTTGTTCCAGAATGTGTTGCGGCACTTACTTCTATTATTTCTTTATCAGGATATTCTTTTTTAAATTTACTTAGATTATCTTTAGATACTTCTAAATCCATTTTATTAGCAACAATTATCTCTTTTTTATTATATAAGTCTTCATCATAATTTTTTATTTCATTACGAATAATTTTATAATCATCTATTACATCTCTACCATCAACTTCTGCCATATCTAATACATGACATACAATTTTGCATCTACTAGCATGACGTAAAAATTTATCGCCAAGTCCTACTCCTTTACTAGAACCTTCAATAAGTCCTGGTAAATCAGCTACTACATAACTATAATCTCCTGCTTTTACAACACCTAAATTAGGAGAAAGAGTTGTAAAATGATAATCAGCAATTTTAGGTTTAGCAGCACTAATTACACTAATTAAAGAACTTTTTCCAACTGAAGGAAAACCTACAAGTCCAACATCTGCTAGAAGATGAAGTTCAATATGAATATTTCTTTCTTCACCTGGTTCACCAAGTTCACTAGTATAAGGTGCTTTATTTTTATTTGTCATGAAGGCAGCATTACCTTTTCCACCTCTTCCTCCATGACAAACAATACATTCTTGTTTATCTAAAGTTAAATCACATATTATTAAGTTAGTATCACTATCTTTAATAGTAGTACCAATTGGAACAATAATAACTAAATCTTCTGCACTTTCACCAGTTTGATTTCTACCTCTTCCCATTGTTCCATTTTCTGCTTTAATAACCTTTTTGTGTTTTAAGTCTATTAAAGTTCTAAGTCCCTTATCAGCTCTGAAGATAATGTTTCCTCCACTACCACCATTTCCACCATCAGGTCCTCCTAGTGGAACATATTTTTCACGTAAAAAAGAAGTGCACCCATCTCCACCTTTACCTGCTATTAATTTAAGATTAACTTCATCTATAAACATATTAATCTCCTCGCTTATATTTATTTTAACACATAAGTTCATAATTTTCCATAAAAAAAGAAGATATGTTTATCTTCTTATCTTGTATTACGAATAATAACTATGCCTTTATAACCAGAGCCACCTTTGTTGTATGTTTTATTAACATTTGAACCTGAAATAGATCCACCGCCACCTCCAGCTCCATAGAAAGTAGCATTTGTTCCTGATTTTACAGCACAATAAGTTTCAGCAGTAACACTTCCAGTACCACTATGCCATGTTTGTCTTAAAATCATACTATTTCCGCCAGTACCGCCACCATTAGTTCCACCAGTACCACCTTCATTCACAACATTATTACAATCATGTTTATAAGTAGTTAAGTATTTTCCTTCACTAGAAACCCATGTTTCAGCATTTGCGTAGAAATTACTTCCACCACCGCCTGCTCCATAAAGTTCAGTTCCAATTGTATTATCGCCGAAAGCTTTTGCACCATTTGATCCAGCACCACCAGTAGAACTACCGCCATTTCCAGCTTTTCTTGTTGATGCCCCACCATTAGATCCACCTGTTCCGCCATTTACACCATATACATCACTAACAGCCCCTGCTCCTCCACCATTTGCACTAAGAATTGCTGATGAATTTAATTTAACCGATGTAGCACTACCTGCTGTATCACTTGCACCTCCAGAGCCTATAGTTATTGTATATGCTTTATTTAATGTAGGAGTATATCCAGACTTTGTTTCACGGTAACCGCCGCCTCCTCCGCCGCCATTACCTTTTCCACCTCCGCCACCGCCACCGACAGCAAAGATATCAATTTTATTTGGATTTAAATATTTAATAGTTAATTGTCCATCTGAATCTAATTTAATATACCAATTAGGTCCAATTACATCAGTCTGAGTATTTGCAGCAATTGTTTTTTCATTACCAGTTCCATCTTTTAATTTTGATGCTTTTGTATAAATATAAGTAAATACTTTTGAAGGAGTCCATTGAGCATATAATGTTAATGCTGCATTTGTTTTATATGTTGCACCTTTTGCATAACTTGTTCCTTTTCCATCAGCTTTTGTATTCCATCCAGTAAATGTAAATCCTGTTCTTGTTGGTGTATTATTACTTAATGTAAGATCTGCACCATAAGTTTTTGTTTGATTGCTTGGCATGTTTGATACTGAATCTGTTGTATTTTTAATATACGATACTGTATATGTTTTAGCAGTCCATTGAGCATATAATGTCAATGCTGCATTTGTTTTATATGTTGCACCTGCTGCATAACTTGTTCCACTTCCGTTGTCTTTTGTATTCCATCCACTAAATGTATACCCTGTTCTTGTAGGAGTATTAGTACTTAATTTTATATCAACTGCATGTTCTTTTGTTTGATTATCTGGCATACTTGATACTGAATCTGTTGTGTTTTTATTATATGTTATAGCATAAGCATTTACCCAATTTGTTTTTAAAACTATTGTACAATCATTAGATGTAGTATTACATAATTGAGTATCAGTATCTGATATTGATGTTGTAGCTTCTGTAATAGCAGTTACTCCAGTTGCACATCCACTAACACATGCCCACTCTGCTCCTGATTTAGGTGTTTTACCAGATTTTGTTATTTGAAAATGTCCTGAAGCTGAATTGTTATAAAGATTTATTTGAGCAGTACCATATCTATATGCTTGGAATTTATTTGAAGATGAATTATCAGATGTTGTTCTAACTAAGAAATTATCACTGTCTTTTGACCAAGTATATGTTGTATCACTTCCTTTTTTCAAAGTTTCATCTGATAATACTTTATATTGAAAATAAATTAAATTTCTACTAAACCACATAGTATATGTTGTATTATTTGTAGTTAATTTCGGATTATCTTTTGATACTGTTGCAGCAGTAGTTGATGCAGCACCAGTACTTGCACCTTTAAATCTTCCAGCTCTTGAATGAGATGGTATTGTATAAACAGAAGTAAGTGTAATAGTTGTATTTTTTGGCGCTAAGTATGTAAGAGTATTTCCTACTTTTATATAATGTGTTGTAGTATAAGTATCTCCGGTTGTGTTTAATAACATATTATCTACTTTATATGTTTGATATACGATATTTTTAGAATCAGATATATTTCCTGCGTTATCTTTACAGAATAAGTAATATGTTCCAGCACTACTTACTTCTTTAGTAGTTGAAAAATTAGTATTACTTGTAATTGTTGTATAATCACTTGCTCCTGGTGAACTCTTTGTTCCAAAATAATATGCTACTACACCAGCACCATCTTTACATGTTAGTGTAGATGTTTGTTTTGAAACTTTTAAACTACTAGTTGTTGCTAATGTAGAAGTTGGTTTTGCAGTATCTTTCCATTTAGCATTTAATGTGGCCCCTCCAATTGGCATAGTTGTAGGTACAGTTTTATCCCATCCATCGAATATAAAGCCTGTTCTTGTTGGATTTGATGGAGCTGTAATATTTGATTTATAATCTTGTTTTAAAGTATAAACAGTTGAATTATTACTAAATTTACCTCCATTAGCATCAAATTTCATTTCATATTTATCATATCTCCAATGAGCATATAGTGTTCTTTCACCTGTTTCTTTTACTTCTGTGTTTTCATCTACTTTATTTCCATTAGTGGCCGATGAATACCATCCATCAAATATAAATCCATTTCTTATTGCTGATGGTAATCCTGTATATTTTTCTCCATAAGTATATGTTTTAGTTGTCGCACCAAGTGTTGCTTTTTGTTCATCATCAGTATCATTTGCATTAAAGTTAATTTTTACTTTCTGAGCATCATACTTAATAGTTAATTCTAAATCATCTGCTTTTATTGCAGTTTTTGCTTCTTTTGTATTTATGAATTTTCCATTACTATCTATTATATCTATATTGTTGTATGTATAACCATTAAAATTATAACCATTCAATACTGGTTTTGTATCCAAATTATATATTGGTGTTTTATATTCACTATCTTTGTAAAAATTTTCACCATAATACAAATATACTGGATTAGGTGAAGCTTTTGTTGTTGCCTCTATATTTCCAAATTTATTTGAAAGTCTTACTTTAAATTTACCTGTTCCTAGTTTTAAATTACATTTTGTATTTCTTATTAATTTACCTATTTTTATTATTCCATTATCTTGTAAAATCCCACCACAATTGTTTGATACATATATATTTGGAGCTTTCAATTTTAATTCTACATTTGCTGTGCATTCTTTTGTTTCACTATCACATTCTGCTTTATATCTTCCTGCATAAGCTACACATATTCCTTTATTACATTTTATATCCGTATTTGATATTTCTGTTCCATTTACACTTACTTTTTCTACTTTATCTTGTTCATATTCTAATTCTAGTTTATATTTTGTTACAAATACCCATGGATCAGACATTGTTCCTGTTCCAGTTACTGTTGTTTCTGGTAATACCATTTCTGTTGCTCTTGTACTTAAATTATTATCTATATTTGAATAAGATAGACCAAGTACCCCTTCTTCCTTATCTTGAGCTCCGCTTATTGCATAAAATTCATTATCACTTTTCTTACTTGATGTCCAATATCTTTCTCCAAAAGCTAAATATGATGTTGTATTTATAATTTTATCATTCTTTAAACTTATTTTATATTCTTCCTTACTTAATAAATCAGCTTTATCAGAATACAAAAAATCCTCATAATTATATACTGTATATTTATCATGTAACAAATTATTAGATAAATCTACAGCATCTCTATAATTACTAGCACTAACTAGTACTGGTAATAATAGTAACATTAAAAATATATATTTAACTATCTTCTTCATATTATTCACCTATTATAATTATATATTTTTTTAAATTTTATGTAAAGAAAAAGAATGATATATTTAAATCATTCTTATACATACATTGGTATTCTTTCAAAATACTTGCTTTCATTATATTCGTATTCATTTAATAATACTATTTTATTTGAAGATAATGTTTTTTGAACATCTATTAATCTTTGATTTCTTGATCCTCTAAAAAGTAAGCTTAAATCTCTTTCTTCAATCTTAAATCGTCCATCAACTAATACATCTATTTTTTCTAAGAATTCTCTATATACAGGATTCTTTTCATTTAATTTCATAATTTCCTCAAATGTAAAACCTGTATATACCCATATATTTAAGCCTTTCTTCTTAGCATATTCAGCTATTTCATTACACGCTTCAACTTGAAACATAGGATCTCCGCCGCTAAATGTAAGTCCTGTTTGATATTCAAGTTCATCAATAGCCTTTAAGACTTCATCTATTTCTACTAATCCTCCGCCATTAAAATCCCATGTTTGTGGATTTTGACAGCCTTTACAATGATGTGCACACCCTTGAGTCCATAATACAGCTCTAAGCCCTGGACCATCAACAATACTATCTGATTGAAGATCAGCTGCTAAACGAATATATCTATTCTTTTGTTGCATGAGTTACTCTATCATTTACTTCAGATTTTTTAGCATTATTAAATCTATCAAGTGTTCCAACTAAATATCCAGTGATTCTTCTAATTCTATCGAATTTTACTCCTTCACCTACAGTTTTTGCTTTTTTAACTTCCTTTTCCATTTCTTATTACCTCTTTCCTTTCTTTATTATTAACGACAACAACAGTCATAACAATTAACTTTTTCCATTTCTACGCCTTCGCCTTCATGACGACCACATCTAGGACATACATCTTTTATAACACCAACATATCCACATACTGGATCTCTATCAACTGGATGGTTAATAGCACCATATCCAATATCATTGTCATGCATAATTCTAACAACACTTTCAAATGCATCTACATTATTAACTGTATCTCCATCAAGTTCAACGTATGAAATATGTCCTGCATTTGTAAATTTATGATATTTACCTTCAATTTCCATTTTATGTTTAACACTAGTTTTATAATAAACTGGTACATGGAATGAATTTGTATAGTATTCTCTATCAGTAACACCTTTTATTTTTCCATAAATTGATCTATCTATTGCTACGAATCTTCCACTAAGTCCTTCAGCTGGAGTAGCAAGACAAGTAAAGTTTAGATTATATTCTTTAGTATATTCATCACATTTTTCTCTCATGTGTTTTATTATTTCAATTCCTAATTTTTGAGCTTTATCACTTTCACCATGATGTTCTCCAATTAGAGCTTTTAATGTTTCAGCAAGACCAATAAATCCAATTGATAAAGTTCCATGTTTTAAAACAGTTCTAATTTTTGTATTCTTTTCTAATTTTTCACTATTTAACCATACATGAGAACCAAGTAAGAATTTAAAGTTTGCTTTTGATTTAGAACATTGACATTCAAATCTTTGAAGTAATTGTCCTTTTACTAAATCCATCATTTCATCTAATTCTTTATAGAAAGCTTTCATATCAGCTTTAGTTCTTTCTCCAAGAGCAATTCCATATTTAATACCAAGTCTAGGTAAGTTAATTGAAGTAAAACTTAAATTTCCTCTTCCTGGAGTAACTGATGGCCCACATACATTTGCTAATACTCTTGTTCTACATCCCATATATCCAACTTCAGTTGTATAATCTCCTGGTACATAGAATGGTTTATTAAAACTTGAATCTATAAATGAGAAGTTAGGGAATAATCTTTTAGCAGATACTCTACATGCAAGTCTAAATAAATCATAGCTTGGATCTTCTTTATTGTAATTAACTCCTTCTTTTACTTTAAATATAGATATTGGGAATATTGGAGTTTCTCCATGTCCAAGTCCTGCATCAGTAGCAAGTAAATAATTTTTAATAACCATTCTTCCTTCTGGACTTGTATCTGTTCCAAAGTTAACACTACTAAATGGAACTTGTGCTCCTGCTCTTGAATGCATTGTATTTAAATTATGTATAAATGCTTCCATTGCTTGGAATGTACTTCTATCTGTTTTCTTTAAAGCATTTTGATAAGCACTATTAAATATTTCATCTATTTTTTTACTTTTACTAGTAAAATCACTAAATACGCTTAAATCAACATCAATACTTTCTAGTTTATCTATTATTTCAACTAGTTTTTCCATTTTAACAAATTCAGAAAAACCTTCAAATTCAATTAATTCACTTAATTCTTGTTTAAATTCTTTTTTAAATGTTTTAAGAACACCAGGTGCCATATAATAATCAAATGCTGGTATACTTTGACCACCATGTTGCTCATTTTGATTAGCTTGAATAGCAATTGCGGCTAGTGCTGAATAACTTGCTATTGAATTTGGAGTTCTTAAATACCCATGTCCTGTACTAAATCCATTTTTAAATAGTTTATTTAAATCTATTTGAGTACAAGTAGTAGTTCCCATTGCCCAGAAGTCTAAATCATGGATATGAATAGCACCTTCATCATGAGCACGAGCATATTTATTATCCATTAAATAAGCTTTAGCAAATTCTTTTGATACTGTAGAACCAAAATGTAACATAGTTCCCATTGGTCCATCACCATCTACATTTGCGTTTTCTCTTTTAGCATTTTCTTCAGCAGCACTTTTAAGTCCTAATGATTCAATTGCTTTAACAAATTTATGTTGTTGTTTAACTACAAATGCTTCTCTTGAAGCAGCTCTTCTCTCTCTATATCCTTTAAATGATTCATAAACTTCATCATATTTCATTTTCTTAAGAACTTCTTCAATTACATCTTGAACATCTTCTACTCCAATAGTTTTTCTATCTTTATATTCTTTTTCAATATAATCTAGTACTTTTTCTTTAACTTTGTTTACTAGTTTTTCATCATATTCTTCATATACACTATCAAATCCTTTTTTAACAGCAATAGCTACTTTAGTAGGATTGAAGCTTACTCTTTGACCACTACGTTTTACAACAATAATGTCATTAAAAAAATCCCTTTCCATAAATATTCCTCACCTTTCATTGATTACTTTTTATAACCTAAATAAATCTTATAACAAACAAGAAAAAATGTAAATGTTTTTTTATTTAATTTTTTTATTTTTTTAAAAATTTTACATCTTGACTTTTTTAAAAAAGATGTTCAAAAAAACATTACTCTAGAATTTAAGGCAAAAAAACATATAAGTTTATTTTTGTTCGCTTTACATTAATATTTTATAGTTTAATAATATCTACTCTAATATTTACTTTAATACTATTTTGTGGTATAATATAACAACTTTATTTGAAAGGAAGAAAAGTAAATGGATGCTAATATAATTCATCTAAAAAATGCACTAGAAAACATATATGAAAATGCAAATAGACTTGAAGAATATAGTTTTAATTCTTTAGAAATTAAAGAATTAGTAAAAAAATATGATGCTATTTTAAATGGTTACTTTGATGATACAAATAATCCTAGTGATAAACAATTTAAAAAATTAAATTCCAGAGATTTTAATAAATTAGCAAAAGATATTTACTTTCTTCATTCTAAATCTTTTGAATATATATCATGTATTTATATATTTAAAACACTAGATGATATAGAAGAAAATATAGATTCATATGATGAAAAAACATATAAATATAATGCTGATAGATGTTTATATGATTTACAAAAATATACTAAGATTTTACCATTTATGAAAAATAATAATGAATTAAATAAAAGAATACCTACTATTTATAAACTAATAAAACTAGAACTTAAATATAGCGGAAACTCAAATATATTAAATCTATTTAAAATAAGTGATTTAGATAAATCAAAATTAGAAGACGAAGTTGAAAATGATATGTTTGTAAAATATAAGATTAATAATTTAGCTGATTTAAATTTATTAAAAATACACTTAAAAGATAATAGTTACTTACATAAAGAAACTATATTACCTCTAGCACTAATTGAAGGAAGTTTTCTTGAAGATTTAATTAAAACATTTAACACATATAATGATAATTATAATTTTAATTTAAAAAATAAAAATGAGTTATTAAATACTATTAATAAAAAAGAAAAGGTATTAAAAAAGAAAATTAAAAATACGCATTTATATACTACACTACTACCATTTATTTTATCTACAAGTATAATATTGTCTTCAAATATAATTGCTTTAAAACATGAAAAAAACTATACATTGGTTCCTGCTAGTACATATGAATATTATTCAAGTATAGATGACTCATATAATCATACTGAAACAATATATAAGCGCATTAATAACGAAAAAGAATTAGATACTACACTAACTATATATTATCCATGTGATAAAGATAAAACAAGAATAATAAAAACATTTAATCTAGTAAGTGATATACCAATAGAAGATTTTAAAAATTTTAATTATGATAATCTTAATTTTACTTCTTCTATATATAAATATGATCAAGAATCTAATCAGATATCAGAAGATGAATTTATGATAGTCAAAAGGCTTATTAAAATAGATTATACAGATATGAAAAACATATTCAATTTACCAGTTCTTTTAATAAATATACTAGCAAACATTTTATTATTAACAGCTGATTATATAATTGGTAATTATATGTTAAATGATTCTTATTATACATTAACAGTACTCTTATTAAATTTTAAAGAAGTTATAGATTTAATAAACAATAAAAAGAATCAAATTAAAAATTTAAAAAATAAACTAAATATTAAAAAAGATAAAGAAAAAATAAAATATTTAAATCAAGAATTAGAAATATTAAATAAAAATTATAATGAATTAATAGAAAAATACTCACATGTATATGAATATTTAAATAATAATAATTATAATTTCAAAAAAACATTAAAAAAATAAGGAGATTTTATGAATAAAAATAATATATTTTATATAAAAAATAAATTAGAAACAATTTATAAAAAAATAGAAAGTATTGAAGGATTTAATTATGATACTAACCAAATGAAAAACAATTTCAAAAAATTAGATGATAGTCTTAATAATATACTAGATAACTCTAATAGTTCAGTCCAAAAAGAAATAAACTATGCTCCGATAACTGCATTAATTGATTCTTTTGATGAATATGTTACTAGTATACAAAATAAATTCAAAATATATGAACATATTAATATAATTAAGAATGAAATAAATAATGATATTACTCCTCAGAAATTAAAAAGTATCACTGATTTAATAATAAATGACTTAAGAAATTATAATACACTATACAAAATGAAAAATGAAAAAGAAGAAGAACTATATCAAACAATATATGAAATCATAAAAGTTGAATTTAGAGTAACAGGCGACTCTAGTCTACTTGATAGTTTAATTAAATATGATATTGGTACAAATGAATTAAAAGATTTAATAAATAAAGATATCAAAAAATATATTAATGAAAAAGATATATACAAAAGAAATAATGAAGTTTTATCTATAGATTCAATTGATAAAAAGATGGTTTATTTATTATCATTTAATAGTGATAATTATAAACAAAAAATACTTGAAGAAATATTTAAAGAAAAAGAATTAATTCATGAAAAAGAAGAAGAATTAAATAATATTAAAAATTTAAAACATTCAAAATCTAGTATATCAAGTGATAATATTAAATCATATAAAGATGCAAGAACATATTTTATGTATTCAATTATTCCTAAAATATTATCACTTTCTATATTAATTGGAGCTAATCACCTAGCAAATCAATATAAAGAAAAGCATATTACATATAAATCAGTGGTTGAATGTTATGATACAGTAGATGGATATTATGAAGAAAAACTTTATCAAAAAGATGAAGTTGGAAATGTTAAAGTTAAAATATATTATCCTGTAGGTGAAGATGTAAGTACTACAAGATACCCCGAAATAACTAGAAATTATGAATATTATGATGTTGAAAATACAGGAATACCTATTGAAGAATACTTAAATCAAAGATTATCAAGTGCAGATATGTATTTACATGGTTCTATTCAAAATGAAGAATTAAATCTAAAAGATAGTAATGAAATAGATTTTGTACAAATAGTAAAAAGTATTGATTATAATGACATATCTACTGATGGAACTCCAGGTTTTATAAGATTTGCATTAATTATGGCTTGGTTTATATTTGATTCAATTACAACTGGTTCTTTGGAAAATAGTCTTCATCTTTCTGGAGGACTTATTGGTGCTGTTGTAATGTATAAAAAATTTTTGGATGAAATATATGAATATATAGAAAAACGCAAAGAATATTTAAGTCAATTAAATAATAAAGAAAATGGCAAAACTTATAGCAAAGAAGAAGAACTAAAGCTAAAGAAAGAATTAAAAGAATTAGAAGATGCTTATAATAAAACATTAATTAAATATCAAAAATTAGAGCCTTTATTTGAATATAATGGTTATTCACTAAAATTAAATAAATAAAAACTAACTTACAAGTTAGTTTTTTTGTATATTATTTATTTTTAAAAATATATTTTACTATGAAAGAATTATTAAATAAAATTAAAGAGTATCTTAAAAACATAATGGTTTTTACTACAAGTTATTCTATACAAGTATTTGCTCCTCCCCTATCTAATAAAGAAGAATCATTTTACATAGATGAGCTTTTAAAAGGAAATAAAGAAGCAAGAAATAAACTAATTGAACATAATTTGAGATTAGTAGCACATATAGTCAAAAAATATGAAAATAAAAGTATTTCTAATGATGATTTAATTAGTATTGGTACAATTGGATTAATTAAAGGAATAGATTCATATAATAAACAAAAAGGAGTTAAGCTTACTACCTATGCTGCTAAATGCGCTGAAAATGAAATATTAATGTATTTTAGAAGTAATAAAAAATACAATAATAATATTAGTTTAAATGATGTAATTGCACATGATAAAGATGGCAGTGATATTACTTTAATAGATGTACTTGAAGAAAATAGTATAAGTATTGATGAAACAATACAAAATAAAGATAATATTAAAAACTTAACTAAGTATTTAAGTGTACTTAATGATAGAGAATTAAAAATAATTAAACTAAGATATGGTTTAGATAATAATAAAGAAAAAACTCAAAAAGAAATAGCAAAAAGTATGCATATTTCAAGAAGTTATGTATCTAGAATAGAAAAAAGAGCATTAATTAAAATGCTCAGAGAATTTATAAAAAACAATAATATTTAATTATAATGATTTAATTATTTGATTATAACAAAATCCTACTTTTTGGCCTATTGCTTTACCTACTGCAATAATTTCACCATCAATATAACTATCTTCTTCGATATATTTATCAGCCATACCAGCAACTCCACCAACAACATCTATTCCATATACTTTTGAAAGTACTCTTGAATCACTTACTTGAACAGTTTTAGCTACTCCTACTACCCCGCCACAATAAGCTTCACAATTTACTATTACATTATTAAAGTCAGAATTCATTAAAGTTAAACTATCTTCTACGTTTGCTGCAAGTAACCCACTTACTTGTCCTGCATAAACATAAGCATGATTTATTTTTAAATCTTCTACATATAAGTTTTTAACATTTTTAAATATTCCAGCATTATCAACTAATTTGTCATCATTAACATTAAAAATATTAACATTACATAATATATGATTATTTCCATATATACATACATCTATTCCTTTAAAATCAGCTGGTTTTAGTGCTTTAGTAAATAATATATCATTAGTTATTCTAATATTAACTCTTTTTAATTCGTTAGAAAAACGAGATATAGTATTTAATTTATTAAAATCATTTTCATTATTAATAATTATTTCAATATTCATATTATCCACCCCTAAAAAAGTAAAAAATATTCTAGCAAAAAAAAGACTCAAAGTCAAATGAGTCTTATTTTACTTGTTTAACATTTACTTTCATAGTGAAGTCATTAATCTTAAGTTCTGTATTACATTTATCATTTTTTTCTAAAGAAACAGCTAATACTTCATCCATAATATATGATTTATATTCTTTAATAGCACTTTCTAATTCACTATCACACTCATATTCCATAGTTATTCTATCAGCTATATCAAAACCACTTGTTTTTCTTAGATTTTGAACTTTAGAAACAATTTCACGAGCTAGTCCTTCATTAATTAAATCAGTAGTTAATTTTGTATTAATAACAACTTTTTTATAATTTAACATTACAGCACTATATCCTTCTTTAGCATTAATATCTTTTAATACATAACTGTTGTCTACTGTATAATGTTTAAATTTAAATGTTCCATTTTCAATTTCTTTTTCTTCTTCTACACTTAAATTCTTAAGAGTTTCTGTGAATTCTTTAATATCACTACCAAGTACTTTACCAACTGTTTTAAAGTTAGGTTTATATGATACAGTAATATACTCATCCATATTATCTGTCCATTTAACTTCTTTAACATTTAATTCTTCTTTAAATAAATCTTCAAATTCATTTATTTTATCATAATATTTTTGTTCAAATATTACTTCACTTATTGGTTGACGTACTTTAATTTTAGCATCTTCTCTAATATTTCTAGCTGCACTTATAAGTTCAATTACTAAATCCATTTTTTCTTCTATTTTCAAATCAATTAGTTTTTCATCACATACTGGATAATCAGATAAATGAACACTCTTTTCTCCTGTTAATTTAGTATATATTTCATCACTTATAAATGGAACAATTGGTGCAATTAATTTACAAATACCAACTAATACATCATATGTAGTCTTATAAACTGCTTTTTTAGAATTATCAAGTTCACTTTGCCAGAATCTTCTTCTATTTCTTCTAATATACCAGTTACTTAAATCATCACATACAAAGTCTTGAATTAAATGAGCTGTTTTATTTAAATCATATGAATCCATTGCTAAAGTACAATTTTTAACTAAATTATTATATTTAGAAAGTAACCACTTATCAATATCTTCTAAGTCACTATATTTAACATCAAATTCTCTTGGATCTAAATTATCTACATTTGCATACATTTGGAAGAATGTATATGTATTTTTAAGAGTACTAAAGAATTTAGAATTAACTTCTTTAACACCATCTTCATCAAATTTTAATGGAGTCCATACTGGACTTACATGAACCATATACCATCTAACAGCATCTGCTCCATATTTATCCATTATTGTAAATGGTTCAACAGCATTACCTCTAGATTTATGCATTTTTTGACCATACTTATCAAGTAATAAATCATTTACAAGTACATTACTAAATGGGCTTTTTCCAAAAAGGAATGTATTTACAACTATTAATGTATAAAACCATCCTCTAGTTTGATCAAGTCCTTCTGCTATAAATGCAGGATAATGACTCTCAAAAAATTCTTTATTTTCAAATGGATAATGATATTGAGCAAATGGAACACATCCACTATCATACCAAACATCAATAACATCCGGAATTCTATTCATTAATTTACCACATTCACTACATTTAATATGAACATTATCTACATGTGGTTTATGTAAATCTATATTATGATCAATTTTTTCTACTGATTTACTAACTAATTCATCAATTGAACCAATCATTTCCTTATGTCCACATTCACATGTCCAAAGTGGAATTGGGCATCCCCAATATCTACTTCTAGAAATTCCCCAATCTTGAGCATTTTCAAGCCAATTAGCAAATCTCTTTTCTCCTATAAAATCAGGATACCAATTAACACTCTTATTAGCTTCAACAATTTTATCTCTTATTTCTGTCACTCTAATATACCAAGCTGGTTTAGCCATATATATTAAAGGACTCTTACATCTCCAGCAATGAGGATAGTTGTGAGATATTTTTATTTTCTTAAATAATTTATCATTTTGTTTTAAATAATCAATTATTTCTTTTTCTAATTCAGTATCAGTTACAAGTCTACCTTCCCAAGGACCACATGTATATTTACCACTTAAATCAACTGGATTTTGGAAAGTAATTCCATACTTTTCACATACACGAGCATCATCAGCTCCGTAAGCAGGTGCTATATGTACTATACCAGTTCCATCATCCATAGTTACATATTCATCACATAATACTTCAAAAGCTTTTTCATCTTTACCTATTTCTAAATATGGCATTAGTTGTTCATACTTCATGCCTTCTAAATCTGTTCCTTTATAATGTTCTAATACTTCATAACCTTCCCCTAAAACAGTTGGTGCTAATTTTTCTCCTAAAATAAATTTATATCCTTTACTTAGAACTTTAATATAATCTTCATTTGGATTAACACAAAGAGCTAAGTTTGCAAGTAATGTCCATGCAGTAGTAGTCCAAGCTAAAAAGTATTCATCCTTTCCTTTAACTTTAAAAGGTATAATTACAGAATTAACATCTACTTCTTTATAATTATCACTTACTTCATGAGTAGAAAGTTCTGTTCCACATCTAGGACAATATGGTAATATTTTATGGCTATGATAAACAAGTCCAGCATCAAAAAATTTCTTTAAACTCCACCATTCAGATTCAATATATTCATTTTTAAAAGTAATATATGCATTATCTGTATCTATTAATTGACCCATTCTATCAGTTAAACGAACAAATTCTTTTTCATTTAATCTAACATTCTTCTTACATTCTTCACAGAATTTTTCAATTCCATATTTTTCAATATCAGTTTTACCTTCAAAACCAAGTAATTTTTCAACAGCAACTTCAGTTGGAAGACCATGTGTATCCCATCCTACTTTTCTATCTACTCTAAATCCCTTCATAGTTTTATATTTACATACAGCATCTTTTAATATTTTAGCAAGCATATGATGTACTCCAGGGAATCCATTAGCATAAGCAGGTCCATCATAGAAATTATAGTATTCAGCATTTTTTCTATTTTTAATAGTTTTATTTAAAAGGTCCATTTTCTTCCAAGATTCTACTCTTTTTTCTTCTACTTCTTTAACACTTTTTTTATCAAGTTCTTTAAACTTCATAACAATTCTCCTTTCAAAATAAAAAGGATGAGTACAAGGAGTCATAATGACGGTACCATCCTTTAATTAACTTTATTCGTATAACGAGGTTTTAATTTAACCCCGTGCTTATCTTATCCATAAGCAACATCAGAAGTGATTCATATATAACTTCATTTATTAGTTCTCACCAACCACTAACTCTCTTAAAAATCCATTATATAACGTCTTCCTCATTTGTTTTCACAATGCAATAATTATAACATCATAATTTTTATTTGTAAAGACTCTTTTTAAAAGAGTATTGAATAATCTCAATACTCTTTTATCTTTTTATCATAAGTATTCCATCAGAGCCATTTCCGCCATCATAGCCACCATGATCACGATTTTT
>CACYLI010000003.1 GCA_902775285.1 uncultured Erysipelotrichaceae bacterium | reverse complement strand
AACTTTTTCTTTCATTGAAAATCACCCAACTATTTATAATACATTAATCAGGAAATTTTCGCTTGATAATAGTTGAGAAATTTTTGCTTGATAATCACACTTTAAATTGAAAATATTGACAAATCTTTAAAAATGTATTATATTTATTGTGCGCTAGGGGTATGGTTTAACGGTAGAATAGCGGTCTCCAAAACCGTTTGTGTGGGTTCGATTCCTACTACCCCTGCCAGTAGTACTTACTGCTCTAACTTTTATAGTTTAGAGCTTTAAATACATAGAAAAATCAGCTGCTAGAAAGGTAGCTGATTTTTTTATGTTGCAAATTAAAAAGCACAAACTAGATTATGATGAAGGGATAAAAAACAGATTAGACTTTATTTGTAAGTATGTTAATGTTAAGCCAAAATACATACAAGGTAATCTAATAAACATTAAAAGAACTAATCTTAATTATGTTGAACCTCATCGCATGATAGTTAATAATCATGTCTTTCTATTCTTTAACTACGGGAAAGAGGTTTATCATTTTAATCTCAATAATCCAATAGAATTAAAAGATTTAGAAAACTTCTTAAAAACCATTAAGTAAACTATGAATATTGACAAAATCTTAAAAAGTGCTAGAATATAAAGCCAATAAATGACAAGCAGTATCCGTCTTTATTAGAAAGAGAGGTACAACTATGGTCAAAAGCAAAGAAAAATTTATTATTTTAGTTATTAAGGAGTCAAGAGTAGTAGTTTAGACTAGTATTTTTGACTCCCTTTTTTGTTAGAAAGGTAGTGATACTATGAATGATAATGGTATTAAAAATGTAGGTATCTATTTAAGAGTATCAACTGAAGATCAGGCTCGTGAGGGATTTAGTTTACCAGAGCAAAGAGAAAGATTAACTAAAGAATGTGAACTTCGAGGTTATACAATAATTGATTATTACCAAGATGCTGGTATTAGTGCAAAAACTGGTAATCATAGACCTGAATTTGAAAGAATGTTAGAAGATGCAAAAAATAAAAGGATAGATACGATATATGCGATAAAACTTGATAGAATTTCTAGAAGTATTTATGATATGGAAAAAATAATGAAATTCTGTGAAGAATATAATATTAAAATAGTTTGCTTATATGATGACTATAATACTGCTACTGCAAATGGAAAAATGGTAGCAAGAATAATGATGAGTGTATCTCAAAATGAAATTGAAAGAACAAGTGAAAGAACTAAAATTGGAATGGATGGAGCTCTAAAGGCAGGACATATACCAGGGAAAGTTCCTTGTGGCTATAAAAAGAATGGAAAGAATTTAGAAGTAGATCCAATATCTAGTTTAGTAATTAAAGATATTTACGATATGTATTCTAAAGGTAATTCTTTCTTCATTATTAGCGAAAAACTAAATAAACAAAAAGCACTTAATAAAACGAATTGGTTTGACGGAACAATAAGAAAAATAATTATGAATCCAATTTATATGGGTGATTATATTACAAGGAAAGGACAACCAACTGAAAAATATTATGAAAATGTTGCTCCCCCTATTATTGATAAAGAACTCTGGCATTGGTGTCAAGTTCAAGCTCCAAAGAATTTGAAACATTATTGTAGAAAAGAAGATTATTTGTTCTTACAAAAATTAACTTGTCCTAAATGTGGCAATATAATGGGTGGCAAAGCAACAAGAAAGAAAAATGGAAATATTTATTATTACTATCAATGTAAAGATTGTAAAAACTATATAAGAGAAGATTTAATTGAAAAGCAAGTTAAAGATATTATGAATGATTTTTACGAATATGATGCCTTAATTAATAACTATTACTATCCTCTTATGAGAAACAAGTTAAACAATCCAGAGAAAGATTATGAAAAAACTTTAAAAGAATTAAACAAGAAACAAGAACGAATAAGAGAAGCTTATATCAATGGTGCATTTGAATTAGAAGTATTCAATATGGAAAAAGAGAAAATTGATAAAGACATTAAATTAGTTAATGAGTTATTAGAAGAAACTAGAACATTAAATAAAACATCATTTAGTAAAGTCGATGTATTAGTTAGAAGAGATATTAATTACATAAATAGAGTTAAATTTCCAGCTTTATATAATTCATTTGCTCATAATTGGTCTAATTCTACTAGAGATAGAAAGCAAAACCTAGTACTCTCTTATATTGAAGATATCAAACTAAAACAAGTTGGTAGAAAAGTTATTGTAGATTGTATTAATTTTAGAGATACAATATTAACTGATTTTAGAAAATTAATTGAAGAAGGATTTATGGATTGGGCAGCATTTAGAAATACTGATATATCTGATAAATACTTTAGGTGTAGTAATTCTTTAAATGTCGAAGAATTAAAAAGATATATGGCTATAATGAATCAATATTATGATGTTCAAATATTTGAAGGAACTTTTAACGAAGAAACTAAATTTGTAAATTATAAAATGGATCCTTATTATGAATTATTAAGAATAGCAAGAAAGAACAAAAATAGAACAACTAATGTTCCAATATATGTTTATGGTTATCATAAAGCAAACGAAAATATAAGTGATTATGATAATGATTTATCAGATAATGAATTATTCTTAAAAGCAGCTTTTATTCAACAAATTAGTGATGGTAAAATACTTATGAAAGACGAAGTTTATGGATTATTAGATATGCCACAAGAAGAAGGCATTAATTGGAAAAGAATATTAGAATAATCCATACTTTTGTCCATATTTTTTCCTTATAAATAAAGGGTTTAATATATTTTGTTGTCCATTTTTATGGATTAATTTTGCAAGTGCAAAATGAGTATGTCCCTATGAAGAACCTAGTATTTATCTAGGTTTGAATAGTTTAAGGGGACAATCTCTTATGCTCTTGCTTTTTTGTTATGAAAAAATATAGAAAATATGGTCGACAATCAACCATAATTGTCCATAAATATATTGTTTTTTTTAAAAATAATGATATAATAAATAGTCACAAAGGAGATACTTATGAAATTTATTGAAAAGAGAGAAACAAGTGAAAGATTTTATTCAGTTGATTACAATAAAGAAAAATTGAAAGATATTTTAGAAAAATTAAAAGATTATAGTTATGTTACAATCGGTCATTGTCAAGTAGCTGGTGATATAACTAAGTGGCCTGCTACAGAGAGAAGCATAAAAAAAAGAGTTATCTCTTTCTTTGATTCAACAAAGAGACATAGACATGAAAGTGCAACGTTGATTCCAGAAACTATAGTACATCACACTGAAAATAATTGTGATTATGTTACATATGATTACTCATATATTAAACTTCCAGATTTATATGCTTATATTGATTTGATTATAAATGACAGAAGTATTATAAATTATACTGGATTATTTGGAAAAGTAACAGAAGAAAAAACAGGTACATTAAATATGTTTTATGCTGCGGCACATCAAGATCAACTTGTATTGGAAGGCATATTAGATTATGTTAATTCTCCAGAATTAACAAAACACAGTTCTATTAATGATGAAAAAGAATATAATTACAAAGGATTAAATGACTTATACAAGGAAACGTTGGAATGCTTTAATTTCAATTTGATTGCTATTAAAGAATTCTTAAAGGAACCTGAACCAGTAAACGTTTTATCATTAAAATTAAAAAAATAGATTATATATATTATTAAAAGTTTTATAGTATAAAATAACGATCTATCTAAAATAATAGGTCGTTTTTAAATCCCACAAATGGACTATACTATCCCACGATTATAGTAAAATTATTAAATGTTTTGCAAGAGCATAAGATAATGATATCTATACACTTTATTTTTCCTTATTTCATAAGGAAAAGTGTGATATCAAACTTATTTTGCACTTGCAAAATTGTCCCACTTTTGTGGGATTATAATTGTAGTTTTT
This sequence comes from uncultured Erysipelotrichaceae bacterium, assembly GCA_902775285.1. GTDB lineage: Bacteria > Bacillota_I > Bacilli_A > RF39 > UBA660 > CAG-1000. Next base: position 109,431 of record CACYLI010000003.1, on the reverse strand, counting down.
CTTTATATTTCAATAAAAAAATAGTGGGATTGGGAATGGGATTATTCAATATGATTTTTTTTAGCATTAAAATTAATGTCCCACTAGTGCTTTTATATTTTTTATCTTTACTATATTAGTATTTAGTATATAGGTTAGTTTTGAATAGGTTCAAAATAGCATTATTCAATAATTCGTTTATCTACTTTATCTTTATTATAATAGTATTTATTATATCTATACGGTTTGAATACCTTCACCATCCACATGTTCACACCGTATATATGGATGTTTATCTATTTTATCTTTAATTATATTTAGTTTTCAAATAATTATTTATTGTTTATGATATAATAGAAAATCAGAGGCGATAATATGTGGTATTTAATAGGTATATGCATAATATTAATAATTATAGGATTAATAGTAAATATTGTTAATATAAGAAAAAGAGTCAATGAATATAACTTTGCAAATGAATATTATGAAAAATTTCAACGCTTGGTATCTGATGTGTTCGAAAAAAAGAATATAAAAAACAAAGAATATGCATGGCTAATGTCAAATTGTGATAAAATGCAATATATTTTAGGAGAAGCTGGAATAATATCTTATACACAATTTAATAAATATTATAAAAATATTCCAATCTTATTAAATATTATGAATGAAATAACATCATATATTAATGATCCATTTGTCGGCGATGATGAGATTAAAATGGTTAATTGGTGCCAAAATGCTTTTTTGAGAAAAACTGGAATACTAAACGAATATATTCAAAACGAGCCTAAAAAACTAATTAATCCATTTTATAATTTATCAAGTGGCATTAGATTTATATTATTAATACCTATTGGCATACTAAACAGCATTGGTCTCATTTCGAATGATGGAAAAAGTAAAATAGGAAATAATATTGTTATAAGAATGTTGAGTGGAATAATTTCTTTATTAACAATATTATCAGTGATAATAACCATAGTTGTCGGTTGGAATGATTTTTTAAGAATAGTTAAAAATATTTTAAATATATAGTCTTTGATTATTTAAAAAGATCTGCTATAATATTTATAGCAGTTGAAATGCACAAAAGTAGTTTCTCAACTGGTAACTACAGGTGCCATAGTGTTAGTTACTGCGGACAAACGAGTTCAAAGTCCCAGTTTATAAAGAAAAATTCGATTCCAGAAAGGAGTCGATTTTTAATGTTAAAAATTAAAAAAACTAAAATTGATATAGATAAGACAATTAAGAATAAAGTAGATTTTAGTCTAAGAAGTATATCATTAAAACCAAAGTATATTTGTGGTAATCTAGTTAAACTGAGTACTACTAATTTAACTTATGTTGAACCACATAAAGCAGTGCTTGATAACTTTATGATTCTATTTTTTAATTATTCAGACCAAGTATATGTTAATAATTTAATGAATGAAGTGAACATTAATGAACTTGCTAATTATTTAAAAATAAAAAATATATAAAATGATTTTGACTTTTAAGAAAAATATGTTATAGTGTAGCCAAATTAAGGAGGGTTATATGGATGAAAAGAGAGTTTGTGGATTATATTTAAGAGTATCAACTGAGGATCAAGCAAGAGAGGGCTTTAGTCTTCCAGAGCAGAGAAAATGTTTAAAAGGATTATGTGATTATAAAGGTTGGGAAATATATGATTATTATGAAGATGCTGGTATAAGTGCTAAAACTGGAAACTTAAGACCAGAGTTTGATAGAATGATTGAAGACGCTAAAAAGAAGAAAATAAACACTGTTTTAGCAATAAAACTTGATAGACTAACAAGAAGTATATATGACTGGGAAAACATCATGAAATTATCTGAAAAGTACTCATTTGATATAGTATGTGCTAATGATGATATTAATACTACAACAGCTAATGGAAAAATGATAACTAGGATAATGATGAGTGTTAGTCAAAATGAAATTGAAAGAACTAGTGAAAGAACAAAGTTTGGTCTAGCTGGAGCTATTAAAGCAGGGCATATACCATCAAAAACACCTATTGGATATAACAGAGTAAATAAGTGCTTAGAAGTAAATGAAATAGAAGCAAATGTGGTTAGAAGAATATATGATTTATATTCAAAAGGTAAATCATTTCAACAAATAGCTAGTTTATTTAGTAAAGAAAGTGTGCTAGGTAAATCAAAATGGTTAGATATGTCTATTAGTAAGATAATACATAATCCAGTTTATAAGGGAGATTATATAGCAAACAGAGGAAAGAAAGAAGAAAAGTATTATAAGAATGTATGTCCTTCTATTGTTGATGAAGATACTTGGGATTGGTGTAATGATCAGACTAAAAAGAATTCAAGAAATTATACAAGAAAAGAGGAATACCTCTTTTTACAAAAACTAATGTGTCCAAAATGTGGTGTGCTTTTAGGGGGAAGAGCATGTAATAAAATAAGCACTAGAGGAAAGAAATATTTCTACTATCAATGTCATAAATGTAAAAGATATGTTAAACAAGATGAAGTAGAAAAGTATTTAGTTCAAACTTTAAATGAAATAGTAGAATATGATTCAATAGTTAATAATTTCTATTTACCAGTTATAAAGAATAAAATATCTAATCCAAAAGAATCTTATGAAAAAGGAATAATTGAAGAAAAAGAAAAACTAGAAAGAGCAAGACAAGCTTATTTAAATGGTTCATTTGATTTAGATACATATATGAAAGAATCAAATAATATTAATAATAATATAAATGAATATAAGAGATTACTTGAAGAAAACTCACAGATTGAAACATTAAAATATACACAAGATGATATATTATTTAAAAGAGACTTAAGTTTTATTAATAAATATAAATATCCAACTATCTACGATTATATTTATAGAAAATGGGATAATATTTCATATAAAGATAAACAAGATATAATAATGAATTATATAGATCATATTGAACTAGAATATTATGGTGGAATTACTAAAGTAAATAAAATAGTATTTAGAAGTAAATTTTTAAAAAACTTTACTGATCTATTTGATGAAGGATGTATAGATAGATCATTTGATTTAAAAGATGGAATGTATGAGCCTATTAAGTTTAGTAAATATCAAGATGAAGATAAAGTTAAAGAACATTTAGATAAACTAAATAAGTATTATAAAGTTGATTTATATTATGCAAAGTATAATAAGATAACAAATGTACTTAAATGTAGTATACCTAGTAATGTAAGACCAGTTAGAGTATTTCCCAAAAATAAAATAAATCTAAATGATGAAATAGATTTATGTATTATAGGTTATGTTAGAGATGAACAAATAGATGATATAATTACACAAGATATTTTAGATAAAAGAGTTAATCTAAGTTTAATGGAATTAACTAATTGTAAGCTAAAAGATATAGTAACAGTTTCATTAAATGGATTAGAAAAAGGATATATTTAGTAATTTTTGCTCCCAAAAAGGTATCATAAAAATATCAATTTGGGAGCACTTTTTATTAGGTATTACCTAGCTTTGAAAAGATTTTATTTGTTTTTAGGAGCAATTTCGAAAGTTCGAAATAAGTTTGACACCACAAAATTTTTAGATATTATCTAAGGATTTTTGAAGTGTTGGTGTCAGCGTCTTATCCTGATAAAACTAAAACATCAAAAAATGCCACTTTTTTAGGAGCATTTTTTTATACATTAAAGAGAAACTTGATTGTATTAAAAAATATATATGTTTATAAAATCTAAAATTAAATAATAAGTAAAAAATTCAAAAAAATTAAAATAGATTTTAAACTTATTAAAGATGTTTTTAATAAAAGTGTAAATCTAAGAAAAATATGTAATTTTTCATATTGAAAACATTGCTTTTTAATAGCTTCTACCTTATAATTATATTAGTGTTTGAGAGTAATATCTTGAGCAAATAAAAAGGCCTTCTTTTCTGGGAAAAAAGAAAGGCTACAAATTATGTGCAAATTAGCAAAAGCACAAGTGAAATAAATAATCTTATAAAATCATTATTTCATATCTATTGTAATATAATAATGGAATGAATTCAATAGTTTCTTATAAGATTGCATTTTATTTACAATTTTGCAGTCTTTTTTCTTTAGAAAATTATAAGATGGTACGGAAAGGAACAAATATGCTTTTTACATATGTTACTTCTAGTGATTTATCCGGTATAGCTATTAAAGGTAAAAATCTTATTATTAAGTTTAATAGTGGTGGTATTTATGAGTATGAAAATGCAGCTCATGAATATAACAATCTACTAAATGCTAGTAGCAAAGGAAGATATTTTCATAGTTATATTAAGAACTATTATAACGATAGAAGACTAGTATAGTTTAATTCAGAGGGTTTTGGATTTTTATAGAAAGGAGAAAAAAATATGTATTGTGATTATAATGAATTAATGTCTAGATTAAGAGCTTTATATGTTAAATACTCTTTAACTAGTCATTCAAATGATAGTGATAAAAGATTAGCTGATATGTATAAAGATACAATTAGTTTATTTGAATCATCATTCAAGTTATCTAAAGATGAATGTAATCAGTTTTTTTGTGAAATGTCTATTTCATTAAATGATTCTATGAGAAAGATAAATAATAAGTGAGGTGTTGATATGAAAGCTTTTAAACCATTTAATTTTAATAAAAGAATAGACAATATTGATATTATGCAAAGATTATGTATTTATCATAATGAGGCTAATAATGCTCTTGGTATGATTGATAATGATAAAAAGGAATCATTATGTATACTTAAAGATATATTTCATTCTTTAAGAGATGAAGTAAATGAATATAATAAAGTAAAGTACTCTGATATTATTTTTAATAATAAACTATATTCTATTTATTGTACAAATCTTAAAGATGCGTATAGTCATTGCGATGAAGTAAACTCATATATTAATCTTTCACCTAACTTATGTAATATTGTTGATTATACTATGGTGGATTTTTTTGATTTATTTCCATTACATGATGATAAATTTATTTTTGATAAGAATAAGATAGAAGATTATTTATATAATAATTGTTGTATTGAATTAAAAAATTATAATTTATACATCGGAAAAGTTGAAATAAAATTAACTGATCCTATTCAAGGCGAAGTTGAAAGTGTTTCGGTATTAATGCAAGATAATTGGTATCAACTACCTTTAAGTGAAATAAATAGAATAATTAGAATAGATGATTTAGAAAATAAATAAGGAGTGCATTTATTCTTTTAAGACTATTAATAAATAAAAATATATTTAATAATAACATGTACTAACTAGAAATAGTTAGTTTTTAATTGTTATATAATAAATATATAACTCAAGCAACATTTCGTGTAAAATGTATTTGAAAAAGTGTATTATGAATGCGAAAGGAGAGAAAATATGAATCAAGAAAAAATTGGAAAATATATTTCAAAAAAAAGAAAAGAAAAGAAATTAACTCAAGAAGAATTAGCCGAAAAACTTGGAGTATCGGATAGAGCTGTATCAAATTGGGAGAATGGTAAAAATATGCCAGATCTAGCACTATTTAAACCACTATGTAAAGAACTTGGAATTACAATAAATGATCTAATGAGTGGAGAAGATGTAAATGATAATAAATATATAGAATCATTAGAAGAAAATATTGTAGATATGGTCTCTGATTTAGAAAAAAAGAAAAAGAAAAAAATTAGAAGACTTATTGTTATATTTGTTTTAATACTTGCTATTATTATTTCTATACCATTTATAAATTATTATTATGAATTTGATGCTGAATATGATTCTAGAGTTATGAAGTGTGAAATAGAAGGTAATGATATAGAGTTTATTGCTACTGGTCAAAGTGTATTAAATATGTATCATACATGCAAAAAAGTAAAAAATGAAAGTATTTGTTTTTTTCATGCTACAGTTAGCATATATAATAAGCAAAGAAGTCGTTGGGAATACTTTGAATCTATGGCTAGACAATTGGATGGTAAAAAAATACCTTTCGGATTTATAGAAAATATTAAAGCACCATCATCAAATATAAAGGTATATTATACCGACTATTCTATTAGTAAAGTAGAAAAGTTATCAGAAAAAGAACTTGAAGATATAATTAAGAATTCATATTTGATGTGTGAAACAAATTAAATAGAGATATGGTATAAGCCATATCTTTTTAGATAAAGTGATTTATGATATAATTAGGTTAATGAGGTGAGTACAATGAAAAAATTATGGAGTTTTTCAACTACTTTAAGAAGTCCAGATAGAATAATTGACTTTCTAAGTGTGTTACAAAATTTAGAAGGTCAAAAATGGAATACCGAAACTCAGGAAAAATATCAAATATTATTAATTCAGTATAGAAAATACATTCCAGAAAAGACAAATTTATCTGATGAAAGTGTTGCTGTATTAGATGATATAAATAGAAAAATGTCATATGAAGAAGCTGAAAGAATATTCAAAGAAAAAAGATATCAAGATCCACCTATGAGAGGAAGGACATCTTTTTCTCCTCTAAAAGATTTAGGACTTGCATATATAGATGAGGATAATACCATAGTTATTCCTCAAGAGTCTAAAGATATATTATCTGACAAATTAAGTTTTTCTGATTATTTTATGAAATGGGCATTAAAATGGCAATATCCAAATCCAACTTCATCTGATTTTGTTGATGGATATGATATTAAACCATTAGTTGGTGTTTTAAAACTAATTGATAAAGTAAATGCTAAATGGCACGAAAAGGGTAATGAACCTGTAGGAATCAGTAAAAATGAATTTGCAATCTTTGCCTTAAGTTTAATAAATGCTGATGACATTGATAGTCAAGTTGATAAATTGCTTGATTATAGAGCTAATGTATCAAAGCTTCCTTTAAATGAAAAAAATAATTATTACAAAGAATATATTAATGAAAATTTATCAGATTTTTCAAATGCTAGTGTTGAAAATATTAGAGATTATGCTGACAATGCAATAAGATATTTCTCATTAACTAATCTAATTAAAAAAAGAGGAAATGGTTATTACATTGATATAGTTCCAAGTAGACAAGCTATGATAGATAGATTATTAAAAAGTGAATCTGGAAAGTCTAATGGATTTGATAACCCTTCAAAATATTTAGAGTATTTAAGAAATTCAAATTTACCTGATTTAAGTGAAGATACTGCTTCAATTGAAGAAGAATATAGAAAAGAAATATTTGGATTAATAAGTCAAAATAATATTATGGAAGATGAAATAAGCAAACTTAATAATTATTCATATAAGCAATTAACTGAACTTAAAAAGAAAATACTACTTAAATTAGAGAAGAAAGAATATCTTAATGTAGAAGGTATTAATGATATAATTGATTCATTAGAAAATTATAGAAATTTGGATATTAGACCAGCATTAGCTTTGGAAAAGTGGATTACTACTGCACTTATTACTTTAAATGATGCTGTTGAAATTAAACCAAATTATCAATCTGATGATGATAATAATATATTATTCACAGCTCCATCTGGTGTAGCAGATATTGAGTGTTTTTATAAAGAGTTTAATTCTATTTGTGAGGTTACTGCTTTGACTGGAAGAGATCAATGGTATAATGAAGGGCAACCAGTTATGAGACATTTAAAGGACTTCATTAATGAGAATAATGATAAACCTAGTTATTGCTTATTTGTGGCTCCAAAACTTCATAGAGATACTATTAATACATTTTGGTATGCTGTTAAGTATGAATATGAAGGAACTAAATTAAAAATAATACCATTATCTTTAAAAAGATTTGAAGAAATTATATATGCCTTAAGAAAGTTAAATAAAAATGGTAAAACATTTGTAAGACAAAACTTTATAGATTTATTTGATAAAATTTGTAATGTTGATAGTTTAAGTAATTCAGATGACTGGTGGACATATATAAATAATTCTTTTGATGATTGGAAGAATCATTTAATAGAAAATTTAGATTAAAGTAGTTGTTATACTACTTTTTTTTTGATATACTAGTATTACAATACGATGCCTAAAATGGAAATATAGAGGTGTGTTTATGAAAACAATTAGTATTAATAATAGAAGATATATTGGTAGTAAAGCAAGAATGCTAAACTTTATAAATGAAGTAATACAAAAAGAAAAAATAGAGTTTTCTTCTTTTTTTGATTTGTTTGCAGGAACTGGCATTGTTGGAGATTTTTTTAATGATTCAAAAACTAAAATATATGTAAATGATTTATTAAAATCAAATTATTTATCTTATTTAGCGTGGTTTGGTAATGAAAAAGTAGATAAAAAGAAAATAGAGAAGATGATATTAGAATACAATTCTCTAGGTAATCTTGAAGATAACTATTTTTCTATTAATTTTGGTGATACATATTTTAGTAAAGATAATTGTAAGAAAATAGGATATATTAGAGAAAATATTGAAAATTGTTTTTTAAATAATGAAATTAATACTAGAGAAAGAGCAATTCTAATTACATCATTACTATATGCTATGGATAAAATTGCTAATACAGTAGGTCATTATGACGCATATAGAAAAAATGGTGATTTAGATAAAAAATTAGAGTTATGTATGCTAGATTTAAAACCAATAGCAAATAATAAAAATAATAAAATATTTAATGAAGACTCTAATGAACTTGTAAGAAATATTAAGGCAGATGTTGTATATATTGATCCGCCATATAATTCAAGACAATACTCTGATGCATATCATTTATTAGAAAATGTTGCTACATGGGAAAAACAAGAAGTTTTTGGTGTGGCTAAGAAGATGAAAAGAAATGGTATAAAGAGTAAATATTGTTCAGTATCTGCACCTTTAGCATTTAAAGATCTTATTGAAAATATAAATGCTAAATATATTATTGTATCTTATAACAATATGGGAACAAAAGGAGCAGGTAGATCTCAAGCTAAAATTAGTGATGAAGATATTATGAATACTTTATCATCAAAAGGAAATGTAAAAGTATATGAATTTGATTATAATCAGTTTAATACAGGTAAAACAAAAATAGAGAATCATAAAGAAAGATTATTTGTATGTAAAGTTGGAACAAAAGTTAAAGTAAAAGAGAAAACTAAAGTTGCTAATATAGCTGATAAAGTAAAGTCTCCTTTAAACTATACTGGTGGTAAGTATAAATTATTAAATCAAATAATACCAATATTTCCAGATGACTTAGATTTATTTGTAGATATGTTCTCTGGTGGTGGAAATGTTGGAATAAATGTAAATGCAAAAAAAATAATATGTGTTGATAAACAAAAAGAAATAATAAGAGTGATGAATTTATTTAAAAAATATGAAGATGGATATATCATTGATAAACTAGAAAAGATTATTGATAAATATAACTTAAGTAATTCATTATTAAATGGTTATGAATTATATAATTGTACAAGTGATAAAGGACTTGGACAATATAACAAATCAAAATATCTAGAATTAAGAAATGATTATAATAAAGAAAAAGAAGATTCTGTTGAAAAAGATTTTTTATTTCTAACACTTGTTATATATGGATTTAATAATCAAATTAGATTTAATTCTAATGGAGAATTTAATATGCCGGTTGGTAAAAGAGATTTTAATAATTCTATAAGAAAAAATCTAAAATCATTTATAACTAAACTAAAAACTAAAAATATTGATTTCATCAATTCTGATTTTAGAGAATTTGTTATTGAGACAACTAATAACACTTTAGTTTATTGCGATCCACCATATTTTTTAGGAACTGCTAGTTATAATGAAAATGGTGGATGGACAAGTCAAGATGAAATTGATTTATTAAAATATTTAGCAGTATTAGATCAGAGTGGGGTAAAGTTTGCTCTTTCAAATGTAATTGAGCATAAAGGAGAAAAAAACATTATTTTAGACGCTTGGATTAAAGAACACAATTATAAAGTTCATATTATAGAGTCTGATTATAATAATTCAAATTATCATAAACAAGAAGGAAATGTAACAAAAACAACTGAGGTTTTGGTTACAAATTATTAATATGTTTGGGGATAGATTTTTCTGTGATTTTATGTTATTATTACAATAGATTTGTATTCTTATATTAGAATACTTTTTTATTTTATAAGGAGATTATTATATGAACGATGTACATTACGCTTTAAGCAATATTAACATTGATTTACATATTCATTCTTTTTCAAGCTATTATAAAGATGGAGACATTGTAAATAATTCCAATATAGATAATACTTCAGTTTTAATTAAAGCATTAGAAAAAAATAATATTAGCTTATTCTCTATAACAGATCACAACAAATTTGATTATGAGTTGTATAGTAAATTAAAAAATGAAATTAAAGGAAATGAGATAATTAAAAATATTTTACCCGGTATAGAGTTTGATGTTAAATTAGAAGAGGATTATCCAAAATGCCACATAATAGCAATTTTTGATAATGAAAATGATGAACAATTAAAAACAATCTCTGAAAATATTGATAGTATAAAAATAATAACAAAAAAAGATGAATATTTTACACAGGAAGAATTTGATAAAATAATAAAAAAAATCAATTTAAAAACAATTCTTATTGTACATCAAAAGCAAGCACTTGATAATAAAACTGGAAAAACAGAAAGCCTTTCAGCTGCGTGTGAAGATCCATCTTATTTTATTAAAACTGGGTATATTGATTCCTTGGAATATGGAAATAATAGAACAGAAGGAATAGTTAAGGATAGTTTAAGAAACCTTGATATTTCATTCCCACTAATAACTGGTAGTGATTGTCATCAATGGGAAGCATATCCTTATAGAAGTTTAAAATCAGAGAAAATTGAAAGAAAATTTACATCTTTAAAATGTTTACCAACATTTAAAGGATTATTAATGGCAATTAGTTCATTTAGTAGCAGAGCAAATAGAAATAATAATACAAATAATCATTATATAAAAGAAATTAGCATCAATGGTGAAAAATATCCTTTATCAAATGGAATTAATGCTATTATTGGTGATAATGGTTCAGGAAAATCACTATTATTAAATCTTCTATGTAATGGAGATAAAAAATACTATGATAAAATTGTAAAGGATAATAAATTATCATTTGAGTATAATGATTTATCTTTTCAATCTCAATATATCAATTATATTCCACAAGGAGATATTAAAAATCGTGTAATTGAAGGAACTTTATTTGATAAAAGTTCCAATTATTATGATGAAATAACAACAAAGTCTATTTTTTCAGAAAATATAATTAACTATTTTAATAGCCTTAATAAATATGTAATGAAAAACATAACACTCGAAGAAAGCCTTGAAAAACTTAAGAATGAAAATATAACAATAATTCCAGTTAAAAGAAATTTTTATTTACCAGTTATTGATTCTAAAATAGATATTGAAAGTATAGATTTCGATAATCAGAGAAAAAATTCATTAAAAATGAAAATTGATTCAATTAAAAATGAGTATAAGAATTATAAACAATATTATGATAGTCTTGATATATCAAATCTTTATGAAATGGCTATTGAGAATTTGAATAAAGTATATGACAAAGTATTAAAGAATTATACAAGGAAAGAAAAAAATAACAAAGCAAAAGGGATTATTTCCAGTAAGCTTAATGACTATTCTTTATCTTTAAACTCTAGAAGGACTTCAGAAGAAACTAAAAGCAAAGATATTTTAAGTGTATATGCTGTTTTCAAAAATGATATTATTAATTATATTAAATTAAAAAATGAAAAAAATGAGTATCCAGCATTTCCTAGCAAAATAAGTGGTGTTTCAAAAAAACAACTAAATGATTATGAATTCATTAAAACAACATCATATAATGATACTGATTTAAAAAAAGAATTCTACAAATATTGTTTTAATAGTCAATATGATAATGAAAGTAAGATAAAAGCTATTAAAACAAGAGATAAATATAAAGAAGCTCTAAAAGGATGTTCATCTTTAAAAGAAATTGATAAATATAAAGAAAACAAAATTAATGGTTTTATAGAAGAGTATTCAAAAGAAAGTACATTTATAACTGAAGTATCTTCTAAAGAGTCAATTGGAAATACTCCTGGAGAAATATCATTGGTTTTTTATAAATTTTTAATACACGAAAAAGAAGCAAGTTTTTCAGTACTTGCAATAGATCAACCAGAAGATGATATTAACCCAAAAAGAATTAAAGATTTTCTTCTAACATTTTTGGGAAGCATTAGAGATAAAAAACAAGTTTTAATTGTAACACATAATCCATTGCTTGTTGTAAATCTTGATGTTGATAATGTTATTTATTTGAATAAAAATAATAATAAAATAGATATTAAGTATGGGGCTTTAGAATATAATGACGAATATAGCATTCTTGACTTGATAAAAAATAATTTAGATGGTGGTTATAAAGCAATTGAAGGGAGATTAAAAAAATATGAAAGAGACGAAGATTAGTATTTTAATAGATGAGAATTATAATATAACATTAACAAATACAAATACTAAAAAAGAATACTCAATTGATTATTCAAAGAAAGAAATAAATGCTTCAGGAATATATGATTTGCTTGATTATTCTCCAGAATCTAAATATATAATTGAAAGTAATATTGATTCAATGGATGATGGAAACGAAAAAGATTATTTTTATGAAATCATAGAATTAATGAATAGCATAATTAATGAACTCAATAATTTGAATGGTGAGAATGGAGAACCAACTCAAGAAGATAGTATTACAGATGAAGATGATGAAACATATGATTTACCGGATTATGAAGATACTGATACATTTGAAAATGAAGATGATTTGCCATTTTAATTAAAACATGATATAGTGTCATTGGAATTGAATTCCTTTTTATGTGACACCTAGTCAAATATATGGATACTTGATGTGCCATATATTTAGTTACTGCGGACATGTCAAAAATGTCCGTTTTTTATTTAAGAATAAACTCTACGATTCGTTTATTGATTTTTTAAATTTTTCTATAATATAATTAATACAGGTGATAGAAAATGAATCAAATTAAAATAGGAAAATTTATAGCAGAACTTAGAAAGGAAAAAAAACTAACTCAAAAAGATTTAGCAGATAAGCTTGGAGTAACAGATAAAGCAATATCTAAATGGGAAAATGGTAGAGGTATGCCAGATGTTTCTTACCTAAGAAATATATGCGAAATACTTGATGTGTCATTAAATGAACTTTTAAGTGGAGAAAGAATAAAAGAAGAAGATAAAATAAACAGACTAGAGGAAAACTATATCAGTGTAATTGATTCAAAGAAAAAACTACAAAATGATGTAGCTGGATATTTAATTTTAAAACTAGTTGGATTTTTCTTGTTCTTTATTGGGTATTGTTTTTTAGATGCTGATTGGTTATGGGTTAGTATTGTTATATTTTGTGCATTTGTATTTATTATGGCTTGTTCATTTAAATTAGTAAATAGTTGGAATAAAGTATCTAAAACTATATATCTAATTGTAGTCTTTTGTTTGACTCTTGGAGTTTATTCATATGTAGAATATCAATATGTAAATGAACAATTACTATCTCATCCACGATTTTATTATTATAAAAAAGTTGAAGGAAATTGTACTTTATATAAAACTCCATTTTATAGTTGTGTAAGAAATAAAAATTTTGATTCATTAAATGATACTAAAAAAACTCCATGCGATATACTAAACTCCATACCAATTCATGATACTGATGAGAAAGAATACTTATCTAAATTTTGTGCTATAGGTTATGATTATAAAAAAGATTGTGAAAACTTTAATTGTGAATATTTTAATCAAGAACATTAATGATTTTGACTTTTTAATAAAATATGATATAGTTTCTTTGGAATCGAATTTCTTTTTATTTGACACCTAGTCAAATATATGGATACTTGATGTGCCATTAAGAATATTAAAACACTAACTATTTAGTTAGTGTTTTTAAGTTATGTTGTAATATCTTAATATTAAGATTATTTATTCTTTTTAATTAATAATATAGTAGTTAATATTATTACAACAATAGGCGCTAATCTCATAAATATCCATTCAAATGCTTGATAGAATGTTCCTAATATAGCCCATTCGGTAATATTATAATCCCAAGTCTGATAAGGTCTATCTAGTATTGCTAACAATATGAATAACAAAATGATGCTTATATCTATAATTATCAAAGCTTGAATTTTTTTCTTTCTTTTCTCTTTTTGATAATTTGATAATTGCTCATTAATTACTTCTAATTTTGCAGATATTACTTTTAAATCATCTTTTTCTTTTTTTTCAATGTTTTCTCCAAGAATTTCACTAACCGGTGTTTCAAAAAGTTCTGATATTGTTACTAGCATTTCAGCATCTGGAACAGATAATCCTGTTTCCCATTTTGAAATTGTCTGTCTTACGACATTTAACTTAATACTTAATTCTTCTTGTGAAAGTCCTTTGTTTTTTCTTAATGTTTTTAGATTATCTTTCAACATATTACATTTTCTCCTTTCATCAAGTTCAGTTTATTACAAATATGTCGTTGCTACAAGCAATGTGTTTTAACATTTACTTTTGCTATTAATTGCAAATGATAATTAACTTTTTATACAAATATTATACCATAAATTTTTTAATATTTAATTACATCGTAATATTCTAACTCACTAGCAGTTTTATTAATTATATTTAAAAAGTATAATGTTTATGTTAGGGTATCTAAAAGTTTTAAACCCCTATGATTATCGTGCCATAGATAATTAAAAAGATTTAGGCCTCCCTAAATCATTTTTTTAACCACATATACATACCATCTTCAGCAACCTCTTTTTTCACTTTAAATCCAAACTTTGAATAAAAATCTTGTTTACCTGGAGCTGATAAAAGTTGAATCATTATTTCTTCATCCTCTTTAATGCCATTTTTTATATATTCAATTAAAGCACTAATCATTTCGGTGCCATAACCATTACCTTGATATTCTGGAAGCACTATTACATCCATAATTAAACCAGCATATCCACCATCTGTTACAAACCTGGCCATTCCAATAGTTTTACCATTAAGCACATATTTTACATTTATTCCATTATCTAAACTTTTTTTTAATAATCTTTCTGAAGGCCTTTTCCAATTTAATGTATCTAATAAGTAATAATACTCATCAATAGTTAGCTTGTTTATCTCAATCATTTTACACCTCATACTAATTATATCACATATTTACTATTTCCTCACATTATGGTATATTAAATATGTAATCAGGTTTTATCCTATTTTTTCGTAAACGTTCATAAAGAGCGTGCCATTTAGAATATTAAAAAACTAACTTGAGTGTTAGTTTTTTTGTTTTGACAACTATTACTTTTTTTGTTATAATATGTGCTAATAAAAAAAGGAGGTTAGGTTTTATGCTAGGTAAATATGTTGAATCATTAAAAGAGCAAAAAAAACAGATTTGTTTATGTTTAGATGTTATTAGTGTAATTAATTATATAAATAAAATTTTAGATGATGATATTTCACCAAGTGACTTTGTTACTATATCAAGGAAATCAATGCTTGAGTTTTTAAAACTTTTAAAACCAGATGAATATATTAGTTATATCTCACATGGTAGTAATACTTTTTACAATTATTATCTTAATTTTGGAAATAATGACGTGCTTAAGTTAGTAGTATCAACTAGTAAAAATGTACCTGAATTGAATGTAGGAGAAAAAACTAGTTTTAGTTTTAGAGAAGATTACGATTCAGATGAATACATTCATTCATTAGATCTTGAGTATGATTTTAATTTTTCAATATTATTTAATGGAGATTTTTTAATTAATAGAAAAAATAAAGGTGTAATTGTAACTACAGAAGATGGTATAGAAATTACAAAACCATATGAGTCTGTAACAAATGACTATTTAAATTTAGCTGGAAAAAGATTTAGTGAAGCAATTTGTGAAATATCTGTTGATAAATTGTTGCAAAGATTTAAAGATATGCATCCAGAATTAATGATTAATGTAAGTGATTTTTCTAAATCTAAAGAATTTCAACCCACATTAAAATAAATTATTTATAAAAGATGTGATACATAGTACATATGTATTAAATAAAGATTGCAACATTGTTTATATTTTTTTAAACTATTATGGTATTTTATATAAAGAAGGAAATCAATTAATAGATAATAATATATTAACTGCTATAACTTTATTAATAGCAGAATCTAATCCAAAAGAAAAAAAATAATAATTGACTTAATTATGTATTTCTTAGATTAATGATTTTGACTTTTAATAAAAATATGCTATATTGAGTGTGGAATTGAATTCCTTTTTATGTGACACCTAGTCAAATATATGCATACTTTAGGTGCCATAATGATAGGAAGCTCGAACTTTTTGTTTCGAGAGTAATAGATTACTAACTAGAAATAGTTAGTTTTTTTGTGCTTTTGAAGAAAGGATGAGTGATTATTATGTACAAGAATATAACTAAGCCTTTACTTATAAGTAAAGAATTAAAACAAAAGATAGAATTTATTTGTAAGTTTGCCTCGGTTAAATATGAACTAATACCAGGAAGTATAATATCTATAACTGATACAAATATTGGATATGTAAGACCACATATACTTAAAGTTAAAGGAAATGATTATCTTATATTTGAAAACTCTGATATTGTCTTTAAAAATGGCTATAATGAGAAAATTAGATTAATTGATTTAGAAACTGAATTAAAAAGCATTGACTAATCAAAATAAATGTATATAATAAAGACTCATAAAGAAGAAAGTATCTTCGATGAAAAGGAGGTACATGATGAATAAGCGAATACACATTTATTTTAAAAATTTTATTAATAAGGAATTAAGAGGAGTCAATGCCTATATAGGTTATTGACCCTCTTTTTTAGTTTAAAAAGGAGTGAGTTATGGAAGAGAAAATTAGAATTGCTGGTATTTATATCAGAGTATCAACTGAAGATCAAGCAAGGGAAGGATTTAGCCTTCCAGAGCAAGAGAAAAGATTAAGAGAGTTTTGTGATTTTAAAAGATATAAATTATTTAAAGTATATAAAGATGCTGGAATAAGCGCTAAAAATGATAAAAGACCTGCATATCAAGAAATGCTAAAAGATATGAAAGATGGAAAAATAAATGTCATTGTTGCATTTAAACTTGATAGATTAACAAGAAGTGTATATGATGTAGAAAAACTAATGAAGCAAGTAAATGATTCAGAATGTGAAATAGATTGTTTAGCTGATGAATCAAATACAGTTACTTCAAATGGAAGAATGATAATGAGAATAATAACATCAGTATCTCAGAATGAAATAGAAAAATGTTCTGAAAGAACTAAAGTTGGTATGGCTGGAGCAATTAAGCAAGGTCATATTCCAGCAATTTGTCCAATTGGATATAAAAGAGATAATAAAAAATTAGTTCCCGACCCACTTACTAAAGATGTTGTAATTAGAGTATTCAATTTATATGTTGAAGGACTATCACATCAAAAGATAGCAAATTTATTTAATAAAGAAAAAGTATTAGGAAAAACTAATTGGAGAGATTCATCTATTCATAGAATACTTGGAAATGAAATATATATTGGAGATTATGTTCATGGAAAAAGACAAAAACATCCAACATATTATGAAAATGTAGTAGAACCTATTGTATCTAAGGAAGTATGGAATGTATGCCAAGATCAAAGTAAGAGAAATGCAAGACACTATGAAAGAACTGCTGAATATCTTTTCTTAAACAAATTAAAATGTCATAAATGTGGATGTTTTCTAGCAGGTGCTGTTACTACAAAAACAAATGGAAATAAATACTTTTATTATAAATGTGAAAAATGTGGAACTTATTTCAAAGAAGATACTATTGAAGAAGAATTATTAGATACATTTATTAAATTACAAGAAAAAGAACAACTATTAAATGATTACTACACACCATTTATTAAATCTAAATTAGAAGATCACACAGAAGATTATAAGAAAGAACTTAAAGAATTAGATAAGCAAATGGATAGAATCAAAGCTGTTTATATAAAAGGAATATTAAAAGTTGAAGACTTTGAGCAAGAGATAAAACAAATAGAGTATAGAAAAAA
Organism: uncultured Erysipelotrichaceae bacterium; assembly: GCA_902775285.1. Classification (GTDB taxonomy): domain Bacteria; phylum Bacillota_I; class Bacilli_A; order RF39; family UBA660; genus CAG-1000. The sequence continues at coordinate 91,355 of CACYLI010000003.1, read as the reverse complement.
AGAATTAAATAATAATATTAAAAATCAAAAGCAATATGATGATATGAACTTTACAACTGATGACTTAATGATTTTTGAAGATAAACAACAAGTTGATTATTATACAAATCCAACTACATATTTATCTCTAATAACAAATTGGATTATGTTAAATAAAAAAGATAAACATAAATTAATATCTCATTATATTGATAATATAGAACTTGAAAGACAAGGGGATAAAATAAAAATAATAAGTATAAATATGTTAAAGTCATACCTTTCAGCTCAATTAAAAAATCATAAAGAATATGGAACACCTAATAGTTTAGAATTATTTGAAACAGATGATGGAGTAGTTGCATTAAATACAGAATTAAGAACTAGTGCTAGTGCTATAAAGTATTATTCAAAATTAAAAGCATATATGAAACAATTCACTGATTGTGAGTTTAATTATATTGAGGATTATATTGATTTAAATGATGAAGAATATTCAATAATGATTAAAGAAACTGAAAGAGTATTAAGAATTATTGCTCTTAAAGGTGATAAGAAAATAGATAAAGTAAAACTTGGTTTTATAACTATAGATTTAAACAATGTTAAAGATTTATATAGTAAAGAATATAAAGACTTTATAAATGAGTTTTCTAATGAATATAAAGACTTGGTTAGAAAGGAATTTAATAGAAAATTTAGTTTAGTTTAATTAATGGTTTCTAAGGTAACCTTAGCCACCGAAATCTTGTATGGACTTGTCCGTACAAGATATCTAGGGGGTTATATATCTTGGATGCCATGATATATATCAAAAGAAAGGGGGAATAATATATGTCAGAACTACCTTATTCATTTCATATCGGAAGTAATAAAAATAGAAAAGCAACATCAAGAAATAATGCTAAAAATAATTTGAGTAATACTACATCACTATCTAATAATGGAATACAAAATTATCAACAATTATCTAAAGTAAATAATCATGATTTTAGAAAATATGAAAATAATACTAAAGATATTTATACTCTAAAAGGAACAAATGATATTGTAAAAGATGTTAAAGATTTCTATAAAAAAGAATTTGAAAATGAAAGACTTGAATATAATAATAAACAATCAAGACCTAGTAGAAGAATTGAAGATTATTTTGAAAATGTTAATAAAGATGAAAAAAGAGATCTTGCTTGTGAAATAATATTAGAACTTGGTAATAAAGATTATTGGGATACTAAAGATTATGATTTTAAAAGAGATATGGTTGATGTTTATAAAGAACAATTAGAAGATTTAGAAAAGTTAGTTCCAGAGTTTAAAATAACAAATGCAGTAGTTCATTTAGATGAAACAAGTCCTCATATGCATATAGTAGGTGTACCGGTAAAAGAGAATTGTAAAACGGGTCTTTCAAAACAAGTAAATAAATCTTATGTATTTACAAAAGAAAGACTTGAACATATACAAAATGTGATGAGAGAAAAATGTATAGAATCATTTAATAAAAAGTATAAATTAAATGCAACTCTTAAAACAAAAGAAAAAGGAAGAAATAAAGATATTCATGTTAATGATATGAAGAACTATCAAGCAGTAAAAAAACAACTTGAAGCAAATAAAAAAAGTATTGAAAAGAATAATGAAAAATTTAAAAATATGAATATTAAATCTAAAGAAATAAGAGAAGTATTAGAAAATCTAGAATCAAATAAATTGGGTGGATATAAAATGAATGCTATACAAAAATCTAGATTAATTGATTTAGTTAAAGAAGTTGAAAAGTCTTCTGCTTATTTTGATAATTTTAAAGATGTAATAGATAATCTATCAATAATTAATGATAATTTGAAAGACCAAAGAGATGAAAATATAAAATTAGAAGCTAGAAATATAGATTTAATAAGAGAGAGTAATGGTCAAAGAAGTAAAATTAATGAGTTAACTGATGAGAATAATCAAATCTATGAAGACTTAAGAAATAATAAAATATCTCATATAAAATTAATTACTTATTTAGCAAATGGAGTTAATAGTAAAGATGAAATGAAAGCAAAAACATTTATGAGAATTGCAACTGAACTAAATGATAAAAGAGTTATTAAAAATAATGAATATAAAGTTGTATTAAATCCACCTAAAATTATTAATGAAGGAGAAGTATTACAAGCACTTAAACATATAAATTATGAAAATGAAAAAGCAGCAGAAGAATTTTATAAAATGAATGATAATTTTCTATAAAGATATAATTAAATAAATAATGCTTTTAAAGTCTTATAAATTGTTTAATAATATAGTATAATGGTACTTGAAATTCGAGGTGATATGCTGTGATTGAATTATATTGTGATGAGAGTAGACAAGATCTATTTTATAATAAAGATGCTATTTCAAATAACAATAAGTATATTTTTATTGGTGGTATTATGATTAATAGAAATGATAGAGAAGAAATTAAGCATCAAATTAATTCTTTAAAAAATAAATATGGATTAAATAATAAAGTTGAATTAAAATGGAATAGAGTTACAAAAAGTCTATTGAATTTATATAAAGAAATGATTGATATTTATATATCAAATGGTATTAATTTTAGAGCAATATGTATTGATTCAAATAAGATAGATTTAAAATATCATAATGACAATGCAGAATTAGGATTTTATAAGTTTTATTATCAATTATTAAATAAATGGATAAAGAATAGTAATAAATATACTATCTATACTGATATAAAAACATATAGTGATCCAAATGTACTAAATGATTTAAAGAGATGCTTAAATAATAAAGAACACAAAAATGTAGAAAAAATATATGCAATAGAATCACATGAATCAGTTTTCTTACAATTAGAAGATATTTTAATGGGTGCTACTTCATATAAAATGAATTATGAATATAATGGAAAGTCTGCTGCTAAACTTGAACTACTTAAATATATAGAAGATAAATTAGGCCATAAAATATGTCCAACCACTAGAAATGCTACTAAATTTAATTTATTTGAGATAAGGATATAGCATGAGTATTCCTAATTTTGTAACATTATCAACACCAGCAGATTATAAAAAATATTATATAAAAAAATATTGTAAAACTCCCTTATATACATTTGATGGTATAAAGGTTAGATTTTATGAAGATCAATTTGAACATGCCTTTTATGAATCATCTAATAAGCAAAAAAGAAATAAAGATATTTTTTCAGTAGATAGAGCATTAAGAATAGATTGGATAGAATATGTATTAAAAAATCCCAATGCGGAATTACATTTAGGATGGGATAGAGATAAAAAAAGATATAATAAAGATAGACGAGTTGCAATAATAAGTCCAGAAGACTATGTAGTTATTATTAGAATAAATAATGATAATACAGCAAAATTCATTACAGCATATTATGCGGATAATTCAGCATCTGAAATAAGAAAAATGCCTTTATGGACTTAGTAATAAGTCTTTTTTTTTATATAAAAAAACCATTGCTTACTGGCGCAACGGTTAAAGCCTCTATAAGTCCCAGACTATAAGTAAAGGACTAATAATGATAAATATACTATAATAATATTTTATATTTGTCAAGTAATATTTATCACTAATATATTATTCCTATTATCAATTAAAATATACCATATATTTTTTAAAATTTCAATATTTGTTTAGAATTATGTTAAATATATGTTAAAATAAATATAGGATGTGAAAGTATGGATGGAATAAACGAGGGACTAAAAGAAGCTTTCAAATATACATTTATAGCAATAATAATAATTGCTTCTTTTATGATGGTTTATTTTGTTAATACTGATTTTAATGATAAATTTGACATTACAATAAATAATCAAGAATTAATTGCAAGGTATGATTCAGAATATGTTAAATATTTTTTAAAAAGATATGGGGGTTCTAATTATAATATAAGTATAAGTAGTGATGATAATAGTGGTTATTTTAATAAATTAGCAAAGAGTGATAATTATTATTTAGATATTAAAGAATATGAAGCTTATAATAAATTTGGACATAGAGAAAGTTATGAGCCATTTTTCAATCAAGAATTAAGAGAAGTATTTGATGATAATAAAACAATGATGGTTCAAAAAGATGAAAAAATAATATATGAAGGTAATTTCAAAAATGATATTACAGATATAATAACAGAGGATGGAAGATATTATTTTCATGTATATACAAAACAAAAAAGACCATCTTCTCCGTTTGGATATTCAAAAACATCACTTCATTTTTGCTTTTTAGTAGGTGATTATTATGAGTAAAAAAACATTTATATTAATATGTTTCTTTCTTGCTACATTTATAATTATAATTGGATTTTATAAATATATATTATATAAAGAAAAGCAAGAGTATGAGACAATCAATTATGATTATCAAAGTAAATGTGTAGAAGAAGTATATGAATTACATCAAAGTGCATTTAATTTTGATTCTAATAATATTTGTAAAATTACTGTAGAACAAATCCATACAATAAGTAATGATTTCGGATTTGAAATAGAACATGATAAATATGGAAATATGTGTGTTGGATACTTCATTGTTAAAAAAAATGAAAACAATATTGAAGTTGATTCATCTCATATATGTGATATGATTAATTACTAGATAAAGGAGATTGAAATGATTTCATATGAGATTTTTAAAGATTTTTTTAATAAATTAGATAATGGTAAAGAATTATCATTAGATTTTTATAATGGTGATACATATCTTTTGGTCAAACATAATGATTATATATCATATGGAATTCATTCTCCTAATTCTAAAATAATTACTTGTAAGGATTTAAATGAATTGCCATTGAAAGATAAATGGGATAATATAAAAGATATTACAATAGATTTTGCTTATAGTTTAGTTAATGATAAAGAAGATATTTTGAAGATATATGGGTTTAAACTATAAAAGGAGTAGTAATGAAAAAATTTTTTAAATTTTTGATAATTTGGTGGATAGTTTGTGGAAGTCTTATTTTTCTTATGTGGAGACATAGAATGAATAAAATTAATAATGAAATGATTGATGTGAATAATTCTGTTATGTCATCTGAAATAATAAAGAATAAATTAGGAAATATTAAAAGTATCAAATGGATAAAAAAATCTGGAAAAAAGTATAAAGATATTAGTTGTGTCACATATTTAATAAAAACAGATACATCTAAGCAAGAAGTATGTACTCTGGCACATAGAGGAATAAGTGACAAAAGATATAGATTAGATGCAATTTATATAGATAATCAATTATATGAGTTCTTTGAACCATTCAATTATAATGACTATAAAAATAAAATAGATAATTATAATGGAGAAGAAATTATAATTAATTATGAAGACTATGTGGATATATTTTTTGAGTTGAAGAAAAGATTTAATCTTTCAGGTTCTGATAGAGTCGATATTATGTATGATAACCAAACTTCATCTTATTATTTTAAAATTGAGGATTGGTCTTTTGATAAAAAGAAAAGAGAAGAAAAACTAGATAAAACATATAACATTATTATCAATAAAGATGGATTAGTTGAATCTATTTGGTAAAAATATGAGGTTATAATGAAAAATAAGATTGATTTAAAAAAATATAAAATTATAATTATTTCAGTAGGAATATTATTTTTTACAATATTGGTTTATATATTTAGTAATATTATTTTTGATGCTGGTGGTATTTATCCGACATTAACAAATATAATAATTGTATGGTCTTCATTTATATTATTATTTATATGCTTATATAAAATTATAAAAAAGAAAGAGATAATAAATATTATTAGTATTTGTATTTTAATATTAGCACTAATTATAAATAGTATTACTTTTAATGTAGACTTTGTTAGAAATTTTTTTGATAAGTTAGAAAAAAGAACTGAAGTTGTGAATTTAATTAAAGAAGGTAAGTTAGTATCTGGTGATAACAATGACATCAAATTACCAAAAGAATATAAAAATGTTTCTGCGGATGGAGAAGTATCTGTATTAAAAAATGATGAGGATAATCAAATAATAGGCTTTTGGATTTCTAGAGGAATAAATACCGATGGCAAATTATATATATATTCAAGTAAGGGAAAAGATGCAATAATTGAAGAATTTGGTGAAAAATATTGTGAGGTTGAACATCTATACAATGATACTTGGTTTTATGTAATTACCTATCAGTATGAAAAAGACTACTATTTGGAGAATTAGATTATGAAAAAACTTACTAAAAAGAAAAGAGAAAAAGTGGCAACAATAGTTGTAAAAGTTACAATAGTTATTATGGCAATTTTTGCTATTTCATTTTTTATATGTTTAGTAATGTTTCAGATAAAAGGTGTTATAGACGAGCAACCATATGAATTGATTACACTTCATTTATTGAATGGTGCTATATTTTCAGTAATTCTATTTTTCCTTGAAATGCATTTTATTGGTAAATTTATTAATATGGCTATTCCTAAAAAGCTTATTAAAAATACTTTGTTATCTGAAGCAAGGCAGAGAGAAAGAAAATATGGTAAAGTTGTTAAAGCAAAAGAATATGATGATTATAAATATGAAATAAGACAAAAAGGTGATAAATATAAAGCTATTATTCTAAAAAAAATTTGGTATGATCAGTATCAAACTTATTATTCTTACGATAAAAAATATGAAGAAGATTGGGCAGAATTTGATAGTAGCATAGAAATGACAAATGATTTAGACATTGCAAATAATTATGCTAAAGATTTTATACAAAGGAGTAGAAATGAAAAATAAAAAAACAAATTATTTTTATGAATGTAGTAATCATAAAAACCAATCTTCAGAAGAACAAAAGAAAGAAATTATATATGCTTTAAAAATTGTGGGCTTAATTACTGTTCCACCACTAATTGTTTCAATAACTGGAAAATTTTTAATTTTATATATTATATATATGTTTTTGTTTTTCTTATGGTTTTTATTGTTAAAATCAATTGTTTCATGGAACTTATTAGTTGATAAAGAAAATAAATATAAGTTTATTTTAGAATTTGAAGAATATATAATTAGTAAAACCAAAAAATATAATGCTAATATTAAATGGAAGATAAATAATAAAGAATATAATATAAGACCTATTATCGAAAAAGGATATGTTTCGTTTGTACAAATAAAGGACAATGATAATTTTGAATTGTTAAAGGTAAAATCAATTGTAGGAATTAAATATATTAGTTTCCCAAATGGGCAAAATATTAATGCTATAATTGAAGATATTTGTGATTGTATTAAATATAAGAATGATTGATTGGTGTAAAACACCAATTTTTAATTATTGTATATTTTTTTAACTCAAGCAATACTTCGTGTTAAATATGATAGTAATAAGGTATTATGAATGCGAAAGGAGAAAAAATATGAATCAAGAAAAAATAGGAAAATATATTTCAGAAAAAAGAAAGGAAAAGAAAATAACTCAAGAGGAATTAGCAGAAAGACTTGGAGTGTCAGATAGGGCTATATCAAATTGGGAGAATGGTAAAAATATGCCTGACTTATCATTATTTAAACCATTATGTAAAGAACTTGGAATAACAATAAATGATTTAATGAGTGGATAAGATGTTGATGATAATAAATATATAGAGTCATTAGAAGAAAATATTGTAGATATGGTAAATGAACTTGAAAAAAAGGAAAAGAGAAAAATCAAATTGCTTATAATTATCTTTGTTTTAATTGTTGCTTTTGTTATTTCAATACCATTTATAAATTATTATTATGAATTTGATGCAAAATATGATTCTAGAGTTATGAAATGTGAAATAGAAGATAATGATATAGAGTTTGCTGCTATTGGTCAAAGTGTATTGAACATGTATCATACATGTAGAAAAATAGATAATGAAAGCATATGCTTTTTTCATACAACAGTTAGTATATATAACAAGCAAAGAAGTCGTTGGGAATATTTTGAATCTATGGCTAGATTGTTAGAAGGGAAGAAAGTCTCTTTTGGTTCTATAGGAAATATTAAAGCACCCACATCAAATATAAAAGTATATTATACTGATTATTCAATTAAAAAAGTTGAAAAAGCATCAAAAAAAGAACTTGAAAATATAATTAACAATTCATACTTAATGTGTGAATCAAACTAATAGAGATATGGTTTATGCCATATCTTTTTTAAATGATAATAGTATGCTATAATGGTTGTAGGAGATGAAAATAATGAAAAATAAGAAGTTAATAATTGCAATAATAATTGTATTGATTATAATGTTAATACCATTTCCAACAAGACTAAAAGATGGTGGTTCAGTAGAATATAAAGCATTATTATACAAATATACTAAAATACATCGCTTAAATGAAAAATCATCTACAGGATATGAAGATGGTTGGGAATTAAAAATACTTGGTATTCGTGTTGGTGGGGAAACAAATATAACAATTGAAGCAACTCCAATAGCTATAGTGAAATTGAAAAATCAGGATGGTAATAAATATAACACTTATTTAGAGAAAAATGATAGAACAATATATTTGGCAAGTAATATAGAAGAAGTATATTATTATATTCCACCAAAAGACACATTAAAGAATTATCTTTCTAGTTATTGGCAGACAACTGATGATGGAATAAAACATTTAACAGATCTTATGAACAATACTGGAACTTTAAAAGATGGTGGAACTAAAATATATAAATCTTCAAAATATGATGCAACTATAATAACTTGTCATACTATTGCAGGAAATAGAGATATTTATATTGGAGATTATAGTATGCAATTTGATAATGATTCGATGTGCAAGTCTAATTAAAGAGGTGTTTAAATGAAAAATAAAAAATTAATATTAGTAATTATTGGAGTACTAATTATTATAGTTATTAGCTTAATTGCTTTTTGTAATAAAAGAACAAATACGGATGATGATTTAAGCAAATTTGAACATAAGATTAATATTATCTCCGATGATAAAATGATAACTGCCAATACTGGTGGATTTTGTTATAAAAATGGAGCATGTATTGATAAAATTGATTTTCAAGACTTTAAATATGACTCAATTACATCATACTATGGTAATAAATTATATATTAAAAATCTCGATGGGACTATTAAGTCTATTGAATTATTTGATTATAGTACAAAAGAATTTATTGATACTAAAGTAGAATTTACAAACGATTATATAATCACACCAAGTATCAGTGGTCCATATATTTTTAAAATAAATGCAACGTATGAAGGAAAAAGTATAGAATATTACTTTTGGATTGAAATTTATAGAATTAGTGGTAAAGATATTAATGTAACTATGGAACTAAAAGAAGATAGTTTAACAAGTGTAGGGTTATCTATGTTTGTAAAAAATCTTAGTGATAAAGACTTGCAATATGGTAATCCATATAGTTTAGAAAAATATGAAGATGGTTATTGGAAAAATGCAAATGTTGTTAATCAGTTATATTTTACACTACCAGCATTTAGTTTAAAAAATAATGATTCAGTTGAATTAAATGTTAATTGGGAATATGGATATGGTAAATTAAATGGTAAATATAGAATTGTGAAAAGGTTTTCTTATAAAGAAAATGAAGATAGTGTTTTCTTTAATAAATATCTTGAATTTGAAATATAATATTTATAATGATGTTTAATAGGTCTTGCGAATTATAATTAAATATGATATATTCTTATCAGTTAGTAAAATATTACTACTTATTGTTTTGTGAGTACTAGTTGTTCTACACAATTATTACTCGTGCCATTTGAAATAATCGTCGAACCATTCGATGTTTGAGACAAGCTTAATTCGAAAGAATTAAGTTTTTTTGTTGCAAGAAAGGTGTGATGATATGTTAAATATTATTAAAGAGAAACTTGATTTAAGTCCTGATTTAAAGAAGAAAATAAATTGGGCAAGTAAATATACTTCTACTCCTATAATGCTTGAGAAAGGCCATTTAATTAGATTAGAACCATCTAATCTTGCTTATGTAGATCCACACAAAGTAATAATCAATAATTATACTTTCCTATTCTTCAATGGTATTGATGACTTTTATATAAACAACTTAAAAGAAAAACACAATTTATCTGAATTAGAAAACCATTTTAAACTAGCTAAAAGTTGCTAACTATTGACAAAACTAATAAAAGTGATATTATAAATAACCAATGAAAGAGGTATTCTCTAGAAATGGAGGTACACCGATGATAAAAAACAAAGAATATATTTATAATATTAAATTATTAAGAGGAGTCAGTAGTATATAGACTTATATGTGCTACTGTCTCCTCTTTTTTATTACTAACACGAAAGGAAATAATGAAAAGTAAAAGGAAAGATAAATTGTTTGAAAGTGTTAAAGAAGCAATGACTATTAACTATATAATGTATTTAATAGATAAAATATATAAGGAAGAAAAAATAACTAAAAGAGAACATGAATTATTAATTAATGGTTGTAAGGAAAAATTAGAGGATTGTTGCATAAAAGGAGGTTTATTGTGGAAGAAAGAAAAATAGCAGGAATTTATATTCGTGTATCAACTGAAGATCAAGCAAGAGAAGGTTTTAGTTTAGGAGAACAAGAAGAAAAATTAAGACAACTATGTAATTATAAAGAGTATGAAGTATATAAAGTATATTGTGATGCAGGTATTAGTGCAAAAGATATGGAACATAGACCAAAGTTTCAAGAAATGTTAAAAGATATGAGAGATGGAAAAATCAATTATATCGTTGCTTATAAACTTGATAGAGTTACTCGTTCTGTTAGAGATTTAGAAGAACTTATTACGCAACTAGAAAAATATAATACATATTTAGTTTGTGATAGAGATGATGTTAATACTTCTACTGCTAATGGTAGATTCTTTGTAAGAATGCTTACTGTCTTATCACAACTAGAAATTGAAATTGTATCAGAAAGAACAAAGTTTGGAATGGTTGGTGCAATTAAATCAGGACATATTCCTGGTATCAAACCATTAGGTTATAAAAATGATAGCACAAGAAAAACTATCATTGATCCAACCACTGCCCCAATTATTAAAAGAGTATTTGATTTATATTTACAAGGTAAAACATACTTACAAATTGCAAAGATATTTAATGGGGAAAAAATATTAAATAAAAAATGGAGAGACACTTATATTGAAAAAATAATAAACAATAAGATTTATATGGGTGATTGGGAACAATATAAAGCTATTGGTAAAAAAGAAGGATTAGAACCAATCATATATATGAATGTAGTTGAACCAATTGTTCCAAGATATATTTGGGAAGAATGTCAAGCACAAAAGATAATTAATCAAAGAACTTATACTAGAACTAGAGTATATACATTCTTTCAAAAGATTAAATGTCCACATTGTGGAAAGATTATGAAATGTAAAGGTGCTGGAGGTAAAAAGAAAAGATATATTTATTATAATTGTGAGAAATGCCATGAAAATTTTAGAGAATCGTATATTGAAGAAGAATTCAAAAGAATTGTAGGACAATTATTAAGATTCGATAATGAATATAATGAATTATTTCTACCATTATTTGCTGATAAAGAGATAAGAATTGATAAATCAGATATAGAAAAAGAAATTATTAAATTAACAAAACAAAAAGAAAGAATAAAAAAAGCTTATATGTCTGAAATAGTTGAACTAGATGATTTTAAAGAAGATCTAAAAATGATAAATGATAAACTTGATATATTAAGTAAACAATTAGAAAGAAAACAAGAATTAAATAATAAAAACAACTTTACACCAGAAAAAGTAATGGCTAAACGAGATATACAGAGAATATTTATGAAAAACGGAAGTGATGTATCACTATTCTTAGATGAATGGAAAGCCATGCCTAAAGAAAACAAACAAGAATTTATTGCTAAATATATTGAATCACTTACATTTGAGAAAAATAAAGATTATCCGCATGGAATACATTTAATAGATATAAAACTAAAGGCATTATTCAATGAAAAAGTAGATCGTTTATCTGAACTAGGATTATCACAAGTCCCAGTTGAATTTATTTCAAATGATAAATCAGTTATTCTCAATGTTAGTTATCCATTAAAAGAATCACAAGTAAAAGAATATATGAAAGAGTTTAAAGATATCAAAGGTGTTAAAATACATATTCACCCAACATTTAATTATAGTTTTGAAGATATGCCTAATGAAATAATCTTTGATTTAGATAAAAATGAGAAAATTTTAAAATTAATACCTATAATTAAAGACATAGATAATCCAGAAAATATATCGAATAAGTTTAAATTAGGTATAGTGACATCTACAATTAAGACAATATAAAGTTAACCATAATTTCAACCATAAAAAATACCTTATAGAATAAGGGTTTGATATTTTTTACAACCAAGTTTTTGGTTTAATTTTGCAAGTGCAAAATGAGTTTGTCCCTATGAATAACCTAGCATTTATCTAGATTTGAATAGTTTAAGGGGACAATCTCTTATGCTCTTGCTTTTTTGTATGCAAAAAAATTAAAAATTATGGTTGAAATACAACCATAACGAACCGAACCATAATGGTTATTAATTTTTTTATAAAACTATACATAGTTTATGATATAATATAGACAGGTGATGAAATTATGAATTTACTTTCAAATAATACTAGTTTAACAAATAGCAATGAAATAGAAGTACAATTGAATATAAATTATGATTTAATTAAACAAGAGTTAGAAAGCATCTCAGATAAAGTTGAAATAATCGAAAGCAAAAAATATTTTTATAAAAATAATGGAACAACTATATTTGCAGTAGAAGATATCGAAAATAACACAATAAACATTTTTTATAAGGTTGATTATAATGCTACACCAACTCCATTACAAAATAGAATTGGTACGCTAACAATAGCAAAAGATTTCTTGGTTTTTAATAGAGAGCAAACAACTGGCAATTTACTATGTAGTTCTATAGATGCAGCATTTTTAGATTTGAAAATGCATAAAGGAAGATACAAAAAAGTATTAGAACATTCAATTTTATCTAATTATATCAATGATAAATTTTTAAATGAATACTTTAATAATAATCCTAATGCCATAGATTATTTAGACTTAGTTTATCATAATTCTACAGATGGTTATATATGTAAAATCGGAGATATTAATTTAAGTATATCTCAGATTACAAGAGATTACTTTAAATTAGGATTAAATATTTTGTCTTTCAATGAAGACGCACATGATTTAGGAAATGTTGAATGCCCTGTTTATAATTATTATCGTAAACAGAGAGAATGGTATTATTCACATAGTGCCGGCAAAAAAGTCAAAAAATCAACAGAAAATATGAAAAATTGCAATTTTGATAGTTATTCATTTTCAAGAGATATAAGTTCAAAATATAAAGAATTATTTGATAACTTATCAAATGGTAAATTATTAAAATAATTATACATAATTTAAGTAATTATATTTAACGGCTTATTTTAAACTATAAGCCGTTTTTATTATATTTGAAATTCCACAAATGGGCTATATTATCCCACAATTTACATTATTTAATAAAAAATATAGGAAGGGCATAAGAGAAATGATATCTATACACTAAATAAAGCCTTATTACATAAGACTTTTGTGTGATATCAAACTTATTTTGCACTTGCAAAATCATCCCATCATTGTGGGATTACAATTGCATCTTTTGCTTATATTTCAATGAAAATCAGTGTGATTAGGTATGGGATAACTTTTTATAATTATTTAAAAAATTAAAATTAATGTCCCACTTGTGCTTTTATCTTTTTTATCTTTACTATATTAGTATATGTAGTTTTTAACATCATTCGATTTGACAAAAGCAAACAATTGTGCTATAATACTGTGCCGTCAGCAAGAAATTATCCTTAAGTTTGATTAAAGGAGAAATAATATGTATAATAAAAGGATTACTTCTGATCAGGAATTTATATGTAAAATACATGAATTAGCTACCTTATTTGGATTTGATTTTGAAATCAATGCAAATGAAACCTTTATAATTGTTAATGGAAAAAGATTGAAGATGGAGGTTTCTCCTAAGGGCTTCTTTTATATCGAAAATAATAATTATAAAATATGTTTTAATCAAATGTTTGCACAACGCTTATTGGGAACAAGTTGTTTAATTGAGATATATGTTACAAATGGTAAGGATAGAACATATTGTAAATATGATCAAGAGTTATATCCAGCACCATCAGGAACAACTTTAGAATTACCAAATTTTACTTTTTGTGAATAAGCAAATGGGAAGACGCACACATTCTTTTCAAATATGCATCAATTAGAGACAATTGAATCAGATGCATTAATTAATCCAATATATGATAAAATGTTGCTGTTTGAGAACGCAAAATTAGCTAATTCAAATAAGCAAGTAAATAGTAATTTTACTAGATTTTTATTTGGGGTAAATTCAGAAATAAAAAAACATTATGCACCACTTGTGCAATTAGATATGATAAGGAAAAAATTAGGCCACTCATTTAAATTATTTTGTTCAGAATTTTCAATTACATATAGCGAATGGCTTGATGTGTATAAATATAATCCCTCTAAAACCTTTTATAGCATTCCTTGTATGGATAAAATTTATTCTAAGGCATTGAAGTCAGAATGTGAATTTTTGACTGGGTTAACATTACCTAAAAAGTATGCTGATCGATTACTTTCAATCGTAAGAAGGAGGGAATCGGTGGATTGTGTAAATAATACAATTAATTATTTTAGTAACAGTATAGTTTGGCCATATATATCTAATTACTATTTGGATTTAATTGAATATGTAAAGAATTTGCAGAATGATGAAGTATATAAAGATTCAGTTAAATTATATAGTTTTAATAAAAAACTATTGAAAACAAGTAAATAATATTCAAAAATAGAAATGATTTATTTATATGATAAATCGTTTTTATATGACTGAAAATATTGAGAAATATGTTATAATGAATATATGATTGAGCTTAGTCTCAAATTTCACTTACACGATTTTTTTCTCAAACGAGTAATTAAAGCGTGCCAGTAGAATATTTACTCTAACTTTTATAGTTAGAGTTTTTTAATATTACAATTTATAGTAATTGTGATATAATATATAACTAACAAAGGAGGATAATTAATGAAATATCCAATTAAATATGCCATTTTAGAATTAAAAGTGGATGGTGGTCCAATTCATTGCTATGAAGAAATAACAAAAGGTTTCATCGTATCAAAATGTTTCGTTTTAGCTGAAGGATTAAAATATACTAGTATTGGTAAAACTACATCTAAATATATAATATCTTTTCCATACGATGGCTTTGAATATTTTGTAAAATGGATGGATGGAAATCGTAAAAACTATTTTTTTAATCATTATAAATACTATTACGAATCAAAAAACAATCCAGATAAAGCTTATTTAAAAGATAATTTTCCAATTGTTGTTGATCAAGTATTTGATACTTATGAAGTTGCTAAAGAAGTAGCTAATCATAAAAATAGTGAGTTAAAAAATAATCTTCTCACTAATACTGGAAGCAAAGCATATGAGGCATTATCCAAAGAATTTGCTGATACAATGGATTTGTGTGGAGAATATGAAAAATTTATTTATGCTAATACTAACGATATGCAAATTTCTTTGTTAACATCTGAAGAACAAAAAATACAAAATGATATGGAAAAAGAAATAATGGCTAATTTAATTGCTGAATTTGCTGATACTCCTGAAAAAAAGCAAGTGATGATTAAGAAACTTAAAAACAATTATTAAAAAATATACAAATTAATTATTTTATTCATCAATACTATATGTGCTATAATTAATATGTAATTGAGCTTAGTCTCAAATTTCATTTACACGATTTTTTTTCAAACGAGTAATAAAAGCGTGCCATAATGATAATAAACTCGAATTTTTATTATTCGAGTTTTTAATTTAAAAACTTTACAATAGGTGTTTGTGCTATATAATTGATTTATAATAATTATTTGCCAAGTGTTATTATGACAATTTGGTCGACTAGGGTTTTCTATTTAAGGCAAGATAAATAGATTGCATGCATGCGGAGATATACTTTTTTAAGTATGTCTCCTTTTTTGTTGCAAGTAGTTATAAAAAAAATAACAAAGAAGGAGGTATATAATGAAAAATGAAATTGTTATTTTTGAAAATCAAAATGTAAGATTGGAGGTGAATTTAAAAGATGAGACTGTATGGTTATCTTTAGTTCAAATGGTCGAGTTATTTGGTAGAGATAAATCAGTTATTTCAAGACATATTAAAAATGCTTTATCTGAAGAAGTTGATAGTTCAACTGTTGCATTTTTTGCAACAGTTCAAAAAGAAGGCACAAGACAGATAAAACGTGATATTGAATATTACAATTTAGATATGATAATTTCTGTTGGTTATCGTGTAAAATCTAAGAATGGTATTATTTTTAGAAAATGGGCAAGTAGTATTTTAAAAGATTATATGTTAAAAGGTGTAGCTATTAATAATAAAAGATTAGAATTTTTGGAAAAAAGTGTAAAATTAATTGAAATAGCAAATAGAGGAACGAATAGGATAAGTGATTCTGAAGCAAAAGATATATTAAATGTAATAAGGGAATATACTAAGTCTCTTAATTTGCTTGATGATTATGATCATAGATCATTATCTAAGATAAAAGGAAGTAAAGATAGTAGAATTATTACCTATAGTGAATGTTTAGAATTAATATCTAAATTAAAGTTTAATAATGATAGCAATATATTTGGATTAGAAAGAAATCATGGACTAGAATCTATATTAAATGATATATATTTAACATTTGATAATAAAGATGTATATGAGAGTATAGAATTAAAAGCTTGTAATTTCTTATATACTTTAATTAAAAATCATCCTTTTATAGATGGTAATAAAAGAATAGCGGCTACTTTATTTATATATTTTTTAAACTATTATGGATTATTATATAAAGATAATATACAAATAATTGATAATAATACACTAACTGCAATGACACTATTAATTGCAGAATCTAATCCAAAAGAAAAAGAAATAATTATAGATTTAGTTATGAACTTTTTAAATTAATGTGATCCTATGCATACTTAGGATGCCATATAGTTAGTTACAGAGAACAAACAAGTGCAAAAGCTGGAGATTATAAAAAATTTAAAATCATTTTATGTAGTATCAAAAAAATAATATTGCAATACTTTACTTTTTTATATAATTGATATACAATAAGTATGAAAAGTATAACTTGTTATACTTCAAAAGGAGATATTATGAAGAATAAATTTGTAGGTATTGCTAAAGTTGGAGAAAAAGGACAAATAGTAATTCCTAAAGAAGCAAGAGATATGTTTGATATTAAAGCAGGTGATACTGTTGTAGTTTTATGTGATAAAAAGAAAGGAATGGCCATCGTTAAATCTGAAGTATTAGAAGATACTATGGATAAAATAATGCCAGATAATAAATAATATGTATTCTATTGAAATAAATAAATTAACTAAAAAGTTTAAAGATAAAATTGCTGTTAATGGAATAGATTTAAGTATTAAACAAGGGGAGTTATTTGCACTTTTAGGAACTAATGGTGCTGGAAAAACTACAACAATAAAAATGCTATCAGGATTAATATTACCAACTTCTGGAAGTATTAAAATCCTTGATATGGATATGAAAAAAGATATATTTAAAATAAAAGAGATATTAAATGTTTCACCCCAAGAAACAGCTATAGCTCCAAATCTAAGCGTAAAAGAAAATTTAGAATTTATGGCTGGAGTTTATCAGATAAAAGATAAAGATAAAAAAATCAATGAATTAATTAAAATATTTAAATTAGATGAAGTATTAAATAAAAGAGCAAAATCTTTATCTGGTGGATGGCAAAGGAAATTATCAATTGCAATAAGTTTAATTAATGAACCTAAAATATTATTTTTAGATGAACCCACATTAGGTTTAGATGTTATTGCAAGAAAAGAATTATGGAAGGTTATTAATGAATTAAAAGGTAAAATAACAATCATTTTAACAACTCATTATATGGAAGAAGCAGAAAGATTATCAGATAGAATTGGAATAATGGTAAATGGTAATATTGTAGAAGTTGGAACTTCTAAAGAATTAATCAAAAAAACAAAAGCTAAAAATTTTGAAGATGCATTTGTATCAATTGCAACTGGAGGTGAACTATAATGAGAACGTTTAATTTTGCCAAAAGGAATTTTAAAGAATTAATTAGAGATCCTTTAAGTTTAGTATTTGAAATTGCTTTACCAATATTCTTATTATTTATATTTCAACAATTTGATATTCCAACAGAAAATTACAGATTAGAAAATTTCACACCATCTATAATTCTATTTGGATTTTCATTTATTACATTGTTTACCGCTACATTAATTGCAAAGGATAGAACTTCTTCATTATTAATTAGACTTGGTACATCTCCAATGAAATCAAGTGATTATATTTTAGGATACATATTATCATTACTTCCAATAGTACTAATTCAGATTATTATATTCTTTCTAACTGCTATTATTTTGGGATTAGAATTTAGTATAAGTATAATACCAACAATATTTGTATCTATGATTATTTCTATATTCTTTATATCACTTGGAATATTAATAGGTAGTTTAGTCAGTGAAAAAGGAACTGGTGGTTTAGGAAGTATCATTGTGCAATTAGTATGCTTTACTAGTGGTATGTATTTTCCTAAAGAAGCAATGGGTGGAGTATTTGAAATTATATGTAAAGCATTACCATTTGAAGCTTGTTTAAATATAATTCAAGGAACATTACACAATGATTTTAGTAATTTAACACTTATTCATATAATAGTATTTTTAATATATTTTATATCAGTCTTATTATTATCAATTATTGTATTCAAGAAAAGAATGGTTAGTGATAATAAATAAATATAAGATTAAGATATTATGATTTAAACATTTTATTAAAAAATTTAAATTATAGTTTCATTTATTGAATACAATTATTAATATGATATAATATTTTGCACAAGAAAAGAGGAAACTATATGAAAAGTTGGTACTAGCTGAAAATGATTTTAGTAGAAGGAACCATTGAAAAAGAATCTACTATGTATTATGTTCCAAATAATGAAAAGAAAATTATAAAAGTATATAAAGACTTTGACAATAAATTATATATAATGGAAAAACTTAAAACTACAAGAAATTTATTAAAATATATTAAAGAAACACAAATAGAAGAATTATTAAGACCACTTGGTATTGCTATGATAGATAAAAAAATAATTATTGCACTGAATGTAAAAAAATCTTTAATATAGAAAATACTTTGAATATTATTAAAAAACTTCTTAAAAATAACTTCTTGATATTTGATATAAATGCAGATGATATTATATGATATGTAATTGAAGTAAAATATAGTTATGATTATAATTTAACACCATATATGTATTATTCATAATTATAATTTATCTTTAGTAAAGTGTAATGAGTGATTTAATTTTTATGATATAATAAAGTAAAGAGTGAATAGTATGATGAAGTTTTTAAATAATATCACAAATATATTAGAGGAGAATAAAATGAAAAAAGGAATTATATATTTATTTTTATTTTTAGTAATTATAGGTGTTTTAATTTACATTTTAAAAGATTATTTATTTGGATGTAAATGGTGTGTTAGTGAAGATAAAACTTTTATTGTTGAAGCTAAGAATCTTATTAAAAGTGCAGAAGAAAAGAATAAAACAGATGAAATAAATCTATTTTGTAAAGACTCAAATGAAATTGATTTGTATAATCTAAGTGATAATAAAAGTATTAATTATTATTTAGAGTTTAATAATAATTTATTAATAAAAATGGTAGTATATGATTCTAAAAATGAATTAATTATATCAAAAGAAAATAATAATGGTATTAAAATAAAAGATATAATTATAATTTATCTTTAGTAAAGTGTAATGAGTGATTTAATTTTTATGATATAATAAAGTAAAGAGTGAATAGTATGATGAAGTTTTTAAATAATATTAGAAAAGTTGAAGATAATTTAAATTTTAAAAATAAATTAATCAATACATTAATAATATTTTTATTAGGAATAATATTAGGAATTCTTTCTAAATGGTTAGATAATTTAACTATTAATAGTGATATCTGTTGGATGAAAATTATTGAAATTTTAGATTTGGGTAATTTTTTTTCTAATATAAGTATTTGGCTTTTTATAGCAATATCTATATCTATTTTTAGTAAATCACCTATAAGAGCAAGTCTAAATGTATTTGTATTCTTCTTTGCTATGTGCACAAGTTATCATTTATATACTATTCTATTTAGCGGATTTAATCCAAAAGATTATATGATGATTTGGTATATTATAACAATAATATCACCAATATTTGCATATATATGTTGGTATGCTAAAAGTAATAATAGATTATCTATATCTATTAATAGTTTAATATTATTTGTAATGTTCGAAAGTTGTTTTAGTATAGGTATATGGTATTTTGATTTTAAAGGTATCTTATATTCACTAGTGTTTATTTTAACTTGTATAGTATTGTTTAAAAAATCATTCAATATGATAGTTAGTTTAATTATAGGATTTATTTTATCATTAATAATAAACTTACCTTTAATTAGTGGATAAAGTATAAATGGAAGTGATTATATGAAATTGTTTTTATGTGGTGGTGGTTCAGGTGAGAAAACAAATAAAGCTTATAAAAAATTCTATGAAATGATAGATCATAATAAACCATTATTATATGTTCCACTTGCATTGGAAGAATATAGTTATGATAATTGTTTAAAATGGATAACTAATGAATTATCTAGTATAGGTATTACAAATATAGAAATGGTTAGAACTTTTAAAGAATTAGCTAATAAAGATTATTTTAATTATTCTGCAATATTTATTGGTGGTGGAAATACTTTTAGATTATTAAAAGGTTTTAAAGATAGTGGCGCTTTTGATAAAATAAATGAATATATAAATAATGATGGAGTAGTTTATGGAGGGTCAGCTGGAGCAATCATTTTTGGATATGACATAAATAATTGTTTAATAATGGATGATAATGAGGTCAATCTTAAAGATACAAAAGGATTTAATGTTCTTGATGGAAAATCATTATGTGCTCATTATACAAATGAAGATTCTTTTGAAACACATGAAAAATTTAAACAATACTTAATTGATTATTCATTATCAAAAGAAAATGTCATTGCTTTACCAGAAGAAGATACAATATTTATAAATGATGATAGCAAAACTATTATTGGATATAAACATTATTATGAATTTGAAAATGGAATTGAAATAGAAAAAAGAATATATGAAAAGAAATAAACTTGTAATTGATTTTTTAATATTATATTATTTAGTAAAGAGTGAACTATGTAGGAGATAAATATGAATAAAGTAATATTAGTGACTGGTAATATGGCTAAACTTATTAGTGCGAGACAGTTTTTAGAACCATATAGAATAGAAGTTGATAATGTAAAAATGGATACTACTGAAATTCAATCTAATTCTATTGAAGATATAGCAGCATTTTCAGCTAAAGAAGCTAGTGAAACATTAAAATGTTGTGTATTAAAAAATGATACTGGATTTTTTATAGAAGGATTAGGTGGCTTTCCAGGACCATATACACATTATGTTATGGAAAGAATTGGAACAGATGGAATATTAAAACTTATGAAAGGTGTAACAAATAGAAAGGCATATTATAAAGAAGCATTTGCTTATTGTGAATATGGAAAAGAACCTGTTATTTTTACATCTATTACAAGTGGGAAAATTGCAATGAGAAAAAGTGGTAAATATGGAATGAGAATAGATCCTATATTTATTCCAGATGGTTATGATAAAACTATGGCACATTTTAATGATGAAAAAAGATTTAAAATGTGGAATACAAAAGCATATGATGATATAGCAAAATATATTATAAATAACAAATAAAGGATTAAATGTAAAAATTTAATCTTTTTTTATGATTTAATTTTATTTTAATAATAATGTTTTAATATGTATGTGTTGAAGGAAAATAATGTATTTTGAATTCACAACTAAAAATGTAAAAAAAATAAAAAAAGGAGGAAGATAATTTAAAAAAAAAATATAATTAATAAATAAAATATAATTAGAAAGGAGATAATAAAATGAAAGATAAAATAGTTTTATTTATTATTGGAGTATTAGTTGGCGCTGTTATAGCAACTGGTGCTTTCTACATATATACAACAACTTCTAATACATGTAATAATAGTAATCAAAATATGCATATGAATGGAGGAGAGCCACCTGAAATGCCTAGTGGTCAAAATAGTGGAAACACTCAACCTCCAGAAAAACCAGATGGTGAAAATTCTCAACCACCAGAAATGCCAAGTGATAATAATCAAAGCAATAACACACAAGGAAATAATTAATGAAAGGAAAAAATGATGAAAGATAAAAAAAATATAATATATATAATTATAATAATTGTACTAATTTTAATACTTGGACTACTATGGTTTTTAATCATAAATAATACTAATAACAATTCTAGTAATAACAATGGTGGACCTGGAATGAATAGTAATTTTTCTGTAACATATTCTTCAGTTAAAGAAATAACTAGTGATGAAGATATGACATCAGGAGAATATAAATCAACTAATTCAGATGAAAATGTTATTTCAGTAACAGGAGAAGTTAAATCGACTCTATCAAATATAAATATTAGTAAAACAGGAGATTCAGCTGGAGGAGATAATACTTCATTTTATGGAACTAACTCTGCTATACTTGCAAAAGATGGAGCAAATGTTACTATAAAAAATGCTACTATTACAACTGATGCAACTGGAAGTAATGGTGTATTTAGTTATGGAGGTTCTGCTACAACAAATAATTCTAATAGTGATAATACAACAATAAATATTAGTGATTCTACAATTTCTACTAGTAAAGATAATTCTGGTGGAATTATGACTACTGGTGGTGGAATAATGAATGCTACTAATTTAACAATAACTACTGCAGGTACTTCAAGTGCAGCTATTAGATCTGATAGAGGTGGAGGAACAGTAAATGTAAATAGTGGTACTTATAAAACTACTGGAAAAGGATCTCCTAGTATTTATTCAACAGCTAATATAACAGTAAAAAATGCTACATTAATATCTGAATCTTCTGAAGGGGTTGTGATTGAAGGTAAAAATAGTGTGACTCTTGAAAATGTAGAATTAACTGATACAAATAATACTCTAAATGGACAATCTACAACTTATAAAAATATATTCTTATATCAATCTATGAGTGGAGATGCAGCAAATGGTGAAGCAGTATTTACATCTAAGAATTCAACAATTACGACAAATAAAGGTGATAGTTTTTATGTAACCAATACTACTGCGACTATTAATTTGGAAAATAATAAGATTATAAATAATGATTCAACAGGTTATTTTTTAAGAATTCAAAAAGATTCTTGGGGTAATAGTGGAAGTAATGGAGGAAGTGTTACATTAAATTTAACTAATCAAGAAGCTAATGGTAATATAGCAGTTGATTCTATTTCTAAACTTACTATGAATATAAAAAATAATTCATCATTTAAGGGTTCTATTAATAATAGTAATGAAGGTGAAGTAAGTATAACAATAGATAAAACAAGTACTATTACTTTAACAGCAAATACATATATTAAATCTCTTACAAATGAAGATACAACTAATAGTAATATTAATCTAAATGGATATAAATTGTATATTAATGGTGTTGAATTAGAAAAATAATTGTTTTTTAAAGATTATTTATGTTAATATATTTATATAAGTATTAAGGAAATATATTATGAATGAAGATGAATTTTTGAAAGGTATTAAACAAAGTATAGAAGACTTATTAGTTTTATATAAATTAGAATATAATTATATAAAACCACAAGTTGATTATGTACTAAATAATAATATTAAGAATATTATATATATTGAAGATTTATTAGAAAAATTATTAAATATTCCTTATGAACCATGTTATGTTTTATTTGTTAATTTATGTAACTATGTTTCAACTTTTAATTATGAAATTGCACAAGATTATATAGCTTTATATAATGAGATATATGGTGAAAATGAAATTGAAAATAAAAGATAAAAAAAGATAATTTTGAATTATCTTTTTTTTCTTATACTTAATGCTTCTTCTATAGTTTTTTTATCCCATAGTATATAATTAACTTCACCATGTTTTTTACCTTTATATATTGTTAGAGTAGCATCTCCTCCTAATTTTTTGATTTCATTAACTAAGCTAGACATATCATCAGCATAATTTCCTTCATATCCACCATTTTTACCATATACATCACCAACATGTCCTCTTACAACAGTCGTTAAAAAGTTTTTAGCTTGAACTCCAACAGGTCTACAACTAATAGGATACGCTACAGAGAATAAATCAGGATAATTATTTACCATTGTCCAAGTACCTATAGCACCTCTAGAAAAACCTGAAATAATAATTCTATCTTTATCAATTTCATATTGACTTACTAAATGATCAATTAAGCTTTTTAAATTACTTGGAATATTTCCTCCAGACCAATCTTGTTGAAATGGAATAGGAGTAGGGGCAACATAGAAAAATTCTTCATTAATATATGCATTTCCATGTGCTACATGATAAGTAAATCCTTCTGTATTTAATCCTCCATCTCCATGTAAGAAAATCCATAATGGCATATTTGTAGTAGGATGTGGAGGTATAACTTCATAATAACCCATAGATTCATATTTTTTATATTCACTTAGTCCAGTTTTTAAATCAAGAGGTTTAGTTGTTCTCACTTGACTTAATAAGTTTCTAAACATGTCTTTTATTCTTGAATCTTTTATTTGATCTATTTCACTAGATACTTCTTTATATCTATTAGATAATTCTGTTCCTTTGAGTGATTCAAGAGAAAGTATTCTTGTTTTTAAATCTAAATAATTTGCTATTACTTTTAATTTATTTAATAATTCATTTTTTAGAGATGTATCTTTTAATTTATTAACCGAATTTAAAGCTATTTGATAATCACTTTGATTAATTGATTCATAAGCTTGTTCTACATTTTTTTCTGCTGTACTATTATAAGCTCTATTTATGTTTTCATCAGTAGCTAATTCAATACATGAAATATACATATTTTTATCAACGTCAACTGCATCAGCAATTAAATTAACAAAACTAGGTATTAGTATTACTAAAAATGTTGCTACTACTTTTGGAATAACTCCTTTATTTGCTTTAGTTAAAGCATCTGTATCTTTATCTTTAATAGCTCCTACATATGATAGCATTATAGAAACTATAAGAATTATTGGTACAATTATTCTTATAAGGGTAATTATAGTTTTAACTATTTGCATAGTAGCTAATACTTCAGGATTATCACATAAATTTAATATATACATAATATCACCATTAAAATTATATCAAAAAATAATAAAATTAACTATCTTTAATTTAATATTATTAGTATAGTTAACTTGATTTTAAAAAATGTGTAATGTATAATGAATAATAGGTGAAGTTAAATGAATAATGAAAACAATCAAAACCAAATGAATCAAAACACAGAGGATAAAGCTCATTTATCAGCAGCTGAAAAGTATAAATTAAATCATAAAGATACTGGTTTTAGTAAAGTGGCTGCAGAACAAATATATCAAGCAGAAGATGAAAAAAAGAAACAGACTAGAACTACTATATGGTTGTTTATTATATTAGTTATTTTATCAGCTGTAGCATATTATAGAGTAAAAAATTATGATTTTAGTGCTAAAAATACCGATGAAGAATTAATATATGATGTTATTGAAGACAGTAATAATTATTATGATGAAACTGAAAAAGCTTCTTTTATATTCGTTATTATAAGAAATTATAAGGATGAGAGTGTAGCTAATTATGATTTAAAATACTCATTTGATATATTGAATAAAGAAAATTCAAATGGAGTTTTCAAAATAATAAATATGAATACAAATGAAGAAAAAGATTATGCTAACACACAGCACGAAGAAGGAATTATTAGTGCAAATGAAAAACAAGATATTAGATATAAAGTATATATAAATTCTAATACAAATGAAACTCAAACTATTAGTTATGAAATAAAATATGATGTTAGTAAAGATTAATAATTGATTTTTAAAAAAAATATGTTATTATAAATATGTAAATCTTTGATTTGGAGTAGTATTTACTAAATAAAATATTTTAGAGAGAAATGAGATGGTGAAACATTTTATATTTTATAGTAAAGAATGGACCAAAGAGAGACTTCTTGAAATGTAGTATGGAAGTACGTTTATCCTTAACGTTATTTAAGGACATATATGATTGTATATGAAATGGGTGGCTTTAAAATCTTGTCCTATTTTGGACAGGATTTTTTATTTAAAGGAGGAAAATATGGAAAGAATTTTAACTGGGCTTCAACCAACAGGAGTTATAACACTTGCAAATTATATAGGATCTATTAAACAAATGATTGAATATCAAGATAAATATGAATCATTTATATTTGTTGCTGATTTACATTCAATTACTATTCCTCAAGATAAAGATACTTTATCAAATAGAATTAGAGATTTAGTAGCTTTATATTTAGCTTGTGGAATTGATCCTAAAAAAAATACTATTTTTGTTCAATCTGAAAATGTTTATCATACTAATATGTCATGGTTGCTTGAGTGTAATACATATTATGGTGAATTATCTAGAATGCATCAATTTAAAGAAAAAAGTAAGAAACAAGAAAGCTTTACGGCTGGACTATTAACATATCCTGTATTAATGGCAGCTGATATATTATTATATGATGTAAAATATGTACCTGTAGGAATTGACCAAAAACAACATGTTGAACTTGCTCGTGATATAGCTATCAGATTTAATAAAAAATATGGAGATACTTTTAGAGTACCTGAACCTTTAATTAGTGAAAGTGGTACTAAAATACTAGATTTATGTAATCCTACTAAAAAAATGAGTAAATCTAGTGATAATCCTAAAGGTGTTATTAAATTATTAGATAATATAAATGATGTTAGAAAAAAAATTATGGGAGCTACAACTGATAGTGAAACAGTAGTTAAATATGATATGGAAAATAAACCAGGTATTTCAAATTTGATAAATATTTATGTATCTTTAACAGGTAAAACTATTAAAGAAGTTGAAAGTGAATTTGAAGGATGTAATTATGGTACTTTTAAAACTAAAGTAGCAGATACTGTGTGTGAATTTTTAGAAGGTATTCAAAAAAAATATAATGAGATAATAAAATCTGATATTATTGATAAAGTTTTAGATAATGGAAAAGAAATAACTACTAATTTAGCTTCTAAAAAATATGAAGATGCTAAAAAGAAAATGGGATTTTATAGATAAAATGTTGACAAAATTAAATAATAAGTGTAAATTTATATTATTATTCTAATTTTAGGAGGGTGTATGAAAAGAATAGTAATAGATAATTTAATTAAACGTTATTACATTATTTCCATGTGCTCAAATAAAATTGATTTTAACGCGTCTTTAATATGATTAAAGACGTTTTATTTTGGAGGTAAATATGAATAGTATAACTTTAGATCTGTTATTAAAAAAAGTTAAAGAATATAATGACACTGATACTGATATTATTATAAAAGCATATAATTATGCTGATTATTTACATTCAAATCAGTTTAGAGAAAGTGGTGAAAAATATATTATTCATCCATTAAATGTTGCTTATATTCTTGCTTGTATGCATGCTGATACAGACACGATTTGTGCAGGACTTTTGCATGATACATTAGAAGATACAAATATTACAAAAGAAGATATTGCTCATGAATTTAATACATCTATATCTACTTTAGTAGATGGAGTTACTAAAATTAGTAAAATGAATTTCACTTCAAAAGAAGAACAAAGACTTGCTAATACCAGAAAAATTATAACTAGTATAACTTCTGATGTTAGAATTATTATTATAAAACTAGCTGATAGGCTTCATAATATGAGAACAATTAATTTTAAAAGTGAATTCAAACAAAAAGAAAATGCATATGAAACACTTGAGATATTTGTTCCACTTGCTTATTATTTAGGTTGCTATAGAATTAAAAGTGAACTTGAAGATATTAGTTTTAAAATATTAAATCCTAAAATATACAATGAATTATTAAATCAAAAATTAAAAATTGAAGATGAAAATTTTGATATATTAAAAGAAATGGAATATAAAATAAAATGTATTTTAAATGATAAAAATATTCCAAATGAAATTAAAATAAGAACTAAAAATATTTATGGTATTTATAAAAAAATAAATGAGGGATATAAAATGTCAAACATCCATGATTTACTTGCTCTAAAAATAATGGTTGATACGATAGACAATTGTTATATAACACTGGGATGCATTCATAGTATTTATAATCCTTTTAATAGTAGATTTAAAGATTATATTCATAATCCAAAAACAAATAATTATAAGTCATTACATACAACAGTATTTGCACCTGATGATAGACTTGTTCAAACTCAAATAAGAACATTTGATATGGATAAAGTTGCATCATTTGGTTTGCCTGCATATTGGGATATAAAAAAAGGAGAAAGTAGAATTATAATGCAGGAAGAACTTAAGGATAAATTTCAATTTTATAAGTCATTATTAGATTTAGATAATTTATATACTGATGATAAAGATTTTATTAATAAAATAAAAGAAGAATTATTTGCTAAACAAATATATGTTTATTCAAGTGATGGTAAAAAAATTGAACTTCCTTATGGATCTACACTAATTGATTACGCATATAGATTAGATAAAACTATTGGAGACTCTTTAGTATATGGAGTAGTCAATGGTAAATCTGTTTCTCCTAATTATTTACTTCAAAATAATGATAGAGTGGTTTTATTAACTGATAGTTTAAGCTATGGACCAAAAGAAGAATGGGAAAAATTAGCAAAAACTAGTTATGCCAGAATGATGTTAAGAAAATATAAAAATGATTGGAATTAATACCAATCATTTTTTTTATATTTGTTTTTAACTTTTTCTATTTTAATAGTATACCCAAGAGGACCCAATATTTGTAAAAGGTTTTTAATAGTAGGAGAGTGCATACCAGATTCTATTCTAGATATTTTAACTCTATTAACTTTAGAATATAAAGCAAGTAATTCTTGAGTTAAGTTATTTTCTTTTCTAAATGCAATAAAATCATTTAAGAATTCACGCTCTAATTCTTCAGGTGTTTTTTCTACTTCGATATAATTTATATATTCATACATCTTCTTCATATGTATTATTGTATCACATTTGATACCAATGTCAAATTAAAATTTACTTCCTTTTTTCAATATGGTATAATCAAAAGTAGTATAAGTTAAGAAAAATAGAATGGAGAAGTTAGATATGAAAGATGTAAATATTTTAACTAATAATGGAGTTAATGTTCAAGCAAGTTTAGAACTACTTGGAGATATGGAAATGTATGATGAAACTTTAACTGACTTTGTAGATATGGTTGGAGAAAAAATAGCTAATTTAGAGAAACATTTAGCTGCAAATGATATGCCTAATTATGCAATTGAAGTACATGCTTTAAAAAGTGATGCAAGATATTTAGGATTTTTAGGTTTAGGAGATTTATGTTATGATTCTGAATTAAAAGCTAAAGCAGGAGATTCTGCAGGAGTTACTGCAAATCATCCAACAATTATGACTGAAGTAAATAAAGCAATTAATGTTGCAAATACATATTTAGGTCGTGCTACAACTCCTTCACCTCAACAACCACAAGCACAAACTGTTGCTTCTCCAGCTCCAGTACAAGCTACTGTAGCACAAACTCCACAACCACAAATGAGTGTTTCTCCAGAACAACAAGTGCCTCCTCAAGTACAATCACCTGTTGTGAACTCTCAACCACAAGCTGTTAATCCTCAAATGAATGTTGCAAATCAAGTACAAAATCCTGTACAACCACAAGCTATGCAACCACAAATGCCAGCGCAAGTACAAACTCCTCAAATGGGGATGCAACCACAAATGAATACTATGAGTCAACCACAAGTTCAAACAGAACAAATATATGATTTAAGTTCTGGACAAATGATTACTCAACCAGTTTCAAATCCAAATGTTCAATATACTCAAGTACAAAATCCTATGCAACAACAAGCTCCTGTCATGGATCCAATGAGTCAAGCATTGTATCAACAACAATCTGCAAATCATCAAATGCCAACTTCTTTAGCTCCTAAACAAGGAACAATTTTAGTAGTAGATGATTCTAATTTAGTTGCAAATTTTGTTAAAAAAATCTTTGATGTTAATTATGATGTTGTTATAGCTAATGATGGAGCAAAGGCTATTGAATTATGTTTAGATGATAATTTTAGATCTAAAATTAAAGCATGTTTATTAGATTTAAATATGCCAAATGTAGATGGATATCAAGTATTAGAAGATTTTTATAAAAAAGGATATTTTGTTAAAATGCCAATTGCTGTTATAAGTGGTGTAGAGGATATGGAATCAATTGATAAAGTTAATAAATATCCAATTATTGATATACTTGCAAAACCATTTAATGAAAGAGATGTACAAAGAGTAGTAGAAAAATGTTTAGCAGCATACTTTTAGGAGTTATATAACTCCTTTTTTTTATGCATATTTTTTTTAAATGCTTAATATATTATATTGAGGTGAAAACATGAATAAACAAAATTTATGGTTTTTAACATTATTTTCTTTAATACTAATTCTTGGAGTATATTATATAACTTTACCTAGTGATATTTTTAAAGATACTACTACAAAAGAAGTGAATAAAAATATAGATGTTACAGTTAGTGAATCAAATAAACTAGTGGCACTTAGAGTAGAAAGAGATGAAAAAATTATGGATGTAATGAGTGAACTTAAAGATAAAATAATTAATTCTAGTGATACTAATGAAAAAAATAGTGCATTTGAAGAACTTCAAGTATTAAATCTGGCTAAAGGTAAAGAAACTTATTTGGAAGACAAATTATTAAATGAATTTCAAATAAACTCATTTATAGAAATCAATAATGATAATATTGTTGTAACAATTGCTGCTAAAGAACATAATAGTGGACTTGCTAATGAATTAATGAGATCTATTCAAGAAGAATTTGAAGATAAGAAAAATATAACTATAAAATTTGAATCATAGTAATCACTTTTTTATATAACTATCATAAATTACTAAAGAAAGGGTAATTTATGGTGAATATATGACAGGAAATATTTTAACCAAAAGAGAAAAAGATGTGTTTATGCTTTTAATTAAAAATAAATCTACTAAAGAAATAGCTTCAATATTAAAAATAAGTGAAAAAACTGTTAGAAATCATGTATCGAATGCAATGCAAAAACTTGGATGTAAAGGAAGAGCTGGAGCTGTAATCGAATTATTAAAACTAGGAGAAATAACTATTTAAATGACTTTTTATAGTCATTTTTAATTTTATTTAACATATATTTTAATATGAATAGAATAAAAAGGTTTGCAATTAATAAATTTGTTATTTCTTCATTGTGCTTGTTTTTACTTATGTTATTTTATTTCTTTCCTTCACATGAAAATTTTAATACGGAGGTAATTAAAACAAATACTAGTTCTAAAAAAGATGTAGTTTATTTATTGGATAAAGATAATTATTTATCTAAAGTTAATGTTTATTTTGATTATAATAACATAGAAGAAGAAATTAAAAATAAAATAGATATATTGATAAATGGTTGTGTAGATCTAGAAAACTTTTATGGTTTAATACCTAAGAAAACAGAATTAAAAAGTGTTAAAATAGATAAAAATAAAGTGTATTTAGATTTTAGTAAAGAATTTTTAAATACTAATAAATATTTAGAAGAACAAATGATAGAATCAATTATTTATTCATTGACTGAAATAAATGGAATAAATGAAGTATATATAAGTGTAGAAAATAAAGAACTAAATCATCTTCCTATATCTAATAAAGAAATAGATTATCCTTTAACAAGAAAATATGGTATTAATAAGAAATATGATATAGATTCATTTAATAATATTAATAAAACAACTATTGTTTTCTCTAAAATAATGGATGATTTAAAATATTATGTACCAGTAACTAAAATACAAAATAGTAATGAAGATAAAATAAACATAATAATAAACGAATTAAAAAGTAGTTTTAATTCTCAAAATAATTTATATAGTGATTTAAAAGAAGAAATAGAATTAGTAAATTTTAATATAGAAAATAAAAGTATGAATTTAATTTTTAATAAAAAAATAGATGAAGCAAGTAAATTATTAATAACTGAGTCAGTTTATGAAAATTATGATGTTAATGAAATAAATTTTGATTTTATAAATAAATCTTGATTTTTAAAAAAAGTAGTAATATAATTTATACATAAAAACGTTGAAGTGGAAGAGTAAGTTTAATGTATATTATAGAAAGCTAATGGTTGATGGAAATTAGTATAAAATTAAACTGAAGACACCATAGAGTGCTTTATAGCCGGATTAACCGTTATATAATAAGAGAGACTAATAAGTAATTAAGGTGGTACCGCGGATTATACAGTGATTCGTCCTTTGTGGATGAACACTGTTTTTTTATTTTAAGGAGGATATATGGAAAAGTTTAAAATTTATAACATCAAAGATGTAAATAAAAAAGTAAATATTAATGGATGGGTATCAAAGGTTAGAAATCTAGGGGGATTAGTATTTATTGATTTAAGAAATAGAAGTGGAATAATACAAGTAGTAGTAAGACCTGATAATAAGTATTATGATTTAGCTAATACATTAAAAAATGAATATGTTATTAATGTTAAAGGTAAAATAGTAGAAAGAGAAAGTAAAAATACTAAATTACAAACTGGAGAAATAGAAGTAGAAACTGAAGAATTAGTATTAATTAATACTTCTAAAGAAATACCTTTTCAAATAAGTGATGATACTACTGCTTTAGAAGATACAAGACTTAAATATAGATATTTAGATTTAAGAAGAGAAAGTTTAAAAGAAAAATTTGTAGTAAGAAATAATATAACTTATGCTACTAGAAAGTTTTTAAATAATTTAGATTTTCTAGAAATAGAAACACCAATTTTATGTAAATCTACTCCAGAAGGAGCAAGAGATTATTTAGTACCAAGTAGAGTAAATAAGGGTAAGTTTTATGCACTTCCTCAATCTCCTCAAATATTTAAACAACTTTTAATGGTTAGTGGATTTGAAAGATATTTTCAAATAGCTAAATGTTTTAGAGATGAAGATTTAAGAGCAGATAGACAACCAGAATTTACTCAAATAGATGTAGAAATGTCATTTGTAGATGAAGATGATGTTATGACTTTAGGAGAGAATTTAATTGCATCTATATTTAAAGAAGTTAAAAATATTGATATAAAATTACCTTTAATTAGAATGAAATATGATGATGCAATTGATAAATATGGAAGTGATAAACCAGATTTAAGATTTGAAATGGAAATAAATGACATAACTAAAATCTTCAAAAATACTAGTTTTGGCTTATTTAAAAGTGTAATAGATGAAGATGGAATTATTAATGCTATTGTTGTTAAAAATGCTGCTGATAAATATTCTAGAAAAGATTTAGACAAATTAACTGAATTTGTAAAAACATATAAAGCAGGTGGATTAGCTTATATAAAATATCAAAATGAAATAAGTGGTTCTGTTGTAAAGGTATTAAGTGATGAAGAATTAAATAATATTCATAATGAATTAAAAATAGAAGATAATGATTTGGTTTTAATAGTTAGTGGTAAAAAGAATATAGTTAAAACTTCTTTGGGCGCACTTAGATGTAAAATAGCTCGTGATTTAGATTTAATTAATAAGGATGATTATAAACTATTATGGGTTGTTGATTTTCCATCATTTGAATGGAGTGAAGAAGAAAATAGATTTATGGCATGCCACCATCCATTCACAATGCCTAAAGATGAAGATGTAAGTAAACTTTTAACTGATAAAGCTAATTGTTATTCTAAAGCATATGATATTGTAATAAATGGATATGAAGCTGGAGGAGGATCTATTCGTATTCATGATGAAAAAGTTCAAGAAACTATGTTTAAAGCTTTAGAATTAACAGAAGAACAAATTCAAGAAAAATTTGGATTCTTTGTAGATGCATTAAAATATGGTTGTCCTCCTCATGGTGGATTTGCACTTGGACTTGATAGACTTACAATGCTTCTTACTGGTACAGAGAATATTAGAGATGTAATAGCATTTCCTAAAACAGCAAGTGCTAGTGATTTAATGTCAGAATGTCCAAATTCTGTTGATGAAAAACAACTAGAAGAACTAGGTTTATCAATAAAAAATGAATAAAACTCTTGAAAATTACTAAAAAGTGTTGTATACTTTATTAGTAATTTTTGATTTGTCCTCGTAGCTCAGCTGGATAGAGCAACGGCCTTCTAAGCCGTCGGTCACACGTTCGAATCGTGCCGAGGACACCACTTAAGATAATAAAATGCCTTGTATATACTGCTATAAGGCATTTTTAATTTGAGATATAATAGACTTTTATAATAAAATGTGCTATATTATTTTTACATAGGTAACATAAAAAAAGTAGGTGAAGCCAGCCTTAAGTGGCAATTAAAAAAGTAGATTAGAGAGTATGCTCTAATATTTTTATTAGGAGGTGATAAAATGTTTTACAAATATTTTGTTTTTATTTTTATAATTGTTTTTTTATGTATTCCATTAATTATGTTTTTAATTGTAAGACATTCGGACAAAAAACATATAATAAAAATTAAGAATACTATAATTCCAATAAAAGTGAAATATTTATATAAAATTTATTATGATGTTTTTAGACCAAATAAAGATGATGGAAAATGGACTGTTTATTATTACTTATTTGAAGATGAAAATAAAAAAATATATGCTATTAAATTAATTGATGTATATAATTCTAACAAAAACGATATTGCTAATTTGTGGATAGAAGATAAATTAAATAATTTTTATATAAAAGAGAAAGATGATATAATAA
Organism: uncultured Erysipelotrichaceae bacterium; assembly: GCA_902775285.1. GTDB lineage: Bacteria > Bacillota_I > Bacilli_A > RF39 > UBA660 > CAG-1000. The sequence continues at coordinate 56,219 of CACYLI010000003.1, read as the reverse complement.
TAGATAACTATAAAGTTTCTATTATTAAAAGTGATGATTCTTCATTTGATGTATCTATTTTAGATAAAGTGATATTTGTAAAAGGATATGTAGAGTTTGATAAAAAATAGAATGACATATATTACTTTTTATCACACATATTAATTTACTGTTCAATTATAAACTTGTAATATCAACAAAAATGAAAATAATCTTAAAATATTTTTGTGACTTTAAAGAGTCAATCACATGTTTGAATTGTGCAGAGGGCACTGCTTATGTTAATAAATGCCTAGAAATAGGCTTTTTAAATGTAATAATATTTTATATTGATTTAAATTATATTTCTTTTGTTTAATAAATATAGTATACTATATTTAATGAATAATTAATAATATAGAGGTGATTAAATGAAAATTAAAAAAGGTTTTACATTAGTGGAATTACTTGCAGTAATTGCCATATTAGCAATTTTAGTGATTATTGCACTTCCTAATGTTATTGATATGTTTAATGAAGCTAAGAAAAACTCTTTTACAACTGAAATAAAAGAAATATATAAAGTAGCAGAACAGCAATGGATAAATGATTCAATGTTAAATACTGGTGAAGTGGTTTATTCTAGAACTAATTCTTCACCATGTAATAAATCATTAAATCTAAGTGGGCGAAATAATTTGGAATACTATATTAAAATTAACAAGGCAGGAAAAGTAGTAGAATTCTATACAACTGATGGAACTTATCAATATTCATATCATGGAAATGAACTTAGTATTGAAAATATTGGAGATGTAATTCCAGTATCAGAACTTAATGATGGTGATAAATTAGTCATAAATTGTGAAAATGTAGTAGATGGAAAACCTTTTAAAGTTTTAAGCCAAAAAGTACCTGGACAATTAAGTGTAGGAGATAGAATTAATGTATCTCATACTGATGAAAACTTTTATATAGTTAAAAGTAATGAAGAAGTTACTGTTTTGATAGCTGAAGAAAATTTGTTTGTTGGATACAATTTTTTATCAAATTCTGATGTAACAGAGGGTTTTATTTCTACTTCTGATAGTAGATATGGATTACAAAGTTATTTAACATCAAATGGTGCTTCAATATCTTATGCGTTAGTTCCTTTTTCTAGTAAAGCATACTGGCTTGATAATTCAAATAATATTTTACCTCAATATGGTTCTAGTAATTCTTGGCCATTAAAGGGAATTAGTATTTATGAATCAACAAGAGACCAAGAAAATTATCAAATATCTAGTGAATACACAAATAATGTTTCTTCTTGTCATTCTATGAATTGTTTAGCTTCTGATAATAATTATTCAGTTGCTTATTATGTTAATGAATATGTAGAGAGATTAAGAAATTTAGGTGTACCTATTATAACTGGTAGATTATTAAATGAAAGTGAAGCAGTTGAAGCTGGATGCTCAACAATGAATCCAAATATAGCTCGCTGTCCAAGTACTGCTCGTCATTTATTACGTGGTTCTTATTGGATTAATGGTTTAGTTGATAAAAATGGTCCAAGAATTATTAATAGAGGACAAATGACTTCTAATACATATTATAAATTTGCTTCTGGCGTAAGACCAGTATTAGAAATAAATACAAATAACATAAGTTTTTAATGAGCATGTATGGTAGCATTAATTATAATTATTTGATTAGCTAGTATTAGTAATAGAAGAAAATTGAATCTAACTGTTCTATGGCACTGGCTACATATAATAGATGCCTATTAAATAGTTAATTATAAATAATTAAATGTAAAATGTCACGTTAAATTCTTTTTGTTTCTTTATTTATATGATAAAGGAGGAGATAAATATGTATAAAAAAAGATTAGTAATATTTTTTTCTATAATAATATTTGGTATTATTATTTTTGGAATAAGTGTGTTTTATAATAAAAAGAAAGAAATTGATATTGAAGTTAAGGAAAACTATTACACTGAGAAAGAAATATCTGATTTAGAATATCTTTTAAAAGAATATATGAAAAAAGAATATTCTAAAGAAGAGATTAGACAAATGATAATATTTCATTTGTTAAATAGTCAAAATGATCATTATTATTATTTTTCAAATGAAGAAAGCATTAGTGATTATATTGATAAAATAGTTAATGAAAACTATAGTACTGAAAATTATCCTAGTGATTTAGATTATCATAAAATAGCTGTTTCTACTCTTGAAAGTTTTAATGATGAATTGCATGATAAAAATGTTGCTGAAGGTTTAATGATACTTGATGAAATAAGTGAAGTGGTTATATCTTTATTATTTTCATTAATTTATACATTCATTGCTCTTGGTTTTGTATTACTTAAAAAATTTGATAAAAAATCATTAAAAAAAGATATTATAAAATATATTATAGCTTTAATAATGGTATTCTTTTGTAATATTATAGCTGTAATGTTAGAAGAAAAAGCAATTAATTATTTAGGTAGTTATAAAGTTAATGCTTATGAAATATCAAAATTACCTAATAAATTAGATTATGGAGTACTTAGTATAACAAGTTTTGCTATTCTAATAGTAGTAAGTATAGCTTTATATTTTTTAATAAATATAAAATATATAAAAAAACTTATAAAAATGTAGATTAAAGTGGTTCTATAGTATAGAAATTTTAAAATAATAATATTTGATTATTTAACATAAAAATAGTAACTTTTAATAATTTTTGTCTAAAAGTATTTGTATGGTTGTAAAAGACTACTAGTGTTAGATGTGGACATAGTAATGCAATAATACTATTTATCTATACTTTCGAATTAGAATCTCATAAAAATTTAAGTATTAAAGAAATAGATTCCTAGTCATTTAATTGACTAGGATTTGTTTTTATGATATAATATGTGACAATTTTAGGAGGTTTAATGAAAAAAGAATATTATAGAGTTTACCTTAATAAATCTAGAGATTGTGAATCTGATATCACATATGGATATATTGAAACTAGAGTTTATGGTAGTAAAGATGATAAATATTGTGTTGATAAGAAACAAGTAAATATTATATGTGTTAAAGATGAATTTGAAGAAGATACTATGATTGATATTATTAGTAGAAGAAAATATAGAAAGAATGAAAATAGTTATGTTCCGTATATAACATATCATGATGCGGTATTAATTGATCCGAGTAATATGGGTTACTTTATTAATGGATTTAAAGAACTTAGTGAAGAACATATTAAACAATATATTAATACACTAAATGAACTTGAAAGAATAATAACTAGAGATTATGCAACTTATTTAACTTATTTAGAAGAAATGGATGAATTTAGTAATTATTGTATTGAATTAAGGAGAAAAAATGGAAACAAATAGTATAATAACTGGTCGTATTCCTGGAAATGAGAATGGAATACATAAAACATATGAAGAAAGTTTTTTTATAGTTTTACATAATCGAACTTTAATATATGACATTTTTAATAAAAAAACAAATTTATATCTAACAGATAATGGAAGTATATTGGCAATTGATGAACCAGATTCTGATAGTTGGAAAAGATTAGAATTATTAAATGTTTATCCAATCTCTAGTGATGTATATTTTATGTGTGAATTTATAGAGCCAGAAATATTACATAGACATTTAGTAGATGAGAAATTAAGATTAACTGAATTAGGAGATAGTTATGGAAGAAAATAATTTAATATTAGGAAAAATAACTAATGGAAGAGGTGGAATTGGTAGAACTTATTCAGAAAGTATGATTATTACTTTAAGTTCTATAGATATTTATAAATTAACTAGAAAAACAGATAGAGAAAAGTTATATATAACTTCTTCTGGTAAAATATTTATAAGTGATAAAGACACTGATATGTGTAAAGAATTAGAAATTTTAAATATGATATATAATTGTGAAAATGAATATTTCGTTGAAGTAATTAAAAAAGATGCTTTATATAGACATTTACGAGATGAAAGAATGCAAGTTGAATTATTAAGACGTGTAATTGAGGAGGGTAGTTATGGAAGAAAATAATAGTTTAATATTAGGTAAAATAGGAGCAAAAAGTACTTTTAGTAAAACATATGAAGATAGTGTTACTGCTATTATTCGTTTTCAATTATTGGAAGAAATAATAAATCATCCAGAAAATACTAAAGTATGTTTAAATGAAAATAATTTACTTAAGGTAGTAGATATTGATTTATATGAAAGTATGAAAGATAAATTTACTGAGTGTGAAGTAATTGGAGTTACACCATTTGAAGCTGATAATGGTTATGGAACTGTATATAGATTTCTAATAGAAGTAATTGATAAAAAATTATTACATGCTCACTTAGTAGATGAAAGAATGCAAGTTGAATTAAATAGACAATTATTAGAGGGATTAACTTATGGTAGATAGTAATAGCATTATACTTGGTAAAATTAATAATGGTTCTGGTGGACTAAATAAAACATATGAAGAAAGTAGAATTATAATGCTTGATTCAAAATATGCTACCTGCATTTTTTCCACTGAAGAAATACACAAAATATATTTATCTAAAAGCGACAATTCTATTGTTATTGATCCTGCTAATTATAATAAAGATGAATACATAGAGCTTGAAATATTAAGTGTGTATCCTTTTGGTGGAACTAGTCAATATGGAGATATGTATTTTTCTTTTCTAGTTGAAGTAATTGATAAAAATATTTTACATATGCATTTAATAGATGAAAGAAATCAAATAGAAAGATTAAATGAAAACATTCAAGAAAGGACTTTATAATGACTAATAAAATGTTAAAGTTTTATGTTTTAAAACTAAATAATAATAGATATATAGATTCCGTGCAAGCACATATGTATACTGAAAATGACTATGAATGGGAATTTGTTCCAGTAATTGGAATACCAGATGAAATTAATGAAGATGTAATGATTGAATTTTTCACTGGTAGAAAAATATATAAAATAAGTGAATGTGGATGTGATCCATGTTTAACTTATATAGGAAAAAGAGAACCAACATTAAAAGAATTAACTAAAGTATCTCATTTAAATCAACAAAGAAAAATAAAAAAACAATATCTATTAGAAAATTTAATGGAAGATGATACTTTAAAAAGTTATGATGAATGTTTACAAGAAATACTAAATAAAAATATAAAAGATTATGAAGCTTATATGAGCGCAATTGAAGATTTAAATGAATCATTCATGGAATTAAAAATACATTTAAGATAATAAAATGCCTAGAAATAGGTATTTTTATTTTGTACAAAATTTTTATAAGAATATTAATTTACATTTATACCATTTTATGATATAATACATCACACTCAAAAGGGGTGTAATAATGTTAGAAGATGTATATACTGCTAGAGTTAAACTAGAATCAATTTATGAAAAGATTAAAATTATTAGTAGTTTTGGTTTAAGTAGTGATTATTTAGAAAAAGATTTACAATCTATTGATAAGAGTTTTGATAACTTAAATAATTTTATCCCAAATTCACTTTCAAATTCATCTACTTTATCACAAGAAAGTAAAAAATTAGAAAAGACATATAAATTTATAGATGAACTTGAAGCTTTAGTTAATAAAATTTATTCTTTTTTTGGTATATTTGAAACTGTTCAAGATATAAAAAAAATAAAAGAAAAAAGAGAATTATCTGATGGTGAATTTGAGTCTTTAATAAAACAAATTAATTATAATTTATTAAATTTAGAAAAAGCTCAATCATTTGGTAAATTAAATAAAAATGTATTAGATAATGTTTATGAAACTATTTATCCATTTATCAAATATGAATTTAGAAAATATGGAAGTTCTACGATTTTAAATCATATATATGATATGAATATTGATATTAGTATTTTAAACGAACTAGCTATTAATGATATAGATAATATGTCTAGTAATAAAGATTTATTACAAAGTTTAAGAGATATTAATTATAAGAAAATAGATGAAGAAAATAGAAATAAGATATTTTTACTTGCTTCTGTGTATGATGATAATTATCTAGAAAAGATAATTAAAGAAATGAATGATGATTTATTTTCAATTGATAAGAAAAAAAGTGAATTATCATCATGTGAACTTGAATTAAAAAGACAAAAAGATATTAAACATACAACTTCTGCATACTTTGGTAAAGCTACTAAAAATTTATTAAGTGGTATCGTTCAAGGTACATTTAATATTACCATGTTTGGATTATCTCTTGCAGTAATAATTGGTGCTAATGGATTGTTTGCTAAAGGATTAAATAAAAAAGATATACATATAATTGAAAGAAATTATGATACAACAGGTTATAGTGAAATTGATGGAGATTTTTATCTAGAGGATACTTTTGAAGTAGATAGAGGAAAAGTTAAAATTACTCATTTTATTCCAAATGAAGAAACAAAAACTTGGACTATTAATACATATATAGTAAAAGATAGTAATCTTGAGTTAAAAGATTATACAAATATTGAACTTGATCCAAATAATTTAATTGATACAACAGAATTATCATTTGATGAAGCAGGTATTCCAAATATTACAGAATATAAAATAGCTACTAGTAGTGATGGTCCAGTTAATGCATTTACAATATTAAATATTTTATTTTTAATAGTTAGTTTTGGTTTTATAAATATATTACTCGTAATATTAGTAGGGTTTAAATATGCTTTTTTAGATGAATGTGGATTTGATGTAGATGAACCAGTAGAAAAAATTAATAAAGCTATAAAATTATATAGAGATAAGGGTCGTGTAAGTTATAATCCAAATGATTATAGAGATGCACATAGAGATTATAAAGAAGTTAAAAATGAATTAGAAAGTTTAATTAAAAAATATAATGAATTATTTAAAGAATATCCATATTTAGAAACAATGATAAATGATAGAGGAATAGAAAGAAAATTAAATTTTTAATATAACAGATGGGCTTTATGTAGTAAGGTTAAAAAACATAAGAAATATCTTATGTTTTTTTTGATACTTTTGTTGTATAATTAATTTATAATAGGTGAGGGTTATGAAAGAAGATTACTTAGGAGAAAAGTTTTTAAATAGATTGTATAAAGATTTGTATTTAAGTGAAGAAGTACAACATACAAGTGAAAAAGATGATAAAAAAGAAGAAGCTATAAAAAAATATATGGATAGACTTAAAAAAGTACATAATTTAGCTAATACAGAAAGCAAAAAAAACTTACTTAAAAGTTTTTATTTCAGAAAATATATAATAAAAGAAGAAAATATTCCTTATGGATTAAATAAAAAAGAAATAATAGATTCACAAAAGAAAAGACTTTCAATGTGGATAGATTATTTAACAGATGATGATGCAATGTACCCAATGTGGGCAAAGTATTGGGCATTTCAAGGAATGCTAAAATTAGGAACATATGATGAAGCAAGAAATGTATATCAAAGAAGAAGTGATAATACATTAGCTCCTTTTGTAGATGCTAATCCAGAAATAATATCTAATTGCATATTTAATATGATGAATTATTTAGAAAGCAAAGAAACTCTTAATTTAGAAATAAAACCAATACTAGAGTCAGGAAGCTTTAAAAAACTATATGAATATTATGAAAATAAATTTAATTTAGCTAATAAACAAAAGACTAATTCAACACAAGGCATTTGGATAAAATATAATTACAAAAATAAAGATGATGCGAATAAACTAGCTTTCTCTTTAGAAAATAAAGGTACAAAATGGTGTACAGCAAATGAATCAATGGCAATCAATCAAATTTGTGGTGGAGGAGGTTATTTAGGTGGAGATTTTTATGTGTATTATACACTAGATGATGAAAATAAATATACTATACCAAGAATAGCTATTAGAATGAATGAAACAAAAAGTATTGGAGAAATAAGAGGTGTAGCAGAAAATCAAAATTTAGAAGAAGAAATGATGAATCCCTTAGAATCAAAGCTAAACGAAATGCTTTTTTTAAGTGATGAAGAGAGAAATAATCAATTAACAATAATAAATGATTTAAAAGAATTGTATAAAATACATAAAAAAACAGTTTATAAGATTGATTTAAACGAAAATGAAATTGTTTTATTATATACTAAGAAATATGGATTTGGATGGGAAAATGATCCAATGGTAATGAAAACAATTGATTTAAGAGATATTATAATTGATCTTGATAGAATCAAGAATTTAGATGATAAATGTAGAATATTTTCAAAAAATATAAATATTATTCCAAAAACTTTTGTTATATATGACAAACAATTTATGTTAAGATTACTAGAATATGATATTCATGCATTCCAATTTGGAAATGAAGAGTTAAAAAATGATTTAGAAATTGTTTTAAGTTTGATAAACAAGAAAGCCTCTAATTTTAAATCTTTAAATGAAAAATTTCGAAATGATAGAGACTTTATTTTATCTGCTGTAAAACAAAATGGACTGGTATTTAAATATATAAGCAATGAATTCAAGAATGATAGAGAAATAATACTAGAAGCTTTAAAAGAAAATGTATATTCATTTGAATTTGTAAGTGAGAAAGTTAAAAATGATAAAGATTTTGTTTTATCTGCGGTAAAGGAAAATGGACTTGTACTAGAATTTGTAAGTGAAGAATTAAAACATGATAAAACAGTAATATTAGAAGCTATAAGACAAAATGGAAATGCACTTCAATTTGCTGGTGAAGAAATTAAGAATGATAGAGAGATATCATTAGAAGTTGTAAAGAAAAATGGACTTAATCTTGGGGCTACAAGTGAAAAATATAAAGATGATAGAGAATTTGTATTATCTGCAATAAAACAAAATGGAAAATCTCTTCAATATGCAAGTGAAAGACTAAAGAATGATAGAGAAATAGTATTAGAAGCAATAAAAAAATATCCAACAGCTATAAGTTATGCAAGTGAAAGATTAAAAAGAGATAGGCAAATAGTATTAGAAGCAGTTAGGAAAGATGGCAATGTACTTTTTTATTTAAGTAAAGAAATAAGAAATGATAAACAAATAGCATTAGAAGCTGTAAAGCAAAATGGATATGCAATTATAAATTTAACTAAAGAATTAAAAAGAGATAAGGAAGTATTGACTAAAGCTATAAAAGAAAATGCAGATGTATTCTCTTTTATAGATGATGACTTAAAAAAAGATAAAAATTTTGTTTTGGACTTAATTAAAATAAATGATAAAGTTTTAGAAAATGTAAATGAAAGTTTAAAAAATGATATTGATTTTATGTTAAAAGTAGTCAAAAATAATGTAAATGCAATTAAATATGCAAGTGAGGAATTAAGAAATAATAAAGATTTTGTTATTGAATATATTAAAATATACTTTTCATTAATAGATTTTTCAAATATGAATATCAAGGAAATAATAGATAATATAGATTCATATATCATAAATATATTGATTTCATCTAATATATTAGTTCAAGATTATGAATTAATAAATGAATGTAAAAACATTTTATTTAATTGTATTTCAGTTTATATACCTGGCCAAGAAAATTATATAACCACAAGTAAATTATTATGAAATAATAATAAAAAATTGCAATTTACCATTTAAGTTTTATAATTAATAATAGAGGTGTAAATATATGAATAGAAATAAGATAATATTATTAACTATTATTTGTATTATAGTTGTTTTTTTAGGATTGTATTTGGGATTACATAATAAAAATGTGAGTAATAATAAAGAAGATATTAAAAATACTGAAAAACAAGATGATAATGAAAATTATGGTGTTTATAGAAGTTTAAGTTGTCTTAAAAAACATATATCTGATGAAGATGATGAAGCTTTAGAATTATATTATAAAGCTGATCATAAAATCAGTGCAGATTACGCGTATTTATTAAATGATGTTGATTTTAGTCTTACAACAAAATATTATTGCTTTCAAGATGCATGTTCTTCAAAAGAAGAAGATTTATATGATTACTATAAAGAAGAATATCCTGATTCTAATAAAACAAGTGATTTTTCAAACTATGTTTTTGAAATAAAAGATGGAATTGTTAATGTAAAAACAGAAAATAAAACAATTAAATATGATAAAGTGTCTAATGTTATATCACTAAAAGCTATTTTTAATGTTGAATTTGGTCCAACAATTGTTTTTTTAGATAAATCTGGTAATTTACATTATATAGAATTAAATGATACATCATTAACAAATCATCAATTATTATCTTCTAATATAATGGATTTTTCTGTATTTAGTGGAAAGGTTATACGTGATATTGAACCAGCAGTTTCTTATGGTAATTATATTGCTGTTAATACTGAAGATGGTAAAACTTTGTTTTCTAATTTATATAATTCAAATGGAAAAAAATATAATTTTAAAAATATAAATGATGTTAAATACTATTCAATATATTCATCTGAAACTTCAAATGATGATAGTTTTGATGTATTTATTGAATATAGCCCTAATCTAAATAGGACATTTATTAAAGATAATCATGAATTTGAAAAATATAATGGCAAAGAATTAGTTTTAAAATATTTTATTATGTATGATTATATTCTGTATTTAATAAATAGTGATGATGAAATAATTTATATTGATTTAAAAGATTGTAATGGAACATACACAAAATATAAAGATATTAAAGTAAAAAATATTGAAAATAATAGTGTTTCTAAGAAAGTGATTATTACTTACGTTGATAATAAAACAGAAGAGTTAGCATATGATTATTTCTTTAATTAATAGATGTGAGGGGTAAAATGGAAGAAATTGATTTTGTTACTAAAAGAGAGATTATAGAATTATTTGTAAATAGTACCATTTTTGAAATACAAAAAACTAGGGAAATTCCTAGAATAAATTTTATATTTGATGAAAATGGTTTATCATTAATAGAAAGTGTTAAAAAAAGACCATTTAAAAAAGAAGATTATTTTACTCCTGATATAAGTGATAAAGATTATGAATTATTATTAAGTCAAAATAAAATTAGTGAAAATGCTTATAATATTAAAATTAATGATGCTGATACTTTTTTTACTCTTTTGACTGAGATAGTTAATGAACAAGTTCGCTTGGAATATGAATATCATGGATTTAATAATGCAAGATATAAAGCATTATTAATGTTAAGAAGAATTTGGCTTAGAATGGATAGTACAGATTTTTATTCAGTTGAAAATTTTCTTATGAAACAAAGAGATTTTATTAAAAATAGAGAATTAGATACTTTTAAAAAAGATAGTATATTTACTCAATATAATGGTATTAATGTTTATTATAAAGTAAGTCCACAAGAATCATATTATGAAACTAGTAGAGTGGTAAGATTTTATTTGTATGATGGAAATGAAAGACATGATTTAGCTAATATTTTATATGATATAAGAGAAGAAAATCATGAGAATGTGTGTTATATTTATGCAGTACAAAAACCTAAAATTTCAAAGAAGTCAAAGAGATTAGAAAGACTTATATATAAAGTGAATTCATTATCTAGTGATGGAAAAAGTAGTGTTCATCCAAACTTTTCATTACCAATGTTATTTTTTATAGAATTATTAAAAAGTCATAATATTGATCACATAAAAGTTCCTTTATATCAAGTATTATCATATGATTATCATGTACTTTTATCAAAAAAATCAAAAGAAGATTTTAATAAAAGATGGAATAAAGAAAAATTACTTGAAATGGAGAGATTAAGAACAAGTGATAATAGATTAGATAAAAAAGAATATGCAGCTTTATTAGAAGAATACAATTATGAAAAGCAATGGTATGATCATGTCGTAGATAAAGAAGACTTTATAAGTAAATCAAAAAGTGAAGGACTTGCAAATTTATTTATGTTTTTAGAGAGTATTGGTTCTTTAAATATAAATGCGATTCCTCTTGATGATACAACATATTTAGATGTATCTTTAAATAAAGAAAATAGATTAAATAGATAAGGGGTATATTGTTAATTGTCGATTATATAAATATTGCATTAAATATTTTAAAATGATATGAAAATTGACAAAATTACTAAAATTTGCTATTATATACGCGCTAAAAAGGGGGATATATATGGCAAATAAAAGTGATTTTATTGGAAATTATATAGATAATTTATATAGTTATGAAGTTTTAAGCGATGAAGAAGCCAACAAACTAATAAAATCATATAAAAATGGAGATAATAAAGCTAGAGAAGAATTAATCAATCATAATTTAAGACTTGTAATACATATAGCAAAAAAATATATTAACTTTAATATCCCATTTGATGATTTAATAGCAGAAGGTAATTTAGCGCTTGTAGAATGTATTGATTCATTTGATTTAAATAAAAACTCATCTTTTTCAAAATATGTAGGACATATGATAGACTTTCACTTAATTAACTTTGTTAGAAATTATAATCTAATACGTTTGCCTGAACATAAATCAGCATTATTAGTAAAAATCAAAAGATATATTCACGCATATTATAATAAATATAATAAAAATATTAGTATGGAAGAATTATCAAAAGTATTTGATATAGATATTAAAATGCTTAATAGTATTTTAAGAAGTAATAATATTATTTCATTAAATCAATTAAATGAAGGAACACTTCTTTATACATTTGAAGATAGATTAATAGATAATTTATATGTAGATGAAATAATAGAAGATTCTTCTATTAGTGATAAACAAAAAATGGTAATTAAAAGTATTTTTGGTTTAAAAGATAGTGAAGAATTAGACTTTATTGAAATTGCAAATAGAGATAATACATCTAGACAAACTGTTTATGTAAAATATCAGTATGGAATAAGAAATTTAAGAAAATTAGTTTTAAAATAAACTAATTTTTTGCTTTTTAAAAGTAAAAAATTGACTTTTTTAATAAAATGTGCTATAATTTAAAACAATTCAAAAAGGGGGATTAAATATGAGAAAGGAAACATTAGAAAGCATATTTACTTATGTTGAAGAAAATTTTGAAGATAAGAATAATTCTATAGTTCAAATGAAGAATTTTAGAAAATTAATTAAGTTTTTAAATGGAAAAAATAGAGTTAGTATTGATTTGAACGAAGCAGAAGAATTATTAGAAAATAGTAAGATTAATAACATGATTTCTATTCTTATTGATGTAGAAAATAATAAATATTTAAAAGAAAATGATATATTTTATACTTTAGCTACTACATATGCAAATAAGAATGGATTTATTTTTGATGATGTTTTAAATGAACCTGAAGAAGATGATAATGATTATGAAGAAGAGTTAATTCCTATAGATAATAGAACTAATGATTTAGATTTATTTAGAATATATTTAAATGATTTAGATGGATCTGAACCATTAACTCAAGCAAGAGAAATTGAACTATTTAAAATCATGGAAAATGGAAATGAATCTCAAAAAGAAAATGCTAGAGAAGAATTAGCATTTCATAATTTAAGATTAGTTATTAGTATTGCTAAAAGATATTCTAGAATTAATGATAATATAGGTGATTTAGTTCAAGATGGTAATATTGGTTTATTAAGAGCTATTGAAAAATTTGATTATACTAAAGGATATAAATTTAGTACTTATGCTACTTGGTGGATTAGACAATCTATAACTAGAGCAATTGCTGATAATAGTAGAGTTATAAGAATACCTGTTCATATGGTTGAAATTATTAATAAAGTTAATAAAACAATAAAAGAATATGAAATGATGCATTCTGGAAAGACACCATCAAATTATGAAATTGCAGATATTTTAAATATTTCAGTTGAAAAAGTAGAGTTTTGTTTATCTATAGAAGAAGTAGTATCTTTAAATCAAACATTACATAAAGATGATGGAAGAGAAGAAAGTGAACTTGGTGATTTTTTAGAAGATATAGATGAATCAAATGGTATATTTGAAGATAGAACAATAAGAAAAGAATTTAATGAAGCTGTATTTAATTCAATCTTAACTGATAGAGAAAAAGAAGTAATTAAATATAGATATGGTTTTGTTGATGGACAAATATATACTTTAGAAGAAGTAGGAAAAATGTATGGTATTACTCGTGAAAGAGTTAGACAAATAGAAGCAAAAGCATTAAGAAAATTAAAAATAGATAGACAAGTAAGATCATTTAATCCAAATGAAGAATATATTGATCCTCTTACTAGATATGAAAAACAACAAGAAAGAGAAAATGCTAAAAGTTTAAAATTTTCAAATTATACTCATACAAGTTTTAAATAGTTCAGTTTTGAACTATTTTTTCTTTACAAAAAAATAAATTTATAATAATATAAGAAATGAAAGGTAGGTATTATTATGAAAATAACATTAGTTACAGGAAATTGGGCAAAACTTGCTCAAGCAAAGCAGTTTTTAGAACCTTTAAATATTGAAGTTGACAATATAAAAATGGATACTGTAGAAATTCAAGCAGATAGTGTAGAAGAAGTAGCACTTTATTCAGCTAAATGGGCAAGTGATAAATTAAAATGTAATATTGTAAAAAATGATACAGGAATTTCAATTGATGCATTAAATGGTTTCCCAGCTGCTTATACCCATTATATTTCAGATACTATTGATGTAGATGGAATATTAAAACTTATGAAAGGTGTAGAAAATAGAAAAGCAGAATTTGTTCAAGCTTTATCTTTTTGTGAATATGGAAAAGAACCAGTAGTCTTTAAATCAGTTACTAAAGGAACTATTGCTAAAAGAAAAAGTGGAAAATATGGATGGAGTTGGGATTTTATATTTATTCCAGATGGACAAACTAAAACACTTGCTAGTTTTAAAGATGAAAAGAGACTTAAATTATGGAATGATACTGGATATCAACAATTAATAGAGTATTTAAAAAATAATAAATTGATTTAATTTAAAAATATTTATATAATTATACTGAGGTAATAATTTATGAGAAGTGTTTATATACATATACCATTTTGTAATAGCATTTGTTCTTATTGCGACTTTTGTAAATTTTTAAATAATGAGAAATGGGCTCATGCATATTTAGAAATACTATCTAAGGAAATAGATGAATACTATGAAAACGATAAAATTAAGACAATTTATATAGGTGGAGGAACTCCATCTTGTCTTAGTACAAGCAATTTAATTAGACTATTTAAAATAATTAAAAAATTTGATGTGATGAAAGATATAGAATTTACATTTGAATGTAACATTAATGATATTAGTGTAGAACTACTCAGTATTCTAAAGGAAAATGGAGTTAATAGATTAAGTATTGGAATAGAAAGTTTTAACAAAAAGAACTTGGAGTTTTTAAATCGTAAACATGATAAAGAATTAATATATAAAAATATTGCTTTATGTAAAAAATATGGGTTTAAAAATATTAATGTAGATTTAATGTATGCATTACCTGTTGAGAAACTAAGTACACTTAAAAATGACTTAAAAAATATTTTAAAACTAGATGTAACACATATTAGTACATATTCTTTAATTATAGAAGAACATACTAAAATATATAATGATAAAGTTAAACCAGTAGAAGAAGAACTTGATTATAGAATGTACACATATATTTGTAATAAATTAAAGAAAAAAGGTTTTATTCATTATGAAGTAAGTAATTTTGCTCTTGATGGATATGAAAGCAAACATAATCTAACATATTGGAATAATGAAGAATATTATGGTTTTGGACTTGGAGCTAGTGGATATATTAATAGTATGAGATATGAAAATACAAGAAACTTTAATAAATATTTAGAACGTAAATATAGATTTAATGAATTACTTGTATCTAATCAAGAAGAAATGGAAAATGAAATAATATTGGGGCTTAGAAAATTAAAAGGTATAAATATAGTTAAGTTTAAAGAAAAATATAATAAAGATATATTTGATGCTTTTAATATAGAAGAAGCTTTAAAAAAGAAATATTTGATTCTTGAAAATGATTATTTGTATATTCCTGAAAGTAAAATATACGTTATGAATGAAATAATTAATATGATTATGTAAAAGAATACAAAACACATTTATAAAAATGTGTTTTTATTTGACAAAAAATTTACAAAAATATTTTAAAAGGGTATTTACAAAAATCAATAAAAATAGTAATATAGTGGTAGGAAGTGAAACAAAGTGGTAGAAAGTGGGGTGCTTTGATCATGTTAATGGGTGAATTTCATCATAATATTGATGAGAAGAGTCGATTAATAATTCCTTCTAAGTTTAGAAGTGAATTAGGAGAAAGATTCATTATCACTAAAGGACTTGATAAGTGCTTATTTGTCTATTCAGAAGTTGAATGGAATAAAATAATGGCAAAAGTAAGTAACCTACAATTTACAAAGAAAAATGTAAGAGCATTTGAAAGAGCTTTTATAGGTGGAGCTTCCATTACCGAATTCGATAAACAAGGTCGAATTAATATTACCTCACCGTTAGTTCATTACGCCAATATTCAAAAAGAATGTGTGATTATTGGCGTAAATGAACGACTAGAAATATGGAGCTTAGAAGAATTTAATAATTATATGAAAGTTAATGAAGAGTCTTTAGAAGAAATAACTGAAGATATATTCGATAGTAATTATGAAGCATAAAAGTGTTTTGTTAGACGAGGTAATAGAATATTTAAATGTATCAGAGGGTAAAACTTACATAGATGCTACTGTTGGATACGCAGGGCACTCAGGCGAGATATTAAAGAAATTGAATAAAAAGGGGTTTCTATTCGCCTTTGATCAAGATAGTGAAGCTATCAAGTATTCACAAGAAAAGTTATCTAAAATATCAGATAACTTTAAAATTATTAAAAGCAATTTTGTTAATATGAAAGATTATATTAATGAAAATGTTGATGGTATATTATTTGATTTAGGTGTATCTAGTCCACAATTAGATGAAGAAGAAAGAGGTTTTAGTTTTCATAAAGATGCTAGGCTTGATATGAGAATGGATACTTCACAAGAATTAGATGCACATTATGTGGTTAATAATTATAGTTATGAAAAATTAGTAGAGATATTTTATAAATTTGGGGAAGAAAAATATTCTAAAAATATTGCAAAAGCTATAGTTAACAATAGACCAATTAATACAACTTTAGAATTAGCAGAACTAATAAAAAATAATGTACCGATAAGTTATAGAAATAAATCGCATCCAGCTAGACGAGTATTTCAAGCAATTAGAATAGAAGTGAATCATGAACTAGATATTTTAGAAAGTTCACTTAGAAATGCATTTGATTTATTGAATGTTGGAGGAAGACTTTGTGTTATAAGTTTTCATTCATTAGAAGATAAAATAGTAGCTAATGTTTTTAAAGATTTGTGTAGTGATGATGAAAGTGCTAAAAAGCTTCCAATTGTACCAGAACATTTAAAAGCAAGAGCTAAAAAAATAGTGAAAATAACACCTAGTAATGAAGAACTAGATGATAATAATAGGAGTAGAAGTTCGAAGTTAAGAGTAATAGAAAGGGTAAAATGAAAAAGAAAAAGTATATAAAATTAAAAATTGAAAATACAATGACTGCTATTATATGTATATTTATAGTAGGTACTTTGTTTGTTAATTTTATTGGACAAGCTATGATTCAATCTCATAACTCAGAACTACAAAGATTAAAACAAAAAATAAATACACAAGAAGAATTAAATGCTAGTATTCAAATGAAAATAAATGAATTATCATCACTTGATAATGCTTTAGAAGTTGCAGATACCTTTGGTTTGGAGTATAATAATAGTAATATTAGAGTTGTATCTAAATAAAAGGAGTAAACAATGAAAAGAATAAGAACAATTAAGATAAATATTATATTTGTTATTACAATTGTTTTTATTTTTTTATGTCTTATTTTTAAACTTGTTTATATTGGAACTGGACATATTGTAGTTAAAGGTAAAACTTTAGCTAGTTTTGCTGATGAAAGAGATACAGTTAAAAAAACAACAGTAGCAAGACGTGGAACAATCTATTCTAGTGGAGGAGAAGTTCTAGCAAAAGATGTTAATAGTTATACAGTGATTGCATATCTTGAACCATCTAGAACTAAAGATGAAAATAATCCATATCATGTAGTAGATAAAGAAATGACAGCTGAAAAATTAAGTCCAATTATTAATATGAAAAAAGAAACTATTCTAAAATTATTAAATTCTAAAATTAAAACATGTGATAATGATAACAATTGTAAAGAAACAGTTCCTTATCAAGTTGAATTAGGACCTGGTGGTAGAGGTATTACTGAACTTATTAAAGATCAAATAGATGCTTTAGGCTTACCAGGTATTGATTTTATTTCAAGTTCTAAAAGATATTATCCTAATGGAGATTTTTTATCTTATACTCTTGGTTATGCAAAAAGAAATGATAGTGGTAATTATGTTGGAGAATTAGGAATAGAACAATCATATAATGATGAATTAACTGGTGAAAATGGATATATTGAGTATCAATCAGACCTTTATGGTTATCAAATTACTAGTACACCAAATATAGAAAAAAAAGCTACTCCTGGAAATGATATTTATTTGACAATAGATACTAATATTCAAATGTTTACTGAACAAGCTAGAACAGAATTAGAAAAATCTAATCCTGAATGGGCAACAATTTCTGTTATGAATGCCAAAACAGGAGAAATACTTGGAATATCATCATCTCCTAGTTTTAATAATAATACATTAATTATTAAATCATATTATGATCCATTTGTTGCAAGTACTTATGAACCAGGATCAACTATGAAAATATTTAGTTTTATGTCATCAATGGAAGCGGGACAATATGATGGAACAAAAACATATAAAAGTGGAACTATTAAAGTAGATGATGCTACTATAAAAGATTGGAATACATATGGTTGGGGAAATATTACATATGATGAAGGATTTATGGGTTCATCTAATGTAGCAGCTACTAAGCTTGCACTTACTCTTGGTAGAAGCAAATTAAAAGACTACTATAGTTCTTTAGGATTTGGTACAAAAACAAATATTGGTCTTCCTAATGAAAGCAATGGTATTATTAATTTTAAATATAATACTGAAGTTGCATCTGCTTCATTTGGTCAAGGTATGACAGTTACAGCGATTCAAATGTTACAAGCACTAAGTGCAATTGGAAATGAAGGTACTATAGTAAAACCTTATTTAATCAAAAAAATAGTTGATAGCGAAGGAAATACAGTTTTAGAAAATGAAAGAACTGAAATAAGAAAAGTATTTAGTAAAGAAACTGTAGATAAAATGATTGGTTTAATGAGAGGAGTAGTTGATGGAAGTGCAAAAATGTCAACTGGTACTGATTACTACTTAAAAGGATATGATTTAATTGGTAAAACTGGTACAGCACAAATTGCATCTCCAACTGGAGGTTATTTGAAAGGAAGTACTAATTATGTAAGAAGTTTTGCAGGTGTATTCCCAGGAAATGATCCACAAATAATTGTATATGTAGCTGCTTCAAAAATGAAACAATCAAAATACTTAAAAACTTGCGTAAAAGATTTAGTTAGAAACGTTGGTACTTATTTAAATATAGTTGGAAAGAGTAATGAAGTAGAAAGTGCAACTATAACTATTAATAATTATATTAATAAAGATATAAATTCTGTTAAGGAATCATTATCAAGTACTTTAAATCCAATAGTTTTAGGCTCTGGAAATAAAGTAATTAAACAATATCCTAGTGAAAATACTATATTAAATAAAGGAAATAAAGTATTTTTACTTTCAAATTCTAATGATTTTATAATGACTGATATTACAGGATGGAGTAGAAATGATGCTTTAACGTATGCAAATTTAATTGGAGTAAATGTTTCTTTTGAAGGAAGTGGTTATGTTAAATCTTATTCCTTTGAAAAAGATAAACCTATTAATACAAGTGAGACATTACAAATAGTATTAGAACCAAAATATATTGATACTGAATAAAAAGCTTTTTTTAAAAAAGCTTTTTTTCGACATTTTTTATATTTAAAATATATTAATATTATATTGGTGAAAGATATGAGAGAATTTTATATATTTGAAATAAAAGAAAATGTTTTAAAAAATTATAAGTATAATTATGAAGAATTATATAATTTAATTGAAAGAATTCATTACTTAAGAGATGAAGATTTAGTACTTGGTTTTAGTATATTTAATAGTTTAGTTATTCCTATAAATAAAGATGAGTATAATGAATATATAAAGAGACAAAATTTAGATAGTGAAAACTATATTTGTTATAATTATACCCATACAATTAATGATTTTTACTTTTCTGAATCTACAAAAATGACTATAAATAATACTCATATAAAAATTAAGACAAATAAGAATATACCATCATTTTTTTATAATTTAAAGAATTTTAAAAATCTATTTGTATGTGATTTTGAAAATAAAGATTATTTTGTTTTAGAAGAAAGTTTTTATACTTCTTGCATAAATGCATAATAATATGATAAAATTACCTCTAGGAGGAATAGATATGCTTTCAGATATATTATATGTACTATTAGGATTAGTTTTAGGAGTAATAGCAGGATTCTTTATTGCAAAGAAAGTATTTACTAAACAATTGAAAGAAAACCCACCTATAAATGAAGAAATGATTAAAACATTAATGAGAGGAATGGGTAGAAATCCTAGTCAAAAACAAGTTAATCAATTAATGAAACAAATGCAAAAATATCAATAATTATTTATTGATTTTTTAATGGGAGATTTTTATGAAGTATTTTTTTAAACATTTAAATGTGGTAAACACTCATAGATGGGAAGTTTTTAAATTATGTTGTAAAGTTGGAATTCCTTTTAGAGGACTTTTACATGATTTATCTAAATATTCATATGAAGAATTTAGCGAATCTGTTAAATATTATAAAAAATCAAAAGGAAAGTATAGTCCAATAGTTGAATGCAAAAAAGACATTGGTTATTCTAGAGCTTGGCTACATCATAAGGGTAGAAACAAGCATCATTATGAATATTGGTATGATTATGCATCACCAAATAAAACACCAATAATACCTTTTAAATATATGTTAGAAATGATTTGTGATAGAATAGCTGCTTCTAAAACATATAATAAAGGTAATTATAAAAAATCAGATCCATTAGATTATTTTTATAAAGAAGAAAAAATGATGGTATTAAATGATAAATTAAAAGATTATTTAGAAGATGTATTTAAAAAACTTTCCAAAGAAGGAGAAAAAGTATTAAATAAAAAAGAATTATATAATTTATATTTAAAACATACAAAAAAACAGACTCATTTGTAGTCTGTTTTAAAAACCAATTTAAATATTTCATTTTCACTAGCAAAATAATAATCACCTAAATAATATTCTATATTATTAAATTCAGCTATTATTTCATCTTTTTTATAAATAGTTAATTTATTATCATTATCAAGTACAAAACTATATCCATTTTTTAAATAAGTTATTAAAGCATCTTTTTCTTTAATCATTTTTGAATTAAATAAATCTATATAATAGTATTTATGTTTAACACCTTCTACATCATAGGATAAATATAGTTCATAAATTTCTGAATTATTATATTTACTAAATTCTATATTATAATCATATGCTTTTTGATAAGGAATACTAAATGAATAGTATTCAATTAAATATGTGTCATATATTGTAATTAATAGTTTATTATTATTTTCACTTACTTTATAAAAATATTTAATTTCATCATCATTTTCATCATAAGAAGTAATTGTTTCCAAATTATTTTCAAGTGTTTTATCAATTCCTTTTTTAGTTATTCTATAAACTACTGATTTATTCCAATATGTTTGACTGTTTTTATTACTAGTTATTCTTTTAAATAAATATAAGTTTCCATCTATTAAATCATAATCTAATGTATAATTATTAGAATCACTATATTGAATAGTATAATCAACTATTAATTTATCATTATATTTAATACCTATTTTATTATTTTTTACAAATATAGTGTAATTATAATAATTGTATATATATTCATATATAAAATCTTCTATTATTTCACCTTTAGAATTTATAATTCCATATTTATTATTTTTAGAAGCAATATATGCATCGTCGTTTTTGTAATTCACCAAATCATCATATATTAAATCTAATATCACATTACCATCGTAATCAATTAATCCATATTTTTCATCTTCATCATTTACATCATATGTACTTGCAATTATATAGTTTTTATAATTTCCATTTTGAGTTGTGTTACTATAAATACACAAATCATCATAATATGCATTTAAATTTGTTTCTTTTGTAGTTTTATAATTAAATAAAATAACCGTATTGTCACTTTCTAAAGCTAAGTAATCAGATTTAAAAATATCATTTTCAACATAATATATAGAATAAATATATTTATATTTTCTTGATTTATTACCTTTATTATCTTCTAAATAATCAAGACCATCTTCTTCATCTGTTTTTATAGTATAATTTCCAAAAGTTCTATTTTCTTCATATCCATCATTTTCATTAGTTTCTTTTTCTTTTAACTTAATAGGAGAGTCGTATATTTTTCCATATTTTCCAATTATATTATAATTTACATCATCATCAAAATATTCTAATATTTCATTGTTTTCTTTATTAAAATAATAATAACCATTAGTTTTTTTAATACTTTCTAAAGTGGCACTTGTATAATTAACAGTTATTTGTGGTTGTGTGTTAAATTTATGCTTTTTTTCTCCATTTTTAATATTTGTTAAGTATACGTATACACTAATTATAAAAATAGATAATATTGCACTAGCTAATAGTATTCTAATATATATAGTTTTATTCTTCATATTCTTTTTACCTCTATTATGATAATTATAACATACAGATTATTTTTCATAAATATTTTTCTTTAAAAAAAATGAAATATAATATATAATTATTTAAGGAGTTAGTAATATGAAAAAAATACAAGAATATATAACTTTTTTAACACCTGAGTATATTTATATACCTTTTGATAATCAAAAATTATTAAGTATACCTAAAAATATGGAAGTATTTCATAATATGTGTGTTGGGACACTTAATAATGGGCAAAAAATATTTAGTCCAGTTAGTGGAAATATACTTGGTATTAGTAATAATGAATATTATGGATATACTAGTAGTAGTTTAGTAATAGAAAATAATTTTATGGATAAAAGAGAAGTATTAAATCCTAGTAGAAATATGAATAAAATGAAAAAAAGTGACATTATTGCTTCTTTAGATAAATATGGTTTAAATAAAAAAATGAATAGTAAAACAACTTTGGTTGTTAATTCTTTATATGATAAAAATAATGATTTAAAAGATGTTGTGATTAATTATGAATCTTATGAAGAAATATTAGAAGCAATAGATGAATTCATGAATATTTTTAATATGAAAAATTGTTATATATGCTTAGATAGAAATGATTTGTATTCTCAAAATGCATATGAAAAATATATAAATGCTTTTTTAAATATATGTATAGTTCATTCTAATAAAAAGTTTAAAGATAGTAATTGTGTTTTCTATAGTATAGAAGAAATATTAGCTATTCATAAAGCGATACATTTAGATTATATGTATGATAATACTATTATTACTATAAATGATGGTAAAACAACAATTGTTAAAGTTAAATTATATTCATCTCTTACAGAACTTTTGAAAGCATTAAAAATAACGTTCAAGTCAAAAGAAGTGTTAGTTAATGGAAAAAAGGTAAATAATCTATCTAGTTTTGTAATAGACTCTAATGTTAGAAGTGTAACAATAAAGGAAAAATAGTATGATATATGTATTTTTAGGAAAAGATTTTAATATTGTAAAAAAAAGAATAGATGATTTAGTAAATAAATTAAATATTAGTAATATTATTAAATTGGATTTTAATGAAGTTGGATTAAAGAATATTTTAGAAGAAGTTAATTATGTTGATTTATTTAATGAAAAAAAATTACTAATAGTATCAGATTTTTCATTAAAGAAGTTAAAAAAAGATGAAGAAGAAATGCTAAGTAAATACATTGAAAATATGGATGATAATGTGATAATTTTTAAATGTATAGATGAAGCATTAGATGAAAGAAAGAGTATTGTTAAATTATTAAAAAGCAAATGTAAGGTAGAATATATAGAAAAATTAGATTATAAAAATTTACATGAATATGTCACAAATATGTTTAAAGAAAATAATATTAGTTCGACTTATAATCAAGTAAAAAAAATATTAGATTTATGTGAATATAATCCAGATTATACTATTAGTGAAGTAGAAAAATTATTAATATATAAATATAATGAAAAAGAATTATTAGATGAAGATATAGACAATGTAATTAGTGAAAATCATGAAAAAGAAATGTTTAGTTTAATAGAAAATATAATGAAAAAAGATTTAAATGGAATGTTAAAATCATATAATGTATTATCATCTAGTAATATAGATGAAACAATTATTATAGATCAAATTGAAAAACAATTTAGACTTTTATTTCAATTAAAACATTTAAAAGGAACAATGGATGAATTTACATTATCAAAAAAATTAGAAGTAAATCCCTATGTTTTAAAAAAACTATATCCATATTTGAATGAATATAAAGATGAACAAATAGCTGATATTTTATATAAACTAAGTGAAGTAGACAGTGATATAAAGATAAATGGATATGATAAAAAAAGAACAATGGAATTGTTTTTTATTTCTTTATAACGTATACTTTACACGTGATAAATGAAAAAATTATGTAGTAATTAGAATAATAAAGTATAATTAATTTAAGGAGTGATGAAGAATGTTAATTCTAGCAAAAAGTATTTTAGGATTGATGCTTGGATTTTTTGTATCAGTTATTTTTGGTTTAATAATTATTCCATTTTTAAGAAAGATGAATTTAAAACAAAATATAAGTTTATTTACTGCATTCAGACATGCTGAAAAGGATGGTACTCCTACTATCGGAGGAATAATATTTATTATACCAACACTTCTTACAATGTTATTTCTGTATATGAGGGGGAGTTTAGAAATAACACATAGTTTACTTATAATAATATTTGTATTTATTTCATATGCTTTATTAGGTTTTGTAGATGATTATTTAAAAATAAAATATAAAAATAATGATGGATTATCTATACCACAAAAACTTCTTGTACAAGTTTTAATAGCATTAGTTTTTTTCTATATTTATATGCAAGGTGGAGGAAATGCAAATTTAACAATTACATCATTAGGAATCGATGTTGATCTAGAGTGGTTTTATGGAATATTTATATTATTCTTACTTGTTGGATCATCTAATGCAGTTAATCTTACAGATGGGCTTGATGGACTTGCTGCAGGATTATCATTCATAGCATTTTTATGTTTTGGAATAATCACATGGGGTTCTACATGGATTGAGGGTAACCAAGAAATAGCAATATTTTGTTTTATATTAGTTGGAAGTTTACTTGGATTTTTAGTATTTAATACACATCCAGCTAAAGTATTTATGGGAGATACTGGATCACTTTCATTAGGTGCAACTCTTGCTGCTATTGCAATTTTAACAAAACACGAACTATCTTTAGCTGTTATTGGAGGAGTATTTGTTATTGAAACGATGAGTTCAATTATTCAATTAACTGCTATTAAAAGATTTCATAAAAAAGTATTTTTAATGACACCAATACATCATCATTTTGAAAAATTGGGATGGCTTGAAACTGATATAGTTAAAATGTTTTTAATAATAGGATTTATGCTTGGTATGGTAGCTGTATACTATGGTGTATGGATGTAATAATTATAAAAAGGGGGTTATATTATTACAAAAAATAATAGAATAATATTTATTACAACAATAGTCTTATCTTTAATTGGAGTAATAATGATTTATTCAAGTAGTTATATTTATTCTTCATTTAAATACAATAATCCTTATAAATATACTTTACAACAAGGAGTATTCTTAATAATAGGAATTGTATTAATGATTATTTTTTCTAAAATAAATTATAATATTTACAAAAAATATGCAAATACTTTTTTAGGTATTTGTTTTTTATTATTAATTTTGGTATTAATACCTGGTATTGGTAGTATTAGAAATGGTAGTAGAAGTTGGTTTGGAATATTAGGGTTTGGATTTCAGCCAAGTGAACTTACTAAAATATCTTTAATTATATTTGTATCAAAATATTTATCAAAAAATGATAGTATTAAAAGAAATACATATAAATTTATGATACCAATACTTTTAATTATCGTTTTATTTTTTGGATTAATATTATTAGAACCAGATTTTGGAACAGGTATGGTAATAGTTGTATCTTTAATTGGATTAATATTTGTATCAGGATGTAATGTATCAATTTTTTATAAATTGGGATTATTTGGGATAGCAGGAATTATAATACTTATTTTAATTGCTCCATATAGATTACAAAGAATAACTTCATTTTTAAATCCTTGGACTGATCCACTTGGTAGTGGTTTTCAAATGATACAAAGTTTATATGCAATTGGACCTGGTGGACTTTTAGGATTTGGCTTTTTAAATTCAAGACAAAAGCATTTTTATCTTCCAGAACCACAAACAGATTTTATTTTCTCAATAATAAGTGAAGAATTTGGATTTCTTGGTTGCACAGTTTTAATATTATTATTTTTTATTCTATATTATTCAATAATTAAGAATGCTATTAAAGTAACTGATTTATTTGGAAAGTATTTAATATTTGGATTTTTATTTCTATTATTATTTCAAACTTTATTAAATTTATGCGTTGTAGTAGGACTTGTACCAATTACAGGGGTAACTTTACCATTTATTTCTTATGGTGGTTCATCTCTTTTAGTTAGTATGATTAGTATTGGAATAATATTAAATGTATCAAAATAAGGGTATCAAATTTGACACACAAGAGTTTTTGTGTTATAATATGTTCGCATTTTGAGGAGGTAAAATTATGGATTTTGATATCAAAAAATATATGGAAACTATCGTAAAACAAAATCAATTAATTATTGAACAAAATAGATATTTAATTGCTAAAGTATATAGTATTTATTTTGGAAATAATACAAATATTTTTGATAGTAGAAAGCTTGATGAATTACAAACAAAAGCAGATTTATTACTTGAGTATGTAGATGCTAATGTATTAGGCAAATCAAATGATGAACAATCATTACAATTAAAATAATTATTAGCATATAATAAATATATATAATTGACAAAATAATGAGTCAATTGTATAATTTAATTACATTGAACGCTGTTCAATTGTAAATGTTAGCCGCTTATGGATGGTGCGGGATATAAATGATTCCAATCGTGAAATGTTAGTCGCTTACGGGTGGTGCGAGTTATAAGTAATCCCGAAGGAAAATGTATGAAAACTCTATTTTAGGATAGAGTTTTCTTTTATCTTATGATAAAATGTTTTAAAAGGAGGATTTATAATATGGAAATTAAAACAGGATATATTTATCATATAAAAGATGAATTCTTTGATAAAATAAATGATAAAGGATTAATGATTAATCATGAAAATGGCAAAGCAAGACCAACAT
This sequence comes from uncultured Erysipelotrichaceae bacterium, assembly GCA_902775285.1. Classification (GTDB taxonomy): domain Bacteria; phylum Bacillota_I; class Bacilli_A; order RF39; family UBA660; genus CAG-1000. The sequence goes on along the minus strand of CACYLI010000003.1, from coordinate 28,728 downwards.
ATTTTACAATTAAAGATAAAGATATATTATGGTTTATTCCACTTAGTAGTAGAGTTAGTAAATATAAACCAATTATTGAACAAAAAATTAATAAATATGGATTATGTAAATCTATTATGATAAGTGAAATTGCAAGCAAGCCTTCTGTTATATTAATTCAAAATGCTTTTCCAACATTAGAAAAATATATAGATCATCCTCACATGAAAAATGGTGTACCAGTAAGAGTAGCTGACAATCTAAAGAAGGAAATATTAGCTAATTTTAATTCATTATTAGCTATGAAAAAGAAAGGTATAAATTTATTCTTTCCAGATATTGATAAAATAAAAGAAATAATGTTAAGTGAACTATAGTGTTATTTAGTTCATTTTTTTTATAAAAAGTACATTTGGTTAGGGGTAACCTATCAAAATCGTACCACTTGCTATGGTATTACAGGTGTAACACTTCCTTTTATTTCATATGGTGGTAGTAGTTTACTTGTTAGTATGATTAGTATTGGAATAATATTAAATGTGAGTAAAAATAATTAAAAAAAGAAGTGTTTTATATTTTTATGTCTAATTATATTATTAGGAGGACTAATATGTTAGAAGATAAATTAGATATAAAAAACATAATATATGAGATAAGAGGAAAACAGGTAATGATTGACTCTGATTTTGCAAAACTATATCAGTGTAAGAATGGTACTAAAGAAATTAATCAGGCTGTAAAAAATAATATTGAAAAGTTTCCTGAAAGATACTCATGGAAATTAACAAATGATGAAAGTGAGTTCCTTTTGGTCAAAATTTTTGACCAAAATAGAATAATAGATAAACGTGGTGGAAAATATAAAAACCCAAGAGTGTTTACAGAACAAGGTGTGGCAATGCTTTCTACGATATTAAAAAGCAAAGTAGCTGTTCAAGTAAGCATTAATATAATGGATGCTTTTGTAGAAATGAGAAAGTATATTTCTAATAATTTGATAGAGCAAAAGTATATAAATGAATTAGTAATAAAAGATTCCAAAAGAATTGATGTTTTAGAAGAAACATTTAATAGTTTTAAAGAAAAAAATAATCATATATTTTTTGAAGGACAAATATATGATGCCTATTCGTTAATGGTAGATATATTTAATAAAAGTAAAAGTGAAATAATTATAATAGATAATTATGTAGACAAAAGTCTTTTTGATATATTAAGTAAAACTAATAAGGAAGTAATAGTTATAACAAACAAATATAATAATGAAGATTATTTAAAATATAGGAAAGAATATTCAAACGTTAAAATGATAATAAATAATACTTTTCACGATAGATTTATAATAATGGATAGAAGTGTTTTATATCATTGTGGCGCTTCATTTAAGGATTTAGGTAATAAATGTTTTAGCATTAATAGAATTATTGAAGAAGATAATTTAAATAAGTTATTAGAAAAGATAAAAATATAGATCCTTTTATAAAAAAGTACCATTGGTTAGGGAGTTACCTAGTCAAATCGTACCACTTGCTATAGTTTTACTGGGGGTAACTCTACCATTTATTAGTTATGGTGGTAGTAGTTTACTTGTTAGTATGATTAGTATTGGAATTATATTAAATGTAAATAAAAGTAATTAATCTTTTTATTTATTTAGCATTTTAATATAAAAAATATATAAAAATTAAAAATATTAATTTACAAATTGACAATACAATTATTAATATAGTATAATAAGTTTAGAATAGAATAGAGGTAAAAGAAATGAATAATGAAAATAATGAAATGAATAACCTAGAAGGGCAAACAAATTCTACAGTTACACCTGAAACATCAAATGTAACAGTAGAACCAACTACAGTGGATGCACCAGTAGATGTTGTACCACCTGTAACACCAGAAGTAAATGTTGAGGTTACACCGGAAACACCAAATGTAACAGTAGAACCAACCACAGTGCAACCAACAGTAGATGTTGTACCACCAGTAACACCAGAAGTAAATGCTGAGGTTACACCTGAAACACCAAATGTAACAGTAGAACCAACTACAGCGCAACCTACAGTAGATGCTGTACCACCAGTAACACCAGAAGTTAACGTTACACCAAGTGTTGTGGAACAACCAGCAGCTGTTGAACCTGTTTCACAAGTTACACCAGAAGTAACTACACCAGTTATTCCTGATGTTCCAAGTTTGAATCCACAACCTAATATGACTGATCCAACTATAGTTCCTGATGGAAATCAAGCTTCACAAACACCAGAAGAACCAAAAAAGAAAAGTAATACTACATTAATTATTATTATAGCTGTTGTTGTATTGATTGGATTAGCAGCAGGCTTATATTTCATTCTAAGTGGAAAAGATAACGAAAAAGAAAATAATAATGATAATAAATCTAGTGAAAACAACAATCAAAGTAATAACAAAAATGATGACGATAATACAGTATCAGATAATGCTGCAAAACAATTTCTTGATTTAGCAAATGTATATGTTTCAGCAGTTGATAAATTATGGAAAGAAGATAAAATGTTATGTCAAGATGGAAAAGATCAAAAGAAGAAAATGAAACCATCTGAATTATCTGATAAAGATGCTTATGATGGACCTGCATATTATTATGTATTTATTGATACTAAAAATAATAGTGAAATGAAATTAGATGTTGAAAATGACACTGATGTTGCTGGATGGGTTAGAATTGGAAAGCAAGATAATAGTTATTATGTTGCTTTATCAGATGGAACTACTTATATTGTAGATAGAGGAACTGATAATGGAATTAAATCAACAGATTTAACAGTAAAAGATGTTGTAACAAATGGAAATGGATCAAATTATCAATATATGAATGGTGAAATATTTGGTTCAAATACTGAAGGAAAAGGATGGGGTATTGGAGATTATAAATTATTAACTGATGGTGATGACGATAATAATGGAATTTATATGTCAAATGGTAAAAAGGATGCTGGATGGACTCCATTCTGTAGTAATTTAGAAGAATAAAAAAAGTTGATTAAAACCAACTTTTTTATTCTAAGGAGAATTTATGGAAGATAATAATTTAAATCAAAGTAATAATTCAAATCAAAGCAATAATAGTTTAAATCAAAATACATATGCCAATAATCCACAAAATGTTGGTGTTAATAATTTAAACCAAAATGCAAGTGCAAGTTATAATCAAACACAAGTTAACAATAATCCTAATGTTAATACCTCTATTAATCAAACTATGGGAATGTATTCACCAAATCAAATGTATGGACAATATCAATCTTCAGTTAATGGGATTAATAATAATATAAGTGAAAATCAAAATAATAATAAAAAAAATAATGGTCCATTAATAATATTTGGGGTTATTTTCTTGACTGCAATTATAGTTGTAGCAATTGTTTTTCTAAAAAAAGATAAAGAAGAACCAAAATCTGAAACAAATGAGAATCTTAAAACATTAATTGTATATTTTTCTAAAAATGGTGAAAATTATGGTAAGAATTTACATACAGATGATAAACGTGATTTAGATGAAGGAGATATAAAAAGATTATCTAAAAAGATTGCTGGGTTTATTGATGCAAGTCTTTATGAAATAGAACCAAAAATAGCTTATCCTTCAGATTTAGAAGAATTAGAAACTGTTACAAGAAAAGAAAAAAACAATGATGTTTATCCAGATATTAAAGAAAGTAATATCGATATAGATAATTATGATGTAATATTCATTGGTTATCCAATATGGCATTCAAGTTATCCTCAAATTATAAAAACTTTTGTAAGAGATAACAAAAATACATTAAAGAATAAAAAAATTGTTCCATTTAATACTCATGCAGGTTCAGGTAGTGCTGGAACTTTTGATAAATTATGTAATTTAATTGAAGTTTCAAAAGATAAATGTTTAACAGGTTTACCTTTAAATGGTACTGAAGTTGAATCTTCAGATGATAAAATTAAAAAGTGGTTAGAAAAGGATTTAGGCTATAAATTAAAATAGAATGTAAGAAGGTGATAAATAATGTTGGAGGGTTCACAAATTGATCAATTTATTTCAACTACTGCGCTAGTTTGGGCATCTTCTATCGTTCTAATAATGATTGGGCTAGTTTACTTTACTAAAATTAAAGAAAAACATGATTCATTTAGTAAATCTCATTTCTTATATGTTTATATTTTAACACTTGTTTTAAACATATTTGAATATGTAATATATATAATAATAAATGAAAATGGTTTTACTAAGATTAGTGAAGCTCCTGCATATGTTTCTCCAGTTTTTAGATTATATATATTTTTCGGATTCTTATGGAACATTGCAGTAATAATATATGTACTTAATTATGTAAAAATTAAATCTAGATTTTCTAAATACATTTATATATTTTTAATTTTAGCTAGTGCATTATGTTGTATCTTTTTAGGAATTGATACATCTAATGAATGGTCAAATAACGTACTTTCACTAGCTGGGGCACTAAATACAGTTTATAATATTTTTGCTGTTGTATCTAATTTTGTTTTACTGTGTATTATATATAAATATAGAAAGAAAATGCCTAAAAGCTTTTTTGAATTGTGCCTTTTAATTTTCTTTCTATATGTAGCTATATATATTTTTGTTAGACTTACCCATTTTACTGTTAAAGAATCTGTATTTATTTATTCTTTATTAGTATTAGTTCTTTTTAATACTACGTCAAATCAAGATAAAGAAACAGTAAATAAATTAAATATAAATAAAGATTTATTAACTACTATTAATAATAGAAGAAGTAATCTAATTAATGTTGTGTCAAGTGATTTAAAGAATTCTTTAAATGAAATAGTTTTGTATAATGATGAATTATATTTATCAAATAATTTAAATAAAGAATTAATTCAAAATGATAGTAAAATTATGTTTGATAAAACAAATTATTTAATAAATTACTTTGCTAATGTTAAAGATGCTTTTATGCTAGAGTTTAATGACTTACCTTTAAATTCTAAATATCAGATTAATATGCTTACTAATGATATTAAATATAGAATGACTAATTTAGTGAATTATAAAAAAACGAATTTTAATATAATAATAAATGATAAAACTTTTCTAAATTATATAGGTGATTTATATAAAATTGAAAAAGTTATAGTTAATGTTTTAACTAAGATTATAAATAATAGTAATGTAGGAGAAAATGTTAGTTTATCAGTTTCAAGTAAACAAATAGATTCTAAAAATGCAGAAATTATTTTTGTAATACAAAATACTAATCAAAATGTAGAGAATATAAATGATAATACATCTAATAATGTTAAAAATATTTTCGATTATTCTGACTTAAATATGATTATATCAGATAGAATACTTGAAATATTGAATTCAAAAGTTGATATTAAAAATGAAAATAATAATTATATATATACTTTTTCTGTTTTACAGGAACTTGTAAATAATGAATTATATAAAACAAATTAAAAAGAGATAAAAGAGGGATAATATGCTTTCACATTTATTATTTAGTATATCGGCGTTAATTTTTATAATTATTTTTACAGCCACTTATTTTTCATACAAAAATTCTCATTCTTTAAGAAGTAAAGAATATATTTGCATGATTTTTTTGGCTACCTTTTTATCAATAATAGAAATTGTTGAAGGTGTTTCATTTGCATATAATTTTAATACATTAGCAAAAATTTTATGGTATGTTCATACTATTATTATTTCTTTATATATAGCAGCATTATTTTATTATTATTTATTATCTATAGCAGATGAAAAATATAATAGCTTAATAGATTTATTATGGGATAATAATAAAATACTTTCTATAAAGAATCTTTTTACAATAATTTTTATTGTTATTTCTATTATTTCAATAGTTTTAGTTGAATACGTTGATTCTACAAAGTTTCTATTTTATACTAATGACTCATTATATTTTATTTTACTATTATATGTAATATATTTTTTATACAACATGTATATTGTATATTTAAAAACTAGAAAAAATGTTTTTGATAGAAATGATTATATTGTATTATTTGGTGTATTTCTATTATTGATTTTTGCAATAATTATTGAATATATGTATCCAGCTGTTTCAATATATTCAACTGTGTTTACATTAGTTTTAATTTTGATATACTATTTTAAAGAAAATGAAGATTTAATTATGATAGATGAATTACAAAAATCTCAACTTGCATTGTTTAATAATAATAATTTGAAATTAAAATATTTACATGATTTGATAAGTGATTTAGAGAGTCCTTTACATGCTTTTACTTTATTAACTAAAGAACTTGAGAATTGTAGTAATTTAACAGATGAAGCTTTGAAAGAAAATCTTATTGATTTAAATTATATTAGTAATAATTTACTAAGTATTTCTAAAAATCAAACTATTAGTAATACTTTAAAATATCGTATTGATAAACTGGTATTAAATATTGAAAAAATATTAGAACCAACTATAAAAGAAAAATCAATTAAAGTAGAATTTCATATTGATCAAAATCTTCCAAGTTTATTAATGGGTGATAGAATAAGTATTCATAGAATAATTAGTAACTTGCTTGTAAACGCTATTGATAATACTGATGTAGGTAAAGTTGTTTTAAATATAACAGGTGAAAGACAAAGAGATAATATATTATTACATATAAAAATATCTGATTCAGGAATGGGAATCAAAGAAGAAGATTTTGATAAAGTGTTTGATTTAGATTTTAATAGTAGTAAAAATGCTAATTTAGCATTAACAAAATCTTATGTAGATTCTTTAAATGGTGATATATCATTTGAAAGCAATTATGCTTCTGGAAGTATTTTTTATGTTAATGTTGTTCAAAAAATAATAAATGATGCTCCTATATCACAAGTTCCAATGAAAGATGATAGAGTAATAATAAATGATTGTGCTAATAAGAAAGTATTACTAATTGATAATGGAGATAATTCATCTAATAGATTAATAAATATTCTAAAAAAATATAATTTAACTATTATTCATATTAGTAGTGGAAGAGAAGGTATTAATATGATTAAAGAAGGAGAAGAATATGATTTAATCATTATAGATGAAAGTGTTAAAGATATTTCATATTTGGATATAGCAAGATTATTAAAGTATTTAAAAGATTTAGTTAAAATACCTTTATTAGTATGTATGACTTCACAAGTTGAAAATGAAAATGATAAATCTAGATTATTAATTAATTATGATGATTATTTATCAAAACCAGTAAGTTTAAAGAGCCTTGATAAAATAATTAAAAGGATAAGTGTAAATAACCCCAAATAATGGGGTTATTTATTTTTATGTGAAAAAATATAAATTGATAATTTTAATATAGTTTTAATGTATATAATTGTAGTGAAGCAGAATTAGAGATGAAAGAACTTTCAAATGATGAATATGATACTTCTGCTCAAGAATATAAAAGTGTAATAGGTCATAGTAGAAATACTTCTATTGGTCTACATGAAAATGATACTGTAAGAATTACAATTAATTTTACTTATGAAACTAAAACAGTTGAAAAGACTATGGATATAGTTCTTAAAGAAGAAAATAATCATTGTGAAGGAAATTCAGGTCAAACTTATGGTTTTGATTTAGTATTGAATTTAGAAGATTATATTGAAAATACTTCTTCTACTACACCTGAAACTCCACAAACGTATGAATATACTATAAATTATTATTATGATGGAGTTAAAAATGATACACAAACTGTTAATGGAACTGCTGAAGAGGGTAAAACAGTAACATCAACAAATACAACACAAACAGGTTATGTAATTGATGCAAATAATACAAAGAGTACATCTATGGTTATATCTTCAACTGAAAATAATGTATTAAATATTTATTATGTTTCAGAATCTACTAGTGAACCTGAACCAACAGTTAATAATAGTAGTAATGAAGAAACAGTAGTTGTAGAAAAACCAAAAACAAATAATAATGTTGCTAATAATCCAAAGACTGGACAAAGTAGTGTAACATTAGGAATTATTCTAGCTGCATTAATATTTGCATCAATATATTTTGTTTCAAAATCTAAAAATATAATGAATATATAAAAGGCTATAAGCCTTTTTTAATTTACTTTATATGAGTTTTATGATATAATATAGCCTAATTTGAGGTGGAAAAATGTTATTTGATACAAAAGATATATATATTGGTACGCTTGGAGTAATTTATTATAATGATAAAGATCCTTTAACAAGATATATTGAAGAAAAGAAAGCTTATAGTATTTTTTACTTAACTGATAATAAAACTGCTGTAGATGTTTTTTCTAAAAGAGAATATCTTATATGGAAACAATGTGAATTTGAAGATGTTGCAGATAAATGTGGATACCAAGCAATAGATGCTTTTATGCCAATTGAAAAATTTTTATATGAACAAAAAGAAAAAGTTTCTTTAGATGAATTAGAAATGGTATATTATAGGGCAGTTAATAAAGATAAAGATAAAAATGAATATCCAAAAGATTTAATATTAAAGTGTATTTATGAAACATATTTATTTTTAGATTCATTAGATATTGAATTAGATGAAAAAAATAAATATATAATATCTTTAAAAGAATTATCAAGAAATTATATAAAAGAAATAAGTATTTTAAAGAAAAATAATAGTTTTAATTCTAATTTTGAGATAAGTGAACAATCTATTAGAATTAAATATTTAACATCTATTATAAAGATTGAAGATGAATTAAGACATTTAGATAATATTAATCTTAGAAATCTTAAAATGGATGAAAAAAAATTAGAGAGTAGGATGGTTTTGTAAATGACTGAATTTAGAGTTAGAGATTTATATTTAGCTAAATTATGTATAATAAAATCAGCTTTTGATTTTGACAGTACTAATAAATATATAATTGTTAGTGTAAATGATAATATAGCAACAGATGTAATTACTAGAAGAGAATATTATATTGTTAGTAAGACTGCCCCTAGTGTTTTATTCTATGAAAAAAATCTTCATGGAGTAATATCTTATGATGAATTAGAAACACATTTAGATAGTTTTAAAGAATATTTAACTATTGATGAAATAAATGAATTAAAAAATAGATTTAATGGAATAGAGGTTAAAAAAGAATCATTTATTTCAAAAGATATAATTTTAAATTGTATTAATGAAACATATGAGTTTATAATTAGTTTAAATTTAAAAAGAGAAATTAAATCAAATTATATAATAAAATTAAAAGATATATTAAGTAATTATATAAATGAATTAAAACTTCTTAAAAACAATGATAATAATTATTCTAGTAATGAACTTTTAATAAGAAGAAAATATTTGAATATACTTATTAATCTAGAAGATGAAATAAGAAGTATTCAATCAATAAATATTGATAATCTTCTTGAAGAAGAAAAAAAATTAAACAAGAAATTTGATACATTTTAGAGTGTATATAATTTCTTTTTTTATGTTAAGTTAATGAGCTAGTTATTTTAAAAAAATTTTATATATGATATACTAATTTTGGTGGTAGTATGATTAATAAAGCTTTATTAATAATTAAAGAAAATTTATCTTTTTTTTATTGCTTTTTAATTATAACTATTATTTTTTTATTTATGTTTTTTTGGAATGAAAGTGAAAAATTTAGTATAAAAAAAGAAAATTTATATTTACTTAATAATAGTAATTATAATATTAAAATAGATGGAAAAAGAAATAAAAAGAATACAGATTATATATATACAAGCAGTAATGAAAATATTGCATATGTTACGCTTGATGGAACAATAAAAACATATAATGAGGGTAGTGCAAGTATTATAGTTAAATCTAAAACTAGCAATAAAACTAAAGTTATAAATGTAAGAGTTGATGAAAATAGATTATATAATTTAAGTTTTGATAATTTAGATTTTAATATGATTGAAGGAGAAAAACTCTTATTAAAACCTAATATAAATGATAGTAAAAAATATGATGTTTCTTTAGAGTGGTCTTCTTCAAATGATGAAGTGGTAAGTGTTGATGATGGAATGCTTACTGCATTAAATGAAGGTGTATGTTATATTAGTGTTAAAGCAAAAGATTCTTTATTTTATAGTAGAGTAAGAGTAACTGTTTTAAAGAAAAAATCTATTATTAAAAAAAATGATTCTAAATTATTAATTAATAAAAAAGATAATGATGCATTAACAAGTGAAAAAGAAATAGATGATTATATTCATGTTAATGATATAAAATTAAATGTAATTAATAATATATTAAAAGTAAATGATAGTGTTCAAGTTAATTATGAATTATTTCCAAATGATGCTACTAATAAAAATGTATTATTTAAAAGTAATGATGAAAATATAGCTATTGTATCATCTGCTGGTTTAATTACTGCTTTAAATCCAGGAGTTACAGATATTATTGTTAGAAGTGAAGATGGAAATAAATCTTCTTTTGTAAGAATAAATGTTGTTGGAGAAAATCAATTAGAAACATTTAATCTTAATAAAAATAAAGTTGGTTTAGTAGTAGGAGATACTTTTAAACTTAATATAGATTATTTTCCAAATGATGCTATTAATAAAAATATAGTATTTACTAGTAGTGATGAAGAAATAGTATCAGTAGATTCTACTGGATTAATAAAAGCTCTAAGTGAAGGAAATGCAATTATTAGTGCTATTAGTGATAGTGGAATCATTAAACATTGTGAAGTTAATGTAAGTGAAAGAGAGGTAGAAATACAAAGTATTAGTATAAGTCCTGCTTTTTTAAATTTAGATGTGGGAGATACTTATAAATTAGATGTATTAGTTAATCCTTATAATTCAACTAATAAAACAATAACATATACAAGTAATAATAATAAAGTTGTAAGTATTGATAATGAGGGTAATATAACTGCTTTAGAAAAAGGAAATGCAATTATTAGTGCTTATGTTGATGGAAAAGAAAGTAAATCTAATGTTAGAGTAAATAATGTTTTAGTAAAATCTATAGTATTATCTAATACTAAATCATTAATAAAACAAAATGAAACTTTTAAACTTGATACTTCAATTTTCCCATTAAATGTAACAAATAATAATATTAGTTATAAAAGTAGTAATAGTAAGATTGCTTTAGTTAGTCAAGATGGTGTTGTTACTGGAGTAGGTCTTGGAGAAGTTATCATTAGTGCTAATGCTCAAGATGGAAGTAATAAAAGTGCAAGTTTTGTTTTAAAAGTTGTTCCAGACAAAGATCTAATAGATATAAGAGGTAAAAAATATAAAACATATAAGAAAAATATTGAAGTGTTTTATGAAGGAAATCAAAAACATATACAAAATTTTGCAATATCTAATATATTTACAGAAAATGAAACAATATTTTTATCAACTGTTGCTAAAGGAACTTTACTTTCTGAAGATTTAACAAAAGAAGAACATGAAGATTTATTAAGAGGAATAGTATATAAAATAACTAATGATAATGTAGAAACCATGTATTTAGAAGGTTCCGGTCATGGTCAAGATTTTGATATAGAGGCAGATGATACTATATGGACAAATGCAAAAGGAAGTCCATACTATGTATTAGATAAAAATAAAAAAAGGTATTGGTCTACTCATTATGCTATTCAAAGAATAAAGTTTAAAGAAAATAAAAAAGATACAATAATAAACCCTTTAAATGAAATAGAAATTTCAGCAGATAATAAAGAATTAAAAGGTCCAACACCATGTATAGATGAAGAAAACAATATGATTGCTTTAATATTTAGTGGTAGTTTAGTTAAAGTATATGATTTAAATGATTTTAAAAATGGAAAATTAACTTTATTATATAAAACAAAACTAAATGTTAAGCAACCAACTAAATATATAGATTTTAATGATAGTGAAATAAATGCAGCATATTCAAAGAGATCTGATTATAGTCATGTTACTTTACCAGTGCAAGGATATGCATTTAAAGATGGATATATTTATAAATATAGTGGCTGTTATAGATTCCCTTCATTTATTGAAGTATTTAATTTAAATGGAGAATCATTATATTATAGTAGGGTAGAAGAGAAAAAAGATTTTAAAAAAATTATGTATTATTATGAAGCAGAGGGAATAAAAATATATGATAATAAAATATTCGTTGGATATACATATAATTCTCAAAATCCTGATTATAAATTTGAAATAGGATATTTAGAATAAAAAAAGTGTTTTCTTTTTAAATGGAATATTTATATAATAGAGGAATATTTTCTTTACATATAAGTATTATTAATTAACTTGACAAAATAAAATATAACTTATAATATTAATTAATGTGAAAGAAAAAATAATAAAAGGTGAATAAAATGAAAAATCTTGTAATTGTAGAAAGTCCAAGTAAAAGTAAAACTATTGAAAAGTATTTAGGTAAAGATTATAAAGTATTATCTTCTAAAGGTCATATTCGTGATTTAGCTACTTCTGGTAAATATGGCCTTGGAATAGATTTAGAGGATAATTTTAAACCAAATTACATATTAATGAAAGGAAAATCTAAATTAGTAAGTGAACTTAAAAAAGAAGCTTCGTCTTCCGATAATGTTATTTTAGCAACAGACCCTGATAGAGAAGGAGAAGCTATTAGTTGGCATTTAAAAGATGCACTTGGTTTAAAAGATAATAATTATGGAAGAGTTGTATTTAATGAAATTACTGAAAATGCTATTAAAGAAGCTTTTAAAACTCCAAGGAAAATTGATATGGATTTAGTTCATAGTCAAGAATCTAGAAGAATACTTGATAGAATAATTGGATTTAGATTAAGTAAATTAATGCAATATAAAACTGATGGTAAAAGTGCTGGTAGAGTTCAAAGTGTTGCATTAAAATTAATTGTTGATAGAGAAAGAGAAATAAATGCTTTTGTTCCTGAAGAATATTATACAATTGAAGCTGATTTTAAAGATTTCAAAGCAGAGCTTAAAAAATACAAAGGAAAAGATATTGAGATTAAAAGTAAAGTAGAAGCAGATGAAATACTATCTAAGTTATCTAATGCATTTAATATAGAAAATGTTGAAAAGAAACTTAAAAATAAACAAAGTAAACTTCCATTTACTACTAGTACATTAACTCAAATGGCATCTAATCGTTTAGGATATCCTGCATCTAAGACAATGTCTATTGCACAAAAATTATATGAAGGTATAAATATTGGTAGTGAAACAGTTGGTTTAATTTCTTATATGAGAACAGATTCAATAAGATTATCAGATGTATTTGTAAACGATACAAAAAAATACATTAATTCTAATTATGGAAAAGAATATATTGGATATACTAAGACTGTAAAAAATAATGATAATGTACAAGATGCGCATGAAGCTATAAGACCTACTAGTATTAATAGGACACCAGAAAGTATTAAAAAATATTTAAAGCCAGAAGAATATAAATTATATAATCTTATATATATAAGAACATTAGCTTCTTTAATGGCAGATGCTAAAGTTGAACAAACAAGTGTAGATTTAGAAAATAAAGATTATCTATTTAGAGTAACTGGTCAAGTATATGTTTTTGATGGATATTTAAAAGTATATAAAGAATTTGAAGACACAGAAGATGTAATACTACCAGATTTTGCAAACTATAAATCTAAGGTAATAGTTTGTAATAAAATATCAAAGATTCAACATTTTACTGAACCAAAGTCTAGATTTACTGAAGCAAAATTAATTGCTGAATTAGAACATCTTGGTATTGGTAGACCTAGTACATATGCTAAAATAATAAGTGTATTAAAAGAAAGAAAATATGTTAGTTTAAAAGATAAGAAATTTTATCCAACTGAAGTTGGTATTAATGTAACAGATAAATTACAAGAATTCTTTTCATCATTTATAAATGTTAATTATACAGCAAGAATGGAAAAGGATTTAGATGAAATAGCAGATGGAAAATTAGTTTGGTATAATGTTTTAGATCGTTTCTATAAAGACTTTGAACCATTATTAAACGTTGCATTTAAAGAAATGGAAAAGGATGCTCCTAGCGAAACTGGCGAAATGTGTCCTGAATGTGGTAAACCACTTGTAATTAGAAATGGAAAATTTGGAAAATTTACAGCATGTTCTGCTTATCCAGAATGTAAGTACATAAAAAAAGAAGAAAAACAAATAGTTGAGATATGTGATTGTCCAAAATGCGGTCATAAGATTATTGAAAAGAAAACAAAAAAAGGAAAAATATTTTATGGATGTAATAACTATCCAAAATGTAATTATGCACTTTGGGATAAACCAACTGGTGAAATATGTGATAAATGTGGCGGTTTAATAGTTATTAAAAATGACGAAAAATATTGTCCAAATTGTGATAAATAGACTTTGATTTACAAAGTTTATTTTTTTTTGTATAATATTTGCTCATGTGAGGGAAAAATGAATAATTATATAGATGGTATTTTAAATGATTTAATTAATAATGGAAGTAGTATTAGTTATTTAAAAGAATTAAGAAGTAACATTATTTCACTTATCAAAAAAGATTTAGGCTTAGAAGATTCATTAAATGAATTATCAAATAAAGTAGTTGATTTAACGTCAAATTTTTTATATAAAAATAATTCATTAAATATTCCACTTATTAATGCTATTTCTACTGGTATATATTTTAGTGATAATGATAGTTTTTATAAACTAATAGTTTTAGGTGGAGTAAAAAAAAGAGGAGAAGATAATAAAATAGATTTAAATACTGTTTTTGATGTAGCATCTATTACTAAATTATATACATTAATTCTTCTTTATAAATTAGAAGAATTAGGATTAATTAATTTAAATGATAAAGTTAGTTCATTAAATAAAGACTTTTTAGGTTTAGATGACTTTACTCTTAATGATTTAGTTAGACTTCATGGACAAATTAAAACACTTGGAAATATAGCTGATTGTAAATCTATAAATGAAGCTAAAAATATTTTAAAAACAGCATATCTTTATTCAAGTGATAGGACTAAAAATAAATATAATGATTTTGGTGCTTTAATAATAGGGGATACTATATGTAAAGTTGTATCATCCAGATTAAATAAGGATTTAAGTTTTGATGAAATACTAAAGATGTTTTTATTTAATCCAAATAATATAAATAATACTTTATTTTTACCAGAGTCAAATTATACTGGAAATGAAAGAAGTGATAATTTTGCTCATGATCCTAAATCAAGAGTATTAGGTGGAGTATCTTCTCATGCTGGGCTTTTTACAAATAGTGGTGATTTATTTAAATTATCAGATGTTTTATATAATGGATATTTAAATAGTTATCATATTAATAAACTTTGTGAACAAACTTTTCCCTTTTCATCCAAAGGTAATCTTGGAAATTATGTTAAACATGAAAAAGGGTGGGAATATACTTATACACCAAATGAGTTTTCTAATCTTTCATTTGCGTCTCAAGGATATACTGGTAGTTTAAGTGTGTTTGATGTTAAGAATAGAATTAATAATAATATACTAGTTAGTTCAATATATAATGATAAAGAAATTACTTATAAAGATAAACTAATAGGGTTCAAAGAGTATTTTAGTACATATCAAATTGAATTAACTAAAATTATTATGAACATGTATGTTATAAAAAAATATTACAATGATTATGTAAATACTTTTGAAAATATAAATAAAACTTTATTTTTAAAATAAATATATATTTTTTGTAAAAAAAAGCTTAAATTACTTGCATTTTTAAGTAGTTATGCTACAATTAATATGTAAGCATCGTACTTGTGCGGTGTAATAAAATATGGGAGGTAATTTACGATGAGTAAAACTGAATTAGTAGAATTCGTTGCTGCTAAAGCCGGATTAACTAAAGCTGATGCAGGAAGAGCATTAGATGCTGTTTTAGAAGGAGTTACAACTGGACTTAAAAAAGAAGGAAAAGTTGCTCTAGTTGGATTTGGAACTTTCACAGCTAAAAAAAGAGCTGCTAGAGAAGGAATCAATCCATTAACTAAAGAAGCTATTAAAATTCCTGCAAAAGTTGTTGCTGGATTTAAAGCTGGAAGTAAATTAAAAGATGCTTTAAATTAATAAAAGAGAGCTTATAGCTCTTTTTTTAATGACTTTTTTTATTGTTTGTGATAATATTAATATTATGAAAGAAATAATAAATTTGTTAAATGAAAATGGGTATGAAGCTTTTATAGTTGGTGGTTATGTAAGAGATTACTTACTTGGTAATAGTTCTACTGATATAGATATCTCAACAAATTGTCCAATTGAAAAGATTATGAAAATATTTAAGGGTAGAGGAGTATGCTTTAAGCAATACTTTTCTTATCATATAGAAGAAAATGGTTATACATATAATATAACTACATATAGAAAAGAAGGAAAATATAAAAAGAATAAACCCGTTGAATTAAGTGTAGCTAAAGATTTTGGAACAGATTTATTAAGAAGAGATTTTACTATTAATACTTTTGCAATAGATAGTAATAATAATTTTTTAGATTTACTAGGAGCAAAAAAAGATTTAAATAGTAGACTTATAAAAGTAGTAGGAAATACTAATAAAAAACTAACTGAAGATAAAACTAGAATTGTTAGAGCTATAAGATTTGCTTGTACTTTAGATTTTGATTTAGATCCAGAAATTATTGATTTTATTTCTAAAAATGGTCATTATATAAATGAAGTAAGTAAAGAATATAAAAGAAAAGAACTTGATTTAATATTTGATAGTCCAAATGCATATAAGTTTTTCTTTATAGTAAATAGATATAATTTAAAAAAGTATTTTAATATTGATTATAATGATTTAGTACCATCATATAATAAATATGGTATATGGAGTCAAATTGAAACTAGTTTACCTTTTTCTAATAAAGAAAAAAATATTATAGATAGTATTAAAAATATAGTTGAGAAAAAAGATATACATTTATCTGATGTAAGAATGTATAGTGATGAAATTATTTATAATGCAGCTTTTATTCTTAAATTAGATAAAAAAGTAAAAGCTTATAAAGAAATATTAGATTTACATAGTATAATAGATATTGAATTAGATCCAGATTTATTATTTAAATATTGTAAACTGGAAGAAATTAAAAAAACATATAAATTAGTTGAGAAGAATATTATGGAGGGGAACATTCAAAATAACGAAAGAGATATAGAAGATTATTTAAGGAATTTGTAATTATGAGTGATTTAAGAAGTGTTTTTCAAACTAAAGATTTTGTTATAAATAGTAATATAGTAAAATGTATTGGTGAACTAGATATTACATTGGATGAGTTTTTATTAATATTATATTTTATAAATGTATCTGATTTATTAGATACTAATGATATTAAAGAGAAACTTGGTTTTGATGATGAAAAAGCATTTAATACATTTAGTAGTTTAGTTAATAAGAAATATATTGAAATGAATGTAAGTAATAATAATGGTAATGTTATAGAAAAAGTTATTTTAGATCCATTATATGATAGACTTGCATTAAATAAAAAAATAGAAAAGAATGAAAGTGATATTTATGCTTTATTTGAAAAAGAATTAGGAAGGACTTTATCTTCTTTTGAATATGAACTTATTAATAAATGGATAGATAATGGAGTAGAAGAAAGCACAATAAAAGAAGCTCTTAAAGAAGCTATTTTAAATAATGTAAGGAATTTCAAATATATTGATAAAATAATCTATGAATGGTCTAAAAAGGGTGTTAAAAAGCGTATTAAGGAAGAAAAAGAATCAGAGGAAATGTTTGATTATGATTGGTTAGATGATAATGAATAAAGAAATAATTAAAAATGAGTTAGATATACTATTTCCTAATCCAAAATGTGAATTGGAGTATAGTCATGATTATGAATTATTATTATCAGTTATGTTATCTGCTCAAACAACTGATAAAAGTGTTAATATTGCTACTAAAGAATTATATAAGAAATATGATACTCTTGATAAATTAAATACTCTTAGTATAGAAGATATAAAAAATTATATAAAAAGAATTGGCTTTGTATCTAATAAATCTAAAAATTTTAAATCTATAGTTAGTGAAATAAATAAAATAGGGTATGTTCCAAATGATAGAGAATATTTAGAAAAACTTAATGGAGTTGGTCGAAAAACAGCAAGTGTAGTACTAGCAAATCTATTTAACGTGCCTTCATTTGCTGTAGATACTCATGTATTTAGGGTATCTAAAAGACTAGGTATTTCTAATAAAAATGATGATGTTTTAAAAACAGAAAAGAAATTAAAAAAATATTTTGATGAAAAAGATTGGAATAAGATAAATTCTCAATTAGTGCTATTTGGTAGATATAATTGTACAAGTAGAAATCCTAAATGTAAAAATTGTAATCTTATTAGTATATGTAAAGAAAAAAATAAGAACTAAAAAAGATGGTAATTAATACCATCTTTTTTATTGTACTGTAACAGTTTGATTAATAGTTTTTGTAATAGATGTACCTTTATAAGTAAATGATATATTATATGTAATTGTATAACTTCCTGCTGTTTGTGTTATTTGCTGAGGAGTTAAGTTATTACTAATAGATGAAGTTGTTACATTTAAATTTGTTACATTTGGTTTAACTTCTTCTCTTTTATACTTAATTGAAGTAATAGATGAAGAATTAAGTTCACTAAATGCTTCACCTACAGAATAAGTTTTATTAGTATCATTCATTTGTACAGTAAAGTCTGAATCATTTATTTTTTCAGTTTCATTATTTATTGTAAATACAAGTTTATATCCATCACTAGCATTAGATTTAAATATTGAATATTGACTCTTAATAATTACTCCATCATAAATTCCAGTATATTTAGATGTATCAATTGTATATGTTGTATCTTTTGTCCAACCAACATATGTTGATGAAGTACCTTGTGTTAAATAAATAGCAAATCCAAAGTCACCAATATTTGATTTATTATATGTTAGTCTCTTTTGATAGTATTTATCAGCTTGTATTTTCCATGAATCATTAAAGAATTTTTGTAAGTATTCAGTATTTATAGCAGATGGAGTTCCAGGAGAAGTCCAACTAAGTACTAAATCTTTTCCTGAAGTAGTATATGTAACATTTTGAGGATTAGTTAATTTATCAAATCTTGCTGATGTTTCACTTGGCCCAGTATTTCCAACAAACATAAATGTTCCAATTAGTTTACTTGGTGTATATGCACTTGGTGATTGAGCTGGTATTGTTTCAAGTTCAACTTTAGCACTAGATATTCCTCCAGGATTCTTAAATTTTGAATTTTTTTCATATATTCTACTAGCTAGCCATGCTTGAATTTTAATTCTTTGAGTTGTTGCAGTACCATTTTTTAAATAATGTCCTGCTTTAACTGTACTTGATGTAAGACCATCGGTATAACCAAGCCATATTGCCATTGCATAATCAGGAGTATAACTAGATGTCCATGAGTCTGGAATTACTGAACTTGTTAATCCGAATTTTTTAAGCATTGATGTATCATAAGAAGTAGTTCCAGTTTTAGTAGCAACTTGTGTACCTGATACTTTAACACTTGCACTTGTAGCACTTGTAAGAACAGATGTAATCATATAAGCTGTTGTTGGTTTCATTACTTGTTCTGTTTTAATAACAGGTTTTATTTCTTCTTCAGTTTCTCTATAAACTATTTTAGTATAACAATGTGGTGTACTTCTTTTACCATTATTTCCAAAAGCAGAGTAGGCACTTGCTAATTGTACAGGGCTAACACCATTAAATGTTCCAATTGCATATGAATCAGGTAATACTTCTTCACTAAATGTTACACCTAATTTAGAAGCAAATTCTTTCTTTTGTTCATTAGTAGTTAATCTAAATGCTTGTAAAGCACAAGTATTAATTGAGTTCTTTAAACAATCTCTCATTGTCATGAACCCTTTATAAGAACCATTAAAGTTTCTCATACTTCCACCACCATATGGTGTTTTATCATCTATAAATGGACCATATGTACTAAGATTTGCATATTCTATTGCAGGACCATAATCAAGTATTGGTTTAGCTGTTGATCCAGGAGCTCTTTTCATTTGACCACTAAATGTAGCAACGTTTAGTGTCATTGCACTAGATTTATCTCTACCAGCACCAACTGCTATAATAGCACCAGTTTTATTATTGATTACTCCAATTCCAACTTCTAAATTTCTACCTTTATCTTTAAATGCACTAAAACTATATGTTTTATAGAATTTATTAATTACATCTTGTTTTTCTTTAACCATAGTTGTGTAAATATCCATTGGTACATCATATGGATTATTTCCTGTATCATCAATAACTGCTTGTACTACTGTATCAATAAATCCTTGATATTCATTAGTAGAAGTAGAACCTTTTTTAAGAAAATCTTTAATAGCAACACTTTTAGCAGCATTGTATTCAGTTTCAGTTATATAACCGTGTCTTTTCATTAAATAAAGAACAGTATTTTTTCTATCATTTGCATCATTTGGATTTACATAAGGATTATATCCATTAGGAGATTGAAACATACCAGCTATTTGAGCAGCTTCAACTAAATTTAAATCTTTAGCATCTTTACCAAAATAATATTGACTAGCTTGTTGAACACCATATATATTTCCACCCATACATGGAGTATTTACATAGTATTCAATTATTTCTTCTTTAGTAAGATTTTTTTCCATTTTGAATACTGCCATATATATATCAGTAAACTTTCTAACAATTCCTCCAAAACCTTCAGTATTAGTACTAGTAAATGCTAATTTTGAAAGTTGCATTGTTAGGGTAGAAGCACCACCTCCACCATGACTTAGTATTTGACTAATAGATGCTTTTAAGAATCTTGGTGCATCAAATCCATTATGTTGAAAAAATCTTGAATCTTCTGTTGCAATAATAGCATCAACTAATACTTGAGGAAGCTCTTCATATGTTACTTTTTGTCTTTGTTCAGTTCCTAGAGTAGCAATTAAGTTACCTTTAGAATCAAATATTCTTGTTGCTTCTTTTTCAAACATTTTTTGAATATCAAATTCTGGAGCACCTTTAACTATATAATAGCAAAAACCACATCCAGCAATAAATACTCCCAAAGCACAAATAATTATAAACACACATAGCCAATAGAAAAATCTAAATTTATGTCTTTTTCCTTTAACTTTTTCCTTTTTTTCTTTTTTCTTTTTTTCTGGTTTAATATTTTTTTCTAATTCTTCAATTTTATTCTTTTTCTTTACAATTTTTTTCATATTTACTCCTTAAAATATGCTTCATCTACAGCATCTAAATATTTAAGCCTTGGGGTATAACTTTCTTTAATTTTATATCCTTTACTTTCTAAATATTCAAATTCTATAGATTTTCTATCACTTGTATTTATAAATTCTATGATATCTTCACCTTTTAATAGATAAAAATTATTATTCATAAATATTATTAAAAATACAATTCCTCTTTGTTTAATTACTTTTTTCATATGTTCTAATTGATGAAATTTAATATTAGATAATGGAAAAGATGTTTTATTATGACATTCTTTAGCATCAAACTCAATATATTTTTCTCTATATATTCCATTATAATCAAGAGTAGATATACTAGAATATACAGCTTTATCAATTAGATGTGATTTATTATTTGGATAACTAACATTTAGTACTTTAATAGGTGTAGGCTTCTTATATATTAATGATTTATCTATACTATTATAATAAGTATTAGATTCATTAATAATATTCTCAAGAAACATACCTCTATTTTTGTATGTCGCATTTGACATAAAATCACCATTATCATTATACTATATTTATAATAAAAATTCCATTAATAGTAAAAATTTGTTGTAAAGTATATTTTTATTTTATGATAATTATGTTATTATTATTAATAGAAAGTAGGTAATAAAATGAGAAAATTATTTATATATATTTTTATTATGTTTAGTTTTATAATTTTTACTAATAAAGTATATGCTGATAATTGTGATGGAATAGATTTTTCTAATCAAGTTTGTAATTTTAGTGTAGGTACTTCAAGTTGCAAAAATACGTCTTTAAAGCCATTAAAAGTATATGAACATGATTATTTATTAAAAGATCAAAAAGTTAAAATTCATGGACTTTGTTATTATTCATCTGCTAAAAAAGGATATTTTTATACAGCATATCATGATAATGGAAAAAAATGTTATCAAGAATATAAAGCATTTACACCTAATAATTCTAAAAATCCAGGTATACTTATAAAAAAGAATAGTGATAGATTATTTATTACTGTTCCAAGTAGTTTAGATGAAAATAGTGGTTGTGCTCCATATTTTTATGTTAGTTTAGATAGCAATAATTTACAAAATGTTAATTTTGCTTATTCAAATCCTGGAACATATAATTGGGTAGATGAAACTAATTTAGGAGAAGTAACAGTTGATAACGAAACTTTGGGTAAAATGAAAACATGTTTAGAAAAAAAATTTTTATCTGAAAGTTTTTGTAGTAATAGTTCTTCTGATGCTGCTAGTACATATGCTAGTGAATGCATTAAACAAAATAGTACTGGATTTTCAAATGATTTATTTGAAAAAGTTAAATCTGAACTTGTAACATATATAAAACAAGGCAATACAATATCTAATGCTGCGTTATTCTGTCATTTAAAACAGAAATGTTCAGGTCTAAATTCTCAAGATTTTATTAAATATGTAGTTTTAAAGGAAAAAAATCCATCAAAATCTGATAGAGCATTATTTGAAGAAGCAATTCCAAATAATAGTAGTCTTGTTAGCTGTTTAGCTGATAATTCTAATACAGAAGAAGCTAAAAAGAAAGAAGAAGAATTAAAAGATCAAGTAAGTGATGCTGTTAGTAGTGAACTAGATAATCAACAATCAACTTTAAATAATTTTAGAACCACAGGTAGAGGAACTGCTCCTAATGTACCTAATTTAGATTTTAATCAAAATAATGATTGTGCTAGTATTTTAGGAACAAATTTAACAAAAGTAGTAAAAGGTTCTATAAAAGTATTACAAATATTAGGAGCAATAATAGCTATTGTAAATGGAATGATAAAATTAATACCAGCTATTATGTCAAAAGATGCAGATGGACTTAAGAAAGCTAGTAAAGATTTAGTTATGATGGCAATAATACTTGCAATTATATTCTTATTTCCAACAGTATTAAATTTAATAGGAAAAATCTTTAAATTTGATGTATCTTGCATAGTTTAAAAATGTATGCTATAATATGCATACTTTTTATTTGGGGGATTTTATGAAAAAAATATTATATATTATATTAGTTGTTTTTTTTGTGTTTTTTGTTAGTGCTCAAGAAATACTTGCTTATAATAATTATAAAATAGCTTCAAGTAATGCACCAGAAGCACCTCAAATAGATTTTAATAATAAAACAAATACATGTAGTGAAATACTAGGGTCTAATTTAACTAAAATAGTTAAAGCATCAATTAAGGTAATTCAAATATTAGGAGCAATAATAGCTATAGTAAATGGAATGATAAAATTAATACCAGCTATTATATCAAAAGATGCAGATGGACTTAAGAAAGCTAGTAAAACTCTCGTTTCAATGGCAATAATACTTGCAATTATATTTATACTACCAAGTATAGTAAAATTAATAGGAGATATATTTAAATTTGATACAACATGCTTTTTTTAAATAAAACTCTTTTTTTTTGCAGAAAATTATGTTAAAATAAGTTGGCTTTAAGAAAAAAAACATGCTTATTGATTTAATATTCTAGTGCTTAAAATAGTTTTAAGTGAATATTAATTTAAAGATAAGCAGAAGAATTAACGAAAGGAGAGAGATATATGGCAGTAATTGCAAAAAGTTATTTATTAGAAGCAGGTGTACACTTTGGACATCAAGCTAAAAGATGGAATCCTAAAATGAAGGAATACATTTTTACTACAAGAGATGACATTCATATTATTGATTTACAAAAAACTGTTGAAAAAATAGAAGAAGCTTACGCTGAACTTCTTAAAGCATGTGAAAATGGTGGTAAGGTTCTATTTGTTGGTACTAAGAAACAAGCTAAAGAAGCAAGTATCGAAGAAGCAACAAGATGTAATAGTTTTTATGTAACTGAAAGATGGCTAGGAGGAACTTTAACTAATTTCAGAACAATTAGAGAAAGAGTTAAAAGACTAGTTCAAATTGAAAAAATGGAAGAAAGTGGAAAATTCGAATTACTTCCTAAAAAAGAAGTTGCTAAGATTCAAAAAGAATATGATAGACTAAATAAACTTCTTTGTGGAATTAGAGGAATGGAAAGTCTTCCAAAAGCAATCATTGTAGTAGATCCTAGAGTAGAAATTAATGCTATTAAAGAAGCAAGAAAATTAAATATTCCAGTATTTGGAATTGTTGATACTAACTGTGATCCAGATGATGTAGACTTTGTTATTCCAGCTAATGATGATGCTGTTAGAAGTGTTAAAGTTGTTTTAGGTGTTTTAGCTAATGCTGTATGTGAATGTAATGGACTAGAATTAGTAGATTATGTTACAGAAGATGAAAATACTAAAAATGCTAAAGATATCAAAGTTGAAACTAAAGTAGTTGAACTTGATGATTTTAGTGAAGAAGATAAAAAAGAAGAAAAACCTGCAAAAAAAGAAACTAAGAAAGAAACTAAAAAAGAAGAAAAAACAGATTACTCTAAATTAACAGTTGCTGAACTTAAGAAACTTGCTAAAGAAAAAGGTATTGCTGGTTATTCTACTATGAAAAAAGATGAACTTATTTCATCATTAAATTAGGAGGAAAGTAATATGGAAATTAGTGCTAGTATGGTTAAAGACTTAAGAGAAAGAACTGGAGCTGGAATGATGGATTGTAAAAAAGCCCTTGTTGAAAGTAATGGAGATATGGACAAAGCAATCGATTATTTAAGAGAAAAAGGTATTTCTAAAGCTGCTAAAAAAGCTGAAAGAATCGCAGCTGAAGGTCTTGCAAATTTTTATACTAAGAAAAATGATGCAGTTGTTTTAGAATTAAACTCTGAAACTGATTTTGTAGCTAAAAATGCTGAATTCAAAGAATTACTTGATAAAATAGGAAATGCTATTTTAGATAGTAAAGCTAAAACTATGGAAGAAGCTTTAGAATTAAAAGTTGGTAGTGATACAGTTAATGATTTAATTGTTAATGCTACTGCTAAAATTGGTGAAAAAATTAGTTTAAGAAGATTTGAAAAAATAACTAAGAAATCAAGTGAAGTATTTGGAACTTACCTTCATATGGGTGGAAAAATTGCTTCATTAGTAGTAGTAGAAGGAGACAATGAAGAAGTAGCTAAAGATGTTGCTATGCAAGCTGCAGCTATGAGACCACTATATACTACAATTGATAGTGTTCCATCTTCTGATTTAGAACATGAAAAATCTGTAATTAAAGAACAAGTTTTAAATGAAGGAAGTAAACCTGAATTTGCTGATAAAATAGTAGAAGGTAGAATTAGAAAATTCTATGAAGAAACTGTTTTGGTTGAACAAGCATTTATTAAAGATTCTAGTATGAAAGTAAAACAATATTTAGAAAATAATAAATGTAGTTTAGTAAAACTTGTTAAATATGAAGTAGGCGAAGGTATGGAAAAGAGAAATGATAACTTTGCTGAAGAAGTAATGAGTCAAATAAAATAAGAGTCTTTTGACTCTTTTTTTATTTTTTGATATAATATTAAATACTTTGAAAGGAGGAGTATTAATGACAAAAGAAGAAATGAATACTATTTATAAGCCTAATGGATATGACTGGATGAATTCTAAATATAATTCAGATAGTGAACTTGCTAGTTTTAATTTAATAGATTTTAACAATATGGTTTTTAATACTATTTTGACAAAAGAAAACTATAAAAAGTTTAAATCTCTAGAATATGAAAATATAGACTTATATCATGAATATGAATGGTTATTCTATGCTATATATTTGTCTAATACTAATCCTAGCTATGCTTATATTGAAATGATGAATGAATTAAATCAAGAAAGATTAAATTTAGTAAGGAGAAAAAATGGATAAAAGAATTAGTTCTAGAGCAATAATAATTGAAGACAATAAAGTTTTATTAATGTTTAGAAGAAAAAATAATAAAGAGTATTATGTTATACCTGGTGGTGGGCTTGAAGAAAATGAAACACTAGAAGAAAATGTTAAAAGAGAATTAAAAGAAGAAATGGGAGTAGATATAGAAATAGTTAAGTTTCTTAAAAAAAGTGAATATGAAAATGATATATCTAATTATTTCTTATGTAATATTATTAATGGTAGACCAGTATTAGGTGGAGAAGAAAAAGATAAGCAAAGTGAAAGTAATTATTATGAAATAAGATTTGTTGATATCGATTCAATAGATAATTTAGATTTAAGAGAAAAAGAACTAATTAAAACATTAAAATAAAAAATTACCTTAATTGGTAATTTTTTATTGTACATTACATTCCATTTTATCGTTTTCAAATTTCATAGGTTCATATACAGTACCAAAGAACCATATATTATTTGAATTCTTTTCTTTAATTAAATATATAAATGGTTTATTAAATTTAATATTAATTATTTCTTTTTCTTCTTCTCTTGCCATTGCGTTATCTTTTAATATAAATACAGTAACAGCAGCAGCTTTAGTTCCATTCTCACTTAATTCTATATGAGATTTATGAATTGCATCACTTACATACATTAATTTATCTGAAATGTTTTTAAAACTAGCATTTACTGCATCAAAAGCATCTTTAATACCAAGATTTATTAAATCATTTTTAAAATAAGTATAATCAAAATCATATGTATATTTAGGTAAACTTAAATTAATATCTCTTTTAGAGTCTGAACTAACTAGATTAGATTTAATATTATTTAATGTATTTGCATCAAATTTATTAATAAAATCATTTATATTATCTGGTAGAATTGCTATATATTCAAGTGCAATAGTATCATCTTTAGCATAAACACTTTCAAACCAATTATAACTTTCACCAGTTTTATAATTATATATTTTATAATCTTTTACTATTCCTTCAGCATTATCTAATTTAAAATAACTTACATCATTTGAAGAATGCATAATAGCAGAATCTATTTTTCTTCCACTAGATAAAGTAAACTCTTCTTTACGCGTATTTGTACATTCAAACTTTTTATCCCATTCAACATCTATTGCTAAAGCATTAGCTATTCCTAACATAGTATTTGGATTAATATTATCTAGTACATCTTTAAGCATTCCAAATGTTTTATCACTAATCCAATTATTAACTTTATCTGGTGTTTTAAATTCATCTATTATTAAATCTGAATCAAAATCTTTTTTTATTTCATCAATATATGTTTTTTTAATATCACTTTCATATCTTTTATTAATGAATAATAAATTAGCAAGACTAATTCTATCTTTAACATTAACAATATTCAATAATTTATAATCTTCAAGTGCATTATCAATTTCTGTTTTAGTATTATCAGTACTACCTTTTTCTAATATAGATAAAGCATATGCAATAGATAGTGGACTAATCATATAATTTTTATCATAATGACTACTAGCTTGTTTTATCATTTTATAATCAAAATTTGTTTCACTCCCAGTGCTTATATCAAATTTAACTGGATCAATTCTTTTTGGTACTTCTTTCTTATTCATAATTTTAATTGTAATAACACCTCCTAATAATAAAATAATTGCTATCAAAATAATAATATAATTCTTTTTCATAAACTCTCCTTATAATATGATTATAACATAATTGTCTTTTATTTTAATATTTTTATTGATAATTCTCTTGAAATTTGACAAATTTTATACTATAATTACTTATAGTCATGAAGGGAGGGAAGAAATATGACACACGTAGATGTTAAAGACGGAAATGTTGAGGGTGCATTAAAACGTTTTAAGATGAAAGTTCAAAGAAGCGGAGTCCCTACTGAAATGAAAAAGAGAAGAGAATACTCTAAACCTGGCATTGTTAGAAGAGAAGCTAAAAAAGAAGCTATTAGAAATGCTAAAAAACATAATAAACAAAGAAATTTTTAATTAATAAAGGAGTAAAGTATGCTATACGATAAAATATCAAAAGATATGATTGAAGCCATGAAAAATAAAGATAAAGATAAAGTTAGTACTTTAAGACTATTAAAAAGTGGTATAGATAAATATCTTATTGATAATAAAATGGAAAGACATGAAGCTAGTGATGAAGTTGTAATAGAAGTTGTAAGCAAACAAGTAAAAACTCATAAAGAAAGTATTGAACAATTTAAAGCAGGAAATAGACAAGATTTAATAGATGGACTTAATAGAGAAATTGAATTATTAAGTACATATTTACCCGAACAATTAAGTGATGAAGAATTAAATAAAGTAATAGATGAAGTATTTGATAAAGTAAAGCCAACTTCAATCAAAGATATGGGAACTATTATGAAAGAACTTAAACCATTAGTTAATGGTAAAGCTGATATGAAAATTGTTAATACTATTGTAAAAGAAAAATTAAATTAGAAACTTTATGTTTCTTTTTTTTTATATTTTTTGTATACTTAATATAGTAGGTGATTAAATATGAAGAATAAAAAAGGATTTACACTTGTAGAGTTACTTGCAGTTGTTGCAATAATTGCAATACTTATGATAATAGCATTACCAAATGTAATGAAATTATTTAGAAAGAGTACAGAAGAAACAATGCTAATACAAGAAACTGAAGTATTAGATG
>CACYLI010000002.1 GCA_902775285.1 uncultured Erysipelotrichaceae bacterium | reverse complement strand
TGAAGATGGAACATTAAAGATTGAAGTTCCTAAAAAAGAAAACAAACAAATCAAAAATAAAAAGTATATCGAAATCAAATAATGAATTGCAAAAGGATTAGTTTAATCCTTTTTCTTTTTATAATTATAATACGTAAAATTCTCTAAAAAAAGAAATATATCTAAAGATTAAGATATTACGATAAATGATTAATTGATTAATATTCGTATAATAGTAGTGACAAAGAAAATATAGGATATGCTAGTATTTGCGCACATTTTGTGCACATTAGGCGAATATTTTATATAAAAAATGACAATATAAGTATGGATAATATACTAATTTGGCCCGCATGTGGCAGTGGAAAAAAATATAAACAATGTTGTGGTAAATAATTAAAGCCTGTATTTGCAGGCTTTTTTGTGTTAAAATCTTATTAGATGTTTGGGGTGTTTTGAATGAAACTTATAAAGGAAAAGACTAATTTTGGAAATGATGTTATTCTTGAAAAAAAAGATAAATATATAAGATTTAGTTATAGTGGTAATCTTGATTTATATTGTTCAATTCATGGTAAAATTGATGATAATTCAAATAACTTTGTAATTACTAAAGAAAATTATGGTGTATATAGATTATTTGATAAATTGTTTTATGATATAGAAAATATTAATATATTTGATGATGTTTTTATTCCTTTTTATATTGAAACAGAAGAAGAGAAAGAAGAATATCTTGAAGAACAAAGAAAAAATATAGAAGATGAGAAAAATAGATATCGTTTATTTAATCATTCAAATTATAATGAATTATTCGATTCTAAAAATAAAACTATAACTTGGTATTCAGATGAAACAGCTCATGAGGTTGCTAATATATTAATGATCAAAAAAGAGGAAGATGTTTTTAAACTATATTTTTATATACAACCATATATAAATGGATATGATGAAGATTTTCATTCAGCGTATTATATTCCAATTAGATTTAGAAATTCAGGTAGTTCATATGAACCATTTAATAATGTTTTTATGAAAATGTATAATAGTTTAAGTGATATAGATGATGTATATGATATTGGACATCAAATACATATAGAAGAATATTTGTTTGAATGTAAGAAAAGACTAGTTAGAAAGCGATAATATTGATTTATATGCAAAAGGTGTTATGTGGAGTAGTGAAATGTTAGATGATACATTTAATGTTTCTAATAATATGGTGGAGAGTTATAATAATGAATTTGAATATTTAGGTAATCTTCATGAATATTTAATTAAAAAAGAAGCTAGTAAGTCATTATTATTTAATTTGAATCCTGAATATGATTGTAATATATTAAACAATATTAAAATAATTGATAGATGGCTTGAGTTTGATAAACCAAGTAAGTAAATAAAAAAGTTGGATTTTCCAACTTTTATTATTTTATGAAATATTTAGTATTAATGCAGGTGAAATTGGATGTGGTGAACCACAACTTAGTTTAACTTTATTTGATGATAGTGTAGTAAATGTTAAAGATTTTGATTGGTTTTAATATGAATTATTAGAAAAGAAAATTTGATAATTTTCTTTTTTATTTATATAATATTATTAAAGGATAGTCTCGAAAGGAGAGTAAGATTATTTTAGCGCCTGGACTAATAATAGTTGACGAGGATAGTAGTTATCGAAAGATTCGGCGGGTTCTACTACGGATAAGTGATTCGTTAGATATATAGTAAAAAATAAAATCAATATTATAACAGAGGATATATCAACACTAATATTTTTTGATATGGAGAAATTTTATGTGTGGAATAATTGGTTATTTAGGCCCTAAGCATCCAAAGGATGTTCTTTTAAGTGGACTTAAAAATTTAGAATATAGAGGATATGATTCATCAGGTATTGCATTAATGAATGATGAGTCTATTCAAATAATAAAAAGTGTTGGAAAAATATCTGAATTAGAAGAAAAAATTAAAAATGAAAAATTAATAAATAGTAATATTGGAATAGCTCATACTAGATGGGCTACTCATGGAAAGCCTAGTGAAATAAATGCTCATCCTCATTCATCTGGACATATAACTTTAGTTCATAATGGTATTATCGAGAATGCTATTGAGATAAAAAACAAATTAATTAAAGAAAACATTCATTTTAATAGTGATACTGATTCAGAAGTAATCGCTTCACTTATAAATAAATATTATAATGGCAATATGGAAGAAGCTATTAATAAATCTATTAAAGAATTAAAAGGAAGTTATGCACTATTAATTATGTGTGATAATGAACCTAATAAATTATATGCAATTAGGTGTGAATCTCCTTTAATACTTGGCGTAGGAAATAAAGAATACTATGTGACTAGTGATATTGGAGCTATACTTAATTATACAAATAAATATGTTTTATTAGGAGCAAATGAACTTGTAACTATTGATAAAAATGGTTATAAAATAACTAAAGATAATAAAAAAATAGTTAGAGAAATAAATATAAGTAATATAAGTAATGAAGATATAAGTTTACATGGTTATGAACATTATATGATGAAAGAAATAATGGAAGAACCAGTACTTGTTAATAATTTAATAAAAAAGTATGCTAATCATTTAGAGTTATTACCAGATTTAAAAAAATATAAACATATTCATATAGTTGGATGTGGATCTGCATTTTATGTTGGAATGATTGGAAAGAATTTTTTTGAAGAAGATGGAATAGATGTAAGCATTGATGTAGCTAGTGAATATAGATATAGAAATATTAAATATGAAAAGTCTACTTTAGTAATATTAATTAGTCAATCTGGAGAAACAGCAGATACTATTGCAGCTATGAGAATGGCAAATTCTAAAGGAATTGATACTCTTGCTATTGTGAATACTGAGACTTCTACAATTGCAAGGGAATCTACTTATAAAGTATTAATTGAAGCTGGAAAGGAGATTGCAGTAGCAACAACTAAGGCATATATATTACAAGTATTAATACTAAGTTTACTATCATATAAAATAAAACCTGATAGTAATTATATGAATGATTTGTTATCTTTACCTCAATTATTAAAAGTGCAGTTGGATAAAACTGGTTTTCATAAAAAAATGGCTGATAAAGTATATAGAAAAAAAGATGTATTCTTTATTGGAAGAAGAATAGATTATGCTATTGCTTTAGAAGGAAGTTTGAAATTAAAAGAAATATCTTATATACATAGTGAAGCATATCAAGCTGGTGAATTAAAACATGGAACTATTTCATTAATAGATAATAAAACTGTAGTATTTGGAATTGTTACAGATGAAGTTACTCACGATAAAACTTTATCTAATTTAGAGGAGGTAATAGCAAGAGGAGCTACTCCAATATATATTGGTACAGATAAATTAAAATATAAGAATCAAATTATAATACCTAAGATTCATAAAAAATTGCAGCCATTATTAGTAGTACCATCATTACAGTTAATTGCATATTATGTAGCATATAAAAAAGGATGTAGTATAGATAAACCTAGAAATCTTGCTAAAAGTGTAACTGTTGAATAAAAATAAGAAAGTTTAAATTATATGATTTTTTAAAAAGAAGTTTGTAACATAGCTATTTTAAAATTATTATTTGTGTTATATTATTTAAGGGTGATAATATGTTTAGTCTCGATGATAAAGTTAATTTAGCAATATGTAATTCTATGGATTTAGATGGGAATATTCTTGCATTTAATTTAAAATTACCTATAAAAAAAGATTTTAAAATACCATCTAATTTAGTTCAGACAAGTGTTTTTGAATATAATCCTGGAATACATGATGAGGGTAAAGTATCTTTTAATATTTATATTGGAGAATGTAAAACATTAAGAGATTTTTTTGGATTTGATAGAAATGAAGTTGAAAGAGATTTTGAAATTAAAGATAGAATTGGTAAGATTAAAAGTATAGATGATCGAATATGTTATTATACTTTAAAAAATGGTTTAAAAGTTGTTTATACACTAGTTAATGATAATGATATAGTTGTTAAAAATAAAGAGGAATTAAAAGAAGTTATTATTAGTATTTCAGATGAATTTAATAATATTAGAAATAATACTTATAAATTAAATAAGCATAAATAAATTTTGTTATTAGGAGGGTTATATGGATAATTTAGAATTAAAATATGTAATTTTAACGTTTTTGAATTATGGTGGTTATGTAGTAGGAGAAACTAGTTTTAAAGATAGAAATGATATTATTGGTTATATTGTTAGTCCTGCATTTTTAATTAATAGAGAAAAAGAAGAAGCTGAAGTTGTTTTACCTTATAGAAGTGTACTTGATAAAGAAATGATTATACCTTCTTTTGAAAATGGAAAATGTTTAAATTCATATAGAGTGAATAAAATTTTTGATAGTTTTTTTGAGGCTCAGAATTATAAAGAATATATAAATGATAAGTTAATTGAAGAAGTTGCTACTAATATATATTTAGAATGTATGAAGAAAAATGTATATAGATATATAATAGAAGAAAAAGAAAGTAGCATAGAAAATGATTTATTATTACTTGATGAAATAGAATTTGAATTATTTAATAAGAGTAAAAATATTTTAAGGTTAAAAAAATAGCATATGAATTCAAATCTTTTTATTAAGACAATTAGTTTAGAAAGAGATAAGATAGATAATTTTGATATCTATCCTTTTAATATTGATGTTGTAAAGAATTTAAGTGTTATTAAACTTAATAAACCGGTTACTTTTTTAATTGGTGAAAATGGTATAGGTAAATCTACATTTATAGAGGCATTAGCGGTAAGCATTGGTTTAAATCCTGAAGGAGGTAGTCAAAATTTTAATTTTTCTACTAAGAATACACATTCTAATTTATTTGAATATTTAAGAATTGGAAGATTTAATAAACCAAAAACTAAGTTTTTTTTAAGGACAGAAAGTTTTTATAATGTTGAGACTGAAATTGTAAATATTAGTGAGTTTCAGGGATTAGGAAGACCAATTTATGAATCATATGGAGGGAATTTGCATGAGTGTTCTCATGGAGAAGCTTTTATTAAGCTTGTTAAGAATAGATTTAGTGATCATGGTCTTTATATTTTAGATGAACCAGAAGCTGCTTTATCACCACAAAGACAAATGACTTTACTTTGTTTAATACACAATTTAGTATTAGAAGGTAGTCAATTTATAATAGCAACTCATTCTCCGATATTAATATCTTATATTAATGGAGAAATACTTGATTTAAATGATAATTTTAATGTTATTAAATATGAAGATACAGAGATTTATCAAACATATAAAATGTATTTAAGTGATCCATATAGAATGCAAAAATTATTGTTTGATAGTAAAGAATGAATGTTTATGTTATAATTTATACATGGAAACGAAAGATATAGAGAAAAAAATAGAAGAATTTATTTGTGATTTAAGTGATTTAAATGAAAAACTTAATATTAAAGATAAAAGTAATAGAATAAAAGAATTAGATGAAATAATATCTAATCCTGATTTTTGGAATACAGATAATACTAAAGATGTATTAAATGAAAATAAAAATCTTAAATCTATTGTTAATAAGTATGAAGTATTAAGTGATAGTATTAATATATTAAAGGAAATGATTAATGAATTAGATGAGAATGAAATTGATAGTTTAAGTGATGAAGTTAATAGAATAGAAAGTGAATTATCTAGTCTTAAATTATCAACATTTTTAAATGGAGAATATGATTCATCTAATGCGTATGTAGAAATACATTCTGGTGCGGGTGGAACAGAAAGTAATGATTGGGCTAATATGTTATTTAGAATGTATACTAGATTTTTTGAGAAAAATGACTATAAATATGAAATTATAAGTAAAAATGATGGTGAAGAAGTTGGTATTAAAGGAGTTGTTTTACTTGTTAAAGGTTATTATCCATTTGGATATCTAAAAAGTGAAACTGGCGTTCATAGACTTGTTAGAATTAGTCCATTTGATAGTAATAAAAGAAGACATACATCATTTGCATCTGTTTTAGTAACACCTGAGATAGATAAAAATCTAGATGTTGAGATTAAAGAGAGTGATTTAAAAATAGATGTATATCGTTCTAGTGGAGCTGGAGGACAAGGTGTTAATACTACTGATTCAGCTGTTAGAATTACACATTTACCTTCTGGCATTGTGACATCTTGCCAAATAGAAAGAAGTCAAATTAAGAATAAAGAACGTGCTTTAGAGATGCTTAAGTCAAAATTATTCATTATGAATATGAGAGAATTTAATGATAAGGTAAAAGAGCTTAAGGGGGAAGTTATGGATGTAAACTTTGGAAGTGCGATTAGAAGTTATGTAATGTGTCCATATACTTTAGTAAAAGATAATAGAAGTAATTATGAAACAAGTAATGTTGAAAAAGTATTAGATGGAGATATAAAAGAATTTTTAGAAGAAGGATTAAAAGTTTAATTCTTCTTTTATTTTACATTTCGCATATAATTAGTAGAAAAATATCGACATTTTTGATATAATTTAAAATGGAGAAGAA
This sequence comes from uncultured Erysipelotrichaceae bacterium, assembly GCA_902775285.1. Taxonomy (GTDB): domain Bacteria; phylum Bacillota_I; class Bacilli_A; order RF39; family UBA660; genus CAG-1000. The sequence goes on along the minus strand of CACYLI010000002.1, from coordinate 245,875 downwards.
TATTATGAGGTTATTTTTAAAGTTACATAAATTTAATAGTGAGAGACTTAAAAAAATAGTCATTAAAAAAGAAGCTGCTAAAAGGTCTGCTTTGTTTGTTGTTGGTTGTTTTATATCATCTCTTTCTTATAATCTATTTTCAGTACCTAATAATTTTGTAGGTGGTGGACTTGGTGGAGTTGGTATTATTTTAAATGAACTTGTAAATTTAGATCCAACATTTGTTATTATGGTTGGTAATGCTATATTTATAATACTTAGTATATTTACTTTAGGAGTTAAAAAATCACTTATGAGTATTATAGGAGCTACTACATCAACTTTATTTGTTTATTTAACTAAGAATATACCTATGATGATAAATTTCTATTTCGATGATATATTACTTTATGTTCTTGCAGCAGGTGTTGTTGGAGGATTTGGTGAAAGTCTTGTATATAAAGCTGGTTTTAATACTGGAGGTACAAGTATAATAGCATTAATCATTCAACATTATAAAAAACAACCACTTGGAGGATTACTTAGAAGTATTTCTTTAATAATAATTATTGCAGGTGGATTTACTTTTGGTTATACTAGTGTAATGTATTCATTATTAATTACATTTATGTCTACTTATATGGTTGATAAAATGTTAATTGGTATAAGTGCATCTAAAACATTCTTTATTCAAACTAGTAAACAAGAAGAAGTAAAAGATTTTATTATTAAAATAATAGAGAGTGGAGTAACAGAATTTGATAGTCATGGAGCTTATTCTCATAAGAAAAAGAAAATGCTTATGTGTGTTGTTCCTACTGAAAGATATTCATTATTAAAAAGCGCTATTAAAGAAATAGATCCTGATGCTTTTATTGTTGTTAGTGATTGTTATGAAGTATTGGGTGGAACTGAGAGAAAAAAATTACAATTTGAAGATACAGATATATAGATTGGAGGTTTTATGCAATTAATAGAACTTAAAAATGTTTATAAAAGATATAATAATGGTGTAACTGCATTATGTGATGTAAATTTAACGATTTCTAAGGGTGAATTTGTATTTATAATTGGAGCTTCTGGAAGTGGTAAATCTACATTAATAAAATTATTATATAGACAAGAAAGACCTACTAGAGGAGAAGTATATGTAGGTGGAATAAATGTTGCTAGACTTAGAAATGGAAAAGTATATAAATTAAGAAGAAGACTTGGAGTTGTTTTTCAAGATTATAAGTTATTACCTAAAAAGACAGTTTATGAAAATGTTGCTTTTGCATTAGAAGTATATGGTTTAAAGAATGATGAAGTTAGGAAAAGAACTATAAAAGCATTGGAACAAGTAGGGCTTAAAGATAAATTAAGAAGTTATCCTAGTGAATTATCTGGTGGAGAGCAACAAAGAGTAAGTATAGCAAGAGCTATAGTTAATAATCCGAAAGTATTAATTTGTGATGAACCAACTGGTAATTTAGATCCATCTATGTCTATGGAAATTATGAAAGTAATTGAAAGTATTAATATAGATTTAGGTACTACAATTATTATGGCAACTCATGATGAAAAAATAGTTAATAAAATGAAAAAAAGAGTTATTACAATAGACAAAGGTATGGTTGTTAAAGATACAATGAAAGGAAAGTATAAAGATGAAAATATTTAGAAAATTAAAATCTAATTTAAGTGAATCTTTTAAAGGTGTGTTTAGAAACTTTTCTTTATCTTTAGCAAGTATATTTTGTATAACTATTACACTTTTATTAGTAGGAATTAGTATTATTCTTTCTTATAATGTTAATAATTTTACAAGAGAAATTGAAGAAGATTTAACTATTGTGGTTTTTTTAGATAGAGGTGTAAATGAAGAGGAAATAAATACTTTAAGAAATGATATATCAGTATTAAATAATGTTAAAGATATAGAATTCAATTCTAAAAATTCTATTAAAGAGGAAATGCAAAAAGAAAGTGAAGTTTTTAATAGTATTTTGTCTGAATATACTGATGAAACAAATCCACTTCAAGATACTTTTTTAGTTAAAGTAGATGATATTAATCATATTGGTGAGACTGCTGATAAGATTAAAAGAATGGAAAAAGTAGATGTTGTTAAATATGGTGAAGGTTCAGTAGAAGAGTTAGTTAAAATATTTGATATTATTAAAAAAATTACTTATGTTGCAGTTATTGCTTTAGTAGTAGTTACAGCATTTTTAATTATTAATACTATTAAAATAACTATTCAATCAAGAAGTAGAGAAATTGAAATAAGAAGACTAGTAGGTGCAAGTAACGCATTTATTCGTCAACCTTTCTTTTTTGAAGGTATTATTTTAGGATTTTTAGGTTCAATAATTCCTATAACTATATGTTGTTATGGATATACATATTTTTATAAGAGATTAGGTGGACAATTATTTACTGCAATTATTCCATTAATTAAGCCTAGTGAAATTATTTATACATTAATGTTAGTATTAGTATGTGTTGGGGTTGTAGTTGGGGCTTTTGGTAGTTTTATAGCAGTAAGGAAACATTTAAAAGTATGATGAAAAGGTGTTATAAATTATTATTAGTTATTATTTGTTCATTTATATTTATAAGTAGTATTAATGCTAAATCTTTAAAACAAGTAAAAGAAGAACTAGCAAGGGATGAAGCTAATAGAGCTGCTTTAATTCAAAAGCAAAAAGATGTACAAAAGAATATTAGTAATGCTAAAGATGATATTTCTTCTTTAGAAAGTGATATTGAAAAGTATGAGGGTGAAATAGAAGAATTACTTGTTAAAATAGATGAATTAAATGAAGGAATAACTTCTAAAAAGAAAGAAATTGATAGTTTACTTTCATTTTTACAGATGTCTAATAAAGATAATATATATTTAGAATATGTTTTTGAAGCTAAATCATTTACTGATTTTATATATAGAAGTGCGATTGTTGAGGAATTGACTCAATATAATGATGAGTTAGTTGATAAAATGTATAAAATGATTGAAGAGAATAAGAATTATCAAATTGAACTTAATGATAAGATAGAAAAATCTGAAAATTCGATTAGTTCTTTAGAAACTAAACTTAAAAACTATAATGTAGATTTGAAAGATTTAGAAACAGCACATACTGATATTGATGATACTATTGCTGATAGAAAGAAAACACTTGCATATTATGAAAGCGTTTATAAAGAAAATGGATGTAAAGAAACTGTTGATTTAGATGAGTGTTTAACTGTTAAAACATCTAGTGGACTTGTAAGACCTTTGGCAAAAGGAACAGTATCTAGTGAATGGGGTTATAGAATTTGTCCAATTCATGGTAAAGAATTGCACAGTGGAATAGATATTTCAGTTCCAATTGAAAGTAATGTATATGCTGCTGCTTCTGGTACAGTAGTTGGAATTACAATAAAGAGTTCTTGCGGTGGTAATATTGTAACTATAAGACATAGTGTTAAAGGAAAAATATATAGAACTAGATATATGCATTTAGCATCTATTAATGTAAAAATGGGACAAGAAGTAATTGTTACTACTGTTATTGGAAAAAGTGGTGGTGGAGGTTATACTTTAAGACGAAATGGTGGATGGGATAAATGTTCTACAGGAGCACATCTTCATTTTATGGTTTTACTTGGAAGTGATGGTAGTAGTACAATAAATCCAAGAAAAATGATTTCATTCCCTTCTAAAGGTAGAAGTTTTTCAAGTAGATGGTAATTAATTGTGGGGTGATTAAATGTCTTTTACTTCAAATATTAAAAATGAAATAAGTAATATTGAGTATGGGTATTCAGAAAAAATTGCTGAATTATCTGCAATACTTAATATTGGTGTTAAAATATATGAAGATAGATTTGAAATATATACAGAAAACATAAGTGTAGCAAGAAGAATATATAAACTTATTAAAGAAATATATCATGTAGAAATAGAAATGGATACTAGTGGTGTAAATTCTTTAAGAAAGAATAAATTAGTTTTATTAATTATTAAAGATAAAATTGATTTAATATTAGAAGATTTAAGTATTAATAAAGATGGAATAAGAAATTATATTCCATCTATGTATTTAGTAGATGAATTAAAAGATAAACAGGCTTATTTACGTGGTATTTTTATGATTTGTGGAAGTATTAATGATCCTAAAACAAGTAGATATCATGCTGAATTTGTAATTAATAATTATTTAACTGCTAATTATGTTAATGATTTATTAAATGAAATGTATTTTAATAGTAAAGTAATAAAAAGAGATAAGAATTATATGGTTTATATAAAAGAAGCTGAAAAAATAAGTGATTTTATTAAACTATTAAATGCTACTAGTTCACTATTTTATTATGAAGATATTAGAATATATAGAGATCATAAAAATATGACTAATAGACTAAATAATTGTGAACAGGCTAACGTTGATAAAAGTATGAATGCATCTAGAGAACAACTGGATTTAATTAGTAAATTAAAAGAGATAATAGATTTTGATTTGCTTGATGAAAAATTAAAAACAATATGTATATATAAGGAAAAGTATCCTGAGAGTTCAATGTCTGAGCTTGCATTAATAATTAGTAGTGAAACAGAAAGTAAAGTAAGTAAAAGTTGTATTAATCATAGATTTAGAAAAATTAAAGAGATTGTAGAGAATGCGAGTAAAAAGTAGGTGATTATTATAAAGAAAGTATTTAAAATATTTAGTTTAATTTTTATTATTTTATTAATAATATGTGGATGTAAGAAAAAAACTGAAGAAGAAAAAAATGATAAAGTAGATGATGAATTAACTAAATTAAATAATAATGTTAAAGTAGACGATATGGGATTATTTGAAGGAAGTTATGGTGCTAAAAAGATAATATTTAAAATATCTAATTTTAATAATGAACCTATTTATGTTAATACTACAATTACTATGTATGATAATACAGGTACAAAATTATATACAAGGGATTTATATAATTATGTTGCTTCTTTTAAATATTCTTATGGAATGTTATTAATATCTGGAGAAGATGAACCTTTTAGTAAATATACACTTGAAACTAAAATAGTAAAAGAGGAATTAAGAGATTATGATGCGCTTTATAGTGGAGTAAATGTTAGTGCTATTAATACGGGAAAAAATATTCTTGTTACTTTTACAAATAATTCAAGTAGAAGTATTACTTCAGTAGCAACATTAGTATTTTATAATAATCAGAGTATTGTTGATGTAGAAGAAGTTACTAGTTATAATTTAAGTGTTATGGGAGTAGATAATATTAATATTGATTTTCCTATGAGGGATGATAATAACAAAATAAATTATAATAGAATAGAAGTTATGTTAAAAGAAATTGATTTAAAATTATAAAAGAACCATTTAATGGTTCTTTATTATTTTGTCTATTATTCCATAATCAAGCGCTTCCGAAGCATTCATATAATAGTCACGCTCGGTATCTTTTTTAATTTTAGATAAAGATTTTTTAGTATTTTTAGATAGTATTTTATTTAAGTTTTCTCTTACTTTTAATATTCTATCTGTTACTATTTTCATTTGTGTAGCTTGTCCTTCTATACCACCAAGTGGTTCATGTATCATTATTTCAGTATTTGGAAGTGCGTATCTTTTATATCCACTAGAGAGTAAAAATGCACCCATAGAGGCACAAAGGCCAATTCCAATAGTGATTACGTTACTTTTTATATAATTCATAGTATCATAAATTGCCATACCTGAAGTTATACTTCCCCCAGGACTATTAATATATAAAAATATATCTTCATTTGAAATGGAATCTAAATATAGAAGTTCACAAATAATAATATTAGAAGTGGAGTCATTTATTTCACCTTCTAAAAAAATAATTCTATTTGAAAGTAGTTTTGAAAATAAATCAAATGTTTTATTATCATTATCTATTATAAATGGGTTATGCATTTTTTCACCTATTATTATTTTAGTAAAGTTAACTCTATCTTATTCACAAAATTAAATATTTTTGATATTATATTATTACAATAAGAGGGTGTAATGATGAAAAAAGATTTAAAATTAATATTTGAAGATGGTAATGAAATGAATGTTGCTTATGGGACAACTATAAGGGAAATTCTAAAAGATATTAATGATGATCAAGTAATAGCACTTAGAGTAAAAGGTTCTATTGAGAATGCTGATTATGAAATAATTGAAGATTCATATATTAACTATATAAGAGTCAGTGATAGAATTGGGCAAAAAATATACATAAACGGGTTAAAACAGGTGTATATTAATGCGGTTAAGAGCGTTTTTGGTAGTAAAACAGTTGTAAATATAAAGCATTCTTTAGATAAAGGATTATATACTGAAATTGATACTAATAAAAGTGTTGATAAAAAAAGTGTTGAAGAAATCAAGAAAAAAATGCTAGAAATATGTAATAAAGATTTAATATTCAAAAGTGTAAATGTTTCTAGAGATGATGTATATGATTATGAAAAGAAATTAGGAGAACATGAAAAAGTATTAAATTATTTATTTAGAACTAGTGATTCTGTAAGTATGTATGAACTTGATGATGATTATAATTATTTTTACTATTTTATGCCTGCTTCAACTGGAATACTAAAAAGATTTGATTTAATATATTTAAAAGATAATGGAGTAATGCTATGTTATCCAATTAATAATATTGTTCCTAAGTATAATCCAGTTCCTCAAGTTTTAGATGCATTTAAAAGTTATGAAAAGAAATTATCTAAAATGGGAGTTAAATATGCTGGTGAGTTAAATAAGATAATAGTAGAAGGTAAGATTTCTGATTTTATTCAAACTAATGAAATAATATATGATGATAATATGAGAGATATTGCTTCTAAAATAGCAAATAGTAAAACTATTAAGTCTGTATTTATTTCAGGACCTTCATCAAGTGGAAAAACAACAACATCTAAAAAATTAGCTCTTTATTTAAAATCTATGGGTTATGATACTCTTGTATTATCAACAGATGATTATTTTAAAGAAAGAGTTGATAGTCCTAAAAAAGCAGATGGTAGTTATGAATTTGAAATAGTAGATGCGATTGATGTTAAATTATTTAATGAACAATTAAAAAAATTATTAAATGGAGAAGAGGTAATAATACCTACATTTAATTTTATAACTGGAGAAAAAGAGTTTAAGAGAAAGCCTACAACATTAAAGAAAAATCAAATTCTTATAGTTGAAGGATTACACGCAATAAATGAAAAGATAAATGGTGTAATAGATAAGAAACATAAACTAAAATTATATATTAGTCCATTTACTCCATTAGCGCTAGATAGACATAATCATATTTCTACAACTGATTTAAGATTTTTAAGAAGACTTGTAAGAGATTATAGACATAGAGGTTATTCTGCTGAAGCAACACTTACTAGTTGGATGGGAATGAGATATAGTGAGGAAACTTATGTTTATCCATATCAAAGAGAAGCTGATATTATAGTTAATACTGCTTTAAGTTATGAAATAGGTGTTCTAAGAACATTTGCAGAACCTTTATTATATTCTATTCGTAAGGAAAGTGAATATTATGAAGAAGCTATTAGAATATTAAAGTTTTTAGAAGGATTTTTAAATATACCTAGTGAAAATGTACCTAGTGTAAGTGTATTAAGAGAATTTATTGGGGATAGTTATTTTGAATAGGAGGAAAAATAAATGTTAAAAGTAGCAATTAATGGTTTTGGTAGAATAGGAAGAACTGCATTAAGATTATTACAAGATGATAAAGATATAGAAGTAGTGGCAATTAATGATTTAACTGATCCACTTCAACTAGCATATTTGTATAAGTATGATTCAGTTCATAGAACGATTAAATATAAAGTTGATTTTGATGAAGATGAATTAATTGTTAAAGATAAAAGAATTAAAGTATTTGCTGAAGCTGATCCAAGTAAACTTCCTTGGAAAAAATTAGGAGTTGACGTAGTACTTGAATGTACTGGAGTATTTACTAGTGCTGAAAAATGTCAAGCTCATTTAGATGCTGGAGCTAGACATGTAATAATTAGTGCTCCTGCTAAAGATGAAGTTAAAACTATAGTATATGGAGTTAATCATGAAATGTTAGATAAAAGTGATAAAGTAATTAGTGCTGCTAGTTGTACAACTAATTGTCTTGCTCCTGTTGTTAAATTAATTGATGATAAGTTTAAAGTTGTTAAAGGATTTATGACAACTGTTCATGCTATGACTAATGATCAAGAAACACTTGATATTCCACATAAAAAAGGAATTATGTCAAGAAGAGGTAGAGCTGCTTCTTTAAATATAATTCCAACATCTACTGGAGCTGCATCTCAGATTGGAAAAGTAATACCACATTTAAATGGTAAAATGGATGGAGTAGCATTTAGAGTACCAACTGGAGATGGTAGTGTAGTAGACGTAACACTTGAAATAGAAAAGAATACTACTAAAGAATCAATTAATAATCTATTTAAATCAAATCAAAGTAAAACACTAAAATATACAGATGATCCAATTGTAAGTAGTGATATAATTGGTGAAGAATGTGGATCTATTGTTGATGGACTATTAACAAATGTAATTGAAAGTGATGGAAAACAATTAGTTAAAGTAGTAGCTTGGTATGATAATGAGGTTGGATATACTGCTCAAATGATAAGAACTATGAAATTATTTCTATAGTTCTTTTTTTTGTATATATGATATAATAAATCTATAATAGGAGATGAATATATGAAAAAAGGATTTACTCTTGTTGAGTTACTTGCAGTAATAGCAATCTTAGCAATACTAGTTATTATTGCACTTCCAAATGTAATGGGAATGTTTAATACAGCAAAAGAGAATAGTTTTAAAACAGAAATTAAAGAAATATATAAAACAGCTGAGCAAACATGGATAAATGATGCAATGTTTAATAGTGGTGTAAAAGAGTATTCAAGGTGTAAAAGTGGATGTACTAATAGCCTTGATTTAACTGGAAGAAGTGAACTAGAATATTATATTAAATTAAATCAAAGTGGAGAAGTTATTAAGTATTATGCAACAGATGGAACTTTTCAATATAGTTATGAAGGAAATGGACTTAGTATAAGTGATATTGAAAGTAAAGGAAGTTTTAAAAAAATAGCAGAAATTACTGATGAAAATGAAATGGTAAATATAGAAGAAATAACTTCTAATGTTGTTGTTTTTGATTCTACTTTTTGTATTGTTGATCGTGTTACAAGTGTTGACGTTCCAATGAAGAAAAATATGACTTGGAAACAGTTTTTAGATTATGTTACTACTAATTATAATGACTTAGATGGATTTGATTATAGAGGTAGTTGTGAGAGTGGAACATGCGATTATTATGATTTATATTATAATAATGTTTTTCTTGGAGAATATAATGTAAATAATCAACCAAAATGGTATATAGTTAATGGATTTAATGATGTCTATAAAAACATTAATTATATTATAGATACAGAAGTTATTAAAGATAAATCTGAAGGATGCTATACTTGGATACCTATGTAATTATATATTTATATAGAAAATAATTTAATATGTAAAAATACCAAAATAGTATAGAATAATGAACTCTTATATAGTATAATAATATAGGAGTTTTTATTATGAAATTTAATATTAAAAAGTTTAAGAATAATATGTTATTTTTTATAATAAGTTTGTCTGTAATAGTGGTGTTATTATTACTTAGTTTTATTGTAGAGAAAAAAGCTAATTCTTTAGATAAAAAAGATTTAAGTGATAAAGATATAGAAATTAATAATTTGGTTTTAAATGAAATTATGACATCTAATAAAGGTACTATTGCTGATAGTGATGGTAAGTTTTATGATTATGTAGAGATATATAATGGTAGTGATAAAGATATTAATTTAAAAAATTATGGTCTTAGTGATGAAAATACTAAAGTAAAATTTGTTTTTGGAAATGTCACTATTAAGTCTAAAGAATATTTAATAGTTTATTTGAGTGGTACTAATAAAAGTGGGTATGCTAATTTTAAATTAAAGAGTTCTGGTGGAGAAATAGTAGCATTGTTAAAACCTAATGGAAAAGTAGTTGATGCTATAGAAACAATAGCACTTGATTCTAATACTGTTATGGCTCGTGATGAAAAAGGATCATGGGTTATACAAGAAAAACCCACACCAGGTCAAGCTAATAATTTAGATGGTTATAATAAATTTATTGAATCATTAAATTATGATGGTGAGAAAGAATTAGTAATTAATGAACTACTAGCAGATAATAAAGGTAATTTTAAAAATAGTAATGGTGAATATAGTGGTTATATAGAAATTAAGAATATTAGTAAGAAGAGTGTTAATCTTGCTAATTATGGCTTATCTAATGAAGAAGGTATTATTTATAAATGGCAATTTCCAAGTGTTAGTTTAGGTAGTGGAGATGTAATAGTTATTTATACTAGTGGAAAAAGTAGTAAAGAAAGTGAACTAAATACTTCATTTAAACTTAAAAATAAAAATGGAAGTGTTGTTTTATCAAATGATAAAGGTAAAGTTATTGATAAAGTTAATTATGAAAATTTAGCTAATGGAATGGCTTTAATTAGAGAAGGAGATAATTTACTTTTAAATAATTCTATTTCTCCTGGATATGATAATACTGTTGATGGTATAAAGAGTTTTCAAAAGAAATATTTATCTAATCCTAAATCTTTAATAATAAATGAAGCAATGAATTCTAATTATTCATACATGCCTCAAAATGGTGGAGAGTATTATGATTGGATAGAATTATATAATAATAGTGGTAAAGATATTAAATTAAGTGATTATTGTTTAACAACTAATAGTAATACTATGTGTATGTATAAGTTACCTGATGTAGAATTAAAGAAAGATGAGTATTATATAGTAATGGCTTCTGGAAGTGAGAAGTTATCTACTAATAGTTATAAGCATGCTAATTTTAAATTATCTTCAAATGAATCTATTTATTTAACTAGTAATAATAAAATAATAGATTCTATGTATATGGCAAATATACCTACTGGTTACTCTATGGGTAGAGGTGCTAATAATGGATTTTATTATTTTAGTAAACCTACTCCAAAAGAAAAGAATGGAAATGGAACAGAGGCTGTTTCTTATTTACCTAGTGCTTCTATTAAAAGTGGAACATATAATGATGGAAAAAGCATAAGTGTTGCACTTAATGGAAATGGAAATATTTATTATACGCTGGACGGATCAACTCCTACAACGTCATCAAAAGTATACAGTAGTCCTCTTACTATTAAGACGACTACTGTTTTAAGAATAATGAGTAAAGAAGCAGGTAAATTAAAAAGTGAAACACAAACATATAGTTATATCATGAATCAAAATCATAAATTACCTGTATTAAGCCTTGCTATTAATAAAAGTAAACTTAGTAATGTAAATAGTCATACATCATTAAATAGTAGCGTTATAGAACCTGTTAATGTTGAACTAATAGAAAAAGATGGTAGTGGATTTAATATAAATGGAGGGCTTAAATTATTTGGTGGTTCTACTAGAAGTTATAGAAAGAAAAGTTATGAAATAAAATTTAAGAAGAAATATGGAGATTCTCATTTAGAATATAAATTGTTTGATACAGTTGATAGTAGTAATTTTGAGTCAATTGTTTTAAGGACAGGTTCTCAGGATGAATTTGAATATTCTAAAAGAGTAATTATAAGAGATATAGTAGCAACATCTTTAGTTCAGAAGTATACAAATGTAGATGTTCAAGCTTATAAGCCTGTTGTTTTATATATAAATGGTTCTTATTGGGGTCTTTATTTCATACGTGAAAAAGTAGATGAAAATTTTGTAGCTAATCATTATAATGTTAAAACTACTAATAAAAATACTGATATTATAAGAATAGATGGAGAAGTTAAGAGTGGAAGTAATAAAAAGTATAATTCTATGATGAGTTTTATTAATAATAATTCACTTAGTAAACAAGCTAATTATGATAAGATTAAAGAACAAATTGATATAGAAAATTTATGTGATTTTTGGATAGCTGAAATATGGTCTAATAACTATGATATAGTTAATACTAGATTTTTTAGTAATCCAGATGTTGATAATGGTAAATGGAAATTTGTTTTTTATGATCTTGATTCAGGTTTTTATAATTATAAAGTAAATCAATATGGATTTAAATATTATACTAGAAGTCAAGGAATTGGATATGGATATTTTAGTACAGCGTTATTAAGAAATTTAATGAAAAGTAGTGAGTTTAAGAAAACTTTTTTAGAGCGTCTTTCATATAATCTTAAAAATACTTGGAGTACTGAAAACTTTAGTAAGAGAATAGATGAAGTTATTAATGAAATAAGTGAAGATGAAATAAAAAGAAATCTTAGTAGATGGAATGTTATTTCTTATAGTGGATGGAAAAGTAATGTTAGTAATTTAAAACAATTTGCTAAATTAAGAAATGATACGATTGTTAAAGAAGCTAAATCTTATTTTGGACTTAGTAATGCAGAAGTTAAGAAGTATTTTGGAGATGTTAAATGAAAAAGTATAAGTATAGACATGAATTAAAATTTAAGATATCTAATAATGCCGCTGAAGTTTTAAAACAAAAGTTATCATTAATTTTATCAAAAGATAATAATGCTTATTATGATGATGGATCGTATTTAATAAAAAGTTTATATTTTGATGATTTAGATTCTTCTTCATATTATGAAAAAATGGATGGAATATTATATAGAAAAAAATATAGAATAAGAATATATAATAACGATGATAGTTTTATAAGACTTGAAAAAAAGATGAAACATGACAATATGACAGCAAAAGAACAAGTGTTGATTTCAAAAGATATCTATAGTAAAATATTAAATGGTAATGTAAATAATATAGAATGTGATGGATTATTGAGGGAATTTTTAGATGAAATTAGAGATAAAAATCTTATACCTTCAATAATAGTTGCATATCATAGAACTGCATTTATTTATCCAATAAGTGAAGTTAGAATTACATTTGATTCTAATATTCAAAGTGGACTATATAATTATGATTTGTTTGAAGATGGTCCATTATATAATGTAGATGAAAAAGGAAAACAAGTTTTAGAAGTTAAATTTAATGAAATATTACCTCTTCATATAGCTAATTTATTAAATGATATACCATCATGTAGGGAAGCTGTTAGTAAATTTGCAATATGTAGAAGTATTAAATAGGAGTGTGTTATGAGCGTAGTTGATACAATTAAAAAATCTGTTTTAGAAAATTTTTCTGGAAGTATTTCAGTTGGTGGAATGATTATTTCATTAATTGTTGCATTCTTAATTGGAATATTTATTATTTATGTATATAGAAAGACATATACTGGTGTTGTGTATTCAAAATCTTTTGGTTTATGTATATTGATGCTTTCTATGGTTACAGCAATGATTATAAGAACAATTAGTTCTAATATTTCTCTTTCTTTAGGTATGGTTGGTGCTTTATCTATAGTAAGATTTAGAACAGCTGTAAAGGAACCTGTTGATACTGGATTTATGTTTTGGGGAATATCTGCTGGAATTATGGCAGGAGCAGGACTTTATGTTATTGCATTAGTTGCATCATTATTATTAGGTGTATTATATTTTGTAATATATTTAATGGGATTTAAAGTATCTAATAGATATTTGCTTGTTCTTAAATATGATGTAGAAGCACATAACGAAGTAATGAAAAAAATTAAACAATTAAAGAAATTTAAAGTTAGAAGTAAATCTATATTTAAAGATAATGTTGAATTATCACTTGAAGTTGATTTAAAAGAAAGTCAAAAAGGTGGAGTTGATACAAGTATTGTTGATCAATTTAATGGGGTAGATGGTGTTATAAATGCTAGTTTAATAGCATATCAAAATGATTTTGGAGATTAGGAGTATATAAAATGGCTAAAAGAAGAGTTCTTAAATTAACACCTATATTAATAACACTAAATATTTTAGTGTTGTTTCTTATTGTTATGTTTTATTCTACTAGATTATTAAAATATTATTTGAAAGAACATGGTAGGAAATCAGAAGAGACAGTTCTTTTAGTTAATGAAATAAAAAAACATCAAAGTTATTTAGATGAAACTAAAGGTTTAGTTTATAATGAAGAAAAGAAAAACTATACATATAAAGGGGAAGTAAATGATAATTATTTATATTACTCTGGATTTATGTTTAGAATTCTAGGAATAGATAGTGAAGATAATATAAAACTAGTTAGTGAAGATAATGTTACTTTACTGTATCCTGGATTTAATAATGGATATGAATCTTCATATGTTAATAAATGGTTAAATTCAAGTGAAGAAAAATATAGTGGTGTATTTGAAAATACTTTAATTAATGCTGGTGGTCTTTTAAATAATACTACTTATTGTATGGATAGCATAGATGATTTATCAAAAATAGTTTGTGAAGAATCAAGTGATAAGTATAAAATTACATTACTTTCTTTATATGATTTTAAATCTTCTGGAGGTAAAGCAAGTTTTTTAAATAATGGAACGACATTTAATTTAGGGACATTAAATTCTAGTAATCAAAATTATTTTGTTAATGAAAGTGGAGAAATTAGTTTAAATAATAAAACATCAAGAGCTATTACTATTAAACCAGTTATAACTATTAATTCTGGAGCTGAATTAGTTGGTGGTAATGGTAAAAAGAATAATCCATATATAATTGAAAAACATGATGTTAAAGTACTTGCAGATACTTATATCAATAATATTATTAAAATAGATAATAGTACTTATAAAGTTATTGAAATAGAGGAAGATAAAGTTAAATTAACAAGTACTGATGCATTAAAAGAAAAAGATGAAAAATTATCTATTAGTTTTGGTGGATCTAATAGTGCTTATAGTGCATCTAATACAGTTGGTTCATACTTAAATAAAACATTTTTAAATTCATTAAGTGTTAAAGATAGTGTTATATCTTCTGATTACTATACTGGAGTATTAAGTTTAGATAATTTAGATTATTCTAAAACATATAATTCTAAAGTAAATACTAAAGTAGGACTTTTAAATATAGGGGACTTATATATTAATGAAGTTAATAATGTGTTTACTATATTAAGAGGTATGGAAGCAACTAATATAATTAATGTTATAAATGAAAATGGTAATTTATTTGCAGATAGTATAACTAGTAAATATAATGTAAGACCTACATTTTATTTAGATGGAAAATTAAATATTATAAAAGGTGAAGGTACTATGTCTTCTCCATATGAATTAGGAGTTAATAATGAAAAAGAAACAAAAGAAGAGTAAGTTTAGTATATTTCTAATAATTATTGATGTAATAGCTTTAGCTTGTTTCTTTTTAGCATATGGACCTATATCATATTTTAGAGATTTACTTGTAACTACTGCTATGACTACTATGAATCATAGATATTTTGCATATGTTTTATATAGTGAAGATCAAGTTAAAGAAATACTTGATAATAATAAGTTAATTGAGCCAGAAGAAGATACGGATTCTTCAGCTATTAATTTTAATCCAAATTTTGAAACAGATAGTTATGAGTCAATTTATGAAGAGCAAATACTTAAAAAAGATAAAGGAAATGATGTATATAAACTTTTAAATATAAGTGGAAGTGGATGGAAAGGATATATGGTTGTTGTATATGATCCATCTGATGTAAGACTAGTATTTGCATCTAATTATGGTAAAGGTGGTAAATATTTATCTGATTTAGCTGAGGAGAATAAAGCTTTAGTTGCGATGAATGCATCTGGTGTTAAAACTTCAGTTGGTAAAAATCCTGTAACTGGTACAGCTATTTTAAATGGTAAGATATATGATACTGGAAAAAATATTAATAAAGGTGGAGGATTAATAGGATTTAATAAAGATAATGTTTTAGTACTAACAAAGAAAAAAGGAAAAGAAGCAATTCAAGATGGAATGGATAGAGCTGTAGAATTTGGTCCATTCTTAATTGTTAATGGCAAAACAGCTACATTTAAAGGAAATGGTGGTTGGGGTATTGCGAATAGAAGTGCAATAGGACAAAGACAAGATGGTATTGTATTACTTGTAGTAATCGATGGTAGACAAAAAGGATCTGTTGGTATTTCAATGCCAGAACTTGTTAAATTATTTCAAAAATATGGAGCTTATAACGCTACTAATTTAGATGGTGGAGGATCTAGTGCTTTATATGCGAGAACTGATATTAATAATGCTAAAAGTGGTAAATTAATTAATAAACCAGTAGGATATGGATATTCAGGTGAAAGAAGACTTCCTAATGCATGGATGGTATTGCCTAGTGCAATAGAAAAACATAAAAATGAACAAAAGAAGGTGCCTAATGAATAAACCTAAAATATATCTAGTATGTGGTAAAGCTCGTCATGGAAAAGATACTTTTTCTGGATTTTTAAAAGAAGTGTATGAAGAAAACTCTAAAAAGTTAATTATTACTCAATTATCAAAATATATTAAATATTATGCTAGAGAAATGACTGGTTGGAATTTGACTGAGGAAGATAAACCAAGAGCTTTACTTCAAGAACTTGGAACTGAAGTAATACGAGAGAAACTTCATAAAGAAGATTTATTTATAAAAAGAATTATAGATGATATAGATGTATTCTCATGTTTTTATGATGCTATTGTTATAAGTGATGTTAGACTTAAAAAAGAGGTTGAAGATTTAAGAAAAGCTTTTCCAGATTTAGTTGCTATTCATATAGAAAGACCTAATTTTGATAATGGATTATCAGAAGAGCAAAAGAAACATAAAACTGAAATTGATTTAGATGATTATGACAAGTTCGATGTAAAGATTGTTAACACTACATTAGAAAAATTAAAAGAAGATGCTGTAAATTTATACACAAATAATGAAAGGTAGGTATAAAAAATGAAAATTATTACTGATTGTAATGTTAAAGGAAAGAAAGTAATAGTTAGAGTTGATTTTAATGTACCAAGAAAAGATAATAAAATAATAGATGATAATAGAATAGTTAGTAGTTTAAAAACTATTAATTATTTAGTAGAACATAAAGCTAAAGTAATTTTACTTTCTCATTTAGGTAGAGTTGAGTCACTTGAAGATAAAGAAAAAAACTCATTAAAAATAGTTGCTGATCATTTATCTTCTTTAGTACATGCTCCTGTTTATTTTATTGGAGAAACTAGAGGAAGTTTACTTGAGAGTACAATAGATAATTTATTAGATGGAGAAATAGTAGTAGTAGAGAATACTAGATATGAAGATTATCCTAAAAAGTTAGAGAGTTCTTGTGATGAAACATTATCTAAATATTGGGCATCTTTGGCTGATATATTTGTTTTAGATGCTTTTGGTAGTGCTCATAGATGTCATGCATCTACTTATGGTATTTCAAAATATATACCATCTTATGCTGGATTTTTAGTAGAAAGTGAAGTAAATATGTTAGATAAAGCAATTAAAGAAGAAAGAACTTTATTGCTTGGTGGGTCTAAAGTAGAAGATAAAATAGGTGTTATTAATAATTTAATTAAAAAATCCAATAAGGTATTAATAGGTGGAGCCATGTGTTTTACATTTTTAAAAGCACGTGGGTTTAATGTTGGAAAAAGTCTTGTTAGTGATGAAAATATGGATTATGTTAAATCTTTATTATCTAAATATGATAGTAAAATAATATTACCTGTTGATTTTATTACAGAAAAAGGCTGCAAAAAAATAGAAGATTTTAAAAATGATGACATTGGATATGACATCGGAGTTGAGAGCATTAAGTTATTCAAAAATGAGCTTAAAAATAGTAACTTAGTATTATGGAATGGACCACTTGGAAAATATGAGGATAAGGCATATGAAACTGGAACAAAAGAGGTTATGAAATATTTAAGTGAAGAAAAGTTTCCTACTATTCTTGCTGGTGGAGATATTACAGGAGCTAGTGCGATGTTTAATATAAAAATGTATTATGTATCAACTGGTGGAGGTTCTACTCTTGAATATTTAGAAGGTAAGAAATTTAAAACATTAGAAAGATTAAAAGGTTAATATGAAAAAAGTAATATTAAATCAAAAGAGTTATTTATTATATGATGAAATAGTTGGTTTTAAAAAAGAATTTGAGAAGATAAAACCCAAGGATTATGAATTTATTCTTTTCCCACCAATTCATTATTTATCCATGTTTAAAGATTCTAGTTATTTAGTAGGAACTCAAAATTTTTATAGTTATAAAGCTGGTTCTTTTACTGGAGAAGTTAATCTAGAATCATTAAAGGATATGAATATAAAATATACTTTAATTGCTCATTATGAAAGATATAAAATAATGAATGAGGATTATGATGTAGCTAAGGAAAAATTGTTTAAATCATTAAGTTGTAAATGTAATACAATTTTATGTGTTGGAGAAATTAATAAAATGATTAATCCATTTAGTTATATAAAAAAAGAAATAAATTATTATTTAAAATCAATTGAATCAAATACTTTAAAATATTTAAGTATTGCATATGTTCCGAATTATGCAGTTGGTACTTTTAATAAAGAGCCTGATAAAATAAGTAGTATTGTAAAAAAAATAAAGGAATATATGAAGAGTAAATACGAAATATCAGTTGAAGTTTATTATGGTGGAAATATTGAGAATAGTAATATAAAAGAAATATTTGATGTATGTGATGGTATTATGTTAGATAAAGCAGCAATTGATATTAAATTATTAAAAGAATTATTAAAAGAAATAAAATAAGAAGTTTAAAACTTCTTTTTATATGTTATAATTAGCTTGGTGAATTAAATGATGTTATTAGATGTTTGTGATAATGGGGATGTTTTATCTATTATGAGACTTATTAATATTGTTATAAGTATTATTAGAATAGTTGTACCAATAATATTAATTGTTTCAGTTATGATAGGTTATGTTTCTGCAATTAAAAACAATGATAGTGATGCTTTAAATAAAGCAAATAAAACTGTTGTTGTTAAAGTAGTTGCAGCTATTTTAGTGTTTTTTATACCAAATTTTGTTGCTATGATAGCAGATGTTACTGAAACTAATAAAGATGGATATTTATCATGTTTATCTAATGCAACTAGTGCTAAAATAGATGCAGCATATATTAGAGTGGCAGAGCGTACTTTAGATATTGTTCATGATTCACTTAAAAATTCAGATTATTCTATTGCTCGATCTAATATTAATAAAGTACAAGATGAAAATAAGAAATCAGAATTATTATATGAACTTGAGAATGTAAAAAAATATATAGATTTAAGAGATGAAATATATGTTTTAGCTAGGAAGTATGATAAAGATAAATATAAAGATTTAAAAAGTAGATTAGAAAGTATTAGTGATAGTGAAATTAGAGAAAGACTATTAAAAGAACTTGAGGATAATGTAAAAATAACTAGCAGTTTAGGTGATTTTATATTAGATCCTAGTGATGCATTATATAAGAATTTAAAACCACTTGCTGGTATTAGTTTAGAAGAAGTTTTAGCAAAAAATGGTTCAAATGTTTCTGCATTGGATTTAAAAATTCAACAGGCAGTTGAAAGTGTTGGTGTTGGTACAAGAGAAGCTCCTGTTGTTGCAGCTTTAACATTATTTGAAACATTAGCAGGGTATGGATATCATATTGCATATTTTTGGGGTGGAAAATGGAATAGAGTAGGAGTTAGAGGCTCTTGGGGAACATATGATAATCCAAGATATTGTGATTCACATCCAAATCCATCATATTGTAGAAAAACATATATATATAAAGGATTTGATTGTAGTGGGTTTGTAAATTGGGCTATTGCTCAAGGCTTTCAAACAGATAATGGAGGATCTTCACGTACAGGAGCTGGAGATGGACCTCTTGCAAGTGGTGGAAAAGCTAATTGTAATACAGGAGATACACTGGTTTCAAATAATCATATAGTATTAGTTGTAGAACCTCAGGATAATGAAGGAAGATATTTAATAGCAGAATCTACTGGTGGAGCAATTGGCACTAGACTTAGTTATATGTATTATGGCGATAATGCTTATAGATGTGTTAAGGTACAATATTCAAATTAGTTATTCATTTATGAATAACTTTTTTTATGTAAAGTTTCGACAAAACACTACAAATTAGCACGTAGAAAAATATATAATAATAGTATTATAATAAATAAAAAGGAGAAATAATGAAAATTAAAGTATTGGCAGTAGATGATAACAAAACACAAAGAAGTCTAATTGAGAAGTACTTTAATGGAAGTGAAAAAATAGAAGTAATAAAAACTTTAGAAAATGGACTAGAAGCTATAAAAGCTTTAGAATCAAATCTAGAATTTGATGTTATGCTTTTGGATTTAGTTATGCCATATAAAGATGGTAAAGAAGTTCTTTATTATATGAATGAACATAATATTAATAAAAAAGTAATTGTTTTAACTTCTTTTAATGAAGAAGAAACAATTAGGGAAGTTAGTGAACTTGGAATTAAATATTATGCATTGAAACCTTTTGAAATGAAAAGCCTAGAAAAAATTATTATAGATGTAGGTATATCTAAAAAAAGTAGTGAAAAGTTAATAGAAATACAAGATAAAGATTTACAAATAGAAGTTACAAAAATACTACATGCATTAGGAATTCCTTCAAATATAAAAGGATATCAATATATAAGGAGTGCTATTCTAATGGTATATGATAATCCTAGTTTTATAGGAGGAATAACTAAAGAGTTATATCCTGATTTATCAATAAGATATAATACATCTATTCAAAGAGTTGAAAGATCTATAAGACATGCAATTGAAGTATCTTGGTTAAGAGGAGATATAGACTTAATGGAAGAAATATTTGGCCATAGCGTAGATATTGATAGATCAAAACCAACCAATTCAGAATTTATTGTAACAATTGCTGATAAACTAAGACTTGATATGATTAATATATAAAATAATCATTCAAGTTTTTTTTGTTTTATGTTAAAATAGTAACAGGAGTTTTTTATGAAAAAAATAATATTATTAATTTTAGATGGATTTGGTATTAGAGAAAATGAAAATGGAAATGCTATTAAGATGTCAAATTTACCAAATCTAACAAATATATTTAATACTTATTCAGTAAGTAAACTAACTACAAGTGAAGAAGAAGTAGGTCTTCCAAAGGGAGTAATTGGTAATTCTGAAGTTGGACATATTACAATTGGTGCAGGAAGAACTGTATTACAACCACTTACTATGATAAATAATAGTATAAAAGATAAAACATTTTTTGAAAATGATGTTTTATTAGATTTAATGGATCATGTTAATGAAAATAAGTCTACTCTACATTTGGTAGGATTACTTTCTGATAGTTTAGTTCACTCTAGTATGGATCATTTTTATGCAGTATTAGCACTTGCTAAGATTAGAAAAGTAAATAGTGTATTTTTTCATTTTATAACTGATGGAAGAGATATAAGTGCAAGTAAATCAAAAGAATTAATTGATAATTTTTTAAGTAAAGTGAGTAAATTAAATTTAGGAAAAATAGGTACTTTATGTGGAAGATATTATGCAATGGATAATGATGGAAATTATGATAGAATTAATAAATATTATGATGCACTTGTTCATAATGCAGGTAATAATTTTGCTGATTATAATAGATGTATTGAATTACATTATAAGAATAATATTAATGATGAGTTTATAAATCCAAGTATTATAACAAAGGGAAGCAATATTAAAGATAATGATGCAGTTTTATTTGTTGATTTTAGACCAGAAAGAATGGATGAATTAATTTCTTCTTTTGTTGATCCTTCATTTAATATGTTTAATACAAAGAAATTAAAAAATGTTAAATATAATGTATTATATAGTACATCTGATAAAATAGAAGGTGCTTATTCAAATGAAACTTTATCTAATACATTTGGAAAATACTTAGCTGATTTAGAGTTTAGACAAGCTAGAATTGCTGAATCTGCTAAATACCCTCATGTTACATATTTCTTTGATGGAGCTGAAGAATTTAGTGATAAAAATTTATTTAAAATACTTGTTCCTTCACCTAAAGTTCCTAGATTTGATATGAAACCAGAGATGAATATTGTAGAAGTTACTACAGAAGTAATGAATGCAATAGATGATGATTTTGATTTTATATTGGTTAATTTTGCAAATCCTGATATGGTTGGACATACTGGAAATATTCCAGCTACTATAAGAGCACTTGAAGCTTGTGATATTTGTATTGGAAAAATATTAGAAAAAGCACAAGAAAATTTTTATGAATTAGTTATTACATCTGATCATGGAAATGTAGAGTTAATGAAAGAAAAAGATGTAATTAATATATCTCATACAGATAGTAAAGTTCCATTAGTTATTTGCAATGATAAAATTAAGCTAGAAGAAAGTGGAAGTTTAAAGGATGTAATTCCAACTGTCATAGATTTATTTGAAATTAGTAAGCCTAAAGAGATGACTGGTAAAAGTTTAATTGTGAAATAAAATTTGATTTACATAGAAAAAAAATTGTGGTACACTAATATATATAATAGAAAGTAGGGAAAAAAGAATGAATGATACTAATAGTGTAGGGGTAAATAGTACTCCAAGTGTTAGTACAAATACGCAACCATTGAATACTACACCAGCAACTAATACTGTGAGTACACCACAAACAGTCACACCAGTTTTAGAAAATCCATTAGGAAATATAAATAATGTAGCGCAAGGGACAATGCCTGCGAGTTTTTCTGTTGCAACAAATACTAATCAAGTAGTAACACCAACAAGCCAAACTCCAGTTGCAAATACTACGCCATCACAGCCTACTGTGAACCCTACTCCAGTAGTTGAATCAGTGAATTTAGGAGTACCACCTACACCTGTATCAGCAGCACCTGTTCAAAATCCTACACCGGCAGTACCAGCACAAGCTCAAACACCAAATGTAACTCCACAAGTGCAGAGTCAAGTTGCTCAAAATCCTAGTTTACCTAATGTGAGTAATTTAATAGCTTCTACACCAGTTGTAACACCTACAGAGCCTGCTCAAACAGCTAATACAGAACCCGCAATGCCAGTATTGCCAAGCGCACCAGGAGTTCAAACGAGTGCAAATGTTCAAGTAAATTTAAGTGATAATGTTAAAATAGATACAACTCCAAAAATGGAAAAAACAAAAAAAGATAAAACAAAAGATTATTCAGATGACGATGAAGAAAATGAAAATGTTGGTTCTAATAAAGCACCAATTGTTATCACAGCTGTATTTATTGTTATTTTAGTAGCAGTGTTTGTTTACTATTTTGTAATTATGACTCCTACAAGAGTTTTTAAAAAAGCTATTGATTCTACATTTGAAAGTATTACTAATGTATTTACTTCAATAGAGAAATCACAAACTAAAATGTATTTAGATTTAGGTTTTGCATTAGATACTGAAAATGAAGTATTTAAAGAGGAAATAAGTAAAGGTTGGCAGTTACCTATTGATTATATTGATGACGATTATTTAAGAGGAATTATTAGTTTTGATACTAATAGCCAAAACAAAAATGTTAGAATTCAATTACAGTCAAACAAATTAATTGAAAGCTTTAAAAAGATTAAATATGGTTCAAATGGAAAGTATATACTTAGTGAAGATGGTAAAACTTATATTAATGAAGGTATAAAAAAAGATATAGAAGATAATAGAAAACCAATAAATGTAATTAAAGAAAATGGTAGAGAAGAAAATATTAATAAAGATAATACATATACACAAATGCTAGATTTTAATTTCTATAATGTTAATAAAAAAACATATATTGGACCAATTAACTATATTAATTATAATGATTTAGATGATTATATAGATAAAGATGGCAATCCTAGAAGATTGAATTTGGATACACCAATGCAACTTAATTTACTTGAACAGATTTTTAGAGAAGTATCTACAGATGATATTGGTGGAGATAATGAAAATTCACTTGAAAGAAAGTATTTAAAACCATTTGCTGATGCTATTAAGGAAAATATTGAAAACTATACAATAGATTATGATAAAGTAAATGCTTTTTTAGATTTCATGAATCTTACAAAAGATAAAATTGTAAGTGCAACTGGTGAACAATATCTAACAAGATCTATCAAACTTAAAACTGTAGGTGGAACAACTGCTCTTGCTTTGGTTGCTGAAGTTGAAGTAGATAAAGACATGATGAGAGATGTATATAAAGACATTATGTCAGACTACAAAAATAATAAGGAAGATAAAAACATATTAAATAACAATAAAATTAATATGAATAAAACATTAGCAACTTTATTTAATGTAAGTGAAGCAGATGTTAAAAATTATTTGATGCCATATCTAGAAGAGAGAGAAATATTTTCTGATGAATTAAAAATAACTTTATATATGAACTTAGCAAATACTGAACTAATTTCATTTGAGTTCATGTTAAATAATAAGTATTGTATTAATATTAGTTATTTGAATGGATATTATCAAATTCATTTAGATATAACTAATAATAGAGACAAAAATAATAATGGAGATATATTATTTAATTTAGATGCAACATATGATAAAAATGTCGGTATTGTTGATGGTGTTGGATATATAGATAGTGATAAGACTTATTTAGCTGTTGACTTTGAATATGAAAGATTAGTTGATGAAAAAGGTAATAGAGTTGGTAATAATTTACAATTAGATTTTTATAAAGATGATTCATATAAAGAAAAAGATGTGAAGGATAAACATCCATATGCAAAACTAAAATGTGACTTATCTTATTATGATAATAAAAGAGGAAATGAGGAAGATATAGAAAAAACTAATTATAATTTGGAAAAAGAAGTAGAAAATGCTATCACTCAAGATGATTTAGATGATTATTATTCAGAAAAAAGTGAAAAAGAAAGAGTACAAATGGCTGATATAAAGCCAAAATTTATTGATAATTTTAAATCTCATATGACATTCTTAATTGATCACTTACTTAAAAATAGAATTAATACTTTAGCAGATGAAGAAACAAAAGAGGTTACGAAGACAGAAGAAAAGAAAGAAACAAAAGTAGAAGAAAAAGTAACTGAAAAAGAAGAAACAAAAACATCTACTGAAAAAGATAATAAATCTTCAACTATTCAAGAAGAGAATAAAACTACAGAAAAAGAAAGTGAAACAAAAATAACTAATGAAGATAGTAGTGAAGAAGAAACTACTAATAGTGATGAAAAAGAACAACAGTAAATTTTTAAGAAAAATCAAGAAAAAATGCTTGATTTTTCTTTTTATTTGCCATATAATTAATTGTAAACGACTGGCGATGATGTGCAAGGTTGCTGATACACCAGGTTAAGTTGAATTTAACTTAATTAATAATCAGGTAATTTGTGCTGAGCAAGTCTATAAAAAATTATAGGCGAAGGAGGAATTTAATATGTCTAAAGACAAGGTAAGAATCAGACTTAAATCATTTGATCATAGAAGTGTTGATCAAGCTTGCTCAAAAATTGTTGAGACTGTTAAAAGAACTGGTGGAGTTGTAAGTGGACCTGTTCCACTACCAACAGAGATTGAAAAAATCACTATTTTAAGAGCAGTACATAAGTATAAAGATTCTCGTGAACAATTTGAAATTAGAACTCATAAGAGACTAATTGATATTGATTCACCTAGCAAGGAAACTATTGATGCACTTGCTCATATGGATTTACCTAGTGGGGTAGATATCCAAATCAAAAAATAATTATTAGGAAAGGAAATTTAAAATGAAAGGAATCTTAGGACGTAAAGTTGGAATGACTGAAGTATTCACAACTGACGGAAAATTAATACCTGTAACAGTTATTGAAGTTCAAAGTAACGTTGTTACTCAAATTAAAACAACTGATAAAGATGGGTATGAAGCTATTCAATTAGGTGCTTTTGATAAAAAAGAAAAGTCATCTAACAATCCTGAAAAAGGACATGCAAAAAAAGCAAATACATCACCTAAGCGCTTCTTAAAAGAAATAAGAGGAGTTGATACTTCTTCTTACACTCTTGGACAAGTAATCGAAGCTGATGTATTTAAGAGTGGAGACACTGTAGATGTAACTGGTATATCTAAAGGAAAAGGTTTCCAAGGTGTAATTAAGAGATGGAATCAATCTCGTGGACCTGAAACTCATGGTTCAACATATCATAGACGTGTTGGATCACTTGGTACAATGAGACCAATGAGAGTTTTAAAGGGTAAAAAGTTACCAGGACATATGGGTAACGAACAAATCACTATTCAAAATTTAATGATAGTTGATGTTGATATGGAAAATAAATGTATTTTAGTAAGTGGAAATGTTCCAGGACCTAAAAATTCATTTGTATTTATTAAAGAAGCTATTAAAGGAAGTAAATACACAGGACCTGTTGAATTAATTTCATATGAGGAAGAACCAGAAGTAACAGAGGAAACTCCAGTAAATGAAGTCGTTGAAAATAATGCTGTTGTAGAAGAATCTGAAACTAAAGGGGAAACTGAAACTACTGAAAGTAAGGAGGTTTCTGAATAATGGCAAAAACTCAAGTATTAAATCTTAAAGGTGAAAAAGTTAAAGATTTAAATTTAAAAGATAGCGTATGGAATATTGAAGTTAATAATCCAGTTATGCATGATGCTATTGTATTAGCACAAGCATCATTAAGACAAGGAACTGCTAGTACTAAAACTAGAAGTGAAGTGTCTGGTGGTGGAAGAAAACCATACAAACAAAAAGGTACTGGTAATGCAAGACAAGGATCTACTAGAAGCCCACAATGGCCAGGTGGTGGAATTGTTTTTGGACCAAAACCAAGAGATTATGATAAAAAACAAAATAGAAAAGAAAGAAGATTAGCATTAAAGAGCGCTTTATCATCTAAATTCCAAGATAAAGAATTAGTTGTAGTTGAAAATCTTAAATTAGATTCAAATAAAACTAAAAACTTTAATGAAGTATTAAAGAATTTAAAGGTAGATGGAAAAGCATTAGTAGTTTATTCAGAAGATGATGAAAATCTATTCTTAGCTTCTAGAAATAATAATAAAGTTGCTGTACTTGGTGCAGATGAAATAAATGTTTTAGATTTAGTAGCTGTAAACTATTTAGTTATTGATGAATCTTCAGTTAAGAAAATTGAGGAGGTGCTTAACTAATGAATATAATCTTAGCACCAGTTATTACTGAAAAAAGTGAAAGTTTAAAAGAAAATAATGTTTATGTATTTAAAGTAAATAAAAAAGCTAATAAAACTCAAATTAAGAGTGAAGTTGAACATCAATTTGGTGTTAAAGTTGTTAGTGTAAATACAACAAACGTAGTTCAAAAGAAAAGAAGAGTAGGAAGATATACAGGATTAACTACTGCATATAAAAAAGCATATGTTAAACTTGCAGAAGGTTCTACTATAGAATACTAGGAGGGAAAATATGCCAATTAAGAATTTTAAGCCTAATACTCCTGGAACAAGAGGAATGAGTACTTTAATTAATGATGAAATTACTACAAGTACTCCTACAAAAAGTCTTCTTGTTAAAAAAAGTAAAACAGGCGGAAGAAATAATCAAGGTAAAATAACTGTTCGTCATATTGGTGGTGGAGTTAGAAGAAAATATCGTTTAATTGATTTCAAAAGAAATAAAGATGGTATTTTAGGAAAAGTAGCTTCAATTGAATATGATCCAAACAGAAGTGCTAACATCGCATTAGTAAATTATGCAGATGGAGAAAAAAGATATATAATTGCTCCACTTGGATTAAAAGTTGGAGATCAAATTGAAAGTGGTGCAAATGCTGATATTAAAGTTGGAAATGCATTACCACTTGAAAACATTCCTGTAGGTACTACAGTTCATAATGTTGAATTAAATCCAGGAGCAGGTGCTAAACTTGCAAGAAGTGCTGGAAGCAGTGTTCAAATTCTTGGTAAAGAAGGAAAATATGTAATCATCAGATTAAAGAGTGGCGAAACAAGAAAAGTTCTTGGAACTTGCCGTGCAACTGTTGGTGAAGTTGGAAATACTGATTATGAACTAGTTAATTTAGGAAAAGCAGGAAGAAAAAGACATATGGGAATTAGACCTACAGTTCGTGGATCTGTTATGAACCCTAATGATCACCCACATGGTGGTGGTGAAGGTAGAGCTCCAGTTGGACGTAGTGGCCCAATGACTCCTTGGGGTAAACCAGCTCTAGGACTTAAGACTAGAAAAACTAAAAAAGCATCTGAGAAATTAATCATGACAAGACGTAAGAAATAATTAAGAAAGGAACCGTAAAATGTCAAGAAGTTTAAAAAAAGGACCTTATACATTTCCTAGACTTTTAAAAAGAGTTAAAGATTTGAATGAAAAAGGTAAAAAAGAAGTTATAAAAACTTGGTCAAGACGTTCTACAATATTTCCAGAATTCGTAGGACATACATTCGCTGTTCATAATGGACGTGAATTCATTCCTGTATATGTAACTGAAGATATGGTAGGACATAAACTTGGAGAGTTTGCATTAACTCGTAAGTTTAATGGCCATGCTGGAAGCGGTAAGAAATAGGAGGTTAATTTATGGAAACATATAGTATACACAAAAGTGCAACAATAGCACCAAGAAAAGCAAGAATGACTCTAGATCTTATCAGAGGTAAAAAAGTATCTCAAGCTGAAGCAATACTACTTACTACAAATACTAAAGCAAGTAGATTAATCATTAAAGTTTTAAATTCTGCTGTATCAAATGCTATTAATAACTTTGGTGCTAATAAAGAAGATTTAGTTATTAAAGAAACTTATATAAATGAAGGAAGAACTTTAAAGAGAAGAAAAGCAGCATCTCACTCTAGAGTTGCAAAGAATTATCATAGAACAAGCCATATTTATGTATGTGTTACAGATAATATGGAAAAGAAGGAGGACTAAACATGGGACAAAAGGTAAGTCCAATCGGACTTAGAGTTGGTATTAACAGAGACTGGGAAAGTAAATGGTATGCACCAACTAAGGATTTTGCTAAATATTTAAATAATGATTTAAAAATTAGAAAATATTTAGATAAAGCATTAAAAGGATGTTCAGTTGCTTCTATCGTAATTGAAAGAAATAATAAAAGAACAAATGTTACAATCAATACTTCAAAACCTGGTATCGTTATTGGTAAAGGTGGAGCTGATATTGAAAAACATAAAAAAGCTCTTCAAAAATTAACTAATGAAGAAATCTATTTATCAATTGTTGAAGTTAAAAATCCTGATTTAAATGCTGCGTTAGTAGCTGAATCAATTGCAACTCAAATTCAAAATAGAGCTTCATTTAGAGCAGTTCAAAAGAGAGCTATTAGAAATACAATGAAAGCAGGAGCTGTAGGTATTAAAGTTGCTGTTTCTGGACGTTTAGCTGGTGCTGAAATGGCTAGAACAGAAGGATATACTGAAGGTACTGTACCTCTACATACACTTAGAGCTGATATAGATTATGCTCATAAAGAAGCTGATACAATCTATGGAAAGATTGGAGTAAAGGTATGGATTTATAAAGGTGAAATACTTCCTGCTAAGAATACAAAGGGAGGTAATAAAGATGTTGATTCCAAAAAGAACTAAATATAGAAAACCTCATAGAGTAAGTTATGAAGGAAAAGCAAAAGGTAATACAGTACTTACTCAAGGAGAATATGGTCTTATGGCTAAAGAAGGGGCATATATTACAGCTAGACAAATTGAAGCAGCAAGAATAGCTATGACTCGTTATATGAAAAGTTTTAAAAGAGGAAAAGTATTTATTAATATATTCCCTCACTTAGCAAGAACTAAAAAACCTGCTGAAGTTCGTATGGGTAGTGGAAAAGGTAATGTTGAAGAATGGGCAGCTGTAGTTAAAGAAGGTAAAATCATGTTTGAAATGACTGATGTTACTGAAGAAATAGCTAGAGAAGCATTCCGTTTAGCTGGACATAAACTACCAATCAAAACAAAATTTGTAGCAAAGGAAGTGGCTAAATAATGAAAATGGCAGATATTAGAAAGTTAACCACTGAAGATTTAAATAAGAAACTAGAAGAAAATAAAAAAGAATTATTTAATTTAAAATTCTCATCTGCAACTGGAAATCTAGAAAAACCACATAGAATTAAAGAATTAAGACATGAAGTAGCTAGAATCAAAACAGTTATCAGAGAAAGAGAATTAAGTGAAGTTAAGGAGGCTAAATAATGGAAAAGGCAAAACAAGAATTAGTTGGAAAAGTTGTTAGTACAGCTTGTAATAAAACTATTACAATTGAAGTTGTTACTTATAAAAAGCATCCACTTTACAAAAAGAACGTAAAAACTACTAAAAAATATGCAGTACATGATGAAGAGAATAAAGCTAAAGTAGGAGATATAGTAAAAGTTGTATCTTCTCGTCCTCTATCTAAAACAAAAAGATATGTATTAGATAGCATTGTTGAGGAAGCTGTTATTCTTTAATTAAGAAAGGAGAGAGTTATGATACAACCAGAAAGCCGTTTAAAGGTAGCTGACAATTCAGGCGCTCGTGAAATCTTAGTAATCAGAGTACTTGGTGGAAGCAAAGTTAAAAGCGGAAATATAGGAGATATTGTTGTTGGTACAGTTAAAAAAGCTATTCCAAATTCAAATACTCCAAAAGGAAAAGTAGTTAAAGCTGTTATTGTAAGAACAGTTCAAGGAGTATCAAGAGCAGATGGAAGTCATATTAAATTTGATGACAATGCTTGTGTACTTATAAAAGATGATAATAGTCCAGTTGGAACTCGTGTTCTAGGACCTGTAGCTAGAGAGCTTCGTGATAAGAACTTTATGAAGATTGTTTCACTAGCTCCAGAGGTATTATAGGAGGATAACATGAAGATAAAAGTTGGAGATAATGTACGTGTTATTACTGGAAGCAATAAAGGAAAAGAAGGAAAAGTTTTAAAAGTTTTAAGAAAAGAAAACAAAGTTGTTATTGATGGAGTTAATATTGTTAAAAAACATTTAAAACCTAATAGAACAAATGAAACAGGTGGAATTCTTGAAGTAGAAGCACCAGTTCATATTTCTAATGTAGTAGTTGCTTCTAAAAAAGAAACTAAAAAAGAAGTAAAAAAAGAAGATAAAAAGGAAACAAAAGTTAAAAAAACTTCTAAGAAAAAAGAAGAAAAAGAAAGTAAGTAGGTGAACTCATGGAAACATTAAAAAAATTATATGAAGAAGAAATAGTTCCAAATTTAACTAAAAAGTTTAACTACACATCTAAAATGCAAGTTCCTAAATTAGAAAAAATAGTTCTAAATATGGGAGTAGGAGATGCTATTAATGATCAAAAATATTTAGATGCTGCTTTAAAAGATTTAGAATGTTTAAGTGGACAAAAACCAGTTGTTACAAGAGCTAAAAAATCAATAGCAGGATTTAAATTAAGAGAAGGTAATAAAATTGGATGTAAGGTTACTTTAAGAGGAGATAATATGTATAACTTCTTAAATAAACTTATTACAATTGCTCTTCCTAGAGTTAGAGATTTTAGAGGTATTTCTAAAAATAGTTTTGATGGAAGAGGAAATTATACTCTTGGTATTAAAGAACAATTAGTATTTCCTGAAGTAGAATATGATCAAGTTATTAAAGTTAGAGGTTTAGATATAGTTATGGTTACTACAGCTAAAACTAATGAAGAAGCATTAGCTTTATTAACTGAGTTTGGGTTACCTTTTAGAAAGTAGGAAAGGAAATATTTATGGCAAAGAAAAGTAAATTAATATCACAAGCAAGAGGAAGTAAATTCTCTACTAGAAATTACACTAGATGTACTAGATGTGGACGTCCACATGGAGTATTAAGCAAATTTGGTTTATGTCGTATTTGCTTTAGAGAACTAGCTTACAAAGGACAAATACCAGGCGTTAAAAAATCAAGCTGGTAAAATTTAAAAATAAAAACCAATAATTAACTTATAAGCGTTAATAAGAAGGGAGGCCTATTATGGTTAATGACACTATAGCAGATATGCTTACAAGAATTCGTAATGCTAATGCTATGAAGTATAAAACTGTTGAAATACCTGGTACTAAAATGACTAAAGGTATAGCAGATATTTTAACTAAAGAAGGATTTATAGCTGGATATGATACTAACAAATTAGCTGTTGGAGAAATGTTAGTTATAAATTTAAAATATTCAAAATCTAAAGAAAGAGTAATTTCAGGATTAAAAAGAATTAGTAAACCTGGATTACGTGTGTATGCTAAAGCTGATGAAATGCCAAGAGTTCTTAATGGACTAGGAATTGCAATTATATCAACTTCAGAAGGTCTAATGACTGATAAAGAAGCTAGAAGCAAAAAACTTGGTGGAGAAGTTTTAGCTTATATATGGTAGGTGTGTTATGAGTAGAATCGGAAATAGAGTATTAACTATTCCTGCTGGAGTAGAAGTAAATGTTAACGGAAATAAAGTAACAACTAAAGGACCAAAAGGAACATTAGAATTTAATTTTAAAGATGAAAATGTTTCTGTTGAAGTTAAAGGAACTGAAGTTCATGTAACTCGTAAAAATGATTTAAAACAATCAAAACAATTACATGGAACAACTAATTCAGTTATTAACAATATGATGATTGGTGTAAGTGAAGGATTTAAAAGAGAATTAGAAATCAATGGTGTTGGTTATAGATTCCAAGTACAAGGAAATAAGATAATTATTTCTGCGGGATATTCTCATCCTGTTGAAGTTATAATTCCAGAAGGTATTAAAGTTGAAATGCCTGATAAATCTCAAAATGAACTAGTTATCAGTGGATATGATAAACAAGCAGTTAGTGAATTTGCTGCTAATATTAGAAAAGTTCGTAAACCAGAACCTTACAAAGGAAAAGGTATTAAGTTTAAAGAAGAACATATCCGTCGTAAAGAAGGAAAGAAAGCTGCATAGGAGGTAAATTATGATAAAAAAAGAATCAAAAAATGTTAATAGAATTAAAAGACATGAAAAAATAAGAAGAAATTTATCTGGTACTAATGAAACTCCTAGATTATGTGTTTTTAGAAGTAATACTGCTATTTATGCACAATTAATAGATGATGTTAAGGGTGTTACATTAGCAAGTTCAAATTCTAAAGAATTAAAATGCAAGAATAATAATCTTGAAGCTGCTGCTGCAGTAGGAAAAGATATAGCTTTAAAAGCTAAAAAAGCTAAGATTAAAACAGTAGTGTTTGATCGTGGTGGATATCTATATCACGGACGTGTAGAAGCTTTAGCTAATGCTGCTCGTGAAAATGGACTGGAATTCTAGGGAGGAAATTATGAACGATAATAAAAGAAAAGTGAATCGTGAACCTAAGAAACTTTATGAAGATAAAATAATATCTATAGGTAAAGTTACAAAAGTTACACAAGGTGGACGTAATTTTAGATTTTCAGCTACTGTTGCTGTAGGAGATAGAAAAGGTAGTGTTGGAATTGGTACAGGTAAAAGTAAAGAAATTCCAGTTGCTGTAAGTAAAGCAATTAAAGAAGCTGAAAAGAATATAGTACATGTGAATTTAGTTGATGATAGAACTATTTCTCATGAAGTAACAGGTGTATGTGGAGCTGCTAAAGTATTAATTAGACCTGCTAAAGCTGGTCGTGGAATTATTGCTGGTGGAGCATCTAGAATTGTTTTAGAATTAGCTGGTGTTAAAGATGTTGTTTCTAAGTCACTTGGAAGTAATACTCAAATTAATACTGCTAAAGCTACTATTGAAGCTTTAAGAAATCAAAGAACAATTGAACATGTTGCACAGTTACGTGGAAAAACAGTTGAGGAGGTCTTAAAATAATGAAATTACATGAATTAAATGGAGCTCTAGGATCAACTCATAGAAGAAAAGTTGTAGGACGTGGACCTGGAAGCGGACATGGTAAAACATCTGGTCGTGGAGAAAAAGGTCAAAAAGCTAGAAGTGGTGGAGGAGTACATATTTGGTTTGAAGGTGGTCAAACTCCATTATATAAAAGACTACCTAGAAGAGGATTTTCAAATGCTAGATTTGAAACTAAATATGCTATTGTTAATGTTTCAGATTTAAATAGATTTAAAGATGGAGATGTTGTTACTCCTGAATTATTAAAAGAATCTGGACTTGTTAAAAAAGAATTAAATGGAATTAAAGTTTTAGGAAATGGTAAATTAGAAAAGAAATTAACTGTTAAAGCTAATATGTTTACTAATAGTGCTATTACTAAAATAGAGGAATTGGGTGGAACTACGGAGGTGATTTAAGATGTTTGCTACATTTAAGCAAATATTTAGATCTTCTAACAAAGATTTAAGAATAAGAATACTATTTACTCTTGGTGTATTATTCATCTTTGCTTTAGGTAATTCTATTACAGTTCCTGGTATGAATGTTATAAATGATGATATAGGTTTTTTAGAATTATTTAATGCTATGAGTGGTGGAGGTCTAAAACAATTTTCAATTTTTGCTTTAGGTGTTATGCCATACATTACTGCATCAATTATAATTCAAATATTACAAATGGATATTATTCCATACTTTAGTGAACTTAAAGAAATGGGTGAAGAAGGAAGAAGAAAGATTGCTAAGATTAATAGATATGTTGGTCTTGCAATTGCATTTGTACAAGGTTTCTTTTATCCAATGATGTTCTTTGGTAAAACAGAAGAACCTATATTCTATTTTAAAGTTGCAATTATATTAACTGCTGGTACTGCATTCTTATTATGGTTAGGAGATCAAATTACTGAAAAGGGTATTGGTAATGGTGTATCATTATTAATCATGGCTGGTATTGTTAATACTTTACCAAATATGTTTGTTAGTGCATTTACATCTTTAGTACCTGATGCTAGTAATCATCTTATTGGATGGTTGTCATTTGGAGCTTTTGTACTTTTATATTTAGCTATTATAGTTGGAGTTATATTTGTACAAGAAGCTGAAAGACGAATACCAATTCAATATTCGAATAGAAGTGCTGGAAGTTATGGTGGACAACAAACATTCTTACCACTTAGATTAAATTCAGCTGGAGTTATGCCAGTTATCATAGCTAGTGTAATTATGGGTATTCCATCAATGATAGCATTGGTTGTAAAAAATGATAGTGTTAAAGTATTTTTAAATACATATCTTTCAACTAATACTACTGTTGGATTTATAATATATATTATTTTAGTTATTGTATTTACTTATATTTATACTTTCTTAACTATAAATCCAGATGAATTAAGTAAGAATTTAAATAAAAATGGTGGTTATATTCCTGGTATTAGACCTGGAAGTGAAACTAAAAAATATATTTCAATGGTTTTAGGAAGAATTACATTTATGGGAGCTATATTTATTGCAATTATAGCTGCATTACCAACATTATTTACAAGTTTGACTGGTTTATCTAATACTATTAGATTAGGTGGAACATCAATCTTAATCGCAGTTGGGGTTGTTCTTGAAACTTATAAACAACTTGAAAGTTCTGTTGCATCAAGAAATTATAATAATAGGAGATAATAATGAATTTAATTTTAATTGCACCACCAGCAGCAGGTAAAGGTACACTTGCTAGTAAACTTAATAGTGAATTAGGACTTGTATGTATTTCTGCTGGTGAACTTTTAAGGGGAGTAGATCCAGAGTCAGATCTTGGACGTCAAATTAGAGATATTCAATCTAGAAGAGAACTTGTTAGTGATGATATAACAAATGCATTAATGAAGGAAAGACTTATGAAGGATGATATTAAGAATGGTTTTGTTCTTGATGGATATCCTAGACATATGCCTCAAGTAGATGCTGTTAATAAAATGTGTGAAGAATTAAATTTACATATTGATTATGCAGTATTTTTAGATGTAAGTTATGATTTAGCTTTAAAAAGAACTCTTGGTAGACAAATATGTCCTAATTGTAAAAAAACATATAATAAATTAACTGGTGTTAATGCACCTAAAGTTGATAATATGTGTGATGATTGTAATGTAGAACTAACTACAAGAAATGATGATAATGAAGAAACATTTAAAAAAGGATTTTCTTCTTATGAAAAGAATTGTGGTCCTGTTATTGAATATTATAAAAAATTAGGAATGTTAGTAGAATTGGATGCTAGTAAAGATCCAGAATATACATTCAATCAATTAAAAAATATTATAGAAGGTAAAAATGATTAGTATTAAAAATGAACAAGAAATTGAAAAAATGAGAGTAGCTGGTAAGATAGCTTATGACTTACTTATGAGTTTAAAAGATATTATTAAACCAGGTATTACTACTAAAGAAATTGATAAGTATGCATATGATTTTATTGTAAGTCGTGATGCAACTCCTGCATTTCTTGATTATGAAGGGTATCCTGCGTCTACTTGTATTAGTATTAATGATATGGTAGTACATGGGATCCCAGATAATACTAAAATTAAAGAAGGAGATATAGTTTCAGTAGATACTGGTGCAATCTATAAAGGTTATTATTCTGATACAGCTTATACTTATATAGTAGGTAAGGTTGATAAGAAAACTGAAGCTTTAGTAGAAAACACAAGAAAAGCATTATATGAAGGTATATCAAAAGTTAAAGCAGGAGTTAGTTTAAATGAAGTTTGTTCTGCCATAGGAAAAGTAGGTAGAGAAAATGGATATGGAATATTTGAAGTTTTAACTGGACATGGTGTAGGTACAACTTTACATGAAGATCCATATGTTCCTAATCTTAGTAATCATGAAAGTGAGGGAATCATTCTAAAAAGTGGAATGACTTTAGCTATTGAACCTATGTTTAGTTTAGGAACTAAAGAAGTGTGGTTACTTCCTGATGAATGGGGTATTATTACTCAGGATGGAAGTATGGCTGCACATTTTGAACATACTGTTCTTGTAACCGACGATGGTTATGAGATCTTAACGGGAGAGTGAGAAATGGCCAAGGAAAAAGACGGTTATATTGAACTTGAAGGAAAGGTACTTGAGGTTATACCAGGAGGAGACTTTAAGGTACAACTTGATAATGGGCATATTTTAGTAGCTCGTGTTTCTGGAAAAATGCGTTTGAACATGATTCGTATTTACCCAGGTGATACTGTGCTTATGGAAGTACCTATTTGTGATTTAACACACGGGCGTATAATTTATAGAAAGTAATGGAGGGATTAAAGTGAAAGTAAGACCATCAGTAAAGAAAATTTGCGATAAATGCAAAATAATTAAAAGAAACGGAAAAGTTTGGGTAATTTGTGAAAATCCTAAACATAAACAAAGACAAGGTTAAGTAGGAGGAATATATGGCACGTATTAAAAATATTGACTTACCAAAAAATAAAAGAATCGTAGTAGCACTTACTTATATTTATGGAATTGGTCCTGCTAGAGCTCATGAAATTTGTGCTTCTGCTAAAGTATCTGAAGATACAAGAACAGATAATTTAACAGTAGAAGAAATTAATCGTTTAAGAGCTGAAGCTGACAAGTACGTTTTAGTTGGAGATTTAAAAAGAGAAGTTGAAATGAATATTAAGACTAAAATGGAAATTAATTCATATCAAGGTACAAGACATAAAAAAGGCTTACCAGTAAGAGGTCAACATACTAGTAGAAATGCTAGAACTCGTAAAGGTAAAGGTAAGACTATTGCTAATAAGAAGAAATAGGAGGGATAACTTATGGCTTATAATAGAAGAAAAAGAAAAGCAAAGAGAGATATCACTGAAGGTCAAGCACATATTCACTCTACATTTAATAACACTATCGTAACTATTACTGATAACGATGGTGGAGTAATTAGTTGGGCTTCTTCAGGAACTGTAGGATTTAAAGGTAGTAAAAAGAAAACTCCTTTTGCTGCTGGAATGAGTGCAGAAGCTGCTGGTAAAGCTGCTTATGATACAGGAATTAGAAAAGTAGAAGTATTTGTTAAAGGAATTGGTCAAGGTCGTGAAACAGCTGTTAGAAGTTTACAAACTGCAGGACTTGAGATTACAGCTATTAATGATGTAACACCAGTACCACATAATGGATGCAGACCACCTAAGAGAAGACGTATATAATAAAAGGAAGGGGAATAAATAAAATGTTAAAATTTATTAAACCAGAATATAAAGTAAACGAATATGTTGAAAGTAATTATTATGGAAAGTTTGTTTTAGAACCACTTGAAAGAGGTTTTGGAACAACTATCGGAAATGCTCTTAGAAGAGTTATGTTATCTAGTTTAGAAGGAAGTGCTATCACTGATATTAAGATTGAAGGTGTTATGCATGAATTCCAAAAAATAGATGGAGTAGTTGAAGATGTAACTGAGATTATTCTTAATCTAAAAAAATTAGTTTTAAAAAATCATAGTGAAGATGATCAAATTCTTCACTTAAAAGCAAATAAAGAAGGAGAAGTTTATGCTTCAGCTATTGAAAAAAATGGTGAAGTAGAAATTGTTAACCCTGATTTATTAATAGCAACTTTATCTAAAGGTGGAGTTTTAGATATGACTATGACTGTATCTAATGGACGTGGTTATGTAGATGGTAAAGAAAATGCTAAAAGAGTTAGTGATGTTGTAGGTGCAATTGGTATTGACTCTTTATATAGTCCAATTGAAAGAGTAAGTTATGAAGTAGAAAGTGCTCGTGTTGGACAAAGTGATAATTATGATAAATTAACATTAAATGTTTGGACAAATGGTAGTGTTAAACCAGAAGAAGCTGTTTCTAGAGCTGCTAAAATTATAATTGATCATTTTGAAGTAATTACTGATTTACATAATTTAACTGGACTTGAAAGTGTTCTTGCTGATAAAGAAGAAGACTCAGTTCAAAAGACATTAGAAACTCCAATTGAAGAATTAGATTTATCAGTTAGAGCATATAATTGTTTAAAGAGAGATGCAATTCATACATTACAAGATTTAACTTCTAAGAGTGAATCTGAAATGATGAAGATTAGAAATCTTGGTAAAAAATCATTAAAAGAAGTATTAGATAAAGTTAGAGATATGGGACTTAAGTTCCGTGATGAAGATTAGGAGGCAAGAATGGCATTATATAGAAAATTAAATAGAGAAACTCGTATAAGAAGAAGTATTCTTTCTAGTTTAACTAAAGACGTTCTTCTAAATGGATATGTTGAAACTACACAAGAAAGAGCTAAAGAAGTTCGTAAATTTGTAGATAAAATGATTACATATGCAAAAAAAGGTGACTTAGGTTCTAGAAGAAAAGCACTTGCATTCTTAAATAACGATAAAGATTTAACTAAGAAATTATTTGAAGAATATGCTGTTACTTATAAAGATAGAAATGGTGGATATACTAGAATAATTAAGTTAAAAGAAAGAATCGGAGACGATGCTTTAATAGTTCGTCTAGAGTTAGTATAAAAGGTTGAATTATCAACCTTTTTATTTTGTATTTAAAAATATACACACAAATCTGTTTTAATATATATAAAAAATATTTAAAATAAAATGCTTTAAATTAAATATGAAATGTTGTATAATTACTTATAGAATAGGAAGGTTAACATGAAAGAAATAAAAGATAAAAATGAAACAAATGAAAATAAAATAGAAAAAGAAACTAAAAAAAGAACTATAAGAAAAATTAAAACAGATTTAAATAAAAAAGAAAGTGATATGAAAGTTGTTAACAAGTCAGTTGATTTTAGTTTATTAGAAGTAGTAATCATAATATTAATAACTGGTATTGTTGTAAGTATTACAAGTGGACTTATCATTTATAATAATTATGAAAAACTAAATAAAGAAGAAGGAAGTATTAGTCAAAGTGATTATGATGAGTTTAAAAAGCATTATAATAAAATTATAAATAATTATGTAGAGGATGTAGATAAAGATAAATTATTAGATGCAGCTATTGAAGGAATGTATAATTATTTAGGAGATGAATACAGTATGTATTTAAATACAGATGATACTGATTCATTAGAGGAACAATTAAGAGGTGAATATACTGGAGTAGGTATTGAAATAAGAACAGATGTATTAAGTGATGGAGCATTACAAACAGTTATTAATAGAGTATTTGCTGATTCTCCAGCAGAAAAAGCAGGGCTTAAAGCAGGAGATATATTAATAAAAGTAGATGATGTAGATGTAGTTGATGCAAGTAGTGTTGCAGATACTATTAAGAAAGGTAATAAAGAGACATACGATATAACTTATATTAGAGATGGAAAAGAAAATAAATTAACAATAAAGAGAGAAAAAGTATTTATTAATTCTGTTAATAGTGAAATATATGGTAATGTTGGATATATTAAAATTGATACATTTTCATCTACTACAAAAGAACAAATGATTAGAATTATAAATTCTTTTGATAAGAATATAAAATCATTAGTAATTGATGTAAGGGATAATACTGGTGGTTATTTAACAACAGCATATGAAGTTGCAGATTTATTTGTAGAAAAAGGGAAAGTTATTTATCAATTAAAAGATAGAGATGATAAAATAACTAAATATACGGCTGAATCAGGAGTTTTAAGAAAGTTTGATAAAATTGCTGTATTAATTAATGAATCTAGTGCTTCTGCTTCAGAAATCCTTGCTTTAGCTTTAAAAGAATCAGCTGGAGCTAAAATAGTTGGAGTTAAATCATTTGGTAAAGGTACTGTACAAGAAACAGATGTATTATCTAGTGGAGCTATGGTTAAATATACAACATCTTATTGGTTAAGCCCAAATGGAAATAGTATAAATAAAGAGGGAATTAAACCTGATGTTGAAGTACAAGATGTAGATAAACAAATTAATGAAGCTGTTAAAGTGGTTAAATAAACCACTTTTTATTTACTTTACATTATTTAATATTAAAAAATTGAAGATTATTTATATGTATGTTAAAATAAACATAGATAGAGGTGTCTAATGGATAATTTAAAAATAGGAGACACACTTGTAATTCATTGCTATAAGCACAATGGAGTTATATATGAATCATCTAAACTTGCATATGTTATTGATATAAAGGATGATTATATAGTACTAGGTGATGAAAATGTATTAATTACAAAAAAAGATGGGAGAACATGGCATACAAAAGGATCTGCTATTAT
Organism: uncultured Erysipelotrichaceae bacterium; assembly: GCA_902775285.1. Classification (GTDB taxonomy): domain Bacteria; phylum Bacillota_I; class Bacilli_A; order RF39; family UBA660; genus CAG-1000. The sequence goes on along the minus strand of CACYLI010000002.1, from coordinate 204,816 downwards.
GTTCTTTTACAAAAAAAGATGGTTTAATATAATTGCACAATTAAAAGAAGATGGAATATTTTATTATTGTAATATTGCAAGTCCATTTGTAATTGATGATAATGCTCTAAAATATATTGACTATGATTTAGATTTAAGAGTATTCAATGATGGAGCATTTAAAATCTTAGATAGAAATGAATATAATTATCATAAAAAACTAATGAACTATCCTAAAGAGATTAATTATATTATAAAAGAAGAACTTAGCGCTTTAATAGAAATGAAGAAGGCAAGTGAGTTTCCATTTAACAAACAAACAATATATGATTATTATGAAAAATTTCAAAAAGTTAAAAATAATAAGTAAATTATTTCGAAATAATGCATATATTATGAATGAAGAAAATATTTGAAAAAATATTTTTTTTATTTGAATTTTTATATTGACATTAAAGATTTAAAATGTTATATTAATCAAGCACTTGCAAGAGGAAAACTAAAAAATGCTTTAAAATTTATAGTCAAAATTGAATTTTAAAAAAAAATAAAAAAATTGTTGACAATAAAAAATTAAAGTGTTATATTAGTTAGGCACTTGTGAAAAAGTGTGAAAATTTAAAAATGTAACATGTATTTATACTAAAATTAAATTTAAAGATAATTAAAAGTCGAAAAATTAAATTTTGTGTAAAAAAAGTAAAAAAATTGTAAAAAAGTTGTTGACTTTACAAAATGAACATGTTATATTATATGAGCAACCACGAGAGTGGAAGCAATAATGATCTTTGAAAACTAAGTAAAATAATGAGTTTTGTAGACAGGATTAAAAATGAAATCAATTCTTTAACAATAAAAAGAATTTTTTATTGAGAGTTTGATCCTGGCTCAGGATTAACGCTGGCGGCATGCCTAAGACATGCAAGTCGAACGAAGTGCCCCATTGATTATGGAATGAAGTTTGAGAGCTTGCTCGATAATGGAATGAAGTAGGATTTGGATTCTGCACTTAGTGGCGAACGGGTGAGTAACACGTGGGTTATCTGCCTTCAAGCTGGGGATAACAGTTAGAAATGACTGCTAATACCGAATGTGCTAGCAATAGTAAAGGCGCTTTCAAGCGTCACTTGAAGATGAGCCTGCGGTGTATTAGCTAGTTGGTGGGGTAATGGCCTACCAAGGCGACGATGCATAGCCGGACTGAGAGGTTGAACGGCCACACTGGGACTGAGACACGGCCCAGACTCCTACGGGAGACAGCAGTTAGGAATATTCGGCAATGGGCGAAAGCCTGACCGAGCAATGCCGCGTGTGAGATGAAGGTCCTCTGGATTGTAAATCACTTTTATTTGGGAAGAACGGTAAGTATAGGAAATGATACGCCCCGGCTAACTACGTGCCAGCAGCCGCGGTAATACGTAGGGGGCGAGCGTTATCCGGATTTATTGGGCGTAAAGCGTGTGTAGGCGGTTTGTTAAGTTCGAGATGAAAGGCTATGGCTTAACCATAGTTTGTTTCGAATACTGGCAGACTAGAGTGCAGTAGAGGCAATTGGAATTCATAGTGTAGCGGTGGAATGCGTAGATATTATGAGGAACATCAGTGGCGAAGGCGAATTGCTGGGCTGTTACTGACGCTGAGACACGAAAGCGTGGGGAGCAAATAGGATTAGATACCCTAGTAGTCCACGCCGTAAACGATGAGCACTAAGTGTCGGGCAACCGGTGCTGAAGTTAACACATTAAGTGCTCCGCCTGAGTAGTACGGTCGCAAGACTGAAACTCAAAGGAATTGACGGGCACCCGCACAAGCGGTGGAGCATGCCGTTTAATTCGAAACTACGCGAAGAACCTTACCAAGACTTGACATCCCCGGCAAAGCTATAGAAATATAGTAGAGGTTACCCGGGTGACAGGTGGTGCATGGTTGTCGTCAGCTCGTGTCGTGAGATGTTCGGTTAAGTCCGCTAACGAGCGCAACCCTTGTCATTAGTTACTAACATTTAGTTGAGAACTCTAATGAGACTGCCAGTACTAAACTGGAGGAAGGTGGGGATGACGTCAAATCATCATGCCCCTTACGTCTTGGGCAACAGGCGTGCTACAATGGCCGGTACAATGAGTTGCAAACCCGCGAGGGGGAGCCAATCTAAAAAGCCGGTCGTAGTTCGGATTGAAGTCTGCAACTCGACTTCATGAAGCTGAAATCGCTAGTAATCCTGGATCAGAATGCCAGGGTGAATACGTTCTCGGGTGTTGTACACACCGCCCGTCAAGGCATGGGAGTCGGTAATATCCGAAGTCGGTAGCCTAACCCGCAAGGGAGGGGGCCGCCTAAGATAGGACCGGTGACTGGGCTTAAGTCGTAACAAGGTATCCCTACCGGAAGGTGGGGATGGATCACCTCCTTTCTATGGAGTTTTAAATATCGATAGAAAAAACATCGTTTTAGTGATTTAGATGTCTAAAAACAAATCACTACGTAGAACCTTTCTACAAAACATTTGAAAGTTATTTTACTTAGCTTTGAGAGATCATTAAGATTTCTCAAAATTGTATGTTTATACAATAATTGTTCTTTGAAAACTTGGTAATGTGATGTATATATTCAAACGAGCGAATATATACTGAGTAATTTTTTAGGTAATTTAGTAGTAATACTAATTATTAAGAAATCTCATCAAATTAGGATATAGTAAGTGGTTAAATTAATAAGGGCGCATGGTGGATGCCTTGGCATTAGAAGACGATGAAGGACGTGGCAAACTACGATATGCTTCGGGGAGATGTAAGCAATCTTTGATCCGGAGATCTCCGAATGAGGAAACTCAATAACGGCAAACCGTTATTATCATATAATGAATTCATAGTTATATGAGGACAACCCAGTGAACTGAAACATCTTAGTAACTGGAGGAATAGAAAGAAAAATCGATTACCTTAGTAGTGGCGAGCGAAACGGTAATAGCCCAAACCAGTCTTTGGACTGGGGTTGTAGGACATCACAATTAAGAAGTTACAAAACTACAATATAGCAGAATATTTTGGAAAGAATATCCATAGAAGGTGATAGACCTGTATGCGAAATGTTGTGGTCTTCGTGATGTATCCTGAGTAGGTCGGGACACGTGAAATCTTGACTGAATCTGCGGGGACCATCCCGTAAGGCTAAATACTCTCTAATGACCGATAGTGAACAAGTACCGTGAGGGAAAGGTGAAAAGAACCCCGGGAGGGGAGTGAAATAGAGATTCTGAAACCGTGTGCTTACAAAAAGTTCGAGCCCGTTAATGGGTGAGAGCGTGCCTTTTGCAGAATGAGCCGGCGAGTTATGTTATCGTGCAAGGTTAAGGTGAAGAGCTGGAGCCGAAGCGAAAGCGAGTCTTAATAGGGCGATTTAGTACGATGATGTAGACCCGAAACCGAGTGATCTATCCATGAGCAGGTTGAAGTTGGGGTGATACCCAATGGAGGACCGAACCCACGTATGTTGCAAAATGCGGGGATGACTTGTGGATAGCGGAGAAATTCCAATCGAACTCGGATATAGCTGGTTCTCCCCGAAATAGGTTTAGGCCTAGCCTTCTGATGAGCTACCTGGAGGTAGAGCACTGAATACGGAATGGCCGCGTCTAGCGGTACTGACTGTAATCAAACTCCGAATGCCAGGATAGTATGCAGAGGAGTCAGTGTATGGGTGATAACGTCCATACGCGAGAGGAAATGAATCCTGACCATCGGTTAAGGTCCCAAAGTTTATGCTAAGTGGAAAATGATGTGGAGTCGCATGAACAGCTAGGAGGTTGGCTCAGAAGCAGCCATCCTTTAAAGAGTGCGTAATAGCTCACTAGTCGAGTGGCTCTGCGCAGAACATGTACCGGGGCTTAAGCATAACACCGAAACTGTGGATGCTGGTTTTACCAGTATGGTAGGGGAGCGTTCCAAGGGCGTTGAAGATAGATCGTGAGGACTATTGGAGCGTTTGGAAGTGAGAATGCCGGCGTGAGTAACGTAAGGAAGGTGAGAATCCTTCCCACTGATTGACTAAGGGTTCCTGGGTCAAGTTCGTCTTCCCAGGGTAAGTCAGGACCTAAGGCGAGGCCGAAAGGCGTAGTCGATGGACAACAGGTTTATATTCCTGTACCACCTATAGAACTGATGGAGTGACAAAGAAGGCTAGCAAGAGCCAATTATTGGATTTTGGTCTAAGCACAAAGGTGTGTTGGGTAAGCAAATCTACCAACTTTAACACTGAAGTGTGATGGGGAAAAAGTTCTTCGGAACTTCAACTCTTGTGAAGCCAAGCTTTCAAGAAAAACTTCTAGGGTTAATTTTATAGGTGCCTGTACTCAGAACCGACACTGGTAGTCAAGGAGAGAATCCTAAGGTGAGCGAGATAACTATGGTTAAGGAACTCGGCAAAATGACCCCGTAACTTCGGAATAAGGGGAGGTGTAGTGATACACCCGCAGAAAATAGGCCCAGGCAACTGTTTACCAAAAACACAGGTCTCTGCTAAAGCGTAAGCTGATGTATAGGGGCTGACGCCTGCCCAGTGCTGGAAGGTTAAGAGGAGATGTTAGTTGGACGCAAGTCGATAGAAGCCCCAGTGAACGGCGGCCGTAACTATAACGGTCCTAAGGTAGCGAAATTCCTTGTCAGGTAAGTTCTGACCCGCACGAAAGGCGTAATGATCTGGGTACTGTCTCAACCATAGACTCGGTGAAATCTTAATACCTGTGAAAATGCAGGTTACCCGCTACAGGACAAAAAGACCCCGTGGAGCTTTACTGCAGCTTGATATTGAAATCAGGTGTACCATGTAGAGGATAGGTGGGAGACATTGAAGTTAGAACGTCAGTTCTAATGGAGTCATCCTTGGAATACCACCCTTGATATGTTTGATTTCTAACTTGCATCCATTATCTGGATGGAGGACAGTGTCTGGTGGGCAGTTTGACTGGGGCGGTCGCCTCCCAAAGAGTAACGGAGGCGCCCAAAGGTTCCCTCAGATTGGTTGGAAATCAATCGTAGAGTGTAATGGCAGAAGGGAGCTTAACTGCGAGACCTACAAGTCAAGCAGATGCGAAAGCAGGGCATAGTGATCTTGCGATCCCGAATGGAAGGGTCGTTGCTTAACGGATAAAAGTTACCCCGGGGATAACAGGCTGATCCCACCCAATAGTTCATATAGACGGTGGGGTTTGGCACCTCGATGTCGGCTCGTCGTATCCTGGAGGTGGAATCGCTTCCAAGGGTTGGGCTGTTCGCCCATTAAAACGGCACGCGAGCTGGGTTCAGAACGTCGTGAGACAGTTCGGTCTCTATCCGTAGTGGGCGTTAGAAAATTGAGGAGAGCTTTTCCTAGTACGAGAGGACCGGAAAGGACGCACCGATGGTGTATCTGTTGTCACGCCAGTGGCAGTGCAGAGTAGCTATGTGCGGAAGGGATAATCGCTGAAGGCATCTAAGCGAGAAGCCCTCTCCAAGATGAGTTTTCTCTATCTTTAAGATATAAGATTCCTTGTAGACGACAAGGTTGATAGGTTAGATGTGTAAGCATAGTGATATGTTGAGCTGACTAATACTAATAGATCGACAATTTAATCATTTATTTAATTTGATAAAATAATCACATTATCTTGTTTTGAGAGAACAATTATGGTATAATACTTTTATCCGTGACGATAGCAAAGTGGACACACCTCTTCCCATACCGAACAGAGAAGTTAAGCACTTTTACGGCGAAAATAGTGTAAGCGAAGATAGCAAGTTGCGGGTATTTTTTTTTGCAATAAAATATAAGTCTTTTAAGACTTATTTTTTTATGTTATTATAAATTTAGAGGTAAAAATAAATGAAGAAAAAATATATTATAATTTTATTTATCTTGTTATTTATTCTTTTATTTCCAATTAAATTTCATTATAAAGATGGTGGTACGATTGAGTATAGATCTTTAACTTATAAGATTATTAAATGGAATAGTTTGGATGAATATAGTGATAATGGTGTAAAAACCGGAACTGAAATTCATTTTTTTCCATATAATTTTAAACCAATTGATTATTTTAGAGAAGTTAGACCTCCTAGATTTAGTTTAATTTATAAAGATAAAAAATATTATTCTAATCTTTTATCTTATTGTTGGAAGAATGATTATAAAGCTTTATGTGTTGATACTTTAGGACCAGAAGATTTAAATTATAAAAGTATTATAGAAGTAGATAAAAATGAAATAATGAATTATGGTTTATTTATACCTGTATCATATATTAATTTAATTGATGAAAATGGAAAATCTATTGATAAAGTTGAATATAATAATGAACTTGAAACTATAAAAGTTCCAAATGTAACAGGTATATATTATTTAGAAGTATATTATAAATGTGATGAGGGAAGTGTAAGTTATTCTTTCAAATTAAATATAAAATAAGTTTTTTATATGTTATTATTATAATAGAGGTGTATATATGAAAAAAAATACTTTAAAACTATTCTTATTATTTTTACTAGGATTATTATTACCGCCAATTGGTTTAATTTTATTTTTTGTTTTTATTAAAAAGAATAAATCTTTTTCTTACGTATCAGGACTAGGTTTTTTATTAGGAATAATTCTTATTCCTTTTGTTACTTTGCCATTAATAATTAGAATGGTTATGTATAACAAATGTAAGATTTATGGTTCAAATTATAAAGCTGTTATAGAACGTCCATTTTGGTATTGTGTTAATGATATAGATGGTGATGTATATATGCTTTATCCAGATGGGGATGATGTACATTATACAAAAGAAGAAGTAGAAGAACGTAGAAATAGTGGTGTAGCATATAAACCAATTATTTATTTGTATCCTAAAGATAAAATGGAAGTAACTGTTAAACTTGGATATCCAAATAATCTTACACATACTTATCCAAAATACAAGGATGCTTGGAATGTAATAGCATATCCAGATGGTACATTAAAAGATATTGAATCTAATAGAGAATTATATTCATTATATTGGGAAGGAAATAATAGAGTTAATTTTTCTACGAATGATGGATTTGTAGTAAGTGGAGAAGATACTATTAAATTTTTAGAAGAAAAGTTAAGTATTCTTGGTTTAAATGAAAAAGAAAGTGAAGAATTTATAATATATTGGTTACCGAAATTAGAAAATAATAAATATAATTATATTAGATTTGCAACAATAGATGAAATTAATGAAAATATGCCATTATATATATCAGGTAAACCGGATTCTATAATTAGAGTATTAATGTTATATAAGCCATTAGATAAATATAAAAAAGTTAAAGAACAAGAATTAATTACCCCTAAGAGATATGGATTTAGTGTAGTTGAATGGGGAGGAACTAAGTTAAAATAACTTATAGACATATGTTTATAAGTTTTTTTTACATTAATATACAATTTATGTCATTTACTAGTTTATACTTAACATGATATAATTTTTATGGTGATAATATGTCTAAAAAGAGGTATAGTAGGAAAACAAGAATTAAGTATACTATTAGAAGAATTATTTTTTTGTTGATAATTTGTTTAATTATTTATTTAATATATTCTATTATAAATGGTTTATTTAAACCTAAAAATGTAATTATAGAGACACCACAAAATAATAATAGTAATGATTTATCTTATGATATTGTTAGTACTAGTGAAAGTGATAGTGATGTTATAGATACTATATTTATGGAGGGTTTAAGTGAGAAAGAATATAAAAGTATTTTAGATTATAAACCTACATTAATTGAGAGTAATAATAAGTATTCTTTTGTTAATTATGACTTTGAGAGGATGATGCATTATTCTGAGTTAAGTGATTTATATAAAAGCCTTAATAATAGTGATATTGTTAATTTATATGTTATTGGTAAAAGTGTTGATGGAAGAGATATATATGGAATAGAAATAGGTAAAGGAAAAGATGTTTTATTTATTGATGCGAATATTCATGCAGCAGAGGTGGCCACTACGCTTATTTTGACACGTTTTTTAACTGAAATTGTAAATGATTATGAGAATGATACATCTAATATTAAAAGTCTCTTAAATGGCGTTAAAATAGCTTCTATTCCATGTATAAATCCTGATGGATATGAAATATATAATTATGGTATTGAATCATTAAATAATAAGAATTTATGGGTTTATCAAAATTCTTCTTTATTAAATCTTGATAATATTAAAAGTAATGCTAATGGAGTTGATTTAAATAGAAATTTTCCAACTCAAAATGAAGGATTATATTATAAGGGTTATAATTTAATATCAAATACTTCTATTGAGAAAACTACTAAAAGTGGTAAATATTTTAATGGGTATTCTTCTGCTAGTGAACCAGAAACTAAAGCAAGTATGTATTTTATGTTAAAACATTATAAAAATACATATGCATATATTAATTTACATAGTCAAGGAAGAGTTATATATGCAGGTAAACCAAATTTATCTTCTTCATTTAATGATTTAACTGTTTCTTTTGCTAATAAGGTATCTAAAATAAATGGTTATAAAGTTCATGGTCTATCTTCGGAAGAAGTAGGAGAAGGAAATGATGGATCAGCTACTGATTTTATGGCTGAACTTGCTAATGGATTTAAGTTTAGTACTAAAACAGGTAGATTATCTTCTTCTAAGTATAAAGATAATAATCCATCTTTTGTTTATAAGTATCCTGTTATAACTATGGAAACTATGAAAACATGGACAAAAGATCCTAGTTATTTTAAAACTGAATATTATGATTTTGGACTTAGAACTTTATTTTACAAATTATTGAGTAAAGATTTTTAATTTTTAAAATTTTTTAATATTATTTTAATAAAATAGAGATATAATTATAATCGAGGTGAGTTAGAGATGGCTAGAAAAAAAGTCATAGATGTTGATGTAAGTGAAACAAAAGAAGTAAAGAAAGAAGATGAAACAAAAGAAATAAAGAAAAAAGAACCTATTAAAGAAGAAGTAACAAAAAGTAAAAATAATAATTCACGTAATGTTGGAATTATTTCTGCTGTTATTACTTTTATAGTTTGTTTATTAATATTTGCTTTATTTTATGAATATTATTTAAAGAATTTAGTTGTTGAAACTACAAGATTAGAAAAGGATGTCACAATTACTGAGTCTGGTATAGCAGATGCTGTTGAAAAAGTGTATGATTCTGTTGTGGTAGTTAAAACATATACTAGAGGAAAAGAGTATGCTTCTGGTACTGGATTTGTTTATAAAACAGATGGAAAATATGCATATATTATTACAAATAATCATGTAATTGCTAATTCTTCTGAAGTTAATGTAATATTCTCAAATGATAAGGAAGTTGAAACAACTATAGTAGGAAGTGATGAATACTCAGATATAGCTGTTTTATCAGTTAATAAAGATGATATTATTTCAGTAGCAAGTATTGGTAAAAGTGAGAGTATGAGAGTAGGAGATACGACTTTTGCTGTCGGAGCTCCAGTAGATTCAACAATGTTTTCATGGAGTGTAACAAGAGGAATATTAAGTGGTAAAAATAGAGTAGTAGAAGTTGATAATAGTAGTGTAATGCAAGTATTACAAACAGATACAGCTATTAACTCAGGTAATAGTGGTGGACCTTTATGCAATTCTAATGGAGAAGTAATAGGTGTAACTAATATGAAACTAGCTAGTAGTAATGTAGAAGGTATGGGATTTGCTATTCCTATTGAAGATGCTACTAAAATAGCAGAAAGTATAATTAAGGGTGAAAAAATAGTAAGACCTTACATTGGAGTTAGTATTTATGACGCTGGAAATCTATTTACTAAAACTGCAGTTTATATTGAGTATGTTGAAGAAGGTGGTGCTGCATATAAAGCAGGACTTCAAAAAGGAGATAAAATACTTAAGGTAAATGATAAAACTATTTCAAGTAGTGCATACTTTAAATATGAATTATATAAGTATAATGTTGGAGATAAAGTAAAAATAACTGTAGAAAGAAATGGAAAAGAACAAACATTTACATTAACTCTAGGTACTAATAATAGTATGAATTAGATGATTTTTAATCATCTTTTTTATTTTATTTGCATAAAATATATAGATTTTTTCTAGTATTTATGGTAGAATTTACATCGTTAACTGTGAAGGAAAGAGAGAAATAACAAATTTATAGAGAGTTAGTGGATGGTGAAAACTAATAAGGAGTGTTTCAAAAATGGTTCTGGAGTTAAATCGTTATTTCGCGTTAAGAATTTAAGAGCATGATAAGTCATGAATTAAGGTGGTACCACGGAATATTTCGTCCTTTAGTTTATGACTTTTTTATTTTTAAGGAGGATTTTTATGGAAAATAAAAAGTTTTATATAACTACACCTATTTATTATCCAAGTGCAGAATTTCATATTGGGCACTGTTATACAACTATAATTGCTGATGCATTAGCTAGATATAAAAGGTTAAGTGGATATGATGTGTTTTTTCAAACTGGTACTGATGAACATGGTCAAAAGATAGAAAAAATAGCAACTGAAAAAGGATTAACACCTAAAGAATATGTTGATCCAATAATAGAAAATGCAAAAGATTTATGGAATAAACTTGGTATTTCATATGATTATTTTATTAGAACTACTGATGAAGATCATTGTGCACGTGTTCAAAAAATATTTAAAATGATGTATGACAAGGGTGATATTTATAAAGGAGAATATAAAGGTCTTTATTGTACACCATGTGAATCATTCTGGACTGAAAGTCAATTAGATGAAAATGGTAAATGTCCAGATTGTCATAGAGATGTTCATGAAGTAAGTGAAGAAGCATATTTCTTTAAATTATCAAAATACCAAGATAAATTAGTTAAGTTTTATGAAGATAATCCTAAATTTATACAACCAGAATCAAGAAAAAATGAAATGCTTAATAATTTTATAAAACCAGGGCTTGAAGATTTATGTGTTTCTCGTACTAGTTTTAAATGGGGAATACCTGTAACTTTTGATGAAAAACATGTTATATATGTTTGGATAGATGCATTGTCTAACTATATTACTTCACTAGGATATCCTGATAATCTAGACGATAAATTTAAAAAATATTGGCCAGCTGATATTCATTTAGTTGGAAAGGAAATAGTTAGATTTCATACTATTATTTGGCCATGTATGTTAATGAGTTTAGGTATAGATCTTCCAAAGCAAGTATTTGGTCATGGATGGTTAATAGTTGATGGAGGAAAAATATCTAAGTCACTTGGTAATTATAAAGATCCAAGAGATTACATTAACTCATATGGAGTTGATGCTGTAAGATATTATGCATTAAGAGAAGTTCCTTTTGGAAATGACGGTAATTTCAGTGAAGATCTTTTAATAGCAAGAACAAATGCAGATCTTGTAAATACTTTAGGTAACCTTGTTAATAGAACACTAGCTATGAGTAAAAAGTATTTTTCTTCAGTTGTAGAAAATCCAAAAGTTTATGAAAGTATAGATGATAATTTAATTAGCTATGCTAAAATGTTACCAAGTTTAGTAGATAATAAAGTTAATTCATTAAAAGTTAATGAAGCATTAGAAGATATATTTGAATTATTAAAAAGAAGTAATAAATATATTGATGATACTACACCATGGGTTCTTGCTAAAGATGAAAGTAAAACTGATAGATTAAAAACTGTATTATATAATTTACTTGAAAGTATTAGAATTAGTACTATTCTTTTAAGAGCATTTATTCCAGGTACTACTGAAAGAATATTTAATATGTTAAATACAAAGAAAATTGAATTTACAGATTTAGATTTTGGTACTTTAGAAGAAGGTATTACTTTAAATGAATCTGAAATATTATTTAATAGAATAGAAACTAAGTAATTACTTAGTTTTTTTATTTACATTAATTTATAATTATTTTATAATAACTTTTATGAAAGAAATTAAGAAGTATACAATTGTTTTTATTTTATTTATTATTGTTATGATTATTATTTATATTTATTTTTATAATTATCATAAAAAAATTCTATTACTAAATGATAGTAAAAACTTACTAAGTGATTTATATAAATTAGAAAATGGAGATTATGAGATTAAAGATGGAGTTTTATTACTTAATAATAAAAAGATTAATAATAAGAAATATATTAATGGAAATGGAATAATAAATATAGATTCATATGGTAATATTAAGTTTTTAATTAATTATAAAGATAAGTGTATAAGTAAAACATCTATGGGTAATATAAAAATAGATAAAGATAAGTGTTCAGAGTTTAAAAAAATAGATGTTAAATATAATAAGAATAATTCTATTATTTCTTTTGAATCTAAAACATATCCTTTGGAATATAAAATATCTAAAAAAGATGATTTTAAAGGTGAATGGATAAAAGATGATTATAAAGATAATATAGTATTAAGAAGTTTTACTGAAGGAATAAATTATATTTGGTTTAAGGATAAAGATGGAAATATAAGTGATGTTATTAATTTTAAAGTTGATTGTTTATTTACTACTAATACTAAATATAATAATAAAATTTTTTATTGTAGTGGTTCTGAAATAGAATTAGATAATTATACTTGGATAGTTATTTTAGATGATAATAAAAGCATAAAGCTTATGAAGAAACTACCAATTGATGAAAAATTATCTCATTGTTTAGATAGTGAAAATAATGAATACTGTTTTTATACAAAAGAAAAAAATAATACATACAGATGGAGTAATTCATATATAAATAAGTATTTAAATACTGTATTTATAAACAAATTATCTGATACTACTAAGGATAAATTATTAACATATGAAATATGTGATGAAACAAACAATTATAGTTGTGATAATGAGTCTTGTAATGGAATATTAAAAGAAGAAATCATTTATAATAATTGGAGTTGTAATAAATATACAAAAAGTAAGATTAAAATAATTTCATATGATGAATTTAATCTTTTATATAGTAAATTAAATGATAAAAAAAGTATTAGTGGATATTATTGGGTTATTAATTCATATGAAATAGATAAAGGTTCTTCTATTCAATATAGTAATGAAATATATATTTTAGAAGATTTAACAAATAAAATAGATGTTAAGCCTGTTATTACTTTAGTTAAATAATATATACTTGAATTTTTTTAGAAAATCAGTTATTATTAATTTAGTATGATAGGAGGGTAGTTATGGATGATGGTAAAACTCAAACAATATTACTATCTATAATTGGTATTGCCACACTATTAGTAGCTATTATAGGAGCAACATTTGCTTGGTTTAGTATAACTGTTACTGGAAATGAAAATGCTTCTGATATTGTTATTACATCTAATAATCTAGGTCAAGTTAGTTTTACTGATGGTACTGTAATTGATTTAGGTGCTATTATGCCTGGAACATTTACTACTAAAACATTTACTGTTAGTCAAACTGATCCAAGTGCTACTGGTAAGATATCATACAATATTATGTTGAATGTTAAAGAAAATACTTTAACTAGTGCTTCTAAAAATGAATTTGTCCATTCTTTGAAATCATCTGGTAATACAAATGGAGGAACTCTTGCAGTATTAGATAAAACTCCTGTTCCAGAAAAAAGCATGATTATTGGAAGTGGGGTAATCGAAGGATATGAAGTTCATAGTTATGAATATACAATTGGACTTAATAATATAGATGCTAATCAAAATGAGGCTCAAGGAAAAGTGTTTTCAGGTTATTTATCAGTTGTGTTAACTGAAGATAAAATTGGAAAATAAATAGTGTAAAATAAAGTGAATTAATTTCACTTTTTTAATTTGTTTTATTGTTATTATTATATAAATTTGTTAATATTAAAATATAATGAGGAGTGTAATAAATGAAAAAAAACAATTCTAGAAAATTAGATTTATATGTTTATTTAGTTGTTCTAATTTGTGTTTTTATAATGTTTATGGGCACTTTTCTATCTTATTATGTAAAAACAAATAAAGAAAAGAATAAGAATATTATTCATAATTCTGTTTTAATGGCTTTGACTTTTAATGGGAAAGAACAAGTTAATATTAATAATATTAAACCTGGTTGGAATGATAAATTAGAATTTTCTGTTACAAATTATAGTAGTGATACGATTGGAAAATATAAAATAGTTCTTGAAATAATTACACCTTTATCAAATATGGTAGATGAATTTTTTGTATATTCTGTTGAGAGTACTTGTGATAATAAAGATACAACAAATTCTTTAATAAATTCATCTGATACAGTAATACCTGTAGTTAGTAAAGAATTAAATGGAGGAGTTATTACTCCAAATACAACTCATAATTATGTAATAAATTTTAAATTAAATAAAAATAATAAAAAGTATAACAATACTTTATTTTCTGCTAGAGTAAGAGTAGAAGAAGATAAATAGGTGAAAAGTATGGAAGAAGATAAAGTAATAAAAAGAAAAAAATTTATTAAAATGTCAGGTAAAGTTTTGAGTTATACTTTGATAGTTATATTAATGATTATAGCTGCTTTTTTCATTTTCTATGTTGCTTGTGGAAAAATAGCTGAAAAAAGAAATGAAAATCCTCCATTTGGTTTGTATACAATTATTAGTCCAAGTATGACACCAAATATAAAAGTATATGATGTTGTATTTATTAAAAAAACAAGTGAAAAAGATTTAAAAGTAAATGATATAATCACTTTTTATTCTACAAATTCTTACTTTGGTACTACTCCAATAACTCATAGGATAGTTGAAGTCTTGGATGTACCTGATGTAGGAAAAATGTATAGAGTAAAAGGTGATGCTAATGAAAAAGCAGATGATGAAAAAGTATATCCTAATAATGTACTTGGAAAGGTAATATTTAAGATTCCTCAATTAGGGAAATTACAATTCTTTTTAGCTTCTAAAACAGGTTGGTTAGTTGCTATATTAATACCTGCTTTTGCAATAATAGCATATGATATTATAAAACTAATAAGATTAATTAAATTAAAAAATACTTTACAAACATTAGGAGCTGATAGTTTAAATTAGCTCTTTTTTATTTGTTAAGTATTAAAGAAAGTATTTTATTATTGAATTTTGTTTCATCATCATTATTAAAATCGACAGACTCACTTCTTTCCTGTATTAGTCCTAGTTTATAAAACAAATTATGTATATACCATTCATTTAACATGGATTCATATGTTCTATCCCAGTTAGATGGATAGTTTTTTTCATATTCTAAAATTAACATAATTACTTCTTTCATTTCTTTTAAAGTATCTATATTATATGAATAGTATATTTGCATATCTGGATCATTTGTTTTTCTATCATCTATAATATATACATCATTTGAATCATTAGTATATATTTTTTTGATTTTATTCTTTTTAACTATATAAACATTTCCATTACTATAGCTTCCATATGGAGTAGTAGAACGATATTCATACTTATTGTTTAATAAATATGATGGTTTATTATCTTTTTTAGGTGAAAATAAAATAATAATATAAGTACAAAGTAATAAAAAAGCTTTTTTTCTTCTATTCATTTCTTTCCTCCAGAAGTGAATATTTTATCATAAATAGTGTTTTATTAAAAGAGAAATTTACGTTAAATAAATAAAAAATAATAGACTTTTTATATTAAATAGTTTATTCTTAAATTAGGAGTATATGAAAGGAGATAATAATGAAAAAATTTAAATTAGTAAGTTTATTTGTATTGGTATTTGTATTTGCTACTGTAGTTCATGCTAGTGCACATCCATTGAGTGATTATGTTACACAAGCTGGAAATGATTCTGGTTATACTATAGATACAGATACTACTTCAACACCAGGTAAAATAATTATAACAGCTGGCGGTATGACATTAACTGCTGATTATAATGAAAATGGTAACTATTTATCATATGAAGCAGGCACTTCAGCTGGAGCTAATGATACTACTATGTTATTATATTTGCTTAAAGCTATTGCTAAAGTTCAAGGAGAAAGTTTAACTACAAGTGAAATTAGGGAAAACTTATCAACTTGGACAATAGAAAATAATGGTATTACAGGTGTTTATGATACATCTTCTAGTAAAATTACAAAAGTTAGTGTTTATGCAGATTGCTTTAATAAAGCTGGTAATGGAAATAGTTGTTTAAATTCTACAAGTAGTGGAAGTAATTCTTCTAGTTCATCAACTACAAATACTAAAACAACAACTACAACAACTACAGTTAATAATCCTAAAACTGGTGTCTTTGTTCCAGTTGTTGGTATTTCTGTATTAATAGTAGCTAGTGTAGTTTGCTTAGTATGGATTAGTAAAAAAAGTGTATTTAAACTTTAATGAATAACGTAGTTTATCTACGTTTTTTATTTTGAAAAAATATGTTATAATTTTAACTGGATGTGAGTTATATGATTAATATTTTAGGAATATGTGATTCTTCTTCTGTAGTAATGATTCTTTATTATGTAAAAATTGTTATTACACTTATTACATTAGTTACACCAATAATATTAATTGTTTCGTGTATGATTAGCGCTGTTAGAGGGGTTACATCTGGAGATTTAAAAAATATTTCTTCTTGGATTCCTAAAATGATAGCAGCTGCTATAATATTTTTTATTCCTACATTAGTATTTACTGTAATTGATATGGTTAGTTCATCATCAGATATTAAGTATTGTTATAATAATGCTAGTTTACAAAGAGCAGCTTCTTTAAAAGAAACTGAAAAAGCAAGAAAAGAAGCAGAATTAGCAAAGTGGAAACAAGAAATGGAAAAGAAAAGACAAGAAGAAGCAGAAAAAGCTGCTCAATTAAAGCAAAAAGAAAGAGATAGAATTAAAAAATTAAAAGAACAAGTAGCAGGATATGAAACTGGTTGGGAAGCAAATTCAAATAGAACTACTACTACAAAAGTAGCTAAAGTTAATTTAACAGATATAGGGTGTAGTGTTACTTACGCTGGAACTCCATTAAAGCATTTATATTTTAATGTTTCTGTGGCCGATGAAATACATGGATTATTTAAGAATGTTTGTTCTTCATTTATTGCTAATAATAAAAAAATTACTAAAAGTAGAATAGAAACAGCAGGTGCTTATGTTAATAAAGCAGGATATCATGGTAGAGGTTTAGCAGTAGATTTATATAATAATTGGAAATATAAAGAAAATGGAAAAACATATAGACCTTATGCTGGACAAGGAGCAGATACTTTTACTAGATATCAAACATTTATATGTGAAGTATGTAATGGAAAAGAAGATTGTGATAAAAATATTAATTATCAATTATATTATAATTATTTTAAAAATATTGGTTGGTGTTGGGGTGGTAATTGGAGTGTAGGTTATTTTGATCCTATGCATTTTGAAAAATCTGATGGAGGATGTTCAACTACTAAAAGTAGTAGAATAAGTTGTAAATAATGAAAAAAATAATATATAGTTTTTTAATTATTATTTTATTAAGTGGTTGTAGTGCTAATATTGATTTTGATTTTAAAAAAGATAAAATAGAATCAAATATTAATAGTTCTTTCACATTAGATGAATATTATAAAAGTATAAATGATGAAAATGATGAAATAAGTATTAGTGATAGTCAAAAAGAGTCAATATTACTTCAAGATAAAGAATCTTTTTCTATGTATGCATTTAATAATAATATTGGAGAATATAAAGAAAGTAAATTTGAAAAGAACAATAACATATATAATATAGAATACAAATATGATTATGATTATAGTAATATTAAGAATAGTTATTATTTTAACTGTTTTGATAATTTTGAATTTACTGAAGATGAAAATTATTATAACTTTAAATTAACTGGTTCATATAATTGTACTAGTGATGTCACTTTAAGGATAAAATCAGATTCCATGATAGATAAGAGTAATTCTTTAGATATAGAGAATGGAGTACATAAATTTACTGTTTATGATGATGATAATAATATTTTCTTTTCTATTAATAAAAATTTTGATAAGAAAACAAGTACTTCATCTTTAAGAGTATTTGTATTTGTATTATTAGTAATTATGGTAATTATTACATATGGAGCATATTATATATATAAAAAACAATCATATTAAAAATAGTTCATTTTGAACTATTTTTTATTATAAGATTAACTAATTTATATAATGTAAATGATATTATCATAAGTAAGAATATTCCACTCATTACTAGATTTAAATTAAATACTTGACTTCCATATAATATTAAATAACCAATACCAGCTTTTGATGTTAAGAACTCTCCAGTTATTACTCCTATTAAACACATTGATATATTTATTTTTAAAGAACTAAATATTGTTTTTTTATTTGAAGGTATTATTAAATAATAAAGAATATCTTTTTTTGATGCATTAAATGTTTTTAATAATTTTATTTTTAATTTATCAGTATTTTCAAAAGCATTATAAATTGTTTCTATAGAAATAATAATAGATATTAGAATTGAAATCATTATAATACTTTTTTGATTTGCACCTAACCATATAATAATAATAGGGCCAAGTGCTACTTTGGGTAAAGAATTTAGTAATACTAGAAATGGTTCAATTATTTTATATAATAATTTATGACTATATAAAATAACAGATATTATAATTGAAAATATAGATGTTATTAAAAAAGCTATAATAGTTTCTTTTAGTGTGATAAAAATATGAATAAATAAATTGTTTTGTTTATATAGATTAATTAATGTTATTATTATATTTTTTGGTGAACTAGTTATAAATGAATTTATATAGTTATTACTAGCTAAATATTGCCATAAA
This sequence comes from uncultured Erysipelotrichaceae bacterium, assembly GCA_902775285.1. Classification (GTDB taxonomy): domain Bacteria; phylum Bacillota_I; class Bacilli_A; order RF39; family UBA660; genus CAG-1000. The sequence continues at coordinate 186,064 of CACYLI010000002.1, read as the reverse complement.
AAGATAAGTGTTATTAATATAAATAGTTGACTAAATAGAATAATTCTTTTATTTCTTTTTGTTTTTTTAATATAATTATTGTATGTCATTTATCTATTTGCCTCCATATTAAATCATAGTAATAATTAAAATTATTAAGTTTTCTTTTTTCAGTTGGTTTTATGTTATTATCTAATTCGATATTATATATATTTTTAATAGTAGAAGGTCTTTTTGTTAGTATTATTATTCTATTACACATAGATATAGCTTCCTCAATATTATGAGTTACTAGAATAATAGTTTTATTTTCATTTTTAATAATGTTATATATATCATCTGATACAGACAATCTTGTTTGTGCATCTAGTGCAGAAAAAGGTTCATCTAATAATAATATATCTGGTTTTAAAGCTAGCGTTCTAATAAGAGCTACTCGTTGTTTCATTCCACCTGATAGTTCATATGGATATTTATCTTTAAATTCAAATAAATTATATTTCTTTAATAAATTTAACACATATTTTTTAGAATTTGTGTCTAATTTTTTATTTATTTTAAGACCTAGTATAGTATTTTCGTAAATAGTAAGCCATGGAAATAAAGCATCTTCTTGTAGCATATATCCTATTTTTAGATCTTTTTTCTTGTTTATCTTTCCACTATAATCACTAATTAATCCACTTAAAATATTTAGAATAGTACTTTTTCCACATCCACTTGGACCTATTATTCCAAGAAAATCATTTTTATATAATTTAAATGATATATTTGATAATGTTTTTGTTTCATTATTAATTGAATAATATGATTTATTTAATTCATTAATACTTATTAATTCATTTGTTAAATTCATTTGTTATTAATGTCTCTAATGGAGGTTTTTTATCAATAACTTTTCCATAAATCATTATATCAATTAATCTATAGTAATCATCTATATTAACAAATGTATTATCATACCATGAGTCTGCATTTTTATATCTTTCTATTATCTTAGCTAAATCATCTATAGTGGTATCTGGAAATTGATTTATAATAGTTTTTGCTAATGTTTTAGAGTTATTTTCTTTTGTATATTTTAATCCTTTATTTAAAGCTTTTGTAAATTTTTTTATTATATCTTTATTATTATTTATATATTCTTCTTTAGCATAGAATGTTGTATATGGAACAGTACCTGTTATACTACCAAGAGATGATAATACACAACCATATTTTTGTTTTTCTATATTTGATGCATTTGGTTCAAATAGATTTACAAAATCTCCTTGACCTGATATATATGCTCCGCTAAGTGCAGAGAATTCAATGCTTTTATCAATTAATACATCTTCTTTATTAATATTCTGTTTTTTTAGTGCATATTCAAACATCATTAAAGGCATTCCTGCATTTCTTCCTGCTAAAACTTTTTTATTAATTAATTTTTTTAAACTAAAATTATCTTTATATTTACAATCACCTACTATAAATTGTCCATCTCTTTTTGTTAAAGATGAAAATGTTATTAATTTTTGCTTAGAATTATTATATACATAAATAGTTGCTTCAGGACCTGAAAATCCAATATTAGCGTCATTAGATATTACTGAAGTTGCTACTTTATCAGCTCCTGGAGTAAGTACTACTTCGATATCTAATCCTTCTTTTTTAAAATATCCTTTTTCTAAAGAAACATACCATGGAGTATAGAATACAGAGTGTGTTACTTCTGAAACTTTAATTACATTTGTATTTTTTTCTTTCTTAAATGAAATTAAAAGTAATACTATTAATAGCAAAGTAATAAAAAATATTATTATTTTTTTCATTTTTTTCCTCACTTTCATAGTATTATATTCAATCGCTTATTAAAAGGTGTGATTATATTTAATAAATATTTTACTCTTTATTATAAAAATGATATAATTTTTATAATAGGTGATTATAGATGAAAGATAATGTTATAGTCAGATTTGATAATGTTAGTAAATCTTTTAATAATACTAATGTTATTAAAGATATTTCTCTTGATATTTATGAAGGTGAGTTTATTACATTTTTAGGACCAAGTGGTTGTGGTAAAACTACATTACTTAGAATGGTTTCTGGTTTAGAAAAAGTGAGTAGTGGAAAAGTTTTTATAGATAATAAAGATGTAACTAATGTAGATCCTACTAAAAGAGAAGTTAATACTATTTTTCAAAATTTTGCGCTTTTTCCTAAAATGACAGTTAAAGATAATATAACATTTGGATTAAGAATGAAAAAAGAGAATCCAAAAGAAATTGAGAAAAGATGTAAAGAAGTAATAAAATTAGTTAAATTGGAAGGATTTGAAAATAGATATCCAAGTGAATTATCAGGAGGTCAACAACAAAGAGTAGCAATAGCTCGTGGAGTCATTATGAATCCTAAAGTTTTATTACTTGATGAGTCTTTGTGTTCTTTAGATTTAAAATTAAAGAAAAGTATGCAAGTTGAATTAAAAAGGATTCAAAAAAAACTTGGTATTACTTTTATATATGTTACTCATGCTCAAGATGAGGCTTTAAGTATGTCTGATAGAATTGCTATAATTAATAATGGAGTAATTGAACAGCTTGGAACTCCAAGTGATATTTATATTAGTCCTAAAACTGTATTTGTTGCTGATTTTATAGGAGAAGCAAATATAGTTGATGGAAAAGTTATTAGTCAAAAAGATGATAATTTAACACTTTCAATTCTTAATAATTATAAAATTAATATTAAAACTAGTGAAGTTTTTAAGAAAGATGAAATAGTTAAGGTAATTATTAGACCAGAGGATGTTAAAATTTCTCCAAATACACTAACTAATGCTATAAATGGAAAAATAACAGATTTTATTTATGGTGGAGAAAATACAAAACTTATTATTAAAATAGATGATAATAATAGTTTAAAATCTAGTGTTACAGATGAAGAAAGATATAGTGTTGGAAAAAATGTTTATATAAAATTTGAAGAAAAATATATAGTAGCTTTAAGGAAATAATTATGAAAAAAGAGCAATCAATGTTTAAATTTATTTTTACATTTCCAGTATTAGTATATACATTTATACTAATTCTTTTGCCTCTTTTATATATTTTATTCTTAAGTTTTTGTAAGAGTGATTCATATGGTGGAATTATATATACATTTACACTATCTAATTATTTAAATATATTTGATATTACTTATATTAAGATGTTTATAAAATCATCTTTAATAGCTATATTAGCTACATTTATATGTATATTGATTTCATATCCGTTTGCTCTTGTTTTAAGAACTAAAAGTAAACATATTCAAAATCTTTGTACTAAATTAATAATGGTTCCATTTTTAACAAATTCACTTATTAGAACTTATGGATGGATAATATTACTTAGAAAAAATGGAATAATTAATACAGCACTTATTAATAGTGGCATAATATATACTCCTTTAAGTTTAATGTATAATAGAATTGGAATAATTATAGGAATGGTTTATACATTATTACCATTTATGTTATTACCAGTTTGTTCTTCAGTTTTAGAAATAGATAATAATATAATAGAAGCTGCTAAAGATTTAGGAGCAAGTAAAATACAAGTATTTAAAAATATTATTTTACCTCAAACATTATCAGGTGTATTTAATGGATCTCTTATGGTATTTATGCCTGCTATTGGATATTTCTTTATAACTGATATTCTTGGTGGTGGAAAGATTATGATAATTGGTAATTTAATCAAAAATCAATTTTTAACTGCAAGAAATTGGCCATTTGGAAGTGCTATTGCTATATTTTTAATAATAATTACAATAATATTAATTAAAATATATAAACGACTTGGTGGAAAAATGGATGATTTAGGAGGTTTTTAATGAAAAATAATTTTTTTAAAAACTTACTTTTAATACTAGTATTTATATTTTTGTTTCTACCAATTATAGTATTAATAATATATTCTTTTAATAGTTCACAAATGAATATATTATTTGAAGGTTTTACTTTAAAATGGTATAAAGAATTATTTAATAATACTGATTTAATAGAATCATTTATAAATACATTTTTAGTAGCTATTAGTAGTACAGCAATTTCTACTATAATTGGAACTATTTCAGCATATGGATTATATAAGTATGATTTTCCATTTAAAAAAATAATTAATGGACTTATATATATTCCAATAGTTATACCTGAAATAGTACTAGGTATTTCTTTATTATCAGTTTATACTTTAATGAAATTAGAATTGAGTTTAATGACAATTATTTTATCTCATATAGCATTTTCTATACCTTTTGTAATAGTTAGTGTTAGAACTACTTTAACTAAAGAAACTATTACTTATGAAGAAGCAGCTAGAGATTTAGGAGCTAGTAATTATAGAGTTTTTAAAGATATAGTTTTACCTACTATTATGCCAGGTGTTATAAGTGGAGCAACTCTTGCATTTACATTATCATTAGATGATGTCGTAATTAGTTATTTTACAGCTGGTCCTGGAAGCAATACATTGCCTTTATATATATATTCTATGATTAAAACCGGAATAACTCCTGATGTTAATGCATTAACTTCTATTATATTAATAATTACATTTATTATTTTATTATCTCTTGTTATTATACAAAGTAGAAAAATAAGAAAAGAGGCAATATGAAAAAGATAATAGTATTATTAATAGTTTTATTTATTATTTGTGGATGTTCAAATGAAAACGTCAAAAATGAAGTTAATGTTCTTAATTGGTCATCGTATATTCCATATAGTATAATTGATGATTTTGAACGTGAAACAGGTATTAAAGTAAATTATGGAACTTATTCTTCAAATGAAGAATTACTTGCTAAAATATCTTCTTCAAATGAAGGAGTATATGATTTGATTTTTCCAAGTGATTATATGATAGATTTAATGATTGGAAAAGATATGATAGAAAAAATTGATATTAAAGAATTAGAAAATTTTAAGAATATTAATCCAATGTTTTTAAATCAAGATTTTGATAAGAATAATGAGTATTCACTTCCTTTTTTAGCAGCTACATCTGTAATAGCAGTAAATAGAAATAATATAAAAGATGAAATTAATAGCTATAATGATTTATTAAATTCAAAGTATAAAAATAATATAGTATTAATTGATGATCAAAGAATAATTGTTGGGATGTCCCTACTAGCGAATAATTATGATATGAATGATATAGACAAAAATCATATTGAAGAAGGTAAAAAATGGTTATTAAAATTAAATAATAATGTTAAGGCATTTGATAGTGATAGTCCTAAAACATTTTTAATTACTAATGAAGTTGATATAGGAGTTATATGGAATGCAGAAGCTATAATAGCTAAAAATTATAATAAAAATATAGAAATAGTATATCCTAAAGATGGATTTGCTCTTAGTTTGGATAATTATGCTATTGTAAAATGTTCTCGAAATAAAAAAAATGCTTATAAATTTATAGATTATTTATTAAGAGAAGATATAAATAAAAAAATAACAGAAGAGTATCCATATATAAATACAACAATTAGTGGAATTAATATGAAAACAGAAGAGTTGTTAAATGTATTAAAGAATTCTACATATGTAAAAAATATTGGAAGTAGTATTTCTTTATATGATAAAGTTTGGGCACAAATTAAATAGTTTACTTTTTCTGATTAAATGTTTATAATTAAAATAGAGCATAGTAGATATGTGAGAATTATAGGTGGAAGGAGGTGAATAGTTGGCAAAGAATTTTATTGATACTCAAGATTTTAGTAAAGAAGAGATTTTAAGATTAAAAAATCTTGGAATTAAAATCAAAAAGTATTTAAAAGATGGTAATTATTTAGATGTTCTTCATCATAAAACTTTAGGTATGATTTTTGAACAAAAATCTACTCGTACTAGAGTTTCATTTGAAACAGCTATGGAACAATTGGGTGGTCATGCTCAATATTTAGCTCCAGGTCAAATTCAATTAGGAGCTCATGAAAGTTTATATGATACAGCTAAAGTATTAGGAAGACTTACGGATATATTAATGGCAAGAGTAATAGAACATAAATCTGTTGTTACACTCGCAGAACATGCTGGAGTACCAGTTATTAATGGTATGAGTGATTATAATCATCCTACTCAAGAATTAGGAGATTTAATTACTATATTTGAACATATGCCTAAAGGCAAAAAGTTTGAAGATTTAAAGATTGTATTCTTTGGAGATGCGACTCAAGTATGTGCAAGTCTTGGAATGCTTACTACACATTTAGGTGGACATTTTGTTCAATTTGGACCAAAAGGATTCCAACTAAATAAACATTTTCAAGATATTTGTAAAGAAAATTGTAAGAAATCTGGTGGTACATTCTTAATTACTGAGGATGAAGATGAAGCTCTAAAAGATGCAGATTTTATATATACTGATGTTTGGTATGGATTATATGAATCAGAATTACCTGAGGAAGAGAGAATGAAAATTTTCTATCCTAAGTATCAAGTAAATATGGATAAAATTAAAAAGGCTAGTCCAAATGTTAAATTTATGCATTGTCTTCCAGCTACAAGAGGTGAAGAAGTTACAGATGAAGTAATGGATTCAAAATATTCTGTTGTATTTGATGAAGCAGAAAATAGGTTAACTGCTATGAGAGCATTACTTGTATATTTTATGGGTAAAGAAAAAGAAACATTAAAAATTATAGAAGGAAAATAGGTAGGAGAAAATGGAAAAGAAAAAGAAATTTAAATTATTTGATGCCATTTTAGGAACAGTTTGCTTAACTTTAGTTTGTGAATCTGTTATGCCAACTGCAGCTATTGGAAACACTCAATATTTTTGGTGGATTTTACTATTAGTTGGATTCTGTTTACCATATGGTATGATTACTGCTGAACTTGGTACTGCTTATCCAAGTGAAGGTGGTATGTATGATTGGGTAAAACGTGCTTTTGGTCCTAAATGGGCTGGTCGTGTTGCTTGGAATTATTGGGTAAACTTCCCACTTTGGATATCTTCACTTGCAGTTGCAATTACTGATATCATTTGTGGAATGTTTGATATTGAATTAAGCATTATTGCATTATTAATTATTCAACTTGCATATGTATGGTTAGTTACATTCCTTGGTACTAAAAGAATTGGAGAAAGTAAATTCATAGTTAACCTAGGAACTGCTTTTAAAATTATTTTATTACTTGGAATTGGACTTTTAGGTATCTATACAGTTATTAAAACTGGACATAGTGCAAATCCAATAACTAGTGTTAGTGATTTATTCCCAGCACTAAATTTAGAAAATTTATCATTTATTTCAATTATCTTATTCAACTTTATGGGATTTGAAGTTGTTGGAACTTGGGTAGATGATATGGACAATCCTAAAAAGGATATTCCAAAAGCATTAATTTTTGGTGGTTTATTAATGGCAGTATTTTATGTACTTCCAGCTACAGGATTTAATATTGCTTTAGATCCAGATGTAGTTGCTGAAATGGACCCAGAAAATGTAGTAGAGGTTTTAAATGCATTATTTACTAGTGTTGGTATTAGTGCAGGTGCAATTAAAACAATTGTAATAATAGCTGGATTTATGTTTATTTATACATTTATTGCTAATATTGCTTCTTGGTCATTTGGTGTTAATGAAGTAGCAAAATATGCTGCTGATGATGGAAGTATGCCAAAAGTATTTAGTGAAACTAATAGTGAAGGTGTTCCATATAAAGCATCTATTATGAATGGAATTGTTGCTTCAGTAATTTGTATTGGTGGAATAATTGCTAATTTAATTAGTGAAGATGCTGGTGCAAACTTTAGTTTATTCTTCTGTTTAAGTTGGATTACTTTATTAATTAGTTATGCTCCAATGTTCTTAGCATTTATAAAACTAAGAAAAGAAGATAAAGCTACTAAGAGAGTATATAAAGTTCCAGGTAGTGATGTAGTTGTTAAAATTGCAGCTATTATACCATTTGTAATTTTAGTTCTTGGAATTGTATTTACTTTATTTGGAGACTTTACTCCTGAATATATGGCTGATAGTATTCCTCTATATGTAGGTGTTGTATTATCATTCATAATTGAAGAAATTTTAGTTTTAAAAATTAAAAATAAAAAAGCTTAAAAATTATTAGGGGATTTCATTTATTGAAATCCCTATATAATTAACATAAAGAAGAAAGAAGGGATAAAATGAGAAGAATTAAAGATTCAACACCAAAGCAAGATGGATTCAGAATGCCTGGTGAATTTGAACGTCAAGAAGGCGTATATATGCTTTGGCCACAAAGAACAGATAACTGGAGAAATGGTGCTAAACCAGCTCAAGAAGTTTTTGTTAAAGTAGCAAGCACAATAGCTAAATATGAAAAAATGACAATGCTTGTTAATCGTGATCAATATGCTAATGCTAGAAATATGTTACCAGATAATGTTAGAGTAATAGAACTTTCTAATAATGATTCTTGGGCAAGAGATACAGGAGCAACATTTGTTGTAAATAAAAAAGGACAAATGCGTGGTATTGATTGGGGATTTAATGCATATGGTGGTTTCTACGATGGAATATATTTCCCATGGGATTTTGATGAATGTATCGGACAAAAGATGAGTGAACTTGAAGGTGTTGATTATTATCAAATAAGAGACTTTGTCTGTGAAGGTGGTTCATTCCATGTTGATGGAGAAGGAACTTGTATGGTAACTGAAGAAACATTATTAAGTCCAGGTAGAAATCCACAATTAACTAAGAAACAAATAGAAAAAATATTAAAAAATTATTTAAATGTTGAAAAAGTATTATGGATTCCAAAGGGACTTTACAATGATGTAGATACAAATGGACATGTAGATAATATTTGTAATTTTGTACGTCCAGGTGTAGTAGTTCTTGCTTGGAGTGATGATGAAAAAGATCCACAATATAAAATATGTAGAGAAGATTATGACTATTTAAAGAGTGTTAAAGATGCTAGGGGTAGAAAACTAGAAATTCATAAATTATATTGTCCAAGTCCACAATATATTACTGCTGAAGAAAGTGGTGGTATTGATTATGTAGAAGGAACTCTACCTCGTAATGAAGGAGATAGAATGGCTGCTTCATATGTTAATTATTTAACTGGAAATGGTTTTATAGCATTACCTGTATTTAATGATCCAATGGATGAAAAAGCTATTGAAACTTTACAAGAGTTATATCCAGACAGAACAATTGAAGCAATTTATGCTAGGGAAATATTACTTGGAGGAGGAAATATTCACTGTATTACTCAACAAGTACCAGCTAGTAAAAAATAAGTAAAATAAAAAAGAATTAATTTTAATTCTTTTTTTTATATGTTAATATAATAATATGGAAAATATGAATTTTTGGTTTATACAATTAATTGGAATAATAGCATGGGCATTAATATTATTAAGTTATTACAGAAAGAATACAAATAAAATATTAGTATTTCAAATAATATCTAATGTATTATGGTGCTTACATTATTATTTATTAGGCGCATATAGCGGTCTATTTATATGCATTTTTGAAATGGCTAGAGATGGTCTTTATTATAAAACAGATATAGATGATTACATCTTTTTAGCGTCAGTTCCTGTATATATAATATATGGAGTATTAAGTTATACTGGTTTCATAGAATTATTACCAATATTCTCTAGTACTATAGATGGTTTTACTTTAACTAAGAAAAAGAAAGTTGTAGTTTTTGGAGCTGTGATATCATATACAATTTGGGTAATATATGATATAGCTGTTAAATCATATTCTGGAGCTTTTACAGATGGACTTATATGTATATCTAATTTATCAATTTTATTATTTAATTTTGATCCATTTAAAGGAAAAATGTTAAAGAAAATATAGAAAGTTTAACTTTCTATTTTTTATTGCTATAAAAAAAAGTATTAATTTGTTATAATGTTTTAAGAGGTAAAGATATGACATTAAATGACAAACAAAAAGAAGCAGTTAACCATAAAGATGGTCCTTGTTTAGTTCTAGCAGGTGCTGGTAGTGGAAAAACAAGGGTATTAACAGAAAGAATAATAAAATTAATAGATGATGGAGTAAGTCCATATAATATACTTGCTATTACATTTACTAATAAAGCAGCTAAAGAAATGAGAGATAGAGTAGAATTAAAACTAGGTAATATTACAGATTCTATTTTTATTGGAACATTTCATTCATTTGGACTTAGAATTTTAAGAGAAAACTATAGAGAAATTGGTTATTCATCAAATATAACAATATTAGATGGAGATGATTCAAAATCATTAATAAAAAGAATACTAAAAGATAATGATTTAGATCCTAAAGATTATGATGTAAAACATATTATTAATAGAATAAGTAGTTCTAAAAATGATAATATAAGTCCAAGTGAATATAATCGTTTATATTTAAAAGATGAAGATAAAGTTATAGCTATGGTATATGAAAAATATATAAAGTTATTAAAAGAAAATAATTCAGTTGATTTTGATGATTTATTATTAAAACCAGTTGAATTATTTAAGAAAAATCCTAGTATTTTAGAAAAATATCAAGAAAGATTTAAATATATTTTAATAGATGAATATCAAGATACTAATAGTATTCAATATGAATTATGTAAAATGATGGCCAAAAAATACAATAATATATTTGTTGTAGGAGATTCTAATCAGTCTATTTATTCATGGAGAAATGCTGATTATAAAAATATATTAAATTTTGAAAGAGATTATAAAAATGCTAAAGTTGTATTACTTGAAGAAAACTATAGAAGTACAAATAATATTTTAAAAGCAGCTAATTGTGTAATTAAGAATAATACTGAAGGAAAAAAAATTAATCTTTGGACTTCATTTGGTGATGGAGAAAAAATTGACTATATAAGAGTGGATGATGAAGTTAAAGAAGCTACTTTTGTAGTAAATAAAATAAAAGAACTAAAGAGTATGGGATATAAATATAGTGATTTTGCTATTCTTTATAGAACAAATGCACAATCAAGAATTTTAGAACAAACTTGTACAAGTAATTCTATTCCATATAATGTAATTGGATCATATAAATATTTAGATAGAAAAGAAGTTAAAGATTTAGTTGCTTATTTAAATATAATTTATAATCCAAATGATTCAGTAAGTTTAGAAAGAGTAATAAATACTCCTAAAAGAGGAATTGGAGCTAAAACAATTGATTCAATAAGACAAAAAGCAAGAGAGAATAATACCTCTATGTTTGATGCTATTGATAGTGGCAAAGAATTAGAATGGAAGAAAGTTGTATTAGAATTAATTGAAGATAGTAAAGAATTAAGTTTAGTAGATATTATAGAAAATGTGCTTGTTAAGACTGGACTTAGACTAGAATATGAAACTGATAAATCAGTTGAAAGTGAAAGAAGACTTGAAGTATTAGAAGAATTTAAAAGTTTAGCTTTAAACTTTGAAGAAAATGGTATATATGATTTAGAAACATTTTTAGAAAATATTATGCTTGTTAGTGATACAGGACAATATTCTAATAGTGAAGATGAAGTTACCTTAATGACATTACATTCAGCTAAAGGCTTAGAGTTTAAAGTCGTATTTATAGTTGGTATGGAAGAAGGAATTTTCCCACATAATAGAAGTTTTGAAAGTGCTAGTGAATTAGAAGAAGAAAGAAGACTTTGTTATGTAGGAATAACACGAGCTAAAACAAAATTATATTTACTTAGTGCAAGACAAAGAACTATATATGGTAATACTAGTGGATGTGTAGAAAGTAGATTTATTAAAGAAATAGACTCTGACTTAATGAATATCACAAATACTACTGCAAAAGAAGTAAAAGTTGAAAAGAAAATCTCTAATATGTATAAGGAAAATGATGCTGGTATTAAAGATGGGGATAGAGTTATACATAGTATTTTTGGTGAAGGTGTAGTAATTAGTGTTAATGGAAGTTTAGCCACTATTGCATTTAAACATCCTGTAGGAGTTAAAACAATTGCAGCTAATCACAAATATTTAACAAAAAGATAAAAAGTATATTCTTTTTTATCTTTTTTATGTGATATAATTTTCTTAGAATAGGAAGGTGTATGATGAAAAATTACAAAGAACTATTAGTAGGTATGGCATTGGGAATAATTGTTATCTTAGGAATCCTAGGTATACAAAAATTTGAAGGAAAATCTCCTGACTCAATTTTACCAATTAAACTTACTGAAAATGACAAAAAGAATAAAGAAGTATTTTTAGAGAAAGTTGCTCAAGTTTTTTCTGCTTCACAATCTAAATATTTATCAGATAAGCTATCAGGTGATGTAAGTGAAAAATATTATGATAGTAATGATAAAGATTTAAGTGTTTCAGATGTTTATTATTATATTAAAATGGACAAAGATGGAAATATAGTTCATGCGATAATAAATGATAATAACTATAAAATAATTGCAGGAAATGATACATCAACAACAGGTATTATTATTGGAGATGTAGATAAAAAATATGATGTATCAAAATTAGATGAAAAATCTAATTATCAAGTAGGAGATATTAATAAGAATGGAAAACTTGATTTAGAAGATGCATCTCTAATTTTAACTACTACTAATATTAGTAAAGATATTGGAGATTTAAATAATGATGGTGTTGTTGATAAAGATGATGCTAATGTTATAATAAATATGTTATCTAAGAATACTTTAGCAGGTGATGTAAATAAAGATGGAAAGATTGATTCTAAAGATAGTGAAATAGTTAATAGTTATGTAAATAATAAAACTACAACTAATAATAATAACAATACTGGTAATAATAGCAGTGTAAAATTAGAGGAAAACCAAAAAGCAACAGCAGATGTAAATAAAGATGGAAAAGTTGATTATGCTGATGCAGAGGAAATAACAAAAGCAGCATCTAAGCCAGTAACTGCATCTTATGTTGTTAGACATTGGACTCAAAAAATGCCTAAAGCTCTAGATCCAAATGAAGGAAAGAAAGATAGTGAACACTATACTCTTGTTGATACTCAAAAATTAACAGCAACAGCACTTAGTAAAGTAACTCCTGCTACAAAAAGTTATCCTGGATTTAAAAGTCCATCAAAACAAAGCGTAACAGTATTATCAAATGGTACTACAGTAGTAGATTACTATTATACAAGAAATAAATATAAATTTGTTTTATATTCTGATAGAAATGTAAGTGCTGAAACTACTACAGGAATGGTTTTAGGAAGTGCATTTGGTGGCAAAGCTGGTAAAGATACTTATGGTCCTACTGCACCAAATACAAATCAAGATAATTTATGGAAAGTAATTGATACAGACTTATATTATGAAGAAGAAATACATTTTGATTTAAGCGATAGTGAAGATAATATTGTTTGGATAGATAATAACAAAGTATTTGCTACATCAAAAGTTTACTTTATTAGAATGGGTAATAGTGACGTAACACTTACTGTATGTAATGAAGATATACCAAAGAAAACAGCAAAATATGTAGTCAATCATTATACTCAAAAAATAGCAGAAGATATAAAAGATACAAATCATTATACTTTATATAAGAAAGAAGAAGTAAAGGCTATACCAAACAATTTAGTTGAACCAAAAACTATTAGTGATTATGCATTCAAATTAACATATAATGTTCCAACTACACAAAAAGTAAGAGTTAATAAAGATGGAACAACAGTAGTTAATTATTACTATACAAGAAAAAAATCTAAATTAATAGTTAAAGCTACTCCAAGTACTGCAATAACATGTTCAACTAAATACGATTATCCTAATAAAGATGGAATGGATGGAAAAACTATAGTTGCAAGTTCTCTTAAGAGCTCATCAACAAGTTTAGTTGATAAAATCAATGAATCATATTATATTGGTCAAAAAGTAAGTTTAACAGTTGATAATGGTTCAGATAAAACAGTTTGGAAGAACTCAAATGGTACTCAAATTAAAAAAGGTAAAACATATGAATTTGTAATGGGAATTGATGATTTTACAATTAATGTTACAAGGTAAAATAAAAAAGCATACTATGTATGCTTTTTTTATGTTATAATAACTATAAGAATAAAGAGGTTATGATATGTCATTATTTAAAGATATAAAAAATAGACAAATTCAGAAAAAAGCAAATAACTTTATTGAAAGTTTAAAAACAAAAAATGAAAAAGAAATAGAGCAAGCTTTTTTAGATAATAAAGAATTTCAAAATAATGAAATTGTTTTAAGTTATCTATTTTTTAATCATACTTCTTTAATTAGAATACTTCCAATTGAATTTCAAAAGTCTAGACTAAATAGTAATTTAAATATGTTTAAATATGGTAGTGAAGAAGCAAAAAAAGAATTAGTAACACTATGGATGAAGGATAATAAATTCTATACTAATGCTTTATCATTAAATCTAGATGAAGAAGAATTGGATAGTTATTTAAAATTATATTTTCATAATAGTGAATATTTAACTCTTTTACATATGGAAGATTTAAAAAAAACAATTAGTGTATTATCAGAGTGTGATTTGAAACAAACTGAAAAGTTAATTGATAGTGTTAAAGATAGATTTAATGATAGACAATGGGAATATATAGTTGAAGTTAATCCTATTTTTATAAAATATGCAAGTAATGAAATACAAAATAAATATATTGAAGATGAAAAATACATACCATTTTTAAGTGGAGAAGCTAAAGATAAATATATAGATAAACAAGTAGATAAAATAAAGAGTAATATTGAATTATTTGATAGTTCTAATATAGAAGTACAAAAATCATATATTGAAAAATATCCATATATGATTAATTATATTAATGATACTTCACTTATTAATCTTTTAAAATATGATATTGAATTAGTTAAATATGTAAATTTATCACTACTAAAAAATCAAACTGATAAAACGCAAGAAGTAATTTGTGGAATACTTGAAAATATTGAAAATAAAACTAATAAAGAACTCGTTAATATATTAGTTAGTAAATGTTTACTAAATGCTAAAGGGAAACTGTATAGATATGATAATAAAAGTAATGATATTAGTTATCAATATACTAAAAGAGTTTTGAAACTAATACAAAGATTAAATTTAGATCAAATATCTGCTTTAATAATGGTTGATTCTAATTATATTCTTCCATATGTAAGTCCAGTATATAATGATGATACATTAAGAGAAGAAAAAGAAAAAGAAATAATAAATTGTAATTATAGATGTTTAAATGTCTTCAAATATTATTTTGGAGAAGAACTATATAATAAATATTATAAAGTTATTAACAAAATATTTAATGAGTATTTAGATAATCTTGAAAAATATGATTATTCTAAAGATTATAGATGTATTTTAGAATTATTAAAAGTATTATTTAACAAGAATATAATTACTAAAAATAGTTTTGAAAAAGTAAGTCTTTTTATAGGCACTTCAATTCTACATAAAGATGATGAAAAACAAGAATCTAAACAAGTAACTGTTAAATTATTAAATGATTTATTAAGTAATGCTTATAATAAAAATATCATTAATAATAAAGAATTATTTAATATTAGTTCATTAGAATTATTCGATGATAAATTATCTTTTATAAATAGTGATTTATTACTAGATTATTCTAAATATAATTTTGTTAATATTTCTGGATTATTATTAATTATTAAATCAGATAAAATGTATAATTTATTTAAAAATTATTATGAAATTGTTACATATATAAATGGAGAAAATAAAGAGACATTATATAAAATAATTGAAAACTTTTATTATTATAAAGATATATTAAAAGATATAGATAATGTTGAATTAAATAATGATGAATTAGAAAATTTAGTAATTTTATTATCAACTTATACAAATAGATATAATATAACTAAAAAAGAAGAGTTAGATAATTATGATATAACTGTATTTAAGAAACTAGTTAGTGAATTAGCTTCTGTTAGTGAAGAAGAAGTTTATAAGAATTTATTATGTAATTATTTATTTAATAAAGGATATAATGAAAAAGGAAATAGTGGTTGGTTAGAAGTAGATACTATAAAAAGTATTTGTGATATATATGAAGTAGATTCACTTAGAAATTTTAAATCAAATGGTGTTAGTGTATTTACTAAAGAAGAAATTGATTTGTTTTCTATGACTAAATTATTATTTTCACTAAATGATTATGATTTATTACTTTCATTTATAGAAAATATTATTAGTAATAATGTAAAAAGAAATATTATTAGTATATCTAAATTATTTAATAAGATTAAAGGATATAAAGTTGATCTTATAAATAAAACTATTGTTTCACTAAATGAAATTAAAGAATTATATGAAGAAAGACCAGACATAGTTATGAAAAATGAAAGAGATGGTGTTTTAGTATATACAATAGTTGGACAAGATTTTAGAGTATTATATTCATTAACAGACGATGGTATTAATTTTAAATGTAAAAATGTTACTGAAATAACAAAAAATGTTTATGGATATAATGAACTTATAAATACAGGATCAGTGAGATTTGCTGAAAGTGAAAATGATACAATCATAAAATTAAATAAAGATAGCATAAATAATGAAATAGCTCCTAGTTTTATATTAGTTGTAAAAGATGTTACAGATGAACTAATTAATATAGCTAAAAATAACAATTTAGTAATTGTTGAGATTCAAAAGGAGTAAATATGATAGATAAAATAAAAAAAGTTATAGATAAAAATAAAAATGATACTCATTCATATTATGAATATATTAAATCTTTTTGTGAAAGTAAAAAAGCAAAAGAGTTATTTGAAAAAAATGAAGAGTTTAAAAAACTAGAAAAAACTATAAAAGAAAATAACAATTAAAAAATATACGATGATATCGTATATTTTTTATTCAATAATTTCATTATCTTTAAAATTAACATTTAAGAATTTTCTACTTGCTAAATAATCACACATATGAACAAATCTTTGATATTTACTAGTTGGTTTTTCTAATACTTCTTCTCCTTTATAATTAGTAGTCCATGGTCCCATATGTGTTTTAATGCAATCACATACAAATTTTATTTCTTTATCATTTAACTCTAATTCATCTTTAGATTCTAGTATATAATTACTCATTAAAATCGGATGTTCAAATAATGTATATTCACTTTTTTTAAGTCCACTTTTAAGCCCATCATGTAGAGTGAGAGCAAATATTATTAAATCTTTTTCATCATTTGTAAAATTATTTAAAGAAGAATCATTAAATAATTCTATAGCAATTCTAACAGCGGCTTTTGTGTGTCTTAATAAACCTCCTTCACCTAAAGAAAAACTAGGATGATATTTTCCTGTACTACTAGCTGGTACACTAAAAAAATAATCAGGTAGTTTATTAATCATTGTGATTAGACTATTTTTAATTCTTTCATTTTTAATATAATTAATTTCTGTATTTAATTCATTTCTCATAAATAAATTATATAATATTTTAAAAATAATTTCATTAATTATTATTTTTTGGTATAATGATATACAGAATAGTAGGTGTGAAATGAAAAAAATATGTTTAAGTATTATTTGTTTATTATTTGTTTTTTCATTTAATCATATTAAAGCAGTTTGCAACGATGAAGATTTAAATGAATTTGCTACTAAAATAGAAGCTAATTTTATCGAAAGTACAAGTGTACATGCAGAATCAACAGGATATGCATATTTTTTAAGTGTTACACCATTAAGAGATGATATAAAGATTAAAGTTATAGATAATAAAGATAATAGTGCTTGGGGACAAGATTATGAATATAGTTTTTATCAAGCAGATAAAAATAATAATCTAGAAAAAGTTACTAAATCATTATATGGAGTAGGTTGTTATAATAATTTAGAAGAAGAAACATATAAAATTGAAGTATATGGTGGAGATAATAGTAAATGTAAAAATGAATTATTAAAAACCATCAGTTATACTGTTCCTAGATATAACAGAATGGTAAAATATGCTTTTTGTGAAAAATATCCTGAACATGAATTATGTAAAATATATACAGATAAAACAAAGACAATGACAGAAAAACAATTTAAAGAAACAATGGAAAAATATGATGAAGAAGAAACTAATAAATTAAAGAATCAATTAACATTAGTTGAAAGATTATTAATATATTCTTTATATGTAATAGTACCATTTGTAATAGCAACAATTATTTATATGATTAAAGTTAAGAATTATAAAAAGTTTGAGGGGGCTCAATAATGAAGAAGAATTATTTAAAAGTATTAATTGTTTTCATATTTATATTTTCATTTAGTATAAGCGTAAAAGCAGATTTAAATTGTTCTAGTGGTAAAAAGTATAACATTGTAGAAACTAGTCCTGCAGATCCTGCATTATTTAATACTAAGGCAACTATATGTAGTTGGACTGGACCAGATGGTTATAGTAATGTAGCAAATGACAAAGGACAAATTTCTTTTTTCGGTGAAGTAGGAGCAAAATATGTTGGAGAAACATTACCTTATGAATTAGTTGAAGCTACAGTAACAGCGTTATGTCCTGATGGAAAATGTATGACTAGTTCAACGATTAAAGTAGCAAGATGTGATAGTCCACATAAAAAATATGATGCATATTATACTGCTGGTAAAACTGTTGCAGCTCAAACAGTATGTGACGAAGAAAAAGATGAGGATGGAGTAACACATTTTAAAAATTGCGAAAAAGTATGTCCTTGTGAAGGAGCTTGTACTAGTGCGAGTTATGTAGGTGGAGACACATGTGTCCAAGCATGCTCTGGCTCTCTTACTGATTTAGATGAGCCTTTAACTTCAGGAACAGCAATTCTTAATTGTACAGGATTTTCAGCTGCATCTGTATCAGTTGTAAATACACTAAAATGTCCAAATTATACATGTGTACCAACATTAACTGAAATTGGAGCATGTACACCATCATTTCATATTGGTGATAAGAATGGACCTACAGCTTATTGTATAAATCCAACCCTTGCATTTTCAAGTAAACATGCAGACACTGGAAATTTTGTTGAAGATGATACTTTTCTTGTTAATAAATGTGCTTCAAGTTATGCAACTACTGATTGTGGATATGCAAATATATTAACTGAAGCTTATTGGTATAATAAAGATAGTAAACAAATTGAAGATAAATCAATTGAACTTGCATTAAGATTATGGGGAGCTCATAATGGAGCAGCTGGATTTGATGGAATAGGACTTTCAGCAATGTGGGGAGATATTGCTGATAATCAAAATTCATGTTGGGCAGCTGGTCATATGGAACAATTAACTGTTCACTTTAGTCCAAACGTTTATAAAACTACAGAACAATATATAATGAATAATTTATTTCATTATATAACAGATGATGCAGTATATAGAGATTATGTTAATCCTATAACAGTATCTACTGATGAAAGATTTATGCTTCATTGTAATATGGAAAGTTTAATATGTGGAACAGGAGCAAGAAAATCAAAAGCATATAGAGCAGGATTTGGATTGTTCTTTAATACTGTACTAGGTAACTCAAAAATGATGCTACATTTAAATGAAGTGTTTGGATTATCATTAGCAACACCTAATGATGTAGATTTAACAACAGATGAAGAGGGTAATACAAGAATACAAGTAAATTATGGAGATTATATAAAAACTAATGAAACTAGAAATATCAAGTTTGATTGTGATGATATAGAAAATAGTACAGAGTATAGTGATGCTCAAAAAGCTGTAATATTACCATATTGTCAAAGTAAAATATATTATTATGATGCAAATGGTCAAAAAACTGAAACAAAGCCTTCTTATTGTATAGGAAAAAATTCAATGTGGTGTACATCAACACCTGTTAAAATAGCTATATGTGATATGAGGGAATATCAAAGAAATATAAGTATAGTATATCCTGATAAATCAACAAAAAAACCAGTTAAATTAATTACATGTGGAGCAGCATCAGAACAGACAATGTTTGCAGTAGTAGATAAAGATAAAGGAAGCACTCCAAATACAATACCGGGTGAAACATCAACTGAAACATTTACTCTTCCAATATATAATTGTCAAGGTAACTGTACTAGTTCTCAACTTAGAACAACATCAGCTACTTGTGAATATAGAAAAGATAAAGTAGATGGAGAAGTATCTAATGGTTTTGTAAAAGATCCATCATTAAAATGTATAATTAATTTAAAAAATACAGCAGATAAAGATATGTTTGATTATAGTAAAGAATTTGGAGTTAATCCAAATATATGTAGAGTATTTTGTAGCGATGAAGTAGAATATTATATTCCAGATAAACTAACATTAAAGAGTGGACTTACATTTAAATATGATATTGGAATTAAATCACATCTAAAGAAAACAGATGGATATCCAATATCAAATGTAGTTAAATCTAAGAGAAGTTGTGTTTCTGAAATTAGATATCTTAAATCATTTACAAATGCAATAAATTTTGAAAGTATGTATGGATTAAAACCTGAATTTATAAAAAATGCTCTTACATATAAAGACGCTAATCATAAATATATAGAAAACTGGAAAGATTTGTATCATGTTCTTGAGAAGAAATCACAAAGTGAAGCAAATAGAAATGAAAACTTAAATGAATTATTATTTGATTTATATAATTGTAATTTCTTTAATAAAACAATGTTTGATAATAATGGAGTAACTGCTCCAAGACAAAGAGTATTTGGAAATGACGTTGGTACTGAGTATTCATATAACATAATACATAGAGATTATAATTCTAATAATTCATATGGATTTGAAGGATGTCAAATTAATGGAAATACAAATGATTGTATCACAATGCAAGGAATAAGGTATTCTGGAGGAAGTGAAAAATCAGCTTCAGAGTATATTGGAAAAGATCCAATTATTTCAACAAATTCTGTAACAAGTTCTAGTATTTCTGATGTTAGATATTGTAGTGGAAATAGTTGTTATAATTATGATGCTAGTATTACATTTAATTCAAAAGAAGATTTTGAAACATATGATTATAAGAGTGAAATGAATAATTCAGTAATGAATGGAAAGATTCCAACAAATGATTATGCTATGTTTAGTATATCTACTGAAGTAGGTTTCTATAATTCAAGTAGGTTTCAATCAGTTGCAAGTACTGGGTATGTAACAGTAGGAATAAGTGATAATAGTAAAATTTCACTTGAACCATATACATATCCAACATCAAAAAATGCATTTACAATGTGTAGTGCAACTGCATATGATAATGCTAACTGTGATGCATCTAAAGATATATTCTGTGGAAGAATTAGTAATGGAAGAGACTTAGGACCAGCAACTACAAGTAGTTGTAAAGTAACTCATTTATATGGACAAATGCATACATATAAAGATAGACATGATAATCAAAGATTATATGATACTATAAATAATACTACAGATTATACGAGTCCTAATTGTTATATTGATTTTGAAACATCACAACCACCGACTACACCAGGGAATCCAAATTCTAACAATACTATTTATGATATAACTGAATATAGAAATATAGATAGAAAAAATATATTCCCTAATGCTAATATATCTGCTAGTAATACAAACTGGGCTAAATCAAATGCAATTACAATTAGAGAACAAATTGAAAGTTCTGGAGATTTTATATATACAGATGATGAAAATAAACAATATAGTTTTACTATTACTCCAGATCAAATAAAGGCAATAAGAAGATATAACAACAATAATAATAGTTCTTATGTGGAAATAGGATTAAAAGATTGTCAGCAAAAAGATGGAATGTATGTTAATTGTAGAAGCGAATTCTTAGATGTAATTAGAAGTGAAAATAGTGAATCTAATCCAGAATATGCAACTATAAATGGTGGACATGATGGAAATGATTTATTTACTTCAAATTAGAAAGATAAATAATTTTATCTTTCTTTTTTATTTATATAGCAAATAAGATTTTTTTTTGATATAATGATACATAGAATAGAAGGTGTAAAATGAAAAAACATATATTTAGATTTGTATTTAGTATATTTTTAATTGTTTCATTTGCTCAAGTTAAAGCAGCTTGTAATGATGAAGAATTAAATTATTGGGCTACACAAACTAAAGTAGAATTTAGTGAAAGTACAAGTATACATGCTGAATCTACTGGATATGCATATTTTTTAAGTGTTAGTCCATTAAGAGAAGATATTACAATTAAAGTAACTGATCAAGGTGGAAACTCAGATTACGCTAAAAAACATTCATATGTTTATTATGAACGTAATAAGAATGGCAATGAAGAATTAGTAAAAAAAGAAATATATGGAGTAGGATGTTTCACTAATTTAGAAGAAGAAACATATACAGTTGAAATATATGGTGGAGATGATAGTAGTTGTAAGAATGAATTATTAAAGACACTTACTTATACAGTTCCTAGATATAATAGAATGATTAAAAACAAATTATGTGAAGATTATCCTAATCATGAATTATGTAAGCCTTTTACTAATAAAACTAAATCAATGAGTCAAAGTGAATTTGAAAAGAAAATAAAAGAAGATAATCCTACACCTAAACCTGAGCGTTCACTTATAGTAAAAATATTACTTTATTCATTATATGTAATTATACCTTTTGCAATTATTACAGTGGTTTATATGATAAAAGTTAAAAATTATAAAGGAAGGAGAAAATAGCATGATAAAAAAGAGAATATTTAAATTTTCACTTTCCTTAATTCTTACATTTATATTTGTTTGTAATGTAAATGCTGGTGTTGAAGTGTGTGGAAATGGGACAAATCATCATGTTATTGAAACAAGTCTTGCAGACCCTGCTGAGTTTAATACTTGGGCTCCAGTATGTAATTGGAAATTTCAAGACTATAAACCAGTAGCAGATGGAAATGGTAATAAAGAATTTAAAGGTGTTAATAGTCAAACATATGCAGAAAACTTAGCACAAGAATTAATACATGTTGTTCAAACATTATATGATGATGCTCAAAAATCAAGTCAAACAGTAAATACAACTGTTAAAAGATGTGATTTACCTGATAGATATTATTTGAGTTCATATAATTGTTTACATCCAGTTAATACTTATCCAGTTTGTAAGAATTCTAAAGGAAAAATAGTAGACTGTAATTCTGATGATGCAGATTTTTATAAGGA
This sequence comes from uncultured Erysipelotrichaceae bacterium, assembly GCA_902775285.1. Classification (GTDB taxonomy): domain Bacteria; phylum Bacillota_I; class Bacilli_A; order RF39; family UBA660; genus CAG-1000. The sequence goes on along the minus strand of CACYLI010000002.1, from coordinate 162,949 downwards.
AGAGTGCCCTGGTGTTTGGAAAGATGGTAAATGTATGGGTTCTACTCCTGTAAAAGATATTAAAGTAAAATGGGATGAAACTGATAAAGGACCTGCTGCTGCTGCAGAAAAAGCAGGTGATGGTTATGAAGCAAAATATTGTACATTAACAAGTTCAGTTCTATATTGTCCAGTATATACTTGTGAAAGAGATACTAGATTAATAGGAGCTTGTACACCATCATTTAAAGTAGATGGAGAACCTGCTTATTGTGTTAACCCATCTAATCCTTTTACTAATGAAAGAGGAAGTGATGGATTTACAAAACATGAAGCAACATTTCAAGAAGATCCTGATTTTGATGTTAATGAATGTTTAAGTAGTTATTCTACAATTGATTGTGGATATGCAAATATCCTAATGGAAAGTAAATGGAATAACGATAATGGTAAAGAAATAAGAACAAAATCAACTGAACTTGCTATGAGATTATGGGGAGCTCATAGTACTACAGCTGGATATCAATTTACTTTTGGTCTTTCATTAAGATATGGAAATACAGCTGATAATCAAGATGGTTGTAATGAAAGAACATTGTATCTATATGAAGGACAAGATCAAAATGTATATTATGTTACTCAAAACTATATAATGCAAAATTTCTTAACATATGTATCATCTAAATATAAAGATAATGATTATATTGATCCGATTGCATTTAGAAAAGATGATGAATTTGGTAAACATTTTATTATAGATTGTGATAAAATTGGTAGAAAAGTAGGCTTAGTATGTGGTTCAGGTAGTAAATCTAAATCATATAGAACTGCATTTGGATTATTCTTTAATACTGTTCAAGGTAATTCAGAATTTAGAAGCCATATGAAAGAAGTATTTGGAATAACTGTTAATGCTCCTAAAGGAGTAGATGTAACAGAACTTGAAAATAATGAAGTAGGAATAGTAGTAGATTATGGTGAATATAGATTAACTGGAATTCATAAAGATGTTCAATATGATTGTGATACATTGGATTCTAATACAAGTATTAGTGCAGAAGAAAGAGAGGCTATAAGACCATATTGTCAAACTAAAATATTATTTACAGATTTGAACGGAAATCCAACAGAAACAAGACCAGATTATTGTGTAGGAAAAAATTCATTATGGTGTACTTCTAAACCAGTTAATTTAGCAGTATGTAGTGATAGTGAATATAGTAAAACAATAACTATAAAGTATCCAGATGATTCAAATTCAAGACCAGTAAGATTAATTAACTGTGGAAGCGTTGATAATCAAATATTATATTCAATAATAGATGAAGATGAAGGACCTGAAAGTAATGGTACTCCAGGTGATACTAAAGAAATACCATTTACATTAAAAATATATTCTTGTAAAGGAAATTGTGATAGTAATACAATTAGAACAAATTCAGCTAGTTGTAATTATGATGCTAATAAAGCTGACAATGAAGTATCTACTGGTTATGTAAAAGATCCATCACTTAAATGTATATTAAATTCTAATAATGATTTATCAGAATCTATGTATGATTATAGTGAAGAGTTTGGAGTAAATACTAATTTCTGTAGAGTATATTGTAGTGATGAAGTAGAATATTATATTCCAGATAAATTAACTATAAAGAGTGGACTTGCATTTAAATATGATATAGGAATTAAATCTTATTTAAATAAAACAAACAATTTACCAATATCTAATGTAGTTAAGTCTAAAAGAACTTGTGTATCAAAAATAAATTATAATAAGAAATTTACAACAGCAACTAATTTTGAAAGATTATATGGATTAAATCCACAAACAGATATCTTTGATGTACTAGGAGAAGGAAAATACATAGAAAATTGGAAAGATTTATTTAAAGTATTAAAGGCTAAAGCTTCTAAAGAAAGAAGTAGAACAGAAAATATTAATGAATTATTATATGATCTATATAATTGTAATTTTTATGCACAAAGTAAGTTTGATCAAAATAATGTAACTAAACCAAAACAAAAAGTATTTGAAATAAATACTGATATAGATAATGTTTACTCATATATTCAAAAAGAGTATGGAGAAAGTAGATCTTATGGATTTGATAGTTGTACTTTAAATAGTAATACTAATGATTGTATTACGATGAATAGAATAGATTACGCAGGTGGAAGTGAAACTAATTTATCAAATAATGTTGGTACAGAACAAGTTCCAATTAGAACTTCATCTGTAACTAGTTCAACTTTATCAAATGTTACATATTGTAGTGGTGATAATTGCTTTAAGTATCCTGATAGTACTGAAGCTAATAGTGTAGAAGATTTAGCTACATATAATTATTCAAATATTCAAAGTTCTTCTAGTGAAACAGATGGAAATGTAGGAAGTTATAATTTTAAAATACCAACAAATGATTATGCTATGTTTAGTATATCCACTGAAGTAGGTTTCTATAATACTAGTAGATTCCAATCAATACCAAGTACAGGCTATGTTAAAGCTGGAAATAGTGATAGTAGTTTAATGTCATTAGATCCATATACATATCCAACATCTAAAAATGCATATACAATGTGTAGATATAATGCTAATTCATCAGCTAATATATTTAGTGGAAGAATTGGAAGTAATTCAAGAGATTTAGGTCCTACAACTAATAGTAGTTGTAAAGTAACACATATATATAATGATATGCATACATATAAATATAGACATGATAATGATAAATTCCAAAATATGTTGTTAAATTCTGAATTTATGAATCCTAAGTGTTATATTGATGTAGAATTCTCACAAGTTCAATGTAATCCAGGAGATAAAACATGTAAGAATAGTATTTATGATATAACTGAATATAGAAATGTTAATAGAAAAAATATATTCCCTAATGCATCAATAAGTATTAATAATACAAACTGGAATACTTCTGAAGGTATTATAATTAAAGAACAAATAGAAAGTTCTGGAGAGTTTATTTATACTGATGATAATAATAAACAATATAGTTTTACTATTACTCCAGAACAAATAAAGGCAATCAGAAGAAATAATAATAATATTAATTCTTATGTAGAAATAGGATTAAAAGATTGTCAACAAAAAGATGGAATGTATGTTAATTGTAGAAGTTATTTCTTAGATGAAATTAGAAATGGTAATAATGATACAAGTCAAGAATATGCAACTATAAATGGCGGACATGATGGTAATAATTTGTTTAATAATAATTAGAAAGATAAATGATTTTATCTTTCTTTTTTTCTTGTTTGAACATTAATAATATGGTAAAATAATTTTATAGATTAGGAGGTAATATGAAATCATTAAAAGAGATAACAAAAAGAAAAATACCTACTAGAAATTATTATATGGTATTAGTAGTATCTATATTAATTGTTATAATATCGCTTTATATTAGAACGTTTTATTTTAGCTATAAGAATAATAAAGTTAATGATAGTGTTTTTTATGATAAAGCTATTAATCAAATAAATATTCAAGATTTGAATTTTGCTATGAGTGAAACTAGTGAAGCTATATTATATGTTAGTTATATAGGTCCTTCTAGAATAAAAAACATGGAAAAAAAGTTATTAAAAGAAATTGAAAAGAATAATATTTCAGATAAGATTATATATTTAAACATAACTGAATATAGAGAAAATGATGAATATATAGATATATTAAAAAAAGAATTTCCAATGTTAGGTGATAATATCAAAAAGTGTCCTATGTTTATATATATTAAAGATGGACAGGCAGTTGAAGTGGTAGATAGTAGTAAAAAAATGATTGATGTAAATACATTTAAAAGTTTACTTTTAAAATATGGAATTATATAGTTTCATATTTTTTTTTATTTAAAATTATGTTATGATATATTTATATAATAAGGAGAGAAAATGAAAGAGTATATAGTTCTTACTTTGATGGAAAATACTTTAATCTTTAATTATAGATCTTTATTAGCAGAGGAAAATGTATTTGTTAATAAAAATGGGTTCTATAAAGATTCTCTTTACTATACAATAAAATATTATAAGAAAAATATTAAAAATATAATTAATAATATTAGTAAAAAAGGAAATGTAAGTAGCTTAAAGATAATGAGATTAGTTACTTTTAAAAATGTAATTCCTTTAATTGAACATTTTAATATAGAAAACTTAGCTTTGGATTTTTTATCAACTATTGATTTGAGTGATTATGATTTATTCTTAAATTGTAAACAGATAAAAAACATTTATTGTTATTATATGCCAATAACTATAAGAAGAAAATTTAATGATAAAGGTGTTAATGTTTACACATCTTCATTAAAAGAAATATCAGATGAATTTTTAAATCAACAAGATGCTTTTGAAAATGATACATTGTATTATAAAAAAGTTATTAAAATAAAAGAAGAGTATCCATTATTGATAGAAGATTTAACGGAATTCTTAAAAATAAATTATAATTTAAAAGCTATACATATTTATGTTTATTCTAAAGAACTTATTGAAACTATTGTTAATTTAGTTAAAAATGATGAGTCAAGAAATGTAATTGTATTTTTACATCAAGGATACGATAAAGGGAATTTTATAGTTAATAATTTTGAATGGTTAAAAGAATTAAGTGAAAAATGTAAAGAAGATTATACATGTGAATTTAGAATAATATATGCTAATACTTTTTTAAGAAATAATTTATTTAAACAATTAACATTTAATAATTTAAAACTAATATCTGTATTATGTGTTTATGTATGTATTGTTTCTTTAATAATAGTTAAAGCATATGATTATATAGAAGAAATTAGTGTTGAACAATTGAGAACACAAGTTATGAGTGATTCACCTATAGCTAATCTAGGATTAGATGATGAAGAAGATGAAGAAGAGTTAAGTGATGAAGATACTGAGATGGAAGAAGAAATAAGTAAAGAAGAAATAATTGAAAAGTATACTTTTTCTAATTCATTTGCAGCTTTAAAGAAAATAAATAATGAAACAAAAGCTTATTTAACTGTTAAAAATACTGAAATATCTTATCCAGTAGTTCAACATTCAGATAATAATTATTATTTAAAATATGATTTTTATAAAAAGAAAACTAGTATGGGTTGGGTATACTTTGATTATAGAAATGATACAGTTAATTTTGATGATAATAATATTATATATGCTCATAGTATGAAAAATGGTACTATGTTTGGAACTTTATTTAAAACTTTGAATACTACATGGAGAAAAAATAAAGATAATTTGATAATTTCTTTAGATACTGAAAAAGAACAAATGAAATTTAAAATTTTTTCTGTATATAAAGTAGATTATACAACAGATTATTTAAAAGTTAATTTTAATTCAAAAGAAGAAAAAGAAGATTTTATTAAATTAATTAGAGGTAGAAGTAGTTATAAAAGTGATGATATAGTAACGAGTGAAGACAAAATACTTACATTATCTACTTGTACTGGAGGAAGTAATAGAAGACTTGTAGTTCACGCTGTATTATTAAAAGATAAAGAAGAAGAGAAAGAGGAGGAAAGTGAATAATGAAAAAATTCATTTTAATAGTATTATTATTAATTCCTTTTGTAGTAGATGCAGCTTGTGATAATGAAAAACATTATAATAATATGAGTAATTCTAAATATATTACATATGATAATAATTATAGTGAAGGTAATAAAACATTTGAAGTAACTCTTTATGCTATATCTGACAATATGACAGTTAAATATAATAATAGAACATATCCAATAGAAAATAATAGTACTACAATTAGTGGTATTCGTGAAGGTACTAAAATGAATATTGAAATATATGCAGATGATGGATGTAGTGCAGTAAGAAATATATACATTGATGAACCATATTATAATGAATATTATGGGAAAGATGTATGTAAAGGTTATGAAAAAATATTAACAGGATGTTCTTCACAATTTACTAAATCAAAGGTAACTTTGGAATATATACAAAAATCTATTTCTAATTACTTAGATACAATAGAGTCAGAAGAAGAACCAGAAGAAGTAGCGCCAGAACCAACTTTATTAGATAAAGTTATAGATTTTATGCTTAATTGGGGAATAAAAATAATATTGTTTTTAGCTACTTCTTTAATAAGTACTTTAGTGTATACTAAAAAATTTGATAAATTAAAACATGGTATTTAAAAAAAGATATTTAAAATATCTTTTTTTTTTGATATAATCATAATTAGAATATAATAGTTTGTGAAAGAAGGTATAAAATGAAAGAATCATTATGGGGATATTTGATTATAATATTAGGACTTGTAATTATATCAATATTATTATTAGTTCAAAATTTAACTACTGCTAATGAAGAAGATTATTATTTAGGAAGAGAAGTTATGAGATCAGCGATGACAGAAGCAGTTGATTATGGAACTTATCAATTAACAGATGGAAAACTAGTAATGTCAAGAGAAAAATTTGTTGAAATATTTTTACGTAGATTTGCTGAATCAGTTACTCCTAATAAGAGTTATCAAATAGATTTTTATCAAATATATGAGTATCCTCCTGCTGCAACTGTTAGAATTCGTACTACTACTGGTACTACTAATGTTAAAGATAATGCAGTTAATGTAGATGTAGATACATTAATAAGTGCTATTCTAGTAGCTGGTGAAGGAAATAATATAAGATTCCAAGAATTAAATGGTAATTTTAATCTAGATACATTTAAAGATTTAGTTGATAAGTTTGAATTTGGTATTGATATAAATGATGAATATGGATCTGTATCAGATTATAATAAAGCATATGATGTTAATGGAAATGATCATATTGATTTAGAAGATGCAGCATTTATAGAGTACTATTTATTTGGCAAATATACTCTTGGTGATGTTAATCAAGATGGTAATCTAGATGCATCTGATGCAAACTATATTAAGAGTCATGGTTCAAGTGCTAGTAAGCTAGAAAGATTGCTTGCAGATGTTGATAGAAATGGGGTTTTAAATAATACAGATTCAACAAAAATTACTAATTATCTTGCTGGTTCTTTAAATACAGAATTTACTGAAAACATACAGGGTGATATTAATGGAGATCATAGAATTAATTTTGCTGATGCACTATTACTTTATAAGCATATAAAAGGGAATGCATATTTGACTCCAAGTCAACAAAGCCTAGCAGATTTAAGTAATCCAAAGGATGGGGCTGTTGATGCTAATGATTTAAATATATTAATTAGGAATATTAGAACTTATTATAATAGTATATTAAAATAATATAGATAAAAAAGATAAAAAAGATATTAAATAGATTTAATATCTTTTTATATTGAATTGTCAACTAAAAATATGTTATAATTATCTAGAATAGAGTAGAAGTGTTTTTAGGAGGAAAGAAGAATGAATAATATAATTATTGGAATAAAAAGATTTTTAAAAAATAAAAATACAGTTACTATTATTGCTATTGTTGCTGCTTTAGGAATTCTTTATTGGGCATATTATTATAGAATACAAAAAGCTACTCAACCTGTTAGTGTTCCTTATGCTACTAAAGAAATAGGGCCTAGAGAATTAATTACTTCTGATATGGTGTCTATTAAGAAAGTTCCTGCTGCAATTACAGTTGATGGAGTTGAAACTGTTAAAGCAAATATTATTGGTAAATATGTATTGAATACGGCTGTTATACCAGAAGGAAGTTTGTTTTATAAAAGTATGATAGTTGACTGGGATGAATTACCATCAAGTTTATATGAAAATATAAAAGATGATAATACTGTTATTTATTTACCTGTTAATTTAGCTACTACATATGGAAATTCAATTTATCCTGGTAATTATATTGATTTATATTTTAAATCTACAAAAACTGTTAATAATGCTTCTGTAGTTTATATGGGAAAATTTATAGAAAGTATTGAAGTATTAGCTGTTGTTGATAAAGATGGAAATAGTGTATTTGAAACAGCAGGAGATCCATTGGATCCAGCATATTTAATGTTTAGTGTTCCAGATAAAAATCCTAAATATATATTTTCAACAATTAAAAAAGCTATGGAAAGAAGTTATACTTTATTTCCTGTTCCAAGAAATGCACAATATTCTGATAGTGAAACACATAAAGAAACAAGAGTTGCATCTGAAGAAATTTGGAAGTATATAAATGATACTGAGAAAAATGTTGATCAAGATATTGTATCAGGAGGTAAGTAATGATAAAGAAAATATTTAAAAATAAAAGTATAGTTACTATTGTATCAATTGCAGCATGTTTAGTTATATTATTCTTTGCATATAGATATAGAGTTAGAACTGCTATTAATGCTATAGATATTCCTTGTGCAGCAAGAGATCTTGCAGGAAGAGAAAAAATAGATAGTGATGCTATTGGAACTGTTACAGTAGCAAGATCAATGCTTTCTGAAAATGTAATTACTAATGAAAAAGATTTGGTTGAAAAATATGTGAATTATAATACAATGATTCCAAAAGGAGGATTGTTTTATAAAAGTGCTGTTGTAAAATGGGAAAATATGCCTGACTCAACATGGGCTTCAATTCCGAATGATAGTACTATAGTTTCATTATCAGTTAATAATACAACTACTTTTGGTAATTCTATATATCCAAATGATAAAATCGATTTATATTATCAAAACTATGATGGTAATAAATTCTTTATTGGTCCTTTAATTAAAGGTATAACAGTTTTAGCTGTTAAAGATTCATATGGAAATCATATTTTTAAGAAAAGTGCTAAACAAAGAACTGCTGCTGCATTAATATTTGCAGTACCTGAAAGTTATACAGATTCTAATGGAAAAACAACTAATTTACATATGCTTTTAAGAAATGCGATGTATATTCCTGGAGGAAAAATTACTCCTGTTCCTAGAAATTCAAAGTATGAACAAGAAACAGTTGTTGAAAGTGATTTTATTGAAAACTATATTAATAGTCACGCTGAAAATCCAGTTGAAGATTTTGTATCAGGAAATAATAGTAATATAAATATAATTAATTAAGAATAAAAAGAATAAGAAAGGGAAATAAGATGGACACAATGGTTTTTTCACAAATTGATTTTGGTTTGCTTATGCCATTACTAGAAAATGACGATATTACAGATATTTCTTATAGTAATGGTGGTCAATTATGGGTAAAATCTTTATCTAAAGGTGTATATCCAGTTAAAATTGAAGGCTTAACAAATGAAGTTATGGAAAAACTAGCATTTCAATGTTCGAATGTAATGGGAAAAACATTTAATATGGCTCATCCTTTACTAGATGCAGAAAGTGCAGAGCTTCGTCTTAATTTTGTTCATGATTCTATAGCAACAAATGGAATTGCTGTGTTAATAAGAAAAACACCAGCAAAAATTAGACTTAATAAAGATAAGTTAGTTAGTGAAGATTATGTATCTACAAAATTACATGATTTCTTAATAGAATGTGTTCAAGGACACTGCAATATTCTTGTTAGTGGAGAAACTGGTTCAGGTAAAACAGAACTTGTTAAATATTTAGCAAGTAATATTAAAGAAGATGAAAAAATAATAACTATAGAAGATACATTAGAACTTCACTTAGATAAAATATATCCAACTAGAGATATAGTAGCAATGAAAACAAATAATATTGCTTCATATTCAGATGTATTAGTTGCTTGTATGCGTCAAAACCCAAGATGGATTTTACTATCAGAAGTTCGTTCTGGTGAAGCTGTTATGGCTGTTAGAAACTCAATTTCTTCAGGACATAACATTTTATCAACAATTCACTCTGATAAAGCATCAAGTATTCCTATGCGTCTTTATTCATTACTTGAATCAAGTCAAGATATTGATCAATTTGTTAAAGGTATGCATAGATATATACAAATTGGAATTCATGTTAAAGGTTTTTTCTCTAAAAAATATAATAGATTTCAAAGAGAAATAACACAAGTATGTGAATTTTATGTTGATGATGAAGCAAATGAAGCAAAAGTTAATGTTATGTATTCAAGAGATTTAATGGGTAATGAAGTTTATAATAATCCAACTAGTCATTTAATTGATTATTTAGCTAGTCAAGGAGTAGCAATGAGAGAAGATCCATTTATTCCTCTTGGAGAAACAATAACAGAGGCAAAAGAAGAGAGTAGTGGAGAAGAAATAAAAACTCAGAGTGTTGCACAAACTCCTCAATTAGAAGTTAAAGTTGAAGAGAAAAAAGAAGAACCAAAACAAGTTCCAGAATTAGAAGTTTTTGAATTATAGGAGGTGAATATAAATGTATATTGAAGTATTTATTGTAGCAGCTATCATACTTTTTATGATTATATACAGAAAGAATACTGGAAATACATCATATAAATTTATTGTTAAGACTGTTGGTAATACATATGAAAGATATGCTCCATATTCATTTAAAGTAGTACGTGAAAAAGCAAAGGAATTAGGTCAAGAGTACACACCAAGACAGTATATGATACAAGCTATTATATTTGGTGTTGGTGCTGCATTTGTTTCATATATGTATTTCTATAGTTTGATTTGGTCAATAGTATATGCTGCTGTGGCAATTGCATTTATACCATATTTAACATACTTGAGATGTAAGAAAGCATATAGTGAATTTATATTTGAACAAATTCAAGTATATACAACAAATGTAATTATGGAATATAATACAACTCAATCTTTTGTTAAAGCATTAGAAGGAGTTAGAGATTCAGGAGTACTTGAAGATCCTATATTAAGTGATATTAAAGAAATGATTCAAATGGCTTATGATAATGGTACTATAGATGATGCTATAAGATTCATGAATGAAAAATATGATTATTATATTATTAAAAATATGCATCAATTATTTATACAAATAACTAGAGAAGGTTCTAAAGATTCAGGTGAAGCTTTAGAAGGAATGCTTCAAGATATAGATATGCTAGTTGAAAGTGTTTATAGAGATAGAATCGATAGAACAAACTTCTATAAGCAATTTGTATCATTTGGACTTGTATTATATTTACTTGTACTTTTGGTTCAATTGTTATTAGGAAATTCTAGTTATATGCAACTACTTGATCAGTGGTATGTAATATTATTACTTCATGGGGTAATAATAATTAATACATTATTCTTGATAAAAGGAATTAAATATTACCATGAGGATGTAGGTGCTGAATAATGGCTATGGGTATAGAAATATTAGCTGTTGGTGTAATTTTAATATTCTTGTTTAATTACATCGGAGCATTTAGTTTTAATAAATTTGTTGATGATAATAAAGTTGTATTTGAAAAATTAAGAGAAGATGATTATAATTTTTATCTTATTAGTAGATATGGTGATCAAGTAGATGTTAATGAAAAATATCAAAAAAGAGTAAAAAGTGCAATTATTACATTTGTACTTGGAATGATATTTGCAATAACTTATACAGGAAGTCTTAATTTTCCTATAAGATTAGTAATAGTACTTGGACTTACTTATTTAATATTTAAAGATGAATATAATAAAGTAAAAAGATTTTATAAAGCACATTTACATGATATTAATTTAAAACTACCATATTATTTAAAAAGTTTAGAAATATTAATTCAACACTATACTGTTCCTGTTGCAATAACAAGAAGTTTAGAAGAAGCCCCTGAAATGTTTAAACCTGGGCTTCGTGAATTAATAGCTTCAATTGATGCAGGAGATTCAACTATTGAACCATATATGGCATTCGCAAGACGTTATCCTGTAAGAGATTCAATGCGTATGATGAGACTTTTATATAGACTTAGTCTTGGAAGTCAAGAAAGAAAACAAGAACAATTAATTGTATTCTCAAGAACTATATCAAATTTACAATCTAAATCAAGAGATACAAAATATAAAGAAAGACTTGATAGAATGGAAAAGAAAACAATGACTATGCTTGTTGCTACAGGAGCAGGAGTAATGGTATTAATTCTATTCTCAATTTTACAAATATTTGGCACTGTTTAGTAAATTATCTTGTAACAAAAAAAAAGTTATTGTATAATAAATATATAAAGTAAAGGAGGAGTATAAAAAATGAAAGAAGCTACTGGTGAATTAAATATGACTGTAGTTACTTTGATTGCTGTTGCTGCTTTAGCTGCATTATTCTATTTCGTAGTATGGCCATTAGTACAAAGAATGGTTATCCAACAAACATGTAATACTTATGGAACTGGATGGACAGCAAAAAGAATGGGTGATATTGATAATACCGGTTCTGGAAACCCTAAAGTTGGTAAATGGCAATGCTGTGATAGTAGTAATAATTGCATTACTGTTGATGATGATACTAAAACCGGAGATGGCGGCGGAGAAGATAACGGTGGAGAAGGCCATTAGAAATCAACTATAAATTATAGTTCTTATAGTTTATAGTTTTTTTTAAATTAATAGAAATAAAAAAGGAGTTCTAATATGAGAGAGGCAATTGGTGGTAGTTATATTTTTCAAATTGTAATTGTTTTTATTGCTTTGTTTTCTGCTTTTTTGGTTTATTCTATTAGTTATACTAAAGCATTTAGAGTTAAAAATGAAATTATATCTTTAATAGAAGAATATCAAGGATTTAGTAGGTCTACTTCAGGTTCAGTTGAAGCTTTATCTGATGAAGATTTATTAAGTGATGGTAGTGTTGAAGCTTTAGCATACAGAATGATTAAAAATGTAGGATATAATAAAGAAGTATTAAGTATGAATAATAACCAATGTTATATAGCTGGTGAATCTTCTAATACAACAAATGAAGAAGATTTAGTTGGCGAAATGTTTAGTGGAGGATATTGTTTATATAAAGTATGTACTAATAGTGATAAATATAAAAATACTACTTATAAAATAACTTCATTTATTGCTTTTAAAATTCCTGTTTTAAATGCAACTATAAGAATACCTATTTCAGGTGAAACAAGAACAATTTATAGTGATAATGGACAATATGATTGTTCTGTAAGGAGATAATGATTATGAACGTAATGGTATATAATAAATATAAAGAATTGCTTTTGGGTTTAAACATAGATGTTATGAAATCATTAGAAGGAGTTCATAATGTAGATGAGATAATTGATACATTTACTAACTTTTATTACGATAAAATGATTTTAGATATAACTGCTATTAGAGATTATCAAAATGTTGATAATTTACAAAAGCTTGCTATGAATATAAATATGGAAAATGTTATCTTGTTATTAGATGACAACCCTGAAACTGATACTAAAGCATTTTTATCTAAATTAATTTCTCTTGGTATTTATAATTTTACTAAGAATGTAGATGGTATTAATTATTTACTTGTTCATCCTCATACATATAGGGATGTTGTTAATATTCATAATTTAGAAGATTTAGATGAAAAGATAAGTGAAGATAAACCTAGTGCTGTAGTAGCTAATACTAGTTCTAGTAAAAGTGATGATATTAGTGAAAGTGCTCCAGTTAATAATGGTAAATTAAGAATCATTGGATTTAAAAATGTTACTCAACATGCTGGTGCTACATCATTAATATATATGATTAAAAAAGCACTTGAAAATAAAAGAAATGTAGTTGCATTAGAAATTAATAAAGTTGATTTTTTATATTTTAATGATAAAGAAATGTTAAGTAGTACAACACAAGAAATTTTAAAAGATATAATGCATAGAAATAGTTATGATGTTATTCTTTTAGATTTAAATGATTATGAAGATTTAGATATTTGTAATGAAGTTTACTATTTAATAGAACCATCAACTATTATGATTAATAAAATGATGAGAAAGAATAAAAATATTCTTCAAGATTTGAAAGATAAAAATGTTATATTAAATAAATGTATGCTTAATTCAAATGATATAGCAACATTTGAATTTGAAACAAAGTTAAAAGTACTATTCTCAATACCTAGTGTAGATGATAGACAAGCTATTATTGATCCTATTAGAAATTTTATAAGTAAGATTAATTTATAGGTTATAATATTGACAAAAGTGCTTAAATTATGTAAAATTTAGTTATTGGAGGAAGGGTTATTATGTTTGGTTTAAATTATTTATTAGCATCAGCTTCTGAATTATGTTCAGATTTACAACCAATTTTAAAGTTAGTTGGTATTATTGTGTGGGGTATTAAAGTAATAGTTCCTATTTTATTAATTGTAATAGGTATGCTTGATTTAGCAAAAGCAGTTACTGAAAAAAGCGATGATAAAATTAAAGAAGCTCAAAATAAACTTATTAAAAGAGCTATTACAGCAGTACTTGTTTTCTTAGTAGTATCATTAGTTGGTATTCTAATGGAATTAATTGGTGCTACTGATTATAAAGATTGTATGAAATGTATTAATAAACCATTTTCATGTAGAAGTATTTCAGATATAAATAGTTCAGGAAGATAGTTTTTTAAAGAGTATTATTACTCTTTTTTTTTAGTATTAAAAATGATATAATGATTTAGAGGAAATGAAATGAAAAGGAAAATTGATTTTGTAGAGATAAAAGAAAAAATATTCTTTTTTATAAAACACAATAGATTATTTATTATGTATCTTATCTTATCTTTATTGATTGGTTTTCTTTTACGTGTAGTAACTATTCATGGAAAATTATATTTTAAAGCATTTGTATCTGATTTAATTATGATTTTATTAATAGGTTCATTTGGATATAAAATAAAAGATAAATCAAGATATAAGTATTATCTAATATGGATTATATTTAGTACTTTACTTGCAATTGGAAATACTATATATTATGGATTTTATCAGTCATTTTTATCAGTTAATTTAATATCAACTGCTTCTATGATTGGTCAAGTAAATGATTCATTATTTGCTAAGTTACATATAAATCAATTTTTTTATTTGGTATTTCCTATTATATTTGTTTTATATTATAAATACTTGTGTAAAAAAGATTATTTTAATAATATAGAAATTGTTGATAATAAGTTAATATTTAAAAGAATATATTTAACTATTCTTATATTATTAATATATGTTGTATTAAATATATCTTCTGCTGATGGAAGTAGATTTATTAAATTATGGAATAGGGAATCTGTTGTACAAAAGTATGGGTTATATGTATATACAGCAAATGATTTAATTCAAAGTGTTAGACCTAGAATTGATTCATTATTTGGATATGATTCTTCTGCATTAAAGTTTAGAGAGTATTATGCATGTAAATGGGAAGAGAAAAAACAAACTAATGAATATACTGATATATTTAAAGGAAAGAATGTTATATTTATACATGCAGAAAGTATTCAGAATTTTCTAATTGATTTAAAAATAAATGGTAAAGAAGTAACACCATATTTAAATAAAATAGCAAAAGAGGGAATATATTTTAATAAATTTTATCCTCAAATAAGTGTAGGTACTTCTTCTGATACAGAGTTTACTTTACTTACTGGTCTTATGCCTTCATCTAGTGGAACAGTATTTGTTAATTATTATGATAGAAAATATGAAGGAATGCCTGCTTATTTTAATAAACTTGGTTATTATACATTTAGTGCTCATGCAAATAATGCTGAGTATTGGAATAGAAAAACAATGCATGATAATTTAGGATATAAAGATTTTTATGCTAAAGATAGATTTATTATTCCAGAAGATTTTAGTGATCCAGATTATATTGGACTTGGATTATCTGATAAATCATTTTTTAATCAATTTATTCCAATTTTAAAAAATATTAAAGAAAATAACAGTCCTTTCTTTGGAACAATTATTACTCTTTCTAATCATTCTCCTTTTAGTGATATAGAAAAATATGGAGAATTTGATGTAACTATGGATTATACATATAAAGATGACAATGGTGAAAAAATTAATGCAAATGCTCCTTATTTAGAAGGAACAACAATTGGAAATTATTTAAAATCTGCTCATTATGCTGATAGTGCTTTAGAAGTGTTTTATGAAACACTTAAAAAAGATGATTTAGGAAAAGATACTATTGTAATATTATATGGAGATCATGAAGCAAGACTTTCAAAAAGAGATTTTGATTTATTATATAATTATGATCCTTTAACTGATGATACTATTAGTGAAGAAGATGAAAACTATATTAATATGTATGGCTATAATTATGATTTACTTAAAAATACACCATTTATTATATGGTCAAGTGATAATGAATTTAATTTAAAAGTAGAAAGTACTATGGGTATGTTTGATGTACTACCAACAATAGCTAATATGTTTGGATTTAAAGAAAAATATTCTTTAGGTAATGATATTTTTAGTAGTCATGAAAAAATTGTGGTTTTTCCTAATGGAAATGTTTTAACAGATAAAGTTTATTATAGTGATTTAAATGATGAATACATTGCATTTACTGAAGAACCAATTGATAGTGATTATATAAATAATTTAAAGGAATATGCAGATAATATATTAGAGGTATCTAATGGAATAATTGTACATGATTTAATTAGAAAAGAAGGAGCTAAAATAGGGGAGTGTAATAAATGAAAAAAAAGTTAGATGTTTTAATAATTATAATATTTATAATAATTGGTATTTGTTTATTTGGTTTTACAATATACACTGGATATAATAGTATTTTAAAACCAAAAACAGCTACTAAACAATTAAGAAGTTTAGAGTTATACGGCTATACTTTAAAAGAAAGTGATGGGAAACTTTTTAGTAGTACTTTTAAGGAGTTAGAAAAGACTTTAAATGAAGATAGTATAAATTATAATAAGTATGCTGAATTGCTTTCTAAATTGTTTGTAATCGACGTATTTACGCTTAATAATAAATTAACTGGTACTGATATTGGTGGTCTTGAATATTTACATAAAGATTTGAAAGAAAACTTTAAAGAAAATATGGGTGCTACATTATATAAAAATGTTGAAAATAATCTAGATGGTAAAAGAACACAAAAGTTACCAGAAGTAAAAGAAGTAAATGTAACTAACATAGAAGAAGTTAAAGTAACTTATAAAAGTGAAGAATATGATGCTTATAAAGTATTACTTAATTGGGAATATGTTGAAGATTTAAAATATGAAAAGAGTATTACTCTTACAATGATTAAAGATAATGGAAAGTTATATATAATTAAAGGAGAATAAAAAAGTTCACAAATGTGAACTTTTTTATTGTGTATTTGTTTCTGTTGGAGTAGGATCAGGTGTTGGTTTTTCTTCTTCTTTTACTTCTTCTTTAACTTCCTCTTTTGTATTATCAGTATTAGTATTAGTATTTGTATTAGTTTGATTATTAGTAGTAGGTGTCACTACTGCTTTCTTTTTAACATAAATAGTTAAATTACTTAGTTGATCTAATATAATATCTTTATGTTCTTTTTGATAATGAAATGAATATTCACTAAAATCATTAATATTAACTTCTTGACCATTTGAACTATCTATAAATCTAAGAGTTAAATGATTAGATGAAGCATAGTTTTTAATTCCATCTACTGAATATTTAGATAAGTCTTTTAAAGTTGGTATTGATGAAGCAGAATATTTACCTTGACCAATTATAGTATCTTTATATAAGTTATTTATATCAAATTTAATGCTTTTTGCTCCACTAGTTGTTGAGTTATTAAGATTAGCTTTTATTTCTTTTTTAATATCACTAATACTTCCATTATATGGAATAATTACAGCTGGGTAACTTTTAGAAGTAGGTTCATATATTTTTCCCCAAGCACTATGTCCGCTTAATTGCATTCTTTGTACATTTACTAAATTTGTATTATCTGATACAACTATTGATTTTGCTAAATTATATAATGATAATAAATCTTTTGATTTAATATTTGTTTGAAAATTCTTTTTAATTTTATCAAGTACACCCACAACATCATTTGGATTAGTCATTTTAGTAGCTGAATTTACAACTCCTAGAATAACTTTCATTTGATTTTTTCCTCTTGTATAATCATTTCTTGAACCACCTGTCCAAGTAGGGCAATACTTTGCCATAGCTTTTCCAGTTTTACTTCCATCATTAGGTTTATGTCTATTTCTTGCAAATGCTAGAGCTTGTTCACCATTTAGATGTTGAAGACCAGACTTAATGTATTGTGTATTTGCTCCCCATTGTCTACTACTATTTTGTTCACAAATAGGGTAGTCAACATTTACATCAATTCCACCAACTGCATCTACTAGTTGAACAACTCCCTTAAAATTAACTTTTGCATAATAATCAATATTAACTCCAAACATTCTTTCAATTGTTTGAACTGCACAGGAAGAAGAACTTCCCCAAGTAGTCGTATTTATTCTTCTATATGTTCCATTTGAACAAGCTGTTTTTAAATACATGTCTCTTGGAACAGAAGTAAGAGTAGCTCTTAAGGTTTTTGGATTAAACGTAGCTAATAATAATACATCAGCATTATAACCAGAGGTAACACCATCTTTTGATGAATCAACACCAATAAACAACATACTAAATGGTTTGTTTAATGAAGCACCTTCACTTTTTATTTCCTCTTCTGTATCAGTATATTCTTTTTCTTTTTCATAGATAACTTTTGTTTCTTCTTCAATATCTTCAAAATCTTCCATAGAGTAGAACATATCAACATAATTTCTACTAAAGAATCCAGCATCTATTTCTTTATTTTTAAGTGCATATAATTCTTCTAAAGTTGAATCAAATACAACTATTTCATTAGCTACAGTTAAATGAAGTTCTTCTATTGCTTCTTGAGCAAGAATATTTCCTTCATAATCAGTTTTATCATTGGTAACTCCAATTTTTTTATTATCTAAGTCTTTATAACTATTTAATGATTTATCATATGTAACTAAAGCAGTATATTTCATTGCTTTATTGTCACTGAAATCATCAATTGAAGTATAAAGCTTGTTTAAATAATAATAAAGTCCACCTTCAACTACTAATACTATAATACTTATTAAAAATGGTATTATAAAAGCAATTTTTCCTTTTTTAATACTTCTAAGTAATAAATATGATAAAAATATAAATAAATAAATTGTAATTGAAGCACCAAGTATTCTAAGTAATGTTTCAACTTCATCATATAGGAATAGAGCATAGCTATCTAATAATACTCCTAAAAATAAAAGAAACATCAATAATAAACATATTATTGTTTTAAATATTTTCTTTTTGTTCTTCTTTACTTTCTTCATTTTTTAGCACTTCTTTCTTTTTTCTTTTATTATTCTTATTAGTAGTTTTCTTTTTTTCTTTCTTTTTAACTAATACTTCTTGTTTTTTTAGTTCTTCTTCTTTAATTCTTTCTTCTTCAATTTTTGCTTGTAATAATTTTCTTCTCTTTTTATTTTTTCTCATTTTAGTAAATAATATACATATAAGAATACATATTATTATAACAGTTTCTACACCAAGAAGTACTATCATTTTTTTATAACCAAGAATTTGTTTTTTATATTTTTCATCTGTATTATCTTTTTTTTCTACATTTTCTATATATCTAATAGCAGTATTTGTTTCTTTATCATATATATAATAGCCATCTTCACCAGTTTTAAAGTTTCTAGCTTTTACAATATATTGATCATTATATTTAAGAGATATTATATCTATATCATCTATTTTAATTACTTCTTTTTTTAAATTATTTATTTCTTTATCTATATCAAGAAATATTAATTTCATTTGTTCTAGAATAGTATCATTATATAAGTTATAAGTATTATTCTCTTTATTATATGTATATAATGATATATCACCTTCAGTATTCTTTAGACCAATTAGTGTAAGATTATTAAGTTCATTAAATAGGGCAGGTATTTTTTGATTATTAATATCAACTGTAGTTTTATCAAAACCTTCAAGAGTATCTAAATTACTTTCTCTTTTTACAACAGTATATTTTTGATTATTTAATGTTACTTCAATTGGATTTGGATCTACTACATTAACAATTATTGTATAAGTTTTAGTACTTCCATTTTGAGCTGTTACAGTAACATTTATTTTATTTTCACCTTCATATACATTATGTTTTCCTGTACCAGATACTTTAGATTTTGAATCTTGAACACTTGCTTTTACATTGACTACTGTTGTATTGGCATTAGCACTAACAGTATATTTTGTAGTATTAGCATTAAAAGCAGGTGATAATGTAAGACCTTCTATACTTAAACTTTTTAAATTATTGTTTTTTGAATAAGATGCTTCTAATTGAGATTGTGTTATTACATTTATTGTTTTAGAGCTAACTGATACACTCATTTTTGATTCTGAATTATAGTCAATTACACCATAACTTTTAACAGAAATTGTGCCACTACCTGTACCAATAGCTTTAAATTTATATGTATAGCTTTTTGATTTAGTTTTACCATCTCCATAATCTACTACACTTGTTTGTCCACTTGTAAGTTTAAATTTAGAAGTATCATAACTAGGAGTAAATTCCCAGGTACCAAGTGTATTAGAAGATGATACTTTAATAGTAACAGTAAATGAGTTACCAACAACTATTTTACTTGTAGAAGATGATACCGATATACTTGCAGAAGCTGCTTTTAATAGTGATATATTGGAAAACAGCATTATTAAACCAATTAATAAATATTTGTATACTTTTTTCATATTTACTCCTATAATTTTTTGTCTCCTTTAATATGCTTTTGAACTTGTAATAAATCTAATATTGTAACTTTACCATCTCCTGAAGTATCAGCAGATAATAAATATTCATTTGATAATTTTTTATCTCCTTTAATATGTTTTTGAACTTGTAATAAATCTAGTATTGAAATTTGTCCATCACCAGAAGTATCACCTTTAATAATAAAAGTATAAGTATTAGTTTCATTAGTTGTATTAATAGTTAATTTACTACCAGTAGATATATAAGTACTTCCAGAAATATTTGTTCCTTTTGAATCTGTTATATTAATACTTTGAGCTCCTGATCTAATAATATTATTTTGAATTATAGAAGCAGAAGTATTATATTTTATATTTGTAATATTACTACCATTTATAGTTAGAGCTGCATTATTAAGAATAGTTGAAATATTTGTAGCAGTTGTATTATTAGTGTTATTATTAGTAGGATTTGTATCTGTATTATTTTCATTTTGATTATTAATTATAGGTTTTTCACTAACTGTATTATCTGTTACTTTTTTAATTGTTATAACATAGTTTTTAGTTTCACCTGTCTGTGCAGTTACAGTTATTGTAATATCATTATCTTCTTCATTTAAAGATATTTTTCCAGTACCACTAATACTAGCTTTTGAACTTTCCGTAGTAGCAGTTACATTTAATTCATTAGTAATTGAAGAAACATAAGATTCATAAGTTAATATATCACTATCAAAATTAGGAGTAAGTGAGTATCCTTCAATATTTAGTGATTTTAAATTTGTATTATTATCACCTGAAGCAGGTAGAGAAGTGTATAATGGCATATTGTTATAAACTGGTATTTCAAATATTAAAGGTTCAGATAAAATACCAGCTTTTTTATAAGAATTATAAGTTGAATTACCTTCAGTTGCAGGTGCTTGAACATTTGTCATATATTGATGAGTATATCTTGAATAATAAGCATCAGGAGATACATTGAATTTTTGATAATAAAGTGTTCCTTGTCCATTATTTACATATCCATTTGCTAGGAAATTACTTCCTTCAACTATAGCAGTTTCAATGTTATTCCATAAACTTCCAGTATTTCTTACTAATTTAGCTGCATATGCAAGACCTCTTGTGATAGCAGAGTATTTAACTCCGTCTATTGTTTCTTCATAAGCTCCGATATTAAAGAAATTATAATAATCACTATATTTTTTTCCTTTAAATGTAAATTCTGTTCCATTTGTAGAATCACTTCCATTAGCAGTTACTTCTTGTTTAATTCTACTTGCTATATGAACAGGACTTATTTTATTTATTTTTCCTGCATTAAAGATTGGAACTGTATACATGTCATCTGATAGTTTTCCATTTCCAAAAATAGCTTTAATCATAGATGGATATTTTTCTTCAAATTCATTAGAATAATCTAATTTTTCAAACATGAATATTCTTTCTTCACTTAAAAAGTTTCTAGGATCCATATAAAATGCTATTACTCCAGTATTAGCTTTAAACCATGAACTACCTTCAGCAGGAGTAGAAGAAGTACGATAATTATTATTTGTTGTTTGCATATAATTTTTTCCTTCTTCGCTACTTACCGCTACTGAAAAATTTGAATCTGTTTTTTTAGCTATAAAAACCCAATTAGGATATTTATTATGTAGATATGTTAGATATGGAATATAAGAATCAGTAAATCCAAGAGCTTTAAGAGATTTTGAATATTCTTCATCATTTGCTATTATATCTGATTTAGTTGTTACATATTGAGAACAAATATAACCAGTTTTATTTCCATAATATTGAATTTTATGCCATTTATCAGTTGAACATCCTGAGTTAGAAGAATCAACTGTAGAAATAATTCTAACATTTACCCCTAAAGATAGAGTATCTTGTACACTATATGATTTATTAGCACCACTTCTACAAGCAACATTATTAGCATTTACTCTTGAAGTCCAATCAACAACATTTATTCCAGTAAAAGTATTATCAACAAATTTTACATAAGTAGAGCATACATAACCAGTTTTATCTTTATAATTAACTTTATACCATTTAGCACTGCATCCAGTACCTGAATATAAAGTTTTATCAGGTAAGGTAATTGATGTACCTGAATTAACTGTATATAAAGCAGTATTTTCTGTACCTGGAAGCAAACGAATTCTAACTGTATTACCACTTATAATTGCATCATAACTAGCATTAATTTTTAGTGGGATTAAAAAGAATAGAATAGTTAAAAAAATAATTAAAAAAGTTAATTTTTTCATATCTTCTTTCCTCCCATTGTCATTTTATCTATTTTATTATAACAAAATATTACATATTTTTCATTATATAATCTATAATTTTACATGGTTTACATATTGTTTTTTTAAAAAAAACAATTGTTATAATTGTATAATCTGTTAAATTTATATATAATGGATTTATAGAATAGGTGATATATATGAAAAAAGGATTTACATTAGTTGAGTTACTTGCAGTAATAGCTATACTTGCAATTTTAGTAATAATAGCACTACCAAATGTTATGAATATGTTTAATACTGCAAAAGAAAATAGTTTTACAACAGAAGTCAAAGAAGTATTTAAAACAGCCGAACAAACATGGATTCAAGATTCTATGTTTAATAGTGGTGAAAGAATATATTCAAGATGCAAAAATGGATGTACTAATAGTCTTGATTTAACCGGTAGAAGTGAACTAGAATACTATATTAAATTAAATCAAAGTGGTAAAATTACTAAGTATTATGCAACAGATGGAACATTTCAATACAGTTATGATGGTACTGGACTAAAAATAGAAAATATAACTGATATACAAAGAGTTTCTGAATTGGATGAAGATGAAAAAGTTAAAATAGATGGAAATGGTCCATATATTGGAAAACCAACTATTAAGTATAAATTAGTTACTGATAGAGGAAGTTTTTCTACATCAGGAGATGTAAAATCAGTTTATATAAATGGAATAGATGATGGATATAAATATGATGCTTATACAATTCATACTACAGACTTATTAAATTCTGGGAATAATAGACAACTAGCTATTAGAGTTAATCTAGCAAAATCCAATTGTTTTACAGATTCATCTTATTACAGAATTTATTGGATTTATCAAGGAAATCATGATTTAAAATTTGAATTAAAAAAATCTGATTTAGCAGAACATAGATATGATTTAACAAAGAATAAATACTTAGATACAGATTATAGAAAGACTACATATTTGAATGCTGGTTTTGGATATAACAGAGCAGTTATTAGAGCTGAAATGTCGGATGATATTAGAAATTGTGGTTTGGTAGAAAATGAATTCTTTTATGCAGATTCTTTTTCTGTTAATGAATCATTTACAGGACCTTGGGTAGATAATAATACATTTCAAACCTATATAGATACATTAAACAATTCTGTGTCAGATTATTATGTGTCTGGTGTATCGATTTGTAATAATTGTTCTGAAAATACACTTAATATTCAATGGACTAAAATTGAAGATGTAAATGTTTGCTATTTTTCAACATTATCATATATTAATGTGAAAGGTGTTACTAGTAATGTAACTTGTAAGAATTATCAAACAGCAGGGGAATGCTTTAAAAACAATAGTAATTATAATACAAAAGAAAAGTTTTACATTTATGACAAACCTTCTTCAGATTGTAATAATGGAAATAATTCTATATATTGTTTAAATCAGCATAAATTAAGTTATCAAGATGTTTATATAAGTGATTTAGTAAAAGATAGTAGTAATGGATGCTATTCTCACGCTACATTTGTTACTTGCTTAAGTGGAGATATGGAAATTGATGTATACGATAGAAAGAAGAAGAAAAAAGTTAAGAAAAAACTTAAAGATATAACATATGATGATTTAGTATTATCATGGGATTTTGATAAAGGATGTTACGTTTGGGCTGAAGTGTTGTGGATTATGAAAGAAGAAAAATCATCAAATTATCTTTTATTGACATTTAGTGATGGAAGCACATTAAAAGTAATTGGTGACCATAGAATATTTAGTTGTGATGATAATAGCTTTATATCTTGCTCAAAGATGAAAATTGGAACAACTACAATAAATAGTAAAGGTGAAGTTATTTCGTTAATTGACAGTAAAATAGTATATGAAGAAGTAGATGTATGTAATATAATTACTAAAAACCATATTAATGTTTTTGCTAATGGTTTGTTAACATCACGCGGTAGAAACAATCTTTATCCAATTGAAAATATGAGATTTGTTAAAGAAAATGGAGATAGATTCAATAGAGATGATTTTCCTGAAATTAGTGATGAATATTTTTATGGATTAAGAATAGGTGATTCAATTAGAAATTATAGAGGAAATGAAAAATTAACAAGAGATAATTTAGTTTTATTGGTTCAAAGATTAGAAAAAACTAAAAAGAAAATGTAACCTGTTTTATACAGGTTTTTCTTTCATAAAAAATTTATAGATATTTTAATAATATTGTTTTATAATATCTTTAAGGAAGTGATTCTATGGAACATTTTGAGATAAATGGACATAATATATTCTTAATAGTAGGTGTTACTTTTTTAGCTTCTTTAATGTTTGTTGAGATGATGAAGAGAGTAGCTGTATTTTTAAAAGTATTAGATATTCCTAATGACAAAAGAAAGATACATACAAAACCTATGCCATTACTTGGAGGAATTGGAATATTTTTAGCATTTTTACTTGGATATATGTTATTTGCTCCTAAGAATAATTTGATGCTTTCTATTTTGATTTCATCATTTTTGATAATGCTTTTGGGATTATTTGATGATATGACAAAGAGTGAAACACCAATGCCAAATAAATATAAAGTAATTGTACAGATAGTTGTCGCATCAATTGTAGTATTTTATGGAGGACTTAAACTTACTAAAGCAACATTATTTGGTTTAACTTTAAATTTTGGAGTTTTGTCTCCATTCTTAACAATGCTAATAATAGTAGCAATAATTAATGCTATTAATTTAATAGATGGTTTAGATGGTCTTTGTGCAGGTATTTCTTCAATATATTTTTTAACGATAGCAATTATAGGATTTATATTAAACAAATTTGGAGGACTTGATGTAATACTTAGTTTAATTATGTTAGGTAGTACTCTTGGTTATTTAGTTCATAATTTTCCACCAGCTAGAATATATCAAGGAGATGCTGGAAGTACTTTTTCAGGTTTTATGATTTCTGTAATTTTCTTACTTGGATTTAAAACAACAACTTTGACTTCACTAATCATTCCCGCATTTTTACTTGCTATTCCAATTATGGATACTTTATTTGCAATAATCAGAAGAAAACTTAAAGGGCAAAAAATAGATCATGCTGATAAAGAACATATACATCATCAATTTTTAAAGAAATTTAATAAAACAAGTACTTTATTAATTATTTATGCTATTAACATTTTATTCTCAGCAACAACTATATTTTATGTTTTAGGAGATAAGAAAACAGTTATTGTTTGCTATGTAATATTAGTATTTATTGTTTTATATTTAATACTTAAGACGAATATAATTTTTGATAAAAAGAAAGTTGAATAATTCAACTTTTTTAATTTGTATTGATATAAATAATTTTTTATATTAAAATTTTTATATAGGATGTGAATTTATGAATATTGGTATTTTAGGTAGTGGAGCATATGGTATTGCTTTAGCTAGTATAGCAGCCAAGAATAATAATAATGTTTGCTTATGGGCTAGAAGAGAAGAAGAAAAAGAAATATTAGAAAAAACAAGAGTATCTTCACGTTTAAAAAACTATAAAATACCAGATAGTATAAATTTTACAAGTGATTTATTTGAATGCATTAATGGAAAAGACTTAATTGTTTTTGCAGTACCTGCTTATGCATTTGAAGAAACAGTTATTAAAATAAAAGATAATCTGAAAAAGAGTACTCCTATTTTAATTGCTACTAAGGGTATACAACAAGATACTTGTTTGTTTTTACATGATGTTTTTAAAAAATATTGTACTAATAAAATAGCTATTATTTCAGGACCAACTTTTGCAGATGATATTGTTAAAGATTCACCTGTTGGATTAAGTCTTGCTACAAAGTATAACTCTTTAGAAAAAATAGTTAGATGTTGTTTTGAAAATGATACAACTAAGTTTAGAAGAAGTAAAGATATAGTTGGTGTAGAAATATGTGCTAGTGTTAAAAATGTTATGGCTATTGCATCAGGTATACTTGAAGGTATGGGAGTAACTGATTCTACAAGAGCATTATTCTTAACTGAAAGTTTAAATGATATAAAAGAATTAATTCATGCTTTAGGAGGAAAGAAGAAAACAATTCTTTCATTTGCAGGATTTGGAGATATTTTAATGACTTGTACTTCAAAAACTTCAAGAAATTTTAGTTTTGGTTATTTAATAGGAAAAGGTGCTAGTGAAGAGGAAATAAATCATTATTTAAATAATACTACAGTAGAAGGAATGTATACTTTAAAATCTATTCATAAACTTGTTAAGAAAAAGAATGTTAAAATGCCAATTATTAACTTAATTTATAATATAATTACACATAAAAAAGAAA
The DNA here is from genome assembly GCA_902775285.1 of uncultured Erysipelotrichaceae bacterium. Lineage (GTDB taxonomy): Bacteria > Bacillota_I > Bacilli_A > RF39 > UBA660 > CAG-1000. The sequence continues at coordinate 135,797 of CACYLI010000002.1, read as the reverse complement.
AAGAAGAAATATTAAAATTTTTAATTGAAAAGTGATGTCATTTATGCATAAAACTTGATATAAAAAGTAAAATATATTAAAATGAAAATATAAACCTTACATGGAGGATTTAATGGCAGTAATAAATTATTTAATAAAATATGGATGTAGATTTATTTACTTTTTTATGAAATTTAAAAAAGTTGATAATAATAAAGTTGTGTTCATTAGTAGATTAGATTCTAAAAAAACACTTGATATTAAACTTTTAGAAGAAAAACTAAAAGAAGAAAACAAAAATATTAAGTGTGTATTTTTATGCAAGAGAGTGACTTCTATAACAGAAGATTTTTTTGGTAATATTAAATATACTTTAAGTTGTTTATGTAATTTAGCTAATGCTAAAGTATGTGTAACTGATTCTTTTGTTCCTGCTATATCTGTAGTACACCATAAAAAAAGTTTAAAAATAATTCAAATATGGCATTCTATGGGTGCAATTAAGAAATTTGCATATCAATCAGTAGGTAATACTAGTGGTAGAGATATTAAAGAAGCTAAAATACTAAATATGCATGGTAATTATGATTATATTATTTCTGGAAGCAAAGAAATGACAAAGTATTTTAGTGAAGCTTTCGGATATAGTGAAAAATATTTTTTAAATTATGGATTACCTAGAATGGATTATTTACTTAAAAATGAGAAAAAATTAAAAAATAAAATATTAAAAGATTATCCAATTTTAAATAAGAAGAAAAATGTTTTATATGCACCAACTTTTAGAACTACTAATGATGATAAAACAATTGAATTAATTAAAAATATTGATTTTAATAAATATAATTTAATTGTAAAATCACATGCAAGACAAGATTTAAAAACAAATGATCAAGTATTATCTTGTGAAAAATATAGTGCATTAGATTTACTTTGTGTAAGTGATTATGTAATCACTGATTATAGTGGTATTGCAATAGAAGCAGCTATTATTAATAAGAAAACACTTTACTATGTATTTGATTATGAAAAATATCAAAAAAACAATGGTATTAATATAGATTTATATAAAGAAATGAAAGGCTGTGTATTTAAAGATGCCCATGATTTATGTAGCTTTTTAGATAAAGATAAATATGATATGGAAGTGTTATATAAATATAAAAATAAATATATAGATGTTCAAGATGGAAGTAGTACTCAGAAAATAGTAGATTTAATATTTAAATGTATGGAGGAATAATATGAATAAAGTGAGACAATATACAGTTGATGTTATCAGAAAAAGTGTTTTGTTAAGAGAACTAGCTACTAGTACTAGAACAAAATTATTAAAAGCTAATTATATGAAATTTTATAGAAAGTATAAAGTTGATGATAAATTATGTGTATTTGAGGCTTTTAATGGTAGAAAATATTGTGATAGTCCAAAGTATATTTATTTAGAAATGTTAAATAATAAAGAATATAAAGATTTTAAATTTATATGGGCATTTAAAGACCCAGAAAAATTTAAATTTCTTGAAAATAATAAAAATACTAAAGTTGTTAAATATGATAGTGATGAATATAAAAAAGCTTATGCTAGTGCTAAGTATTGGTTTACACCATCTAGACTTCCAGATTATATAGTTCCAAAACAAAATCAAAATTATGTTCAATGTTGGCATGGAACTCCTTTAAAAAGACTAGGTTTTGATATTGAAGTTAAAGGAAAAAATGCAATTCATACTGTAAAAGAATGGACTCGTCTTTATGAATATGATGCTAAAAGGTATAAATATATGGTTTCACCATCAAGATTTGTTACAGAAAAGTATATTAGTGCATTTAATTTAAAGAAAATTGGAAAAGATAATTGTATTTTAGAAACAGGGTATCCTAGAAATGATATATTGTTTTCTTATGATCAAAAATATGTTAAAAAATTAAAAGAAGAGTTAAATATACCAGAAGATAAGAAAATAATATTATATGCACCTACATGGAGAGATGATCAATATAAAGTGGGTACTGGTTATAGTTATAATCTTGCTCTTGATTTTGATAGATTTAAAAAATTATTTGGTAAAGAGTATATTGTATTATTTAGAACACATTATTTAGTAGCTGAAATAATTGATTTAAGTAAATATGAAGGATTCATATATAATGTATCAGATTATAGTGATATTAATGATTTATATATACTTGCTGATATGATAATAACTGACTATTCAAGTGTATTCTTTGATTATGCTAATTTAAAAAGACCTATGTTATTTTATATGTATGATTTAGAGGATTATAAGAATAATGCAAGAGATTTTTATATTGATTTAGATGAACTTCCTGGTCCAATAGTAGAGAGTGAAGAAGATTTGTATAAAGAAATAAAAAATATTAATAATTATTGGAAAAAATATAAAACAAAATATGAATTATTTAATAAAAGATTTAATTATTTAGATGATAAAGATTCAAGTAAACGAGTATTAAAGGAGATAATAAAGAATGACTGAATATAAGAAAAAACTTGTACTTATTCCATCTGCTTATAATTCTAAAGTAATGGGTGATATTGAAAACTTTATAAAGTATTATAAAGATGATTTTGATGTATATGTTATTTATGATAGTGAAGAAAAAGAAGTTGATAATGTTAAATATTTAAATAAAAAGAATCCATATACTTTATATCTAAAACTAGTAGCAGACTATATAATTGATGCAGGAAGTATAAATTTCAAAACTAGAGTTTGTGATACACAAAAAAGAGTTAGCGTATGGCATGGAATCCCATATAAAAAAATGTTTATCGATTTAGATAAAAAGACAATATTAGATACGCTAGAATATGCTGAAGGAATAGATTTAATGGTATCTCCTTGTAAATTTTATACAGAAGAATTTTTAAGAAAGTCAATGCTTTATAGAGGAGAAATACTAGAAACTGCTGTTTCTAGAACAGACTCAATATTTAAAAGTGAAAAAGAAAAAGATGAAATAAAAGAAAGACTTGGTTTACCAAAGGATAAAAAAATATTATTATTTGCTCCTACATATAGAGTAAAAGGTAGTTATAAATTACCATTTGATTCATCAAAATTATTAAATAAACTTAATAAAGATAAAGATGAATGGATAATAGTAACAAAATTACATTATTTAAATACTTTAGTAAGTGATGGTAATGTTATTGATTTAACAAGTTATCCTTGTGTAAATGATTTGCTTTGTATTTGTGATTTGTTAATAAGTGATTATTCAAGTTTATTTTTTGATTATTCTATATTAGATAAACCTATGATTTTTTATCAATATGATAAAGAAGAATATGAAAAAGATAGAGGTTTTATGTTTAAATTAGAAGACTATGTAGATAATAAATATATAGTTACTAATGAAAAAGATTTACTTTCTATTATTGATAAGTCAATTGATACTAAAAATTTATCTAGAATAAAAAAGACTTTTTATCCTCATCAAAAGAAAGATTCTACTAAAGAATTAGTTAGTAAATTAAATTTTGATAAAAGTACTAGAAAAACAAAAGATATTATATTTCTTATAAATGAATTAAATGAAATTGGTGGTATTAATACTTTTGTTATGAATTTATCAAGAGAATTTAAATCAAAATATAATTCAAGAATATTTGTAATAGCTAATAGAAGATATTCAACAAGTAATAAAGACTTTTATGAGTTTGATAAAGAAGGATTAATTGATGTTAAATTATCTTTCGATAAAGATTCAGAAAATATTATTCCAATTCTTGAAAATACTGATGGTTATGTAATTTCATGTCAATTCGGAGCTCATAAAAGATTTGAAAGATATTTAAATAATAAAAATAATATATTAATGTTTCATGGGGATACTAAAGATATTATTAGTAAGAATATTTATACATGGCATTTAAAAGAATTAAATAATTTTAGTCTTTATAATTATAAAAAACTATTGTTATTGACAGAAGGAAATGCTAAATTACTTGGAAGTAAAGTAAATGATGAAGTAAAAGAAAAACTAGGATTTATGGAAAATTCATATACTTTTAAAAATATTAAGAATTATTACAAAAATAATAATGAATTTGCATTTATCTCTAGACTTGATTTAGATAAGAATATTTTTGATACATTAGAAATATTTAAAAATAAAAATCTTAATAAGAATTATAAACTTCATGTTTATGGAGATGGAAAACTAAGAAGTGAATATGAAAACAAAATAAAAGAATTAGGACTAGAAAAAAGAGTAATTGTTCATGGATATTGTGATAATAAAGATGAAATGTATAAAGACAAACAAGGTATAATCCTTACAAGTTTAACAGAAGGTTTTCCATTAACTATACTAGAAAGTGCTAATTATGGAGTACCAATTTATTTATATAATTCTTTTACAGCAGCAAGCGAATTTAAAGATTATAGTTGTGTTAATCTAATTGAAACTTCTAACATAAATGAATTTGTAAAAAGATTAAATAATGGTGAATTTGATAAAAAAGATTTTAATAAAATAATTAATAGATTTTCAAATGATACAATTGTTAATAGGTGGATAAAACTATTTGATGAAGTTGAATCTTTAGATAATATTCCTCCAAAACAAACAAAAACTAAATTAAAAAATTTCCTTGTTAAACAAAAAAGAAAAGTTATTAAATTTGGTATTAGTTTTGTAAAAAAACATTGTTATCAATTTGCAAAAAATAATAAAAAAATTGTATTTGATGGATTAATGTATTTTAATTGTTTAAAATATAAAATTAAAAATTTATTTAAACATAAAAAATACCCATTAGTTTCAATAATAGTACCTTTTTACAATAATATTGATACTGTTGAAGCGCTACTTAAATCTATTAAAAAATCTGGATATAAAAATAACGAAGTGCTACTAATAAATGATGGTTGTGATCAAGATCCAAGAGATATTTGTAAAAAATATAAAAATGTTAAGTATTTTAAAAAAGAAAATGAAGGACCAGGACTTGTTAGAAATTATGGAATAGAAAAAGCACGTGGAAAGTATGTTTTCTTTATTGATTCAGATGATACTATGTGTAAATATGCACTTAATTATTTAGTTGATTATGCAGAAAAACATAAACTAAATGTAGTAGGTGGAAGATGCAGAAAATATAAATACAAAGAAAGAAAATTATCTTTCTGGTTTAAAAATTTATATAAAAAATCTTCTATTAATACTATGGAAAATAGAATCTTATTACTTTCTGATACAATATCTACATGTAAAATATATAATTTAGAAGAACTTAGAAAATCAAATATTAGATTTGAAAAAGGAATGTTTGAAGATAATTTATTTATGGCACAGATTTATAAGTATTTTGATAGAATTGGTATAGTAAATAGAGATGTTTATAACTGGATTAATTATGGAAATAATTCATCCATAACTACAAAATATACATTTGATCAAGTAAATGAAAGAATTGATAAGATGATCAAAATATTTAATCTAGCAATGGATAAATATAAAGCGTATTATGTAACTCATGCAATTAATCATGATATGTATATATTTGCTAAATTCTTCTGTTATTATAGTGATAAAGATAAAAAGAAGATATTTGAATTATATAGAAAATATTTTGATGAAAGAAGAGATTATATCTATTTTAAAGATGTTGTTCTTGCACATAAAAGAGAATTAATTAGATGTATGCTTGATAATGATTATGAAAGATTTAGTTTAATAGCAGATTGTATTTCATATAAGACAAAAATGGAAGAATAATTGTATAAAAAGAATAAATATGATAAACTAGTTTTAGGAGGTAGTGCATGAAAAGAATTTTAACATATGGAACATATGATTTATTACACTATGGTCATATTAGATTATTACAAAGAGCAAAAGCTTTAGGAGATTATTTAATAGTTGCTGTTTCAACTGATGAATTTAATGATATTAAAGGAAAAAAAGCATATCATAATTATGAAACAAGGAAGAAAATGTTAGAAGCAATTAGATACGTTGATTTAGTTATTCCAGAAGAAAACTGGGAACAAAAAATTAATGATGTTAAAGAATATCATGTTGATACAGTTGTTATGGGAAGTGATTGGGCAGGAAGTGATAGATTTGATTATCTAAAAGACTATTGTGAAGTTATTTATTTAGATAGAACTGAAGGAATTTCAACAACTAAAATCAAAAGAGATTTAGGTTTACAAGAACCAATTAATGGAGTAGATCAAATTCCTGAACCAGGAACTAAAACAAGAAAAATAAAAAAATAAAAAACCTTTTAAGGTTTTTTTAAATTGATTATAATTTCTATATATGATAAAATATATTTACTTGAAGGAGAAAAAATGAAAAGATTTTTTAAAGATTTAAAAAAGTATAAAAATTATATTCTATATGCATCAAAATCTGAATTAAAAACAGAAATTATAAATTCATATTTAGGTTGGACTTGGATGATTTTAGAACCACTTGCTTTTATGTTAATTTATATGTTTATAGCAGGTGTAATATTTAAATCAAAAGTTGAGTATTTTCCTATATTTGTTTTTATAGGCCTTAGTGTATGGAATTTCTTTAATAAGATGGTAGTAGCTAGTGTTAAGCTTATTAGTAATAATAGAGATACAGTTACTAAGGTTTATTTACCAAAGTTTGTATTATTATTTACTAAAATGGGAGTAAACATGTTTAAAATGTTTGTTTCATTTATATTAGTTGGTGTTTTTATGATTTTTTATAAAGTACCAATTACTTGGAATATACTTTGGTTCTTTCCAATAATGGTTACAGTTATTTTATTTACATTTGGTGTATCATGTTTAATGATGCATGTTGGAGTATTTGTAGAAGATTTAACAAATTTAACTAATATTGCTCTTAGAATGGTTTTTTACTTAACAGGTGTATTCTTTGATTTGAGTACGAGAGTACATAATGTAGTTTATAGAACTTTATTATTAGATTTAAATCCTTTAGCAAATTTTATTTATAATTTAAGAAATGTACTTATTTATAGTAGTGCTCCAGTAGGAATGTGGACACTTATATGGTTCTTTATAAGTATATTATTGTGTATTCTTGGTATTAATACAATTTATAAATATGAAAATACATATGTAAAGGTGATGAGATAATGAAGAATAATAATAAAGAAATAGCAATATCAGTAAATGACTTACATGTGTATTATAGAGATATGAATAGGTTTTCCTTAAAGAAAAATGGTATTAAAGGAAAAGGCAGTGGAAAAATATTTAAAGCTATAAAAGGTGTTACATTTGAGATACCAAAAGGTCAAATACTTGGTATATGTGGAAAAAATGGTAGTGGTAAATCCACTTTATTAAGAGCAATTGCAGGAATTTTTTCTCCTGATAAAGGAAGTATTAATTTACATAAAAATACAATTTCTTTACTTTCAATTGGAGTAGGTTTTCAAAAACAATTAACTGGATATGAAAATATTTATTTAAGTGGTATGTTACTTGGATATACTAAAGAAGAAATCGATAAAAAAGTTGATGAAATAATAGAGTTTTCAGAACTTGGAGAATTTGTATATAGACCTGTTAGAAGTTATTCATCAGGAATGTACTCTAAACTTGCATTTTCTATTACAGCTATACTTGAAACAGATATAATGTTAATAGATGAAGTATTAAGTGTTGGAGATGTTCATTTTAAAGAAAAAAGTTATAATAAAATGAAAGAATTAATTAATGATTCTAATAGAACAGTTGTTATTGTTTCACATAGTACTAAAACAATAGTAGAATTATGTGATAAAGTTATTTGGTTACATGAAGGATTAATCAGGGATGAAGGAGATCCTGAAAAGATTATGACTAAATATGAAGAATTTATGAGACAAGAGCAATAGGGTGAAAAATGTGAATATTTATGATTTTGATGGAACTATTTATAATGGGGATTCTTGTAAAGATATCGTAATATATGGTTTATTACATTATCCTTCCATAGTTTTAAAATCTTTGAAAAAAGCTAGGTTATTAAATAAAAAAGGTTACATTTCATTTGAAGAAGTAAAAGAAACTTTACTTTCATTTATATATAAGATAAATAACTATCCAAAATTTATAAATAATTTTGTTGATTCTCATATGAAAAAGATTAAACCATTTTATTTATCAAGAAAAAGTGAAGCAGATGTAATAGTTACTGCATCATATGATTTGTGGATTAAACAATTTGCTAAAAGGTTAGGAATAAAGCATGTAATAGCAACAAATACTGATTCTAATGGTAAAATAATTGGAAAAAACTGTAAAGGTGAAGAAAAAGTCAAAAGAATTAAAGAGTTATATTCAGATAGTGAAATACTATGTGCATATGGAGATTCATCAAAAGATATTCCAGTATTAAAACTTGCAAAAACAGCATATGTAGTAGAAGGTAACAAGTTATTCACATATAAAAAAGATTATAAGTTTAAAAATAATAAATGATATGTAAACAAAAAAAGGTTGACATATCTTTTTATTTATAGTAATATTATTGAATGAAGGAAGGAGACTTATAAATGGCAGTTAAAATTAGACTAAAAAGAATGGGAGCTAAAAAAAGACCATATTATCGTTTAGTAGTAGCTGATTCAAGAGCTAAAAGAGATGGTAATGTTATTGAATCTATTGGAACTTATATGCCTTTAGAAGCAGAAAAATATAATGTTAATAAAGAATCTGCATTAGATTGGCTTAAGAAAGGTGCTCAACCTACAGATACAGCTAAGAATATACTAAGTGAAGTAGGTGTTATGGAAGAATTCCATAATTCTAAAAAAAATAAATAATGAATTTAGTTGAATTTTCTGAATTAATAGTAAAAAAACTAGTTAAAGAACCAGATCTAGTAAAGGTACAACAATTTGATAGCGATGATGAAGTAGTAATTGAAATTGTTGTTTCTGAAGAAGATATGGGTAGAGTAATTGGTAAAAGAGGTAAGATAGCTAATAGTATTAAAACTTTAATACAAGCTAAAGCTTATAATGAAGGAAATAAAAAAGTTAAAGTAAATATAGATTCATTTTAGGAGTAGAAATACTCTTTTTTATTGAATTTTTATTTATAATATGTTATTATACATAAGACACAGAAGGGGTGAAAAACATGAATAATTATGATGAATTATTATTAGAACAATATTTTCCATATAAAAATATGACAATAGAAGAAAGAAATTATTGTATTAATTTAATATTACATACTAAAGATGTTGATGAAAGTGAAGTTTCATTAAATAAAAATTCTTATTGTAATTTTGATTTATTATTTTTACATTTGTCAAAAGAAAGTAACTATATTAGATTTGATGGAGCTACTTATAATGATGATGAGAATAGAATGATATATGGAGATATAGTAAGGGTAGGAAATAAAATATTTATTAAAACTAATGTATATAGATGTAATGATGTTTTATATGATAATAATGAATATAGTGTAGTAGATGAATTTGTTTTTAAAAATGGAAAAATACTTAGAAAAACAAGATATAATAGTAGTTATCATGAGGCTGAAATAGAATTATATGATGATTTGGAAATGGAAGATTACATTGAAAGAAAATGTAGACAAATTAAATTGAAAAAATAAAAGCTTTATTTTAAGCTTTTTATTTTACAAAAAATTTTAAATTTGTTAAAATTATAATGGTGATAATATGAATAGTGAAACAGCTTTAGAGTATAGTGATTATGAGAATCATCATGCTGTTATAAAGAAGTTTTTAAATAGTATAAATGATAGTTTAAGACTAATGACTATTGAAGGTTATGATACTAAAGATTTATATACATTATATGATATGCTTAGATATGAAGTATTATCAGATAAAGGTATAAGATTATTATTTGAACAAGGTTTGATTGAAGAATATATTATTAAACTTAATACTTTTAATGCATTATTAACTGATTTAACTAAACAACTTAAAGAGAATAGAACTAGTTTAATGGAAACTAAAGATGAGAAAAAAGAATTAGAAAAAAATAGACCACAATATGATAAAAGATATGTTGATTATCATGCTGTAATTGGATCGACTATAGGAGCTCTTATAACATTATTGCCTATTGGTGCGGGTATATTTGCTGAAAAAGAACTTGCTCGTTATACTTTTAATTCTCCACAAGTTATAGAATATACAGTTAGTTCTGATGGAAAAAGTGAAGAATCTATAAAATATGATAGAAATCATAGTGATAATCTTACGATAAAAGTATATTCTGCTAATGATAATAGTGGATTTAGATTACAAGAAACATACGTTATAGAAAATGGAAAAAGTATAACTTCTGATCAATTAAATAGTATAGACTTAAGTTCACTTGAACCAATAGATACTAGATTAGTTAGTGAAAGTGAATTTGCAAATATTCCACAAGGTGAATATAGAGTAGCTAATTTTGAAATATTTAATGAAGATATAATCGGTAGAACTACTGATGTTGATCCTTTTTTATTCGTTTTAGAAACTATACTTATAGTATGTTTAACTATATTACTTTTAATAGGAATAGCTGCTCTTTCAGAGATTTTTAATGTATATGCATTTTTTGATGTTGATGAGTATGGTAACATATATCATAATTTAATCAATTTATCAAAATATAAAATAGCTTTAAGAAAATATTTAAAACAAATGGATTTAAATGATAAAGAAAAGAAAAAATATGAAAAACTTATTAATACATTGTGTAATAGAATTGATAAAGTAGTTGTACAGTGTACAGAAGAGTTAGCTAATATTGATTATATGAAACAAATACATATAGAAAAAGAAGCTAAGCAAAAAGCTAGTAAATTTAAAGCTATTAAAACAGAAAAAGAAAAAGTAAATAAAGATAATATTGAAAAAATTGCTTCTTTAATTAAAACACTAAATAAAGAGATTTCAAGTCTTAGTAATAATGAAGGAAATGAAGTTAAAGAATTATTACATTCTATTCAAATAAAAGAAAGTGTATTATTTGAAAAAGAAGATGATCATTTAAAAATAAGAAGTGGTTTTATTCCAATACTTAAATTTTTAGATTTATCATTAATTGATTTTTCTAATGTAGATATAAGATATATAGATTTTAGAGATTCAAATGCTGTTATAAATCTTCAAAAAGTATATGGAAAATCAGCAGAATATGCAAAGTTTGATGATGTAAACATTTATGATTGGTCGAATTATAAAGGAGTTAATTTAACTGGAAGTAAACTTGATGAAAATTTATCTACAATGGTTAATTTAAAAGATGCAATTGTATCTAAAGAAACTGTATTAAAAAGATAGATTATTTATTTAATCTATCTTTTATTTGAGAATAAATTATTAGAATGAAAATAATAAAAAGAATTGAAAAGGGTATCCATATATAATTATATGTTTCACTATAATTATTATTAAATAATACAAAATTAGATATTATAAAAGAAAAAATAATAATTAATATATTTATAATATTACTTTTCTTTTTATTTAAATTGAAAGTTTCTTTTATAGTATTAAAAATAAATAATAAAGACATATTAGATGTATTAATAATAAATAATATCCAAAGCATAATACTAACATTTTCTAGAGAATCTAAAAATGAAAAAAGTTTAATTCTTTTTAAAAGGGTATATATTGGATAATCAAATAATTCATTTATTTTAATACCAGATATACCAATAGTAGTAAATATTGAAATAATAGCTATTAGAAGGGATAAAATAATTGATAAATAATAATACTTTTTAAACTTATTTTTGTCTACTATTTGATTTAATTTGAATGAATAAATATTTGTTATAGGAATAGTAAAATAAAAAGCAAAAGTAATTGATGAAATAAATATATTACTATAGGAGGTATTTAATAAAGGTAAAATATTATCTATTTTTATTTGATTAACTAAACTAAATAAGTCAAATAAAAAAATAAACATTGATATATAAAAAGTAATAGTTGATACTCTAATAGTTGTTTCAATTCCATTACTTGCAATATAAAAAGTAATAAATAATATTAGAATAGAAATAAGAATTCTTGGAGTGTTAACTAGATATTGTGTTGACATAAAAGATGTTAACCTATATGTAAATAAGATGTAACCAAGTGTAGAACATAAAACAGAAATAATAGCTATTATTTTATAGTGCTTATGTATTTTTTTTATTTTCTCCGTATAAGTTAAACTAGGATATTTATAAAAAAAATTTAATATTATTTTAGCTATTATTAATACTAATATTGTTCCAATTAATATAGAAATTACTGAAGCATTTCTTGCTTTATTTAACATATATGAAGTGAATATACCATATAATGCAGAGCTGGTAAGAGAAGTAATTATAGTAAATACTCCAAAACTATTTATTTTTTCTTCATTCATTTTCTCATTTCTCCTATAGATTTAATTATGGAATCTGTATTTATTTTTATATTAATCTTATCTAGGTGATCATTCCAATCATTTTTTTTAAAATCAAAATATTTACTATCATGTTTATATATATAGTTACCAATACCAATAAAATCTATTTTATTATTTACAGCAATATTTACAACATCTTTACTTTTTTTATTTATATAATTATTTACTAGTTTACTTAATTTATTTGTAGTTTTATTGTTTTGTAATTTATATTTACAATTATAACTATTTATTTTAGCATCAAATTTTATATTAATATTAAATTTATTATTCCATTTGTATTTAGTTTTAATATTATTTAATTCTATTGAAAAGTTATCATTATCACACGGTATTGTTAAAGTAGTTTTATTTGTATTATTAGTAATAATATTATAAAAAATACTTTCTTCATTATTTAGTGTTATTTTTTCATTATTTTTAAATAAGACTAAATCATTTAAAGAAATATTTTTATCTTCCATAGTAATATTTGGATATATTGGTTCTATTCCATAGTTTAGTTTTTTATACATTAAGTCTAAAAAGGTAAGTTTATTAGAAGAAGAGTATATATCATTATTAAAATCAGTTAAATCTTTTAAATATAAAGAAGAAGCTTTATCATTAATATTGTTTAAAAATATTTTATCTTTATATTTATCATCAATATAATATACATAATAATTCATTTTTGATTTAGAATTTCTTAAGAAATAATCTTCATATTCAATATCATTTTTTATAATACTTTCAGTTAATAATAATACTTTCAAATGAGATATAAAAATATTTTTATTTAAAGACTTAGATATTTTAGATACACATTCATCAATTGATTTTCCTTTTGTAGTAACAACTCTTATATTTGATTCTTTTTCATTTTGAATTACTTGACTAGTTATAACATACTCATTATCTTGATAATCTATTATCATCCCACTAATAATAGCTAATTTATTTATTTCTGTATAATCATAACAACCTGTTAGTAAAAATATTGAAAGTATTAATAATATTTTTTTCATATATCACCTTTATTTGTATTTTGAATAATTAATGATTTTTTATTCTTGTTTTGTATTAGAGGAGCGATATTTATTAAAAATGGTTTACCAAATGATTTAAGATTACATAGTTTTGTTATTATTAGTAAGAATCCAAAAAGTATTCCAATTATTCCAAAAACAGAAGCTAGTAACATTAAAAAATATCTATAAAGTCTAATAAATGATTGAAAATCATGGTATGCAAAGAATATTGAAGAAATTGCCGTTATAGCAACAACTATTACCATTATAGGAGAAACTATTCCAGCTGATACTGCAGCATCACCTAATATTAAGGCTCCTAATACAGAAAGAGATGTACCTCTAGATGAAGGAGTTAGTGCATCAGCTTCATATAGAATTTCAAAAGTAAACATTAGTATAAATGCTTCAATTAAAGCAGGAAATGGAACATTTGCTCTTTGATTTGAAAAACTTATTAATAAGTCAGTAGGCAACATTTGTTGATCATATGTGATTAAAGATAAATAAATAGCAGGTGCAAATATTGTTATAAAAAAAGCTAAAAGTCTTATAAATAATACAAAATAAGTAAAAAACTTTTTCTGATAATTATCTTCTTGATTGTAAAAAAAATCTAAAAAAAATGTTGGTATGATTAAAACACTATTTGAGTTTTCTGAAAGTATACAGATTTTTCCTTCTGTTAGAACTTTAGATATAGTGTCTGGCTTTTCCGTAGATTTAATAGTAGGAAATAGAGTTTTATTTTCATTTTTAATTAATTCTTTTATATAATAAGTATCTAATATTTTATCTGTTTTAATATTTTTAATCTTATTTTTAACATCATTAAGTAGTTTTTTATCTACTATATCATTTAAGTACATAATACTTATTCTTGTATTTGTTTTAGTACCAAGTATTATTTCGTCTATATATAAGTTTTTATTTTTGATTCTTTTTCTAATTAAACCAATATTAATATTATAGTTTTCATTAAAAGAATCTTTTGGTCCTTTAACAGTAGGTTCACTTGTGGGTTCGCTAATACTTCTATCTAGATTTGCTTTAGTTTCAAAAGCAAGTATATTATCTTTATATATTAGAATCGTAAATCCTTCAAATAAATAATCATATATATCTTTTTCATTTATTACTATATAACTTATAGATGGAATACTTTTTAAAATATCTTTTTTAATATTAATAAATCTTTTTTTACTTATATTAAGTTTTGAAAAGTATTCAAGTATATATTCATTAGTAAGATTAGAAGAAGAAACACTTTGAATATTTATTACATAAATTTTATCATTATTAAAAGGAACTTCTTTTATTTGAAGATCTATCATATGTTCTTTATTTTTATATAATTCTTTTACTATATTCATAATATTATTATGTAATAAAAATAAAATAATAATGTATTGTGGCAAATAAAAATAATTTACATATTTTATTATAGGAGGGTATTTGTCATGTTTAATAATTATAAAGAAATAGTTACTAAAGCTATAATAGGTAAAGGTAAAAAAACATTTAAAAATGATTATGAAGTAAGTGTAGATAGAGATATAGATACCGTTTTAGGTTGTTGGGTGATTAATCATAAATTAAAGGGTGAAAAAGTTGGGGATTATATAAAAATAAGTGGAAGTTATGATATTAATATATGGTATAGTTATGAAAACAATACTAAAACTGATGTTATAAGTAATAAAATGTTTTATGAAGAAAAAGTACATGTTAGAGTAAAAGATAATGCAAGTGTAGGTGATGAATCAGATATAATAGTAAGAAGTCTTAAAAATCCAAGTTGTATAGATGTAAGTAATGATAATAGAACAATTAAATATACTATTTCTAAAGAACTTGGCATTGAGATAGTAGGAGACCAAAAGATTAGAATACCAGTATCTAATAATGAAGAAGATTATGATATTATTATAGATGAAAAAGATATTGATTCAGAGATTGAAGATGGAGTAAATGAGGATTATTTAAAAGATAAACAGTGAAAACTGTTTTTTATTTTTTTTAATTATGTTAAAATTATTATGGTGGAAAAAATGAATAGAAAAGATATTATAAAATATTTAAAGAAGTATAATTTTAATCCTAAAAAGTATTTAGTTATAAATGGAGCAGCAATGGTATTATATGGATTTAAAGAAGAAACTCCTAATATAGATATAGCTACTACTAAAGAATATAAAACTGAACTATTAAAAACATATAATTGTGTTCTTGAAAATATGGAAAATGATACTTATTTAATTGATGATATAATTAGTTTTGGAAATAATAATTATAAAAGAAATAAAGAATATATAGAATGTTTTCCTGTAATTAAACTAACTGATTTAATTCTTTTAAAACAGAAACTTAATAGACCAAAAGATAAAAGAGATTTAAAGATTATATTTGACAAATTGAAATAAAAGGATTAACTATCACATTTTTAATTTTTTGTCAAATTGACAATTAAAACGCAAATTGTATAATAATGTTATCATTTTTAAAATGATAATATTTTTTTATGAAGGAGAGCATTAAATATGCAAGATAGTAGGAATATCAAGGAATGTCTTGATAAACTATTAAATGATAATGACAGAGTGTTTATTATTCCACATAATAGACCAGATATGGATGCGCTTGGTGCTTCAATTGGAATGTCATTAATATGTAAAAAGAATAAAAAAAGGAGTTTTATTGTAGTAGATGATGATATAGAAAAAATAGAATCAGCTACTAGGAAAGTAATAGAAGATGTAAAAAATGAATTTGATTTTATTAAAGCTAGTGATATACCAAATTATATAACAGATAAAAGTTTAATGATTGCAGTTGATGTTAATAAAACAAATCTTATTTCAGTAACTAAGTATTTAAGTGATTTTAATGATATTTTTATACTTGATCATCATAAAACTGATAATAATACAATTAAAACACCATATTTATTTATTGATGAAAAAATGTCTAGTGCATGTGAAGAAGTAAGTAGATTATTATTTTTAAATGGAGTTAAGATTACAAAAGATCATGCTAATTATTTACTTGCTGGTATTATGTTAGATACAAATAGACTTACCAAAAATGTAAGTACTGAAACATTTAGTGTAGCAGCTAAACTTACTAGTAGAGGAGCAGACTCTATGGTTGCTAATAATATGTTTTTAGAAGATTTTGATCATGATAGAGCAATACAAAGACTTGTTGATAATACTATTTTTCCAACATATATATTTGCAATTGCAAGTGATAGAGATGATAGTGGTAAAACATATGATATAGAAGATATAGCAAAAGCTTCTGATTATTTACTTAAATATCAAGTGAATGCTACTTTTGCTATTGCATATATTGATGAAGAAACTGTTTCAATTAGTGCAAGAAGCAAAGGTATTATAGATGTTTCTAAAATAATGAAACTTTTTGGTGGTGGTGGAAATGAACATTCAGGAGCAGCTAGAGTAAAAGGAATGAGTATAGAAGATATTAAAAATAAATTAAATAATATTTTAATACCAGCTAATTATATAGATTTTGAAGCTGTAAATGAAGAAGAAAAACAATTAAGCTTGAAAAAAAGTATTTAAAATGTTATTCTAATCTTGGATGTGATTATATGATATATTTTAGTTACATTATATTTGATTAATAAAGAGTATTTTTTGGGTACTCTTTTTTTATGGAGGTTTTATGAAAAATCAAGTATCAAACGAAAAATTAAGACTAATGGTTTTTGAAAGTGCTCGTGAGTTAGGAAATAAAGTAGATGAACACTTATTAGACATATATAATTTAAATAAAGATGAAAATACTTTTATAGTTCCTATTAAAGAAAATTTTTTTGATGATGGACATTTGAAAGTTGAAATAACAGAAACTGTTAGAGGAAAAGATGTGTTTTTATTAACTGATATTGGAAATTATTCAGTAGAATATAATATGCATGGACTTATTAATCATACAAGTCCTAATGATTTAATGATGCAATTAAAAGATGGTATAGGAGCATGTTGTTGTCATGCAGAAAAATTAAATATTGTAATGCCTTTATTATATGCTGGAAGACAACATAGAAGAAATACAAGAGAAAATCTAACTTGTGGAGAAAATCTAAGAGAATTAGATAATATAAGTAAAATTAAAAGTTTTAATACATTTGATGCTCATGATCAAGGAGTAGAACATGCTGTGCATAATATGGAATTTAATAATTTTTTAGCAACTGATGTTATTTTAGATTCATTCATTGATGATTTAGATGTAAGTGAACTTAAGAATATGGTATTTGTGGCTCCGGATAATGGTGCTGCTGGAAGAAGAATGGTTTATTTAAATTCATTTAATTCAGAATTCATTAATAGAGAAGCAGGAAGTTTTGTTAAACAAAGAGATTATAATCGTTTAGTAGATGGCAAATATCCAATTCTTTCTCATGATTATTCTGGTAACAATGATTTAAAAGGAAAAACTGCTATTGTAATAGATGATATGATTTCAAGTGGTGGTAGTATTTTAGATGTAATAGATGAACTTAAAAATAGAAATATAGAACATATTTATGTAATAGTGACATATACTTTGTTTACTAAGGGAATAATGTTATTTGATGAATATTTTGATCAGAAGAAATTTGATGGAATTTATACAACAAATTTATCTTATATACCTCAAGTATATAAAGATAAAGAATGGTTGCATGTATGTGATTGTTCAAAAGAATTAGCTCAAATAATATATAGAATTCATAATGACTTATCTATTTCAGATATATTAAGAGATAGAAGTGAGTCTGTTAAAAAATTAGAACTTAAATTTAAGCAATAGTATATATTGCTTTTTTTATTAAAAAATGATATAATACACATCACTTTGTAAGGGGGGTTATATGCAAGTTTATGGTATATCAGATACTTTAATAAAAATATATAATATTAGGAATATAGAAAGTATTAATATAGATAATTTAAGAGTAGTATCTTCTTCTAAGATAGAATTAATCCCATTGTTAACGGTTTATTATGATCATGGTAAGATGTTATCTTTATCATCAAGAGAGAAGTATTTTTATTCTTTTGTTAAGAAAGTAACAGAAGTATATAATGATGAAAAAAATAATATTATAGAAGATAAATTAACAGATCCATTTAAAATGAGAGGTACTATAAAAATAGATAATCATACTAAAAACATTTTAGAAAATGGGAAATTAACAGAATTAAATAGTATATATGAATTTTATAATGATAAATTCTCATATGATAATAGTTTACTATTTCAAATTGATGAAGTTAAATTACTTTTTCCAATTATTAAATATCATATAGAAGATTTATTTAATAAAACGAATAAAAAAGTAATTCTAAATAATGATATACAAGGATATAGAGATTCTTTTATTAGCTATGCTAGTGTAAATGGACTTAATAAAGTTATAAATATTCTTTTTAGTAGAAATAGTGATAATGATTATACATTTATAGTCAGTGGTTTATTAAAGAGTCCACTTGAAATTAATATAAGATTTTTAAATGATAGAATTAATGTGTTTATGAATAATAAAGAATTAAATTGTGAATATACTTATCTTACTAATAATGAAAAAGTGAAACAAATTATTAGTATAAGTAAGAATTATTTAAATTTATTCTATGACAATAAAGATTTAAAAGAGTGTGAAAATATATATAAAAATATTACAGATTTAGATAATGAAACTAATTTTAAATGGTTTTATTTGCCATGGGGAAGCTTATATGGAATAAATAATAGTATTTATGATTTGAATTCTGTAGAAAAGATCATTAAAACTTATTCTATGTATATAAATGTAAATGATAATGGCTTTATTAAAAAAGAGAATTATTCAAAGACATATAAAAGAATTAGTTCTTCTTTGAATACTGAAAGTGTTGTTTTAGATGATGCAATTAAAAATACAATGTGTTTCTGTATATCTAAAACAGATAATATTTATGCAATTGAAACAGCATTTCTTGATACAAGATATCCTGATGCATATTATCAAGAATTTTTAGAAAATAAATATTTTTATCATATATTTAAGAGTAAATTAGATGAAGTAAATAAAGATAAATTGATTAGTATAAATAATGACAGTGTTTTATTTAATACAGATTTAGTAAATGAAAATAAAGCATTATCTTTAATTAAGGGGGATAAATAATGGAAGAATATAGAAAATTATTAAAAGCAATTAAATCTTCAACAAAAATTAGTTATGATTTTCAAGGATATTTAATTAATTATGTTAATGGTGTTAAGAATGGAACAAGAAATAATGATTTTATTGATTTTGAATTAATGAATGCTATTATATTAAAATTTGTTAATGGTGAATATGATATAGATTCATCTATAGATGGAATATATAATGAAAAATTTTTAAATATAATTGATAGTATTAAATTTATGTTACCTGAAGGCAAAGAAACACCTGGTTATGATGGAATAAAAAATTCACTAATTATTGGAGATTATGAACCAATAAAAGAATTTTATTCAATATTTGATAGTAGAATGGACTATGAACAAATAATGAATATTATAGATAGCGATAGTGAATTAAAAAAATTAAAAGCAAATATTTTAGATTATGCTATTAGTGTTAGTCCTTATTGTATAAATGAAAATATATTAAAAAAAGAAATATTATCATATATAAAAGATATAAAAAATGTAGTAGGAGATTTAGAAACATTTAGTAGAGAAAGGTTGATTGAGGCTAAAAAGAGATGTGGAGTTTATCCATTAGATGAAAAAAGTTTAGCTACTATTTCAGATAATGCAAGACGTGCTGAAGCTATGATTGTTAGACTTGAAAACATGCAACAAAGATTAGATGCATATGATGAAAGAGTAAAAATATTAACAGCAAAAGGTATTAGTTCAATTAATGAAACAAGTAATAATGCTTTAAATAAACTTGAAACTGAAATAGAAATTGCTAAAAAATCTATTGTAGAAAAATTAGATGAATATTTATTAGAATTAGAGCAATCATTAAAAAATAGTAGTGATCAAATATTTAATAGTATTCTAAAAGATACAACTGAAAGTATTAAGAATATAAAAATATATGCTCAAAGTATTAATAATACAACCACTTCAGATTTATTAAAAATTAAAAAAGCTGCAGAAGAAAGTGTTGATTCATTAAAAAATTATATGCAAAATGAACCACAATTAAGAAAAATAATAGAAGATGCTGCTAAAAGTGCCACTGTAAAAGAAGTATTATTATCTAGACCAGCTAATGGTGAACAAGTTGTTGAAGTAAGTGGAGTAAATACAAGTACATATCCAAGTATTATTATTCCAGGATTTGATAAACAAATAATTCCAGATAATCAAAGAGTTGTAATTCCAGAAGGTCAAATTAATGATAAATTAGTACGTGCTTTTGATACAAGTATTCCATTTGATGTGCGTTTTGAAGAAATAATGAAAGAAAAAAAGAGAAGAGAAAAAAATGGAGAATTATTTCACAGTATTATAGATGAAGTTTTAGTTGATGTTATAGAAGGAGATTGGGTTTATTTATATGGACCTAGTGGAAGTGGAAAAACACATATGTTTGAACAAGTTGCTAGTCTTTTAGGAATAGACTATGCAGAAAATGGTCCTATAACAAATGTATATAGTGTAATGGCTTATACTGATCCTCATGGTAGATTTAGAGCAACTCAAGCTTTTATTTCACTTCTTTATGGAAAATTACTTTCTTTTGATGAACTTGATAATGGAAAAGCAGAAACTCAAGTTGCTATTAGAGTTTTATATGATGAAATGAAAGCTACTGTAGATAATCCTAATAAAAAAAGATATGTAACATTTGCTGAAACATTAACAGTACCAGTTAATCCTAATTTTAGAATAATTGCTGGTGGTAATACAAATGGTGATGGTGAAAATGAAATACATAATGCTCGTGAAAAAATGGATGAAGCTATTCAACAAAGGTTAACATTTAAAAATTCTACATATGATCCTAGATTAGAAGAAAGAATATTTGGAAAATATACCGCTTGGTATGGATTATTTAAGAACTTTAGAATAGCTTGTGATTTATCTGCATCACAAGCAGGTTATCCAGTTACACCTGGTATGATAACAACTCGTGATGGATCATGTATTGTTAAGTTTTTAAATCATAATAGTAAGAGTGCAGATCAAATAATAAGAGAAAAATTTACTCAGAAAAAAGATGATGATTATTTATCATTTATATCAGCTCAAATAAGAAAAATGTACAACATAAAAGAAGAATGTAAATTAACAGAATCTATGATTGATAATAATGATATGGATGAAATAACACTTGCAAAAAATTTAATTTATCGTTGTAATCATCCACGTGGATAGAAAGGAGAAATTATGAGTTTACCTAATAACTATATTAATCATCCTAATGTAATGTTTGAACCTAAAGATGTAATAGTTTTAGGTAAAAAATATACATTACATACAGCTAGATTTAATAGCTTT
Organism: uncultured Erysipelotrichaceae bacterium; assembly: GCA_902775285.1. GTDB lineage: Bacteria > Bacillota_I > Bacilli_A > RF39 > UBA660 > CAG-1000. The sequence goes on along the minus strand of CACYLI010000002.1, from coordinate 113,885 downwards.
ACAAGTCTTTATAATTATTTGATTAGTAATCCTCCAACAAATGATCAAGTGTTTCCAATATTACAAAGCGAAGAATGTCCGATTGACATAGCAGGAAAACCTTATTATGAAGCATTACAAGACTTACTTAAACCAGAGGGTCAACAATATAATGAATTTTTAGAATTTGAAAAAAGCTTATCAAATGCTATGTTAAAAGAGTCTTCAAAATATGAAATAGTTAAAACAGTTAGTGGAGGACATTTAAATATACCAGCTTATTCTGCTGGAGATCCATTATGTTTTGATGATTTACAAAGAACAAAAAAAACTAAATTTATAAAAATATATGTTTTAATTTCATATAATGGATATACCAAAGAAAGTCAAGTTATAAACAGAACAAAAATAATTGCAAATATAATTAAAGCTTTAGAGAATGCAGGATATAATGTAGAATTGGAAGCATTTGAATTAAGCTATTTAGATGATGAAATAGAATATACTGTTGTAAAAATAAAGAATCATGGCGAAAAGATTAGAATGAATAATTTATATAAAGCTTTATGCCATATAGAATTCTTTAGAAGAATTATATTTAGAGTAATGGAAACAATGGATTTTAGAAACTATTGGGGTAGTGGATATGGTAATAAATGTAATAAAAGTTTTACACAAGATTTTTTAAAATTTAGTAATAGAGACATTTATTTTGATCAACCATCAAAAATGGGAATCAGGGGATATGATTTAGTAGAAGATTTTGAAAATGTTATTGAATATTTAAATTTGGAAGATAAAATTGATATAGAAAAAGCAAAAGCTGGATTTAAAAAGGAATTAGTTAAAATAAAGAAATAGTATATTTAGTACTATTTTTTTATATATTTTATGTATAATATAAGTAGGTGAAGAATATGGAAGAATTAATTGATGTTTTAAATAAAGGAGAAATTGCTATATTACCAAGTGATACAGTTTATGGAATATTTGCTGATGCTACTAATATAAAAGCAATAAAGAATGTAGATGATGCTAAACATAGTAATAAACCTCATTTAATAGTAGTGTCTTCTTTAGAAATGCTAAAAGAATATGTAAGTGAAATAAATGATTTACAAAAAAGAATAATTGATGCATACTGGCCTAATACATTAACAATATTATTTAAAAAGAATAATAAAATTAATGATGAGTTAACTAAAAATAGTGAATATATTGGTATAAGAATGCCAGATAATAATTATTTAAGAGAAGTAATAGAAAAATTTGGAAAACCATTAATATCTAGTAGTGCAAATATAACAAATGAAAAAGTAATAACAAGCATTGATATGCTGGATAAAGAATTAAAAAATAAAGTATCATATATTAAAGATGATGGAATTTTAAGTGATGTTGCTTCCACGTTAATAAAAATAGAAGATAATAAAATAATATTTTTAAGAAAAGGAATACTTGCTCCACAAATAGAAAAAGATTTTAAAGATTATTGTTAAATATAATTAAATCTGATACAATTAGTTTGTACACAAATGAAAGGAATATATAATATGAATATTTATGATTTAAGTGTTAAAACTAGAAAAGGGGATATGGTTAAATTAAGTGATTATAAGGGGAAAGTATTATTGATAGTTAATTCAGCTACTGGATGTGGTTTTACTCCTCAATATGAATCTTTAGAAAGATTATATAAAACGTATAATAAAAAAGGATTTGAAATATTAGATTTTCCATGTAATCAATTTGGACATCAAGCTCCTGGAGATGATAATGAAATTCATGAATTTTGTACATCTAAATATCAAACTACTTTTGATCAATTTGCTAAAATAGATGTAAATGGTGAAAATGAAGATAAACTATTTACATTATTAAAAAGTGAAATTCAAGATGATGAAATAAATGGCATGAAAAATAAAATGGTCATGAAAGGAATAACTAAAATTAGTAATACTTGTAAAAATAAAGGAGATATAGTTTGGAACTTTACAAAGTTTTTGGTTAATAAAGATGGAAAAGTTGTTAAGAGACTTAGTCCAATTGAAAACCCTGATTTATTAGAAAATGATATAAAGGAGCTTTTAAGTTAATAATGGATGATGAATATAAAACACTAAGATTAGATAATCAATTATGTTTTCCATTATATCTTTGTTCAAAAGAAATTATTAGAAAGTATACTCCATATTTGAATAGTTTAGATTTAACTTATACACAATATATAGTAATGTTATACTTCTTTCAAAATAAAACTTCTAATGTTCGTACTTTAGGAAAAACATTATTACTTGATTCAAGTACTTTAACTCCATTATTAAAAAGGCTTGAACAAAAAGGATATATAATTCGAAAGAGAAGTAAAACTGATGAAAGAAATCTAAATTTAAGTATTACTGAATCTGGGGAAAAACTCATTCAAAAAGCTAAAGATATACCTGAATGTATATATAAACAATTAGGTATTAATGAAGATGAATCATTAGAGCTATATAAAATTTTATATAAAATATTAATTAATTTAGAAAAGGAGAGTTAATATGGCAATTATTAATGGTAAAAAAGAAAATTTTGAAAGTGAAGTTTTAAAATCTAAAGAAACTGTTCTTGTAGATTTTAATGCAACATGGTGCGGACCATGTAAGATGCTTGCACCAATATTAGAAGAATTATCTGATGAAAGAAGAGATGTTAAATTTGTATCAATTGATACTGATGAAGAAGATGAATTATCTAGTGAATATGGAATAATGTCAATACCATGTCTAATTCTATTTAAAGATGGTAAAGAAGTAAATAGAAGCGTAGGATTTATGTCTAAAGAAGACTTGAATAGTTTTATTGGTGAATAATATGTATGATATTATTATAATTGGTGCTGGTCCTGCGGGAATGAGTGCTTCTATTTATGCAAGAAGAAATAATAAAAAAACTTTATGTTTAGAGGCAAATAGTTATGGTGGACAAATAATAAACACACTAGATATTGAAAATTATCCAGTTGAAGAACATATTTCTGGGTTTGATTTTGCAACAAAACTATATAATCAAGCTAAGAATTTAGGAACAGAATTTAAATTTGAAAGAGTAGAAAAAATAATTGATAATAAAGATTATAAAGAAGTTATTACATCAAAAAATACATATAAAACAAAAAGTATCATTATAGCAGTAGGAGCCAAAAATAAAAATCTTGGAATTAAAAAGGAAAATGATTTTATAGGAAAAGGAATTTCATATTGTGCTACGTGTGATGGAGCTTTTTATAAAGGAAAAGAAGTAGGTGTAGTAGGTAGTGGAAATACTGCTGTTGAGGATGCTATTTATTTAAGTAATATAGCAAACAAAGTTTATATAATTATTAGAAAAGACAAATTTAGCGCTGATGATAAAAATATAAAAGAATTATTATCAAAAACCAATATAGAAGTAGTTTACAATAGTAATGTTGTATCATTAAATGGAGACACATGTTTAGAATCAATTGATATTAAAAATAATGATGGCAACATTTCAAGAATAGAAGTATCAGGACTATTTATTGCAATTGGAAGAACTCCAGAAACACAAATGTTTAAAGGACTAATTGATATGGATGACTATGGTTATATCATCTCTGATGAAACTACTCATACAAATATAGATGGTATATTTGTATCAGGAGATGCTAGAACCAAAAGTTTAAGACAACTTGTAACTGCAACTAGTGATGGAGCAATAGGAGCAAGTGAAGCAATTAATTATGTAAATAAAAACTAAAAAAGGAAGAGATTTCCTTTTTTATATGGTACAATATAATTAGGAGAGTGATACAATGTTTGATTTAAAAAATAGAGTAGCTGTTATTACAGGTGCTTCTAGTGGACTAGGAAGACAAATGGCTAGAGCATTTGCTAGTCAAGGTGCTTCATTAGTAATATTAGCAAGAAGAATGGAACGTTTAGAAGAACTTAAGAAAGAATTGGAAGAAAAAAACACTAAAGTTCTTGCTATTAAATGTGATGTAACAAGTACAGAAGATATTAACAATGCTGCTAAGGAAACAGAAAAAGAATTTGGTCGTGTAGACATTTTAGTTAACTGTGCTGGATCATCAAAAGATAAAGGTGTTCTAGATATGGAAGATAGTGAATGGGATTTTACTATTGCAACAGATTTAACATCAGTATTTAAAATGACTCGTGCATTTGCAAATATTATGAAGAAAAATAATTATGGAAGAATTATTAATATTGCATCTATGTATGGCTTAGTAGGAAATACTGCAATGGGAACAGTTGCATATCATTCAAGTAAAGGTGGAGTTGTAAACTTTACTAGAGCAGTAGCTGCAGAGCTTGCTAAATATAATATTACATGTAATGCAATATGTCCTGGTTATTTTGAAACAGAACTTACTAAAGCAGTTCTTGATACAGAAGATTTTCAAGCTTATATGAAATCAACAGTACCTATGCAAAGATATGGTCATGAAGGTGAACTAAATGCAGGTGCTATATTCTTAGCTAGTGATGAAGCTAGTTATGTTACAGGAGTAATTTTACCAATTGATGGTGGATATACTTGTGTATAAGGAGGATGAATGAAAAGAGTATCTATAAAAATAGTAGCATTGTTACTAGTTGGATTATTCTTATTAACTGGTTGTAAGGAAAAAGAAAGTGAAAAACAAATTGAAAATCAAAATGTAGAAAAAGTAAATTATCAAAAAGCTATAGTTATTTACTTTAGTAGAGCAGGAGAAAACTATTCTGTTGGTAGAGTAGATGTTGGTAATACAGCTATGATGGCTTCTTATATTATTGATTATCTAAAATGTGATTCATTTGAAATATTACCAAAAGAACCATATTCTGATTCATATGATGAAGCTAAAAAAAGAGCTAATAAAGAATTAAATAATAATGCAAGACCTGAAATGGCAAATGAAATAACAAATCTAGATGAATATGATACAGTCTTTTTAGGATATCCTATTTGGTGTGGAAATTTACCTATGATAATGAATACTTTTATGGAAAAATATGATTTATCTAATAAAACTATAATTCCTTTTAATACTCATGAAGGAAGTGGTAATGCTGGAACATATAAAACTATTAAAAATAAACTAACATCATCAAATGTTATAGAAAAAGGTTTATATTTATCTGGTAAAGTAGCAAGAAGTGAAGATGGAAAAAAACAAACTATTGAATGGTTAAAGTCATTAGGGTACTAGTATGATTAAGATAATTGTAGATATATTATTATTTGTTTTATTAATAATAGAATATTCAAGAGTTTATATGACTCCATTATTACATGAAATAATTGGATCTTTATTATTAATTGTTATAATTACCCATTTAATATTAAATAGAAATTATTTAAAAAACATATTTAAGGGAAAATATAATGCAAGTAGGATAGTTCTCTTATTAGTAAATGTATTACTATTCTTATGTATTTTTTCAACTATAATATTTGGTATTTTAATTAGTCAATATTTGTTTACATTTATAGGTAAGTATAACATGACAATATCAAAACTTCATATTATGACGTCATATTTTGGATTATTAGTAATGGGAGCTCATTTAGGACTTAATCTAAATCAAATGTTAATTAAAATGAAATTTCTAAAAAACAAAATAGTAGCAATAGTATTACATTTATTAATATATATTTATGGAATAATATCAATTAATAAAACTGATTTCTTTAGTTATTTATTAGGGGAAAAGACATTTTTCTTAAAAGATACATCTTTATTGATAAATTTTTTAAGATTTTCTAGTATTTCTTTATTAATTACTTTAATAGTTTTTGATATTAATCTAATTATTAGAAAGATAAAAGCAAATAAAAAAGAAAGATAATTCTTTGTTGAGAATTATCTTTTAATGTATTATAATATTAGCCAAATGGAGGGAATATGACGATAGATATAGATAGTTTAAGAAGTGACTTGATTAATTATTTTGGTTCTGCGATGAGCTTTAATAAAGTGGCTATGATGGATTTAATAAAAGTAGAAAATTGTAGTGATAAAGAAGTTGTTAGAATAGCTCTTCAAAATGGATTTGATTTAAGTGATTATGAAATTAAAGAATATACATTATAATTCTTTAATTTTTTTTAATTAAATGATAAAATAATTATGGTGAATAAAATATGTTATGCAGTAAAGAAGAATTATTAGTTTATAAGAGTTTTTATGAAAGTATTCAAAATGGTAATGTAAAACCTTATGATAAAGAATTAATAGATAAATTAAAAACTCATAAAAATAAATATGATCCAAATATGGATAATTATTTTGATGCATTATGTTCTAGTTATAGTATTGGTAAATCTTATTTATTTTCAAATTATTTAATGATATTTTTAGATAATAAGAAATATAAATTATGTGAGGGATATTTAAGTAGTTTTATTGATAAAAAGTTTAAACATACATGGATTGAAAGTGATAAAGAAGTATTAGATGTAACTTTCTTAGGTAAATGGAATAAAAATGAATACTATAATATTTTTAAACCAGTTATTGAAAAAGAAAATGATTATAAAGATTTAAAAAACTTAAAAGAAAATACTATAGAAGTATATAAAAAAAGTAATGGTAATTTTAAATATATTGATTGGTATAATTATATGAAAAATAATACTATTAGTACTCAATCAATGAGAGAGGATTTGAAAATTAAAACATTTCCGGTATTAACTAAAAAAAATGAATAATATAGAAAAATTATTAGATAGTTTAAGTAAAACAAAATTTAGAGGTAGTTTTCACTTAAATAATAAAATGAAAACATATACTCTTGAAAAAGGATTAGATAAAATAGAAAAAGATGCATATGATTTTATTAATAGAAGATTAAAACCCTTAATAATTAAAAATGATGGTAAACAAACTCCAATGAAGCAGGTTCATCCTGTTTTTGTAGCACAACATGCATGTGGATGTTGTTGTAGGGGTTGTTTAGAAAGAATACATCATATAGAAAAAAATAAAGAATTAAGTGAAAAAGAAGTTGATTACATAGTAAAAGTTATAATGACATGGATAAAAAGAGAGACTTTAGGAGATTATAATGGAAGATAAAATAAAAGAAATAAAAGAATCTGATACTGGATTCATAAAGAATAATGAATTTAAAATAATAGAATTAAACAATAAAAAATGTATATTGGAATATAAAGTCAAAAAAAATGGACTTAATCCATATTCAATAGTTCATGGGGGCATTTTATTTGGTCTTGCTGATACTTGTGCTGGACTATTATCTACAATGAATGGATTTACTCCAGTTACACTAGACTCCAATATCAGTTATTTAAGAAATGTAAGTGAAGGTAAGATTTATGCTGAAGCTTTTATACTTAAAGAAGGAAAAACAATTGGCTTTTATAAAGTAGAAATAAAAGATGAAAATAATAATATATTAAGTGTAGTAAATATAAATATGTACAATAAAAAAATCTCTTAAAAAGAGATTATTTTAATTTCTTATTAATTTCAGAAGTATTCTTCCAAATCATTATCATCATAAGCATTGCTTCATAGCATATTCTTAAAATAAGATTTCCAAATACTAAAGTTAATAAGAATGATAAGAAACTAGTTCCTATTAATGCAAATGAACCTAAAGTAATAAAAATAGCAAAGAATAAATAAGATATTTTTAAGATTGGTTCAATAAGCATTTTCTTAAAACTTAAGAATTCTTTTAACCATACTAGGAATTTTTGTTTAGGATTATCTTTTTTTACTACAAATAAGAAATAAACAACAAAGCAACCAATAAGTGCTAGTATTAATGAAACAATTCCCCATACAGTAGAACCCATTGATCCTTCTAATAAATTAGTTGTAGTAGAATATCCATTACCTAAACCATATCCATTACCTAATCCATAATTACCCATAATACAAAAGCTCCTTTCTAAAAGTATTTTATCACAAATATTATTATTTTTAAATATTTCTTTTAATTAAAATTTATAGCACTTTTTGTTTATCTTGTTTTAAATATAATTAAATGTTAAAATATTTATGATTTATGGGAGATAAATATGTTTGATTTAGTTAGTAAATATACACCTGCTGGTGATCAAATAGAAGCTATAGATGAATTAGTTAAAGGTATACTTGATGGTAAAAAAGATCAAGTTCTTTTAGGTGCTACGGGAACTGGTAAAACTTTTACTATGGCAAATGTTATAGCAAAAGTAAATAAACCTACTTTAGTTCTTGCTCATAATAAAACACTTGCTGGTCAATTATATGCTGAATTTAAAGAATTATTTCCTAATAATAAAGTGGAGTATTTTGTTTCATATTATGATTATTATCAACCAGAAGCATATGTTCCGAGTAAGGATTTATATATTGAAAAAGATTCATCTATAAATGATGAAATAGATGAACTACGTCATGCTGCAACTGCTGCAATAATTGATAGAAGAGATACTATAATAGTATCAAGTGTTTCTTGTATTTATAATATTGGAGAAAAAGAAGAATATATCAATAAGATGTTAAATCTATATGTTGGACAAATAATAGATAGAGATGTAATATTAGAAAAACTTGTTGGTATGCAGTATGAAAGAAGTGTAATTGATTTTAAACGTGGTACATTTAGAGTAAATGGAGATGTAATTGAACTTATACCAATTGGTGAAAAAAAGAGTGGTATAAGAATAGAAATGTTTGATGATGAAATAGAAAAAATATCATTATTTGAACCACTTACTGGAAGAAATATATCAAGTGTTAAAACTATAAGCATTTTTCCAGCTTCTTTATTTGTGACTAGTGATGAAAAAATGAAAGAAGCTACTTCTAGAATTGAAAAAGAACTTGTTATGAGATTAAAAGAACTTCATGAAGAAGGAAAACTTTTAGAAGAACAAAGATTAAAAGAAAGAACATTATATGACTTAGAAATGCTAAAAGAAACTGGATTTTGTCATGGCATAGAGAATTATAGTAGACATTTAAGCTTAAGAGATGCAGGGGAAACACCAACTACTTTAATTGATTTTTTTCCTAGTGATTTTCTTTTGATGATTGATGAAAGCCATGTTACTCTTCCTCAAGTTAGAGGAATGTATAATGGGGATCATATGAGAAAACAAACTCTTGTTGATTATGGATTTAGACTTCCAAGTGCATTAGATAATAGACCTTTAAAATTTGATGAATTTAGAAGTAAATTAAACCAAACAATTTATGTTTCAGCAACTCCAGGGGATTATGAACTAGAACTTAGTGGTAAACCAATTGAACAAATTATTAGACCTACTGGATTATTAGATCCAATAATTGAAGTAAAACCAACAAAGAATCAAATAGATAGTATTTTAGAAGAAATAAATAAGAGAATTGAAAAGAATGAAAGAGTATTAATTACTACACTTACTATAAGAATGAGTGAAGAATTGACTTCTTATTTAAAAGAACTAGGTTATAAAGTAACATATCTACATAATGAAATTAAAACTTTAGAAAGACTTAATATTATAAGAAATTTAAGACTTGGAAAAGTAGATATTGTAGTTGGAATAAATCTACTTCGTGAAGGATTGGATATACCTGAAGTGTCTTTGATATGTATAATGGATGCTGATAAACAAGGATTTTTAAGAAGTGATAGAAGTTTAATTCAAATTATTGGACGTGCAGCAAGAAATGAAAATGGAAAAGTAATAATGTATGCTGATACTATGAGTGATGCTATGAAAACAGCTATAGATGAAACAAGTAGAAGAAGAAGAATACAAGAAAAGTATAATAAAGAACATAATATTACTCCTAAAACAGTTGTTAAACCTATTAGTGAAGCTATAACAAATGAAGTAGAAGAAGAAAAAATAGAAAAGAAAAAATACTCTAAGAAAGAAATAAATGAGATGGTATCTAAACTTGAAGTGGAAATGAGAGAAGCTGCAAGTAAACTAGATTTTGAAAGAGCTACTGAATTAAGAGATATTATATTTGAATTAAAGGATATAGAAAAGTAAAAAGATGTTAACTAGTTATTAACATCTTTTTTTATTGTATAATTCTTGAATAATTATCATACATTGTATCATTAAATTCAATGAACTCAGTAGCAAGTTCACTAATAATATTTATATCATTTTGGTCTATTTCATTATAAAGTTTTAATAGATTATCTTGATTATTTACAATATTCATTAATCTATATAAATCATTTATTGTTTTTTCATTTTCATAAGCTTCTACTTTTCCATGATTAATACTAATATATAAAAGTAGTTTAGAATATTTATAATAAGTATTAAAATCTTCTTTAAACTTTTCATTAAAGAAATATCTTAACTGATTAAAGAAATCCATATCTATTTCAGTATCAATTCCTTCTAATAAATCCATAGTTAATATAAAAATACATCTACATTTAGTTCTATAATCAAATTCATTCATAACAAACTCCTTTAAAAGTAGTGGTTATTTTATCATATTTAAATAAATAATACAACTATTTATAAAATGTGTTATAATATGAAACGGAGTTGAGATGTATGAAAAAACCAAATATGATTGAAGCAAAGAAAAGACACACAAATAACACTAAAGTTTTAGAATATGAAAGTGTACAAAATAAGTTTGGTAAAAATAAAAAATATTTTGTAAGAACTTATGGATGTCAAATGAACGAACATGATTCTGAAAAAATATGTGGAATGCTTGAAAGCGTAGGATATAAAAGAACTGATACAGTTGAGAGCGCTGATATTGTTATATTAAATACTTGTGCAATTAGAGAAAATGCTCATGATAAAGTTTTTGGTTTTTTAGGTGTTTTAAAACATATAAAAGATACAACTAATAAAGATTTACTTGTTGGTATATGTGGATGTATGGCACAAGAAGAAGTAGTTGTTAATGAAATATTAAAAAAATATAGTTATGTTGATTTTGTATGTGGAACACACAATTTAGATAATTTACTAAATATAATTTTAAAAGAAATTGAAACTCATAAACAACAAATAGAAGTATTAAGTTATGAAGGAGATATTATTGAAAATATTCCAGTAATAAGGGAAAGTAAATATAGCGCATGGGTTGATATTATTTATGGCTGTGATAAGTTTTGTACTTATTGTATAGTTCCTTATACTAGGGGTAGTCAAAGAAGTAGAACTAAAGAATCAATAATAGAAGAAGTTAAAAAACTAAAAAGTAGTGGTTATAAAGAAGTAACTTTACTTGGACAAAATGTAAATGCCTATGGTAAAGATATATATGATGATTATAATTTAGCGAATTTGCTTAGCGATGTTAGTGATATTGGAATTGAAAGAATTAGATTTGTAACTTCTCATCCATGGGATTTTACTGATGAAATGGTTGATGTAATTGCTAGTCATGATAATATTATGCCTTATATACATTTACCACTTCAATCAGGTAGTAACAAAATATTAAAACTTATGAATAGAAGATATACAAAAGAAGAATATTTGAAATTATATAATTCTATTCGTACTAAAGTTAAAAATGCTAGTATTACAACAGATATAATAGTAGGTTTTCCTGGTGAAAGTGAAGAAGATTTTAATGATACTCTTGATTTAGTAAATGAGTGTAAATTTGACGGAGCTTTTACATTTGCCTTTTCTCCTCGTGAAAATACACCAGCTGCTTTAATGAAAGAAACAGTAAGTGAAGAAGTTAAAATGGATAGACTACATAGATTAAATGAAGTAGTTAATAAATATAGTAATGAAGCAAATAGAAAAATGAAAGATACAATAGTCAAATGTTTAGTAGTATCTTTAAGTGATAAAGATAAAAATAAAGTATGTGGTTATACTGAAAATATGAAACTTGTTAATATTAAAGGAGACAAATCATTAATAGGTCAAATAGTTGATGTTAAAATAACTGATACAAAGAGTTTTTCATTAGATGGTGAGTATATTAAAATGTAAACAAAATATGTTTACATTTTTTTATATTGTTTGACAAAATTAATACAAATTATTATATTATTAGTAAGAGGTAATATTATGAGAAGATTATATATCGATTTTGATGGTGTAGTAATGGATACAATTCCTTTATTATATAATGAACTAGAAAAGAATAATGTAACATTAGATAATGAAGAACAAATAAGAAAAGTGTTTGGATCTTTTGATTTTAGAACTATTATTAAAGATAAAAATATTTTAAATGATTCAATTGAATGTATTAATAAAATATTAGATAGTAAAAGATTTGAAGTTGCATTTCTTTCACATGTTAATTCATTGGATGAAGGTGTTGTTAAAATAAAATATTTAAGAAGACATTTTAAAGATGATATTACTATAATAATAGTACCTAAAAGTGTATCTAAAACTAAAATGGTTCATAGCGAAGGAGCAATTTTGGTAGATGATTTTTCTGGAAATCTAAAAGAATGGGAAGAAGCTGGAGGAATATCAGTAAGATTTTCTAAAGAAATGGAATCTAAAGGGTATAGAGTTTTAAATAGACTTGATAGTTTACTTGATATGTTTGATGAAAATGGAGATGAAATATGTTAAATGTTATATGTATAGTAAATGGTTATTTAGAAGAAAATTGCTATATATTATACTATAATAAAAATGCTTTAATAATAGATCCAGGAAGTGAAAGTAATAGAATAATTGCCAAAATAGAAGAATTAAAGTTAAATGTAGTTGGAGTATTAATAACACATTCTCATTTTGATCATATTGGAGCTTTAAATGATATTGTTAATAAATATAAATGCATAGTAGTAAATAATGAAAATAGAATTGAAAAATTAAATGAGTTTAATTTTAAAATAATTGAAAATTATGGTCATACTATGGATAGTATTTCATTTCTTTTTGAAAAAGACAAAGTAATGTTTACAGGAGATTTTGTATTTAAAGAAACTATAGGTAATTATGATATGAAAAATGAAAATATAATGATATCTAGTTTGAAAAAATTTAAATTACTTAATAAAGATATTATTATTTATCCAGGTCATGGAGATAAAACAAGTGTAGATTATGAATTAAAAAATAATCCATATTTAAGAGGTAATTATGTTAGCTAGTGTAATAATTGAATATTCAGTTAAATCACTAAATAAAGTATTTGATTATTATGTACCAGATGATTTAAAAGAAATAATTAAAATTGGTCATAAAGTAATAGTTCCTTTTGCTTCTAAAGAAGTAGAAGGTTTTGTTTTAAATATACATAATAATATAAATGAAGATTTAAAATATAGAACAATAATTAAAATACAAGATAGTGATTTTTATTTAAATAAGGAATTACTCGAATTAGGTAAATATATGAGTAAATCTTTATTATGTAATTTAATTAGTTGTTATCAAATAATGTTACCCAAGGCATTAAAAGCCTCTATTAAAACTAATATTAATAAAAAATATGAAGTTAAAGTTTATTTAAATAGAGAAGTTAACTACGAAGAATATATTTTAGAACATAAAAGAAATAAAAAAGAAATTGAAATAATAGAATTATTAAAAGAAAAAGAATTATTAAAAAAAGATATTAATTGTCCTTCATTAGCTAGTTTAATTAATAAGAAAATAGTTTTAGAAGAAAAATATGAAGTTAATAGAGAAGTATATATAGAAGAAGAAAAATCAAAAGATATAAAGTTAACTATAGAACAAGAAAGAGCTAGTAATGAAATATTAAATAGTAAAGATAATAAATTCTTATTATATGGTGTAACTGGTAGTGGTAAAACTGAAGTATATATTGATTTAATAAAGAAAAACATTAAGAATAATAAAACATCTATTGTTTTAGTTCCTGAAATATCATTAACACCTCAAATAGTTGCTAGATTTAAAAGTGTTTTTAAAGAAGATGTAGCTGTATTTCATAGTTCTCTTAGTGAAGGAGAAAAATACGATGAATATAGAAAAATAATGAATGATAAGGTTAAAATAGTAGTTGGGGCAAGAAGTGCTATCTTTTCACCATTAAAGAATATTGGATTAATAATAATAGATGAATGTCAAAGTCAAACTTATAAACAAGAAAGTACACCAAAATATAATGCTATAGATATAGCATATAAAAGGGGAGAATATAATCATGCTAAAGTTGTGCTTGGAAGCGCTACTCCTTCTTTAGAGGAATATGCAAGAGGTAAAAAGAATGTCTTACATTTAATAAACTTAGATAAAAGAATTAGTGGAAATTTTCCAAAAATTGAAATAGTTGATATGGAAATAGAAGCTAAAAAGCATAATTATATAATAAGTCAAACATTAGATAATGAGATTAGAAGCGCATTATCTAGAAAAGAACAGGTTATATTATTACTAAATAGAAGAGGTTACTCGACATTTTTATCATGTACAAATTGTGGTTATGTTTATAAATGTCCTAATTGTGATATTTCTTTAATATATCATAAAAGTAGTGAATCATATTCTTGTCATTATTGTGGATATAGAACTAAAAAAAGTGATATATGTCCTAATTGTAAAGAAAATGCTATAAAAGATTTAGGACTAGGAACAGAAAAATTACAAAGTTTAATTGAAAAAAAATATAATACAAAAGTTCTTAGAATGGATGCTGATACTACTAGTACAAAAAATTCTCATCAAAAATTAATTAAAGAATTCGAAAGTGGAAATTATGATATTTTAGTTGGAACTCAAATGATATCTAAAGGACTTAATTTTAAAAATGTGAGTTTAGTTGGGATTATTAATCCTGATACATCTCTTTCTATTCCAGATTTTAGAAGTTCAGAAAGAACTTATGAATTAATAAGTCAAACAGCAGGTAGAGTAGGAAGATTTAGTTTACCTGGTAAAGTTATAATTCAGACATATAATCCAAGTAATTATGTTTATAAATGTGTTTTATTAAATGATTATAATGAATTTTTTAAATATGAAATGAATATTAGAAAAAGTCTTAAATATCCACCATATTATTATATTTGTAATATTTTAATTGGTAGTAGTGACTTTAATACAGCTGGTAATGAAGCAAATAGAATAAAAAAATATTTAGATAATAATTTAAGCGATGATTATATTATTTTAGGACCAAGTGTTTCAAGTATAGTTAAATTAAATGGTAAATATAGATTTAATATTATGATAAAGTATAAAAAAACAGAGATACTTTATAAAGTATTAAATGAAATAAACAAAATAGATAAGAAAGATATTAATATTGATATTAACATTAATATTTAATATAATTTAGGAGGTGAAGCATTATGAAAGATAAAAGAGTAGTATTTATGGGTACTCCTGAATTTAGTATAAATGTACTTGAAATGTTAATAAAAGAAACTAATGTAGTTTTGGTAGTAACTCAACCAGATTCATATGTTGGTAGACATCATGAATTGAAGTTTTCTCCTGTTAAAGAAATTGCATTAAAAAACAATATTGATGTATTTCAACCTAATAAAATTAGAGAAGATTATCAGAAAATTCTTGATTATAATCCTGATATTATTATAACTTGTGCTTATGGACAAATAATACCTACTATTTTACTTGAAACTCCTAAATATAAGGCTATTAATGTTCACGCATCTTTACTTCCTAAATTAAGAGGAGGTAGTCCTTTACATAAAGCTATAATAGATGGATATAAAAAAACAGGTATTACTATTATGTATATGGCACCAGGTATGGATGATGGAGATATTATATCTCAAGAAAGTATAGATATATTAGATTCTGATAATGTCGGTAGTATTCATGATAAATTAAGTATTTTAGGTAGTAAATTATTATTAGAAACACTTCCTAGTATTTTTAATAATACAAATAATAGAATAAAACAGGATGAAAAAGAGGTTACATTTGCTTATAATATAAAAAGAGAAGAAGAAAAATTAGATTTTAATAAAACAGCAAGAGAAGTGTTTAATCACATAAGAGGAATGTATCCATTTCCAGTTAGCTATACTATTATTAAGGGTGAAATAGTTAAAGTATGTGAATCTAAAATAGGAAATGAAGTTAGTGGACATATAGGAGAAATTACTAACCTTTATAAAGATGGTATAGGTATTAAATGTAAAGATAAGGAAATAATCATTACTAGATTAAAACCTAGTGGAAAAAAAGAAATGAGTGCAAGAGATTATTTAAATGGAAAAAAGAATGAAAAATTAATAGGGGAAATATGTTAAATAAGGTAAGTGAAAAAATAGGAATTAAAGAGAATATATTAAAAGGAATATTAATAGTTTTAATATTATCTTTAATGTTAGTATTTATTATTTTTTCTAGTAATAAAAAAGGCTATAAAATACCTAAAAAAGATATTACAAAAGAAGAATTAATTGCTTTATTTGATAAAGTTAATAATAATTATACTTTAGAAATAGAGAAAAGTATTAATAATAAAATGACTAATATAGAATATTCTACTGATGCAAATGTAGTTCTTTATGAAATAGATAGTAAAGGATATTTAGAATATCAAGATAATTATTATGAAGTGGATGCTGATACAGTAAAACTAACTAAAATTGATAAAGAAAAAATAAATGATAATTATTATGATATTAGATTAATAAAAAATATTATTAAATATTGTCATTTAGAATATGTTAATAATGCTAAGAGTATATGTAGTATTACTTATTCTGACTATATTAATGAATATAATTTATTGTTTAATACAAATATTGAGTTAACATATGATAATATTATGAAATTTGAAATAGTTCATTATCCTAATAGAATAGTTAAAGTTTTAGTAGATTATTCAGGTATTAACAAAATAATAAATTATGATGATAAGATTATTCATTATGGAATTAAGATTAGTAATGTTGATGAAAATGATTTTAGTAAAATAATTGATTATTTTAAAGATGAATTAAATAAATAATCTATTTTTGTCGATTTTAATGAAATAATAATTTGTTTGTATTATTCTAAAAATATGAAAAAAAATATAAATTATTATTTTAAAGAGATTGATAAAGAATTAAATTATAGTATATTAAGTATAGAGAGCAAATTAAGATAGTTTGCTCTTTTATTGACTAAAAGAGCCAATTGTAATATAATTAGACTGGAAGAGAGGCTAAAAAAGATGTACGAAGATAAAAGATTTCTAACAGCTAGAGAAATACTAGAAAAAGATTTTAAAATAGATGCTAGGGGATACAGACCACAGGAAGTAGATCAATTTCTTGATATGATAATTAAGGATTATGTTGATTTTGAAGCAACAACAAAAAGATTAGTAACAGAGATTAAAACTTTGGAAGCAGATAATGCTAAATTAAAAGCTGAAATTAGAAATTTAAAGGCATCTCTTGATATAGCTGGATCTAATAAAGGAGTCACTAATGTTGATTTACTAAAAAGAATTAGTGATCTAGAAAAAGTAGTATACGGAGAATAATTCTTTAGACAAACGCTGCATATTATGTAGAGGAAAGTCCATGCTCACTCATCCTGGAATGGATGGTAATGTTCGTGCTAAGGGAAAAAATAACCTTAGGTAGTATATTTATACTAACGGCTCCGAAATAATCAAGAACTGATTAAAGTAGGTATAAAAGTGCCATAGAGACGAGATTGTTAGGAATAACAATTGTGGAACGAGGTAAACCCCGCGAGTGAGAAACCCAAATTTGGTAGGGGAACTCTTACGAATGAATTAATAAAGGAGTAAGGGAGGGAGTAATCCCTAGATAAATGTTTGTCACCTTTTAGGTACAGAACATGGCTTATTAAGAATTATTATTTTTTTTAGGAGAATTAAACTATGAAAGAAATTGGTCAAAGCTTTAAAGAAGCTAGAGAGACAATAGGTATTTCGATAGAAGAAGTAATAAAAGATTTAAATATAACTGAAAGTCAATTAGAAAACTTAGAAGATGGTAATATTAATGCTTTTAAAGATGTTTTTTTTCTAAAAGAAACAGTTAAAAAGTATGCTAAGTATTTAAATCTTGATGAAGATGATATAATGGATCAATTTAATGATTTTATGTTTGGTTATACATCTAGAATACCTATTGATGATATATTAGAGCAAACAAGAGAAATAAAAATACTTGAAAGTAAGAATGAAGAAAATAAAATTGTTTCACCATATACAATTAAAAGAAAGAATAATAAGAATATTAAGTATATTATCATTTATGTTGTATCTTTAATAGTAGTTATTGTATTACTTATTTTAATTGTTAAGTATGTAACAGATAAACAAATAAATACTATGGGTATTAATTATATTAATGAAAGGATGTATTAATATGAATGTTCCAAATAAAATAACTATTTGTAGAATTGTCTTGTCTATATTATTATTGGTTATTATGATTTTTCCTTTAAATAGAATAGGAATTAGTTTTCCAGAAATAGATGTTAATGGAAAATTTATTATTGATAGTAAATATTTAATATGTGGCATCATTTTCTTAATTGCGTCTGTAACAGATTTCTTAGATGGATATTTAGCTAGAAAGTATAATTTAGTAACAGATTTTGGAAAAGTTTTAGATGCAATTGCTGATAAATTATTAGTTAATGGTGTTTTAATCATATTAGCAGTTGAAGGCCACATTAGTGCTATTATTCCAGTTGTAATTGTATCTAGAGATATTATAGTAGATTCAATTAAAATGGTTGCTGGTCAAAAAAATGGAGCAGTAGGAGCTTCAAATACTGGAAAAGTAAAAACTGTGTTTATGCTTATAGGTATTACTTTATTATTGTTTTACAATTTACCATTTTCACTATTTAATGTATATCCAGCTAGAGTTTTAATAATGATAGCAACTATATTATCAATTATTAGTGGAATAGAGTATTATACAAAAAACAAAAAGTTTTTAACAAAATAACAATAACTTTAAAAGTTATTGTTTTTATTTTTTTAATCAATAATTTAAGTAAAAAAACTATTTTTATTATCTTTTTTTTAGAAAAAAATAATAATGAAAACATTGTAGAATTAATAATTTAATTATTAGCAAACAAAAGTTTGTAAAAAGTTATTGACAAAGAAAATAAAATGTTTTAAAATTAGATTATTGAAGGAGAATACTTATGAAAAAAGAAAAAGATAAAACTTTAGATCAAGTACTTGCTGATATCGAAAAACAATTTGGTAAAGGCGCTATAATGAAATTAGGAGAAAAGGGCGTTAAGAATATAGATGTAGTTTCAAGTGGATCTTTAGCACTGGATCAAGCACTTGGAGTTGGAGGATATCCAAAGGGAAGAATAATTGAGGTGTTTGGACCTGAATCAAGTGGTAAAACAACTATTGCTTTACATGCAATTGCAGAAGTTCAAAAGAATGGTGGAAGAGCTGCTTTTATAGATGCAGAGCATGCATTAGATCCAGTTTATGCAAAAAAATTAGGTGTAAATACTGATGAATTATTATTAAGCCAACCTGATACTGGAGAACAAGCTTTAGAAATAGTAGAAGCATTAGTTAGAAGTGAAGCAATGAGTATTATTGTTATTGATAGTGTTGCTGCATTAGTTCCACAAGCTGAAATTGAAGGAGAAATGGGAGATTCACATGTAGGACTTCAGGCGAGACTTATGTCACAAGCTTTAAGAAAATTGAGTGGTATTATTAATAAAACAAATACTATTTGTATATTTATAAATCAATTAAGAGAAAAAGTTGGAATTCTTTTTGGAAATCCTGAAACAACACCTGGTGGAAGGGCATTAAAGTTTTATTCAACAATTAGATTAGATGTAAGAAGAAGTGAACAAATTAAAGTAAATGGTGATGTAGTTGGTAATAAAACTGTAATTAAAGTTGTTAAAAATAAAGTAGCACCTCCATTTAAAACAGCAGAAGTAGAAATAATGTATGGAGAAGGAATTTCAAAAACTGGGGAAGTAATTGATATAGCATCTAATATTGGTATTATTGATAAAAGTGGTGCTTGGTTTAGTTATAAAGGGGAAAAGATTGGTCAAGGAAAAGAAAATGTAAAACTTGTATTTAAAAATAATCCAGCATTATATAAAGAAATAGAAGAAAAAGTTAGAAATGACTTATTTAATGATAATAGTGATGATAAAAAGGCAGAAAAAAAAGATGAAGAATAATCTTCATCTTTTAATTTACTATAAATTATTATTTTGATTTACATTTTGTTCAGTAGGTGTTCCTACTTGATTTAAATCAGAAACATTTACTGGATTTGATGTTACAGAATTTGACTCTGCATTATTGTTTATAGTTTCTGTATTTGTACTATTTTGTTTTTCTCCATTAGGACCAATGTATTCACTTTTACCAAATGCAAGCATTGGTAAGAAAATAACTGGTAAGAATAATATTCCAAGTGCAAATCCAGCACTTTTACCAAATGATTTGGCTAGTTTGAAGTAACAAACTAGTGAAAAAATACCATTTACAATAGGAATAAAAATTAACCAACCTTTAAGTCCAGATATAGTAAATAATACATACATGTTGTAAATTGGAACAATTGATTTCCAACCTTTCTGACCGGCTTTTGTAAATATTTTCCACATTATAGCAATTGCAAAAATAAATATTACAAGAGAAATAATTAAAGTTGTTACTAAAACAGTTGAATTAACTTCTGGACTTTCATTATTTGAAAAATAATCGGAACCCGTAGTTGTGTAACTATAATCTTCATCATAAACGTAATCCATTTCTTATCTCCTTATTATAAACATTTTATCATAAATGATATAATTGATAAATAATTATTCTTAATTTTAATTTTTTTTAGTATAATAGCATTAGAAAAGACATATTTATATGTATAGTTACTTTAGAGGTGAAAAAAATGGATGATAAAAAAATAGTTGTACTTGGTGGAGGAACTGGGCAATCAGTATTATTAAGTGGTCTTAAAAGATTTCCATTTAATATAACTGCTGTTGTAAGCGTATGTGATGATGGAAAAAGTACAGGTAAGTTAAGACGTGAATTTAATGTTCCTGCTATGGGAGATATAAGAAGAGTTTTAATAGCTTTATCTGAAACTGAAGATATTATTGGAAAATTAGTAAATTATAGATTTGAAACAAATGGTGATTTTGATGGACATACAGTTGGAAATATTATGCTTACTGCACTAATTGATATTTTTGGTAGTATGTCTGAAGGAATCAAACAAATAACTAAAATACTTAATTTAAAAGGTTCTGTTTTACCTTTAACAGATGACAATGTAACTTTAATGGGAGAAATGGAAGATGGAAGTATTGTAGAAGGAGAACATAATATTACATTATGTGATAAAAAAATTAAAAGAGTATATTATAAAAAGAATCCTAAGGTTAATAAAGATGTTGTAAAATCTATTAAAAATGCAGATGCAATTATATTAAGCATGGGAAGTATTTATACAAGTATAATACCAAACTTATTATGTAAAGATGTAATAAAAGCAATTGATGAAAGTAATGCTAAAATAATTTATGTTTGTAATATTATGAGTCAACCAGGGGAAACAGATGGTTTTAAAGTAAGTGATCATATAAACTTATTAAATAGTTATCTAGGTAATAGAAAAATAGAATGTGTTATTACAAATAATGAAAAAATAAGTAAGAGTGTCCAAAGAAAATATGAAACATTAGAACAAAAAGATTTAGTTGAAATAGATGATAAAAATATAAAAATTACAAATATAAAAAGACCTCTTGTAAAAATAGAAGAGGAAGTAATAAGACATGATAGTGTTAAATTAGCCCTAGAAATAATGAATTTTTTAACTAAATAGGCAAATTTTGCTTGACTTATCTTTAGTGTTTATGGTAGTATTAATATGCTTGATTGTTATCAAGTGCCTACCTTTTGGGGAATTAGCTCAGTTGGCTAGAGCATCTGCCTTGCACGCAGGAGGTCGCGGGTTCAAGTCCCACATTCTCCACCAAATTGATATTTAAGCTCATATTTGAGCTTTTTTTATTGTTATGATTTATTTTTTATTGTATAATTATTATCAGAATAGAGGGTGGCTAGTATGGAAGAAGAAACGGGAAAAAAGAAAAAATCCATATATCTTTTCTTTTTATGGATGTTTTTAATTTTTATAATTATAGATTTAGGATTAATAATTTTTGCTAATATTGTAACTCAATCATCATTTATTAATAAATATGGTTCTGAATTAATAACAGAGATGTTTTATGCTTTGTCTGTTTTGATAGTTATGCTTTTATTTAATAATGCATATGTATTTACTAATAAAAAAGAAAAATTTATAAATGGTGTTAAACTTGCAGTACCTATGCTTGTAATTACAGCATTAAATTTATTTTCAAGTATTAGTAGTTTGACTTCATTTTCATTATCTAAATTTATAAATGTAATAATATTTTGTATATTAATTGGTATAGCAGAAGAATTTTTATGTAGAGGATGGATTCAAAATGAATTTATTGAAAGATATTCAGAAAATAAGAGAAGTGTTATTTTATCTATAGTACTTTCTTCATTAGTTTTTGGATTAATGCATATTACAAATATATATATGCAAAGTTTATTTGAAACTATTTTACAAATAATCAATGCTACTGCTTTAGGAATATTACTTGGAAGTATATATTATAAGACAAAAAATATATGGTCAGTTATATGTCTTCATGCTATGTATGATGCAGCCATTATAATTGGAGAAATGAATCTTATTAAAGATTGTACATATAATGATCCAACACTTGGGGTTACAATTGTAAATGGAATTGGTATTATTTTAATAAGTGCTATATGGATTTTATCTGCAGTACTTGTTCTTAGAAAAACTAATTTTCCAGATAAAAAACCAAGTAAAAGTAATGATAATAGAATAGTAACAGCAATTGTTATATTATTCTTTTCATTATTTATACCACTTGAGAACTTTGTTCCAGAGTATTCTGAATATAAAGTATGTTACTCTTATAATGAAATAGAAAAAAATAAAGACTATACACTTCATTTTCCATACTATAACGAATATGAAATAGAATATGAAAAAGAAATAGAAACAACTAATGAATTAGATAAAACTACAGAATTATTTAATTATAAGTTTACTTTAAATAGTGATAATACTATTTCTATTAAAAATGAAATAAATGATTATGAAACAAAGTTAAAATATAATGATGTAGTTAATTTTGAATTATTAGAGAATGAAAATAATTACTTATTTGTTGTACAAACTAGTGAAAATGAAACTACTATTTACTATAGTGATTTTATAACTAAAGATAATTTAGAACAGGGAAGTGATTATTTAGAAAAATTTAAAGAGTCATTCAAAATATTTGAATTGCCTGAAATAAATAGTTTAGGATATGCTACACTTGATAATACTAATACTAAGTATCCTTATATGATTTCATCAAATAATGATTATTTTATAATAAAGAATTCTGAATTATATTTAATAAAAAAATAAAAGCATTAAATTATTAATGCTTTTTAATTTCTAAAATCATTGGAATAATAATAGGTCTTCTACCAGTAAGTTCAATAACATAAGAATTAATTTCTAATATTATTCTGTTTTTTAAATCAGTTAGACTAAAATGATCTTTTTCAAGTTCATTTAATGTAATAATATTTGTTTTATCTTGAATTTTCTTAATTAATTCTTGATTATCATTAACAACTACAAATCCTCTTGTAGTGATATTTGGCTCTAGTAGCATTTTTCTATTTTCTATATCTAAATTTAGTATTACTAGTAAAACTCCATCAGTTGACATAATCTTTCTATCTTTTATTATAGAAATTCCAACATCGCCAATTCTACTTCCATCTACATATATATCATTTATTGGAATTGAACCTTTTCTATAAACTCTGTTATCTTTAATAGCAAGAATATCACCATTTTTGTTTATAAAAGTATTTTCTTCTTTTACATCACATAATGTTGCTAGAGAAGCATGAGCTGATAACATTCTATATTCTCCGTGCATTGGCATAAAATATTTTGGTTTAATTAATCTAAATAATAGTTTTAATTCATCTTGTCTAGCATGTCCACTTGTATGAACATTTGATTCACTTGCGTTTGTATATACTTTAGCGCCTTTTAAATAAAGTTTGTTTATTATTCTATTTATTGACATTGCATTGCCTGGAATAGGTGAAGATGAAAATATTACTGTATCTTCTGGCATCAATGTAATATTTCTATCATTTCCATTTGCTATTCTAGAAAGAGCTGCTAGTGGTTCACCTTGAGAACCTGTGCATAGTAAACATACCTTAGAAGGATCCATTCTATTAGCCTCATCACTATTTATAAATAAATCTTTATCTTTAATATATCCACATTCTATAGCTATATCTATATTAGTATTCATACTTCTTCCAAATACTACAACTTTTCTTCCATATTTTTTACAAGTTTCAACTATATGAGTAAGTCTATATATATTACTTGCAAATGTAGCAAGAATTATTCTTGATGTTGTATTTTCAGCAAATATTTCACCAAGAGCCTCATCAACAACAGATTCACTATTTGAAAAACCTGGAAGTAAAGCATTAGTTGAATCACTTAAAAGAAGTGTAACTCCTTCATTTCCAATTCTGGCCATTTTACCCATATTAGCTACTGGTCCAATAGGAGTTAAATCAAATTTAAAGTCTCCAGTTTCAACGATAGTACCATTTTTAGTTTTAATAGCCATTCCAAAAGAATCTGGAATAGAGTGAGTAGTTGTAAAGAATTCAATATTAAAATGTTTAGTTTTAATTATTAAATCCTCATTAACTGTTATCATTTTTGGTAAAGGTATATTTCTTTCAGATACTTTATTTCTAATTAATTTACCTGCTATATTAGGTGCATAAATAACAGGAATGTTAATATTTTGTAAAAGGAATGGAATACCACCTATATGATCTTCATGACCATGAGTAATAATTAATCCCTTTATTTTATCTTGCATATTTTTTAAAACTGTATAGTCTGCTAGAACATAATCAATACCCATTAAATCATCTTCTGGGAACATTACACCACAATCTATTATAAAAAGTTCATCTTCATGCATTACAACATACATGTTTTTTCCAACTTCACCAAGACCACCTAAAGCGCAGACTAAAGTCTCTCCATTTTTACTATTCATAAAATCATTTCCTTTCGAAAAGTTAAATCAGTAATGCTAATTATAACAAAAATATCTTTATTTGTCAAAATAGATTATTTATATTATAATTATAACTAAGGGTGGTATATATTATGAATACATTAGATTATTATAATAAGTTTGCAAAACATTATTTTGATATAACTGTTAATGCTGATATGTCAAGACAATATGAAGAATTTTTACATTTTGTTCCTAGAGGTGGAAAAATATTAGACTTTGGATGTGGAAGTGGAAGAGATTCATTATATTTTAAAAATAAAGGTTATAGAGTTAGTGCATTAGATGGTTCAGAAGAATTATGTAAATTAGCAAGAGAATATACAGGACTAAATGTTAGATGTATGAACTTTGAAGATTTTAATGATAAAAATTGTTATGATGGAGTTTGGGCATGTGCTTCACTCTTACATGTGGATAAGTCTAAAATGTTAGACACTTTAATAAGATTAAGAGATTCATTGAAAGACTCTGGACATATGTTTATTGCATTAAAAAATGGTGAAGGTGTGGAGATTACTCCTGACGGAAGATATTATAATTATATGAAAGTAAGTGATGTTGAGAAACTAACATATGAATCAGGAATGGATATAGAATTAATTTATATGTCTAAATCAGTAAGTAATCCTAATGAAACGAAGTATTGGAATAATTTTATTTTAAAGAAGACTAAATAAAGGATGTGATAATATGGGATTATTTGATAAACTTAAAAAAGTTTTTAGTAAACAAGAAGAAATAAAAGAAAAAATAGAAGAGAAAAAAACTAGTGTAACTGAAGAAGAAGAAAAAGAGATTAATGAGACTGTAAAGTATGTAGATGGTTTGTCTAAATCAAGAGATAATTTTGTAAACAAATTATCAATACTTGGTATTAAATATACAAAAATAAGTGATGATTTTTATGATGAATTAGAGGAAATTTTAATAACTGCAGATATTGGTGTTAATACTGTAATGGATTTTGTTGATAGATTAAAGCGTCGTGTTAAAGAAGAACATATTGAAGATTTTGAATATCTAAAAGAAGTTATTGTAGATGAATTATTTATGATTTATGTTGATGGAGATATTTTATCTTCAAAACTAAATATCGTAGATGGAAAAACAAATGTTGTATTGTTTGTTGGTGTAAATGGAGTAGGAAAAACAACAAGCATAGCTAAAATTGCATATAATTTAAAAAAAGATGGTAAAAAGATTATGCTAATTGCCGGTGATACTTTTAGAGCAGGGGCAGTAAATCAATTAAAAGAATGGGCAAGTAGAATTAATGTAGATTTTTATGGAGATGATAGAACTGATCCATCTGCTGTAATATATGATGGATTAAATAAAGCAAAGAGTGAAAACTATGATGTAGTATTAATTGATACAGCAGGAAGACTTCAAAATAAAGTAAATTTAATGAAAGAACTTGAAAAAATGAATAGAGTTATAAATGAAATTATAGAGGGTGAACCCTGTGAAACTCTACTTGTAATAGATGCAACTACTGGTCAAAATGGAATTAGTCAAGCTAAAAGTTTTAAAGAAATAACTAATATAACTGGAATAGTTCTTACAAAACTAGATGGAACTGCTAAAGGTGGAATAGTACTTGCTATAAAAGAATTAGTTGATATACCAGTTAAATTTGTAGGTCTTGGTGAAAAAGAAACAGATTTAATACCATTTGATATAGAAAAATACATATATGGTTTATTTAAGGAGTTTTAATGAAAGAAAGAGAATATATTTTAGCATTATATGAAATATATAATTGCTTATTAACTCAAAGAGAAAAGAGTTATTTTGAAAATTATTATTATGAAGATTATAGTTTGCAAGAAATAGCTGATAACTTTGAAGTAAGTAAATCTTATGTTGGAAAATATTTAAATAATATAAGTAAAAAATTAAATAATTATGAAAATAAACTAAATCTATATGTAAAAAATGAAAAAATTAAAGAAATTGTTAAGAGTTTAGACGAAAAAACTAGAAATGAAATACTTCAATTATTATAAAAATTGATGTATAATTATTGTGTTAGGAGATTATAGTATATGAATAAACATGGATGGGGATTAAGAGCTGAATTAGCATTTGTTTTATTATTTGTAATTTGTATTCTTGTTTCAACTATTCTTCTTCATAGAATGGGTATATTTGGTAGAAGAGATGAAGTTTTGGATCCAATAAATTATACGAGAGAAAAAGATTTTGATTTTGTTTCTTTAGAAAAAACAGTATCAGATGCTGCTAAAAGGTACTATAATGATTTATATTATAATAATATGGATACAGTAATTGTTAGTGTAGATACACTTAAAAATAAGGGTTATATGACTTCCATATTTGATAATAGAAATAGAGAATGTAAGGGATACTCTATGATAGTAAATGGCGGAAATGCAGTTTCATATATAAGATGTAGTACTTATAAAACTACAGGATATAGGGAAGAATATGAGTAGTAAATTAATGGTTTTATGGGCAACTGTAATTATGCTTTTAATGGTTTTACTTTTATTGATAGGATTTAAAAATCAAGATAGAAATTATATGAAAGTAGAATCAAATATTAAAGAAATAACAAGAAAATATATAGCTGATAAAGGTTTAACACCTAAAATTAGCAAATCAGTAGTTATTTATTCAAAAGACTTAATTGATGGTGAATATATATTACCTGAGATAATTAATAAGTATTGTATAAAAAGTGTTGTTTATTCAAAAGGTTTATTTAATGATAATTATCAAATAGAAAGAAAATGCGATAAAGAAGAATAATATTTAATTGTATTATTCTTTTTATGTAGTATAATTATATTGAAAGGAGAACTATTATGGACGTTGCGTTAGGATTTATTATTTTTATTGTAGTAGTGATATTACTTAGAAGTATTGTTCAAATTAATGAATATGAAAGGGGAATTAAGTTTAGCAAAGGTAAATTTGTTAAAATACTAAATCCAGGATGGAGACTTATATTACCAATAATTGAAACATATAAAAAAGTTGATATAAGAACAAAAGTTGTTGATGTTCCTGAACAAGATGCAATTACAAAAGATAATGTTTCAGTTAGAATTAATGCAGTTATTTACTATAAGATTTTTGATGCTGCTAAAGCTGTATTAGAAGTTGAAAATTTCTATTTTGCTGTTAGTCAATTAGCTCAAACTACAATGAGAAATGCAGTTGGTTCAGTTACTTTAGATGATTTACTTTCTGAAAGAGAAAAATTATCTGAAGAAATATGTAAAATAATTGATGCTGCTACAGATCCTTGGGGAATCAAAGTAGAAAATGTTGAATTAAAAGACATTACTCTTCCAGAAGATATGAAGAGAGTTATAGCTAAAGTAGCAGAAGCTGAAAGAGAAAAAATGGCTGTTATTACAAAAGCTCAAGGTGAGACTGAAGCTGCAAAAAATTTAGCAGAAGCTGCAAAAACTATGGCTTCAACTCCTGGAGCTTTACATTTAAGAACATTATCTACAATTAATGATGTATCATCAGATCAATCTAATACATTAATATTCTGTGTTCCAATTGAAATGATTGATTCATTTAGACAAGGTAATGGAAATGCTGAAGCTGTTAAAAAAATAGTTGAATCAATTCAAAAAGAAAAATAATACATAGGTTTTTACAAAAAGTAAAAACCTTTTTTATTAATTATTTTTTTATTTTTTCATATTCTTTAATAGGTGAGTATATGAAAAAAATTTTATTTATTATTTTATCATTAGTATTTATTATGAAAATTAATGCAGAAAGTATAGATTTGGCTCCATCTGCAAAGGCTGCTATATTAGTTGAAACATCTACAGGTAAAATTCTTTATGAAAAAGAAAAAAATACTAAAAGAAGTCCAGCTAGTATGACTAAAATAATGACTTTATTACTTTTAATGGAAAAATTAGAAAATGGTAGTATTTCATTAAAAGATGAAGTGAATATTTCTAAAAATGCAGCTGGAATGGGTGGAACACAAATATTTATTGAAGAAGGAAGTAAAGTTAATGTTGAAACATTATTAAAAGGAATTGCAATAGCTTCTGCTAATGATGTTGTTGTATCAATAAAGAAGTTTAAATAAAAATAAAATATTGATTTTTTATAAAAATAGTAATAAAATAAATGAAAAATTGATTCATAGCATTTGTGGAGGAGGAGGGCCTTGTTTTAAAGTCCCTTTTTTGTTGATATAATATAACAAGGTTTGGTGGTTATATGAAAAAAGAAAAGTGTAAATTAGATTATTATAAAGCTTATGAAAAAAGATATAAGCAGGTATATGAAAATGATTATTTATGGTCATCAAAAAATCCAAGTCCTGATGTTATTGAAACAATATTAAATAATAAAATTTCAAATAAAGAAAAAATATTAGAAATTGGTTGTGGTGAAGGACGAGATGCAATATTTCTTTTAAATAAAAATTATAATGTAATGGCTATTGACTATTCAGATACAGCAATAAAGAAATGTAAAGAATTGTCAAATTATAAATATAATAATAGATTTAAACAATTAGATATTATTGAAGATACATTAAATCAAAAATATGACTTTATTTATTCAATAGCAGTTATTCATATGTTTGTTATGGAAGAACACAGAAATAAATTTTATAAATTCATATATGATCACTTAAAACCAAATGGAATAGCATTAATTGCTTCAATGGGTGATGGAGAAAAAATGTATGAAACTGATATTAACAATGCATTTGATGATGTTAAAAGAGTTGTTGTTAATAACAAAAAAGAAATTAATATTGCCGCAACTTCTTGTAAAGTTGTAAATTGGAAAACTTTTGAACAAGAATTGTTAGTTAATAATTTTGATATTAAGAAGAAATGGATATCACATGATATACCAGAGTTTAATCCTGCAATGTGCGCTATTATTTGTAGAAAGGGGTGAATGGAATATGGCATCAATATGGCAAAATAATAAATTATTAAGAAAGTGGGAAATAAAACATTTTAAGCAGAATGCAAATGGAGATTTTAATTATAATTTAGCATTTCCATTAGAAGATCCACTTGTTAATGCTATTTCAAATTATATAAATGTAAAAAAAGATTATATATATGTAGGAGCAGGTATTAGTCAATTTATTAATGCAATAGTTGGATTAACAATTTGGGATAATGTTATATTACCTGATATAGAATTTTCCCTATATAAAAGAACCGCTTTTTTAAATAATAAAAAGGTAATATTTGTAAAAGGAATTCATACAGAAGAATTCATTAAAAACTTAAAAAAAATTAAAACAAGTAATAAGGATTTATTATGTATATCATCACCAAGATGGTTTAATGGTGAAATGTTTACAAAAAAACAGATAAAAAATATATTGGATATATTTAAAGGGACTTTAGTTATAGATGAAGCATATATTGATTATTCTGATAATGAAAATGGATTACTTGATATTTGTTTAAAAAATGATAGGGTTATAATATTTAGATCATTTTCAAAAAAATTTCTTGCATCTGGTTATAGAACAGGATATATGGTTACAATAAAAAATATAGATGGGTTAAGAAATACAATTATCCCACCTCATTCAGTTACTTCTTATTCAGAAAATTTCTTTGTATCTTTATTAAATGATAATAAAATATTAAAAGCATTTGTTGATACTAGAGAATATATAAAAAGTAATAGAAATTTGATATATGATTCTTTGAAAAATCTAAAAGGCATTGAAATTATTAAATCTGATGCTAATTTTATATCTATAATCTTTAATGATAGTGAACTAATGAATAAAGTATATGACAATTTAAATGATTTAGCAGGTATTCAAAAGTTTGATGAAATTGTTCTATTTATTAAAATTTGGGTTAACAATGAGAAATTTTCTCAAGAAATAATAAAACGTGTAAAGGAAATAATACAATGATTTATCTATATACTTTACCAGGAACAGCATTTAACATGCCACAATTAAGTGTGCCACTATTAAAAGGTTATTTAAAAGAATGTAAAATAAAATCAAAACAATATGATTTGTCATCAAGATTTTTAGAATATTGTTTTAAAAAAGAATATATTAAAGAAATAAGTTTACAATATTATCTTTCATTAAGTGAAAGTGATAAAAATATTGTAGATAACATTGAAAAAGCTGTAAAACAAATGCAAACTAAATTGATTGATACAGATAAAATTGTTTCTGCTAATGAACAAATACAAAAATATTTAGAAATACTTAGCAAGTATTATAATATTAAATGGGGAAGAAGAGGAATTGATTTTTCAAAAAAAATACTTACAGTTGATGATACAATAGAACTTGCTTTTGATGAAAAAAATACTATATTTGATAAAGTATTAGAAAATACTCATAAACTAAATGATGGTGATATTATTTATTTATCTATTCAATATCCATTTCAATTAAATTATGCATTAAGATTTTCTAAACATTTAAAATCTAAGAGTAATAATATAAAAATTATTCTAGGCGGGGATTATATAACACATATAAATAAAAACTTGAATGAAATAATGCAAAAATGTATATATATAGATGGAATGACATTGTTTGGAAATTATAATAATGTTGTAGAAATGATTAAATTATTTCAAAATAAAAAAGTATCAAATATAAATAATATTATATATAGAAAGAATAATAAGATAATATATAAATTTAACAAACAAAATGACTGCTTTTATAAGAATAAATATATACCTGATTTTAGTGATTTGAATCTTAATAAATATTTATCAAACTTAAAGTTGATTCCACTAACATTAAATTATGGATGTTATCATTCAAAGTGTATGTTTTGTTCTAGATATTATTATTATAATGGATATAGTACATATAATATTAATAAAATATTTTCATATTTAAAAGAATTATATAATAATGAACATATTGAAGCTGTATATTTTATTGATGAGTGTGTTCACCCAGATATTCTAATGAAGTTAGCTGATTATTTGATAAACAATAATATTAAAATAAAATGGATGGTAGAAACTAGAATTGATAATAAATATACAGATAAAAATTTTGCAAAAGTTTTATATGAAAGTGGATGTAGAGAAATATCATTTGGTATAGAATCTTATAATAAAAGTATTTTAAAAGATATGAATAAAGGAATAGATTTAAAAGTTGCAAAGTCTACCATGAAAAATTTTTATAATTCAGGTATTTCAATATCAGCAACATTTATGATTGGTTATCCTACAGAAAACATATTAAATATAAAGAGAACATTAAAATTTATTAAGAAATTTAAATATTTGGATACTTTTGGATTAAGTATATTTAGTTATATGAGAAACTCAAAACTTGTAAATTTAAGTAATTTAGATGAAGAAAAAGATTTGAATTTAATTTATCGGACTACAAATGATAAATATTCTACATATATAAATATTATAGATAAATTTAATAATACAAAAAAAATAAAAAGATTTGTAAGTAATAGGCAAAAAATATTATATCGTTCTGAGTATATGTATTTAGATAGAAATTATTATAGTTTAAATTATAGGAGTGATGTTTAAATGAATATAAAATCATTATTAAAACCAATGAACAAAAAAAACATAAAATCAAAAATATATTTAAAAGAACTTAAACCAGAAATGACTCAATGTAGAATTGTTCAAGTAGATAAAAAAATTAAGGAAAAAACAAAATGATAAAGTATGAGAGTGTTGGCTATAATCAAAATATATCTTTAGATACTATTGATATACCTTTATACTTTTATTTAGAATTAAATAATAGTTGTAATTTAAGATGTAAATTCTGTTCTGTATCAAATAAGAGCAATGAATATATTGATTTAGATATGATTAAACATATTTTAGATGAACTAAAAAGTATAGGTGTATATGATGTTTATTATACTGGTGGTGAACCATTACTTCATCCTAATTTTGAGGAAATTGTAGAATATGCAAATAAATTAGGAATCAGACAAACAGTTTTAACGAATGGTATATTATTAGATAAATTTCAGCATATTTTAGATAAAATAATGTGTGTCTGTATTTCTCTTCATGGTAGTAAAAAAATACATAATAAATTAACTGATTCAAATTGTTATGATAAAGTGTTATCTAATATTGAATTAGTAAAAAAAATTACAAATGTTAAAATTAATTATACAGTTATTAGTGATAATCAAGATATAAATGTAATGAAATATATTTTAGAATATGGAAAGAAAAAAGATATACCTATTTCTTTTTCTAAATATAACAATATTGGTGAAGGTAAAGATAATAATTGTTACATAGATATTAATTTGTTTGTAAAGAATTTAGATATATTAAAAAATGAAGGATATGATTTTTCTATAAATGATTGTATAGTTCCATGTACTATAGAAGAAAAATACTTATATTTAACACACGGATGTGGTGCTGGGTATTTGTTTGGTAGTATCGATTATAATGGTAATTTAAAAATATGCCCTAGTTCAACAAATGTTATTGGTAATGTCAAAAATAATAGTATTAAAAAAATATGGAATTACTCATACTTAAAAGATTATAGAAAAATGAGATGGATTCCTGAATATTGTAAGGTATGTAGAAATTTAGCAAGATGTAGATGCGGTTGTAAAATAGAATTGGGAAAAGAATTAAATGAAATAAATGATTATATTGTTAAAATGGAAATTGATAAAATTTGGAATAAAATAAAGAATAAAAAAATGAAAGTTAATATATCAATATTAAGAAAAGAAAAAAAAGATTATATTAGTTTATCTTTTCCATCTAGAAAATATAATGATGAAGCTATTAAAATAATAGAAAAAATTAATGCCGGAGAAGAATTAGAACAATTTGAAAAACATAAAGATTTTATAGTTGCATTGTATAAAGATGGAGTATTAAAGGAGGGTGATTAAAATGTTAAAAAGAAAAATAGGAAATGATAGATATTTAGTTTTTTGGAATGACAAATATTATGTAATAAATGATTTAACATTTAAATTACTTGATTTATTTGATAGTCAAAATGACATAAAAAAAGTACAACAAGAGACAGGTTATAACAAAAAAGAACTAAAAATTCTATATAAAGAAATAGAAGATAAGTTAATGTCAAAAGATTATTATGAAAATAATTTAAAACTAGAAACACCTATTAAAGTTCAATGGAAACTAACTAATAAATGTAATTTAACATGTAAACATTGTTATTTAGGAAAATTAGATGGCTTTGAATTACCATATGAAACAGCAATAAATATCGCTGATATGATAGTAGATTCAAATGTAATGGAAGTAACTTTATCTGGCGGAGAATGCTTAACATACAAAGGCGTTGAAAATATAATAAAAAAATTTATAGATAATGGAATTAAAGTAGATATATTTACTAATGCAATATTATTGAGGAATTTATTGGATAAAATTGATTTATCTATTTCAAATAAGAATTTAATATTATTTTATGTTAGTGTAGATGGTTTAAAAGAAACTCATGAAAAAATAAGAGGAAAAAATACTTTTGACAAAACTATTGAAAATATTAGATATGCAATTGATAAAGGATATACTGTTGTAACTAATACAGTTATTAATAAAATAAATTATTGTGATATAATAGATATGGTTACTTTATTAAAGACAATGGGTGTTAAAGATGTTCAATTATCTAATTTGATTGTTCAAGGAAATGCTAGCAAAGATTTAAAAATTTCTTTTGAAGAACAAATATCATTAAAAGAGAAAATTAATGATTTATACAAAAGTCATCCTGAATTTGGATTCATATATTATTCTGAAGTACCAGATAGTGATGGAGCAAGAAAGGTATATACATTTAGTAAAGGAAAGAAAAATTATATTGGTAATGATAATTGGAAATGTACTGCCGGTGTTGCAAGAGTAACAATTGATCCAAATGGAAAAGTATACTGTTGCCCATTTATTAAAGATAGTTATTTAGGAGATTTAAATAAAAATGATTTAAAAGAAATATGGGATAATGTTAATAGATTTAAATTTTTAAAGAAACTATCTGAACAAAATACTGATAGAGTGTGCTTGGCTATAAAACAGGGGATGAAAGGTGAAAAAAATGATTAAATTAGAAGATTTCAAAAATTTTAAAAATGTTTTAGAGAATATGATAACAAATAAAGCATTTAGAAGTAGATTAATGTTTGAAGTAATTGATGATGAAACATTTGAAATAGATATTTTAAAATATATTAATATTCTAAGCAAAAAGATAACTTCTGATGAATTAAATAATGTATTTAATGATATTAGAAAAAATACTATAGAATTTTATGAAAAATCAAAAAAAGCTATATCAAAAGAAGATAAAATATTTTTGGCATTAAGATCACTTGCATATTTTTACTTTTTAGAAAGTATGGATGAACACTCATTATTCAGCGATAATATAGTAAAAGAAATTCAAAAAAAATATCATAATGATTATTTAAATATTATTTCTCAAATTGATAGAGCATATTTATCTATTGATACTAAAGAAATTGCAAAACTTAATAATGAGAAATTAGATATTTCTGATGATTTACTAAAGAAATATATTATACTAAAACAGTGGCAAGATAAACAACATCATTTTTTTGATGAAGGATTTGGTGAATATTTAGAAAAATTGCAACAAGATTATTGTAATGATAATACAATGGATTCATTCTCATTAGAACAATATGCACTTAGAAAAAGATTGTTTGATTCACTTTCTAAAAGAAAAATTTTAGATTTAGATACTTGTAGTATTTTAACTGAATTATATATAAAAAAATTTGTAGTTAAATATATTGGTGGAAAAATGTATGGATTATCAGTTTTAAATAGTAAAGGTATTAAAGTTCCATTTACTATGGTTATTCCTACAGGTATAGAAGTCAGTCAAGAAGATTTGAAAATACTAAATAAAAATTATGATTATTATTCAGTAAGAAGTTCTGCAGATATAGAAGATGGAGAAAAGAATTCTTTTGCTGGAATGTTCGATTCATATTTGAATGTGTCTTTTAAAGATATACTAGAAAACATTACTAAAGTTAAGAATTCAATTAATAATCATCGTTTAAAAGAATATATTCAAGTTAATGGTTTAGAAGAACCACATATGGCTGTTGTTATTCAATCATTTAAAGAACCTACATATGCAGGTGTATGGATTGGAAATTCTGATGATTCAGGTATATTAGAATGGGTTAATGGAAATGGTGAAAAATTGGTTTCGGGTTCAAGTACACCACATTCTGAGATATGGACTGCTAATAAATGTGATAATCCATTAAAAATAGGAAATCAAACAGTAGGAAGTAAAATGATTGAATATCAGAAAAAAGTATGTACTAATGCAGATTTTGAGTGGATGATTTTAGATAATGAATTAGTAATGCTACAATTTAGACCTGTAACTAAAAAAGTTAATATAAGTGACGAATATGGTAAATCAGAGGGAGAGGGATTATTTGGAATTCCAGCAGCTCCTGGTGTGATATCAGGTGAAGGTAGATATTTGGATTCACCTAGTGATGAAATTATACCTAATAAAATTTTGTTAGCAATGATGACTGATCCTAATTGGTTACCACATTTAATGAATTCTAAAGGCGCTGTTACAGCATATGGTGGTTTTCTTTGCCATACTGCAATTGTATGTAGAGAGTTAGGAATTCCTTGTGTTACCGGAATAGGAGAAGATTTACTTGAAGAATTAATAAATAATTGTGAAAATATTGAAGTAAATGGTAATAGTGGTAATATTAAGATTTTATCAAGATGAAAAATATAAAGTATATATAGAAAGGGTGGTGATAATATGATTAAATTTCTAAAGAAGTTATTTGGAAAAGATAAGAATGTTTTAATTAATTTAAATAATGTAAATAAAACATTATCTATGTCTATGGCTGGAAATGGTAATTGTTCAGATTGCTGTTAACATTATCATTTGTTTAGTTAAATAAAAAAAGCCTTTTAGGCTTTTTTATTATATATTATAGATTCATTTTTATTAGCTATAGGGTTTAAAGATATTAAATATGATTTTGAATTATCAAAAATATTTTTTATATAATTATAAATATTATAATCTTCTACATTGTAATATTTTTTATTTTCTAAATAATTTACAATTATTTTATAAACTAATTCTTTTTTATCATTTATTGGTATATTTTTAATTTTATAATTAAGATATTCTTTTAATTCATCAGTTTTTGAACACAAATTACTAAGAACTATTAACAAACTAGTAAAATCTAATTTATAATAATCACTTATTTCATTTACATGAAATAAGTCTGATGGCTTAATTAATTCTTCGTATTTAATACTTTTACTTATTTTTAAAAATACATCTGTAAAATACGATATTTCACTATTTGATACATTTAATATATTAGTATAAATATGTTTTAATTTATTATAATTTTTATTTATTATTAAATCTTCAATATCATAACAATCAACACTTGTCATATAAGGTATGTAAATTCTGTAAGTATCAAATCCTAATTTATTATAATTAATAACATATATATCTTCATTTATTATTAATTTTAAATATGATAATACTTCTTTATTTGTAGTTAGATAATCTTTAAAATGTAATTTATTAATTGGAATATAATCACTACAAAAAAAGTTATTTGTTAAATATCCATTATTATTATTAAAACATTTTAACCAATTGTATGATTTGAAAGAATTATCATACTTTTTTTCTAATATTTCTAATGTTATATTAGGAGTCATTTTTCTTTCTAGTTCTTTAAAATTAACTCCTTGCATCATTTCTGTTATACATCTTGAAAGTGCTATATTAAAAGAAATGTCTGATCCAATTGTAAAAGAATATTTATCTTTGTTTTTATTAAATAATAGAAATCCAACTACAGGATATTTGCCCAATGAACAATCTTTAATATAATAACTAAAACCTTTCTTTTTTAAATTATTTAATAATTTTCTATTATTTTTTGTAAGTGGGTATTTTGATACATCTATGTTTTTAATAGAATTATTTCCTTTTAAACATTCTTGATAACAAAATCTTTCTAAAATTTCAAATATTCCTTGATTAATTGCTTCTTCAAATGTATTTCCAGATGCAAG
This sequence comes from uncultured Erysipelotrichaceae bacterium, assembly GCA_902775285.1. Classification (GTDB taxonomy): domain Bacteria; phylum Bacillota_I; class Bacilli_A; order RF39; family UBA660; genus CAG-1000. The sequence continues at coordinate 75,668 of CACYLI010000002.1, read as the reverse complement.
ACCATTTGTATGACAAAAACTACTGATAGCATTCATTGGAATATTTTCTATAGTATTCTTTTTTATATTTTGTGAATTTGTAACATTAAAATAAATATTATCTAAACTAAAAAAATCTTTTTTATATTCATCTGATGCTTTATATAATAAAGAATCATATATTTTATTACATTTATCAATATTATGTGTTGAAATACGTTTTTTAATTAACATATTACTTTGGATTCTTTCCATTAATTCAGCATATGCTGAAGCTTTAGCTAATTTTAAAGATGTACCTTTTCCATTTGCGCCTTTTCCATTATCTAATTCTAATCTGATAGAATATGAACCTTTTAAACTTTTTCTTAATCCCTTTTCTTTAACTATATATTGTTCTCTTTTTAAAATCCCTTTAATTTTTTTAATAGTTTCATCTGGTGAAGAATCTTTTCTAAAACTTGCGGCTTTTTCAAATGAAATTGTAGTATTAGATTTTAGTGAAAAATTATATGTAATAATTTTTTTATTAGTAGATAAAGCATGAATTTTTGAAAAATCATTATAGATTGTCATTTTATTATAATTATTTTTTTCTAAAATCATTTCTATATCTTTAGGCATTACTATTTTTTTACAATCATTTATTTTAAAATAATCCATAATACTATATAAATAATCTTGATGACACTTTTTTTCTTTTACATAGAATATTATATAAGTGTTATTTGGTAATTCTTCATAGTCTATTTTTTTTGTTTTTGATATAACTCCTATATTCATTATTTTTCCTTTCTAAATAATCGATGATAAATATTTTTGTATATTATATAATAATTTATTAAATTTTACAATTTATATATTATTGTTGAAGTAAATAATTGATTTATAATATTAATAATGATACAATATGTAACTAAATAGGGGGATGACATGTCAAAGAAAATAATGGCTATAGGTGGTGGAAATATAGGAGAATGTGAAAATAATATTATTATGCCATATGAAATGGAAGTATTTGATAGAGAAATAATAGATATTTCAGATTCACCTTATCCGAATATATTATTTATTGGATTTGCTGATCCTGAAAATATGTTTACATATTTTTATTATTTTAAAAATAATTTTGTAAAATTATTCAATTGTAATTGTAAATTGATAGAATTATCTGATTTAAGTAATAAGCCAAAAATATCCGATTTATTTGATTGGGCTGATGTTGTATATATCGGTGGAGGTAATTTATATACTTTAATAAATATTATTAATAAATTTCAAATTGAAGATAATTTATTGAAGGCATATAAAGAAGGAAAAGTAATGTGTGGTAATTCAGCTGGTGGAATGTGTTGGTTTAAATATGGTAATACTGTTAATCCAAATAATAAAGAAGTTTTAATTAAACAAAAATGTTTGGGCATAAAAAATATGGTTTTTTCACCTCATTGTGATGAAATAAATGGTCATTTTGAAAATGTTGAAAATTTAATATATGAGGATAATCTCGTAGGAATATCTTTATCAAATTGTTGTGCAATAGAAATTATTGATAACAAATTTAAATTTATTAGTTCATCATTTGATAGATATAAAATTAAACCATTTGGAATTAGAAGCTTTTGGAAAAATGAAAAATATGTTATCGAAAATATAGAATTAACATCTGATTATAATGATTTAGAAAGATTAATAAAACCGGAGAAATTGTATTATTCTGAAATAGAAGATGATGTTAAAAGATTGTTAAAAAGACGAAATATATATTTTAAATGAAAATGTAAAGAACTAAATGTTCTTTTTTTTATTTGTTTTAATAAATTTAAATAGGAGGATAAAACTTGAATAATAATCTTGAATATCTTATTTTAAAAAAATTAATACAAAAAGCATTACTGAATGAACTTTATAATAAAGGTTTAGTTGATTTTATAAATACAAGTAATATTATTACAAAATTAGATGAAGATATTAGTAAATTAAAAAATACACACAAAAAATATAAAAATATAACAGTTAAGGTTCCGTTATAGGAGAAAATAATATGAATTTATATCAAATTAGAAACATTTTACTTCAAGGAAAAAAGCTTATAGATTTACCACTTCGTGTTACGTTTTATGCGCGTGTATCAACAGATCATGAAGAACAACTAAATTCGTTAGAAAATCAAGTTATGTATTTTGAAAATTATATAAAATCTCAGGAAAACTGGACATTTATTCCTGGTTATATAGATGAAGGAATTTCAGGAACTAGTGTAAAAAAACGTGATAATTTTCTTAATATGATTAATGATGCAAAAAAAGAAAAATTTGATTTAATATTAACTAAAGAAATATCAAGATTTTCTAGAAATACTGTTGATAGTATAAAATATACACAAGAATTATTATTAAATGGAGTAGGTGTATATTTTTTAAATGATAATATAAATACATTTGAAACAGATTCAGAACTACGTTTAACTATAATGTCATCTATTGCTCAAGATGAGGTTAGAAAATTGTCTGAAAGAATAAGATTTGGATATAAAAGAAGTATAGAAAAAGGAGTGGTTCCTGGTAATGATAATTTCTATGGTTATAAAAAAAATAAAGGTAAATTAGAAATAGTAGAAGAAGAAGCCGAATTAGTTAGAATTATATTTAGTGAATATAGTAAAGGGAAAATGGGGACATCTAAATTGGGTCATTATCTATATAATAAATATAATATTACCAGTAAATCAAATAAACCTCTTACTGGAACTGTAATATGTAGAATAATTAGAAATCCAAAATACAAAGGTTATTATTGTGCTCATAAAGAAACAACAATAGATTATCATTCTAAAAAAAGAATTAGATTTAAATCTGAGGATTGGATAGTATATAAAGATAATGAATCATGTCCACCAATTGTTTCAGAAGAATTATGGCAAAGATGTAATGAGATATTAAATGTAAATTCTAATAAACATAAAACACATACAAGAACTGATATGAGATATGCACTATCTGGTAAAATAAAATGTTATCATGATGGAGCGACTTTTATAAAAGGAAATTATAAAAATAAAAAAACAGGAATAGTGAGTAAATATTGGGGTTGTTCTAATTATAGAAAATATGGAAAATATAAGAAAAATGGTTGTGATACTCCAATTGTTCATTATGAAGATTTATTAAAAATTTTTAAAATAATGATAAATACTATATTAAATAAGAAAAACGATATTATAAAAGAATTATTTGATTTGATAAATGTAGAAAAAATTAAAACAGATTATACTAAACAGATAAGTGATATAGAAAAAGAAATAGAAAAAATTAATAGAGCTAGTAGTGAATTAATTAACATGCGTGCTAGAAAAGAAATAAATATGCAAGAATATAATGCTCAAAGAAAAAAATATAATTTTGATTTATGTTTATTAGAAAAGAAAAAGAAAGAATATATATCTATTTCAAATGAAAATAATTATAAAGATAATATAAATAGCTTTTATAAAAAAATTAAAAATATAATTTCAAATGATGATGAAGTATTGTATAGAATAATAGGTTCTATATTAGATACAATATTGGTAGAAAAACTTGAATTAAAAGAAAAAGATACTCATAAAGTAATGCTACATTTTAAATTAAATGTAATTAGTTTTAATAATAGTATCTTAAATTTAAATGATTTTTTACTGCTTTTTAGTAGCAACGACAGATGCTGCAGTAGCAATAGCAGAGTTTATTGGTGGAACTGAAGAAAATTTTGTAAAAATGATGAATGATAAAGCAAAAGAATTAGGATGTAAAAATACATCATTTAAAAATCCTCATGGACTTGATACTAAAGATCATTATACAACAGCATATGATTTATCTTTAATAGCACGTGAATTATTAAGATATCCTAGTATTTTAAGAATAACTAGTACTTATGAAGATTATATACAAGTGTCTGGAGAAAATCATTGGTTAGTAAATACTAATAAACTAATTAAATTTTACAATGGAATTGATGGTCTTAAAACAGGGTATACAGATAATGCATTATATTGTTTAACTGCTACTATGGAAAAAAATAATATGAGACTTCTTTCAATTGTTATGGGAGAAGATTCAAAAGATAATAGAAATAATGATACAATTTCAATGATGGAGTATGGTTTTGCAAATTATGGTAGTGAAAATATTTTAAATAAGAATAAATTTGAAGAAACTATGATTGTTGATAATGCATATAATAGAGAAGTTAAATATTATTTAAAAGATGATGTAAATATAATTGCAAGTAAAAATATAAAAAATGTAAAGTATGATATATCAAAAACATTATATAAAATGAAAGCACCTATAAAGAAAAATGATAAAGTTGGGGTATTAAAATTAAAATATGATGGCAAAACATATAATTATGATTTAATAGTAAAAGAAGATATCAAAAAAACAACTTATATGAAATTATTCAATAATATTTTAAGTGATATTATAAGTGGTGTTAAAATAATGTAGTATTAATAAATTATTTTTTGTATAATTAAAGTATTAGAAGGGAAGTAAAAATGAAAAGAAAAATAGTAGATAAAAAGTATCTAAAAAAGTATTGTGATTATTTAATTAAAGGAATTTATGCTGGATTAATGATTGGTATTGGAGGGACAGTTTATTTAAGTGTAAAAGATAGTGTTACTGGATCATTTTTGTTCTCAATTGGTCTTTTAATGATATGCATGTATGGTATGAATTTATATACTGGAAAAGTAGGATATATTTTAATAAATAAAATTAATTATACTATTGAATTATTACTTAGTTTAATTGGTAATTTTATAGGAACATTTATAGTTGGAAGATTAATTCTTCTAACAAGATTTTCAAATATTCAAGTTAGAGCACTTGAAATATCTAATCTTAAACTTAATGATAATTTAGTTAGTATATTAGTTTTATCTATATTTTGTGGAATGCTTATGTATATAGCAGTAAATAATTATAAAAAAGCTAATAATGAAATAGGAAAATACGTAGGAATATTTATGTGTGTAATGGTATTTATTCTCTGTGGATTTGAGCACTGTGTAGCCAATATGTATTATTTTACAGTTGCTAGTGTTTGGTCATGGAAAACTTTATTATATTTACTAATTATGGTACTTGGTAATTCAATAGGTTCAATTATAATAGCATTTTTCTATAATTTAAATTATAAAAATTAATTACTATTAAAAAGTAATTTTTTTTTACAAAAAAAGAAGTGTTTCATATTTTTTTGATAGATTATATTAATAGGGAGGAAAAATATGAAAAAAATAATCAAATTTATATTATCTTTAATTCTTTTTTGCTTTTATTATGAAGTATATGCTTATGAAGTAACATATAGTGATTGAAGTTTAGAATATCCTAAAGAATATGATGATTTTTTTATTCAAAAACAAGATAGATATTTATGGAAAAAAGAAACTAGATACAATGAGGAATACTTACGAAAAGATGAAGCGGGAGACAAAATAATAGATTACGATGATTATATTTATAGTGAGAAAATTGATGGTTTAAAAATTAAACCAGAAGAGATTGAAGGACGTATAATTGAAGAGAAAGAAGTTACAAAGAGATTTAATGAAGATGATATATCTGAATTTGAAATTATTAAGAAAAACAAAAGTGATAATATTCTAATATCTCAAATAGAACTATTAGAAAAAGACACATTAGAAAAAATAGAAATAGATATAAGTGAAGATTTAGAATATTTGTTTAATAATAATTATAGTGATTATAAAGATTTTGAACGTATAAGGATTAGTTTTAAAAACAAGCCAAATATTAATAATGTTTTATTAAAAATCTATTATAAAAGTGATAATGAAAATAATTTAATTCATTTTAGTTATTTGAATAAAGATGGTTTTGAATTATTAGGAAAAGATTATAGAACAAATGGAAGAGAATTTGACATAAAAAAAGAAGAATTAAATGCAAGTTTTAATTATAATTTAATTGAATATTCATATGTTGATAAATTGTATAAAACTTATAATATAAAAGAAGAAGTTACTGAAGACTATTATTATGAATTAGAAGGATATGAAAAAATAGAAAGTTCAAAGAAGACATATTACAGATATATAACTAGTGATTATATATTAGTTAGTTCTTATGGAATAATAGTTGATGATTATGCTCATTGTAGAAAATATTTTTGTAGAGTTGTATATGTTGTAAAAGAAGATGAAGAACCTGAAGAACCGGTAAAAGAAGTAGAAGAACCAGTAGAAGAAAAAGAAGTAGAAGAACCAAAAGAAGAAATGATTAATCCAACAACACTTGACAATGTATATATATACTTTTCTTTATTATTCTTTAGTATTATTTCAATAGTTTTTATATATAAGAAAAAAATATATCTAGTTTTGTCGAATCGGTTTAAAAAGCATTAAACATATAGTATTATCTATTTATGACAACACAAATAAATTATAAAAATAATGAATTACATTTAAAATTAAAAGAACAATTAATTAAAAAGAATATCAATGAATTTGAATTAGATATAATACCGATACTTCTTTTATTTGATATTGATAATGTTTTTATTGATTTTAGTGAGGTGATATCTATAGATAAAAGTGGTATTGATTCAATAATTAAAATATCTGATTTAGTTAGAAAGAATAATGGAAAAGTAACTCTATATAATACTAATGAAAAAATAAATAAATATTTAAAAGACAATAATGTATATGATTATTGTTATAGTGAATTTAAAATACTAATTAGAAAGAAGATGCCTAGATTATGAGTGTGTATATTAATGAAAGATTATTAGAAAATGAAAAACTAATATATAAAATAGCAAGCAAATATAGCAGTTATTATGATGTAGATGATTTATATCAAGCAGGGTGTATGGGATTAATAAAAGCTGATAAAAAATTTAATGAATCTCATGACACTAAATTTTCTACATATGCATATAAATATATATTAGGTGAAATAATTGATTTTATAAGAAAAGATAAAAATATTGTTATAAGTGAAGAAGCATATGATCTATATAAAAAATACTTAAAAATAAGAGAACTATTATATAAAAAATATGAGAAAGAGCCATCATTTGATGATATTTGTTCATATATGGAAATTGATTCAAAGTATTTATTAAGAATAATTGAAAGTATTGGAGTTATAAAAAGTATAAATGAAGATGAAAGAATATTTGATTGCTTAAATTCTAATGAAGATGTTGATATGAAAATAATGATTAAAAATGAAATAGATGCATTAGATGAAGTTAGTAAGTCAATTATAGATTATAGATATTATAAAGGATATTCACAAATGGAAACAGCACAAATTATGGGTTTGTCACAATCAAAAGTATCTAGAGAAGAAAAATTAATTTTAAAGCAAATTAAAGATAATATAGCAATATAAAAAGCGTAATTTTATTTACGCTTTTTATATGAAACAATACCACCAATCACACCAAGAATACTTCCTACTATTAAAATAATATATATATATATTTTTAAATTATTTTTAATAATTAGATTAGTATCAAGTATTTTAAAACTATCAAATACTTCTTTACAATTCTTGTCTTCATCTATTTTTTCTTCGCTACTATAAATAATAGTAGTAATATAGTTTTTTGTAGTATACATTCTTCCTTTTTGATACATATCGTACCCAGTTAATTCTTTACTAGGATAATAAATATCATATTCTAAATAATAAGTATTTTCTTTGCTTAATTTATTTATATTAGAAACTTCTGCTTTTAAATTATATTTTTTAAGTACTTCATTAATTCCATTTTCTAAATATTCTTTTTGTTTATTTAGTTCTTCTTCATCAAACGTTTCTATATTGTATTTTAAATTTAGATTACTATTTATAGTTATTGCAATATATTTTTTATCTTTTTCCCATTTATAAATGTATTCTTCATTTTCTGTTAACTTATAATTATCTGGAATTGATATATTAAAATATTTGTTTTCATATGCATTAACTTTAATACAAGTAATTATTAATATTAATACTAAAATTATTTTTTTCATTTTTTTCACCCAGCTAATATTATAAAACAAAAACTATATATTTCAAATATTAAAATTGTTTACTTTTAATGTGATAAAGAATATAATTAATTTATAAAGAGGTTAAAATGAGAAAAGTAATTAAATTTTTATTATATATATTATCAGTAGCAATCATAATTGGTTGTCTTACATATTTAGATTATTTTTATACTAAGACTAATAATGTAGCACCTAAAATTTCTATTAAAGAGAATTTAGATGAAAATACAGTTGTTTATAAATCATTATTTTATAAAGTATGGTATTGTAAATCTAATAAAACATATTTTATAGGAAGTTATAGTGATAAAGATGCTATATGTCCTAAAAGTTATTCATATGTTGATGGTTTTTATACAAATGACTTAGGTGTAAAGATTTCGAAAAGAGATTTACAATTGCTTACTAATGATGGAGTGTATACTAGTGAAATGATAGAAAACATGAAAGATGATAATCAGGTAAGTGATGCTGTACATGTTGCATATAATTATGGATTAAAAAAGTATAAAGATATAAATAAAAAGAGTAGTGATGGATATAAACTAGTAATATTACCAGAATTTATTCTAGAAGATGATAATTATAAATGGGTATATAATGAAGATAAAGAGTATTGCTTAAAAAAAGATAATGATTTTTATTATTTAAGTGAATATGATAATGAATGTAAAAAGTTTGAAAAAATAAAAATGGATACTAAATGGTGTTCATTATATGAAACATCTACATTAGTATACGAAGATAAAATAGAAAATTTATGCAAAGAATAATGAGAGCGCTTATGTAAAGTACTCTTTTTCTTGTCTAAAAAAATGTTAAGTGATATAATTGTTAAAGGTGAATTATATGAAACAAAGAATAATAAGTGCATTAATTGCAATTTTAATAATTGTGCCATTAATAATACTTGGAGGTTATCCATATTATTTGGGTGTTACAATAATTAGTGTAATAGGTTTTTATGAGATAATAAAAGTACGTGAAAAAGAAAAGAAAATTAATAAATATATGAAAATGTTTGCATTATTAAGTTTTTTAATAATAGTTTTATCAGGTATTTTAAGTGGTAAAGATTTTAATATAGATTATAGATTAATACTTATGGATATATTTGTATGCTTATTACCATTAATTATTTTTAATAAAAAAGATTATGATGCTGAAGATAGTCTTGTATTATTAGCTATTACTCTATTTTTAGGTTTATCATTTAAATTTTTAATAACTATTAGAAATATTAATGTTTTATATCTAGTTTATGTTTTATTAATAACAATAACATCTGATACTATGGCTTTATTTGTAGGATCTCAAATAGGAAGAAATAAATTATGTCCAAACATATCTCCAAATAAAACAGTTGAAGGAATGATTGGTGGAGTAGTTTTTGGAACATTTATTGGCTCAATGTTTTTTTCAACTTTTGTAAGTAGTAGTACAAATATATTAGTAATAATTATTATTTCACTTGCATTATCTTTAGTATCAGAATTTGGTGATTTAGTATTTTCATCAATAAAAAGAAGGTATAATGTTAAAGACTATGGTAATATTATGCCTGGTCATGGAGGAGTTTTAGATAGACTTGATAGTATAATATTTGCAATACTTGCATTTTCATATCTAGTATCATTTTTCTAGGAGGTTAATATGAACTTTATTGTAACGATACTTATACTTTTTATAATGCTTGGCATTATAATTTCAATACATGAATTTGGTCATTTTATAGCTGCTAAAAAGAGTGGAGTATATGTTGATGAATTTTCATTAGGTATGGGGCCACTAATTTTTAAACATAAACCTAAAAATAGTGAAACAACTTATTCGTTAAGATTATTACCTATTGGTGGTTATGTTTCAATGGCCGAAAAAGAGGATAAAAAATCTAAAATAAAAAAAGATAGAGTTCTTGAAAATAAAGGATTCTTTAGTGTATTATGGGTTTTAATAAATGGAATTGTTTTTAACTTTATTTTAGCAATTGTATTATTCTTTATTAGTGGTTTATTCTATGGTAAACCATATAGTGATGCTACTATTATCCAAGTGGTTGAAAATGGAGCTGCATTTAATGCTGGAATAGAAGCAGGAGACAAAATAATTAAGGTAAATGGCAAAAGTATTGAAACACTTGATGATTTTGTTTTAGAAGCATCTGCTAAAAAATTAAAAGATAGTTATACATTTGAAGTAATAAAGCCAGATAAAAGAATTGTTTCATATGTATTGTCTCCAGAAATAAAAAAAGAAAATAATGAAGAAACAAGAGTATTTGGAATAGTTTTTGATGGAGTTAAATATAAAAAAGGATTTAAAAATGCTATTAGTTATGCATTTAGCGGAACATATGAAAATTCTAAAACAATAATTAGAATACTAGTATCTTTATTTAAAGGTGAAGTTTCTGTTAAGAATTTAAGTGGGCCAGTTGGTATATATTCTGTAGTAGATACAGTTAAAACACAAGGTTTACAAACATTATTATATTTAACAGCATATTTAAGTATAAATGTTGGAATTGTTAATTTAATACCTATTCCTGTTTTTGATGGAGGACGTATATTTATTTTAATAATAGAGAAAATTATTAAACGTAAAACTGGAGAAAAATTAGAAACAGCATTGAATTTCATTGGTTTTGGATTAATGATATTATTAATGATAGTAGTAACATTTAATGATATTGTTAGATTGATTACGGGGTAAAAATGGAAAACAGATTTTTAGAAAATAAAATTGTTATAAAGTATTGTAAAGACTATTATAGAATTATAAATGAAGAATTTAGTGAATTAGATTATATGAGTGATAAAGTTATTAAAGTTTATCAATCATTTATATTTTCAATTAATAGTAGAAATAAAAATGAACTAAAAAAAGCAGTAGATTTAAATACTGCTGTTGCAAGATATTTTGATGATAGAGATTTTAAAACTATATTAAATAATTTTTTATCATCTTTAAAAGTTTCTAAAAAAGAAACAAATGTAATAGCATTTATCGCAGGGGAGATTATAAAAGAATACAACAAATATATGGAAGGATTTACTAGAAATATATATATTCCTAGATGGATTTAGTTATGAAAAATAAGAAGATTTATTATGATATATATAGTGAGTTTTATGATGTAAACAAATATAGAGAATTAAAGGCAATGGTACATCATGGTAGTAATAGATTAGATCATATTAACAGAGTGGCTAAGATGAGTTTTTACTTATCAAAATTTATGAAATTAGATTATGTATCTTGTACTAGAGGAGCTATGATGCATGATTTTTTCACATCAGATGATTTAAAAAGAGAAGGAGTAAAATATAAAGATTTTTTGAGTATTCATCCTAAGATAGCCTTAGATAATTCAGAAAAATATTTTGATTTAAATGAAATAGAAAAAGATATTATACTTACACATATGTATCCAGTAGTAAAAGGCAAACCAAATTATAAAGAATCTAAGGTTGTTTGTTTTTCAGATAAGATAGTAAGTTTTTATGAATTTTTTAAATATCAATTTAAAGCTTCTGTATATATTAGTTCAATTATTTTTATTAGAATGATTGGCTAATAACAAATGTCCTCGTAGCTCAGTAGGATAGAGCGGTCGCCTCCTAAGCGACAGGTCGTTGGTTCGATTCCAATCGGGGACGCCATAATATAGAAAATAATAATCTAATTAGGAGAAAATATATGAATAATAAACTTGGTTTAAATGAACAAGATTTAGAAGTATTTGAAGAACAATTATTTAACTTTAAATCATCACTAATTGATTATAGAGTTACTTTTAATGAAAGTGAGTTTAATTTATCATATTTGATAAAATTACATAATTTTTTATTTGGAGATTTGTATGATAATGATAATATATCTGATAGATTTAAGGATGATAGTGAATTATTAGATAAGAAGATAAAGGAATTAGTTTCTTTAATTGAATATGAATATGAAGATATAGAATATATAAATAATATGATTACAGAACTAATAAATATGCAAATATTTGATGATGGTAATAATAGAACTATTAATTGCTTTATTAAGAATGTAGTTAATTCTTATAGAGATAAAAACCCATCATATTATGATTTGTTATTAAATGATTCTAAAAAATTATAATAGAAGTTAGTTATACTAATTTCTTTTTATTTATGTTAATATAGATTGTATGAGAAATTATATTTTAGGAAGTATTAAAAAAATAATTTTTGAAAGTAATAGTGGTCCATATAAAGTTGGACTTTTTAAAGTTAAAGAAACTAATGATGAAGAAGCAGAAATATATATTAATAAAATAATTGGTTTTACTGGTAATTTTAATGAAATAAATGAAGATGTAGATTATAAATTATATGGAAATATGTATAATCATCCTAAGTATGGTATACAATTTAATTCCGAATCTTATGAAATATGTATTCCTAGTGATAATGATAGTTTGATAATGTATTTAAGTAGTGGTATTTTTAAAGGTATTGGAAATAAAACAGCAAAAAAGATTGTTGAAAAATTTGGAAGTGAAACTGTAGATGTAATAAAAAATAATTATGAATTACTTGCTGATGTTAGTGGTATGAATATAAAAAAAGCTAGAATGATTCATGAAAAAATTGTTGATAATGAGATGAATCAAGATTTAATTATTAAGTTAAATTCATATGGTTTTACTACTAAAGAAGCAATAGATTTAACAAGCATATATGGTTTTGAACTTATAAATATTATAGAAGATAATATCTATGAACTTATAGATTATGTTTCTTTTGATAAGCTTGATTTAATATTTTTAAAAAATAATGATGAATTTAATTCTAATAGGATAAAAGCATTAATTAAACATTGTATAAAAAATTTATGTTTTGAAAGTGGAGATACTTTAATATATAAAGAAGAATTATTCATTAAGATGAAAAAGTATTTTAATGGTGTATTTAATACAGATAAATTTTTATCTCATTTAAATGAATTGTTAGATGAAAATGAAATTGTAGAAGTGGATGATATGGTAACTTTATTTGATTTCTATGATTCTGAAGTAAATATATTAAAAGAAATAAATAGAATTAATAATGTAAAAGAAGTCATTGATACAAAGAAAATAGATGAATATATTTTATCTTTTGAAAAAAGGAACAAGATTAAGTTTAATAAAGATCAAAAAGATGCGATTAAAGGGTCTTTAAAAAACAATTTTTATATTATTACTGGAGGACCTGGTACTGGTAAAACTACTATTATTAAAGCAATTGTTGAAATATTAGAAAATATTAGACATTTAAATAAAAATGATATAGCTCTTCTTGCTCCGACTGGTAAAAGTGCTAAAAGAATGAGTGAAAGTGTAGGAGCTCCAGCATATACAATTCATAAGTTTTTAAAATGGAATAAAGAAACTGAAACTTTTGGCATAGATGAATATAATAGAGCAAATGAAAAAGTTATTATAGTAGATGAAGCAAGTATGATAGATGTATTTTTATTTTCAAGTTTACTTAAAGGACTTAGACTTAATGTAAAATTATTATTAATTGGAGATGAAAATCAATTGCCTTCGATAGGTCCTGGAGATTTACTTCATGATTTGTTAAATCTAGCTAACATTAAGAGTAAAAGTTTAAATATAATATATAGAGTAAAAGAAGGTAGTTATATTACTTATTTAGCTAATGATATAAAAAATAAAAAAGAATTTATTTCTTTTGATGATAAATATGATGATTTTAGATTTATAAATAGTAGTGATGAAAATATAATGATTTATTTAAATGAAATAGTATCTAAAGTAAAAGAAAAGAATATTAGTATAGATAATTTTCAAGTATTAGCACCAATGTATAAAGGAGTAAATGGAATAGATAATATTAATAAATTAATGTCAGATTTATTAAATCCAAATGAAGAAAAGTTTCAAATAGGAGATAAGTATTATAAAATAGGAGATAAAGTAATACAACTTGTAAATGATGTTGAAAATAATGTATTTAATGGAGATATTGGATATATAAAAGATATAGAATTTGTTGATAAGAAAATGGAAATTACTATTTCTTTTATGGGACATAAAGTTAAGTATAAAAGTGGAGAATTTGATAAATTTACTTTAGCTTATGCAATAAGTATTCATAAATCTCAGGGAAGTGAATATGATAATGTTGTAATAGTACTTGCTAAAAGCTTTAAAAGAATGTTTTATAATAAATTAATATATACTGGTGTTACAAGAGCTAAAGAGTCATTAATAATAATTGGCTCTATAGATTCGTTTAATACCTCTATTCAAACATTATATGCAGATAATAGAAATACATATTTAAAACATGTATAAAAAATAAATATTTTCTCAAAATAATAGTAATAAAGGAGGAGATATTATTAAAACTTTAGAAAAAATGATGGCTTTTGCAGGTGGTATGGGAATGGGACTACTTTATAAAAAGTATGAAAAAGAAATAAGTAAATATATGAAAAAGGTATCAAAAAAAATGACAGATTAAAATAGTTCTAAATTGAACTATTTTTTTTCATAAAATTATGATATTATTAAAATAAGGAGAGTAAGTAATGAAAGAGGAAAATAGAAAATTAAATACTAGAAAACTGAATCAATTAGTAAATTTAGGCAATAAAATAGGAAATATTCTATATATTTTATTTATCATTTTACTAATCTATGTTTTAACTCTTATATTTAGAGAATGGAAAGTTTTAACTTTTTTAGGTAAAATTTTTGCCGTAATTTCTCCATTATTTATTGGTTGGTTTGTAGCTTGGCTATTAAATCCAATAGTAAAGAAATTAGTTGAAAAGAATGTTAAAAGAGGTCTTGCTGTTATTATTGCATATTTAATTCTTTTATTAATAGTTGGAGGAATAATAGCATTTACACTTCCTTCATTAGGAGAACAAGTAAGTGATATAGTTTCAGCTATTCCTAAGATAACGAGTGATATAAAAGGATGGATAGATAATATATTTGTTAAACTTTCTAATTTAAGTTTAGAAAACTTAGATGCGGTAAAAGTATCATTCCTATCTAAAATTGAGAACTTTGGAAGTAACATTCAAACTAATTTACCAGAAACTGCATATAATATTTTAAGTTCTTTAGTTAGTGGAGTTGGTAAAATAGCAATTAGCTTAGTATTAGGTTTCTATATATTATATGATTTTGATAAAGTTTCAAATGGATTTATAAATTTGTTTCCTAAAAAAACAAGAGAAGAAGTTGTTTATTTATTAGATAAACTAAATGATACATTATATGGTTTTATTAGTGGAACACTATGGTTATCATTATTATTATTTATTGTATCAGTTATAGGTTTTTCAATAATAGGACTAAATGCTCCGGTGTTAATATCATTTATATGTGTTATAACAAATTTAATACCATATATTGGTCCTTATATGGGTGCTGCAGTTGCAGCAGCTATAGGATTTGCAGAAAGTCCGTTAGTAGGAGTTTTAACACTTGTATTCATTATAATTGTTCAAACAATAGATGGAGAAGTATTGAATCCACTTATAATGAGCAAAAAGATGAATTTAAGTCCAATTACAATAATTATTTCATTATTAATATTTGAATATTTATTTGGTATAATTGGTATGGTAATAGCAACACCTGTTGTAGCTGTATTAAAAATAATATATGTATTCTTTGACGAAAAATTTGATTTTTTCGGTTTCATAGATAAAAAAGAATAATTGGAGGTATGAAGTGAAAGATATTGTGATAAAAGAAATTGATAAAAATTTAATTGTGTTGGATGTAATGTTATATACTATATTTATAGTGACAGGATTTATATTATTAAACTTTTCTGGTTTTGAATTATTAAATCCTATTAAATATGCATCTCCTTTGTTTTATATGTTTGGTTTCTTTTCATTATTAGTTTATTTTTTAAATAGAAAAGAAAGAGATTACGAATTATTAATATTTGGATTTATTAATATATGTATTGGTTCATTTATACTTATATATATGAGTTTTCCAGATACAGGATTTATATTAGCTGATGCAGTATTAGTTTATTCAATAGCAAATGTTATTAATAAAGGATATTCATGTAAAGAACTTTTAAAGAAAAAAGATATTAATTTCTTTCCAAAAGTATCTGTAACAATATTACTATTATTATTAGGAGTATTTGTGGTATCATCACTTTATACTAAAATAGAAGTTGGTAGTTTAATACTTGGTTATTATTTTATAATATTTGGACTTCTTAGTTTATTAGAACCTTTAATGAGTATATTGTCTAAAAATGTAAAAGTAGAAGAAAAAGTATTAGATTTACTTTCATATGAAAATACTATTAAAAATGAAAAAATTAAAATTAAGGAAGTTAAAACAGAGAAAATAAAAACTAAACAAACAAAGAAAACTAAAAAGACTAAAAAATAGTCTTTTTTATTTTTACTTTCATATAAATTAATGAGGTGAAAGACATGGATATAATAAAAGTATCAAGTAAAAGTATTTCTCAAAAGGTAGCAGGAAGTATTGCTAATTCTTTTAGAGAAGGAAGTAAACAAATTGAAATTCAAACTGTAGGAGCAGGTGCTGTCAATCAAGCTATTAAAGCAATATCTATAGCTAGAGGATTTGTGGCACCGCTTGGAATGAATTTAATTTGCACTCCAGCTTTTTATGATGTGATAATTGATGGTAAAGAAAAAACAGCAATTAAATTATTAGTTGAGAGTAAATAAGCCCGTGAGGGCTTTTTTGTTTTGTAAAAATATGCTACAATTTATATGATAGGATGTGTTAGTATGAAAGGTATTAATATTCTTTATGATAACAATAAACATATATCACTTAGTGAAGAAAATGCTTCTTTTTTAGCAGAATATATGTATAAAAGTGATAGTTTTAATGATACAAATACTTTTTTAAATGAGATTAGTTTAGAATTTGATCCTGAAGTTTTATCATTAATTTTAGGTAATAATAGTGAACCTATTATAGAATTTGGTTCTTATCCTCAAGCACAAGCAAGTGATGAAATTAATTCTAAACTTGAATCTATTTATGAGAAACTAACGAGTGTATCTCCGGAAAAAATATATCCAATGGAAGAAAATTATACAATAATGCTTAATATAATAAGAAGAGTGCCAATATTAACTAATACTGAATATAATCATGACTATTGCCAAACAATTAAAAAGAAATATAAAGTATATGAATATGGTGGAGAAAAATATATTCGTGTAGATAAAAATAATTGGATGAAAGTTGAACCATTAAAATGGAAAGTAGATAAAGAAAATAATAGATTAGTATCTACTAAGAGTTTTGTTAATGGATTATTAGAACAATATTTGTATGATGCTAGTATGTGGGCTGATAGCCTATTTAATATTGTTTGTACAAGATTTTCTAAAGATAAAACAGATAAATATTTAAATAAATATGTTTTAAAAGATATAATACAAAATATTAATTTACAAAAAGTAATTAAATATCATAGTTTTGATGAATTAATTAAAGATATTAAAGAACATAGAAACTATGAATCATTTCAAGATTTAGTTGAAATAAATTTTGAAGGGCCTTACTTAGATGGTCGTGAAAAAGATACAATAAGAAGTTATTTAGGATATCATGTTAAAGTTAAATATACAGTAGTTCCTGAAAAACAATTAAATGAAGAAAAGAAAAGCCCAAATTATAAGTTTAAACAAATTGAATCTAAAAAGGTAGAACAATCTGATAAAGTAAAAGAAAAATACAAAGAAGTTTTACAAAATATAGATCGATTAAGAATTTCAATTCTTTCATTAGAAAGCGAGAAGGGTGTATCTATAAGTATGCTTAAAAGATTATATTCTTCTATTAGTGTACCAGATGATTTATTATTAACTAGGGTAGAAGATCATTATGAATTTAATCCTGAATTTATTCCATTATTAAAATATATTGATTTATCATTTGTTAATGCTAAAAATTTAAAATTATCTAATCTTGATTTAAGTGAAACAAATTTAACTTTTGATCCTCAAGAAATATATAATAAAGATTTAAGTAATAGTATTTTAGCTGATCATAATATTATTTTTAAATCATTTAAGGGAGTTAATTTAAGTGGATCTAATATTGAAAGAGAAACGGAAAGTTATGATTTTGAATATGCTGTTATAGATAATAATACATTATTACCTAGTAATAAAGGAAAGGCACTAATATAGAATAGTGCCTTTATAATTGTAAAGAAGAATAAAAATATAGAAAAAGAAATATAAATAGTGTATAATATACTTTGTAGATAGAGGTGAAATAAATGTTATCAACAATATTAAATACTGCGACTAAGATATTAGATATTGCTATAGTATGGTTTATTTTATATCAATTGTTAAAATATTCTAGAAGTAATTTTAAGCTAACATTGATTTTTAAAGGTGTAATTATTATTGTTTTACTTAAATGGTTAAGTAATCTTTTAAATTTATATACAGTTGGAATGCTAATTGAATATATTATTGCTTGGGGACCACTTGCTTTAATTATTATTTTTCAACCTGAAATTAGAAATGTGTTAGAAAGCATTGGTAGAACACAATTATTAGGACGTCATAAAACATTAACTGTAGATGAAAGAGAAAAAATGGTTTATGAAATTATAAATGCAGTTGAATATTTAAAGAAAAATAGAATAGGAGCATTAATTGTAATAGAAAGAGATTATAGTTTAGCTCAATATATTGAACCAGCAAATAAAATATATGCTGATATTAGTAGTGAATTATTAATTTCTATATTCTTCCCAAATAATCCACTTCATGATGGTGGAGTTATTATTCAAGGAGATAAGATAACTTGTGCAGGAAGTGTATTTCCTACTAGTATGAATCCTTCCATTTCTAAAAGACTTGGTACTCGTCATAGAGCGGCTTTAGGAATTAGTGAAACAAGTGATGCTATTGCACTTGTAGTTAGTGAAGAAACTGGTAGAATTTCAATTGCTATTCAAAGTGAACTTAATTATAATTTGAGTTTAGATGATGCTAAACTATTATTATTAGAAGAGTTACAACCAAAGAAAGAAACATTCTATGAAGTAGATCAAGAAAGTGAGAGTGATGAAGATGAAGAAAACTCTAAGTAATATACTCAAATTTTTTGGTAAAATATTTAAAATAATTCATAAAATACTTGATGTTTTATTAATAACACCTTTGTCTAAAATAGCATATAGAATAAATGATTTCTTTACAAGTAAAGGTGGAAGCTTTGATAAATTCATAAATAATCCAAATACACTTATTTATATATCGTTAATATGTGCGATTGGAGTATTTCTTGCTATAGATAGAAAAGTAATTAATTTAACAGAAACTGAATCTGTAGTTTTGTCAAATCAACCAATTAAAGCTGAATATAATGAAGAGGCTTATGTAGTAGAAGGAATACCAGAAACAGCAGATATAGTTCTTATGGGAACTAAAGATAATTTATACTTAGCTGAACAATTAAGTGATTATCATAAATTAACTCTTGATTTAACTGGTTTATCTGAAGGAACTCAAAAAGTTAACATTAAATATAATAGCCCAATAAATAGTTTAGATTATAAATTGGATCCATCAAGAGTAACAATTGTTATTTATCCAAAAGTTAGTGAAACTAGAACAATTACAACTGATATACTAAATCAAGATAAACTTAATAGTACTTTGGTAATTAGTGGAGTTGAGTTAGATAGAGATGAAGTAATAGTTAAATCTTATAAAGAAAAACTAGCAACTGTTGCGAGTGTAAAAGCTATTGTTGATGTAAATGCATTAAATGCTACTAGTGCTGGAACATACACGCTTGAAAATGTAAAATTGGTTGCATATGATGAAAAAGGTACTGAAATTAGTGATATAGAAATAGTTCCTGCAAATGTAACAGCAACTGTTACAATATCATCACCAAGTAAAATTGTACCAATTAGAGTAGTTCCAACTGGTGAAGTAGCAAGTGGTAGTGCTATTAAGACAATTACTCCAAATGTTAAGAGTGTTACATTATATGGTGAAGAAAGTGTTCTTGATTCAATAAAAGAATTAAATGTTGAAATAGACGTTACAGGACTTAATAATGATAAAACATTCCAAGAAACAATTGTTAAACCTACAGGTGTAAGATCAATGTCTGATACAAATGTTACAATTAAAGTAACAATGGATAAAGAAACTAGTAAAGAATTTAAGAATATTCCAATTACATTTGAAAATTTGGATACATCTAAATATAAAGCTCTTGCTAGTAGCGAAGCTTCTACTAAAGTTGATGTAACAGTAAAAGGAGTTTCATCTGTAATTAATAAACTTGAATCATCTGCAATTACTGCATATGTAGATTTATCTAATTTAGGAGAAGGTACTCATAAAGTTCCAGTTATGGTAACAGGGTCAGATGAAAAACTATCATATACATCTAGAACTACTGTAATAGAGGTAGTAATATCTAAAAGATAATAAATGAACTTATAGAAATATAAGTTCTTTTTTTGGTAAAAAATCATATATTTTAATAAAAAAACACTTTACAAATGTAAAAATGTGTTATATAATCAAATGCGTGAAGTGACCAAAGACAGTAAGTGCAAAAATAAATCTTACCGAGGAAACAATTTATAATGACGATTATAATCGGTTTCCTTGTCATGAGGAAACTTTTTAATTATATGAAAGGAGACTTATATGGCAAGTAAAGAAATTCTTAAACAAAAAGAAGCAACTGTTAAAGAAATAACTGATAAGCTTGATTCTTCAAAAACATTCTTGTTATTAAATTATCAAGGACTTACAGTTAGTGAAATAGCTGAACTAAGAAATAGTTTAAGAGAAGTAAACTCTGATATAAAAGTTTATAAAAATACTCTTATGAATTTAGCATTAAAGAATAAGAATATTGAATTAAATGATTATATGAGTGGACCAAATGCTTATCTTTTCTCTGATTCAATTATTGAACCAATTAAAGTAGTAAGTAAGTTTGCTAAAGAACATCCTGCACTTGAAATAAGAGTTGGTTATATTGATAATGAAATAGCTGATGCTAAAGTAATTAGTGAATATGCAACAATACCAAGTATGGAAGGATTACTTACAATGTTTGCTGGTGGTTTAATTGAACATGTTAGAAATTTAAGTATCGGATTAAATTTATATGCTGAAAAGTTAGAAGAAGGAGGAAATAACTAATGGCTAAAATTGAAAACAAAGATATTATCGAAGCTTTAAAAGAAAAAACTATTCTTGAAGTTAAAGAATTAGTTGATATGATGAAAGAAGAATTTGGAGTAGATCCAAGTGCTGTAGCTGTTGCTGCTGCTCCTGCTCAAGCTCAAGAAGCTGAAGACACAGGAAGTAGTGTTAAAACTGTAGTTCTTAAAAATGCTGGTGCTCAAAAATTACAAGTAATTAAAGTAATTAGAGAAGCTACTGGATTAGGACTTAAAGAAGCTAAAGATATTGCTGATGCTGGTGGAAATGTTAAAGAAGGAATTCCTGCTAGTGAAGCTGATGAATTAAAAGCTAAATTAGAAGAAGCTGGCGCTACTGTTGAATTAGCATAATTATTAATAAGCCTATATTAATTAGGCTTTTTTGCGTATTAGAGAAGGAGAATTATATGAGTCATTATTTTGAAAATGATTTAAACTTAAAAAGTGAAATTAAAGAGTTAAGTTACAAATATAATTCTTCTTTTTTTACATTCTATTCTGATAATGGAGTTTTTAGTAAAAAGAGTATTGATTATGGAAGTAGATTGTTATTAGAAACGTATTTGAGTGATGAAAAAAGAAACTTAAAAGTATTAGATGTAGGATGTGGATATGGTTTTATTGGCATAGTAATTAGCATAATAAATAATTCTTATGTTGATATGATAGATGTGAATAAAAGAGCGGTTCATTTAACAAAAAGGAACATTAAAAAATATGATAGTTTTAAAGGTTCTGTTTTCTTAAGTGATGCTTATGAGAATATTCATGATAAATATGATGTTATTATTACTAATCCTCCTATAAGAGTGGGAAAAGTAAAAGTATTAGAAATACTAGAGCAAGCTTTTGATCATATGAATGAAAATGGAGTTTTATATTTTGTTATTCGTAAAGATCAAGGAGCGTTATCAATTAAAAAAATATTAGAGAGTACAAGAAAAGTAGAAATTATAAATAAAGACAAAGGATATTTCGTTTTAAGAGCTAAAAATTTATAAATATTACAAAAAAACATTGACTTATTGAAAATGTATATGATAAAATTTTATATTGCAGTACATTTGTTTTATTTATAAAATTTGTGTTCTTTAAAAATTTAGGATTGGGGTGAAATAGTGGCATACAAAACAGTTAAATTTGGTGACCATAGAGAAAGAAGAAGTTTCTCAACAAAGCGTAGTACGCTAGAATTATCTAATTTATTAGAAGTTCAAAAAGATTCGTTTGACTTATTTTTAAAGGAAGGAATAAAGGAAGTATTTGATGATATTTTTCCTGTTGAAAGTTTTTCAGGTTCATTATCACTAGAATTTGGTGATTATTATTTTGATGAGCCTAAATATACTGTTAAGGAAAGTAAAGAAAGAAAAGTTACTTACTCAGCACCATTAAAGGTAAAAGCTAGACTTTTCATTAATGAAACAGGAGAAGTAAAAGAACAAGAAATATTTTTAGGTGATATGCCTCTTATGACAGATACAGCATCTTTTATTATAAATGGTGCTGAAAGAGTTATTAACTCTCAACTTGTTATGGGACCATCTTGTTATTATAAAAGTGAAATAGATAAGAATGGTAGAAATATTATTTCAAGTGAAGTACGTCCTAATAAAGGAACTTGGCTAGAATATGAACTTGATGCCAGGGGTATTTTGTATGTAAGAATAGATAGAACTCGTAAAGTTACAGTTACTACATTATTACGTGCATTAGGGCTTTCATCAAATGAAGAAATATTAGAATTATTTGGTCAAGATGAATATTTAATTAATACTTTAGAAAAAGATTCTACTAAGAATACTGATGAAGCTTTAATTGAAATATATGAAAAGTTAAGACCAGGTGAACCAGCTACTTTAGATTCAGCTAAAAACCAATTAATCGTTAGATTCTTTGATAAATTTAGATATGATTTAGGTAAAGTTGGTAGATATAAATTTAATAAGAAATTAAATGTATTAGATAGATTAATTAATAATAAAATAGCACAAGATATTAAAGTTGGTAATGAAGTACTAGTAAAGAAAGGTACTGTTATTACTAAAGAAATACTTGAAACTATTAGACCATATTTTAATGATGGATATGGAGTTAGAGAAGTAACTATAAATGAAGAACTTGATACATATAATAAAATTCAAGAAGTTTTAGTATATGCTAATGATGAATCAGGTAAAATTATTAAAGTTATAGGTAATGATCAAACAATTGATACTAAGAGACTTACTATATCTGATGTATATGCTTCATTATCATATTATATTTGCTTATTATATGGTATTGGTAAATATGATGAAATAGATCATTTAGGAAATAGACGTGTAAGACAAGTAGGAGAATTAATTCAAAATCAATTTAGAATTGGTGTAGCTCGTATGGAAAGACAAATTAGAGATAAGATGTCTACTCAAGAAATTGATACAGTTACTCCAAAATCATTAATTAATATTAGACCTGTAACAGCTACATTAAAAGAATTCTTTGGTTCTTCTCAATTATCTAAATTCATGGATCAAATTAATCCATTATCAGAATTAAATGATAAACGTAGACTTAGTGCATTAGGACCAGGAGGACTTTCAAGAGATAGAGCTGGTATGGAAGTTCGTGACGTTAACCCATCACACTATGGTAGAATTTGTCCAATCGAAACTCCAGAAGGTCAAAATATCGGACTTATTACATCACTTGCAAGTTATGCTAGAATTAATGAATATGGATTTATAATGACTCCATATAGAAAAGTAGTTAATTCTCGTATTACTGATGAAATAGTATATATGACTGCTGATGAAGAAGAAGATTATTATATTAGTCAAGCTACTATTGAAGCAGATAAAGATGGTAATATTTTAGATGAAATGGTACCAGTAAGATACAATAAAGATAATATGATTGTATCTAAAGATAAAGTAGATTATATAGATGTTTCACCATCTCAAATAGTTTCTGTTACAACAAGTATGATTCCATTTATGGAACATGACGATGCTAATAGAACATTAATGGGTGCTAACATGCAAAGACAAGCAGTTCCTCTAATGATAACTGAAGCTCCAATTGTAGGTACTGGAGTAGAAGCAGCTATAGCTAGAGATTCAGGATGCTCTGTAGTTAGTGATATTGATGGTGTTGTTGAATATGTAGATGCTAAGAAGATTATTGTAAAAGGTCTTGAAGAAAAGAGAACTTATGAACTTATAAGTTATCAAAGAAGTAACAATGAAACTTGTTATAATCAAAGACCAATTGTTAAGAAAGGTGAAGAAGTTCATAAAGGTGAAATTATTGCTGATGGACCTTCAACTGATAAAGGAGAAATAGCTTTAGGTAAAAATGTAGTTGTAGCTTTTATGACTTACAATGGTTATAACTATGAAGATGCTGTTATCCTAAATGAAAGAATAGTTAAGGATGATGTATATACTTCAATTCACATCGAAATGAAGGAAATTGAATGTAGAGATACAAAACTAGGACCAGAAGAATTCACAAGAGATATTCCTAATATAAGTGAAGAAGCTCGTAAGAATTTAGATGAAAATGGTATTGTAAGAATAGGTACTGAAGTTAAAGAAAATGATATTTTAGTTGGAAAAGTTACTCCAAAAGGAATGCAAGAACTTTCTAGTGAAGAAAAATTATTACATGCAATATTTGGAGAAAAGACTAGAGAAGTTAGAGATACTTCTTTAAGAGTATCACATGGATGTTCTGGTATTGTACATGATGTACAAATATTTACTAAAGAAAATTCTGATGAACTTCCAGCTGGTGTATCAAAAGTAGTTAGAGTTTATATTGTTAAGAAGAGAAAAATTCAAGTTGGAGATAAAATGGCTGGACGTCATGGTAACAAAGGTGTTTGCTCACTTATCTTACCTGAAGAAGATATGCCATACTTACCAGATGGTACTCCAGTAGATGTAATTCTAAATCCATTAGGAGTTCCTTCTCGTATGAATTTAGGACAAATTTTAGAATTACACTTAGGAATGGCTGGTAAGAAATTAGGAGTTCATTATGCTACTCCAATATTCAATAGTGCAACTGAAGAAGATATTCAAGAAGAAACTAAAGAAGCTGGTTTAGATCCAGATTATAAAACATGGTTATATGATGGTAGAACTGGTGAAAAATTTGATAAGAGAGTATCTGTTGGAGTTATGTACATGATTAGACTTGTACACATGGTAGATGATAAGATACATGCTCGTGCTACTGGACCATATAGTTTAGTTACACAACAACCACTTGGAGGAAAAGCTCAATTTGGTGGTCAAAGATTTGGAGAAATGGAAGTTTGGGCATTATATGCTTATGGTGCTGCTCATATCTTACAAGAAGTTATCACAGTTAAATCAGATGATGTAGTAGGAAGAGTTAGAGTATATGAAGCATTAGTTAAAGGTAAACCAATTCCTGCTCCAGGAGTTCCAGAAAGCTTTAGAGTATTAATTAAAGAATTCCAAGCTTTAGGACTTGATATTCAAATTATTAATAAAGATGGAACACTTAAAGATATTAAGACTTTAGAAGACGAAGAAGATAAAGAAGATGTTCCAGTTTCAATAGAAGAAGTTGGTAAAGAAAAAGAACCTCTTCCAGAACCAGAATTAGATGAAAATGATGATTATGAAGAAAATCAAGAAGATGATGAGTTTGATGAAGATTTTGATGAAGAACCAACTGATGAAGATTTAGAATATACTGAAGAGTATGGACTTGATGATAATTTTGAAGATGCTTATGAAAGGGGTGAAGAATAATGATGGAAGTTAATGATTTTGAAGGAATTCGTATTGGTATAGCTTCTCCTGAAAAGATTCGTGAATGGTCTTATGGTGAAGTTAAGAAACCAGAAACTATCAATTATAGAACTTTAAACCCTGAAAGAGATGGACTTTTCTGTGAAAAGATATTTGGTCCAACTAAAGACTTTGAATGTACTTGTAAAAAGTATAAAAGACTTAGATATAAAAATGTAGTTTGTGATAGATGTGGAGTAGAAGTTACTCGTGCTAAAGTACGTAGAGAAAGAATGGGACATATTGAACTTGCTAGTCCTGTTAGCCATATTTGGTATGCTAAAGGTGTACCTCCAAAAATGGGTCTAGTACTTGATATTTCTCCTCGTGAATTAGAAGAAGTATTATATTTCGTAAGTTATATTGTATTAGATCCAGGTATTGCACCATTAGCTAAAAAGCAAACATTATCAGATAAAGAATACAGAGCATATTATGAAAAATATGGTGATGGATTCAAAGTTGGTATGGGTGCTGAAGCTATTAAACAATTACTTAGTGAAGTTGATCTTGAAAAAGAAGTAAATGAATTAAAAGAAGAAGTTGAAAAAGCTCAAGGTCAAAAGAAATTAAGATTAATTAAAAGATTAGATTGCTTAAATGCATTCTTAGAAAGTGGTAATAGACCTGAATGGATGATTTTAGATGTATTACCAGTTATTCCACCAGATTTAAGACCAATGATTCAACTTCCAGGTGGAAGATTTGCTACAAGTGATTTAAATGATTTATATAGAAGAATTATTAATAGAAATAATCGTCTTAAAAAATTATTAGAACTTGAAGCACCAACAATTATTGTTCAAAATGAAAAACGTATGCTTCAAGAAGCAGTTGATGCATTAATAGATAATGGTAGACGTGGAAGAAGTGTTCAAGGTGTAGGAAATAGACCTTTAAAATCACTTTCATCTATGTTAAAAGGAAAACAAGGTAGATTTAGACAAAATCTTCTTGGTAAAAGAGTTGACTATAGTGGACGTAGTGTTATCGTAGTTGGACCAAGTTTAAAAATGTATCAATGTGGTGTACCAAAAGATATGGCTTTAGAATTATTTAAACCATATGTTATGCAACAATTAGTTGAAAAGGGAATAGCACATAATATTAAAGCTGCTAAGAAGATTATAGATGTACAAGATGAAAGAGTATGGGATGTAGTAGAAGACGTAATTCGTGAACATCCAGTACTATTAAACCGTGCCCCTACATTACATAGACTTTCTATTCAAGCTTTCGAACCAGTTTTAGTTAGTGGTAAAGCTTTAAGACTTCACCCACTTGTTTGTGGTGGATTCAATGCTGACTTTGATGGTGACCAAATGGCTATTCACATTCCAATTAGTGAAGAAGCTCAAGCTGAAGCAAGATTATTAATGTTAGGTGCTAATAATATTTTAGACCCTAAAGATGGAAAACCAATTGTTACTCCATCTCAAGATATGGTATTAGGTAATTATTACTTAACTCTTGAACTTCCAGGTGAAGTTAATGAAGGTAAAGCTTATAAGGATGCAAATGAAGTATTAATGGCTTATGAAAGAAGAGATATAACTCTTCATACTAGAGTTTGTATTCCAGCAAAAGCTTTTAAACATAAAGTATGGACTGATGAACAAAAAGATAAATATTTAGTTACTACAGCTGGTAAAATTATATTTAATGAAATATTCCCAGATACTTATCCTTATATTAATGAAGGAAGTAAAGAGAATATTGAATTTATGACACCAGACAAGTTCTTTATAGAAAAAGGTAAAAACTTACCTGAAGAAGTTGCTGCTTTACCAGTAGTTCCTGCTTTAGTTAAAAAAGATTTAGGAAAAATAATTGCTCAAATATTTAAGAGATATAAGACTACAGAAACTTCAATATTCTTAGATAAGTTAAAAGATTTAGGTTTCAAATATAGTACTAAATCTGGTATTACAATATCACTTTCAGATATTCCAATTAACCATGAAAAAGATACTATTATTGAAGAAACAAATGCTACAATTGAAAAGATTAATAAACAATTTAAGCGTGGTCTTATAACTGATGAAGAAAGACATAATAAAGTTATTAAATTATGGACTGATGCAACTACTAATGTTCAAGGAAAATTAGGAGATATCTTAAAAGAAGATGTAGAAAATCCACTTTCAATGATTATTAATTCTGGAGCCAGAGGTAGCGCTAACCAATTAGGACAACTTGCTGGTATGCGTGGTATAATGGCAAAACCAGATGGTGGTCAAGTAGAAATTCCAATCTTAGCATCATTCCGTGAAGGATTAGATGTGCAAGAATTCTTCTTATCAACACACGGTTCTAGAAAAGGTACAGCAGATACTGCCTTAAAGACAGCTGATGCTGGATACTTAACAAGACGTTTAGTTGATGTAGTACAAGATATTATTGTAAGAGAAGAAGATTGTGGAACTATCCAAGGTATAGAAGTAGAAGCATTCACTGATGAAAAGAGTGGTGCTGTAATTGAATCATTCAGAGATAGAATAGTTGGAAGATATTCAAATCAAAAATTATTACATCCTGAAACTCGTGAAGTATTAATTGACAAAGGTGCTCTAATTACTGAAAGAATAGCAGATAAGATTGTTGCTGCTGGTATTACTAAGATGGAAATTAGAAGTGTACTTACTTGTAGAAGTACAAATGGTATTTGTCAAAAATGTTATGGACTTAACCTTGCAACTGGAAATGTTGTTGAAGTTGGTGAAGCTACTGGTATTATGGCTGCTCAATCAATTGGTGAACCAGGTACTCAGTTAACAATGCGTACATTCCACACTGGTGGTGTTGCATCTGCTGCTGATATTACTCAAGGTCTTCCAAGAGTCGAAGAATTATTTGAAGCTAGAATACCAAAAGCAAAAGCTACTATTGCTGAAATTGGTGGTAAAATTACTAAACTTACTGATGATAAAAATGGTAGATTTAAAATATATATTACAAATGATGTTGAAACTCGTGAACATGTAACTCAATATAATGCTAAATTAAAAGTAGAAAAAGGAGATACAGTAGTTGCAGGTGAAGCATTAACAGAAGGTAGTATTTCTCCAAAAGAATTACTTGCTGTAACAGATCCAACTACAGTTCAAGCATATATATTAAAAGAAGTTCAAAAAGTTTATAAATCACAAGGTGTTGATGTTTCAGATAAACATATTGAAACAGTTATTAGAAGAATGATTACTAAGATTAGAGTAGTAGATCCAGGAGATACTAATTTAATTGAAGGACTTAGTGTTCCTCTAAGAGAATTTGCTGATATTAATAAACCAGTTATCTTATCTGGTGGAGTACCAGCTACTGGAAAACCTGTAATGCTTGGTATTACAAAAGCATCTTTAGAAACTGATTCATTCTTATCTGCTGCTTCATTCCAAGAAACAACAAGAATCTTAACAGATGCTGCTACACGTGGAAAAGTAGATATGTTAAATGGACTAAAAGAAAATGTTATTCTTGGTAAATTAATACCAGCAGGTACTGGAGCAAAACAATATAATAATATAGAAGTAATGCTTAAAAATGAACTACTTGATGATGATGCAGCTGAAGTTTTAGAAGAAAAATTCTTAACAGATGATGCAACTGAAGAAACAGTAGAAGGAGCTTTAACTGAATAATAAAAAGAGTTAGAAATAACTCTTTTTTTAATTTATAAAATAATGTATACTAATTATAGGTGAATAGTATGTTTAAGAAAATAAAAAATATTAAGAATATAGTAGTTGTTAGTGTAAGCCTTTTTTTAATTTTTATAATTGCATCTGTTATATTTTTAGTAGTGTCAAATATAAAAATGAGTAAAAAAATAGATGATATTTATGATACGCTAAACAGAAATAATATTATTATGCCTAACTAATAGTTAGGCTTTTTGTTTATTTTTAAAAGAATGAAGTTTATTAAATATTAATAATTTGATATAATTAATAAAGGTGATATTTATGTTTGAATCATTAAGTGAAAGATTACAAAAAGTAGTAAGTAATATTAAATCTAAGGGTGTAATAAATGAAGATAATATTAGTGAAATAAGTAGAGAAATTAGACTTTGTTTATTAGAAGCTGATGTTAATGTTAAAATAGTTAAAGAATTTATTGATAAAGTAAAAGAAAAAGCTCTTGGTGAAGAGGTTAGAAAAAGTATTAAGCCAGGAGATATGTTTGTTAAAATTTTAAAAGATGAATTAGTTACTTTACTAGGTGGAGATGCTTGTCCATTAGAAGTAAATAAAAAACCAACAATTGTTATGATTGTAGGTTTACAGGGTGGTGGAAAAACTACAACTATTGGTAAACTTGGTAATATGGTAAGAAAACGTCATCATAAAAAACCAATATTTATAGCTTGTGATGTTTATAGACCAGCAGCGATTGATCAATTAAAAAGTATTGGAAAACAACTTGGAATAGAAGTATATGATGAAGGAAAAGGTAATCCTGTAGAAATAGCTAATAATGGTATTAAATATGCTGTTGAAAAAGGATATGATTATATTTTAATAGATACAGCAGGACGTTTACAAATAGATGAAGATTTAATGAATGAACTTGTTGATATTGAATCAAGTGTTAAACCTCATGAAGAATTACTTGTAATAGATGCTATGATGGGACAAGATGCAATTAATGTAATAACTGGATTTAATGATAAATTAAAGTTAACTGGATGTATTCTTACTAAAATGGATGGAGATACTAAAGGTGGAGTTGCTCTTTCTCTAAGACATTTAACAAATATTCCTATTAAACTAATAGGAGATTCTGAAAAATTAGATGGTATATCTGAATTCTATCCTGAAAGAATAGCTAATAGAATTCTTGGAATGGGGGATTTGCTTTCAATAATTGAAAAGACTGAGGCAGAACTTGATCAAGATGAAATGATGAGTGTATCTAAAAAAATGCAAAAGGGTAAATTTGATTTAGAAGATTTTTTAAAAACAACTAAACAAATTAAAAAACTAGGACCTTTAGAAAATCTAATTAAATTAATTCCAGGTGCATCAAAAATGGGGCTAAATAATGTAGAAATTGATCCTAAAGTGATGGCAAGAACTGAAGCAATTGTTTTATCTATGACTCCTGAAGAAAGACGTAATCCAGATATTATAAAAGCTAGTAGAAAACAAAGAATAGCTGCTGGATGTGGACAAAAAGTTGAAGATGTAAATCGTTTGTTAAAACAATTTGATCAAATGAAGAGTATGATGAAACAAATGAAAAATTTTAAATTTTAAATTGTTCTAATAGAACAATTTTTTTAATTTACAATGATTTTTTATTATGATATACTTGTAATAGTAAAGTAGGGTGTTGATATGAAAAAATGGTCTTTTATTATTGTAGTATTAATTATTATAGTTGTACTTGTAATGGTCGGATGTGTAGGAAAAAATATAAGTACAATTTTAGGAAATAGAGATTTTGTTATACTTACTAATCCAGATAATGTTACTTATGCTAAAGAAATTGTTGAATTTGGAAAAGAAAATAATATAAATGTAACATATGAAGTAGCAGATGATTTAGAAGCAATAGATATGCTTAAAACTAATTCTAAAGAGTATGATGCTGTTTGGTTATCTAATTCTACTTGGATTTATATGTTAAATGGAGTTAGTACTTTAAATTCAAAATCTATTAATATTAATCCAGTTGTATTTGGAATAAAGAAAAGTAAAGCTGAAAGTCTAGGATTTGTAAATAAAAATGTATATAATAAAGATATTGTTAATGCAATTAGGGATGGAAAACTAAGTTATGTAATGAGTTCAGTTACAAAAACTAATACTGGATTAATTGCATATTTAGGATTTTTAAATGCATTAGCTGGTTCTCCTGAATTACTTACGAGTGAGATGCTAAAAGATAATACTTTAAGAGATAATTTAATTAGTTTATTCTCTGGAGTTAAAAGAGTAAGTGGTGATGATAATTTCTTACAACAAATGTTTTTAAACTCTGATGAATATGAAGCAGTTATTGCAACTGAATCTGCGTTAATAAATATAAATAAACAACTTGAAAGTAGTGGAAAAGAACCATTATATTTATTATATCCATTAGATGGAGTTGCTATAAATGATTCACCTTTTGCATATATTGATAATAAACAAGATAAATTAGAAGAATTTAATTTAATACAACAATTCTTATTGAATAAAACTTCACAAAAAAATCTAGAAGATTTAGGAAAAAGAACATGGTATGGAGGAATTAATTTAAATGCAAATAAAGATGTATTTAAAAAGTCTTGGGGAATAGATACATCTAAGTATTTAATGCCTTTGAAATATCCATCAAAGAGTGTTATTGATGATGCATTGGATTTATATATAGATGTATTTAGAAAACCATCAGCTACAGTATTTTGTTTAGATTATTCTGGAAGTATGTATGGTGATGGAGAAAGTCAATTAGAAAGTGCTATGGCATATATATTAGATTATGAAAGAGCAAAAGATGAAAGAATTCAATTTTCTCAAAGAGATAAAATTCATGTATTAACATTTAGTGATAGAGTAAATAAAGAGTTATTTGCAGATAATGGAAGAAAAACTCAAGAATTAATAAATGGTATATATAGTTCTAACCCAAGAGGAGGAACAAACCTTTATGGATGTGCTCAAAATGCAATACAAACTTTATCAAGTTATAATGATGAATATACAAAAACAGTTATTCTTATGACTGATGGAGAAGCTAATGTAGGTTCATTTTATAATTTAGAAAGTGATTATTATAACATTTCTTCAAGAATAGATGAAAAAATTCCAATTTATAGTATTATGTTTGGAAATGCAAGAGAAAGTCAGTTAGATGAAATAGCTGAATTAAGTAATGCTAAAGTATTTGATGGAAGAAGTAATTTAATAGGGGCATTTAAAGAAGTAAGGAGTTTTAATTAATATGGAAAGGCTTGAAAAGAGATTTATTTATTCTAGTTTTCTGACTGGTGCCTTCTTTATAGTTGTCTATGCTATATTAGATTTTCCATTATGGATATCACTATTAATATCTGTTTTAGTATATGTAGCAGGAATATTTATATTTAAAGAGAAAGATATAAGGACATATGATCAAAAAGCTTTAGCTAAATATAATTTTGAAATGTCTAAACTTAATGATTATAAGGAGAGAATAAAAGATAAAAATATAAAAGAAAAAATTGGTAAAATTGTAAATCATACCCAAAAGATATGTGAACATTTACAAACACAACCTAGAAATGCTACAAAAATATATAACTTTTTAGATTATTATTTACCTTTTACAGATACTATAGTTACTAAATATATAAGTGCTGAAAAAAAAGAAGAAAAAACATTTGCTGAAAATAAGTTAATTTTAAAAATGACAGTTTATATAAGAGAAGTAGAACAAGAAACAAATAAATTACTTGCTGAAATTATTAAATCAAAAGATAAAGCATTTGATTATGAAATGAAAATATTTGAAATGAAGTCTGTTTTTGAAGACGATGAAGAAGATAATAAAGGAAGTGATAAAGATGCTTAAAAAAGAAGGTTTAGTATCAAAAATAATAGGAGTTGTAATATTATTAATAATTATAATTGTTGTAATTGTACTTAAGAATAAAGATAGTTTTAATACAGAAGGTGAACCTATCTATGGAGCTGTTGGTGGAGGAAAAGAAGATTTACTTGCTGATACTGAAATCAATGAAATATTTGCTAAGAAATATGGATTCAATTTAGTTCAAGATTCATGGAGTAATGGTAAAACTGTAAAAGTACCAGTAGTTAGAGATGATGGTAGTGATTATGATTTAATATTCTTTTCAGATCAAAGGTATTACGATGAATATAAAACTCCAGCAGAAGGAGAAGAAGCTCCAAGAAAAACTGTAGTAGCAGGTGACATTATATTAAATACTCCAATTGTTATTTATAGTTGGACTGAAGTAGTAGATGCACTAAAAAAAGAAAATATTGTCACAGTAGAAAATGGTGTTCATTATATTACTGATATGAATAAACTAATAGATTATATTTTACAAGGAAAAAAATGGAGTGAAATTGGATTAGATTCAATATATGGTTCAATTAATATTGGTTCAGTAGACCCAGTTACATCTTCTCCAGGAGCAACTTATTATGGTTTATTACTTTCTATTATGCTTGGAGATAAAGAACTTAATGAAACAACTTTAAATGAAGTGCTTCCTAAATTAAAAACATTTTATAAAAAATCTGGATATATGAATAATACACCTGCTGATTTATTCTCAATGTTTTTAAAAACTGGTATGGGTGCTAAACCAATGATAGTTGATTATGAAAAAAGTGTTATAGATTTTGCTAATTCTAATCCTGATGGATGGAATCAAGTAAAAGACAAAATTGTTATACTTTATCCAACTCCAACTATTTGGAATTCTCACTGCATAGCAGCACTCAGTGATAATGGTAAAAAATTAATACAAGGTTTACAAGATAAAGAAGTAAGTCAAATTGCATGGTCTAAATATGGATTTAGAGTAGGTGTAACAGGTGGAAATTATGATGTTACAAAAATAAATATCAAAGGTATTCCAAGTGAGATTAAAAAAGTAACTCCAGGTCTTAATATTGAATACTATGAAAAAGTAGTTGATTATTTAAAACAATAAAAGTAGAGTAATCTACTTTTTGTTTTATATACCTATTCATTTTTTATAATAATACATAGAATACTCATGAAAAGGAGTTGTTAATTATGAAAGATAATATGGGTATGTATCAAGGATACAGTGTTGAAGGAAGTGCTGAATTAAAAGTAACACCTGATAATACTATGAAAGATAATATGATGAATTCTTGTCCTAGTACACCAGTGATGTGTTCACCAATTATAGAGTGTCCTCAAGAAAGATGTATACATAAAGAAATAATACATGAAGTTCCTCATATTCAACCAATTAATACAAGAATAATAAATCATCATATTTATAGACATACTTATAGTCCAAGTTATACATGTACTGAAGAAAATGAAGTATGTAATGTAAATGTTTGTGGACCAAGATTTATGTAATTAAAAAAGACATTTAAATGTCTTTTTAATTGAATTAAGACTTTTAAAGTAATATAATTATTATGGTGAATAAGATGACATTAAAAGCTGGAATTATTTTAATTAAAGATAATCAAATAGCATTAATTTATAGAGATAAACAAAAAGATTATAGTTTTCCAAAAGGACATTTAGAAAAAAATGAAACTATTATAGAGTGTGCTATTCGTGAAACAGAAGAGGAAATTAAAAGAAAAGTTAAACTTATAAGTGAAAAAGAAATATATATAGAACATTATGTTACTCCAAGTAATGAAAAGTGTGAGTGTCATTATTTTTTAGGTTTAGATGATGGAGTTAGTGATAATACATCTACTGATACTCATGAATTAATATGGACAAATTATGATAAAGTAGAAAGTGTTTTATCTTATCCTTCACTTAAGAAAGTATGGAATGAGATTAGAAATGAGGTTAAAAAGTATTTAAATGACTAAAAAAATAATATTAATAGTATTTATTATATTATGGATGGGACTAATTTTTTACTTTTCTTCATTAAATGGAAATGAATCAGAGAATCAAAGCAGAGGATTTGTAAGTAGACTTACTACAGAAGATGAATCAGTCATAGATATAATTGATCCGATTATAAGAAAAGTTGCTCATATGGGAGTATATTTTGTTTTGGCTTTATTAGTTAGTTTATTATTAAAAGAATATAATATAGACTTAAAACATATTTTATTATTTACATTTTTAATATGTTTATTATATGCGATTAGTGATGAAATACATCAATTATTTGTAATAGGTAGAAGTGGTAAAACAATAGATGTTTTTATAGATAGTTTAGGTATTATTTTATTAGAATTATTGTTTTATTTAAAGGAAAAAAGAAACTTCATTTAAAATGAAGTTTTTATTTTTTTTAACTATTATTTTCATTATAAATATGATATACTATCTTATAGTAGGAGAGTAGGTGTTGTATGCTAGATAATAAAGTTTTAGTAAATATATATATTTTATCTTTAGATGAAACACATGAAGTATTTATACCTGTTAATGAAAAAATAGGCAATATTTCTAAATTATTAAATACAACTTTATTTGACTCTATAGATAGCGAAAGAAATTATATGTTATTAAATACAGATACAGGTGATGTTTATAATAATAATGATTTAATTAAAAATACAGATATTAGAAATGGAACGAAGTTAATACTTTTGTAGTTTAAAAAGGGGAAAAAAGAATATGAATTTGTATTTATTCGATGAAAATGATATTGTTAGATTCATTTTACCAATTAAAAAAATTGGTGATTTTTGGATGACTGATAATGAAGGGAAAAATATTGTTAATATAAGTGGGGAAAATAATAATTGGATAATTACTAGTAGTGAAAATACAAAAATTATTTCTTCAGAAGAAGGTAATATTTTAAAACCAAATACATATTATGTTGTAGAAAAAAATAATAAAAGATATGTGTTGTTTTCATCTGATAATATTGATTATACTTTTAGGGAGTTTGAATTTCCAGATGATAAAATAGTAAAAGTTGGAATGAAACCAGATAATGAAATATGTATTAATATTCCATATTTTAATGATGTTCATTATACATTATTTATTGAGAATGGAAGATGGAGAATTCAAAAAAATGAGAATGCTGATGTATATTTGAATGATGAAAAAGTTAAAAGTGATGTAGTATATGCTAAAAATGGAGACATTATAAATTGTTATGGATATAAAATTATTTTAGTTAAAAATATGATTTTTGTTAATGCTCCTTTTAATAATATAATTAAAATAAATAATTTAACAGAAAAATTCATTACAGTTAGTGATATGATAAGTGATGAAGAAATACAAAATGATAAGTTGTATCAAGATAATGATTATTTTTTAAAAAGTCCTAGAATGAGAAAAAAAATGGAAACATTAGAAATGCATGTAGATTCTCCTCCTGGAAAAGAGAATATGCAAGAAACACCATTAATAATGACATTAGGACCAATGCTTACAATGGGAGCAAGTTCTTTAGTGACACTTACAAATACAATTCAAGCTGTTACAGCTGGTGAAAGAACATGGTCTCAATCTATTCCTGCTTTAGTTATTACTGTTACTATGATACTAAGTATGTTTATATGGCCTTTTATTACAAGAGCATATGAAAAAAGTCAAAAAAAGAAAAGAGAAAAAAATCGTCAAGAAAAATATAGAAGTTATATAGAATTAAAGAAAAAAGATATTGTAAAAGAATTTGATGATCAAAAAAAGTATTTAGAAGAAAGTTATCTTGCTAATAATGTTTGTTATGATATTATTGTTAATAAAAGAAGAACACTATGGGAAAGAAAAATAGATCAAGATGATTTTTTAAGTGTTAGAATTGGTAAAGGACAAGTTCCTTTTGATGCTAGAATTAGTTATTCTAAAGAAGATTTCACAATGGATGATGATGATTTAAAACAAATGCTTGATTCTACAATCAAACAATTTGATATTATTAATGATGCTCCAATATCATATTCATTTGCTGAAAATCCCTTAACTAATATTAATGGAATACATCCAAAATATTTAAGTTTCATAAATAATGTTTTTCTTCAAATGATGGCATATCATAGTTATGATAATTTAAAAATTGTAGTTTTTACAAATAATAAAAACAAAAAAAGATGGGATTATTTAAAAGAATCACCTTATGCTTTTTCAAATGATAAATATATAAGATTTTTTGCTACAAATACTGAAGAGATGCAAGAAGTATCTGATTATTTAGAACAAATAATGAAGAATAGAAAAGTACTATTTCAAAATGGTAATTCTAATGAAAGAGTAAACTCATATACAGCGTTTAACACTTATTATTTATTACTTGTTGATGATATAGATACAGCAAGAAAAATAAAAATAGTGGAAAAAGTATTAGAAGAACGTATTAATTTAGGATTTAGTTTAGTAATTGTAGAAGAAAAATTATCTAAAGTACCTAGTCAAGTTTCTAAATTTATAACTATTGGAGACTCAGCTTCTGTTGTTATTAATGGTGAAGATAATAGCCAAATAAGATTTTCAGATGAAATAGATAATAATTATGATATGAATATTGTAACAAAATCTTTATCTAATTTGCCATTATATATGGATTATGATATTAAACAATTACCTAGTACTATTACATTCTTAGAATTATTTAGTGTTGGACAAATTGAACAATTAAATGTACTTAATAGATGGAAAACTAATAATCCAACAAAATCTTTAAAAACTGAAATAGGTGTTAATGAAAATGGAGATGCATTTATATTAGACATACATGAAAAATTTCATGGTCCACATGGACTTGTTGCAGGTATGACTGGTTCTGGTAAATCTGAATTAATCATTACATATGTTTTATCAATGGCCATTAATTATAGTCCAGAAGAAGTTGCATTTGTTTTAATAGACTATAAAGGTGGAGGCCTTGCTGGAGCATTTGTAAATAGTGATACTGGTCAAAAACTTCCTCATGTTGTAGGAACAATTACAAACTTAGATAAAACAGAAATAAATAGAGCACTTTCAAGTATTCAAAGTGAATTAAGACGTAGACAAGAAAAATTTAATGAAGTAAGAGATCAACTTGGAGAGAGTACAATAGATATATATAAATATCAAAAATTATATAGAGATGGAGTTATTAAAGAACCAATTCCACATTTAATAATAGTATGTGATGAATTTGCAGAATTAAAAGATCAACAACCAGATTTTATGGATGATTTGATTAGTACAGCTCGTATTGGACGTTCTTTAGGTGTTCACTTGATTTTAGCAACACAAAAACCTAGTGGAGTAGTAGATGCTCAAATATGGTCTAACTCTAAATTTAAAATTTGTTTAAAAGTTCAAGATAAATCTGATAGTATGGAAATGATTAAAAATGATTTTGCAGCTGAACTTAAAAATGTTGGTAGATTCTATTTACAAGTAGGATATAATGAATTATTTGCATTAGGTCAAGCAGCTTGGGCAGGAGCTCAATATTATCCTAGTAAGGAATTTAAAAAACAAATAGATAAAAATTTATATTTTATTGATAATGTTGGTAATGTAAGTAGATCAATTAATAATTCAATAGCTAGAAGATCATTAAAATCAGAAGGAGAAGAATTAACATCAATTGTTAAATATTTAATTGATACTGGTAGTGAAATGAATTTGAATATTAATCAATTATGGCTAGATAAATTACCAAGTAATATAATTCTTTCTAATTTAGTAAAAAAATATAATTATAAAGAAAAACGTTTTGTCTTAAACCCTATAATAGGAGAGTATGATAATCCAACTAATCAAAATCAAGGATTATTAACAATGCCAATAACAGATGGTGGAAATACTATAATATATGGTATGAGTGATAGTGGAAAAGATGAAATGTTACAAACAGTAATCTATTCATTAATTGCTAATCATGATTCTCGTGAACTAAATATTTATATTGCCGATTTTGGACCTGAGACATTAATTAATTTTGATGGTGCACCTCAAGTAGGTGATATTGTACTTAGTGATGATGAAGAAAAACTTAATAATTTAATAAAACTACTTACTAAGGAAATGAATGAAAGAAAAAAATTATTTACTAGTTATAATGGTAATTATAAAGATTATATTAAACTTAGTGGTAAAGAACTTCCAAATATAGTAGTAGTAATTAATTATTTTGAAGTAATGAATGAACTATATATGGATATGGGAGATAATTTTGTACCTCTTATTAGAGAAGGAAGTAAATATGGTATTTACTTCATAATTACAACTGAAAATCAAAGTAGTATAAGACTTAAAGTTACTCAAAGTTGTAAACAAATATATACATTACAACTTAATAATGAAATGTCTTATAGAGACATATTAGGAAAAACAGATGGTCTTGTACCAACAAATTATTTAGGACGTGGACTTGTAAAATTAGATAAAGTTTTAGAATTTCAAACTGCATTTATTGATAAACAAGATGATATTATTCAAAAAATTAAATCTTCTGTAAAACAATTAAGTGATAGTGGAATGTTAAAAGCAAAAAGAATACCTACTATGCCTGATGAAATTACATATGATGTATTTAATAAGAAATATGTAGATTTAGAAAATATTCCTGTAGGTATATCAAAAGATACATTGGTTTCTACTGTATTTAACTTTAAGAAGAATGGAGTTAATATTATTTCCGCTAATGAAATGAATGCTATGAATTTATATGCTAAAAATTTTATTAGATTAATAGAAAATAAAGAGACATTTACTAAGGTAGTAATAGATGCTACTAATTTCTTTGAAGAATTCAATTATGAAATAGCTTATTCTAATAGTGAATTTGATAAAGCTGTAACAGCATTAAAAAATCATAATGATAAAGTAAAAGCAGTATTAAATGAAAATAATATGAATGTTAGAGTTTTAAAGAAAAAACCAGATTTATTATGTGTTATATTTGGATTTGATAAGTTCTATAGTAAGCTATCTGATGAGAGTAAAGAAATATTTAATCAAATTTTACTTGATAGTAAAGAATATAATGAAATATGTTTTGCATTATTTGATTTACCATCTAACTTTAAAAAGTATGAGTATGATGCTTGGTTTAAAGAAAGTGTTAATACAAATGATGGTATTTGGATAGGACCTGGAGTAACTCAACAATTCTTACTTAAATCACAAATACAATTATCAAGTTATAACAATATAACAAAAGAATATGCTGCAGTTATTAACAATGGAATACCTGTTGTTGTAAAACTTGTTAATCAAGAAAAATAATGTATAAACTATGTAAAATAAGTTGAAATAAAAAAATAAAAGATGTATTATTAAAATAGGAGGTAGATAAGATGAATCATAAAGTTCAAAGTGTACAAAATTTGTATGAAGATGCAGTTGCATTATTCAAAAATGGAGTAATGGGTACAGAGGATTCAAGTGCAGATACTATTATTAATAATTTAGGTACTGCTATCAATGTACTTAAAGGATGTTGGGAAGGAAAAGATGCTGGTGTTCAAATCAATAATATCGTTACAGTATTTAATGGTATGATTGAAATAAGAAATGCACTAGTAAGCTTAGCTTCTGATTCAACAAAAATAGCTGCTAATTATAGAGATATTCAAAAATCTAATGGCGCTGTTTTAGAAACTCTAACACCACTTGTAGCTGAAGAAAAATCTAAATTACCAGAATACAGCGATACTAGAGATACAATCAACATTACTGCACAAGCTAATGAAGGAAAAGCAAAAGTTGATGCTGCTAATAGTGCAATGGATGGATTTATTTCAAATGTAAGAATGTATTATGAAAAAATAATGCAAAACTGGACTGCTGGAACTGGTAGAGATAAAGCTCAAAATGCATTTAATACATTTATGTCTAAGAGTAAAATTTATAAAGAGACATTAAATGCTGTTTCTACAAGTATTAGTACTGCTGTTTCAAATTACAATTTTTAATATAAAATATTGATATCAAAGATAAGAAATTATTCTTATCTTTTTTATTTGTTGAAAAAAAATAATCATTATAGTAAAATTAGTCTAGAGAGAGTTAAGTAAAATGGAAAAGTATTTTGAAATAAGTGAAGATAATATAAGTATTAAATGTAAAATGTATTATAAAGATTTGAGTACTATTAATAAAGTATTAGTATCTTGTCATGGCTTTGGTGGAAGCAAAGAAAATAATGCATCTAAGAAGTTATCAGAATACATTTTAGATAGGCATAAAGATGTATGTATTTTGACATTTGACTGGCCTTGTCATGGTAAAGATGTTAGACAAAAACTTACCTTGGATGATTGTTCTAATTATTTTAATCATGTAATAAATTATGCTAAAAAAAGATTTAATGCTGATGTATATTTAAATGCCACTAGTTTTGGAGGATACTTAAGTCTCAAATATATTCATGAATATGGATGCCCATTTAAAAAAATGGTTCTTAGATGTCCTGCTGTTATAATGTATCAAGTATTAAATGAAAATATATTAACAGAAGATAATAAAAAACTATTAAGTCATGGTAAAAGTTTCTTATTTGGATATGATAGACAATTTAGAATAACTAAAGAGTTTGTTGATTCTTTAAAAGAAAATGATATTACAAAATATGACTATAGTAGTTTTAAAGATAAATTATTAATATTTCATGGAACAGATGATGAATTAGTACCATTTGATAAAGTAAAAGAATTTGCACATAATAATAGTATAGATTTTATAGGTGTAGAAGGTGCTGATCATAGATTTCAAAATCCAGCTAAAATGCATGAATTTGTTTTACTAGCTGTAGAATTCTTATTTAACTAAATAATTGAAAAAAAAGATTTATTATGATAGAATCTAATTGATATGGAGAGAAAATATGAAAGATGAAGATATTTTAAATTTGAATAGTTTAATTAGTGATATGAGAAAAAGAGCTACTTCTTTAAAAGAAAAAAATGCATCTTCTGGAAATAAAAAAGATGAAAAAATAGCTGAAGATATCTTTACTCTTTTATCAGTAGAAGAAAGCATTAATCGTACTCCTAAAAGTACAATATTTGCTATATTTAGATTTTTAGGCTATTTTAGTGATAAAAATAATATTACATTATATAATCAAATGTATTCAAAATTAATAGAAGAAGCTAATAGAGAATATACTTTAATAGAAGAAAATCAAATAGAAAAAAGATAGTTTTCTAAAGTAAAAAAATGAAACTAAAAAGTTTCTTTTTTTTTATGCTATTTTATTGAAAAAAACCCTATATTATAGTAAACTTATTATAGTAGAATAATAGGTGAGGATATGAGACGTATTCATAATAATATAAAATTTCGAATGGTAGTAGATGGCACTAATGCTCCAGCAAAAAGTGGAGGAAAAGGTAGTGGAAAAAAAGGGGGGAATACTCCTGTTTATACTCCTATTTGTACTTGTGGAGCTAGAAATGCTGCATATTCTTTATATAAGAGTTTAGAAACTCAAAAAGAAGAAAAAATAACAGAACAAGAAACAAAACAAGAACAATTAGCAACAGATGAAGAAACACGAGCTAATTATGAAGAATTTTTACCATTACTTTCTGAGTTTATTGATATACTTGGAGATTATTCATCAGCTTTAGATGCAATTAGTGAATATTTAAAGCGCGTAATAATAAATTCTGAACCATTCGATAGAGGAAAATGTCAAGAATTATCAAGTTCACTAAAAAAATATAAAGATAATTTAGTTAAAATGTTAGAAAAATGTCTAAAACTGAATAAAAAATTAAATGATGAGATAGATAAATTAAATGCAGATATACAAGCTTTATCAGATGAAATAAATGCATTAAGAATAAAAGCAGATAATGCTTATAATAATTATGCAAGAATGCCAGCATGTCCTACTCATGGTATGACAATGTGAGATGATAATAAGGAATAAGAGTATGAAATGTATAAAATGTGGAAAACAAATAAATAAAAAATTAAATAAATGCCCGTTTTGTGGTGCTCTTTTACATGAAGAAAAAAAAGATATAACTAAAGAAGAAAAAATAGCAAAAGGTGTTTTTGGAGCTGAAACGGCTGCTATTGCAGGAACAATGTTTGCTAGTAAAACAAAAGCAGAAATAGAAGAAAATCAAATAAAATCATTTGAAGGAAATGTAGTAGTAAATAAAGAAAATGCAGCAAATAAAGAAAGTGTAAATAATTCTAATACAAACAATTCTTCAGTTAATTCATCATCAGATTTATCTACAACTACTTCTTCATCAAATTTAAATGATCCTTTTTCTTTTAGTGCATCAGCACCTATATATCAGTCTTCTCCTGATAATAGTAGTACTTATGATGCTACATATAATACAAGTAATGATGATAATTATAGAATAGTTAATGATTTTTTAAACGAAAATATAAATAAAGAAATAGAAAAATTTGATTTAGATAGTTTAACTATAGAACAAAAACAGGAAGTTACTCAAAATGTTTATGATTCTATTAGAGATTATATAAAAGAATTAATTGATAGTGGAGAAATTGAAGTTGAGGGAGATTTAACTGATGAAGAACTTAACAAACTAATTGCTCAGTTTTTATCTGGTGATAATAGTAACCAAGATAATGGAGATTTAGTCGTACTTGATAGAAGTAAAATCGAAGAAGAATTTACAAGAATAATTAATGAAAATTTAGAAGAATATGGTATAAAAATAGACTTTAAACTATCAGAAAATGTTCTTAATTTGGAAGATATTGAAATAATAGAAAAAGATGGAAATAGAACATATAAAGATAAAGAAGGTAATATTTACAATAGTTTAGAAGAATTAGTAGTTGCTCATCCAGAATTGATTGATGTATTAAAAGTTATTGAAGAGAATTCTGAAGATG
Organism: uncultured Erysipelotrichaceae bacterium; assembly: GCA_902775285.1. GTDB lineage: Bacteria > Bacillota_I > Bacilli_A > RF39 > UBA660 > CAG-1000. Next base: position 31,101 of record CACYLI010000002.1, on the reverse strand, counting down.
AAGAAAAAAATGACTTAGAAGATGAAAATGCAGGAGGAGGTTATGCAGGAGGGGTAATAAGTATAGATTATGCTGCTTTAGGAAGCGCTATTGCTATTCTTGGAGGACCAAGTATAACTGGCCAAGATAATGCTAAAAATAAAGGAAAAACTGGATGGAATTATCTTCAAAATAAAGCTTCTGATTTAAATAAAGTGTTTGAAAAATTTCAAACAGGTGAAAATAAAACTTCACAACATGGTGCTACATATAATTTTTCAATCTCAGGAACAAAATATGCATCATCATTTAGCAGTATGTGTAGTAGTATAAGTAAAATTGGTGTAAAAGGAAGCGGAAGTGGATATAATAGTTTTCTAGCTAATTTACATAAACAATTAGTTAATCTAAAAGAAAAAATGGATGATTCAAATAAAGATAAAGATGGAAAAGAAATTTTTTCAGATTCAGAAAAAACTTTAATGAACTATGCATTTGATTTAACAGCTAGTGAATATGCAGCAGGATATGGAGCTATGCTTGGACAAAGTGAAGCTGTAATAGCTAATTGGATGGATACATTTAATACAAGTGCTCAAAAAAGAAAAGATGATTTTTATAAAGAATTAGATAAAACAAATAGAAAAACATTTGATTCTAATTATAAAAATATTATAGACGCTATGCTAGAACAGGAATATGCTGCAAAGTGGGCTGAAGAACATGGAAATGAATATCCTTCAAAGAGTGATAGAAAAAGTAGTAAATATAAAAAAGGATTAGCAAGTTATAAAGAAAAGAATAAACAAGCATATAATAAAGATAGTAAAAAATACAAAGAATATAGAAAGAAATTTTTAGAAAGCCAATCATCATATTATAAAAACCTTGAAGAAAATAATATTAGATTGAAAGATTATCATGCGCAAAGTGCCGTTATTGAAAATCTAGCTAAAGAATATGAAAACTCTCAAAAACTATTATCACTAGAAGAAGAAATAAAAGAATTAGATAGATTACTTGCTGAAAGAAAAATAACAAAAAAAGAATATCTTTCTGCAAAACTAGAAATAGAAAGTGAAATGAAAAAATATGATGATCATTTCGATGCAATAAGAGTTCTTGGAAGCACTAATGAAGAAAGAGCTTTATATGAAAAATATTATAATGAAGTAATGAATGAAAATGCTAGCTCTATTGAAGTGTTAGCTATTTTGGATGATTATGATAAATTACTTGCAAACTATTCAGATTTAGATGAAAAAACTAAATCAGTGGTTGATAAAGCAACTGAATTTAAAAACTCTCAAGCAAGATTAGCAGAACTTAATGGCTTAGAACATTTGACTGAAAAACAAGAAAAAGAAAAGAAAGAACTTGAAAAAATAACTGGTCAATATTCTGGTGTTGCTAGTGCATTATATTATTATCAAAATGCAACAAGAGTATTTATGGAGTATGCAGAAAACTTAAGAGAACATGGATTTACTGTTGAAGATAATGAATTACAAATAATATTATTAACACAAAAACTTGATAATATGGCTCAAGCTAATAATGAAGCTGCAATTCTCGTTAAAAAAATAAATGATAATTTAGCTACAGAAGAAGATAAAAAAAGATTAGAACAAATTGGTAAAGACTATGGAGTACTAACAAAAGAAGTAGATGGAGTACTAACAATTTATAGAAATAATGATCCAACAAATGGAACAGTATTTGGTTTAACTGAAGAAGAAAGTGCATTATATTTTTCAAAATATGCTAATGAAGTATTACCAAAAATAAAAGTACAAAGTATGGTTAATAATATTAGCGAGTGGGCTATAAAAGATAGAAAAGGAGAATTATCAGGAAAAGATTTAGAATATTTTCACCAAGCACAAGAAATATTAAAAGCAAGAAGTACATTAGAAAAATATGCCGATCTTGAAACAATTCCTCCATATTTAGAAGAAGAAATTAATAAAGCAAGAGAATTGATTTATAATTTTTCTGTTGCAGATCAAATAGCATTTCAACATATGGAAAGTGCTAGACTTAATTTGGATTTTTATAGTAATATTGGTGAATATTTTAAGTCACAAGATGATGTAAGAGCATTCAATATTGCAAAACAGATGTTTGAAAATAATCAAGAACTTTGTCAAATTGAGATGGGTTCAAATGATAATAGTGCACATTATCAAGCAAAAAAAGATGAATTACATACAACTGCAGCAGTTTCTGAACAAGATAAACAATGGTTAGAAGAAAACTATGGTGATTCTATAAAATTATGGAATTTAATTAATAATTTTGATGAATTAAAAGGTGAATATGATTCAAAACTTGTAGCAGAGGCAAAGAAAGTATTAGATGCAAAGGCACAACTAGAAAGATATGATGAATTATATGGAAGAAGAACAAAATTAACTGCAGAAGAAAAAGAAGAATATAATGCATTAAAAACTCAATTGAGTACAATAAAAAGTAATGCTAATCCATTTAGTGATATTGAATTGGCTATTTTTGGCTACAGTGATACTGCAAGAGTATATGATGAAATAAGAACAAATTATTTAAGTAGTGGATATGCAGTTGAAAATAAAGATTTAGATATCATTAAATTAGTTGATGATATGAATTCTCAATCAACTGCTTATTATAGAAAAGTATTTTTAGAAAGAGAACTTCAAAATAATACTAGTCTTACTGCAAGTGAAAGACAAAAGTATGAAACTGAATTAGAAGGACTTAAAGATGCAAAACCAGTTGTTTTAACAAAAGAACAATCAAATTTATATATGGGAAGATATGCAAATGAAATCTTACCTGCTGTTAAAGTTCAAACTGCTGTTTATAATTATGAAGAATGGCAAGAGAAATATAATAATGGTAAATTAACAAAAGCAGAAGAAGAAATCTATTTACAAGCAACTGAAATTGTTGATGCAAGAAGATATTTAGAACTAAAAGATAAAGAAAAATTAACTACTGAAGAAAAAAATGAATTATCTAGATTAGAATCTAAAATAGATACTGATACAGCAACAACAAAAGCATATCCATTTAGTCAAGTAGAACAACTTGCATTTTCAAATATGGAAAACGCAAGAATGTTTATGGAATTTGGAAATAACTTGAATAGATATGGTTATGCAGTAGAAAATAAAGATTTAGATGTTGTATTGTTAACAGATAGTATATGTAATCAAGCAATATCATATTATAATGCTCAAGAAGAAATAAAAGAAATAAGTGATAAACTAGCAAATTCACATTTATCAGATAGAGATAGAACAAATTATGAAAGAAGATTAACAGAACTATATAAAATTGAAAAACCAAGATTAACAGAAGAACAAAATAATGTATATAGTGAACAATATACAAAAATATTACCAGCTATTAAAACACAAAGTATTCTTTATAATTATGAAGAATGGCAAGAAAAGTATAATAATAATGAATTAACAGATGCAGAAACAAAAGAATTCTTAAGAGCTAAAGTTATAATAGATTCTAGAAAAGAATATAATAGATTTTTAGAACTTCAAGATTTTAAAAATCAAAGAGAATTAACTCCTGAAGAATTAAAAGAATATAATAGAATTAATAGTCATATGGATATAATAGAATCTAATATTAATCCATTTAGCCAAGTAGAACAAATAGCATTTTCAAATATGGAAAATTCGAGATTATATTTTGAATTTGGTAATAATTTAGCAAAATATGGTTATGCAGTAAGTAATAAAGATATACAAATAGTTTTATTAACAAATAAACTATATACTATGTCTGAAAATAATTTAGAAATTAGTGATATTATGTCTCGAATTGCATTAGGTCAAGCTACAGAAGAAGATGTAAAGAAATTAGAAGAGTATAATAAAATAAAACAAGATGGATTAACAGAAGAAGAAAGTAAATTATATTTTTCTGAATATGCTCAAAAAGTATTACCTAAAATCAAAACTCAAGAAATTATTAATAATTATAGCGAATGGCAAGAAAAATATGCAAATGGAACTTTGTCAAAAGAAGAACAAGAATTATATAGTCAAGCAACACAAATAATAAGTGCAAAAGGTCAATACAAAAGATATTTAGAATTAAAAGATAAAACAACATTATCAACCTCTGAAACAAAAGAGTTAGAAAAATTAGAATCAAAAATTGATTCAATTTATTCTAATGCAAATAAGTTTTCTGTTGTTGATCAATTAGCATATTATAATATTTCAAATGCTAATATGTATATGGCTTCTTCTCGTGAAATGCAAACTGTACTTAGAATTATTAGTGGCACTAATTTTGAAACACAAGTTTTATCTTCAAATAATGATGATATAACTATATATACACCAGTAATTTCTGAAGAAAATCAAGAATATATTGATAACTATTATAAAAATTCACATGCTTTACAAGTTCAAAATGCTATTTTACATCTTGATGAATTAGATCCAAATTCTGCTTTATATAAAGAAGCACAAGAAGCGCAAGAAGCACAATCAAAGATTGAAAAATACCAAACATTAAAAGGAATTGAAGCTAGTGAACAAGAATTAAGTAGTGAACAAAAAAGTGAATTAGCTAGTATAGAAAAAGACCTTAAAACAATAGTAGATAATGCATGCTTTTTAAGTTCTAGTGAACAACTTATATTCTCATATATGAGATCTATTGAACTAAATAATGAGTATTTAAGTGTTAGCAAGGAATTAGAAGAGGCAAAACAAATTCAAGCTTTACGAGATGAAACAACTTTAAATGTATATGCAACAAGAAAACAAACAGTTGAATTTTTTGAAAATCATCCTGAAGCAGTAGAAATAGACGATAAAGTAGCAACTTTGGAAGAACAATTAAAAGATATTGAATACAATAGAAATGTTTCAAGATTGGATATGATTAGAATAAATGAAATGTCTTCAGGAAATCTTGATGGATTTATTTCATCTGATGATATTCATAATTATTTACTTGCTAATAATGCTGAATACAATCAACTTTCATTTGATGTTGATAATTATATTTTAGAAAAAACAAAAGAACAACAATCTGAAAATTTATCTGCGATAAATAAAGCAACTTCAGATTCTAATTGGTTTAAAATTTTATCTGTTATAGGAAATGCATTTAATGCACAATATCATGATCCTGCAGGAGAAGCATTAAGTAAATTAATATTAAAAGATAAATATATTGAACCAGAAAGAATGGGAGCGGATGGATTAACTGATTCTCAAAGAGAAATATTTGAGAATAAGTATGGTCTTGTAATTGAATATGGTCTTGAAAATGCAATTTTAAACCGAAAAATTGAACAAACTGCAGCTGATCAAATAAAATGTATTTTGAATGCACAAGATAAATCTTTATTTTCAGGAGATATAGGCGTTGATCATTTTGTAAAAATTCCTGATCCAGAAACTTCTACATTTCAAATGTATTTTTATGATAAAGATGGCAAATTAGTAAAGAATAAAGACCAAATAGCATTATATTGTATTTCTAATGGAATCGATGCAACTGGATTAGATGTATCTGGAAATATAAAGAAATATACTGATAATCTAAATGCATTAGTAGCTGGAAGTAAAGAAAATAATTATAACTATACAACAGAGCAAGCACTTCAATGTTATTCATATCTTATGAATAAATATGGAATCGATGAAGCAACAGAAATATTTAGTATATTTAATGATACTGGTGCCAAAATTATAGGTTATGAATTAGGGCAAGAACGATATGCTAAAATGAAGGAAGCTTTTGAAAATACCTCTGGTTTTTGGAGTGATGCTGGAAAATTTGCTTATATGGCTGGTTACTCATTATATGATGGAGTTAATGGTTGGGCAGATAATTTTATTAATATATTTGCTGCTGATGGTAGGAAAACTGCTAAAGATTATAAAATAGAAAAATTCCTAAATGATGTAACTCTTGATGATGATTTTGCATCTTATTTAATAAATGAATATGAAATTGGTAGCAGTATAGGTAATATGTTACCTTCAATTGTGGCAACATTAGGAATATCTGTAGCTACAGGTGGTTTAGGACTTCCTGAGACAGCACTAAAATCATTCCAATTTCTTGCATCTTTTGCAACAATGGGATTAAGTGCAGCTGGTGGAACAAAACAACAAGCTATGATTGAAGGAATGGATGAAGCAACCGCAACAATATATGGTTTATTATCTGGTTTGTCTGAAACAACTATGGAAGCTGTATTAGGTAAATTACCAGGATTAAGTATGCTAAATGAAAGCTTTGAAGGTGCCAAAGGACTTGCTGGAGTATTTACAAAAATGCTTAGTGAAGGTTTTGAAGAAAGTGTTCAAGAAGTTTATGATGCATTTTTATCTAGTGTATTTACCGGAGAAAGTGTTGTAGTTGATCCAAATGCAGTATTAAAAGCTGGACTTTATGGTGCAATAACTAGTGGAGTAATGTCTGTAGCAGGTGGAGTTGCTAGTCAAGGTTTAAATATTGTAAATGTTGGAATAGACTTAGCATCATATGCAGTTTTGGATAGTCCGTCTGCATTAAAATATTTAAATAATAAATATCGTGGATCTAATATTATAAAATTATTTACATCTCAAGAATTAAGAAGTGATTTACGCTTCATGAATCAAATTAGAAATAATTTAAAAGAAAAAATTGCTGTAGCAGAAGTTAATCCAGAACTAAAAGCCAAATATGATCAATTAGTTGCCAATGGAGAAATCAATAGTGAAAAAATAAAATATAGTGATTATGCTTTAGAAGAAGCATATGCAGCTTTAAATTTAGAGCAAGCAATTATTAATGCAAGAAATGAATCTTTAAATTATGGACATGATAGTATTGCAGCACTTACTGATGATAGAATTGCTAATATTTTAACTGAAAGACAAGAAACACTTGATTCTTTAAAAGAAAAAAGAGAACAGTATATAAAATTACAAAGAGATTTAGGACTAACTAATGATCAAGTATCAGAATTGCTTAATAATAATAAAGAAGGTATTTTAAACATTGCAGCTGAATCTAAATTAATAAATCTTCATGCTGAAATATCAGAATTATTAAGCGAATTAAATAAATCTAATGATTATGTTTATGATAATTATCTTTCAATTAGAGATACGCTTTTAAATCTTGAAAGTAGTATTGAAAACGATAGTTCTCTAGCAACAAGGGAAAATACAGATACTATATCAAAATTAAAACATCAATTAGAGTTATTTGAAAACATAACTAGTATTAATGATGATATTCTTTTAAAATCTACAACTGAACAAGAAATAAATGATACACTTTTATATAATGAAAAACTATTAGCAGAACGTTTACTAACTTTACAAAAGGTTAATGAAAAACTAGATGAAAATAATCAAATAATACAAGATATTAATCCAGAAGAAAAAAATAATACTGAGTTTGATAAATTAAATAAAGATATTGAAAGTTTAGAAGTATTAAAAGAAAAATTAGATAGAGAAATTGAAGTTCTTGGTAAGAGACTTGAAACAACTTTAGATTCAAGAGATACAATTGCAACACTATTAAGTGAAGATAATTCAAGAATAAATACGATACTAGAAGATTATAGAACACAGTTAGAAAGTATTGAACAAAAGAATGTTGAATTAAGAGAAAGACTTAAGAAAGAAAATGATTTTACTATATTAAGTAATATTGAAAAAGAAATACAAAGCAATGATACTGAAATAGAAAAATTAGAAAAACAAGTTTCTAATCTTCAAGAAACTATAGATAAAAATAATACTGAAATAGAAAAACTAACAAATGGTAAAATAATTGGAATAAATAATGGAAGTGATACACAAACATCACAAGTATTAAGAGCTATAAGTGGTGACACTGTTTTAATGGGATTAATTCCAAATAATTTAAGACAAATGCTTGGTGTAGTTGATAATACACCAGAAAACAATAATGCACCAGGAAATACAAATGCTCCTGTAATAGATGGTAGAAGTGATCGTTCTACTATGGATGATCGTGCAGCAAGTGATATTAAGTTTAACGATGAAGTTATACATGATGAACAGTCTTCTCAAGATGAAGTACCTGTATTAAAACCAGATATTTCACTAGTAGTTAATAGAATGCTTGAAAATATTGAATTAACTGATGAAGTATTAGATAGATGTGGAATAACACTATTAACAAATATTCATAAATTAAGTAATGAAAGCGTTAAGAATAGAGTATTAGAATACTATCAAAGTGAGTCAATAGATACATCTACTCTTAGTGATGAAGCTATTTATGAAATAATAGAAAATCCAGTATTTATAGATTTATTCTCTAAAACATCATTTATTGATGAAGTTATAAGTAGAGATTTGAATGTTAATAGAATAATTAGTAGTATGCCAAAAGAATCACTACAAAGAATAATTTATTCTGTAAATGATATGCAGACATATGCTGATTTTGTAAATAAAATAAGTGATATAGAAGTAGTTAGAAATATTCTTTCTAGTGGATTTAAAAATACTGAAAATATTATTGATCATTTAAATGAAAAAATGTTAGATGAAGTTATTTCAAATAATTTATTATCTAAAGAAAATATTGAGGATTTAATTGTTAGAATTATAGATAAAAAATCTAATATAGATGTTAATAAATTGTTTAATGATTTAACAGTAGAACAAGTTAAAGAATATGAATTGTTCTTTAGAACTGGATTGACTGAATATGGTAGAAAGAATTTAATACCTTTATTAAATGCAAATAACATATTAAAGATAAAAGAATTCTATGGAAATGTAATATATTCTAGATTAACATATCAGCAATTAGTCGAGTTAGAAAGTATTGGTAATAGTGAATTTATTGATTATTTAACTAATTTACAAAAAGCAATATATATTATTAATTCAAAATATGATTCTTATATTGAACATGTTAGTAATCCTAGAAATCTAATAGGTGTTTACTATACAGTTAATAGAGCAGATGGAAGTAAATGTAAAATTGGTTTAAGTAATATTATCAATAATAATGGAAAACCTATATATGTTTATAATATAAATGGAAGTATGTATTATTCAACAACTAATATAGCTTCAATTACTGCTAATTCAAGAGACTTCTTATATAATGAAGTCGCTGATGAATTCTTATCTGAAAGTAGATTAGATTCTATTCTTGCAAGTGATAGATTCTTAGGGAAAATTGAAGTTAAAGATGGTAAATTTACTATTAATATGGATGAAAAATCAGAAGTATTAAGTATAGTTGATACTTATGTTAATGAAGATACAAATTTCTATGAACATTTAAGAGATAGCAATACAAGAAAACAATTTGGAACAAATCAAAGAGTTAGAGAAGTTAATAGAACTAGAAATTTTGTAACTGAAGATGGAGTAGATAGTGGAATTGATATTGGAAGTTACACTAGATTAGTAGAACATTTTAAAAATAAATATAATTTAAGTGAACAAGAAACTATTAACACTTTATTAAATGTTATAGATAATGAAGCAGGTGCTTGTAGTTATGCTGATTTAACAAATGTAATATTTAGTACATTTAAAAATAATGTTTCTGCATTTAAGAAAACATTTGGATTTGATATGTATGAATTTGAGAATGGTAAGAAAACACTTAATTATAGAATGCTACTTATGGATATGTATATAAGAATGAATTCTACTGATTTAAGTGTTTATGATGGAGCACATCATCCTAGAATATTCAGTATAGATCCCGTAACTAATGAAAGAATCATAAATGCTAGAGTTGATGAAAATGGAAAAATAAAAGTTGATAGATTTGGTAATATTGAATATTGTACTGATAAAGAACAAGTCTATGCAAGTAGAGGTGGAATACTAACTTCTGCAGCTATTAAGTATTTAAATGATTATGGAATTGAAATAGAAAATAATGCAAATTTAAATTATTTTGATAAAGATGGATCATTAGATATAGATAGATTAAAACAGGATTTAAGAAGAAGAATCTTAAATGGAGAACATTTATCTTTAACAGAAAGAATTAAGACAATTAATACAAAAGATAAAAATGGAAAAACTATTAGAGTGGTTGATCAATCACAAAAGAATCTTATTTTCCATAATTTAGATGGAGAAAGAAATACTGAAATACTAAATTGGAAAGAAGGCGCTGGCCATGTTACAACAATTGTAGGTTTAACTGAAGATGGTGTAATAGTTGTTTCTTGGGGAATGAAACACGAAATTAAATTTAGTGATTTAACACAATATAATTGTAGATTTACTACAACAAATTTAAATACACCTTTACTTAGAACTATAGCTGAAAATAGTGTAAGATATCAAGAATTAGCTAATATGGATATAGTAACTCTTGCTACTGAAATAAGAACAGATGATAGTATAGATTTAGATTATATTTTAAAGAATTACTTATCACATGAAACTATTAGTGGTCTTATTGATGAAATGGGAGCTAATGAGGTATTAAGTAGAGTAAGAAGTGCAAGAAGTGTAAATACTATTTTAGAAATAATAAGAAATCAAATAAGTAAAGAAGAATTTTTACAAACACTATCTAATTTAACGACAGAACAAAAACTATTATTAATAAGAAATGATGATATTAATAATGAATTAAAACTAGATGTTGTAAATAGTGCTACAACTGGAAATGAACTTGCATATGCAATGATTGAATTATATGATGCATTTAGTAGTGAAGATTTTAATAATTTTAGGCAAAATTTAACTACATCTCAAATGAGATTATTAGTAGAAAGTGATATCTTAGGAGAAAGAGAAAAAATTGGATATGTCAGAAATGCTCATATGAGTCCAGAAAGTGTTATTAAATACTTTGACGATAATGTAGACCAATTATTAAGTTATGCTAATGAGTATTATGATTCAAATACAGAATATTCTCAATTCTTAAATAAATTAAGTTTTGATCAATTAACAGATACTGTAATTTATTATAAAGCTACATCATTACATATAGATGCTTTAATAAATAAATCAGAAAACAGTAGTTTACTTACTGACATATTCTTTAATGATATTGGAAAAAATGATTTATATGAATATTTAATGAGTAAGAGTTCTAATGAAATTGAAAGAATTGCAAGCAAATTAACAGAAGATGGAAAAACTAAATTAAACAATATAATTCAAAAAGGAATAGATAGTTTATTTGATGAAGAAGCTACTCTTGAAAGAACATTTGAGCTAAATGAAGAAAATATTGAAAATAAAATTAACGATGAAAGTATAATATTGAATTCAAGTGAAGTAATTGATGAAGGCTCTATGATTAGAGAATATTCTGAAGTTAATAAATCTACATTAAAAGAATCAGTTTTAGCTAAAATTAAACCAGAAATGAGTGAGTTTGAAAAGGCTAGATTAATATACTTAGAATTAGGTAAAAAGTTAGATTATAGTGCTCTTTATAGATATTCACTAAGTAAAGAAGGTTCAGCTTATTATGAAAGTGAATATAATAGAAAACTAACTATTGATGAAGTTGAAAAGACTGGATGCATTTGCGCTACATGGGCTCAAATATATAGTGAAATGTTAATTGCTGCAGGATTTAAACCAGAATCAATTGTAGTACAAAGATTAATGTATGATGATAATAGTTATGTTTATAATAGTCATGCTGCTATGTATGTAATACTTGAAGATGGAAGTTTGATTGTTCCAGATATGACAATTCCATTGGGACATCCAGATTATTATAATATTAAAGTAGGACGTCCAACTACAGGATTTATGTATTTATCTAGTGAACAAATCAAATCTAAATATTGGCATGATTCAGAGTTTGCTAATGTAACAAAAGAATCTAGAATTTCACCATTTAATTATAGATTAGAATTTATGGATGGTGTAAATGATAATATTAGTGAAGAAGTAAGAGATATAATTGATGAATTTGGTTCATACTTCTATGGATGGGTATTACCTAATCCAGATGGAAACATTAAATATAATATAGATAAAGCTAAACTTGCAAAACAAAAAGCTATATTTAAAATTATTAATGAAGGTAATACTGATGCTATTTTAAATGTAGATTCAAGAATAAGTCCATTATTATCTGTAAGTGATTATTTCATTAAAGAATTAACAGAAGAATTAATTGAAAGCAGAACAGAAAATGATTTAGAATTATTTGATAGTCTTTCACTTTTAGGAAATATAAAACTAGAAGATATTAAAGGTCTTCCAGGTTTATTAGAAGCATTACCTACATTATTTGGAATAGATAATGTTAGAAATAGAAATATAGGTACTCTTCAACAATATATGAGAGATGTTGCTTCACAAGAAGATTTATTAACAGGTGGAAGAAATAATAAAACAATTACTATTGGATTAAACAATAAGACACAGAATAATGCATTAAATATTAACATTTATGAAACAGATGCAAATGGTAAATCTGTACTTGTTACTTCATTTGGAATTAGAGTAGATGAAAATAACCAATATGTTATTTATAGTAATACAATTGCTACTAAAATAAATAAGTTATTAGAATCTAGTGATAGAACTGAAGTAACACGAATATTAGAATCTTTAACTCCTAGTGAGTTGTTAACTCTAGAAAATATTGGAGTAAATGTATCAGAATATATTGATATGAATACTCAAAAAATAATTGAAGCACAAAATTTAGTAGAAATTGGTGCAACTGAAAGTATAGCAACAAGAGTTAGTAATATAGTTACTGATATAGAGAAACAAGTAGATAGTAATCAAATTTTAGATTCTCAAAAAATAAGATTAACTAAATCTTTAATTAATCTTAAAAATAGCATTAATAACAAGTTATCAACAATTACAAATTCTATTTCTAAAATTTATAGTAGAATAGTTAATTCTATTAACAATTTAATTTCAAAACTTGATTCTAAACCTACTAATATATCAGACAATATAATAGATAATATACTTAACGGAAGAGAAATAGATGAGAGTGTTAAAGAAAGATTACTTACAACAAGAGAGTTTAATAGATTAATTCAAGGTTATAATACAGATTCTAATAAATTAGAGTTTGAAGAAAGATTAAATAGTATAATTCAAAATGTAATAATTGAATTGGATATTCAAAATAAACTAAATAGTGGTATTGATTTTGACAATACAATTGAAAGATTATCAACAATACCTGGAGAATCAATTGTTAGAATATTAAATAGTCTTGATAAAGAATTATTTACTAAATGTATAACATCTATAGATTCAGATATTCTTTCAAATATACATTTTAATTATGAATTAATTAATAAAATACCAAAAGAAGTATTCAAAACTTTATTTGAAAGTAATACATTTGTTAAAAACAATTTAGGATTAATAGCACCAAGTTACTCTAAATTTGATTTAACTGCTGATGAAGTAGCATCTAGAGTATTACAAATTGATAATTATTCATTATTTATTGATGAAGGATATATCGATTTAATTAGTGAAATAAAAGATATTAAACTAATTAGATCACTATTGGATGCTGATGGTAATTATAAGAAAGTATATTTCATTTTAGATTATACAACTGATGAAATATTTAATGAATTAATAAAAGATAAAGAATTTGTTAATGAACATAAATATGATTTAATAGATTTAACAAGAGAAAATTTAGATAGTGATACTATTCTAAGTAATATGGAGATTGATGATTTTTTAGCTAATACAATATCTGCTTTCCCAAATTTTGTTAATAATATTAAATCAATAGATAACATAAAAAAATTAATTAATTCTTATAGTAATAATGAATATAAGATAAGATTCCTTGATAAGGTAAATACAGATTTAAATAATGGTTTCATATCTAATTATGTAATAGATTTCCTAAATAGTTTAAGTACTGATGAATTTAATGAATTATATAGAAATATAGATGTAGATTTTGTTTCATTAATTATAAAAACAGGAATTAGAGAGTATAATAATCAAATACTTAATAAAGTATTTATGTCTAATAATATTAATTCATTAACTTCAAGTAATATCTTATATTTATATCAAACTAATAATGACTATATTAAATATATTGATGGTAATAATTTAATAGATTTGTATTTAAGTACTAATGATACTAAAATCCTAGATTATATTAAAGAAAATCCTAGATTATTACATGCTAATAGATTTAATATTAAAATAGGAGATAGTGAATTAACTTATTTAGGTGTACTTACAATAGATGGAAGAAAAGTATATGAATATAAATATAATAATAAAGTATTATATACTGATTCTGAGTTATTTACTTTATGTTTAAGTGAAGGTGCAAAAGTAATAGATTTAATTAAAGAAGAATTAATTACTAAGGATACTTCATTTGTTGGAAGAATTACTTCTGATTTAAGATATGAATTTGATTCAGAAATGAGTGATTTAATAGAATCAAGAATTAATACTGGATTAATTGAAAAAGAAATTTTCTTTGAAAAACATAGACATGGAAATAAAAGATCTACTTTAGGAACAAATCAAAAAATAAAAAGATCTGAAAGAATATATTCATTTATTAGAAGAAATAATTATGGACAAATTGGTCCTTCTCAAATTAATACTCCTTCATTTAGAAGATTTGTTGATCATTTCTCAAGTAAATATAATATGACAGAAGGTTTAATTGTTGAAACAATTAATAACATTATAGATTCACAAAAAGGAGCATGTTCTTATGCAAATTTATGCAATGTAATATTATGGATATTTAGAAACAATCCTGAAGGATTTAAACGTAGATTTGGGTTTGACATGTATGAATATGAGAATGGAGTAAGAGTATTAAATACTAGAGCTTTACTATTTGATATGTATTTATTCTTTAACTCATCAGATACAAATCCAAATGGAAGAATATTTACTATTGATACAGATGGTAAGAGAAAACTAAATATAATAAATGAAGATGGTAAATTTAGAACAGCAAATTCTAAAGAGCAAGTATATGCTTGTAATATAGATGGATATTATCAAATAGCATTTGATTACTTAAGACACTATGGAATAGAAACAGAAGGTTCTAAATTAACTCTTAGTTATAATGAAGATGGTTCAGTAGACATTGATTTATTAAAAAATGATATTAAGAGAAGACTTGCTAATGGTGAAATATTAAGTTTAACTGAAAGAGTTGAAATGGATACTGATAAAAAAGGAAATAAAGTAGTATCAAAAGATGCTCATGAATTAGTATTATACAACTTAGATGAAACTAATGATTATAGTTCAACTTTTAATTGGAATGAAGGTGGAGCTCATATTACTACTATTATTGGTGCTAATGAAGATGGATTAATTGTTATTACTTGGGGTCATAAAGCTTTAATTAGATACTCTGATTTATATTCAGATAATAGTGCAATATTCTCATTAAATCTAGAAATGAATAGTGAAGAAAATATTCAAGTAACAAGAAATAAGATTAAAGAATTAATAGCTAAAAAAGATTATTTACAAGTTATAAGAGGTCTTGAAAGTAATATTATTAATTTAGATACTCTTGAATTGACAGATAATAAAGAACTATTAATAGAATTACTTAATAATATGGAACCTAATAGTATACTAAAATATACTTCTGATCCAGAAATACTTTTAGAATACTATAATCTTATAGTAGATAATCCAGAAATAGTAAATGAATTTATAAACAGTATGTCATTAGAACAAAAGATTAATCTATATTATAATTCTTATAATGAAATTAAATTAAAAGAATTAATTATAAGAAGTCTAACAAAAGAAGAATTAGAATCAATTAGTGATAATGATTATACATTTATAAAGTCTATAGAAGTTTATTTAACTGAAAAACAAAAATCTTATATTAAAGAACAAACAGAAATATCTTCAAAACAATCATTAATGGAAAAACTACTTGGTGTTAAGAAAAATGATGAAGTACTACATTATTATATAGAAAGTGACATTATTGAAGCTAATAATTCATCTAGTGAACATAATCAATCAGCAATAATAGAGATTGATGATAGTGAAGATGTTGGTGCGGTTAATTCAAGTCCTCGTAAATTGGATGGATTACAAAAATCATCTATAGTAGATTATTTTTCAAAAGCAAGTAGTAATTTAAAAACAAGAATAATAGAATCATCTGATACAATTGTTAATGGTTTTCCAGAAAATATGATAGTTGAAACAAATGGAATAATAATTGAGATGTCAGGACATAAAGAAGGAGATAGAATTATAGGTTGTTTAAAACACGCTAATGAAATAGTTGAAAGTGTTTTAATGAATTATTCGGTTTCAATTAATAAAGCAGATTTGGATGAATTATTAAATATTGCAAAAGAACAAAAAAGAGATTTTAAAGGTACTTTTAAATTGGCCCCAAATGGTGATTATTTAATAGAAGTAAATGGTGGATATGGAACGAATAATCAGCTTTATACAGATTTGAAAAACTTCTTAGAGAATAATGAAAAAGCAAAAAGTATTATTGCAAAAATAGATAGTAGTATAGCAGAAAGCATAGGCCAATCAAATTATTGTGCTAATAAAGATACTCTTACTGGAAAATATAGATTAGAAAGCTTACTTATTTCAGCTGGAATTATTGATGAAAATGGAAATTTAACACAAAATTATCAAAATGAAACAGAAATTATTGATATATTACAAAAAATAAAGAAAAATAAAGGAATAATTGATTCAAGCGATTTAAATAAAATAAGAAATATTGCTAGACTTGCAACAATGCATTTGTATATGAATGCAATAGATAAATGTATTAATCAACAAAATAATAGTGAAAAGTACAAATATTCTAGTAGTAAGTATAGTAGAGGTCTTAAAATACTTGTAGATGCTAATGCTAATGCTAATGGAAATTATAGATTTATTATTGAAATATTAGGAAATGATATCTCACCAACTAGTAAAAAAACATTTCATATTGATAAAAAAATATTTCATATGTATCCAACTTCTGAAAGAGTTAACTCAAATGCTCTTGCACCTATAATTTCATCTATTGAATGGTATATAAAAGAAATTAGTAAAAGGATTTCAAATGATGAAGCGATAAAACCAAGCAATTCTAAAGAATATAAAATGATTGTAAAGCAGGAATTAATAAATACAATGATTTTAGATTCAACTGATGCTGGTTATACTAGTACTTTCTTTCATATAACTATTTCAAATATGATAGAGGAATTGTTTAACTTCGATGGAGGAAAGAATTTAGGCCTAAATAAATATTTAGATGAAATGTATGAAAATCCAGAATTAAAAATAAACTTAATGCAAATGCAAGAAAGAATGAAAGATAGTGTTTATGCTAAAGTAGATGAGAATAATCTAACATTAATTTCTAAAGTATATGAATCTATAATAACAATAATCATTAAAGATAAAGTTTTTAATGTATTTTCAACAGATGAAGACATAAAAAACTATATTTTAAGTTATTTACCGAATAGTCAATTAGCTGAAAAAGCTTTTGATGAATTAATGAAAAATATAGATTTCCAAAATATGTTGAAAAATGGTAAAATAAATACTTGTACTGAAGAAGAATTGAAAGATTTAATTGGATGGTGGTCATATGAATAAAGAAAAAATTAAAATTGGTGGTGAATCTGTATTATACTTTAATCTAGGTAATAATTATTCAAATGTATTTTCAATTAGATTTGGTGATACTAATAATATATTTGAATTAGATTTATATGTTCTTGGTAATGAAATTTGCTCTGGTGTTTGTGCATTATCAAATAGAATAGAAGAGTCAGATTATGAATTACCCGATATAAATGATCTAGAAAAAAAATATATTGCTTCTTATTTTTCTGAATCAGGCCCAATTAATGTAGAAAATGCAGGTAGTTTTAGTATTATTTATAATCAAAAAGATATGCATATTTGTTTTAAACCTAAGTCATTAATTAAATCGTATTATGAGTTAGGTAGATTAATATTATATTATGATGATAAGTATGGTTTATGTGACATAAGAATCAAGGATTTAACTGAAGAAGAATATAATTTCTTGAAACAGGAAGAGTTAAATCCTGGTTCTTACTTAAGTAATAATTCATATGGAAATGACGAAAGTAAATATGATATTATAGATATAGATGAACAAATGAAGGGAATGAATAGATAATGAAAGATAGTTTAATAGTTTTAAATGAAGATATCTTTAATACTAGATTTCCTAAATTAGAAACATATGATTATGAAAGTATGAATGATAGTGATAAAGAATATTTCTTTAAAGAATATTCTTTATACACTACATTATTAGTAGATTATTTAATTAAGAATACAAGTATTAAAAAAATAGAAGAATTATTACAAAATAGTTCTAATTATGATATTCCATTTATAATGGATAATGAAAAAGATATGTATCAGTATTTATGTAGTAATAAGCTAAACTATTTCTATGTTAGAAATAATTTATATTTAGATAGACTAACAGAAGAAGAAAAATCATTTTTAGATAATAAAATGTTAAGTAATAATTATTCTTTTGATAGTGAAAGTGAAAATTTTATTAAAAGTACATTCAATAAAGTAATAAAAGAAAAAACAAGTGATGATTCATCTTTAAATTACGGGCCATCTGATTCAAGTTCATTTTATGTAAAAAATGGAACTTTAGTAATTGGATTTAGATATGATGAAATGGTAAATGATTTAAGTAATGATTCATTAGTAGAAAAATACTTAGAAAGAAAGAATGTTATTAGTCAAATATGTGAAATGTTTGAAGAAACAATAAATGATGAATTAGATGTAAATGTTCAAGTTATAGAATATTCATCTTCTTCTATTAGAAATATAGATATTAGTAAAACTAATACTTTGAAGTAGAGGCATTATGGAAAAATATTTTGAAGTAAATGAAAATAATAATATTAAATGTAAAATATATTATAATGATTTAAGTAATATTAGAAATGTTATATTATCTTGCCATGGATTTGCAGGTAATAAAGAAAATGCCGCGACTAGAAGATTATCAAAAAAAGTGTTAGATAGTTATGATGATATATGTGTAATATCATTTGATTTACCTTGCCATGGAAAAGATGTAAGACAAAAACTTAGTTTAAGTGATTGTATGAATTACTATAGTGATATGTTAAGTTATATTTATAGGACATTTAATCCAGAAAATATTTATTTAAATGCTACAAGTTTTGGTGGCTATTTAGGACTAAAATATATTTCTGAAAATCCTAATCCTTTTAGAAAAATAGTACTTAGATGTCCAGCTATAAACATGTATGAAGTTTTAAATAATAATATACTTAATGATGAATCATTAAAAGCACTTAAGAGTGGTAAAAGTATATTAGTTGGATTTGATAAAAAAATGAGATTAACTCCAGATTTTGTGAGTGACTTAAAGAATAATGATATTACTACATATGATTTTAGTAATTATTCAGAAGATATAATGATTTTTCAAGGTACTCATGATGAATTAGTATCATTTGAAAAAGTAAAAGAATTTGCTAATAAAAATGGTATTGAATTTATTGATATTTTAGGAGCAGATCATATGTTTCATGATCCAAAGAAGATGAATGAATTTATTGAATATGCTACAGATTTTTTATTAAATGAAGATGTTAGAAGTTTATGATAATAAAAATATGTTATAATATAAATTGAAAGGATGTTAAGTATGAAAAAAATAACTGAAGAAATGTATATTACAAGATTTCCATTATTAAATTATAATTATTTTAATGAATTAGGTGATAAAGAAGAGTATTTAAAAGAATATGTTTTTTATAATAATATGTTTCTTAAATATTTAATTAAAAATACTTCTTTAAAACAAATAGATAATGAAATAGGTGATTCTAGAAAATTTAAACATCAAATACTTGGTGTAAGTGAAGGATACCAAGATTTATATCAATATTTGTGTAATGAAGAGTTAACATTCTTTTATATTCGAAATAATATATATATTGAAGCTTTATCAAAAGAAGAAAAAGATTTTTTAGATAGTAAAATAGGCAGTGAATATAATGATGAAATTGAATCATTTATAAAGAATACATTTAAAAAAGTTATATTTGAAGATGTTAATAAAGATAAAAGTATTATAGATATTAATTATGGTCCATCAACATCAAGAAATTTCTTTTCATCAAATGATTCACTTGTAATTGGAGCAAGAATGGTTCCAGGATTTTCTAAAGTAGATAATAAGGAAAATAGAGATGAATATTTTGCTAGACTTGCATTTTTTAGAAAAAAATGTGAAGAACTTAAAGATTTATTAAATGATGAATTAAATATGGAAGTTAGTGTTATTGAATATAGTGATAGTTCTATTAGAGAATTAGATATTGAAAGTGAAAATGTATTAAAATAGAGGTTTTACATGAATGAAGATAATAAATCTAAAGAATTAATAAAATGTATAAATGATTTAAATACTAAATTAATTACATTAAATGATTATATTGAAAATGCTAATAATTATTTAAATGATATTATTGTAAGTGGACAAAGTATTGATAAAGAAGTACTTTCTAAATCAAAAACAAATGTTAATAATATGATTGATGATTTAAGAGTTATTAATAATAGTATAACTAATAGAATAAAAGGAGGTATTTAAATGGATAGTATGAATTTATCTCCTGAAGAATTCTATTATGGGTTAAAAGAAATTAAAAAAATAATAGATTTTTTACCTGAAATAGAAAAATCAGTTATTAGTTTAAAGTCATCTGCATCTATTAATAATATTGATTCTCATGATATAGAAAACTTAAATGGTATATTGTTTAATGATATAAGTGAACTATATACAAGACTTGAAAAAATAAAATCTATTATGATAATGATGGATAGTAGAATATATGATTTATATAATAAACTAGATAAAAATAATATTATAATAAATGATGATATTCTTGAAAATGAAGAAGATAATCTTGATAGATTAAAACTTGGTTCAGGAGATGCTATTTGTGATAAATCTGATGATACAAGTAGCATACTTGATATATTAAAAACAAAAGATGGGGTAAATTTGGTTCTAGATAGTTTAAAAAATACAAATGATGAAAGAAGTTATACACATTCAGATGTAACAAGTATTTTAAATAAGGAGATGTAGTATGGAGGAAAAGTATTTACCTTTAGGAACAATTGTTAAATTAAAAAAAGGCACAAAAAAACTAATGATTACTGGTTTCTGTATGTATGATAATCATGAAAGAAGTAAAATGTATGATTATTGTGGATGCTTATATCCAGAAGGAATGCTTTCTAATAGAGAGGCTAATCTATTTAATCATAGTGATATTTTAGAGGTTGTTCATATGGGAGTTTCTGATGAAGAAGAAAAGAAATTTAAAGTTAATCTATCGTCTATGCTACAAATAATACAAACAGTAAACCCAGATGTACCTGAAGCTCCTATAAAAGAAGAACCAATAATAGAAATAGAATAATACTTCATAAAGAAGTATTTTTTTGTTATAATTTTATTGGTGATGAAGAGTGATAAATATAGTTTTATATGAGCCAGAAATACCTGCTAATACTGGAAATATTATGAGAACCTGTGTAGCAACAAATTCTCATTTACATTTAATTAAACCACTTGGATTTAGTTTAGAAGATAAATATATTAAAAGATGTGGTGTTAATTATATTGATAAATGTATTTATACAGTATATGAAAATATTGATGAATTTTTTGCTAAAAATAAAGGAGAATATTTCTTTTTAACAAGGTATGGACATAAACCACATAGTGATTTTGATTATAGTGATAAAGATAAGAATTATTATTTTTTCTTTGGTAAAGAAAGTACAGGAATACCACCTAAAATATTAAAACCATATATAGATAGATGTATAAGAATGCCAATGACAGATAATGTAAGAGCACTTAATGTGTCTAATACAGTAGCAATAATGGTATATGAAGCTTTAAGACAACAAAATTATCCAGGTCTTTTATTTGATGAACCTCATAAAAGTAAAACATTTATTGAAGAGAGCTAAAATAATATATTTAATTTTATTGTAAAAGTTGTGTCTAGTTCTATTGTAAACTAAATATTATTAATGTATATTAGTATTATAAAGATAGGGAGTGGTGAAAAAGTGATATATCCATCAATAGACAAACTATTAAATATAGTTGATTCTAAATATAAGCTTGTTCATATTGCTGCTGATAGAGCAAAAGTTATGAAAGAACATAAACATTTCCAAATGAATGAAAATGAATATGTATCTAAAAAAGAAATAGGGAGAGCTTTAGAAGAAGTTGAAAAAGGATTAATTACTATAAAGAGTAATTAACATGTAGTTATTAAAATACTAGTATTACTAGTATTTTTTTATTATTTGTGTTATAATTTATAAAGCATTTGAACTTTTTATTAGAAGGAGATGAAATTATGAGTAAAATTGACATAATGAGTTTAGGTGGCTTAAATGAAAATGGTAAGAATTTATACACAGTAAGTGTTGATAATAAAATACTTATTTTTGATTGTGGTATGAAATATGCTCCTGATAAGATGTATGGAGTTGATTATGTTATACCTGATTTTGAATATTTAATTAGTCATAAAAATGATATAGTTGGTTTATTTATTAGTCATCCACATCATGAAAACATGGGTGCTCTTACTGATTTAGTTAAAGTTTTACCTGATTTACATGTATATGCATCAAATTATACTAGTAAAATAATAGAATATGAATGTGAAGAAGAGAAAATTAAGATTAAAAATCTTCATGTAATTGATGCTCATAAAAGAATAGATTTTAAAACATTTAGTGTTTTTCCATTTAGTGTAACTCATAGTAGTCCTGAAACTTTAGGATTTGCAGTAAATACTCCTGATGGAGCTATTATATATATGGCAGATTTTGTTATAGATCCTACTATGAAAGGATATTATGACATGGATTTAGGAAAACTTGCATATATTGGAAAACAAGGTGTTTTATGTTTAATGGCAGAAAGTGTATTTGCTGAAAAGAAGGGACACACTAGTCCAAATCATAAATTAGAGAGTTTCTTTAAAAAAATTGTAGATAAAAATGAAGGAAGAATAATATTTAGTGTACTTCCATTACATATTTATACTATTCAAGAAATATTTAACGCTTTAAAAGATCAAAATAGAAAAGTTGTTATTATGGGTAAAGAACTTCATACAATTGTTTCTATATGTGTTAAAAATGGATATTTAGATATTGATGAAAATATAATTGGTAATTTAACAGATTTAAAAGTATCAAATACTGTAATATTGATAAGTAATGATAGAGAAAGTCCTTATGCTAATATTAATAGAATATTAAGTGGAAGAGATAAATTTGTAACTTTAGAAAAAACTGATACAGTTTGTTTTGCTGAACCAAGTTATGATGCTTATGAAAAATTAATAGTAAAAATAATGAATGAACTTGCTATTAAAGGAGTAAATATTGAAAGTATTCCTAAAGATAAAAGTGTTAGACATCATGCTTCAAGTGAAGACTTAATGATGCTTGTAAAATTATTCAATCCTAAATACTATATGCCTATTAAAGGAGAATACAGATATCAAGTAGAAAATGGTAATTTAGCATATAAAGTAGGTGTACCAAAAGAAAATATTATTTTAAAAGAAAATGGTTATATAGCAACATTTAAAGATGGAAATTTAGTTGAAAATTATGATAGAGTTTTCGTAGATGATATTTTAATAGATGGTAAAAGTAGTGAGGATGTAGGAGATGTTGTTCTTAAAGACAGAGAACTTTTAAGTAGTAATGGTCTTGTATTAATATCAGCAACATTAAGCAAAAAAGATAAAAAAGTATTAGTAGGACCTGAAATAATAACAAGAGGATTTATTTATGATAAAGATAATAAAGATATATTAGATGAAGTTAAAAAGATAAGTGAAACAACTATAGAAGAAAATACACATAATAAATATGCTGATTATGTTAAAATTAGAAATGATATAAGAGAAAAAGTTGGAGCTTATTTATACAAAGAAACAGAATGTAAACCAGTTATACTTACAGTAATTCAAGAAATAGAGGTGTAAAAATGATTTATTTAGATTATAGTGCAACTACTCCAGTTGATGAAAGAGTATTAGATTCTTATTGTAAAGTTACAAGAGATTATATAGGAAATGCAAATTCTATTCATACTCTTGGAGTAAAATCTAAAGAACTATTAATACAAGCAACAAATCAAATAGCTGAAATATTTAATTGTCATCCAAAAGAATTAATTTTTACTAGTGGTGCTAGTGAAAGTAATACTACAGCTATTAAAGGAGTTGCATTTAAATATGCAAATCGTGGTAAACATATAATTACTTCAAAGTTAGAACATAAAAGTGTTTTAGAAGTAATGGGATATTTAAGTAATATAGGATATGATGTTGATTTTGTTAATATATTACCAAATGGACAAATTGATTTAAAACATTTAGAAGAACTAATTAGAAATGATACTATTTTGATTAGTATTTGTGCTGTTAATAGTGAAACAGGTTTTAAACAACCTTTAAAAACTATTAGACAAGTTATTAACAAAAAGAATCCAAATGTAATATTCCATAGTGATTTAACTCAAGCTTTAGGTAAAACAAGATTTTATTTGAGTGATCTAGATTTAGCATCTTTTTCATCACATAAGATATATGCTCCTAAGGGAATTGGAATTCTATATAAGAAACGTGATTTACAAATAGATACATTAATATATGGAACTACTGAAAATTGTCCATTTAGAGGTGGAACACCAGCTCTTCCATTAATCGTAGCTTTTTCTAAAGCTATTAGACTTATGAATGATAAATTAGATTCTAATATTAAAAAATGTGAAAAATTAAAAGCAGAATTATTGAAAGGACTTTCTAAATATCCAATCCAAATAAATTCTACAAGTCAAAGTGTTCCTCAAATAGTTAATTTTAGTTTACTTAAAATAAAATCAGAAACATTTGTACATGCTCTTGAAAGACATGAAATATATGTATCAACTACAACAGCTTGTTCTTCATTAGAAGAAAGTACTGTATTAAATGCATTATCTCATGGAAATAAAGATGTATCTACTACATCTATAAGAGTAAGTTTATCTCATTTAACTACTAGTAGTGAAATACAAAAATTTTTAGAAGTATTTGATCGTGTTTGGAATGAATTATTATTAAAATGAAAAAAGTTATATTAATAAAATATGGTGAATTAACTACTAAAAAAGATAATAGAAAATTCTTTATTAAACAATTGAAAAAGAATATTTTTGATAAATTATCTTCTTTTTCATTTGATATAATTGATGATTATTATAGAATGTTTATTATTCCAAATGAAGATGAATTAGAAGAAATTGTTTTAAAATTAAAAGAGATATTTGGTATTCATGGTATTGTTATTGCTTATGAGACTCAAGATAATGATGTTGAGAATATAAAAAATGTTTGCTTAAATTTAATGAAAGAAAAAAATGAAAAAACTTTTAAAGTAATAACACATAGAAGTGATAAATCTTATCCAATTGATTCTATGAAAATGAATAATATAATTGGTGCTCATATTCTTAAAAATACAAATTTTAAAGTCGATGTACATAATCCAGAAGTAGAATTAAATGTAGAAATTAGAAGAGAAGGAGTTTATATTTATAATGAAACAATAAGTGGTCTTGGTGGTTATCCTGTGAGTACTCTTGGAAGAGCTTTATTAATGCTTAGTGGTGGTATTGATTCACCAGTTGCTGGATATTTAACTATTAAAAGAGGAGTAGAACTATATTATTTATATTTTGAAAGTAGACCTCATACTAGTATAGAAGCAAGAAATAAAGTAATAGAGTTAGCTCGTAAATTAGAAAAATATAATACTCATGGTAAATTAATAGTTATTAATTTTACTAAAATACAAGAAACTATATATAAAGAATTAGATCAAACATATTTAATAACATTTATGAGAAGAAAAATGTATCAAATAGCAGAACGTATTGCTAAAAAGTATAAATGTCTTGCTATTGTAAATGGAGAAAGTGTAGGACAAGTAGCTAGTCAAACTTTATCAAGTATTCTAGCAGTTAATGATGTTACAAATTATCCAATATTAAGACCTCTTTGTTCATTTGATAAATTAGATATTATAAATATATCTAAACAAATAGATACATACGATATATCAATTCTTCCTTATGAAGATTGTTGTACAGTTTTTGTACCTCGTCATCCAGTTATTAATCCAAATTTAAAACATATTTATGAAGAAGAAAAAAAGTATGATTTTACTTCTCTTGTAGATGAAGCAGTTAATAATGCAGAGATAGTTGATTTAAAAGAGAAAATTAGTGATTTATTATAGTAAAATATTGTTGAATTTAAAAAATATATGTAGTATAATTTAAGCATATTTTGATTGAGAAAAAGAGTAGTAGATTTTGATTTTATTAAAGAGAGTTAGTGTTTGGTGAAAACTAATATAAATAAAAATTGAACTTGCTTTTTTTAGAAATAGTCGTACATTGGCGTTAACAATATTAAAGATGCATAAAACTTTATGAATTAAGGTGGTACCGTGGGTAAAACTCATCCTTAAGTTATAAAGTTTTTATTTTGAAAGGAGAAAAAATGAGTCCGATAGTAAGATTTATATATGATTTTGTATTACTCTTTATGCTTTTTTACCTGATTTATGAGGTATTCTTAAATAAAAGAAAAAAAGATTATTCAAAACTGAAAAGAAACGATCCAGTAAAAATATTTATAACTAGATATGATTTAGATATGAGAAAAACAGATTATAAAAAAGTACTTAGAATATGTGCATTAATTAATTCATTTATAATTGCATTTACATCTGCTTTAATTATAAATATTAATGGATTTATGTATAAATTACTTATAACTTTTATAACAGTATTTGCATTTATGTATGCATTATATGAACTTGCTGGTAAAAGTATGAAAAGAAAAGAGAAGGAGAAGAAGAAAAATGTATGATTTTAAAAGAATAGAAAAAAAATGGCAGAATATTTGGGAAAAGAATAAAACTTTTAAAACAGGAACAGATAAATCAAAAAAGAAATTCTATGGATTAGTTGAGTTCCCTTATCCTAGTGGAGCTGGAATGCATATTGGTCATGTTAAAGCTTATTCTGGATTAGAAGTAATATCTAGAAAAAGAAGAATGGAAGGATATAATGTATTATTTCCTATAGGATTTGATGCTTTTGGTTTACCTACTGAAAATTATGCTATTAAAACAAAAACTCATCCAAGAAAAGTAACTGATAAAAATATTGAAGTATTTACTAAACAATTAAAACAAATAGGTTTTTCATTTGATTATGATAGATGTGTAGATACTACTGATGAAAAATATTATAAATGGACTCAATGGATTTTCTTAAAGATGTTTGATAATGGACTTGCATTCAGAGATAAAACATTAGTTAATTATTGCCCATCTTGTAGAGTAGTACTTTCAAATGAAGATTCTCAAGGTGGTAAATGTGATATTTGTCATAGTCAAGTAATTCAAAAAGAAAAAGATGTTTGGTATTTAAGAATAACTGAATATGCAGATAAGTTATTAGAAGGTTTAAAAGAAGTTGATTATTTACCAAATATAAAGACACAACAAGAAAACTGGATTGGTAAAAGTACAGGTGCTTTTGTTAATTTTAAAATAAAAGATACTAAAGAATCATTAAAAGTATATACAACAAGACCAGATACTTTATATGGAGCTACATTTATGGTTATTGCTCCAGAACATCCATTAGTTGAAACTTTAAAAGATAAAATTACTAATTATGATGAAATTATAAATTATAAAGAAGAAGCTAAGAAGAAAACTGAATTTGAACGTGTAGAATTACAAAAAGATAAAACAGGTGTAGAAATAAAAGGTATTAAAGCAATAGATCCAGTTAATGATAAAGAAATACCTGTATTTGTAGCTGATTATGTAATGATGGGTTATGGAACTGGAGCTATTATGGCTGTTCCTGCTCATGATCAAAGAGACTATGATTTTGCTAAGAAATTTGGTGTTGATATTATTGAAGTTATAAAAGGAGGAGATATTTCTAAAGAAGCTTATACTGGCGATGGAGAAATGATTAACTCTGGAGAACTAAATGGTATTACAAATAAAAAAGAAGCTATTCTAAAGATGATAGAATTCTTACAAAAGAATAAAATTGGAGAAAAAGCTATTCAATTTAAGATGAAAGATTGGGCATTCAATAGACAAAGATATTGGGGTGAACCAATTCCAATTGTTCATTGTGATCATTGTGGAGATGTTGGTGTTCCTTATGAAGAATTACCACTTCGTTTACCAAAAGTTGAAAATTTTGAAGTAGGAACAGATGGTGAAAGTCCACTTGCTAAAATGAGTGATTTTGTTAATTGTAAATGTCCAAAATGTGGTAGAGATGCTAAAAGAGAAACTGATACTATGCCTCAATGGGCTGGTTCTTCATGGTATTTCTTAAGATATATTGATCCACATAATGATAATGAACTAGCTAGTATGGAAGAACTAAAATATTGGTTACCAGTAGACTGGTATAATGGTGGAATGGAACATGTTACTAGACATGTAATATATTCAAGATTTTGGCATCATTTCTTATATGATATTGGTGTTGTTCCTGTAAGTGAACCATATGCTAAAAGAACTGCTCAAGGACTTGTTTTAGGACCAGATGGTGATAAAATGAGTAAATCTAAAGGAAATGTTATAGATCCACTTGATGTTGTAAATGAATATGGAGCTGATACATTAAGAGCATATATATTATTTATGGGAGAATATAGTCTTGAATGTCCATGGAATGAAAATGGTATTAAGGGAGTTAGTAGATTCTTAGAAAGAATTTATAATTATAAAGATAAATTAAATGATAAAAAAGGATATAGTGAAAAATTAGAAAGTATTATTAATAAAACTATTAAAAAAGTTTCTAATGATTATGAAAATATGAAATTTAATACTGCTATATCTGCTTTAATGATAATGTTGAATGAATATGATAAACAAGATTCTATTACTCATGAAGACTATAAGATATTATTAACATTATTAAATCCTATTGCTCCTCATATAACAGAAGAGTTAAATGAAACTGTATTACATAATAAAGAAATATCAACATTTTCTTGGCCTACATATGATGAAAGTAAATGTGTAGATGAAAATGTTCAAATAGCATGTAGTGTTAATGGTAAATTAAGAGCAACTATAGATGTAAGTGTTAATACTTCAAAAGAAGAATTATTATCTTTAGCTAAAGAACAAGAAAATGTTAAAAGATTTATTGAAGGTAAAGAAATAGTAAAAGAAATAGTTGTTCCTAATAAAATAGTTAATATAGTAGTAAAATAAGCCTTATAATTAAGGCTTTTTTTGTTACTTGTTTGCATTTTTATGATTAATATAATATAATTAAATAGAGGTGTCTTATGATAGGAGTTTACGATTATACAGTTTTATTAACATATTTAGGTTTTGCATCAGGGCTAACAGGTATTTTATTAGCAATTAAAGATCCAAAACATTTATTACCAGCAATTATTTGTTTAATGTTTTCTGGTCTTTGTGATATGTTTGATGGAAAAGTTGCAAGAACTAAAAAAAGAAGAACAGAAGAGGAAAAGCATTTTGGAATACAACTTGATAGTTTATCAGATTTAGTTTGTTTTGGTGTATTACCAGCAGTTATAGGTTATAGACTTGGAATGGATAAATGTTATTTGCTTCCAATAGTTATTTTATATCCGATAGCAGCATTAATAAGACTTGCATATTTTAATGTATTAGAGATACTTAGAAATAGTAGTACTCCTGTAAAAGAATATATAGGACTTCCTGTTACCTCAGCTGCACTTATATTCCCAGCACTTTATATTTTTAGAAAAATTATGGGATGTAGTTTTGTTTATTTATATGCAGCAGCTTTATTAATAGTTGGTATATTATTTATAACTAAATTTAAAGTAAAAAAACCACAAATGAAAACAATGATATTATTTATTATAATTGGTGTAATAGAAGTATTACTTATTATTACAGTAAGAAAGTTCTTATGATATATATTACAAGAGATAGAAATAGTAAAGATAATATAATTACAGAGTCAAGTAAGACTCTTAATTTTTTATATAATACATTTGTGGGAAGAATACTATTAAAAATAGTAACTACTAAGTTTATATCAAATATAATAGGTTTATATATGAATAGTAGTTTATCAAAAAGAAAAATAAATAAATTTGTTGATAAAAATAATATAAATACATTTGAATATGAAGCAAAAAATTATAAATCATATAATGATTTTTTTACAAGAAAAGTAATTCCATATAAAAGACCAATTAGCGCTAGAAAAGATATTTTAATATCTCCATGTGATAGTAAAGTATTATGTTATGATATAAGCTCTGATTTAGTTTTAAAAATAAAAGATTCATTTTATAGTATTGATTCATTAATAGAAGAAAGTATTATGGATGAATATAAGAATGGAATAGCATTAGTATTTAGATTATCTACTGATAATTATCATAGATATTGTTATATTGATAATGGTAAAAAGAGTAGAAATTATAAAATAAGAGGTATATTTCATACTGTTCAACCAATATCTTTAAATCATTATAATTTTTTCAAAACTAATTCTCGTGAATGGACTATTTTAAATACTAAAAATTTTGGAAAAGTTATAGAAGTAGAAATTGGAGCTTTAGGTGTTGGTAGAATCAAAAATAATCATCAAGAATATGAATTTAAAAAAGGTGAAGAAAAAGGATATTTTGAATTTGGAGGTTCAACAATTGTATTATTATTTAAAAAGAATACAATTGAAATGGATAAAGATATATTATCCAATTCTCTTGAAGGAATAGAAACAAATGTTAAATATGGAGAAAGAATAGGAAAAGCTAAATTATTTAGTAGAATTATTAATAATTTAAAAAGTATCTAATTATTGAAATGCACCCATTAGGGTAGACATTAATTAAAAAGTATTTTTAAAAATGATATAATACACTTCCGAAAGGAGGTGTATTTTATTATGGCTTCAAAA
>CACYLI010000001.1 GCA_902775285.1 uncultured Erysipelotrichaceae bacterium | reverse complement strand
AACTTTTTCTTTCATTGAAAATCACCCAACTATTTATAATACATTAATCAGGAAATTTTCGCTTGATAATA
Organism: uncultured Erysipelotrichaceae bacterium; assembly: GCA_902775285.1. Taxonomy (GTDB): domain Bacteria; phylum Bacillota_I; class Bacilli_A; order RF39; family UBA660; genus CAG-1000. The sequence goes on along the minus strand of CACYLI010000001.1, from coordinate 293,266 downwards.
GTTGAGAAATTTTTGCTTGATAATCACAGTTGATTTTGAATAAAATTGACTTTTTTAATTGTTATGTTATAATATTACATGTAATGCAGGTGTAGTACAACGGCTAGTACGTGGCCTTGCCAAGGCTGAGACGAGGGTTCGATTCCCTTCACTTGCTCCATTATGTATTGAAAGTCGCCACAAGCGATTTTTTTTATTTATTAAGTTCATCACATGATGAGCTTTTTTTGTTGCTCAGGAAAGGAGCCAAATAATATGATACAAATGGAAACTACAATTACACCTATTAGTAAAGAATTAAAAGATAAGATTAAATGGATATGTGAATTTGCTAGAGTTTCCTATTCTATTGAAGAAGGATCAATAGTAGATTTTAAAGGAACTAATATAGCATTTGCAAAACCTCACATATTAAAAGTTAATAATAATGATTTTCTTATTTTTGAAGATTCAAACACGATTTATATTAATGGATACGATAAGAAGATTAAATTTAGTGAACTAATAAGCTATCTAAAAAAGTAAGCCACTTGACAAATCTTAAAAAAAGTATAGAATAAATAACCAATAAATGTTGGGAGTGATTATCATGCTCAAACGATTATTTATACAAACATTTAAAAATTATTTATTTGTGAATTTAAGAGGAGTCAAGTAGTATTATCCGTTAATACTCTTGTCTCCTCTTTTTTAGTAAAAGGAGGATAGATAAAAAGTGAATGAAACTAAAAAAATGTGTGGATTATATTTAAGAGTATCTACCGAAGATCAAGCACGTGAGGGATTTAGTTTACCAGAGCAAAAAGAACGATTAGAGGCTTATTGTAAGTTCAATGGATATGAAATAGTTGAATACTATGAAGATGCTGGTATAAGTGCTAAAACAGGTAATAAAAGGCCTGAATTTGATAGAATGCTTGAAGATGGCAAAAAAGGCAAAATAAATATGATAGTTGCTTTAAAACTAGATAGAATTACAAGAAGTATTCGTGACTGGGAAATGCTACTTGATTATGAAGATAAATATAACGTTAATTTAGCTTTTGTTAATGATGATATTAATACAACCACTGCAAATGGAAAAATGGTTTCAAGAATTATGATGAGTGTTTCTCAAAATGAAATTGAAAGAACATCAGAGAGAACAAAAATTGGTTTAGAAGGTGCTATTAAAGAAGGACATATTCCTCACAAAGCACCAATCGGCTATATGCATTATGAGAAAAAACTTATACCAGATCCTAAAACAAAAGATATAGTCATAAGAATATTCAACTTATATATTGAAGGAAAATCATATCAATCAATTACTAATATATTAAATAAAGAAAAGGTTTTGGGTAAAACATGGCATGATTCAGCTGTACAAAGAATTATTAATAATGAAATATATAAAGGCGATTACTTATATGGTAAAAGAACTAAAGAACCAAGATATTTTAAAAATGTTGTTGAACCTTTAGTAACAACTGAAGTATGGGACATATGTAATGATCAAAAGAAAAAGAATCAAAGGCATTATGAAAGAACTGGAACATATTTATTTCTAACACATTTAAAATGTAAAACCTGTGGAAATATTATAGGTGGACATTCTTCAATCAAAAGAGGAAAAAAATATTTTTACTATAAATGTAATAGCTGTAAATGGTATTTAAATGAAAATAAAATTGAAGACAAACTATTTGATCATATTATGACTCTTTATGAAAAACAAAAATTGTTAGATAAATACTATACCCCATTTATCAAATCAAAAGTTGAATATGATGATATAAATTTTGATAAAGAATTAAAAAAATTAAATGATGAAAAAGATAGAATTACAAAAGCATATGTAAAAGGTATTTTAAAGCTTGAAGATTTACAACCAGAGATAGATAGAATTGAATATGAGATAAAAGAATTAGATAAAAAGAAGAATGATAAAAAGCAATATGAAAAACTTAGTTTTACAACTGATGATTTACTATTATTAAATGATGAACATAGTATAGATATGTTAACAGATCCTATGAATAGTTTTAATCAAAATATTGAATATTTAACTAATTCAAAAGAAGAAAAGAAAAAGCTAATAAGTAAATATATAGATACTATAGAAGTTGAAAGACATGGTGAAGATTTTATAGTAAATAAGATTGATTATAGAGAATCATTTATTAAAGAAGAATTTATTAATCATGATAAATATGGATTACCATTTGAATCATATATATTTAAAATAAATAATTTTGTAGTGCCTCTTAATAGAGAAATAAAGACACATGAACAAGCAATATCATACTTTAATAAATTACAAGATTATATGAAAGATAAAACATCTTGTAAGTTTAATTATTATGAAGTTGATTATAATTCTAAAGATGGCAAAGTTATATTCAATGTTAATAATCCAAATGAAATGGTTTTAAGACTTATCTTTTTAGAAAACAATATTGAAAAAAATCATACTGTTAAATTCGGAGTAATAACAATTAATTTAGAAAATGTTAGTGATAGGTTTAATCCAAATATTTATAAGTTTATAAATAGTGTTGAAAAGGAAGTTATGGAAAGTATTAGAGCATTATATACTAATCAAATAATTAGTTAGAAAGATGTTCCCTAATCTCTTTTGAAAAAAGAGCCACCATATTTTGATAGAGCCACACCTGTGGACCTCTGTCAAAATATATAGGGGGTTACATATTTTGTCATTGAAGTCGGGAGGTGCAAGAAAAATATGTCAGGATTATCTTATTCATTACATATTGGTAATGATAAAAACAAATCTAAAAATGCAAGAAGAATGGCTAAGTCATCTAAGTCAGGAACTACATCATTTTCAAATAATGCTATTCAAAATGCTAGACAATTATCTAAAGTTGATAATCATAATTTAAGAAACTATGATAACAATAAAGAATTAATAGAAATAGTAAGAGATTCAGATAATATAACCAAAGATGTCAAAGATTTATATGTAAGATTATTTGATTCAGCAAGAAAAAAATATAATGAATCTCAAACTAGAAATGATAGAAAAATTGATGATTATTTTGAACATATAGCAAAAGATGATAAACATGATTTAGCTGTCGAATTAATAATTGAACTTGGAGATAAAACATATTGGGATAAAATATCCAAAGAAGAAAAATTAAAAATGGTAGATGTTTATAAAAAACAATGTGATGATCTTGAAACAATTATTCCAAATTTTAAAATTGCAAATGCTACCATTCATTTTGATGAAACTTCACCTCATATGCATGTTATTGGTGTACCATATAAAGAAGGTAAAAAGAATGGTATGTATAGACAAGTTGGTAAAGCTTCTGTCTTTACTAAAGAATCCCTTGTAAAAATACAAGATGGAATGAGAGAAAGAGCTATTGATAAATTTAACGAAATATATGGTACTAGCTTTTCACTTAAAGAAAAAGAACAAGGAAGAAATAAAGATATAAATGTTAAAGATATGGATAACTACTCTAAGTTTAAGATTGAACAAGATTTACTTTCAAATGAAGTTGATAGATTAACTGAAAACAATTTAAAAATCACAAGTGATTCAGAAGACATGGAAAAAATGTTAAACAATTTAGAACCAAATAGATTTAAAAAAAATAATTTCACTATTTCAAAATATGATAAAGATAGATTAAAAAAATATATAGAAGAAGCAAAACAATCTACTAATGATATGTTATCAACTGCTAATTTAAAAGCTATGATGGATAACTATGAAAAATATTTAAAAGAATATAAGAAAGAAAAAGAATCATATAAAAGAACTATTAGAAATCAAAGTGATGAACTGGTTAGAGTTAATAGAGAGTTTAATAATATGAAAGCTGATTATTATTCTTTAAAAGATTCTGAACGCAAAGCCTATTATGAAACTTTAAAGTTAGAGGATAAAATTGATAAAATAGTAGATACATCTAGAACTATTATTAATGGAGCATTTGCTTTTATAAGTATGTTAGTTGAAGATGGTTACATACCTGAAAGTAAAGTTGATGAAGGAATAGAAGAAGGCTTATTATTTAGACATGATAAAGGTAAATGGATAAATGGTAAATATTATACTTATGAAATGTTGCAGAAATTACAAAAAGAAAAAGATAATGGTATGTCACTATAAAAGGAGCAATTGATTTTGCTCCTTTTTAATATATCATTATAAAAATATCGATTTATATATTGTGTAAATAATGTAGAATACAGCACTTGATAATAACATAGAAGAAATAAGTAATAATACTATTTTTATTGTATTTAATAACTTTAAGAAAACTTTTTCATAACCAAGTTTATAATAAATAGCATTTTTCTCTTTTTCTTCCTCAATAATGTTAAACGAAGTAAAGAATACAATTATTCCAAACAATAGTAATATTACAATAATAAATAATTTAACTATAAATATATATTTACCGTAATTATATTTATATTTATTAGACATTATACTCGTTTCATCAATATTAAATTCTTTTTTTATATTTATAATAGTTGTTTCTGCTTTAAGATAATCATTTAAATAGACAATTAATACTGTGTCATAGTTCTCTTTTAACGAATTGTACATCTCTTTTGAAATTTCATACAATGAAACACTTTCATTTTTGCCTTTAACAATAAAAGAGATATTTGTATCACTTAAAGTAATATTATTGTCATCTCTAGTAATGTTGTTTGGTATTATTATTTCGTTATTGTTGAGATTATCATTATAAATAGCAAAATTATAGTCATCATCTAATTTTAGACCTAATTTATAGTTGTTTATGTTGCTTATATTTTTTAACTTGGAAAAGTCTGAACTATTAATATATATAAATGCATCACTATAGTTTTCTTTTTCTTTCACATTTAATAATTTTAATCCATATAATAAACCTAACAAACTAATAATAATTAATGTATATATTATAAGAAAAATTATCGTTGTTTTCTTTCTAAAAAAACTTTTTAATATTAATATCATAAACTATCACCAATTAAATCAGAAACATTGTAACTTAAATACTTTATTATTTTCTTTTTTAAAATATAATTTGATAATAATAACAATAAAGCAATTAATAATAATATATATATAAATGGTATTTCAATGTTCATTGAATAATATTCTAACTCAGCTGCAACATAAATATAATATTTTATTGTTTTAACAATAATCATATATATTATAAATCCTATAATAAAACAAGTAGATAGTATAATATTATTCTCTTTAGAATATATATTAATTATTTGATTATTATCAAAACCTAAAGTTTTTAATAGTCCTATTTCTTTCCTTTTATTATATAATTTTTTTGCTATAAAATTTCTGATTAAAGTGATACTTATAATTGATATAATTAACCCAACACACATTGGTATAGAAACTAGCATTTTGAAAGTTCCCATATCAAAATTTAATACAGGATAATAAGAAAAATTCATATTATTTAACTCGTTTTTTACATAGTCTAGGTTTTTATATTCATCTACTACAATCATTCTATCAACATATTTAAACCATTCCTCTGTACAAATATTATCTTGTGTACAACTGGCTGTTCCACCATTGATATCAGATTTAACATTATCAAACATTTTTAATGACATAAAGCAAGTGTTTTTCTCCAAAAGGTTAACTGATGAATCATATGTACCTACTATAGTAAGCGAAATTGGTGTTCTTGTTTCTATCCACTTATTATATAACTCATCATATTCACTCCAAGATTGGTTAATACTTTTGACTGGATGTTCTCTTTCAGAATACACTTTTATACTTTTTCCTATTAAATCTTTCCCCTTTATTATTTTATCTAAATAAATAACTTCTTCTCCATAATCATTGAAATCAACATGTGGATAAAACTCTTCAGGAATCAAAATCTCATAGTCCGATTCAATTGTTCTCCCATTAATAATTTTAATACCATTATTTATTAATAATGGATTAAAAACTATATTCCCTTTAATATCTTTCTCATCAAATTCTTCTGCACTTACAGGAAATTGAGCTCTATATTTATCACTCACGTTTAATACTACATGATTAATATTACTTATTTGATTTAATTCTTCGTCAGTTTTTGAACCTCTTTCAACTATGAGAGTTCTAGCATTCAATGATTTTTTGTTTATATTATTTTGATATTGTAATGCAAAATTAATAATAGTACTCGTAATGTATAATACAATTATCAACAATACAATAATAATGCTGAATATTATATTTCTCTTTTCTTTTAGATGTTTATATGATATCTCATAGATAGAATTACCCTTCATTATAAACACCTAATCTTCCATTTTTCATATATAAAACAACATCAGCATATTTAACGATATTATCCGAATGACTAACAACGATTACAAGTTTCCCATCATTAGCAAGTTTTCTAAATATCTCAAATATTATCTTTTCATTTTTTTCATCAAGATTTCCAGTAGGTTCATCTGCAATAATCAGTTGCGGGTTATTTGCTAAACTTCTTGCAATAGCCACTCTTTGTTGCTCGCCACCAGATAATTCTTTTGGGTAATGATTAAATCTGTTTTCTAGATTAACATATTCTAATAACTTCAAAGCTCGTGTTTTTCTCTCGTCTTTTTTTATTTCATTATTAACAAACATTGGTAACATAACATTTTCATATGATCTTAAATTAGGATCTAATAAATAGTTTTGAAATATAAAACCAACGTTTTTTCTTCTAATATAATTTAATTCATTATCGTTTAATTTAATTGTTTCTTTCCCATTTATTTTATATTCACCAGTAGTTTGTTTATCAAGAGTTCCTAGAATGTTTAACAATGTAGATTTCCCCGAACCAGAGTGACCCATAATAGCATATAATTTCCCAGGCTCGAATTTATATGTAACATGGTCTACTGCAATTATCTTTTCATTTTTCTTTTCGAATATTTTTGTCAATTCAGATAATTCTAAATTATTTTCTTCACCATTAAAAAATTCATTTAATGATATATTTAAAATTTTACAAAGATTTTTCATTAATGATGCATCTGGGAGATTTAATCCTCTTTCCCATTTGCTAACAGCATTTTTACTAACATTCATTAGTTCAGCTAATTCTTCTTGTGTAATGTTTAATTCTTTTCTTTTTTCTGAAATAAACATTCCAATCTTATTTTGATCCATATTATCCCTTCTTTCAAAATGATAATAACAAAAATTATTATGAAAATTACACACACCAAAGGTTTACTTAAATCGTTACATATTATATTTTACCACCAATTTATATTATTATCTCTTTTGTTAAGTAGTTATTATCTTTCAAATGAAATGGGTTAACAAAATCAAAATTATTTGCTATAATTTATTTAGTGATGAACAAATCAATACATTGGAGCATGTCTGTTCAAACAGGACTACTATTGCTCCATTTGAAGACAACTTACGAACTGTAATGGTTTGTAAGTTTTTATTTTATATAAAACTAATAATGTTCTCTTTCTAGGAAGGAGGACATTTTTTAATGATTGAATTTAAAATTTTAGATGAACTTAAACCTAATGAAGAAATACTTAATGTTATAAAAGATTACAAATATAAGATTATTAAAGGTAAAGTTAAAACTCTATTACATACCAATTTACAATTTATTGAACCAACACAATACATAATTACATATCCAACTACTCTTACTATTCTAGAATATAAAGTTAATGAGATTAATAACAAAACATTTTATATTAAAGAACATAATGAAAAATATAATCTCAAAGAAATTAAACAAATTCTAAATGAAATATCAAAATCACCTTCGTAAAAATTAATTTGAGTTGCCAAACATATGAAAAAGTATTGATTTTATGTAAAATTTGCGTAAAATTTTAACTTTTTTGCAATTTAAGACTTAACTTTTTGCGTTTAAAGTGCCAAACAAGTGAGGAGATGATTTTATGAGATGTGGAATTTATGTTAGAGTTTCAACGGATGACCAAAAAGATAATGGTTATTCTATTGATTCACAGTTAAGAATGATTAAAGAATATTGTGAAAGGAATAATTACGACATTGTAAGTACCTACAATGATGCTGGTTATTCTGGTAAAGATTTAATGAGACCAGAGATGCAGAGATTACTACAGGATATTAAATCTAAAAAGATAGACAAATTAGTCGCTATTAAAGTAGATAGACTTACTAGGAATAATTTTGATGGCTTTTGGCTACTTAATTATTGTGAAGAACACAATGTTAAGATTGAATTAATACTTGAACCTTATGATGTGTCTACCGCTAATGGTGAAATGATATTTGGCATGAATTTAGTATTTGGTCAAAGAGAAAGAAAAGAAATTGGAGCAAGAACTAAAAGAGCTATGGAGGAAATGGCATTAGAGCATATCCACCCTAGCAAAGCACCTTATGGATATATTAGGAATAAAGAAACAGGTCATTTAGAAGTAGAACCTATTGAAGCACAAGTTGTTAAAGAAATATTTAATTTATGTAAAAAAGGACATTCTACAAGAAATATTGCTACTATTATGAAAGATAATAATGCTTATTTAAAACAAGGGAAATGGAAAGCAGATAGAGTTTATAAGATACTAACTAATTCTATTTATATTGGCATATTTGAATATGGTAAATATAAACGAAAGCCACAAGATATTTTAAGAGTTGAGAATTATTGTGAGACAATTATTGATAAGAAAGTTTGGAACTTAACTAGAGCAAATTTAGAAAAGAATAAACATCCAAATTATGGTGAACATATTCATTTATTTACTAATTTAGTTAAATGTCCAGAATGTGGTGATACCTTATCTTCTACAATATCTTATAAAAAAGATAAGAATAATAATCGTATTGAATATTATCATGTTACTTGTAAAAATCCTAATTGTAAGAATAAAGGATTACATTATAGTTCTGATAAAATTGAAAAGAAATTAGGTAGAATATTAGATGAATTAACTAGATATATGTATGAGCATAAAAGTGAATTAATAACTAGTAATACATCTAAAAGTAAAGAAATTAATGATATAGAAAAAGCATTAATTAAACTCAAAAATCAAGAGAAAAAATTAGTTGATTTATATATATCTTCTAACCTAAATGTAGATGCTATCAATACTAAAAACGAGATGATTAAGAAAGAAATTTTAAAACTTGAGAATAAGAAAAAGCAAATTGATCCAGACAATTCTAATAAAGAATATACACTAGAACTAATTAAGAAGTTGGACTGTGAAATGAAAAATGATGATGTTATCTTTCATAATAAACTAGGTTTATCATTTGTTTGGGATAGTTTAAATCGTAAAGCAAAGAAAGAAATTTTAAATAGGCTTATTAAAAATATTGAGATTAGTAGAGATAAAAACTATAACATTGAGATAGAAAATATTAAGTTTACAGATGAGTTTATATCTAAAAGTTCTAACGAATATTTAGAATATCTTAACGATATACTTCGTGATAATAATATTGGTATAACTTATAAAGAAATAATTGATAATGAAAGATTAAAAAAATTATCTAACAATTACTATTCTTTATCACTTATAAAATTAGAAAATAATGAATATACCGATAAAGAAATCAACTTTTATACTGAACTTATTCAAGAGCATTTTTACTTTGATGGTGTAATAGAATGTCCATATTATGACGGAGAAAATATTACTGATAGACTACTTTTAATACCAAAAACTAGAGTAATTAATTATGAAAAATGAAAGGAATGATTTAAATTATGAATATAAAATATTTAAAAATTAATGGTTATTTATTACCAAATTTAATAATAAATGAGAATAAAAATAATGGTAGAATAAACAAATATGGTTATCTAAGATTAGATTATATTAAGAAATATAAGAAAGGATTTTATCAAACATTACTAATTAAAAATGAATTAACTAAACATCTTTTTTCAGTTAGTAATGAATGTGAAAATAGATTAAAAATATTAATGAATAATTATATAAAAAATGATAAAAGACTATCTGAAAAAAATAAAAATATTAATCAAATTGAGTGGGTAAAATTAATGAATAATTATAAAAATTGTGCTGAAGAAATCATAAAAAATGAGATAATTTATCAATAATTTTGTGTGAGTACACAAGTTCCATATGTGAGTACATTTAAAATTTTTGGTATTAGCCAGCACTGCAAACTTACTCCCGCAATTTTGCAAATTCAATTTTGGGATATCCCAAGCCCAAAACAAAGAAAGGAATGAAATATTATGAGAAATAGAAATATAAAACTAAATGTTTTTCTGAACGAAAGAGAACACGATTTACTAATAGAAAAAACTAATAAGGTTAGACTAACACAATCTGAATTTATTAGAAAACTAATCAAAGATTACACTTATGAAACTAAATCAAAGATAGATATTGATACTATAAACAATATTGTTAAATCATCTATTAAAGATTTAAATGAGGTAAATAATTATATGCACAGACTTCGATATGAAAAAATAATTGTTGTTTTAGATAAAATAATCAATAATTTGAATAAACTAATAGATGACAAAAGCAATGCCAAATGACATTGCTTTTAACTTATCTTTTCCTAAATATTTGTCTAATTCTAGATAAAACTTTTGGTTTTTCTTCATTTGGAACTACTTTATCTGGAACTATAACATTATCTGGATTATTTTCTAAGTAATCTAGGTGACTTATTATAGTATCTTCACTTTGTATACTTTCACCTCTTGATAGTTTTTCTAGTCTTTCAATATGATTAGGGTGATTAATTTTATTAGGAATAAAAAGATAATGATATATTAATTTAAAAGTTTCTTTATCAATGTTATCCAAATCTAATTTAGATATATATTCCATATCATAATCGTGATAGCAACTATCTATACTATCCTCATCTATTGCTTTCTCTATTAACAACTGCCTTAATTCTTTATTACTTACTTTACTTATAATATCTAAGTCTTTAATATGATGACTTCCATTTAACGATATTTCATTAGACATAACCCTATATAAATCTATAAAAATATTTTTATCTTGTGTAGAAAGTAATAAATTTAGATCATAGTCACAATATTGACTACTAGCGAAAGTTTTATTTGATAAAAGTGATTCAATAAATAATACACATTTATCATCAATTTGATTTAATGATTCTAAATACTTTATATAATTTGGATTGGTGCTACCTTTAATACTATTTCTTCGTCTACATTCTAAGACATCATTATAGTCCCAACATCCTAAATTCCATAGTAAATCACTTGATTTTCTTCTTGACTCAAATTCATCTGGATTTAAAATATAAAAATACATTGCTAATGCGGTAATCGGACTTTTTGAAGTAGCCAAAGCATTTACTTCGTTTCTATAATATCTTCCCTTAATAATTTCAGGATTAGTCATCAACTCATATAGATATTCTCCTGCTGCTGGATTTTGTGCTAGTATTTGCATATTTTCTAGATGATATTTATCTTTTAATGAAACACTATTTGTTGCAAGATTATTTAAACTACTTTCTGGATAAGAATGGCTCATTTGCAAGCATTCACTACCAGCATGTGCTATTAACTGCATATCCTTTTGATGATATGGACTATTAATAGAATTAGCATTACCAGCAACTACAGTTAAAGCTTCTGCTACAAGCCAGTCTAATTCATTACCATTTTCTTTTGGCGTATCTTTTGCTTCTATTATAAGTTTTAAATCTTCTTTATGATATGGGCTATTTATAAAAGCATCTTCATTAATTATCCATAAAGGATATTGTGCACTAGGCGCCTTACTTATCATTTCCATGTCTTCATAATAATTTTTACTATTCAAAAAATTAGGTGAGCATAATCTATCAAATAGGTGATACCATCCATCAGCATTTCTAATTTTTGACATTGCAATAATTCTATTATTATAATCATCACAATTTAATAAATCTTCATCAATTAAAAAACATACAGGAAATTGTATTTCACTTGGTTCTACTGTTAAACTATTAAAATTTTTAATTTGTTTTGCACTTAAGCCCTTTAGCCACTTATCAAAATCTTTTGGTGTATCAAATGCTTTTTCCAAATTATACTTTCTTATTTGACTAATTAATTTCTTTAATTCATCGCTTTTCATTCCAAATCCTCCCTTTGTGCTAAATATTATAACATATTTTTAATAATTTTTTCTAAAAAACATCAAAAACATCTAATATACTTATTAAATCAAAATGTCCATTTTTGTTAGTTCTTTGTAATTCCATTGTTCCTCTTGTATTTTTTCCACCATTAATTTCTCGATCAGTCCAATAAGTCCCAGTTAATTTATTATCTTTATACTCTAAATTTGCAACACCAAAATGCATAGGATTTTTTTTTCTTAAATTTACTGGAGCTTCATTTTTATACATATACTGTAATTCCATTCTATCAAACTCATTAATACTTATTTCGTTAATACCACTATAACTTCTTGATTCTTTTGTGCTTAGAACTACTTTATATTTATTAAAACTTTGCTTAATAATAACTTCCTCTATTATGTGCTCTTTATCATCGTAATTAGATACAATTTTTCCTGTCCATATTCCCTGTATATTGTTAATTTTAGTGATTTTTTGTAATATTGGTATTTTCCATAACCATTTTTTGAATATAAATATTTCAAGTAATGTTGCAGTTATAGCATATCCAAGTGAATCATACCACGACAGATTAATAATTTTAGATATTAAAGAAAAAAATATAATATAATTTATAATTGGCAATATTATTATAATTTTTTTAGTTTCCATTTACATACTCCTTCATAGCTTTTATATAATCCTTATAATCACTTTCTTTTTTTCCTTCTTCAATGCCAAATAACCATTTTATTTCATTTACTTCTTTCCACAAATTCATAGATTCATTAATAAATGTATTCATCATTTTTTGTAAATTATCTGTATATTTAGTTTCTATATGTTTAAACATCTCATCATTAGGAAAATTATAAATCATACATTCTAAAACAAATCCTTTTACATCTTTACTTCCATAAATTTTGTCATCTTGCATATCATACATTATTTTTTTGAAAATTCTTACCATTTTTTTATACATATAATTACTAGCAACATTTTTTTCATTTCCATTTTTAATATGTATTTTAGGATAATTAATAACTATGGACTTATCTAATGCTTTATAATAAATACCTTCTTGAAAATTTGTGGAATTGATATATTTTCTATATTGAAATGCAACTACAACATCTGCATCTGTCGTGTAAGAGTTTGATAATATCCTTATAGCTTTATTTTTATCTATTATTCTATCAGAGCCAAATTTCTTAATTAATGCTCTTTTTATGGTATTTCTTAATTCAAAATAATCTAATGAAGAATCTGTGTATGAGCCATTTAAAGAATATCCTTCAGGCATACTATAATGAAATACATTTTTATACATAACACAAATATCAACATCGCTATTTTGCTTAACATTAGTATTGTTTGCATAAGAACCTTGTAAAAATATTTCATAATCACTTAAATTCATTTTATTATCTCTAGTTTCAATATAATAGTCTTGGATAGCCTCCTTTACCATTTTTATCATATTTTCACATCTTTGATTTTCAGTATCACTAATTGGCTTAGTAAAACCTTCTAATTGACTTTCAGTATATCTCATTTAAACCTCCCACAAAAAAAGTATCGTAATTTAACGATACGAAATCTAGTTTAATTATACTATATCTAGGTATTTTTTTCCATACTCCCATTGAAATTTAAAAAGAATTAATATATAATTTATTTAGAAAGAGAACTTATTAGTTCGTAAGCTGTTGCTTAATCGCTCCAAAAGATAAAATCGTCGCACCAAGCGATGTTAATGATTAAATCAACGCAAGTTGATTTTTTTGTTGCTATTGCAAAGAAAGGGTGTGATGTGGTATGATTAATATCGTAAAAAAGAAAATCAATATGAGTGATGAACTCAAAGCCAAAATTAATTGGTCTTGCAAATTTAATAAGAAGTCCTATCAAATAATTGAAGGATACTTAAGGATTGTGGAACATACCAATTTAGCGTATGTAGAACCACATAAAGTAATTATTGGAGATAAGTTATACCTATTCTTCAATGAACAGAAACATTTTTATATAGGGAATTTAAAGAAGAAAATCCCATTGTCTGAATTATCAGAGTACATAGCAAGGCATTAATGAATTGGTGAGTTTATATACTCCCACAATATTGGTTGTTTTTGTCGTATAAAATAATCAATTATTCAAAGGTGTCCTTGTTATGTGACACCTTTTTACTTTGGTGCCTTTCATTACTAAAAAGAAAGGAGAATGATAATTATGGATAATGAAAGGAAAATTGCAGGAGTTTATATTCGTGTTTCAACCGAAGATCAAGCAAGAGAAGGATTTTCATTAGGAGAACAAGAAGAAAAGTTACTTCAATTATGTAAGTTTAAGGAGTTAGAAGTTTATAAGGTCTATAAGGATGCAGGAATATCAGCAAAAGATATGGAACATAGACCTCAATTTCAAGAAATGCTAAAAGATATGAAGGAAGGAAAACTTAATTATATTGTTGCTTACAAACTTGATAGAATTACTCGTTCAGTTCGTGATTTAGAAGAACTAATATCAGTATTAGAACAATATAACTGCTTTCTACTATGTGATAGAGATGATGTTAACACCTCTACTGCTAATGGTAGATTCTTTGTAAGAATGCTTACAGTATTATCTCAACTAGAAATAGAAATCGTATCAGAAAGAACTAAATTTGGCTTAAATGGAGCCATTAAATCAGGTCATATTCCAGGACAGCGACCATTTGGTTATAAGAGTGCTGAAGATAAAAGAATGGTTATTGACAATGCTACTCGCCCTTATGTAGAAAAGATATTTGATATGTATTTAGAAGGTAAAAGTTTTCAGCAAATTGCTAACTACTTTAAAGAAAATGATATCTATCCAAAGAAAAAATGGAAAGATACTACTATTCAAAAGATTATTGATAATAAAATCTATATGGGAGATTATGAACAATACAAACGAATTGGCAAACAAGAAAAACTTGAACCTATTGTTTATATGAATGTTGTTGAGCCTATCATATCTCGTGCTAAATGGGAAGAATGTCAAAGTCAAAAAGAAAGAAATCAAAGGACTTATACTCGAGATAGAGTTTATACTTTCTTTCAAAGATTAAAATGTCCTAATTGCAATAGAATTATGAAATGTAAAGGTTCTGGTGGTACTAAAAGAAAATATATGTACTACACTTGTGAACATTGTCACATTAACTTTAATGAAGACCACGTAGAACATTTATTAAGAGATTTTATCTATGATTTATTAGAATATGATATGGCAGTTAAAAAGTTCTTTCTACCTGTATTAGAAGATAAAACAAATAATATTGATACTACTTCTATTGATAAAGAGATTAGAGATTTAGAAAAGCAAAGAAATAGAATTAAAGATTTGTATATTAAAGGTATTGTAGAAATTGATGATTTTAAAGAAGATTATAAACTAATTGAAGATAAACTTGCAAACCTTGAAAGTAAAAAACTTGAGTTAGTTAATTTAGAAACCTTTAACTACTCTCCACACGAATTACTCGCACAAAGAGATTTAGAAAAAGAAAAAATGATTAGACTTGATACTCTAAATACTGTTTTAAAGACTAAATGGAATGGTATGGACAAGTCTGAAAAACAAGAATTTATATCAAAATTTATTGATACTATTGAGATAAAGAAAGATAGTAAAGGTAATTTAATTCTTGAAAAAATAAATTTTAGAAACGGATTTATAAGACAATTAGTAAAGTTTTATGATGCAGGTATATTTGATGTTGCAGTACCTGTAATGGTTGGTAATAAAGAAGAAACAATTAAAGGTGGCAGAATGAATGAAGAACAATTAGATAAATATTTATCTAAAATGAATGAACATTTTGAAACATCTTTTTATGAATTGTATGAAACAATTGATGAAGAAACAAATGAAGTTATTTTAGAATATCAACCAAAAGAAAATGAAAAAATTATAAGATTTGTAGCAATTTCATCTAAAGAAAAGTTCCCTATAACAATCGATAATGTTAAAGATAAATATGGAATTATAAGCTACAAAACAAACAAATTATTAGAAAATTAGAAAGGATTTGATTAAATTATGAATATCGATTATAGAAAAGTTGGAGACTATTTATTACCTAATTTAGTAATAGAAAATCAAAATTATGGAGAAGTAAATAAGTATGGTTACTTGCGATTATATTATATTAAGGAACACAAAAAAGGATTATATCAAGCACTTTTAATGAAGAATGAACTAACAAATCATCTTCTTTCAGCCAGTAAAGAATGTGAAGAAAGATTAAAAACTTTAATGGATAATTATATTAAAAATGATGAAAAACTATCCGAAAAAAGTAAAGAAAATAATCAACTTGAATGGGTAAAATTGATGAATAATTATAAAAATACTGCTGAAGAAATTATTCTAAAGGAGTTAATTTATGTCTAATGTTGTCATAAGCAAGCAAGGTGGTATTACTCCCACCACCCAAAAAGGAAGAATAAACCTATAATGGCAACAACATCAATTTGGAGTATTAAGAATAATTTAAAGCAGTCTATAAATTATATCATCAATCCTGAGAAAACTCTTAATAAAGATTATGGTAATAGAGAATCATATAGTTATTTAGAAGAACCTATTAAAGATTATAATTTTAAAGAAGAAAAAGTTTGTTATGTCAGTTGCTTGAATTGTGATGAAGATAATCCTTGTGATGATATGGAGTTCACCAAAGAAAGATTTAGAAAAAAAGATGGAGTTCTCGCTTATCATGGTTATCAGTCATTTAAAAAAGGAGAAGTTACTCCTGACATTGCTCATGAGATTGGAGTTAAGTTTGTTGAAGAAATGTTTAAAGATTATGAAGTGGTTGTTGCTACACATCAAAATACTAACCACATACACAACCATTTCATTATCAATTCTGTATCATTTAAAACTGGTAAGAAATATAATAACAACCTAACCAATATATCAAAGATAAGACATATTTCTGATTCACTATGTTCTGAATATGGACTATCTGTTTTAGATGAAGATAAGTTTTATAAAAGGACTTATACTAAAAGCATTTCAAATGATGAATATTACAAAACTCTTAAAGAAGATTTAGATAGTGTTATTAGTTATTCAGTTACTTTAAAACAATTATTTGAGAGAATGAGGTCACTAGGTTATAAAGTTTATTCTCGTAATGGTGTAATAACTATTTATAGAGATGGTGAAGATAAAGTTAGAATAGAAAATGTATTTGGTGAAGAATATTCAAAAGAAAGACTAAACCAACGATTATATTTATCAAGACAAATAGTATTTAGACCTATGCCACAAAAATCTATCTTTGAAGAATATTCTAAAACTAATAAAACCCATAAAGGAATATATGGATTATATTTATACTATTGTTATCTACTAGGAGTCTTTCCAAAGAAACATCCAAAACAATATCTTCCATACTCTATTAGAAAAGAAGTTTATAAATTAGAACAAATTTCACAACAAGTTAGATTTATGCATGAGAAAAATATCGTTACAAAAGAAGATTTGGAAAATTTTGCTAAAAATAACTCTAATGAATTAAGTGAATTAAAAGGAAAAAGAGAAAATCTCTGGAAAAGATACCACAGAGCAAAAATTGAAGATAAACAAAATGAAATACTTGCTGAAATAAATGATATACAACCTAAAATTAAAGTACTCTATAAGTATGATAAGTATTGTAAAGAAATAACTAAAAGAGCCGAAGGCATACAAAATAATCTTAATAATTTTGATAAAGATATTCAAAAAGAAAAAGACAATTCTAAGACTTTAGAATAAAATGAAAAGTGTGTAAAATATTACGCACTTTTTTCAACTTTAAAACTATATATAAGCCATTCTTTACTAGAGGTAGAATCTTTATAAACAACACTATCTTGAATATAAAATCCTTGTTTTTCCATAAAAGTTTCTAAATCTTCCTTTTTCCATTTTCTTCTATAACGTACTACATTATTATTGTAATCTTCTTTTTCAAAAAATCCAGTTTCGGTAACTTTATTATTAGTAGTATCTAAAATAAAATATCCGTCATCTTTTAACCATATTTTAATTTTATCTAGTAATTTTATTAAATCTTCTTCTGGAAAATTATGAATAACAGCCATTGCTAAAATAAAATCAAATTGTTTAGGCATAAAATCAGTTTCAAGAATATTGCCATTGATAATGACTGAATTACTCGAATTTTCACAAGCTAAAGATGCCATGTTTTTTGATAATTCTACTGCTGTTGTTCTAAATCCTTTTTCTTCAAATATTTTTAGAAGTGTACCAACTCCTGGTCCAATTTCTAACATTTTTGAAATGCTACTATTTTTCTTATTTAAAACAAATTCCTGTAATATCTCATAAAACTTATTAGCACCATCATTGTTTTTATATTTTGTTTTATATTCTTCAGCAACTATATCGTATGATGCTTTGTTAATCTCAATATAATCTTTTTCATTCATCTTTCTATACCTCCATTTTTTTTATTATATCTTCACTAATTATTTTACCTGATATCATCGCTTGCATTAATCCTCTAAAGAATCCACAAGCATCTCCGCCAATATATAATCCTTCAATATTTGTTTCAAACCCTTTTGAAAGTTTGTATTTATCTCCGCCTAATTCAAATGATGGAGCATAAACTATATTGTCTCTATCAGCAAATCCTGGTAAAACCTTATCAATATCAACTATCATATCTTTTATATAATTTAATGTTTCTTCTGGTAAATACTTATTAGCATTATCTATAACATAATCTTTCATAGTACAATATTTTTCGTTAAACTCACAATTGTCTGTATTATTAAGAAATGATACCATATTTTGAGCGATTGGCTTTCCGTCCTTATTTGCTTGTAAAATCATATCCTTAAATTTCTCAATTTCAGTTATATCTTTTTTTCTGTGATGAATAGCAATATTTATACTTTGTGTATTATTTCTTTCTGGACCTAATATGCAACCATCTAATGAAGACATTTTAGCGTTTTCGGTATCAAACACACATTTTCTAACTATACCTTTATAGTTTTGACAAAAAGACCTCATCTCATTAAAATCATCAATTTTTCTTTTTAATTTTATATCGTTAAAGACATTATCAACATGATTAAAAACATTATATGGCATTTCTATTCTTACACCTATTTCACCTACAAAATTATTTTTTTCATATTCTATCTTCAATTTTTCTGATAACTTGTTTAAGAATAGTCCACCATATCTGCCTGTAGCTAAGGCAACCTTTTTTGCTTTGATTACTTTGCTTGTTGAATAAATGGTGAAATCATCATTTTTTTCTATGTTGTAGACACATTCATTATAAAAAAATTCAACACCATTTTTAATTAACTCTTCACGCATTCTAATTCCAATTGACTGCATAACATCTTTATCCACTTTTTGAGCATTATAATATTTAACATCAATATTATATTTATTAAAATCACTTATTATTTTGTTTATTTCTTCTTCGCTTGATTGTTCTCTCAATGGTTTACCATATTTAACTAACAATTTTTCTATATAATTATAATTTGATATAACTTCTTCTTTAGAATTAAAATTAAATAAGCCAGATCCTGCGGGATAAAAGCATGCCTTTGTACCATCAATAAATTGACACCCACCGAAACCTGTTATAATATTACAAGGATTACAATTTTCTTTACATATTCCTTTCGTATCTAGTGGACATATTCTTTTTTGATACTCACGTCCCGCTTCAATAATACATACTTTATATTTGGTACTTAATTCTAATGCTAGAGTTAAGCCACATGGACCAGCACCTATAATACAAACATCATAATTATTCATTGCTATCCTTCTCCTTTTTCTTTTTAATTTTATTTAACAGTCTTTGCCATTCTTTTGACCATTGATCATTGTTTTTAAGGAAAATCTTGCTAGATGTTAAAATCTTACAATAACTTTTTAAGCATTCATAATCCATAGTAGCATCTAATATTAATACATTCGCATCTTTATTTTTTAAACCAATTATCAAAAATATGTTTTGAAATTCTTTACAAACTTTATCTAATTGAAATTTATAATAACATAATTTTATAAAAGAAAATATAATTTCGGCAGAAAATAATGTTTGTGTAATTACTAATAATAAATCCATATTATCTAATTTTATCATTAAAATTATATATATTATAATAAGTATACTAACTTTAATAATATTTATCGGAAGCATTTTATCAACTACTTTTTTTGTAAAAAAGGCACTTTCATAACAATTTAGTCCTAGTTTTTCAATAGAAGGTTGTGCTTCATTATTATAATACTTATTTGTATCTCTCAAGGTAGTGTTAACATCAAACGATTCTTTTAAAAGAGACTTTCTTCTTTCGTTTTCTGCAAGATTACTAAAATACATTTCATTTATGTTTACCAATATAACATATACAATAGTTAGTAATAGACTTATAATAACAAATATATCCCTATATTTAAAATTAAATAATAATATAAACGAAACAGCAATATTAATTAAAAATAACCAATTAGCATACTTTGCAATTTTATTGCACCTATCATAAAGTTCTTGAATTTCATCTATTCTATCATCACTCATTTTATACCTCTGGGAAAACCTTTTTAATTTCTCCTAATGCTGAATAAGGCATATTATCATTTTCATATTTTAGTGCTTTATCTATTCTTTCTAATGCAGTATCAATTCTACTTTTAATGCTACTATCGTAAGTAATATTTTTTAATTGATAAAAAGCTTCTTTTACATAATCTGTATAACTTGTACAGTAAACATATGAATAATCCATATTATATGCAATTCTTTCTTCTATCTTATAAGAAGTTAAATCATGATAATTTACTTTTACATTCCATTCTTTAATAAGTCTTACAATTGGCTTTATTTTATATGAATTATTGTTATTTGCTTTTGTAAGTTGTGAATTGAAGTCATTTGGATATGTTGCCATCCAACCACCATTGCCATTGGAAATATAATATGTTCCAGAGTAAGACTTATATGCAGGAACAAGTTCAAATTTAATGTGATTTAATTCTAATACCATTGTAGGTGATGATTGATAAATTTCTGATGTAGAATACTTTGCTTCTGCAAACTTTCTTAATCTATCTAAAAAAGTTTGAGGTTTATAATTATTAGAATTATCAAATACAACCATATAATCTACATCCGAATCATCATCAACTTTTCTAGGCAATATAGTGACTCTAGGATAAGATCCAAATTCAAACTGTTCCTCAATATCGTCACCAAAATATGAATTTAATCTATACTCTAATGTATCTATTGATGTTTTTATACTATCTTTTTCCGAATTTGATAGTATTAAATTCCCCGCTAAATTTTCTAAATATGAATTTACTGACATATATAATTCCTCCCAAGAAAAAAAGTATCATAATTAATGATACAAATCTACCATAATAATATCATATTTTGACATTTTTTTAAATAGCAACAAGTGATTTTATCCTAAAAGTATTGTAATAATTTTAAAAACTGATATAATTTATTTAGTTGATTTAATCAAACAACTTTGGGAGTATAATTTTTCGAATATAAGTAAAGTTATCGCTCCATTTGTAAAAATAGTCGAACTAGAAATAGTTCGATTTTTATTTAGTTAATCAAACAAAAAGAATAAATATTAATTATAATTTATTCTTTAAAACAAAAGGACTATTATAATACAATAAGTTCTTTTTGTTTATGATAAAACTTTCCTTTTAATTTTTTTGCATTCTTCTAAAAACTTATTATTTTCTTTTTTATAAACTTTTATAGCTTTTTGATTTGCTTCTTGTAATTTTTTAAAAATTCTTCTGTCATATTATTTTTCTCTTTCATTAGTTGTCTTATATTATATACATTTCAATTTTTAATTATTAATTCAAAAAAATAAAAATGTATTTCTACATTTTTATTGTATCTTGATGTCTATATAATTGTTTTAATGTTCTATAATGATTTTTTTGTCCATAGATTATATCTTTATTAATTCTACCTTGATATAATTCTTGCATTTGTTTAGATCTGCTTAATTTTCTTAAAGCTTTATCTTCTATTTGTCTAACTCTTTCTCTAGTTAATCCAAGAATATTTCCTATTTCTTCTAAAGTATAAAGTTTACCATTAACAAAACCATATCTATATTTTAATACAGTTGTTTCATTAATTGTTAATATTTCATTATTTTCTAAGAATGCTTTAACATTTTCATTATATAATTTATTTAATATATCTTCTTCATAATCGGTTTCATCTGGAACTAAATCTCCAATTTCTGTATCAGTATCTTCATTTTTACAATATTCATTTAAAGATCTAGGTTCTTGAATTGCTAAAGCTCTTTCAACTCTTTGTTTACTTATATTAATTTCAGATGCTATTTCACTTACTGATGGATCAAATCCATGTTCTTGTCTATATTTTCCCATAAATGTATATATTTTATTTAAATCCTCAAATAAGTGAGTAGGTAATTTAATAATTCTTGATTTTTCTGCTAATGCTCTTGACATACCTTGTCTAATCCAGTAGCATGCATATGTTGAAAATTTAAATCCTTTTCTATAATCAAATTTTTCAACAGCTCTTATTAAACCTATGTTTCCTTCTTGAATTAAATCTGTAAATGGAAGGTTTTTATCTTCATATTTTCTTGCTATAGTTAAAACTAATCTTAAGTTTGCTGTTATAAGTTTATTCTTAGCCTCCATATCACCAAGTTCAACTCTTTTAGCAAGTTCTATTTCTTCATCTGGTGTTAATAACTTTATTCTATGAATGTCGTCAAAATAATAATTTAAAATATCTTCATCTTTTTTTGTTAATGAACCAGAATGATTAGTTCTTGAATCTGTTTCATCATCAATTTTTAAATTAATTTTATTTTTTTCTGCATAAACAGCAGCAATTGAGTAAATATTTAAATCATTTAAATATTTAGAATAGTTTCCGGCTTCAATTATAGTTTTAATCATAGTATTAAGTTTATCACTATGATTAAGTAAAAAATCTGCTTCTGTTAAATCAATTTCTTTATTATTTTCTTCATCTGATAAATAAATAATTAATCTTTTTAAATTTTTAATTTGTTCTTTTAAACTACCATCTTTAAAAGAATTTTCTATATATTCTAATATTGGATCGTTTTTCATTTTTTATCCCCCTTTTTAAAAACCTCATAGATTATATCATAAAATCAATAAAAAGTCAATTTTAACATACAATATTATATAGATTTTTATTAAATATTGTGATATATTAAACTCATAAAGGAGTAGTGTTTTATGGAAAAAAAGGAAAAGAAAATTGTTAAAGCATCAACAAATAAAAAAAGTAATGTTGATGTTGGGATTGATTCTCATGGTAAGATTGTAAAAATTGAACATAAAGGAGAACCAAAAGAAAGAGCAACATCTAAAAGAATTATAGCAGTTTGTTTATGGTTAGTTGGTATTTTCTTTGAAGTTGTTGGTATTTTGAGACTTAAAAATGTAATAGGATGGTTACCTTCTTTATCTGATACTACATTCTTAATCATTTGTTTAATTCTTGATGGTATTGCTGTTATAATTGGTTCACAATTCTGGAAGAAAGCAAATCACATTGACCCAGCTAGTGAAAAGAATGCCCTTAAGTTCTGGGTACAAAATAATTTAGGTGTTATTATTTCAGTTATTGCATTTTTACCAATTATTATACTTGTTTTAACTGATAAGGAAATGGATAAAAAGAATAAAACTATTGTAAGTGTTGTTGGAATTATAGTTTTATTAATAGCAGGTGTTTCTAGTTATGATTTTAATCCTGTTTCAGAAGAACAATTATTAAGAGCAGAACAAGAAGTTTTAAATGTTAATCCAGAAGGTACTGTATATTGGGCACCAAATAGCAAAAAATATCATGTTAAACAAGATTGTCCATCATTCTCAAGAAGTGAAACAATTATTGAAGGATCAGTTAGAGATGCTTTTGAAGCTGGTTTAACAGATCCATGTAGAAGATGTATTCCAGAATTGGAAGAAGATCATAATCATGAAGAAGAGGCAGAATAATGACTGAGAAAAAAATAATTAAAGCTAGTGATTTAAAAAAGACAGCTAAAAAGAGTGAGTCAAAGGGAAAAATCGATTTAAGTAAAATTAAAGATATTATTGATGATAATCCAGAAGCTGTTAAAAAAATAAAAGATGGAGTAACAGATATTATTAAGAATAATGTTTTAGGGTCTTCAAGCAAAAAAACAACTAGTAAAAAGACTACTAAAAAAAGTAGTAGTAAGACTTCTAATAGTGATTCTTTATCTAAAGTTATGGATTTAGCAAGTACATTCTTAAAAAAATAAGGCTTATTTATAAGCCTTTTATTTTTAACATTAAATTTATCGAAAAACGATAAAAATATATTGAAAAATAGAAAAAAGTGTTGTATTATATTTTTGGAAGTGAGATTATGAAGAATAGTAGATTACAGAATGTTGGGAATATTGTTAGTATATTTTTATATGTTTTTGCTGTTATTGGAATACTAGTTATGTTGTTTTTATATCCATTAACAAAAATATTTGGTATACATTATGATTTATTTATTATAATGATATATCCGTGTGGAATTAGTTTTATTTATTTGATTTATCAGTTTATTAAACTATTTGAAACATTAAAAATAAATGATCCTTTCTGTTATGAAAATGTAACTAGGTTTAAAAAGAGTATGTATTGTGCAAATATAATAACTATTTTTGTAATTATTGCATTATTTATATCAATATTTAAATATAATTATTATAGTTTACAATTAAAGGTAGCAATAGCATTTATAGCATTTTTATTTTTCTGCTTTTCTGTTTGTTTTTATATATTATCGTGTTTGTTTAATAAAGCACATAAATATAAAGAAGAGAATGATTTAACTATATAGGTGATGTGTATGGCAATAATTGTGAATTTAGATGTTATGATGGCAAAAAGAAAAATATCATCAAATGAATTAGCTAATAAGCTTGGAATTACTCAAGCAAATTTATCTATTTTGAAAACTAATAAGGGTAAAGCTATTAGATTTACAACTTTAGATAAAATATGTGAAGTGTTAAAATGTAGTCCAGGAGATATTTTGGAATATAAGAAAGATGGTGAAAAAAATGAGTGAATTTGTAATTTATATATTTTTACTTTCATTATGGAATGTAATATTGTTTTATGGAAAAAGATATGGGATATCTGTATTATTATTTATATTACCTTTATTAATATTATTGTATTTCTTTTTTAAGAAGAATAATTTAATAAAAAATAAAAAAGGGTTATTATTTATGATACCAATTATAT
Organism: uncultured Erysipelotrichaceae bacterium; assembly: GCA_902775285.1. GTDB lineage: Bacteria > Bacillota_I > Bacilli_A > RF39 > UBA660 > CAG-1000. The sequence goes on along the minus strand of CACYLI010000001.1, from coordinate 267,804 downwards.
TATTATCTTCAACATATTTAATATACGATAGTAGTTCATTTACTTCTCTTAATTATTTTGTAATATTTGGTTTCTTTATTTTAATGTATATATTTACTATAAAACCTACGTATGAAATTAAAGATATTATTGTAGAGGGTGTAACTATAGTATTTGAACCTATTTCATTAATAGGAGACTACTTAAAAGAAGTAACAAATAAAATTAGTTCTAAGATTAAATTATCAGAAAATGCAAAAAAAGTATTAAAATCATTAATAATTGTTATACCTATAGTAGTAATAGTATTAGTTTTATTATCTAATGCTGATATGATATTTGATAATATTTTTGCTAGTATATTTAGAAAAATAAAAGATGCTTTCTTTTATAAATTCTTTGATAATATAATTGGTAAACTAATCTTACTTATTATTATGTTTGTAGCTATTGGAGTGGATTTATTATATTTGTTAAAAGATTATTCTAAGAAAAAGAATAATGAATTAAAATCTAATTTTAAAATAGATACATTTACTACTAAGCTATTAATTAGTATATTAAATATTATTTATGTAGTTTTTGATTTTATTCAAATTAAATCATTGATGTTACATCAAGTATCAAGTGGATTTAATTATGCAGAATATGCTAGAAAAGGATTCTTTGAGTTAATGGCTGTATCTGTTATTAATATTGCAATAATTCTTATTTCTAAAAAGTTTGAAAATAGTATAAAAGAAAAAGATAAAAAATATATTAATATAATGAGTTTAATTATGGTATTTTTAACTCTTATAATAATAGTTTCTTCATTCTTAAGAATGAACTTATACGAAAGTGCTTATGGATATACTGTTTTAAGATTATATGTGTATGTTGCGTTGATTACCGAGTGTATAATAATGATTCCAACTGTTATGTATATATTTAATTCTAAAGTTAATATAGTTAAGTATTATATGATTATATTTGTTGGTGTATATACAATTATTAATTTTATGAATTTTGATTATTTAATAGCAGAAAGAAATATTAATAGATATTATAAAAATAATAAAATAGATATTAATTATTTAGAAAACTTTCATAGTGATAATGTATCTTTGCTTATAGATTTATTTAATAATACTAAAGATGAAGATATAAAGAAAAGTTTAAATAATTATTTTGTAATTATTAAAAAAGATTTTAAAGATAATAGTATATTTGAGTATAATATTTCTAGAAATAAAGCAGTAAAGAAGCTTAATTCTCTTAAATTAAAAAAATATTCTGATTCTGAATATTATATAGATTACTTCGATAAGAGGTAATCTTTTTATTTATTTACTTTTTAAATATGTTATACTTATATTAGGTGATAATGTGAGTAAAAGTAGAGAAAGAGCTTTAGATCATAAGTGTCCTAATTGTGGAAGTAAAATTATTTTTGTTCCTGGACTTGGTAAGTGGAAATGTGATAATTGTAAAGGGGAATTTGATTTAGAGACATTAAAAAAGTTTAATAATGCTAGTAGTGAAGAAAATAATAAAAGTGAAGAAATAATAGAAGATATTAATTATATAGAATATCATTGTAAGAATTGTGGAGCAGAAATAATAGCAGATGAGAATACTGCATCTACTTTTTGTGTTTATTGTGGTAATACAGCAATACTTAAAAGTAAATTATCAGGTAAGTTTGCTCCTTCTAAAATAATTCCATTTAAGAAAACAAAAGATGAAGCACTTGAAGCTTTTAAGAATATTTCTAAAGGTAAACCTTTGACTCCAAAATTTTTTAATAAACAAGAAAATATAGAAAAGATTTCTGGAGTATATATTCCATTTTGGTTATTCTCAATAGAAAGCGAAGGAAATATAAATGTTCATGCTACTAGAGTACATACTTGGGTATCAGGTAATACAGAATATACGAAAACTGATACATTTAATGTTAATAGAGATGGAAAAATGAAGTATGAAAGAATCCCTGTAGATGGATCTAAAAGATTTAATGATGATTTAATGACAAGTATTGAACCATTTGATTATAAAGAAATGGTAGATTATAATCATGCTTATCTATCTGGTTTTTTAGCAGAAAAATATGATGTTAGTGATAAAGATAGTGAGATTATTGCAAAGAAAAGAGCAGATGAAACTACTAAAAAAACATTACTTGATTCTGTAAAAGGGTATACATCTACTATTCTTAAAGATTCTAAAATAACAAATAATATTGAAAATGTAGAATATGTTTTATTACCAGTATGGATGGTTAATGTTAAATATAATGATAAGTTTTATACATATGCTATGAATGCTCAATCAGGAGAATTTATAGGAGATACACCTATATCAAAAGGAAAAGTGGTTTTATTTTCGATATTAATTTTCTTAGCTGTAGCTTTATTAATTGTATTATTTACTTATCTTATTTATAAGGGAGGTGCTTAATGAAAAAGATTATTATTTTTATTATTTCTTTTCTATTATGTATTTTCCCTATATTTGCTAGTGAATATGATAGTGAAGGTTATGAAAGAAATGAAACTAATAATTATGGTGTTAATAAAAAGTGGAAAGTAAAAGATGATAATTTAAATAATATTATTAATACACCATATGTAGATGTTAGTAAAAAAATATATGATTATGCAGATATATTTAATGAAGAAGATGAAAATGAATTAAAAAGTTTAATAGATGGTTTTATTAGTGAAACTGGTCTTGATTTTGCTTTAGTTAGTGTTAATTTACCATATACTAATGATGAAGATTATAATTATACATATGATTTTTATGATTATAATGATTTTGGATTAAATAATAAATCTTATGGTGGAGTATTGTTTTTTATAAATGTTTATGAAAATAATAGAATATATATTTCTTCAGTCTTTGGAGAAGCACAATTATATGTTAATGAAGAAAATAATGATGTTATTTTAGATAATTTATTTGATTATTTTAAGGGAGGAACATATAAAGAAGGAGTTATATCATATATACATCAATTTAAGAATTATTATGATAGAGGTTATGATGAAGATGCATATTATATTGATGAAAATGGTTCATTAAAAAAGAATTATAGTTTACCTTATGCAGGAGGAATTATTTCAGGGGCTTTAGTATCATTACTTTCAATGCTTGGGCTAGTTAAAAAGAATAAGATGGTTACTAAAGCCAGTAATGCTAATGATTATTTAGTTTCATCATCTATAGAATATTTAAATAAAACTGATAATTTAGTTTCTACTATTACTACACATCATATAATAACTAGTGATGTTAGTAGTGTTGGTGGTTCTTCACATAGTGGATTTGGTTCTTCTGGAGGAGGACATATTAGTGGAGGTAGAAATTTTTAAGCTTAATGTAATATTAAGCTTTTTTTATAGAAAAATAATAGTTAGTCATGATATAATTTATATGGTGAATAGTGTATGGTAGATAATGAAGTTTTAAATAAAATGTCAGATACTGAAAGAAAAACATATGAATTTTTACAACAGAGGTATAGCGATGTACATGTAAAAGAGAACGTAGATGGTTTTTCTTTTTTAGGTGTTGATGAAACTAAAGGGACTTCATTTTTAATACCATCAAATATAGATTTAAGACATGGATTTAGTACTTTAGTAGCAGGTGATTCAGCAAGTGGATATTCTGCGTATTCTAATGCAGGTATTATTAAAAATTTTGAAAATGGGACTGTTGAATATTCTTCTCCAATATTGATTGTAGGTCAATATAAAGAAGAAAGTAATAAAAAAACAATGGAAGAAGCATATGATTTTTTAGAGTCACAAGGAGAAAAAATAGATCATGGTATGTTTTTTCTTCATAGTGGTGGCGGGTATATGACAAAAGATGTAGCTGATTTTGTTACAGAGAAAGGTATGCATGCTAATATCATAAATGCAGAAACTGCTAATTATTCTCATTTTATAAATACAAATGAAATTGATGAAGAAGAAAAATATCGCATGTTAAATGAAACTTCAGACAAATTTCAATCTGATAAAATAAATTCATGTTACATATTTAGTAGTACTAGATATTTGGATCATGAAAAAAATCCTAATGATGATGTTTTATACACTCAAAAATTTGTTGATGATTCTGGAATTAAAGTAATTGATTTATCAAATACAAGCCATGAAACTTTAAATCTTATTATTACTGATCCAAATAGATTTAATATTCTAAGTGAACTTGATAATTTAGATGATTTTAATATAACTTATGATAAAGATAGTAAAGAGTATATAATAACTGATAATAATGGCAGTAGATATGAATTTTTAGATAATATGTATTCTAGTATTGGTGGTATTGGATTATTAGATAATAATACAACATCTGTAGAATATAATAGTGCAGTAAGTGAACTTAATAATATTAGAAAGGTAATATATAAAAATTATCTTGCAAATAATGATTATTTATCAAAGTCTTTTGTGGGTACTAGTGGATTTCCTCAAAATATATATGGTTTAACAGATTCTTTTCAAAGTGTAACTTCAAGAGTAATGAATAGTGTAATTGATAAAACGGAGTTAAGTGCTAATGCGTTAAGAAAATATTATAATGTTGAAACTGATTTAGTAAAAGATACTTTATTATTAGGTGCACATATAGGTTCAGATGGAAGTAGTATAGTTGATTTAAACTTAGATTATGGTAATATGCTTGATGATAAAACTAATAGTGAAACTATAGAAGAAAATAATGTATTAGTTGGCCAAACATATATGAGTGATCTTAAGAAAATGTATGATGGTAATGGTCTTACTGGTGCATTAAAAAACAAACTTGAATTTGAAATTGCAAATTCTATTGAATTAACTGATTATATAAATGAAATGATTGATAAAAAATCAATAAATGGAGATGCAGGTGATGAAATATTAAAATCATTTTATGCATATACAGATATAATGGCACTAAGAAAAGAGTGTTCAGATGAGCTTGAAAAATTATTTGTTACAGCTTTAGGACCAGTTTATAATTTCATTGATCCGAATGAATCATTTGATGATAGTAATTTAGAAAGTTTAGAAAACTCTTTATCTAGTGCTTTAAAAGATCAATCAAGATTAGAGTTACTTGTATTTCATATGCCAAGATATATTTATGTTGATGGTGAAGATGGTAAAACAAATAAACAAATTGAAAATCCTGCCTATACTAATCTTTATGGAAGTTTAATGGCTAATACAGAATTAATATCTAGTTTAAGAAGTGAAATAGCAGAAATTCATACTTATCAAAGATTAATAAAAGAATCAAATGATATGATAACTTCTGGATATGAAACTATTTTAAGAAATTATGTAAATAAAACTTATGAAATTATTAATTCAAGTTATGGAGATATAAGTGTTCAAAGTATGTAATTTAATAATTATATGCTTTTTAATTGATAAAAAATCATTAGATTGATATAATTAAATATATTGGAGGGGTATATGCTTGTAAGTGATGATTGGAAAGATTATGAGTGCATTGATGCTGGTAATGGTGAAAAATTAGAACGTTGGAAAAATGTTATTTTAAGACGTCCTGATCCATGGGCTTTATGGACTCATAAAGATGAAGATTATTGGAATGATTATCATGCTATATATCATAGAAGTGATAAAGGTGGAGGAAGCTGGGAAAATGTAAAAAAATTTCCTGATTTTTGGACTGTAAATTATAAAAATCTTACTTTTAAAGTTAGTCCAACTGGTTTTAAACACACAGGTTTATTTCCTGAACAAGCTGCTAATTGGGATTTTATTATTTCTAAAATAAAAGCTTCAAATAAAAAAGTTAAAGTGTTAAATTTATTTGCATATACTGGAGGAGCTACTATGGCTGCTTCGTATGCTGGTGCTATAGAAGTGGTTCATGTAGATGCATCTCAGGGAATGAATGATTGGGCAAAAGAAAATGCTAAATTATCTCATTTGGAGAATAATAAGATTAGATATATTTGTGATGATTGTTTAAAATTTGTTGAAAGAGAAATTAGAAGAGGAAATAAGTATGATGCGATTATAATGGATCCACCAACTTATGGAAGAGGACCTTCAAAAGAATTATGGAGATTTGAAGATAGTTTAAATAAATTAATTGATTCTTGTATTAAATTACTTAGTGATGATGCATTATTTTTACTAATTAGTTCTTATACAAAAGGAATTACACCTAATATTTTAAAAAATGTTCTTCTGACTTCGAATTTTAAAAAAGGTACTATTACAACTGGTGAGATTGGTTTAAAAATTACAAAGTCTGATTTGATATTACCTTGCGGAGTATATGGAAGGTGGGAAAATCATGAAAACTAAGATAATACTTAAAAGTATATTTGTGTTTTTCTTAACATTAATTCTAATTGGATTAATATATATTATTTTTTCTAAAACACCTGGTAATATTCAAGTTTCAAATTTAAAAATTGTTGATTATGTTATTAGAGATGATAGTAATGTATGTCCTTCTGCTTTAGAATTAATATATACAGATGATGAATATAATTATTATTTACCTTGTATAAAAAGTGCTAATATTACACTAGTTTGGGAAGATGGAGTAATTGACTCATTAAAGAATGCACTTGAACATGAAAAAGTAACAATTACTTCTCTAGAAAAACATGGATTGGAAATAATAAAAAATGAAAAAAATTGATGTTTTATATGAAGATAATCATTTATTAGTTGTTGTAAAACCTATAAATATTCCTGTTCAAGAAGATAGTAGTGGAGATGAAGATTTATTAACAATATTAAAAAACTACTTAAAAGAAAAATATAATAAACCAGGAAATGTTTATTTAGGACTTGTTCATAGATTAGATAGACCTGTTAGTGGAGTTATGGTTTTTGCTAAGACTAGTAAATGTGCATCTAGATTATCAGAACAAATCAGAAATGATAAATTTAATAAAATATATTATGCAGTAGTAACTGGTAATATAAAAGAAAAAGGTTTATTAGAAGATTATTTATTAAAAGATAAAAAGAATAATATTGTAAGAGTAGATAAAAATGGAAAAAAGGCTGTACTTGAATACAAGAAAATAAAAACAATTAATAATTTAAGTTTAGTTGAAATAAAATTACATACTGGAAGATCACATCAAATTAGAGTTCAGTTTTCTAATAATGGTAATCCTTTATATGGAGATCAAAAATATAATAAGAATTCTCATGTTAAAGAGCAACTAGCGTTATTTGCTAAAAAGTTAGAATTTTATCATCCTATTACTAACGAGTTATTAACATTTGAAGTTGATTTACCAGATAGAGAACCATTTAATATATTTAAAAAGAAAAAGAGGGATTAGTTATGGAAGAAGAATTTGTTAATGATATTAATTATTTAGATCAACATTTTTTAATAGATAAGTCTATTATTAATGCATTTATTGATGCATCTAATTTAAGAATTGATGAAAATGTTGTTGAAATAGGACCAGGTAAAGGAGAAATAAGTGATACTATTGCTAGAAGAGTTAATCATTTAACATGTATAGAAATAGATAGAAATTTAGAACCTTTTATTAATGTATTAAAAGATAAACATAGTAATGTTGATGTTATATATGGTAGTGCATTAAGCGTATTTATACCTGAGTGTGATAAAATAATATCAGCTTTACCTTATTCTATTACAGAGCCTTTTATTGAGAAATTACTTAGATGTGATTTTAAGGAAGCAATACTAATAGTAGGAAAAAGATTTGCTGATAATGTAATTGAAAAAAAATTAAATAAACTTGCATTACTTACTAATTCATTTTTTAGAGTAGAAAAGATTATGGATATAGCACCTGATGCTTTTGATCCAATGCCTAGAGTAATGTCTTCTATGATTAGACTTATTCCTATTAAAAGAGAGGAATTAAATTTAAATTTTAGAAAGTTTATTATAAGAGAATTGTTCTTTTATAGAGATAGAAAATTAAAGAATAATTTAATGGAAGCTTTAATAGAATTTGTAAAATTACATGATAAAAAAATGACTAAAAAAGAAAGTAAGAGTATAATAGAAGGTTATAACTTGCCAAAAGAAATGCTTAATAAAAGAATTGAAAATCTATCAAATGAAGAGTATGAAATATTATATAACGTATTAAAATAGGAGTTGATAATATGGTTTTATCATTATGCGATAATTCCACTGTTCAGGAAGTAATGGGATTGATTAATTTAGCAATTAAGATTATAAGGATAGCAGTACCTATAATTTTAATTGTTTCTTTGTCTTTAAAAATTGCTTCTTGTGTTAGTTCTGGTAATGATATTAAAGATATGAGTAATGTAATAATAAGTAGAATAGTAGCTGCTATACTTGTATTTTTTGTGCCATATTTTGTAAATATTATTGCTCATGCTACTATGGTAGGAACTGAATATGAATCTTGTTTAGATGTTTCTATTATAGGGTCTTTAAGTGATTCTAAGAAAAAAGAAATAGAATCTATTGTTAGTAGAGCAGAAAGTGTAATTAGTGAAAGTGAATATCAGACAGCATTATCTAGAGTTAATAAACTTGATGATGGTGCTTATAAAAGTACGTTATTAGAAAGACTAAAGTCTCTTAAATCAAAAATTGATTTAAAAAATGATGTTGCTTATGGTATTAAAAATGCTAATGAATCAAATTATTCTGAATTATTAAAAAGAGTTAATGAATTAGAAGATGGGGACTTAAAAACTAAATTGCTTGCTGATTTAGAAACAATTAGGAAAAGATTAAATGAAGAGAATTCCAGATTTATATCAGCTCCTGGTATAAACAGAAATTCTGATTTTGGTGATATTGCAAATATAGATCCTAATCATTCTCCTAGACAATATGGTGATTATCCAAATATTACTGTTAATTATTATAATGGTTTTTCATATTGGGTATATACACCTACTAATATGAGTGGAAATCTTCCTATGATTGTTTATTTACATGGACTTGGTTCACGTGGAAATGATTATGTTAATAATTCTACTCTTGCTATTAATGATGGACCTATTCGTGAAATAATTTCTTATGGATATGAAATAGATGCAGTTATTGTTCATATGCAAGTACCTGGAAATGATTATGTTCAAAATTATATAGGTAAATTTCATGATTTAACTGATAAAATTGCAGATGAATTAAATACAGATAAAGCTAAAATATCACTAGCAGGCTTTTCACATGGATGTTATGGTTCTGTTCATATGGTAAATAATTATCGTAAATATTTTTCTGCATCCGTATTAATTGGTTGTACAGTAACAAATGCGGAAGCATTTAGATATACCCCTGTTTGGGCTTTTGTTGGTTCAGGCGATGGAGCTAGTACAATGCCTGGCTTTGTAAATAATGTAAATTCATTAGGTGGAACTGCTAAGTTTACATCAGCTCCATATAAAAATCATAATATAGTTTGTGCAGAGTATTCTATATTTAGAGATGAAAGTTTAAATTTATTTGAATGGATGCTTAGTCAAACTAGATCTGATGTAGGTTGAAAATAATAAAAATTATGCTATAATATCATCGAAGGGTGATATTATGTGTATATATAAACAAACAGTTATAATTTATACAAATGATATCACACTTTGTTAGAATCCTTTAAAGATAATAACAAGTGTGAATTTTTTTACATGGAATAAAATTTAAAGGAGAATAATTATGATAGAAATTAGTTTAAATAAGATAAATAAGAATTATGGTTTTAGTAGTGTACTAAAAGATTTATCTTTTGATATAAAAACAAATGAGAGAGTATGTTTAATAGGAAATAATGGGTGTGGTAAGACTACTACACTTCGCTTAATTATGGGTTTAGAAACTGTAGATAGTGGAACAATTACGATTAGAAAGAATTCTACTATTGGATATTTAACTCAAATACCTGATTTAGAAAATGATAATGTAAAAGCATTAGATGTCTATTTAAGAGGAGTTAAAGAATTACTAGATTTAGAAAGAAAAATAGATGAGTATGTTAAAAATATGGATTCTAGTAATAAATCTATTGTTGGACTTGATAAACTTCAAGAGGAGTTTCGTATTAAAGGTGGGTATCAATTAAATGAAAAAATTAAAAGAATTAAAAATGGTTTTAAATTAACTCCTGAATTATTAAATACTAAATATAATGATTTAAGCGGAGGAGAAAAAACTATTATTAATTTAGCATCCTTAGTATTATCAAATCCTGATATATTACTTTTAGATGAACCTACTAATCATTTAGATATAGAAACTTTAGAATGGTTTGAAGAATATTTGAATACTTATAAAGGAACTATATTAATGGTTAGTCATGATAGATATTTTTTAGATAAAGTAATTAATAAAATAATTTGTATTGATAATGGAAAAGAAGATATTTATTATGGAAATTATTCTTATTATTTAGAAGAATCAGAAAAAAGAATGATGCTTGAGTTCCAAGCATATAATAATCAACAAAAACAAATTAAGGCAATAGAAGAAGCAATAAAAAGATTAAAAGAATGGGGTAAAAAAGCAGATAATCCAATTTTCTTTAGAAGGGCTGCTTCTATGCAAAAAAGAATAGATAAGATGGAAAAGATAGATAAACCTATTGTTAAGAAAGATTTAAATCTTAATTTAAGTTTTAGTGATAGAAGTGCTAATCATGTATTAACAATTGAAAATTTAGATTTATATGTGTCAAGTAAGCAATTATTATTATCTTCTTTTATGAGTGTATACTATAAAGAACGTGTATGTTTAATGGGAAAAAATGGTAGTGGTAAAACCACTTTGATAAAAAATATATTAAATAATACACATGAAAATATAAAAATAGGTGCAAATGTTGAAATTGGATATATTCCACAAGAAATTAGATTTGACAATCCAGAGTTGACAGTATATGAATATACAAGACAGTTTTTTATAGGAAATGAAAGTGAACTTAGAAGTAAATTATATCAATTCTATTTTGGAGAAGAAGCTATTTCAAAAAAAATTAAAACTATTAGTGGTGGAGAAAAGGTTAGATTAAAATTACTTGAATTAATATTAAAACATGCTAATTTTTTAATATTAGATGAACCTACTAATCATATTGATATAGATACTAAAGAAATACTTGAAACTTCTTTGTTAGATTTTGATGGAACAATATTATTTATATCTCATGATAGATACTTTATTAATAAGATTGCTACAAAGATAGTAAGAATAGAAGATAAAAAATTAGTAACTTATAATGGTAATTATGATAGTATTAAGGAAAAAGAAATTAAAATAATAAATGACTCTGACAAAACTAAAAAAGAGAATATTGTTATTAAGGGTAGTAATAGATTAAATGAGTTTTTAAAAGACGCTAATAGAATAGAAGAAATAAGTATTGGGTGTAATTCTAAAGTTTATAAAATACGTAAGAAAAGTAAAGTGTATTATTTAAAAATTGCTGATCATTTAAGTCAAGAGTCTATCAGATTAGATTATTTAAAAGGAAAAATAAATGTACCAGAGAAAGTTTTTTATGAAAAGTATAATGGTAAATCATATTTATTGACTAAAGAAGTAAAAGGGGAAATGTTGTGTAGTGATTATTATATAAATAATCCTTTATTAGGTATTGATATTATAGTAGAAGCTTTTAATAGTTTATATAATATAGACTATAAAGATTGTTTAATTGATGAATCAATTGATACTAAAATAAGTAATATTGAAAAGAATTTTTCTAATATTAAAGAAGAAAATATAAAAAGAGAAATACTTGAGGAGTTTTATAGTAAAGATAAAATACTTGCATATTTAAAAGGTAATAAGCCAAAACAAATAATTGGTTTTACTCATGGAGATATGTCTTTACCTAATATTTTAGCTACTTGTGGACATTTTAGTGGGCTTATTGATGTTGGTTCATGTGGTTTAAGTGATATTTATTTTGATTTGGTAATATGTGAAATGTCAATTGAAAGAAATTATGGTAAAGAATATATTGATATTTTCTATGAAAAACTTGGTATAGAAAAAGATGAATTTAAAAGTAAATATTATAGAGTTCTTATGAGTTTATAAAAAAAGGAATAATTTTTTAAGTTATTCCTTTCTTTTCTTTTTTAACCAATTTTTTCCATCAATTATTCTTGCTACTAACATACTTGATGCTGAGTCACCAACAACATTTAACATAGTAGCTGGTGGATCTATAATAGTTGCTATTATTGTAAGCATTCCAAGTGATGCAGCAGGGAAACCTAACATAGTAATTATTAGTGTTTCTGATATAGTACCACCACCAATTGGAACTGCTGTTATTAAAAGTGTTGCAAGAAGAGCTATACCTAATATTTTAGAAGTTTGTATATTTGTTCCAAATAAATTAACTAAGAACATTATTTTAAATACACTACCTATTATTGAACCATCTTTATGGAAACTAGTTCCAAGTGGAATAGTAGTATCTGCTATGTCATCACTTACTCCGATATTTTTAGCACAAGATGTGTTTACTGGAATAGAAGCAGCTGATGAACATGTAGCAAGAGATGTAAGAGTTGCTGGTAATATATTTTTCCAGTAAGCAATAAAGCCTTCTTTTCCAGCTGCAATAAATGCATATAATGAATACGCTATAAAATAGAATAATACTGCTACTATTGTATAAACAATAAATGTTTTACCATATCCAAGAGCAATTTCTCCACCAAATGTTCCAACAAGAGATGCAAAGTAACATCCTAGTCCTATAGGTGCATAATACATAATTATTTTTATAAATGATTGTACTACTTCATTAGCACTTTCAAGTACTTCTAAGAATTTTTTTCCTTTTTCTTTTGATATATTAATACTTATTCCAATTAGAATAGAAAATACTATTAATGCTATCATATTGTCTCTTGTAAGAATTTTAGAAAAATCGTTTACACTTAATGTTTGAACTGTTCTTTCTAAAAAATTTATATCTTCTTTTTCTAACACCTCTTCTGTTTTTAATACTTCTTTAATACTATTTGCATCTTGAGTTTTTACTAGTTTTATTGATTTTGTAGTAGCAAGACCAACAAGAACACTAATAAGAGATGTAATAATAAAAACTATTAGTACAGAAGTAAGAATTTTACCAATTCTTTTAGGTTGTTTCATTTTACCAATTGATGTTGTTAGTGTTAAAAATATTAGTGGTATTATAATTACAAGTAATAGATTTAAGAATAAGTCTCCAAATGGACTTAAAATGCTTGCTTTTTCTTTAAATACTAGACCTACTATTGTTCCAATTATTAAAGATGCAAGTAAAATTAATGATGATTTATAATTTTTTATGAATTTTTTCATAATTACTCCTTTCATATTAATTATATAAATTAGATTTAAAAAAAGTCCATCTTTCTATTTCCACACTAAATCCACATATTGAATAAATTTTATTTTTGTATATAATATTTTTGAGGGGATTATATGATACTTTATAGAGTATGTGGAGAAAGTGAAAAAAATGATTTAATTAATAAGTCTTTAGAGAGTATTGGAAAATATGGAAGTGAATATTTAGATGATAAAATAAGATGTAATAATCATAGATATAAAAGAGATACAAAATACATGCATTTTTTTGAAAGTATTTATGATATATTTTATGCATATTGGGATTTTACATATTTATGTGTTTATGAAATTCCTGACAATATTGCTTTAAAATATAAGGGACTAGGATATTATTATGATTTAATTAATTTTAAAGAATTAAAAAGTATCAATGAATATGCAATTGATATAAAAGATATGTGTTTAGATTATTTAAAAGAAATATATAATGTTAGTGAAATTGATTTTGATGAATGTATTATGAGTGACTTAAATAAAAATCTTAAACTAATATATAAAGGATAAAATATGAAAAAGAATTATATAAAAATGAATAATAATGATAAGTATTTATCATTTGGTAATATAGTTAGTGTTATTAAAAAAGTATCTAATAATAATAATGCTATGCAGTTAGAAATATTTTCAAGTATTTTTGATGTTAATAATGTAAATACTACTACAATTAATAACTATTGTATTGGTATTAGGGCAATTGGATTAGAATATAGAAAACTATTTTTAGATAAATATAGAGAAGATAAAAGATTGTTTTTAACAAATATTATTTCTTTGATTAGTATACTTGATGATAGAGTTTATTATGTTGATGAGAATAGTTTTGATTTAATAAATAATAATGAAAAATTAAGATTAGTTATAAACGAATTATTAACAATTTCTAGTAATGATGAGTGTGTTAGTGAAGATTTTATTAACAAAGTAAAATTATTAGATAGCTATGATGCTATTGTTGAGTTATTAAATTATGCAATTAATATAAATAAGCAACCATTATATAAACAAGATATTAACATTAAAATAAATAAAAATGAATTGGAAGAGTATTTAAAAATAAAATTATATTATGGTCAAAGTTATATTAGTTCTCTGCAATTACTTGCTAGTAAAAATAATATGTATGCTTGTGCAGAACTTGGTGAATTATACTTTGATGGAAGTATAGAAGGAAAAAAAGATTATAATAAATCATATGAGTATTATTATAAGGCCGCTCAAAAGGATCATCCTAAAGCTTGTTGGATGGTTGCAAATTTGATGTTAACAAATAGAGTAAAATATGATTTTGATATAATGTGGGAGTATTTAAATAAATCAATTAATCTTGGTAGCGCAGCTGGATATAATACTATGGGTTTATGTTATAAAAGAGGAATAAATGATAAAAATGTAGTAGATTTAGATGCAGCTTTAGAGTACTTTAAAATATCTAGTGAAATGGGATATGTATTTGCTTTTAATAATATTGGTAAATTATATGAAGAAGATAATAAAATTGAAGAAGCAATAAAATATTATAAAATAAGTGCCGATATGGGCAATAGTTGGGCATTAAATAAAGTCGGAGAGTATTATAGAAAGAATAATGATTTAGATACAGCTTATATATATTATAGTAAAGCACTTGAAGCACCTATTAGTGAAAGATGTGAGTATGCTTTAGAAAATTTAAAAAAATATTATAAATAAAAATGCACTTTTGTGCATTTTTTAGTGTGTCTCTTTATCATTATATAGTATATCTACGTCAACTGCTCCACTTATTCCATTAACTTTTCCACTGCTTGTTAATTGCCACATTATATATGGTTTTTTAAAGTCATTATTGTTTGTATAGTATGCTAACCAAGTATTATCATAGTTTTTCCATATATGGTTTAAATAATATGCACTTGAATATAGCATACCAGTGTAACCATATTTTTCTACTTCTTCAATAAAAGCAGCAGCTACATCATTTAATTCTTTGAAACTTACACCATATTTATTAAATGAATTCCAGTTTTCCCAATCAAAAGCTATTGGTAATTCTATTTTTTGACCATTAAGTTTATCAACAATCCATTTTGCTTGTTCTTTTGCTTCTTTTATGTTTTTTGCATAAGAATATAAATAAAGTCCTACTGGAATATTATTTTCTTTTGTTTTTTTTATATTATTGTTAAACCATTTATCTAATTTTATTTCATTATCACTAGTTGGTCCATATCCAATTCTAAGCATAGCAAATTCTACACCATTATCTTTTGCTTTTTTCCAGTCTATATTATCTTGCCAAGCAGATACATCTATTCCTATTTTGGTGTTTTCATTTTTATATTTATCAATATATGTTTTTAGAGCAGTTTTTCCTTTTGATGTTGAAGAAGATGATGAACTGCTTTTAGATTTCTCGATAACTTTTAATTTAATAGGTTTTGTTGTTTTATTATTACTTGAATCTATTGCAACATATGTTAAATTGTAAGTTCCAACTTTATTAATATCATAAGAACCTTCAATATAACAATTTGGTTTTGAATCATGATTGTCTCCACATAGATATTTGTTTACTAAATTAATATCTTTTCCTTTAGTAGTAGTTTTAGTAGTACTACCCATTATCATTGGAGCAATTGTATCAACAATTTGATAGTTTAAAATATATTTTGTTCTATCATTTGTTATTTCTTTAGTATTATCTCCTAATGTTAAAGTATCTAGTTTTCCTTCAATATCTATTTCTAATATATCTTTTAAATAAATATCAGAATCATATTCAAATACTAAATCATTTAATTCTTTTGTTTCTAGTTTTATTTCTTCTTTTTTAGGACTTTTAATTTCTTTAATATCTTTTTTATTTAAAGTAAAAAATAAAATAATAAAGTCTATTATTATAAATAAAATAACTACTAAAATAATTATTATTTTTTTCTTCATGTAATATTTATACCATAAAGTTACATTTTTTTAAATATCATATTGAAAAAAATAATTTATTGATGTAATATATTTCTACTTTGGAGGGATTATGAATTATAAGAGAAGACTTATATCAATTGTTTCTGTATTAATACTATGTTTATCTACTGCATCAGGATGCATTGGTAAAAAAGAAAATAAAAAAACAAATAGTGAATTAACATATGAAGAAATAATTGATATTAATAATAGAATTAATGCACTGCCTAAATATGGAATTACTTATAATACTGATACATATGATGTTGATAAAAGTATTTCTGATTTAGGAATTGTAGATAATAAAGTATTACCATATGATATGTATAAAGTTATAAGATATATAGATAAAGATAATAATGAAATAATATCTATAGTTAATCTATATACTAATTTTGTTGTAGAGAATAATGAAATTATTAGTACATACTATACTTTAGTAGATGCTTTTACAAAGAATGAAATACTTACAACAATTCCTGATAAGAATGGTGAAGTTATATTAGATAATTTATATGAAGATAGTAATATATTAAAAGTACTTGATTTTGGTGAATTAATTGAATTAAGAGATATAGTTATATCTAAAGGAATGGATCCTGAATATGCTTTTAGTATTATGAATGATTATTTAACTGATAAAAGCCTATTAGTAAGTGAAGTGGGAAGAATGTATGTGTTACTTGTAAACTCACAAAATAGACTTCATAATAACTTTAATGTATTAATTGTAGGATAAAAGACATTTATGTCTTTTTTATTTGTTTGACTATATATGTGTAATGAATTATAATTATGTTAGTATATATAATAGGTGATAGATTATGAATAAAATAGTCAGCTTTTTAAGGACTCATATAGCGTATGTAAGTATATTTTTATTTATACTTATAATTTTTTTAGTTCTTTTAATTGATAATAAAAGTAGTTTATCTAATAATGAATTATTAAATGAAGTATATATATATCCTGATAATTATAATCCTGTAGAATATAATTATAATGATGGTTCTTGGATTTTATATAAAAATGCTAATTGGATAAATCCAAGAAGAGTAAGATTGAAATATACTATTAATTCAAATATATTTAATAATAGAAAAGATAAAGATGTTTTATTTGTAATAGATAATTCTTTTTATTTAAATCAAGATTATCCTAGTAATGATTGTTCACATTTTTTTTCAGATGCTTCAAGTAATAATATTAAGAAAGTAGATATGCCTGCTAGCAGTTATTCACAAAATATATTTAATTCAATTTATGGTATAACAGAAGATATTAATTACATGAATGAAGAATACAATATGAATAGTAAAGCTGCTTTAATTACTTTTAATGATAGTTACAAAATAGAACAAGATTTTACAAATAATATGGAAGAATTTTTATCAAAATTTTCAAATATTGAAGATAGTAAATCTTTAACTAATTATGAGCAAGCTTTAGATGGAATAGATAATATTTTGAGTACATATGAATATAATTCAAATAGAGATTTGATAGTTGTTATGATAATTGGTAATATTTCATCTGGAAATTTAGAAACAGAATTATCAAAACGTACTGAATTGAAAAATAAATATCCTTTTTTAAAAATAAATGCTATACAAAGATCATTAGATTATGATAACCAATTTCTTAATGAAGTAATAAATGTTAGTGATAATCAGTTTATGTTTGCTAAATTATATAATCAAGAATGTAATTCTTCTTCAGGACCTGTTGTTAGCAATAAAGATTATTCTATAAAAAAAACAGGTGGTTTTGATCCATATGATGGCTTAGATAGTATTTCTAATATAATGAGAAATATTGCTTTTGATTCTAGTTATAAGAATTTTAAAATGATTGATTATTTAAATGATGATTATTTTGTTTTAAAAGACAATAAAATAGTTGAAGTTGATAAAGGAAATGCTAGTATAGACTATAAGGATAATAATATTATGGTTACATGGGATTTTAAAGATAAGTTTGTTACTGGTGAGATAATAAATTTAATAATTGAATTAAGTTTAAAAGATGAAGTTGATTTAACAAATGAATTTTTTAATACTAGTAAAAGAAGTGTTGTTGATTCAAGAATAGATAAACAAGATAATTTAATGGATGAAGATATAATATATTCATCTGATACCCAGTTATCTCCAATTTTACCACTTGGATTTACTGTTCATTATTTAGCTGAAGTTCCATCTGGTTGTAATGTTCAAACAATTCCAGATGAAAAATATATTGTTGGCGATAAAGTTGATATTAGTGATAAAAAATATGAATGTGATGGATATCAGTTTATGGGATGGTTGGCTTATAATTATTATTCGTCCGATAATGATGCATTGATGTGGGAACCAATTGATTACAATAATACATATCCAAAAAGAGTTAACTTTAATATAAATAATAATACTTTTGAGATGCCTACAGGTGATGTATATTTAACTCCAACATATACTAAAGTTGAGGTTGAAAAAATGCTTTCTTTTGCTGAATTGGATCAAGGTACAAGTGTAAATATTAAAATTAAGAAGGTAGCAGGTGAAACTTCACCTTCTTATACTACAGCTAATTATAGTGTTGAATACATTAAGAGAAGTGATAGCTTACCGGATGGATTTGTTCCAACTGAAGATAATACTATTTCAAGTAATAAATCTGATTTTCCAATTTATATATGGTATGATGAAAACCTAAAGACTGTATTCTTCTATACAAAAGGTGAAAGACTTGCCATCAAATATGCAAGTTATATGTTTAGAGATTTTAGAAGTCTAAAAAGTATTGAATTTTTATATGAATTTGATTTGGATTTAAAATCACCATTCTTTGATTATATGTTTTACCATTGTGAAAATTTAGAAAGTTTATCAGGTATTGATAATTGGGATACTAAATATGTATCCGATATGAGACATATGTTTGGTGGAAATTATAATATAAGCAGTTTAT
This sequence comes from uncultured Erysipelotrichaceae bacterium, assembly GCA_902775285.1. GTDB lineage: Bacteria > Bacillota_I > Bacilli_A > RF39 > UBA660 > CAG-1000. The sequence goes on along the minus strand of CACYLI010000001.1, from coordinate 248,565 downwards.
TACCTTTAAAAGATTGGAATGTATCAAATGTTAGATATATGCAAAGTTTATTCTTTGGTGATAGTAATCTTTTGAGTTTAGAAGGATTAGAAAATTGGAATGTTTCAAAAGTAGAAAATATGGAATATACTTTTTATAATCTTATAAAAAATGCAAGTTTAGCACCATTAACAAACTGGAATACTTCAAGTGTTAAAAATATGAACAGAACTTTCTATGCAAATAGTGTAATTACTAGTCTAGAAGGACTACAAAATTGGGATGTATCAAATGTAACGGACATGGGTTATATGTTTGGTTTTAATAATAGATTAAACGATAGTTCACAAATTAATAATTGGGATATAACAAAGGTAAGTAATTTTGATCATTTCTTTTATTCGACTCCTAGTAAACCAGAATTTACTAAAGTAAGTGGAACATGGGCAAGTAATGGTACATTTACTCCTGATAGTGTAGGAGGTGGATCTTGATGAAAGATATTAAAAAGTTATTATTAATTTGCTTAATTCTATTAGGAATCTTTTTGACTTTTAATAATAAAATATCTGCCACTTCACTTTCGACATTTGATAAAGTTAATGAAAATAGTGAATTAACATATTATATTAAGGTTTCATATCAAGATGCTAATTATTTAGGAGAAACGATTCCAGATATTATTTATATTGAAGATAAATTACCAGAGGGAGTAGAGTTTGTTGATATTTTAAAATTTGGTGACATTTATTATAAAATAGATTATTACGAATGGCTTATGCCAAATGGATATGTAATTGGTGGAAGAGATGGAATAGTATATAATGAAGATACTAGAACAATATCATTTAAAGTAGCAGGTTTGACTACAGAAGAAACTTTATATGTTGGTGTTATTGTTAGAACAAGTAGTTCTGTTGATAGATTAGATTTCTATAATAGTGCTAGTGCTAGACATTTGAAGCAATATGTTATTTCAAATCCAGTTCATTCTTATATAGGAAATGATTCTTCAAATAAGAATAAGGTTAAATATAGAATAACCGGAGATTTACCTATTGGATATTCAATTGATGTACCAAGTGAAAAAGAATATACGGTTGGTCAAAGAGTATCAGTAGAAAACGTTTATAAAATACCAGGTTATATTTTTAATGGATGGTATTGTGATGTAAATATTAATAATGCTTCATTTATTATGCCTAATAGTAAAGTAACATGTACAGGTTCTTTTACAAAAAATGGTGAAATCAAACATAAAGTAATATATAAGATTATTGATGGAGTAAATGTTAATGTTTATTCACTACCTAAAGGTGGAGAATACTTACCAGGTGAAATAGTTAAATTTAATAATACGGTTTTACAAGATTCTAATAATGAATATAATTTTATTGAATGGATAATTCCAGATAATATTACTTTTAATGATAGTTCTTCTGGATTATTTACAATGCCAAATGAAGATGTTGTATTTGCTGCGAAATTTGAAAAAAGTGGATATTTTCTTGACTTTGATTTTGTAGGTAATGTTTCACCTGTAAATGCAAATTTACTTCCTCCTAAAAAGGAATATAAACCAGGAGATACAATTGAAATAACTTATAATTATGATTATACTTCATGTATAAATGATGAAGATAATAGTGAAACATTATGTAGATTTGTAGGATGGGTAAGTCCTTCAACTATAACAATGCCTTCAAGAAATGTAACTATTAATGGATTATGGCAAGCAATAAATGGATTATTTAGTCCATCTATAGAAAGTGAAATAGTAGAAGAAAAAGAATATTATAAAAAAGGTGATATTGTAACATTTAAAACTAATATCAAAAATAATGAAGATATAGATATATATAATGTAGTAATAGAATCTAAATTAGAAGGACAAGAATTTAGTGAGAATAATAATTATATAGTTAATTCAAATAATAAGAGGCTTGCAAGTATAAGAAAGTTAAATGCAAAAGAGAGTATAGATTTATATTCAACATATAAAGTAACAGAAGATACTGACAAGTTATTAACAAATGAACTTGAAATAATAAGTGCAGAAGGAGATAATGGATATTATTTAGAAAATAAGGTATATAAAGCATCAGTAGAATTTAATTTAAAAACAAATAATGAAAATAGTGGACAGGGTTCTAGTGAGACACCAAAAGGAAATGATAATACACCATCAGAAGTAAAACCAAATGTACCAAAGACAATAGATAATATAAATATATATATATCAATATTTAGTATTTCATTATCAATATTATTTGTAATTATATTTATTGTTATTAAAGAGAGAAGAAAACTATAAAATAGTTTTCTTTTTTTATTTACAATTAAAATGTAAAAGAAGAAAAAAATTTTTCTTTTTTTATTTGTTTGCTTGTTAATATATTTTTTGTTGTGTTATATTTATAATAGGTGAAGGTAATATGAAGAAGGGATTTGATAACGCTAAGTATGTTAAAATACAGAGCGCTAAAATTAGGGAGAGATTTGGTTTATTTGACAAATTATATTTAGAAGTTGGCGGAAAGTTATTTGATGATTCTCATGCATCAAGGGTTTTGCCTGGTTTTATGAGTGATGCTAAAATCAATATGTTTAAGGAATTAAAAAATGATTTAGAAATTATTTTTTGTATTAATGCAGGAGATATTGAAAGAAATAAAACTCGTGGTGAATATGGTATTACTTATGATAATGAAATATTAAAGTTAATTAATAATTCTAAAAAGATGGGTTTTAGTGTTAATAGTGTAGTTATAACACTTTATAAAAATCAAGTTAGTGTTGATAAATTTATTAAGAAATTAAATAGAAATGGTATTAAAACATATATTCATACATTTACTAAAGGTTATCCTACTGATGTGGATACAATTGTTAGTGAAGAAGGTTATGGAGCTAATCCATATATTGAAACTACTAAACCATTAATTCTTGTTAATGCTCCTGGACCTGGTAGTGGTAAACTTGCTACATGTTTAAGTCAAATATATCATGAACATGTTAGAGGTGTTAACGCAGGGTATGCTAAGTTTGAAACTTTTCCTGTATGGAATTTACCTTTAAAACATCCAGTTAATCTTGCATATGAAGCTGCTACTGCTGATTTAAAAGATGTTAATATGATTGATCCATTCCATTTAGAAAAGTATAATATAACAGCTGTAAATTATAATAGAGATATTGAAATGTTTCCAGTTTTAAAAAATATATTATCTAAAGTTAGTGGAAAAGATATTTATTATTCTCCTACTGATATGGGAGTTAATATGGTTGGTTTTTGTATTACTGATAATGATATAGTTGAAGAAGCTGCTAAAAAAGAAATTGTTAGACGTTATTATAATGAAACAAATAATTATAAACTTGGTTTATGTGAAGCTGATACTTGTGAAAAAGTTAAGTTATTAATGAATGAAGTTGGTATAGATGAAAATTATTTGGATGTAATTAAACCAGCTTTAGAAAAGAGTGAAAAAGAAAAATTACCAGTTATTTCTCTTAAGATTGGTAAAAAGATTATTACTGGTAAACAAACTGATATTTTAACTCCTGCTTCTAGTGTAGTTATTAATGCTATTAAATATATTAGTAAAATACCTGATGATATTAAGTTATTAAGTCCTAATGTTCTTGAACCTATGCTAAGTCTTAAGAAAGAATTAAATAATGGAGATAGATTAACTTTGCCTGAAGTATTAACTGCTCTTAGTATTTGTTCTGCTACTAATTCTATGACTGAAAAAGCTATATCTAATTTAAGTAAACTTAAAGATTGTGAAGCTCATGCTACTTATATTGTAGATAATGGAGATAAGAAAACATTAAAGAATTTAAAAGTTAATTTAACTTGTGAAGCAGAGTATTTACCTAGTGTATATGATTTAGATTAAAAAAATAACACATTATTGTGTTATTTTTTCTTTGTAATTGTCTATTTGAATTATTGTTTTATCAAAAACTATTTTTACATCTGTTACATAGTTTGGTATTTCAAATGTAATATTACCTGAATATGATAGTTTTTCTTTAGCAAAGAAGTCTAATTCATTTTTGCTTTCTTTTACATTCATACTAGGTTTTTTAGCAACTATATTAGGATTATTATTATCATCTGTATAAGTTAAATTAATATTATTTAATGTTTGCCATGAATTTGTTTTGTTTGTAAATACAAAGTGAAAATTATAATATGTAGTGTTTTTATCTTTTTGTTTTTTTTCAAATTCATCATATGAGTAAGTGGTTATTTTATCACATTTGATATCAAAAGAATCTGTTTGTAATGTTTCGTTAAAATTTCCAATTATAGTTTGTTCCTTAACTTCATTTAAATCTAATATGTTATTGTTATTATTAATATTAGAATTTTGATTATTTATTTTTTTACTTGTATTATTTATTTGTTTAAAAACAAATATAAATATTATAATAAAAACTATAAATATTATAATTGGAATAATAGTTATTTTTTTTGATGTTTTTAGTGTTTTTTCTATTATTTCATTGTTTAGTTCTTTTGCTTTAATATCTGCTTCTCTTTCTCTATAGTCATAGTCTTTATCTTTCTTTTTGCTTTGTTTTACTTCTTCATATTCTTTACTTTTAGCATAAGGTGCTCCACAAGTAGGACATTTTTTATCATGTTCTGTATCTATTATACTTCCACAATGTTCACATGTTATTTTCATATACTATTTCTCCTTTAATTCTTTTACTATATTTTTAAATTCAGTTCCTCTATCTTCAAAACATTTATATTGATCCCATGATGCACAAGCTGGGCTTAATAATATAACATCTCCTGATTCTGAATTATTATATGCATTATTTATTGCTTCTTCTAAAGTATCTCCAACTATACATTTTTTGTTTATTTTGTCACAATATTCTTTAATTCTTTTATTTGTTTGTCCTAAGGAACATACAAGTTTAACATTTTTCATATATTCTGTAAGTCCTTCAAATGAATGACCTCTGTCTAAACCACCAAGAATTAAAATTGTTGGTTTATTAAATGATGAAAGAGCTATTTGAGTTGATGTAACATTTGTTGCTTTTGAATCGTTATAGAATTCTATTCCATTAATTGTTCTTGTGTATTCTATTCTATGTTCTACACCGCCAAAGTTTTTTAGTACATCTATTATTATATCATTACTAATATTAAGTTCTTTAGCTATCATAATTGCACACATTATATTTTCATAATTATGTTTACCTTTTAATTTTATATCTTTTGTATTGATAATTGGTTCATTATAATAGTAAATAATATCATCTTTTAAGTAGCTACCATCAATTATATTATTACTTGAAAAGTATTTTTTTGTGCTTTTTATGTTTTTTGTTATTCTATATGCATCTTCGTTATCATAATTAATTATTGCTATATTTTTATTTGTATGGTTTTGAAAAAGTCTTACTTTATTTTCATTATAGTATTCTCTAGTTTTAAACATATCTAAATGAGCTTCGAATATATTAGTAAGTACTCCAATATATGGATTAAAATCATAAAAATCATGTATTTGTGGTACGCCTATTTCCATAACTAAGTAATCATTTTCTTTTATATTATCAAGTATTTCACAAAGAGGAAAACCAATATTTCCTGCTAAATGAGTTTTATTTTTGAATGCATGAGATACAATTTCATATGTAAGAGTAGTGGTAGTTGTTTTTCCATTAGTACCAGTTATAGCTATTATTTTTACTCCTTTAGGAAGTAAGTGATAAGCCATTTCTATTTCATTAATTACTTTAATGTTATGTTCTTCTGCATATTTTAAATATTTATGATCAAATTTTACTCCTGGATTTTTAATTAAATAGTCAAATGATTCATCTAATATATCATCTGGATGTGATCCGAGTATTACTTTAACTCCAAGACTCTCTAATTCTTTTATATGATTTTTATCTTGATTTTCATTATTATCATTTAAAACAATTTCATTATTTCTTTTAGCAAGTACCTTAGCAGCTTCATATCCACTTCTTGCCATTCCTAGTATAAAAATTTTTTTATTTTGAAACATATTAATCACCTCTTTAATTATACAACAATTTTGTTTTAATTATTAGATAAATTTGTTATAATTATATTTGATGATAGATATGGAGAAAGAATTATTATTAAATGATCAAGGTGTAAAGTATAAATGTATTATTGAAAAAGATAATATTTCTTTTGAATTTGATAAAAATATGTCATTTTTAAATAAATTTATTACTGTTACTAATAGAGATAATGGTGTTTATGTAACACTTGGTATGAAATTAATACTTACAATAAAGAATAATGAAATTACAAGAGTTTTACCAATTAGTAGTACGGAAATTAGAATATTAAGAGCATATTATAATCATTTTGTAAATAGAAGTGAAAATATAATTAGTTTATTTAAAGAATCTAAAGAAAAGATTATGAGAAATTTAAAAGCTTTAAATAAAAAAAGATGGGACTCTACTCAAGTATTAAATACAGAATTGCATACTCATTTAATTGAAATATTAAATTCTCATGAATTTATTGAATTTATTAATAAGTATAATGTTTTATATCCAATGAATGAAAATGGATTTTTAGATTTTAATTCTGAATACATGTATTCATATGAAGAAATTGTATTAAATGGATGGGAAAAGAATCTTGAGTCTTGTTTATCACTTGATTTTAAAGTTGGTAATTTTGATGATTTAGAAAATTGTGTAAATAATAGAAATCAATTAATGAAACTTGCTATTGAAGAATATAAGAGTAATTTAGATAATGATAAAGAATGGATTCGTGAAAAAGAAAGAATAGCAAAGAATTTAGATTTATTGAATATAGAACTTACTAATATTGAAGTTAAAATATTAAAATGTAATTCTAAAAAAGAAAAGAATAAATTAAAGAGTGAAAAAGTTGAAATTAATAATCAAATAGTTAAACTTAAAGATAGTGAACAAACTTTTAGTGGATACATAGTTTATAATGATTATTTTGAAGAGTGTTTAAAAAAATTAAAGCGTGAAAATATTAGTTATTCAGAAATTAGTTATTCTAATGATACTAGAATTAAATATATGAGTGATAAACATAAGGATGATGATAATTTTAAATTTTTGTATAGTATAGATAGATTAAAAAATGTTAAAGCATTTAGTAATGCTGCTAAAAGCTTAGAACCATTACTTGAAAGTGGTAGTGTAATTGGTATAGATATTATGGGGAGTGAACATCCATTAGAAGGAGAAGAGTATTCTTTATTTAAAGAAAAATTAGAATGGATTTTACCAGTATTACATATACATCCAAATAGTGTATTAAGAATACATGCTAGTGAGTTTAAGGATTGTACTGATAATATTTTAAATACTTTAAAAGCTATAAGAGAAACAGCTAATAAAATTAATGAAAGTTGTAGTGATTTGTTTGGAGAATCTTGGGGAGTAATACCTCCTCCTAGAATTAGAATAGGTCATGGAGTAAATATAAATGAAAATGAAGAGTTAATACATTTAATTCACGATTTTGGAGCAGTAATAGAATTTAATATTAGTTCTAATGTTGCTTTGGGTCATGTTGATGATTTAGAGAATTTACCTATTAAATATTATGATGACAACGATATAAATTATGTTTTTGCAACAGATGGAGGAGGAATGTATTCTACTTCACTATTACAAGAACAAAATATTGTTAATAATTTACAAACTAGTAATTCTAGTCCTAGAAAACAAGAAGTTAAATCTGATTTTGTTAAGTCTGCTAAAGAAAGTGAAGAGGTAGAAGTAAAATCTAGTAAATCAATTTCTGAAGTAAAAGAAGATGAAAGAGACTTAATGAATAAGTATTTGGACTACAAAGATAAAAATTTTAAGTTTAAAAGATTTGAAAGTTTTGATGAAGCATTAAAATATGAAAATGAGTTATTTAATAATGCTAATATTAATGAATTAGATAAAATAAATATGGAATTATTTAAAATAAGAAGATTTATTAATGATAATGATTTACAGATTGATATGAATTATTTTAATACTAAAATGAATGTAATTGAAAAGTATTGCCAAGATAAAAATCTAAGTGATTATGCAAAAATGTATCTATACTTATTTGAAAAAGAATTATTAAAAGATTTTGATTCTTCATTTAAGTCAGTAGAATATCTATATTATATTGATATTGGTAATGATAGTGTTGAAGATTATTTGAAGAGAGTATTAAATCTTGTAATAGAACAATATAATAATGATACTAGAGAATTTTATAATGAATTTAATAAATCGAAATAAAAATATATGAAAAGGGAAAAAAGAATATGAATGATATTATTTATATATTTGGTCATAAAAATCCAGATACTGATTCTATATGTGCATCAATTGCACTTTCATATTTAAAGAATCAATTAGGATATAAAACTAAACCAGCATCATTAGGAAATATTAATGCTGAAACTAAGTATGCTTTAGATTATTTTGGTTTTAAAGCTCCTTTTCATTTGAATGATGTAAGACTTCAAATAAAAGATGTTAATTATCATAAGAATTGTTTTATTGATAAGAATTTATCTGTTAAAGATGCATTTGATTATATGAATAAGTATTCTTTAACTGGTATACCAGTAGTTGAAAATAAAAATAAGTATTTTGGATATGTTTCTCTTAAAGAAATAGCAAGAGAAGTTATTAATGGTAATTATCATAAGATAGATACTTCTTATGGAAATATATTAAGTATATTAAAAGGAAATAAAATATTAAAATTTGATAAAGAAATTTGTGGTAATGTTTTGGCTTCTACATATTCAGAAGATGGTTTTATAAAGAAATCAAGTCTTGATAATTCATATATTTTAATTACTGGTGATAGAGAAGGTATTGTAGAATATGCTATTAGTAAATGTGTTAAATTAATTATTTTGGTTGCAGGAGCAGAGATTAGTAGTGAATTATTAAGGCATGCTAGAAAGAATAGAGTAAATATTATTAGTACTGATTATAATTCTTATGAAGTTGGTAAACTTATATCATTATCAAACTATATAAAAAACTTTGTTAGAAGTGAAAATGAATCGGTAACATTTAATGAAGTTGATTATTTGTCTGATTTTAGTGATTTAAGTAAAAAGTTAAAACATACTAATTATCCAATTTTGAATAAAAAGAATGAGTGTACTGGTGTTCTTACATTAACTGATGTTAATCAAGTAGATAGAAAAAAAGTAATACTAGTAGACCATAATAATTTTATTCAGAGTGTTGATGGGTTAGAAGAGGCTAATATTTTGGAAATTATTGATCATCATAATGTTGGAGATATAAGTACTAAGATGCCTATTAATTTTAGAATTAGTGTATGTGGTTGTGTTAGTACAATTATATATGAAATGTATGGTGAAAGTGGTATTAAAATACCTAAAAATATAGCAGGGCTTTTATTATCTGCTATAATATCTGATACTGTATTACTTACTTCTCCAACTACGACTCAAAGAGATATTAATGCTGTAAATGAATTATCTAAAATAGCTAAAGTAAAATATAAAGAATATGGTATGGATTTACTTAAAGCTGGAATGAGTTTAAAAGGTTTATCTAATTTAGAAATATTACATAAAGATTTTAAATCTTATAAGGTTGATGATAATACAATTGGAATAGGACAAATTCTTGTATCTGACTATGATAGTGTTAAAAGAAAAGTAAATGAATTAGTTAAGTTTTTAAATGAAGAAAGTATAAAAGAAAAGTATAAAGTATTAACATTATTTATAACTGATATTTTTAAAAATAAATCTTATTGTTTATATAATGATGAAGCAAGTGAAATAATTAAAATTAGTTTTAAATTAAATAAAGTATATGAGGGGGTTGAATTACAAGGAGTTATTTCTCGTAAAATGCAAATAGCACCTTATATAATGGATGCTTTAGACAAATAAAAACACCTTATGGTGTTTTTTATTCTGATTTCATATCCATTAATATTTCGTGAATTATTTCTTCTTGATTACCAATTTCAACTTCTTCTATTCTATCAACTCTACATTTTTCACATGTTATGATAGCATTCATTTTATTTAAAGCTTCTTCTAAATTATCATTTACTATGACATAGTTGTATTTTGATACTTCATTGATTTCTTTATATGCTGTTTTAAATCTTTCTATTATTTGTTCTTTTGATTCTGTTTTTCTAGATATAAGTCTTTCTTTTAATATTTCCATTGATGGTGGCATTATAAATATAAATATAGCATCTTTTCTTTTTTCATTAACTTTTCTAGCACCTTCAATATCTATTTCTAATATTACATCTATTCCTTCTTTTAATTTTTTGTCTACAAAATCGCTTGGTGTTCCATAATAAGTTCCTGTGTATACCATTGCGTATTCTAAATATTTATCATTTTTAATGTTTTCTTCAAATTCTTCAGTTGTTATAAAATTATAATCAATGCCATTAATTTCTTGACCTCTTGGTTTTCTTGTTGTATCAGATATTGACATTACGATATTTTTTCTTTTGTTTAATAGCATACTATTGAGTGTACTTTTTCCGCATCCACTCGGACCAGATACTATTATTAATAATCCTTGTTCTTTGTTTTTAATCATTTTGCTTACCTCTTTATAAAATTATACCATATATATGTATATTTTTATAAGTAATTAGCAAAATAATAGTGGTGAATATAATGAATGAAAATAATGAATTAATTTTGCATTTATATAAGAGTGCAGAAATGGGAGTGTATTCTACTACATGTTTAGTAAATGCACTAAAGAATAAAGAAAATAAAATTAAACATGTTTTGGAAAGTGAATTAAAAGAGTATGAAAGTTTTCTTAAATTAAGTGAAAAGATTTTAAAGAGAAACAAAATAAGTATAGAAGGTAGTAGTTTAATGAGTAAAATTAGTAGTAATTTAGGAGTTAGATTTGAAACTTTAAAAGATAATAGTGATTCTGCGATTGCTGAAATGCTTATTGAAGGTTTTACAATGGGTGTATTAGAAATGAATACTAAAATTGATAAATATAAGCATATTGCAAAGAAAAAATATTTATCTATTTGTAAAGATTTTATGAAGTTTCAAGAAAATGAAGCTGTAAAGTTAAAGGCATTTATATAATACAATGTCTTTTTATTTGTTTTCTTTTGTGTTATAATCATTTTAAGATAAGAAGGTGTTTACTATGAAGAAGTTTTTTTCTATTTTATTAATTCTTATTTCTATTATTTTACTTAGTGGTTGCGTTAAGAATACAAATAGTATGACTATAGATAAAGATAAAAATATGACTTATGAAGTTGAAGTGTTAGTATCTACTTTGATAAGTGATGAAGTATCTGCGAATATTGATACAAGTAAATATGAAAGTAATGGTTTTAAAGTAACTAATGTTAATTTTAGTAAATCTGGTGATACTCCTGAATATAGTGGTATTAAACTAAAAAAAACTTATAAGAATATAGATGATTATTCTAGTGATGCAGTTGATAGAGTAAACTTAAAAGAATTACTTGAAAATGAAGATATTGTGAATTTATTTGTACATAAAAAAAGTTTTTTAAAGGATATTTATACAGCTAAATTTAGTATTATGTTAAGTGATGAAGATAATATTTTAAAAAAAGAAGAAGTAACTAATAATGAAGAAACCGAGGATGAGAGTGAAACTGAAACTAGTGAAAATTTAGATGAATCATCAATGGAAGATTTAAATAAAATATCAGAATTAACTAATGATATTGAATTAAAATATGTTGTTAATTTACCTTATTCTTGTACTAGTAGTAATGCTGATGAAAAAAGTAATTTAAATAGAACACTTACATGGAATTTAAGTTATGATGGTACTACTCATAATATTGATTATACTTTTAATATATATAATATTAAAAATATGATAATAGTATCTAGTCTTGTATTAATCGTAATAGTTGGATGCATTATTGGATTTATAGTTGTTAAAAAGAAATTATCTTCTAGAAATACATTGATATTTAAAGAAGGTGAACTTGAAGAAGATAATAATAATCAATCATTAACACCAGAATCAAATAATAATATTAATCAAAATTAAAAGAGCTATATAGCTCTTTTTTAATATGTTGAAATATCTACCCATTTTACATAATTAGAGTATTTTTCTAATTCTTCTATTGTAAGTTCTATAGCAGAAGATGGACTTCCACATGCTGGGAAAACTGTTTCAAATCTTTTAAGTGATTCATCTAAATAAACAATTACATTTTCATTTACTGCGAATGGACAAACACCACCAACTGGATGGCCTATTAATTCATTTACTTCATCAAATGGTATCATATGGGCTTTTTCATGAAATGTATTTTTGTATTTTGAATTGCTTATTTTAGCATCTCCTGCGAGTACTACTAAAATAATATTTTCTTTTGTTTTAAATGAAAGAGTTTTTGCTATTCTTTTTTCTTCAGTATTTAATGCCATAGCAGCTTCACTTACGGTAGCGCTACTTACATCAAATTCTTTTATTCTATTATCTATATTATATTTTTTAAAATATTCTTTTACTTTGTCTATTGCCATAATTCACTTCCTTTATTAATCATTATATCACAAGTTAGAAATACATGTTATAATTATTAAGAGGTATTATAATGGATATTAGTTTGCTTAAAGATAAAATTGTTATTATTAAAGATGAGATGAAAGAGAGTTTATTAGAATTATTAAGTAGTAATTCTAGTCTTTTCAATATTAAAATAATTACTTTAAGTGAACTTAAGAAAAAGTATTATTTTGATTATGATAAAAAATGTATTTATTATATATGTAATAAATATAAAGTACATAATAGTATAGCTAAAATTTATTTAGATAATTTATATTATTTAAATGATTTTGAAACAGATAAGATTAAATTCTTAAAGGAATTAAAGAGTGATTTGGATTCAAATGATTTATTAATATATGATGATTTATTTAAGAATTTTTTAAATTCTAAAGATATTGTATTATTTGATTTAAAATATGTAGATAATTTTTATAAAAATATTTTTAATGTGCTTTCTAAAAATAATAATATTATTGAATATGATATAGAGAAAGATTATGGAAGGAAAGATTTATATTGTTTTAATGATTTAGAGGAAGAAATAGATTTCGTTTGTTCTAAAATTTGTAAACTTATTAAAAATGGTATAGATATTAATAGAATAAAATTATCTAATGTTAATAAGTCTAATGTTAAAATTATTAAAAGAAAAATGAAAGAGTTTAATATTTGTTTTGAAGTTAATAATTATAGTAGTGTTAAAGGTAGTAATATTATTAAAACTTTTAAAGAAAACTATTCTAATGATATTACTTTATCTTTGAAAAGTATTGAAGATTTAATTCAAACAGAAAGTGAAGTAGAGATTTATAAAAATATTATAGATACATTAAATAATTATTATTTTGCTAGTGACTATAATAGTGTAAGAGAATTAGTATTTAGTGATCTTGATAATATTAAATTAAAAAATATTAAATATAAGAATAGTGTTAAAGTAGTGGATGTTTTAAATGAGATAATAAATGAAGATGATTATGTGTTTTTGATTAATTATAATGAAGGAGTTTTTCCTGTTAATTATAAAGATGAGGAATATTTAAGTGATTTTGAGAGAAAAAATCTAGGTATTAGTACTTCTATAGAATTAAATAAAAGTATTAATAATAATATATATGATGGTTTTAAAAGAATTAAGAATTTAATAGTGACATATAGTAAGAATGATTCTTCTGGTGAAATATATATATCATCTTCATATAATGAAGAATTGTTTAATAAGTGTGATTATAAGTTTAATTATAGTAATTCAAATTTATATAATATTAATAGATTAGTTAGTTTACTTGATGAATATAAAAAATATGGTAGTGTAAGTGAAGAATTATTTGTTCTAAATAATCATTATAAAGATTTAGATTTTTTTGGTTACTCTAATAAATATTCTAAGATACCTAAAAAAGATATAAATGAATACATGAATAATGAATTAAGTCTATCATATTCATCTTTAAATACATATTATGAGTGTGCTTTTAAATATTATTTGAATAATATTTTACATTTGAATAAGTATGAAGATACTTTTGATATTGTTATTGGAAATGTATTTCACCATATATTATCTAAATATTTTATTGAAAATAGTAATTTTGAAGATTTATGGAATTATGAAATAGAGTCATGTAAATATGAGTTTAATAATATGGAGAAATTCTTTCTTGATAAATTAAAAGAAGAATTGATTTTAATAATTGATACGATAAAAAATCAATTAAAATACACATCACTTTCAAAAACCATGTATGAAAAAGAGATAATAATAGATGTAAATAAAGATTTACATATTACATTTAAAGGATATGTAGATAAAATATTATATGATGAGTTTAATGGTGAAACGATTGTTGCTATAGTTGATTATAAAACAGGGAATCCAAATATAAATATTAATAATATTAAGTATGGATTAGATATGCAGTTACCTATATATATGTATTTAATTAAGAATTCTAATATTGTAAAAAATGTTAGAATTGGTGGTTTTTATTTACAAAAGATTTTAAATAATAAAAGAGATTTAGATGAAAGAATAGAATCATTAAAATTACAAGGATATTCAAATAGTGATGTTGGTGTCTTATCATTAGTAGATTCTTCTTTTAATAATTCTTGTGTTATTAAAAGTTTAAAAACTAGTTCTAATGGTTTTTATGCATATTCTAAAGTTCTTAATGATAGTGAATTTGATATTATTTCTAATATAGTAAAAGATAAAGTTAATGAATGTAGTAATTCTATTTTATCTTCTAATTTTGATATTAACCCTAAAATGATTAATGGGGTTAATAAATCATGTAAATATTGTAAATTTAATGATATTTGTTATATGAGAAATGAAGATATTGTTAATTTAAAAGAAATAAAGAATATTTTTGGGGGTGAAGAATAATGGCTTGGACTAATGAACAATTAAAGGCAATTACTGAATCTGGAAAAAATATTATTGTAAGTGCAGGAGCAGGTAGTGGAAAAACAGCTGTTCTTTCTGAAAGAGTAATTGATAAAGTTAAAAATAATATTCATGTAAATGAGCTTTTGATTTTAACATTTACTAAAGCAGCCGCTTCTGAAATGAAAGATAGAATTAGAAAAAAATTAAGTGATTATAAGGATGAATTGAATTTACTTAATTCTTCTTATATTACAACATTTGATTCATATGCTTTATCTATTGTAAAAAAGTATCATTATTTATTAAATGTTCCATCTGATATAGGAATAAGTGATGAATCAATTATTCTTCTTGAAAAAAAGAGAATATTAGATGAATTATTTGAAGAATATTATTTAAAGAAAGACAAAGATTTTTTAAATCTTATTGATGTTTATTGTGTTAAGAATGATAATTATTTAAGAGAAAATATATTGAAGATTTCAAATATAATAGATAATAGATTTGATAAAATAGAATATATTGATTTTATTAAGAATACATTTTTTAGTGATGAATATATTAATAAAATAATTGAAAAATATTATGATTTTTTAGAAGATAAAAGAAAAAGTGTATTAATGGAATTTGAAAACCTAAATTATTATTTTGATTCAAAAACAGTTGATAAAATATATGATAGTATTAGTAATATATTAAATAGTAATATTAGAGATTTATATTTAATTAATAGTGTTTCATTACCTAGAATATCTAAATATCCTAATGAAGAAGCTAAAAAAATTAAAGAAAATTTAAAAAAATCAATAGATGAAATAATATCATATAGTAAATATGGAAATAGTGATAGTATAAGATATAGTATTGTAGAAAATAAAAGTGTAGTTTTAACTATATTAGATATTGTTAGTAAATTTATTAAAAGAGTAAGTGATTATAAAAGTGAAAATAATATTTATACTTTTAATGATATTGCTTGTATGTCTATTGATATTCTTAAAAATAATGAAAATATTAGAAATGAAATTAAAAATAGTTTTAAAGAAATAATGATTGATGAATATCAAGATACTAATGATATTCAAGATGCTTTTATAAGTTTGATTGAAAATAATAATGTATATATGGTTGGTGATATTAAACAATCTATTTATAAATTTAGAGGTTCAAATCCAAATATATTTAAAAGTAAATATGATAAGTATTCATTAAATGATGGTGGTTATAAAATTGATTTGATTAAAAACTTTAGAAGTAGAAGTGAAGTTTTAGATAATATTAATAGAATATTTGAACTATTAATGGATGATGATTTAGGTGGAGCTAAATACAAAGAAAGTCATGAAATGAATTATGGTAATACTTTATATGATGATAACAGAATGAAAGATTATGATTATAATTTTAAAGTATTAGAGTATGAAAAAAGTAATGATTATTCAAATATTGAGATTGAAATGTTTACAATAGCTAATGATATTAAAAATAAAATAAATTCAAAATTAAAGGTATTTGATAAGGATAAGAAGTATTTAAGAGATATTAAATATAGTGATTTTGTTATTATACTTGATAGGAGTAAATATTTTACTGATTTTAAAAAAGTTTTTGAGTATTCTGGAATTCCACTAAATGTATTAAAGGATGAAAAGTTAAATGATAGTAGTGATATTTTATTAATTAAGAATATATTTGATTTTATAATTAGAATAAATAAATGTGATTATGGAATTGATTTTAAATATGATTTTATGAGTATAGGAAGAAGTTTCTTATATGAATATAGTGATGAATATTTGTTTTCTATATTTAAAAATAATACTTTTAAAGAAACAGAACTATTTAAAGATTTTAGTAAAATTGATTCAATTAATTCTAAAAGTATTGTAGAATTATTTGATGATATTTTAGATATGACATCATTTTACTCTAAAATATATAAAGTAGGTGAATATGAAAATATAAATGTAAGATTAAAATCATTAAGTGATATAGCTGAAAGTTTAAATGATTTAGGAATGACTATAAGTGATTTTGTAACTTATTTAGATAATCTTAATAAAGAGAGTATTGATATTAAATATAATGCTTATAATACTTCAAATGATAGTGTTAAAATTATGACTATACATAAATCTAAGGGATTAGAGTTTCCTATATGTTATTTTGCTGATTTAGATCATTCATTTAATATGAGTGATACTAAAGATTTGTTTATTGTATCTTCTGATTATGGATTAATAGTACCAAATACATTAAGTGAAGAAGAAACAAGCATTTTAAAAAAATTATATATTAATGATTATACTAAAGAAGAAATAAGTGAAAAAATTAGGTTATTCTATGTTGCATTAACAAGAGCAAGAGAACAAATGATTATAGTTTTACCTAAAAAAGAAACTATGAAATTAGAAAAAGATGAAAATGGTGTATTAAATAAAATAAGAAGGTTTTCATTTTTAAAATTATCTGATTTTATATATGGTATTAAAGATTATTTAAATGAATATTTCTATGATATTGATATTTATAATATTGGATTGAATAAGAGTTATTTATATATTAAGAAAATTGATAATATTTTAAATGATTCTAACGATGATTTTGTAGTAGATGAAATAAATATTAATAATGAAGTAAATAAAACAAATCATTTTTCTAAGGAAAGTCATTCATTGTTAGATTCAATTACATTAAATAATATGAAATATGGAACTAAAATTCATGAAACATTTGAATATATTGATTTTAAAAATTATGATGATAGTATTATAAAAGATAAATTTATTAGAAATAAAGTCAATAGTTTTGTTAATTGTGATATTATGAAAAATGTTAAAAATGCAACTATTTATCACGAATATGAATTTATGTATCAAGAAGATGGTAATATTTATCATGGAATAATTGATTTAATGTTAGAATATAGTGATCATATAGATATAGTTGATTTTAAATTAAAAAATACAAAAGATGAAAATTATTTAAAACAATTAGATGGATATAAAAAATATATTGGTAGTATAAGTAATAAAAAAATAAATACATATTTATATTCAATATTAGATGAGAAGACTGTTTTACAAGAGATTATGTAAAATATTATATAAAAGTTTTTAAATCAATATTATATTTTATATAATTAAATTGGTGAAATTTATGAATGACAATGTAATTGATATGCTAATATATGAAGATGATGAAGGTTTATGCAGTGAATATGGATTACTACCATTTCAAGTAGATATTTTTAAAAAATATTATAAACGTATTAATAGTAAATTTATTCGTGATGATTTGTGTGAAAAAATAAGAAATGGTTATTATAGTAGTGAAGAAATGATAGATTCTATGGCTAAAACATATATATCAAAAGCAGTTATGTTTTCTTCTGATCAGGGATTAGATATTTTAATAAATAAATGTGGTTTAAGTGAAGAAGATGCTAGAAAGTTTACTAATGCATTATTGCATGCTAATAAATCAATTAATGAGATGTTAAGTGCTGAATTAGATGTTTCTAATACAAATATTAGGGTTGATGATATGTTAGAGACAATTACTAAACCATTTATTGATTCACAAAAAACTAAGAGTTTATAGGTTGGAGATATTATGAAAATATTTATTTTAATTTTAGATATAGTAGTTATTTTATTAACATTATATTTATTAGTAGATATAGTGTTATTTGTTAATAAGAATAAAAAATCAAAAGAGATTAATAATTATTTAGATCCTAGGTTAAAGGTATTAAAAATTTTAACAATAGTTTTAACTGTGATAAGTTTATTATTAGTTTTTAATAATATATTTGATTTTCTGTAATAATATTATTTTAATATCATAAATGATAATAGGAGGTTTTATGATATTAAAATTATTAATAGCAATTTTGCTTGGAGCTATATCTGGTTTTATAGCTGGTAAAATAATGAAATCTGAAGGAGGCCTTTTAAGAGATATTGTTTTAGGTATTATTGGAGGGTTTGTAGGAGATTTGGTACTTGAATTAATTGGAATTAGTTTTTCAGGATATTTAGGTACTATATTTGTTTCTGTTATAGGAGCATGCTTAGTTATTTTTGTTGTAAATAAAGTATTAAGAAAATAGCACTATTAAAGTGCTTTTTTAATTGATATAATTAATTTATGAAGAATAAAAAAGAATAAAAGAAATTATATAATTATATCATTATTGTTATTTTCAATATTGGTTTGTTATGCTGATTTGTTTTTTTCTGTTAATTATTATGTTAAAATTACTTTTAAAATTATTTTATTTTTATTAATCCATTTTTAGAAGAATTATTATTTAGAGGATTTGGTTATGTTTTATTAAAGAAATACTATAATAGGTATAATTTTGGAATGATTAATGGTTCATTTAATGTACTTATTAAAGTAGTAGCATTAATTGGTATATTTATTGGAGGATGTATATTTAATGTATTAAATGATAAAAATAATAGTATATATTCTTCATGGATTGTTCACTTGTTTTGTGATTTAAGTATTTTAATAATAGGATTAACTATATTTAATGTAATTTAGTTTACAATTTTTTTAATAAAAATATTGTATAATTAATTTCTTAATGATAAAATATAATTGTAGAATATAGGAGGATATATGAGAAGAGAAAGAAGTTTACAAAATATTATAATAATAGTTTTATCTATTGCTGTTATTGGTATGTCTATAGGTTTTGCAACATATGCTAGTAATTTAGAAATTAATGGTACTGCACATTTTACTCCAGCTAAATGGGATATTCATTTTGTAGATAGTTCATTTACAGAGCCTAGTACACAGGGTGCAATTCATGCAACTAATCACACATTAACTGATACTGAAGCTACATATGAAGTTACTTTACCAGCACCAGGTTCAACTTATACATTTGATGTTAAAGTTAAGAACTTTGGTACTATTAAAGGTAAACTTAAAAAGATCGAATTAACTAATTTAAATGAAGCTCAATCAAAATATATTGAACATACTGTTACTTATGATGGTACATCTTATAGTTCAACAACAGATAATTTAGCAATAGCTATTGAACCAAATGAAACTCAAACAGCTACAGTAACTGTAACAGTTAAATATAATTATCCAGCTAATGCATCTGATTTACCAACAACAGAACAAACAGTTAATTTAGGTGTTAAACTTTATTATGTAGATTTTGATGCTACAGAATAATATCTTTTAATGTAAGAATTATCTCTTTTTTAGAGATAATTCTTATGTTACATCATGGAGTGATTCTATGAAAAATATTAGATTGTATTTGATAGAATTAATACTATTTATTTCTATCATAGTATTTAATTTTGTATATAGAAATTCATTAATGCTTGATTTATCTATTGTTTTGATAACAATAGTTTCTTTCATGTTATATGGACTATATAAAGATAATTCTTATGCTAAATCAAGTGTTATTAGAATTGTTATTTCTTGTTTATTATCATTTTTTGTAGTAATTTATTCAATTGGTTTATTTACAGGATTTAATAATAGTATTTTTAATTTTAATTCTAATTATATAGTTAGAGTATTATTTGTTGAAGCTATTGTTATAATTTGTGAGGAAATACTTAGATATATAATAATAAAAAAATCAATTGATAGTTATATTCCAATGATTATTTATGCTGTTATAATATCTGCATTAAATATTATGATAGAAATAAATGGTTTAGATTTTACTAATAGAGAATTAGTATTTATCTTTATTAGTGTAACAGTTTTACCAGTTATTTCTAGAGAATTTTTATGTTCATATTTAACTTATAAAGTAAGTTATATTCCTAGTTTAATATTTAAGAGTGTTATAGTTTTATATGGATATATTTTACCTATAGTACCTGCTTTGGGTAATTATTTATATTCTGTTTTTAATATCGTTTTGGTTTATTTAATTTATTATTTTTCTAGTAAAAGTATTAGTTATGCTGAAAAGAGTAATAAGTATTCTAGAAAAGTATCAACTTATATTGTATATTTACCAATACTAGCATTTTTAATTTTTATAGTTATTCTAGTAGCAGGGGTATTTAGATATAAGTTAATAGCAATTGGTTCTAATTCTATGAAGCCTGTTTATGAAAAAGGGGATGCAATTATTTATGAAAAGGTAGATTTTAATAATCTAGTTTTAGGAGATGTAATTGCATTTAATAAAAATGGAACAATTATTACGCATAGAATTGTAAGTATTAAAGGGTATACAATTAAAACTAAAGGTGATAATAATAATGGAGTTGATTATTTTGATGTAAATGCATCAGAAGTATTAGGAAAAGTAGAATATAAAATTAAGTACATTGGTTATCCAACATTATGGATCAATGAATTTTTTAGAAGGGGTGAGATAGATTATGAGAACTAAAAAGTATACGCTTATCCAAGTATTATGTGTTTTTGGTATGCTTTTATTTGCTCTAATGGATGTCTATCTATATAAAAGTGGATATTTTGAAGAAAAGAAATTAAGTTTAAAATATCAAGAAAATAATGATATTGATTATAAGGTTTATTTAAAGAAAAATGATTTTTTTGAAAGTAAATACTTAGAAAAAGGTAGAACTTATATTACTAGTTTAATTGATTATATTAATGTAGATTATAATTATAATATTAAATTTGATCATTTAGTAGATGGTGAATATAAGTATAGAGTTTATGCAATTATAGAATCTAATAAATCTAATAGTGAAACTAATTATTGGTCTAAAACTTATAATATTACTGATGAAAAAAAAGGAGTAATTTCTCATAGTGGAGAATTTAGTATTCATGAGAATTTAGATGTAGATTATAATAAATATAATGGTATTTTGAATTCATTTAAGAAAACTTTAGGACTAAGTACAGCAAATGGACTATTAAAAGTTTATTTAGATGTTAGTAGTAATGTATCAGGAAATAATATTGATACTCCAATTGAAAGTAAACTTTTATTACAGTTACCTTTATCTGAAATGACAGTTGAAGCAAGTGTTGATTTAGATGCTCATAATAATGTAAAAGAGGTTACTAAGTCAATTGATGGTGATAGATTAAAATTAATGAGAACTGTAGGTGTTATATACTTATTTGCAGTTATTATATGTTTCTTAGTATTATTAATAATTACTAGAAAGAAAAGAGATTTACATTTATATGAAAATACATTAAAGAAAATTATTAATACTTATGATAGTATAATTGTAAATGTTAAACAATTGCCTGATTTAAGCAATCATCAAATAATAGATGTTTCTAGTTTTGATGAATTATTAGATGCTCATGGAGAAGTTAGAATGCCTATTAATTTTTATAAAGGACTTGATAGAAGTTATTTTGTACTTTTAAATGATAAAATTGCTTGGAAATATACAATGAAGAAAAGAAAAATAGAAAGGAAGTGATAATTATGAAAAATAAGCTAAGTCTTATTATAACAATAATTACACTTTCTATTTTTTTATTTGTAACTGTTGGATATGCTATTTATGGACAGGAGTTAGGAATTAGAGGTAATGTTAAATTTGCTGGTAATGGAGAAGTTGGAATAACAAATGTTGAATTAGTTAATTCTAGTAATATTACTAATCCTGAGAATCCTGAATTTACTAAAGATAGTATTAACTTTAATTTAAATTTTACTGTTGAATCAGATAGTAATTTAGATGATGAGTATGTTGCAGAATATGAGATTACTATGAGTAATATGTCATTTTATGATTATGAATTTTTATCTGCTATGTTTACTCCTTCTATTGAAACCACAAATAATGAAAATTTAGATGTATCTTATGATGTTGTAGATATTGAGCCTGGTGATATTATACCTAAACTTACTACTAAAACATTTAAATTAATTATTTATATGTATCCTAAGACAACAGGAGATTATAATGTTAGTGGTGGTTCAAGTGTACAAACACAAGGTGAAGAAGAAGAGCAAACTGGAAGCTTGCTTGGAAGTATTTCAAAGAATATTACACTAGATTTAAAGAATCCAAAAGTAAGAGATAAGGTAAGTGTTAATGTAATTAATTCATATGATTCACCTAAAGAATTTTCATTTAATTTAAGTAATTCTAATTTTAAATTGGTTGACTCAAATGGTAATAATTTATCTACATTTACAATTCCTGCAAATACTACTCAAAGCTATGATATATATATAGAAAGAAAAAATGTTTCATTTGCTACTGATAGTCAAACTACAAATTTAATTTTTGTAACTAATGATGGTAATAGTAGTTTAGGTAATATTAAAATACTTGTTACTAAAGATGAATCATTAGTTGATGTTGATGCTCCTATTATTAGTGATGTTAATGCTGTATTTGTGGCTAGTAATGGTAAAGTTGATCTTTCTTGGTCTGCTACTGATGTAAGCGGAATAGATTATTTTATAATTGAGGCAATTGATTCAGATAATAAAATAACTACATTTACTACGACAAATAATGATACAACTTTCCAAACTACTGGATTATCTAATGGTACATATTATTTTAAAGTATATGGCGTAGACACTAAGGGATATAGTGGAAAAACACAAGCAACAGAATGTAAAACATCTGCTGGTAAATGTTCTCAAAGTACATCAGCAACATATACATGGGTATTTAATGTAACATATAGTTTAGGAAATAACATTAGTAAATCAAGTGGTCCAGATACTATAGCTATCGGAGAAACATTAACAGCTGTGTTTACTGTATCTGGTAATAGAGATTTTAATACTATAAGTGCTTCAATGAATGGAAGAACATTAACTAGGAATAGTCAGTATACTTGGACAGAAAATAATAATAGAGGTACTATGAAAATTCCAAATGTTACTGGTCCAATTACAATAAATGTAACTGCAACTAGTGGAGGATGTTTAGTTGAGGGAAGTAAAATAAAACTTGCAAATGGAAAAACTAAAAATATAGAAGATATAACATATACAGATTTATTAAGTGCTTGGTCATATGAAAGTGGAAGTTTAACATATGAATACCCTATTTGGATTGAAAAAAGTAGAGAAGCAGATTCATATGAAAAAACTACATTCTCTGATGGAAGTGTCTTAAAGACAGTTGAACTTCATCAAGTATTTAGTTTAGATGAAAATAAGTTTGTTAATATATATGATGGGAATGGATATATTAAAGTTGGAACAAAAGTAGCTAAAGAAGTTAATGGTAAAATTGTACCTGTAACTGTTACTAGTGTTGAAACAGTATTTGAAAAAGTAAAATATTATTATGTAGCATCTTCAATATATTATAATATTATTTCTGATAATATTATAACTACTTCTGATCAAATTGTTCCAGGAGTAACACTATCTAATATGTATGGATTTGATAAGAATATTAAATGGCCATCTATAAGAAAAGAAATAATAAATAAACCAGGTTCTTTATTTACATATGATGATTTAAAAGTTATGCCATATTATTTATATTTAGGATCTCGTGGTAATGAAACTAAGATATTTGTAAATCTTGGATATGCAACTACTGAATCATTAATTGATTATTTATTAAATACACAATTAGATCCTACAAGAGCAGTAAAAGTAAATACTAATAAAAAAGGTAATCGAATGTGGATGGTAACAACTAATCATGATAATGTATTTAATAAGGAAAAATATTTACATGAAGAAGGAAGTTATTATACTTTACCAAAAGTACTTGGAGTTAATAAATGGTTTTCAACTTTTGAAAATAAGTATTACTTGCCAGGAGAAAAAGTTAAAGTAGATTTCCCAATGCATTTTATTTCAAAATAAAATATAAAAATTAGCACTCTATATTGACGAGTGCTAATTTTTGTTGTATAATTTATTTGATTAAAAGGAGGGATGTATTATGAACATGGAATTTGATAATAAAAATCCTTTAGAAAAATATGGAAGAGATATAACTGCATGTGCTAAAGACAATAAGATTGATCCTATTATTGGTAGAGATGATGAAATTAGAAATCTAATTAGAATCTTATCTAGAAAAACAAAAAATAATCCAGTTTTAATTGGTGAACCAGGTGTAGGTAAAACCGCTATTGTTGAAGGTCTTGCACAAAGAATTATTAGAGGTGATGTTCCTGATGATTTAATTAATAAAAGAATTTGGGAACTTGATTTGTCCTCTTTAGTAGCAGGAGCTAAATATCAAGGAGAATTTGAAGAAAGATTTAAAGCTGTTTTAAAAGAAGTAAGTGAGAGTAATGGAGACATTATTATGTTTATTGATGAGATTCATATGATAGTTGGAGCTGGATCTAATAATGCAATGAATGTTGGAAATATGTTAAAGCCAATGCTTGCTAGAGCTGAAATAAGATTAATTGGTGCTACTACTTTAAATGAATATCGTGAATTTATAGAAAAAGATGGTGCTCTTGAAAGAAGACTTCAAAAAGTTATGGTAAAAGAACCTAGTGTTGTTGATACTTTAACTATTCTTCGTGGATTAAAAGAAAGATTTGAGATATATCATGGTGTAACTATTCGTGATAATGCTTTAGTTTCTGCTGTTAATTTATCTGATAGATATATAACTGATAGATTTTTACCTGATAAAGCAATTGATTTAGTTGATGAAGCTTGTGCTACAATTAAAATGCAAATGAATTCTGTTCCTTCTAGTTTAGATTCTATTAATAGAGAAATTATGACTTTAGAAATAGAACATCAAGCTTTAAAAAAAGAAAGTGATGAAGCGTCTAAAATAAGAGTTAAAGATATTGAAAAGAGAATGGAAGATTTAAAAATTAAACAAGATGATTTAAGAATGAAGTGGGAAGAGGAAAAGAAATTAAAAGATTTAATAAATGAAAAGAAAAGTAAATTAGAAGAATTAAAATTTAAATTTGAAAAGGCTCAAAATGAGAGTGATTTGAATGAAGCAGCTAGAATTAAATATGGTGAAATTCCAGAGGTTGAGTCTGAACTTTCTCAATTAAAATTATCTATGGAAAATAAAGTATTATCTGATATTGTTGATGAAGATAATATAGCAGAAATAGTATCTAAATGGACTAATGTACCAGTATCTAAATTAATTGGTGGCGAAAAGGAAAAATTATTATCTTTAAAAGAAAATTTAAAAAGAAGAGTTAAGGGTCAAGATGAAGCTATTAATCTTGTAAGTGATGCGATTATTAGAGCTAGAAGTGGTATTAAAGATCCAAATAGACCAATTGGTTCATTTATATTTATGGGTCCTACTGGTGTTGGAAAAACTGAAGTTGCTAAGTCACTTGCATATGAATTATTTGATGATGAAAGACATATGATTAGAATTGATTGTTCTGAATATATGGAATCATTTAATGTTTCTAGACTTATAGGAGCTCCTCCTGGATATGTAGGTTATGACGAAGGTGGAGAATTAACCGAAGCAGTTAGAAGAAATCCATATTCAATAGTATTGTTTGATGAAATAGAAAAGGCTCATTCTGATGTATTTAATATTTTGTTACAAATACTTGATGATGGTAGAATTACAGATTCTCAAGGTAGACTTATTGATTTTAAAAATACAATTATTATTATGACATCTAATTTAGGTAGTGAAATTATTCTAGAGCATGATAAAGATGAAGATGTTAATGAATTAGTAATGTCAATTTTAAAGTCAAAATTTAGACCAGAATTAATTAATAGAATAGATGAAATAGTTATATTTAATTCTCTTGATAAAGAACATATATATGAAGTGTTAGATAGAATTATAGAAGTAGTAAATCAACATTTAAGTAATGTTAAATTAAATATTAGTTTAACAGATAAAGCTAAAAATACAATTATAGAAAAATCTTATACTAAAGAATTTGGAGCTAGACCTATTAAAAGATATGTAACTAAAAATATTGAAACTTTAATAGCTGAAGAGTTATTAAATGATAAAATACATGAAGGGGATCATTTAGTAATTGATTATACTGATAAGTTTGTTATAAATAAATAAGCATTCATTATGCTTATTTTTTATTGTATAATTATATTAGGGTGAGAACATGGATAATAATATTAAAGAAATTGTTGATAATTTAAAAATAAAAGAAAGTAAAAAACAACTTTATAATGATAGAAAATTGTTGTTTTTAATTAATAGAGAGATATCTTTATTAACTACTGATATAATAGTGGGAAAGTATGCGCAAGGATTTGATGAATATATAAGATTATTAAGTTTATCATTAGATAATAATGATAATAAAAATTCAAGTGAATTAAAAGAGTTATTATCTAAATTAAAAGAGTTAGAAAAATATAGTATTGTTCAAGAATATATAGATTTAAATATGGAAAATATTAGTATTAAAAATAATCTAAATAATTATTATAAAAAAGTAAATATAGATTTAAGAAATAAATTAATAAAATATGGAATACCTAATATATATGTAAATTGTGGACAAAATAATTATATTAATATTGTTGATAGTAATAAAAAACTTAATAATAGTAATGATAACTATTATATTGTTGATTATTTATATAATATTAATTCTAATAGAGATGGAAGACATTTTTATAATAAATTAAGTTTTCATTATTTAGAACAATTATGTAATGATTATACATATGATTTAAATAATAAGAGTTTAGGAAAGGTACTAGTAAAAAAATATAATTAAAGATTATATTGTATTTTTTAATATGATATAATCTTTAAGTAAGGTATTTAGAATAAAAAGGAGTGAATGATGAAAACAAGAAGGAGATTAAAAACAAAATTTAAAGTTTTATTTTTTGTATTTTTTATACTATTATGTATTGGAATAATTTTCTTATTATTTAATAATAAAGATTCATCAAATGAAAAAGATAATAATAAAACTAAAAAGAATTTACTAGGAGAAAAAGTAATAGATGGTTTGTATTTATATAATATTGAAACTGGGGATGAAATATTTAAAATTAAAGTGATTAAAGATTCTATTTATTACATGATTGATTCTAATGACAAATATGAATTTTATAAGTTGGATATTTATAGTAATAAAAGAGAAAAACTAGGTGAAGTTTCATCTTTAGATAATTATTGTAATTTTGAAGATGATTTTATAGATTGTTATGTTGATAATAAAAAAATAATGTATGATTATAGTTTTAAAACAATATATGAAGGTGAAGAAAAAGTAATAATACCATATAAAGATGATTATATTAAATACGAAAACAATACTATTTACTTTAAAAATAAAGAGTTTAGGAAAATAGAAAAAGATTTATCAAATAAAAATTTTTATAGATATGATTCTTTTGATGATAATATATATCTTTATTTTGCAAGTATAGAAGATGATGATAGTTGTATATTAAATGTTATGGATAATAAATGTGAAAATTATAAATATACAGGTATAAGAAAATATAATAAAGGTTTGTATTTCTTTGATAAAGATAAGATACATGTTCTTGATGTAAAAAATAATAAAATTAAAGACTATAATAATCCAGTAGAAGATGAATTATTAACTTTAAGTTTTTTAGATAATAACCATCTTTATTATTTTTCTGATGATTATCTTAAAGTTTATAATTTAGAAAATGAAAGAGTTAGTTTATTTGATTATAGATTAAATGAGGATATAGATGAAATTGTATTAAATAATGATTTGTTATTTATAATAGGAAATAAAAAAATCTATGTTTTAAAAAATAATGAAATATCGTTAAATGAAATAACTAAAGATGAATTAGATAATATATTAGAAAAGAAAATAACAGATAAACTTGAAAAGATTAATAATGATTATGGTGTGGAAGTTAAAATTAGAGAAAATGCTAATATAGAATTTAAAGAATATAATGAAAAAATGATTGGAGAAAAATCATATGATGTTATAAATGATTCTTTAGATTATACTGAAGAAGTACTTAGTTTGTTTGGACATGACTTATTTAATGAATTTATTCATGATAAATACAAAGGATTAAAGATTTATTTAGTTAGTCAAATAAAGTCAGATATGGATAAATCAGGGGAAGAATTAAGATATAAAGATGAATATGTTATAATAATTAAACCAGATGATTATAAAAGAACTCTATGTCATGAAATAACTCATGCATTAGAAAATGCTGCTAGTTATAAAGGAAACAATATATTTAGTAAATGGAGTAATTATAATCCAAAGGGATTTAAATATAAGTTTAATTATAATGAATATGATCAACCTTATAAATATACAATAGATTATAAAAAAGGGGATGTTTATTTCATAGATAATTATTCACAAACTGATAGTATGGAAGATAGAGCAAGAATATTTGAAAATATATGTATGAATACAACACAAATAATTAATGATAATCCATATTTATTAAAAAAAGCACAATATGAAGTAAGTGAGATAAAAAAATATTATCCTATGTTAGAAAATTCTTCTATTTTTAATAATATAAACATGGAATAATTCAAAAAGCACAATAATGTGCTTTTTTCATATAATAAATTAGGTGATATTTGTGGCTTTAAAAGGTATTGTTATAGATCCTGGACATGGTGGAAGTGATGCGGGAGCTAGTGGGAATGGAATAAAAGAAAAAGATTATACATTATTAATAAGTAAATATATGTATGATAGATTTAAGGAATTAGGAGTACCTGTAAGTATTACTAGAACTAGTGATATTAGCTTATCTCCAAAGAATAGAGTAAATAAGATACTTGGTTTTTATGGCAATTCTAAAGATGTAATAGTTATATCTAATCACTTAAATGCTGGTGGTGGAGATGGTGCAGAGGTTATATATGCTCTTAGAAATAGTAATTCCTTAAGTAAAAAGGTACTTGATGAAATTGAAAAAACTGGTCAAAATATTAGAAAGTATTATCAATTAAGACTTCCTAGTAATTCTAAAAAAGATTATTATTTTATACATAGAGATACACCTAATACAGAAGCTATTATTATTGAATATGGTTTTGTTGATAGTAATAAAGATGATGTTAATCAAATAAAAAATAATTATAAACAAATGGCAGAAGCAGTTGTTAAAGCAATATGTGAATATAAGGGTATTAAATATACACCAAAAAATGTATCTTCTTCAAATTATTATGTAGTTAAAAAGGGAGATACTCTATGGGATATAGCAGTGTTAAATAAAACTAGTGTAAAGGCAATAAAAGATTTAAATAATTTAACAAGTGATACTTTAAAGATAGGACAACAATTAATTATACCTAAAAGTGATAATTTGGGTGTAAAAAATAATGATAATTATTATATAGTCAAAAAAGGAGATACATTATGGGATATAGCTAAACTATATAATACAAGTGTAAGTGAATTAAAATCATTAAATAATCTTAATACTAATGTTTTACAAATAGGACAAAAGTTAGTTATTCCAAGTAAAACTTATATTGTAAAAAAAGGAGATAGTCTTTGGAAAATAGCAAAAGAAAATAATACAAGTATTAGTAATCTAATAAAAATAAATAATTTAAAGAATACTACTTTACAAATAGGACAAAAATTGTTAATTGGTTAACAAGATATTAACAATTATTTCAAATAATATGATATGATAAATATATGATAAGGTATAAGAGTAAAAAAAATAACAAATTATTAACATTTTTAATACTTTTAATAATATGTTTATATATTAATTATTCTGATGATATTAAGAGTAGTTTATCAATAGGTAATAAACCTAAAATATTATATAGTATTGATAATGTTCCTGAGTATGATGGTAAACCATATATTGTTTTAAATAATAATGAACCTGAGTTTGATGATTTATCTAAAACTACTAATTCTTTTGAAGTATATAGTGAACTAGATGATTTAGGTAGATGTGGAGTGGCTTATGCTAATATTGGTGTTGATTTAATGCCAACTACTAAAAGAGAAAGTATAGGAATGGTTAAACCTAGTGGATGGAAAACAACAAAATATGATATTATTACAGATGGAAAATATTTATTTAATAGATGTCATTTGATTGCATATCAATTAAGCGGAGAAAATGCTAATGAAAAGAATTTGATAACTTGTACAAGATATACTAATAGTATAACTATGGTTGAATTTGAAAATATGATAGGTAATTATGTTAGAAAAACAAATAATCATGTTTTATATAGAGTTACACCTATATTTTTAGAAAACAATTTAGTAGCGAGTGGTATTCATATGGAAGCATTGTCAATTGAAGATAATGGTAAGGGAATAAAATTTAATGTATACATTTATAATATACAACCTAATATAGAGATTGATTATTCTAATGGAAATAGTAAACTTATTGAGTAATGTGTGAAAGCATGTTACTTTTATTTGAAAAAAAATATTTATATAGTATAATATATTTGAGTGGTGATTTATGGCAAGTAAAAATAAGAAAAAGAAATTATCACATTCTAAGGAAAATAAAAGGGTTAATAAAAAAGAAAGTAAAATTGAAACAATTAAAAATAATATTATAAAATATTTTAATACTTTTATAAATTTTATAAAAAAAGAATGTAGGTCATATTATATTTGGATGGCTT
Source organism: uncultured Erysipelotrichaceae bacterium (assembly GCA_902775285.1). Lineage (GTDB taxonomy): Bacteria > Bacillota_I > Bacilli_A > RF39 > UBA660 > CAG-1000. The sequence goes on along the minus strand of CACYLI010000001.1, from coordinate 217,056 downwards.
TACCCTTTATTTTAATAGATGTGTTTATTATTATATTTGGAAGTTCTATTAGTTATACTAATAAGCATTTTTTTGGTACAATTTTATTTAGTTTATCATGGATGATTTTATTTATTGGAACATCTTTATCTTTTAAAGAGAAGATTGGTAAAACAATATATTGTATTTTTGGAGTTTTATTTTTATCTTTATTTTTATTAAATAATGTGTATTATTCAATGACTAAAACATTTTTTGATTTTAATTTATTAGAGTCTACTAGTGAAGGTGCTCCATATATTGTTGATGCTATTAAAAATTGTAATATATTTGTTTATGTTGCTTTTGTAATAATAATAATTGCATTTATAAAAGCATTTAAGAAAATTCCTAAAGTAGAAAATAATAATTATAAGTGTGCATTAATTATTTTTTGTGTGTTTTTATGCATTCATTTAATAGCACCTTTAGCTTTAGGTAAAGCAAATAAAGAATTAACATGGTCAAGTTGGAGAAATCCAAGAAATATATATAATTCATTTAATGATAATAATAAAAGTATGAAAGTTAGTGGATTTTATGAATATTGTTTTAGAAATTTTTATATAACATTTATAAAATCACAAGGTGCGCTTAATGAAGAAGAAATAGCATTTTTAGATGAAGCTTATAGTGAAGTAATTGAGCATAAAAACAAATATACTGGAAAATTTAAAGATAAAAATCTAGTAATAGTACAACTTGAAGGAACAGATAGTTGGTTATTTAGTAAAAATGATACGCCAAATATGTATAAAATGATGAATGAAGGAATTAAATTTAATAATCATTATTCATATTATAATGGAGGAGGAAGTACATTTAATTCTGAATTTGCTGTTAATACTGGATTTATTACTCCATTATCATATACTAGAAACGCATATTCATTTAATAAGAATGCATTTCCTAATTCTCTTGCTCATTTATTTAAAAATCAAGGTTATAGTGTTAATGCATTTCATATGAATACTGGTGAATATTATTCAAGAACAGTTAATTATAAGAATTGGGGCTATGATAAATATAATGGCTTAATTGATATTGATACATACAATGATGAAAGATATAAATTAGATAGAGAACTTATGTTAAATGAAAAATTTGTTGATTTAATGTTCCCAAGTGAAGGTAAATTTTTAGATTATATTATTGCTTATTCTGGTCATGTACCTTTTGATAATACAAGAGGTGTATGCAAGATGTTATATGATGAAGATACTCAAAAAAGAATAGATTCAGGAGAAGAAGTTGAATTTAGGGAAATGAGTGAAGAAGAATGTATCAGAAGACAAGCAAAAGAAACAGATTATATGATTGAATTATTAGTTAATCATTTAAAAACTAAAAATTTATTAGATGATACGATAATTGTTATATTTACAGATCATTATTTATATACAGTCGAAGATAAAACATTATTAGATAAATATAAAAATACATCAAATAACTTAATAAATAATACACCTTGGTTTATTTGGTCTAATAATATTACTAAAACAAATGTTAAAAAGGTAACATCTCAATTAAATATTTTACCAACATTATTAAACCTATATGGAATTGAATATAATCCAAATAATTATATTGCCGAAGATGCTTTAGATCCTAAATATGAAGGAATTGTATTCTTTAGTGATTATTCTTGGTATGATGGTAATGTTTATGTTGATAGTGGAGTTGTAACTAATGGTAAAAAAATTAGTGAAGAAAAGTTAGAAGAAAAGAATCAATATATTACATATATTACTCGTAAAAATGATTTAACTTTAAAATATAATTATTTTAAAAAGTAAAAGTTCAGTTTAATGAACTTTTATTTTTATATAATTTAGTATATAATATATAATGGAAGGTAGATATGGAAAAAAAGAATAAAAGTAATTTATATATTATATTGTTTGCTATAGTATTATTTATATGTATTTGTTCTGGAATATATTATTATATCTATAGAAGCGATAATTCTAATGAAATTAAGTATAATAATCCAAGATATATGGTTAAAAATTATATTAATTCATTAATTAAAGAAGATTATACTACTGCTTTTAAATATTTATATTTACCACAAGATTCATCAATTAATAAAAGTGATTTTGAAGCTTTTATTGATTCTAAAGATTCATTTAAAAATATTAAAAATATGAGAATTAATAAATTGATAGAAAAAGACACTTTAAATTATCAAGTTGAATTAATTGATAATAATGAAAATGTATTAAAAACAGATATATCATTAATTGAAAGAACTATTCATGATTATAGAATAGATGAAAGTGATTTATATATTGAAAACTATAAAGTAAGTATACCTAAAAATAGTGAATTATATATTAGTGATGTATTGATTGATAAAAGTTTTATTAGTAAAAAAAGTACTTATGAGGATACTTATGAAATTCCTGCAATAGCAGTTAATAAAAAAATATTTAAGATAGTTAATAAACTTGGAACTGAAGAAAAAGAAGTTAATGTTAGTGAAGAAGAAAATAATAAAAGTCTTTCTCTAGAATTAAGTGATGAAGAACTTGTTAAGAAAGCACAAGATTATATTAAAAATACATGGAATAAACTATATACTGAATATAAAAATAAAAGTAATGTATCAAAAGTTAAAATCTATTTTGATGATAATATGAGTGATGAAGATATTAATAAAATATATAAAACAGCATTTGATAAAATAACTAAAGGAAGAACTGATATTGGTGAGTTTAACAATTATAGTATTACATCTATAATTAATAATAAGAATGAAAAGAATTATGTTGTTACAGATGAAATAATTACTTTGAATTTTGGTTATAGTTTATCTTGGAGATGGAAATATGTTAAAGCAAATAGTGCTGTTAATATGTCTATGAATAGATATTCTAGTATTATGTTAAAATATAAAGATGATGAGTTTAAAATATATAAAGTTATAGATAATGGTTTATTTGATTATGCTAGTCAATATACTAGAGACTTTTAAAAAAAGAAATGAATTTAAGTTCATTTTGTTTTATATCTATAAACAATAATATTAGTAGTATTAAAGAACTAATTATAGTAACAATCTTACCTTCTTTTAATAATGGAGTATTATATTTAAGTTCAATGTTATATTTTCCTTTATTAAGTTTAAATCCAATGAATGCTGTATTTACTTTTTCATACTCTATTATTTTATTATTAACTTTAATTGTAAATCCTTTATCATATGGAATTGATGTTACAAGATAACCATCTTCAGTTATTTCAATATTTCCTTTAATGTAGTCATCTTTTATTTCTTCTATATTAAATGGTTTATAATTGTTTTTAGCTTCTTTAATAGCATCATAATCTAATATATATGTTTCTATATTTGATATGTGGTATGTTCCTTTTCCTATTTCTATTTTTAATTCATCTAGTATTTCGTCACTTATAACATAATGAAATGTTTCATTTTGATTTTGATATATCCAAGAATGACATGTTAATAAGTTTTTAATATTGTTTATATTGATATAACTATTTCCTATATCACATCCATTTTGTTTTGAATTATACAAATTAATAAATAATAATTTATTATATAATGGATTATTTAATTTAATAGTAAATGTATCATCTTCTTTAACTGTTAATATAATACTATTATCTTCATCTTTTTCAATTGTAATATTATCTGTATTTAAATTTATTATTTCATATTCTAAATCAATTTTTTTAATGTCATTATAAAACATATATGAATTATTATTATCTACAACTGTGTTAAATAATAGTTGTTCTATGTTGTAAGGATATGTTAATGTTTTAAATAAGTCTTCTGATATATAGTTTGTACTATGATAAATTATAGGGAACGCATTATTATTAATATATACATTATTGTATAATTTATCATATCCAAGTCCTATATCATAAGGTGAATATACATATTTAACACCCATAAATGTATTAAATAGAATATTATCAGAAGCTGATGCAAAGAAGTAATTAAAGTCGGGATTATTATTATTAAATACTTTTCTTATAAAGTTTAGATAATCTCCATTGTATGTTGATGAATATAATGTTGTTGTATATTGTTTTGAATTATATATCTTGTTAACTGTTTTAATTGGATATTCTAAATTGGATATTCTATAAAAACTGTCATCTTCATTTATTGTTCTATTTATTATTTCTTTTTGATTATTATTAAAAAATTCATTATATTGTTTTATTGTTACTGTTTCTTCTTTTAGATTTTGTACTACACAGAATACTAATGCAGTTAATAATATAATTGTTGAAAATACTTTTTTATTTTTATATTTATCATAATAAAAAAGTAATGGTATAAATAAGAACATATATAAATAATGAATATTAAATTTATTTACTATGAATAATGGGATTGTTATTATTAATATAATTTTAGAAAATTCTTTTATTTTAATTTTGTCTTTAAATAAATCTGTTAAGAAGTATGCTATTATCATTCCTATTAATGGTAAATATGGAATAAAGCATTTTTCTCTTAAGTATAGGCCACCATTTAATAGATATCTAAATATTGGTATAAACAATACTATAGATATTATTGTAGCTAGTGTTATGTTTTCTTTTTTCTTTGTAAAGTATAAATATATTAATGCTATAAATGCTATTAATTGATAACCAATAGCATAAGTTCCACATATTATTTTATGTACTTTATGATATGGAATAAATAATTTAATTAGTTTTGTTTTTGATTCTATGTCAACTCTACCTATTAATATTGTGTATATAGTAGGAAATAATAGAATAGATGCCATTAATACCGCTATTAAACCTAATAATATTATTTTTATTAATTGTTTTATAAAATCTTTTGTTTTAAATTCTTTATTTGTTTTTATGTATTTATATATAAAATAAGTACCTAATACTAATATTCCACCAACGCTGTAGTAATAACTTGTCATTATCATTAAAAATACACTTATTACAAATGGAGATTTTATATTCTTTTCTAACAATTTATCAACACTTAATAATGCTAACAATAAAAAAGGCATATAGTTAACAAACATTATATGTCTATGCGTTTGAAATATTAATGATTCTGATAATGCAAACAATAATGTTGTTATAAAAATAATATTTGTTTCATATTTATTATTTTTTAACCATTTATAAAATAGAAATATAGATAATAATACAACTAGTATATCTACTATTGTCATATAAGTTATCATACTTATATTTGGCATTAAATATGATGGTAAAATTAATGGACTGAGTAACCCATAATAAGAAATATTGTATAGATTTTGTCCTGCTCCATAGTTTAATGAGAAGTTTGGAATTAATTTTCCTGTTTCATAAAACATATTTCTTAAATATTCTGGAAAAACTGTATGTTGGTTTATCCAATCAGTATCGGAACCAAAAACATTGGTAAATCTATACACGAATAGTACAATTAATATACAAAAAACATAAATTATGAATAAATTAAGATAATCTTTCTTTTTCATAATAACCTCTATTTTTTCTTTTTGAATACTATAAATTTACTAAATATGTAGTTTAATACTATTACTATTACTTGTACTATTATTTTTAAGATTTTATCATTAAAATGTAATTTAGTAACAAATATAAACATTAATAACATATCTACAAATAAAGTTGAAAGTCTAGATGCAAAAAAACTTGATGCTTCTTTAATATTGGCTTTGTTTTTTTGCTTAAATACAAATTTTCTATTTGTGAAATATGCAAATGTTACTGATATAATCCATGAGACAACATTTGTTATTTGTAACTCTAATGCTTTATTTGGATCAAAAATTGTAAACGTTAACCCATAATATACGACTAGACTTATTACTGTAGTAAGGCCACCAATTATTAAATAATTAATTATTTCTTCATATTTTTTATATAATTCTTTTATTTTTTTAATCATTTTTATTCACATTGCTTTCTTTTATAATATATACTGGTCTGTTTTTAACTTCTAAATACATTTTAGCTATATATTCACCTATAACACCAACACATAATAATTGAACTCCACTTACTAGGAATATTATACATGCCATGCTTGGCCATCCTGATGTAGGATCTCCATATACTAATGTTTTTACTATGATAAATATTATCATTACGAAAGCTATTAGGCAAAAAATTATACCTATAATAGCAGCTAATGTTAGTGGAACAGTTGTAAATGCTACTATTCCTTCAATTGCATATATAAACAATTTCCAAAATGACCATTTTGTTTCTCCAGCCACTCTTTGTACATTTTCATATTCTAACCACTTTGTATTAAATCCTACATATGAAAATAATCCTTTTGAATATCTGTTATATTCTTTTAGTTCTAAAATGCTATTTACTACTTGTCTTGTCATTAATCTATAGTCTCTAGCACCATCAACCATTTCAACTTTACTCATTCTATTAATTATTTTATAGAATCTTCTAGCAAAGAAACTTCTTATTGGTGGTTCTCCTTTTCTTGTAACTCTTCTTGTACCAACAATATCATATCCTTCTTCTTCTATTAGTCTTATCATTTCTGATAATAGAGAAGGTGGGTCTTGTAAATCTACATCCATAATTGTAACATAATCACCTGTTGATGCTTCTAGACCAGCTAACATTGCTGCTTCTTTACCAAAATTTCTTGAGAATGAAATATATTTTACTAGTTTATCTTTTTTTGATAATTCTTTCATTATTTCTAATGATTTATCTTTACTTCCATCATTTACAAATATTATTTCTATAAGAGCATCTATATCTTTTCTTATTTTTTTAATTTCTTCATAAAATAGTGGTATACTTTCTTCTTCATTATAACAAGGGACCACTAAATCCACTTTTTTCATTTTCCCCTCCAAAATCTAGGTATATTATAGCACAAGACCATCGTTTTAACAAGATTAATAGAGTTCTTGACAAATTCCTTCTTGTGGGGCATAAAAACAATGACTTTTATATCTACCTGTATTTTTTTGCTTAAACCATAAACCTTTGCATTCTTCCCCTTTTTTAGGAGCATAAAACCATAATGCATTAGTAGCTGGATAATAAGCTTCTCCTTTTAGAACTCTACTTGCAAGTTCTCTTTCTTTTGTAGTAGCACTTCCACTATTGAATAAACTACTATTTGTACCTACAAAGCCTCCAGGTTTTTGATATATGACATCACTAATAGTTCTAATATTTTTAAAATCTAAACAATTAGCAATTGCTCTATTAACAATAACATTTCCTACCATTAGCATTGCTAGTTCTCCTTCACCTAGTGCTTCTGCTCTCATGAGTCTAGCACAAAGATCTAATTCTTTGCTTGTATATTTTAATAACATATTCTTTCACCTAATATATTATATACTTTATAAAAAAAAGATCTAATTATATAGATCATTTTTTTACAATACTTGTTTCTGTAACTTCGATTTTTGCTACTTTTCTAGTTAAAAAGAAAGTTATTAATGTATTAATTATAAGAGTAGCTCCTTCTAATCTAGTTATGATTTTTGCTAGAAATAGAGGATTTATTATTACTAATATTCCAAGTATAAATATTAATAATACAATTACAAGATATATATACCAAGAAGTAGTTTTATTCTTTGTAAATTTTATTAGATTTAAAAAGTTCATTATTGAATTAATTATTAAAATAATACCTACTAAAATATTAATCATTCTTATTATCCAAGTAGGATCAATAAATATTGTTATTGAAAGAGCTATTGAAGCAATACTAAATACTAAATAAATAATATCTCCATTTGTTTCAACACCTTTGTTTTGAATTAATCTTATTATAAAATTTAGTCCAAGTAACATTAGAATACTAGCTATTAAGTATCCACTTATATTTAAAGATTCAATAGGATAAATAAGTAATAATAAACCAAATATTAATAATATTATAGAATTTACTAAACTATTCCATTTTATTGTTTTAAAACTCATAATTAACTCCTCCAATGATAATTAAATTATATAATAATTGTAAAAAAATGTAAAATATTATTCTTTTTATTTAAACTCTTTGAAATATTCTATAAAATAAAGTTAGGTGATAGTATGGATTTAAGTAAAATTACTGATATTAGATCTTTCTATAAAAAAGATAATACTGATAGTACTATGAATATAAAAAAAGAAATAGATTTGGTTAGACAAACTTTATTGAAACATAATTTAAGTACTACAAATTTTGATAATAATATAAGTAGTTTTAGAATTGAAAATGATTCTTTATCAAATGCTAGTGGTTCATATGATTATAAAAGAAATCAAGTAGTAAATGCATCAAGTGGATATGATTTGGTACATGAAATATTTCATATGGCCTCTAATGATAGAAGTAAAAATAATGAAGGTGGTTCAATTATAAAGATTCATAATACTAGTGTGGGTTTCTCATTGAATGAAGGAATTACTGATTATTTTACATATTTATCATCTGATAATAAATATGAAATAAAATATCCTATAGAAGTTTTTGTTTTAAATTTACTACGTAGGGTGTATGGAGATAAAATTTTTGAATTTCATTTTTTAAATGAAGGGGAAAAAGTATTTGAATTATTTGGTGATAAGAAAGATGAAATTATTGATTATTTAACTATACTTGATAAATTTACTTTATCTAGTGTTAAATTATCCGATTCAATAGCTAATATTGGTAGTGGAAGAGTAAGTGTTAATAATATTAATGAGATGTGTGATAATTTAATGGAAAGTGTTGAAGGAATAATAAGATGTTTATCAAATGAAGACAAGAATATAGAAAAAGAATATTTTGAAGAGTTTAAATCACTTTTTAATAGTTCTAATGAAAGTATAAGGTCATTAAAAGAAATAATAAAGTTATCTAATGATTATAAAGATATAGATACATTACTTAGTTATATGGATGAAGATATATTTTATGATTTTAATTTATAGGAGGTATTTATGTTAAATAAGGAAATGTTTAGAGAATATGATATTAGAGGAATATATGGAAGTGATTTAAATGATGATGTTGCTTATAATATAGGTAGAGCATTTGGTAGTAAACTTAGAAAATTAAACAAGTTATCAACAGTTGTAGCATATGATAATAGATTATCTTCTGTTTCTTTAGAAAAGAATCTTGTACGTGGTCTATTAGAAAGTGGAATTAATGTTAAAAGATTAGGTTTAGCTACTACTCCAATGTGTTATTTTGCAGCTAATTATTTAGGTGTTAATACTAGTATGATGATAACTGCATCTCATAATCCTAAAGAATATAATGGATTTAAGTTTTCATATAACGGTATTCATAATGCATATGGTGATTCAGTTAAAGAGATATATGATATTATTGTAAATAAAGATTATGTTTCAGGAAATGGTAGTGTAGAAGATGTTAATATTAGAGATGCATATATTGATTTACTTGTTTCTAAATTAGATTTTGGTGAAAGAAAAATTAAAGTTGTTTATGATCCTGGTAATGGTACTGGAAGTATAATAGCAGATGAAGTTTTTGAAAAAATAAAAGATAAAGTTAATAGTTTAGGTATTTTTAATACATCAGATGGAACATTTCCTAATCATCATCCTGATCCATGTATTTCAGAAAATCTTGATATTTTAAAAGAAAAAGTTAGACTTACATCTTCTGATTTGGGTATAGGATACGATGGAGATGCTGATAGAGTAGGATTTGTGGATGAAAATGGAACATTTATTGAAATTGATAAGTTTTTAATTATTATGTGGAAATATTTATATGATAAAGTAGATAAAAAAGAATGCTTATATGATGTTAAGTGTTCTAAAGCACTTGAAGATGAATTGTTAAAAATTGGTGTTAAACCAATTGAATATAGAACTGGTAATTCATATACAAGAGCAGCTTCAAGTGAAGGAGATTATCCTTTAAGTGGAGAGTTATCTGGACATGTATATTTTAGAGATAAATTTCCGGGATATGATGATGGTATATATGTTGGCCTCAGATTAATAGAAATGTTATCACATACTAATAAAAAACTTAGTGAATTTTTAGATGAAATAGTCAAGTATTATTCTACTCCTGAAATTAAAATACAAGTAACTGATGATACTAAATTTGATATTGTTAATAAGATTAAAGATTATTGTGATAAAATGAATTATAATTATATAACAATTGATGGCGTTAAAGCTAAGTTTGAAGATGGTTTTGCTTTAGTTAGAGCATCTAATACAGGACCTAATATTACTTTAAGATTTGAAGCTACTACAAGTGAAAGATTAGAGAGTATTAAAAATGAATTTGAAAGTGAATTAAAGAAGTATTTATAGTACTTCTTTTTTGTAAAATTAAATATCTTTTCTTGAATATAGAAATTATTTAGATATAATATTACTAAAGGAGAAAAAGTATGATTCTAGTTGATTATATTGAAACAGAAAAATATGGAAAATTAGCTCATTTTTTAAATGAAAAAGGTATAGATGTTTTTTCACAAGTAATAGAAGATGGTGATAGTGTTTTTTATACAGAATTAAGTGAAGATATACAACAAGAATTAAGAAATGAACTAGTTAATAATGCAGATTAGAGTATCTAAAAGAATATTAAGTAAATATATTAGTCTAATATCTAGTAGATGTTCTTTTTTGTATGGAATGAATTCTAATTATATAACTAGAAATATGAATAATATTAGTAATGTTTTTGTTAGTGATGAGATGAAAAGTTATAATCCAATGTATTTTAATATTCCAACACGTAGTATTCATATGAATTTAAATTATGTTAGATTAGATAGAAGTCACAGATTAGTAACATTTGTAAATGGATGTAGAGATGATCAAAAACATACTTTAATTCATGAATTATTACATGCTGCTTCAACAAATGAAGATAAATGTGGAATTCCTAAGTGTGATAGTGCATCTACAGCTGGATTAAATGAGGGAATTACACAAATGTTAACTGATGATATTTGTGGTTATGTAGAAAATAAGTTTTTAGAAAGTTATAATGATTTAAAAATAGCAGCTAAAATTATTAGAACTACATTTGGAAATAAAGTAATTTGTGATTCATATTTTAATAATAGTGAAATAATTGTTAATAAATTAAATAGAATTTCTAGAAATCGAGATTATTATGATAGATTAAATGCTAAGTTAAGTGAATTAAATACTTTATTTATTAGAATATTAGATAAAAATGATAATATACAAGCTGATCATGAGTTATATGAAAAAAAATTAATTCATATATATAAAGATATGGTTATAAATATTGTTATTCCTCATATTAAAACTTTGGATAGTTTACAAAAAGAAAAATATGTTACTGAGTTAATGTTAGATATAGGTTCTGATTCTAAAATAAAAAATGAAATTAAATCTTTAATATCTAAAATGATTAATATGAATGAAAGTGAACTTGATTTTTTAAAATATAGTTTACAAGGTGAATATGATAATTTAGAAAAAGAAAGACAGTTTATTTCACTTGTTAAAGATGATTATTTTAGAAGAGATAAAATATATGTATCTAATAGTGGAATGATAACATTACTTGGTTCTCCAAGTGTTGTAATAACTTCTTCATTACAAAGTAAAATTGTATATAGTAGATTATTTGATTTAAAATATCCATCATTTAATACAGAAGAGTTGCTTGATTATTTATCTAATATGTTAAGTGGTAAATACTTTAATATTAATAAAAAATCTGTTTTAGATAAAAGAATTATATTTTGTGGTATTCAAAAAAGATTATTAAAAGTAGGATATAATTTATTAAATGATTATAGAGAGTTAGATTATACTTCTTCAATAAAACCTTTATTAATACCAGTTGATAGATCTAAATTAAAATTATCTGATTTAAAAAAGATATATGATAAATATGGGGTTTATAATAAATTAGATGGAGAACATGATTATAATTTGAATGTAGTTGACAAAAAAATGTTTTTTAAAATTGATAATTATGTTACTAAGTATTTAGCATTTTTTGCATATAATTGGGCTAATGCTTTTGATAATGAAAAGATTGCTTTTTCTAGTGAAGGAGAATATACATATTCTATAATTATCAATGCTATGAATAAAGCTTATAGTAATACTAATAATTTTGATTTAGATTATATTGAAAAGTATTGTACAACTTCTTTGAGTAAAAAAGTGTTAAGAAAATTATTATCTTCTCCTATTAAGACCGAATGGGTATTTGATTTTATTGAAAAAACATATGGCAATAGTAAATTAGTTCAAGAATTTAAAGCTGAATCATATAATCACAGAGATTATAATAATTATGATGAATATATAGCTAAAAGAGATGCTAGTATGATATTAAATAAATAATTCTAAATAATGGTTTTTATGATATAATTAAGTAGGTGAAAGCAATGCAGTTTATTTATAAAGATTGTGAAGTAAATTATGATTTTTATGATAATGATTCTAAAGTGTCATTAATTTTTTTACATGGTTGGGGACAAAATATTCAAATGATGATGCCTATAGCTAAACCATTTACTAAAAAATATAATGTTTTGGTTATTGATTTACCTGGATTTGGTCTTTCAAGTGAACCAAAAGAAGTATATAGTATTTATGATTATGCTGAGTGTGTTAATAAAATTATTAGTTCTTTAAAAATAAATAATCCTATTTTAATTGGACATTCATTTGGAGGAAAAGTATCAATTGCATATGCTTTAAAATATAAAGTTAATAAAATAGTATTACTTGCTAGTCCTTTTAAACAAAATATTAAAAAAGATACTTTTAAAATGAAATTATTTAAAAGTATTAAAAAGATTAAAATATTAAAACCATTTGAAGAAATAGCAAAAAAACATATGGGTTCAACTGATTATAAAAATGCATCTGAAATGATGAGAAAAATATTAGTTAAACATGTTAATTTAGATTTAAGTAACGAAGTTAAGAATATTAAATGTCCTACATTATTGATATGGGGTACTAATGATAATGCTGTTAGTTATGATGATGCTTTATTTTTAGAAAAAGAAATACCTAATTGTGGACTTGTAACATATGAGGGATGTACTCATTATGCTTATTTAGAAAGATTAAATCAAACAATTAATGTTTTAAAGAGTTTTATAGGGAGTGATAAATAATGGATATTCCAATTAAAGTTTATTTTATATTGTCTATTATTGTTAGTATGTATTATGTTATTTATAAAAGTAAAAAATCAATGCATATGTTACAACAAAATTGGTATAATGATGGTAATAGATATATTAATTGGGTTATTAATAATTTAAAAAAAGTTTTTTTGAATTTTGATATTTTATTTGTATTATTTATACCACTATATTTTGTTCATAATACTTATTTATCTTTAGTATTTTTTACTTGTTTATATTTAATATCTTATGTTACATATAAAAATAAAATAAGTCATGAACAATCTAAAAAGCCATTAGTAATTACTCCAAGAATTAAAAGATTATATGTAACAATGATAATAATTTATTTAATATTAATAATACCAATGATTATTTGTTTTGATGAGTCATTAATAGATAAGTATTATTTCTTAATTGGATTTATGATATTTATTGATTGTTTTGTGGTATTATGTTCAAATGTAATAAATAAACCAATTGAAAAAGCTGTATTTGATCATTATAAAAGACTTGCTAAGAATAAATTAAATGATATGAAAAATTTAAAGAAGATAGCTATTACTGGTAGTTATGGAAAAACTAGTACTAAGAATGCTTTAAATGATATTTTAAATGTTAAATATAATAGTTTAGCAACTGAAAAAAGTTTTAATACTATGAATGGACTTATGATTACTATTAATAATAAACTTGATAAATTTACAGATATTTTTATTTCTGAGATGGGTGCTTTTAGAAGAGGGGAAATAAAAGAAAAATGTAATTTTATTAAACCTGAATTTGGTATTCTTACTACTATAGGTAGTGCTCATTTAGAAAGTTTTGGAAGCCGTGAAAATATTCAAAAAGCGAAATTTGAACTTATTGATTCACTTCCTAAAAATGGTATAGCTATACTTAATATGGATGATGAATATCAAGTAAGTTATAAAATTAAAAGTGAATGTAAAAAAGTTTGGGTTTCAATTGATAATAAAAAAGCAGACGTTTATGCTAGTGATATAAAACTATCAAATAAAGGTACTTCTTTTAAGATTACATTTAAAGAAAAAAATGAAAGTATTGTTGTTGAAACTAAATTATTAGGAAGACCTAATGTTTATAATATTTTACAGTCTTGCGCTCTTGCTTATTATCTTGGATTAAATTTAGAAGAGATTAAAAGAGGTGTAAGAAAGATACAACCTATTGAACATAGACTTGAGTTGAAAAAGTTTACTGATAATATTACAATTATAGATGATGCTTATAATTCAAATCCTGTTGGATCTAAAATGGCAGTTGATGTTTTAGGTTTAATGGAAGGTAAAAAAATAATAGTTACACCAGGTATGATAGAACTTGGAGATAAGCAATATGAATATAATAAAGAGTTTGGTAAACAAATAGCTACAATTTGTGATGAAGTAATACTAATTGGAGAAGAACAAACTAAACCAATAATGGATGGATTAATTGAAAAAAAATATCCAAGTAAGAATATTCATGTATTAAATGATGTTAAAGAATCATTTGTTTTAATGAGAAAACTAAGTGATAAAAAAACGTATGTGTTAATTGAAAATGATTTGCCAGATATATTTAATGAGTAGGAGGAATTAAAATATGAAAATAAAATTAGGAGTTGTTTTCGGAGGAGAAACTGTTGAGCATGAGGTAAGTATTATTTCTGCTTTACAGGCAATTAATAATTTAGATAAAGATAAGTATGAAGTTATACCATTATATATTTCTAAAGATAGAACTTGGTATACAGGTCCTATGATAATGGAAATAGATTTTTATAAAGATTTTGATAATAATAAGAAATTTGCTAAAAAAGTTGTTTTATATAAAAAAGGAAATAAGTTTTATTTACAAAATACTACAGGATTATTTAGAAAAGATATAACAGATATAGATATTATTTTACCTGTTGTTCATGGTAATAATGTTGAAGATGGAACACTAGCTGGTTATTTAGATACTATTGGTATTCCATATGTAGGTTCTCATGTTTTAGGTTCTGCTTTAGGTCAAGATAAAGTTGTAATGAAACAAGTAATGAAAAGTGCAGGTATTCCAATTGTAGATTATGTTTGGTTTTATGATAGTGAATATGCTACTGATAAAGATGAAATACTTGATAGAATAAAAAAACTGGGTTATCCAGTTGTTGTAAAACCTGCTACACTTGGAAGTAGTGTTGGAATTACTTATGTTAAATCAAATAAAGATATAGAAGAAGCAATTGATACTGCAATTAGTTATGATGTAAAAATAGTTGTTGAAAAAGCTATTGAAAATCTAGTTGAGGTAAACTCAAGTGTTTTAGGTAATTATGAAAGTCAAAGAGTTAGTCCTTTAGAAGAAGTAATGGGACTTGATGAAATATTAAGTTATTCTGATAAATATTTATCTGGGTCTAAAACTAAAAGTGGTGGTAGTAAAGGAATGGCTTCTGCTAGTAGAATTATTCCAGCTAGAATTTCTAAAAAGTTAACAGAGGATATTCAAAATACATCTAAAGAAGTATTTAAATTATTAAACTTTAGTGGAGTAGTTAGAATAGATTATTTAATTGATTCTAAAACACAAAAGTATTATGTTAATGAACCAAATACAATTCCAGGTAGTTTATCATTTTATTTATGGAAAGAAGATAAGTTAAAATATAAGGATTTATTAGATGAAATGATAAGTATAGCTATTCGTGAATATAAAAATAAGAGTAAGAAAACTAGAAGTTTTGAAAGTAATATTTTATCAGGATTTAATGGTTCTAAAGGAACAAAGGGTTTAAAAGGACTTAAAAATTAAAAAGAGTTTTTAACTCTTTTTTGTTTGAATAAATTCTATTGTTATTTTATTGTTTTTGTTTAACAAGTTATTAACAATTAATTGTTTTTTAACCATATTTGCTACACCCTTATTTCCATCTATAAGTGTTGCATTTTTAAAAAATGATTGAATTTTATACCTAATTAATGGATAATGTGTGCATCCTAAGACAATTGCATCAATATTTTTGCTTTTATATGGTGTTAAATATTTGTTTAATAATTCGTCTATTTTATTTTGATCATTTATTTCTATTGCATGAGCAAGTCCATCACATGCAACAAGATAACAATTTTCATATTCTTTTTTATTTCTTTCTATTAATTCATGTGTTCTTTCTGAGTTAATAGTTGTAGGTGTTGCAAGTATTAAAATATTTTTGTAATTATTATCACATGCAACTTTGATAGCTGGTTCTGTTCCAATAAAAGTAATATCTTTAAATTCATGTCTTAAATAATCTATACAATTAGTTGTTGCTGTATTACAAGCAATTATTATTATTTTTACATTTCTTTTTATAAAATATTGTACTATTTTTTTTGTTATTTGTTGTAATTCTTCTTTTGATTTACTACCATATGGATTGTTTTTTGTATCAGCATAGTAAATAAAGCTTTCATTTGGTAAAAGTGTTTTAATCTCTTTATATGTTGTGATTCCACCAATACCTGAGTCAAATATACCTATTTTGTTTTGCATTTAAATCATCTCTTTTAATATTATAGCATATTATTAATAATTATGATAAAATGAGTAAAGGAGAAAATTATGGAAAGTATTATAAATTCAATTATAAATGTTTTTAGTAGTCTCACTTCAATGAAATATGGTAAGGAAGTAATTGTGTTTATTATTTCAATTATGCCAGTACTTGAATTAAGAGGTGGATTACTTGCTGCATCTTTATTAAAACTTGAACCAATTAAAGCGTATATTATTTCAATTATAGGTAATATTATACCTGTTCCTTTTATATTATTGTTTATTTCTAAAATACTTGATTGGATGGAAAAATGTAAAATAAAATGGCTTAAGAAACTTGCTTTATGGATTCGAAAAAAAGCTGATAAACATAAAGGTCAAATTGAAAAGTATGGATATATTGGATTAGTATTTTTTGTAGGAATTCCTCTTCCTGGTACTGGAGCTTGGACTGGCTGTTTGATTGCTTCGCTTTTAAAAATGGATAGAAAGAAGTCATTTATAAGTACATTTATTGGAATAATACTTGCTAGTATAATTATGATGATTGTTTCTTATGGTATTATTGGTAAATTAATAAAATAAAAAAGTTTTCTATTTTAAATTCGAGAAAACTTTTTTTAAATCATCATTTATAACTAAATTAGCTTTTTTATCGTATTCTGTTGTATCTCTATTAATTATTACTAAGTTTTTACCTTTAAAGTAATTTATCATTCCACTAGCAGGATATACTGTAAGAGAAGTACCAGCTACTATTAGAAGATCTGCTTTGCTAATAGCGTATAGTCCATTATTGTAGTCGTATTCTGGAAGCATTTCACCATATAAAACTACATCAGGTTTAATTAATCCTCCACATTCACATTTTGGTGTTTCTTTAGAATTAAAAACATATTCAGCAGAGTATTCTTTATTACATCTAATACAATGGTTTTTATATATAGTACCATGTAATTCATATATATTTTTGTTTCCTGCTTTCTGATGAAGACCATCAATATTTTGTGTAACAATTGCTTTTAGTTTTCCTTTTTTTTCTAATTCATAAAGATATTTATGTACAATATTTGGTTCTTTATCTAAACAATTCAATTTATCTTTATAGAATTTATAAAATTCTTCTGTATTATCATAAAAGAAAGCGCTACTTAAAATCATTTCAGGAGGCCATTTATATTTCATATTATAAAGTCCATCTTTACTTCTAAAGTCTTTAATACCAGAAGCAGTAGATACTCCAGCTCCTCCAAAGAACACTATATTATTTGATTCATCAATCATTTTTTGTAATTTTTCTATCTTTTTCATATTTCTATTATAGTTTATTTTGACAAAGAAGTAAAATGTGATATAATCATTTTTAGTTTTTGGGGTGAAATAATGAATAAAATATCATTAGCAATAACTTTATTATCTGGTTTATCATTTTTTGTTGGATTTTTAATTACAAAAGTAATTAAAAATGATAAAAAATTACTTGTATTTGTAGTTGGATTTGCTTTTTCTATCATTCTTGGATTATCTTTTTTTGATATTTTAGAAGAATGTTTAGAAATGGATAATAAATTAATAATGGTTGTTAGTATGATTGGTGGTTTAGTAATATTAAAACTTCTTGATATATTTATTCCTGATCATGATCATCATTCAAAAAAGAAAGATCATATGGAACATATTGGTATTATTTCTACACTTGCTTTATTTATTCATAATACTATAGAAGGAGTAGCTATATATAATATGTGTTCTAACAGCTTATCAACAGGTGCTTTTATGGCACTTGCTGTAAGCTTACACAATATTCCTTTTGGTATACAAATATCATCTTTAGTTAAGAATAATAAAGAAAAAATCATTTTATTAGCTATATTAGCTATTTCATCTATATTTGGTATTTCTTTAATAAATATATTTAATATTGATATAAGTTCTATAGAAGGAATACTACTATCTATTACATTTGGTATGTTAATATATATATCAATGTTTGAATTATTATGTGAAGTTAAAGAACATTTTAAATCTTATGAACTAAAGATTGGATTAATAATTGGAATTATAGTAATATTAATTGGACATTTTATTCATTAATATTTCAATAAACTTTTTGGTAGTAAAACTTGGATATATTTCATTTTTAATGGCTATACCAAGTTTTCTTTTTGGTATTTTTTTATCTATATTTATTTCAAATAATGATTTGTTTAATTTATCTTTTACAAATTCTTTAGTAATAATACCAATACCAAAATTGTTTTCTACAAGTTTTGAAAGCAGATTATGACTAACTACTTCCATTTTAGGTGTAAATTCTAAATTATTTAAATTTAAAAAGTTATTAAAATTTTTTCTTGTTTGAGATGGATATTTTTGTATAATAATATCTTCTTTTAGAATATCTAATATTTTATTACTTTTTATGTGATAGTTTTTTCCACAAACAAATATATCATTTAATTCTGCTATTTCATATATTTTTAAATCTTTGTAATTATTATCTATATATGAAAATATTACTATATCTAAATTTCCATTTCTTAAATCTTTAATTAAGTTATCTGTTAAGTCATTTTGTATATTTATTTGAACATTTGGGTATTTATTATGGAATTCCTTTAAATATTCTAATAGATAGTTCTCAGAAATTATTGTTGTAGCACCAATATTAATAGAGCCTGATTCTAAGTTTTTTAATGATGAAAATTTATTAGAACCGTTAATAAAGTATTCTATGCCATCTTTTATGTAGGTAAACAATTCTTCACCTTCATTTGTTAATATAACTCCTTTAGGTGTTCTTATAAATAGTTTTCCACCTAGTTGGTATTCCAATGTTTGAATTGATTGACTAACAGCAGGTTGACTTATCATTAACTTTTCTGCACCTTTAGATATTGACTTTTCTTTTGCTACTTCATAAAAAACTTTATATAATTCAAAATTAATATTCATATAACCTCCACTTATATCAAATATAAGTAATATATATTTTTATTATATATTTTTTATTTCTATAATACAAGTGAAGAGGTGAAAATATGAATAAGAAAGAAATTGATGAAATAATGGAAATAAAAAAAGAAATAATAGAATTAAATACAAAAGTAAGAATGATCAATCATTTTCTTAGAACATATTCTAGTTCATTTATATATGAGGATAGTATTAAAGAAATAGATAAAATTGAAAAATATATGAATGAAATGATTGAAAAAAGAGATTATGAAGAAGAAAGAATCCAAAAAATATCTGAAACGATTAATTGTGAACATGAAATATTAATTAATGGATTTTTAGAATATGAATGTCCAATTTGTAAAAGAAAATTTAATAAACAACACTTGTCAAAATATATTATTCGTTATTATTATGATTATGAAGAAGATGAAGAAAAAATTAATGATATAATAATTGGTTCATCAAATGATGATGTTTGTGAAGAATTACTTAATTTTTTTAGTAGTAAGCAAAAAAATAGTTCTATAGAAATAAAGAGGTTAACAAAATGAAAAGAGAAGAATTAAAAAAAATAGTGGAATATAAGTTGTTTAGAATGAGAGCTTCTGGTAGTAGATTAAAAGATTTAACGAGAAAATATGAAAACTTTAAAGAAATAAAAATTGATGAGAATGATTGGTTTCCTAAAGTTATAGAATTGGAAAGTGAGTTTGAGATTTTAAAAAAAGAGGTTAAAGATTTTTTAAAGACAGATTTTGATAGTGAAAATTTTTTTAAATCTTATAAATGTAGTCATCCTGTTAGAATTAATGATTATGATTTTAGGTTTAATAGAAAATATGAAACTTGTGTATTGTGTGGATATAATTTATTTTATAAAGATTATAAGCATGAAAAAAATGATGTTGCTATATTTACTGGAAAAGAGATTATAGATTATTATGAAGGAGAATATGTTACAAGATACACAGATTATAAAATATTAAATATATTATTAGCTATATGTGATATAAGTAGTGAAGATGATATAGATATAATAAAAGAATTAAAAAAACTAAAGTTAGATTATTGTGATATTGTTAGAAATAAGAATAAAAAATTTGTTTTATTTATAATTGGTAGTAATAAGCTTAAAATAGATGACTATGTATATTTTAGTAGTGATAATAACATATTTTATAAATCATTTATTAACAAGTTTAGAGAATTATATAATGTACATATTACTTTAATTGGAAGAGAAAATGATTTAAAAGAGTATAAAGAAGATAAAACAATGGAGGTATTTTCTTATGAAACTATTGAAGAGCTAGAAAATATAATACAAATGGACAATGATAAATATGATTTAGTTATTGATATGAGTAGTTTATATAAAGTTATAGTAGAAAATGAAAATATAAAAAAACAAAGATATAAAATAGATTATAGTCGTATTTTACCAAATGCAAAGGTCATAAAAATTAATGATTTATCAAAGTCAAATAGAGCAAAAATACTAGAATTTTTAAAAGAGAATAAAAATGAACTAATATATAATAGAAATATAAATAGCAATTTTGATTTTTATGAATATGATGAAAGTATAAATGATGATTATAGATTAAGGGGATATTTGGAATCAAGTCTATTTAATGAAACAAAAAAATTACTATTAAAATAATTCTTAATATGATACAATTTTATTTATGAAGAAGTTGAAGATATTATATGAAGATAAATATTTAATAGCCGTATATAAGGATAGTGGAATTGCATGTATTAGAGATAATAAACATTATCATAATTTATATAGTGATGTATATGATTATTTACATAAAAAGAATCAAAAAGTTTTTGTAGTACATAGATTAGATGTTGATACTAGTGGGATAGTATTATTTGCTAAAAACGAAAGTGTTAAAGAAAATATTCAATTAAATTGGGATAATGTAATAAGAGAGTATTATGCTTTGGTACATGGAAAATGTAATGATAGTGGAGTAATAAAATCTTATTTAAAAGAAACAAAAACTTTATATACATATTCTACTAATGATAAAAATGGTAAGTATGCTGAAACTCATTATGAAAAGTTATATTCTAATGAAAACTTTTCATTATTAAAAATTATTATTAAAACTGGTAGAAAAAATCAAATTAGAGTACATATGAAAGATAATAATACTCCAATTGTAGGAGATAAAAAATATGGAATTAAAGATGGATATAAAAAAATGTTTTTAGAAGCAAGTAGATTATTTTTTGTTCATCCAGTTACTAAGGAAAGAATTAATATTAGTTTGAGTATTAGAAATGATTATTTGAAGTTGGTAGGTAATAATAAATGAAAAAAATATATGTTGTGTTAACTCAAACATATTCTGGAATATCTAGAGCTATTAAATTATTTACTCATGATACATATTCTCATGTATCTATATCTTTTGATAAAAATTGTAATGAGATGTATTCATTTGGTAGAAAATATAAGTATTTTCCATTATATGGAGTTTTTAAAAAAGAAAAGATTAGAGAAGGATTATTTAAAAATAAAAAGTCTCTTATAGCTATATATGAAGTGAATGTTACAGATAAACAATATGATAAAATTAGAAAAAAGATTAATGAAATAAAAAGAACCAATAGAGGATATAATATTATTGGTTTATTGCTTGCAGAATTTAAAATTAAATTGAATAGAAATAAATACTATTGTTCTGAATTTGTTTAAGAAGTATTAAGTAGTGAGGATGTTAATATTTTTGATAAAGAAGTGGTTTTATTTAAACCAGAAGATTTAATTGATAATAGTTTTAAAAAAGTTTATGAGGGAAAAATTAGAGATTTTATAAAAAATCTCTAATTTATTAATTTAGCATGTAATACAACTTTTTCTTTTTCATTAAAACAACTAGAAAGTGTTAATACATAATCATCTTTATTCAAAGAAACATTATAATTATGAATGCTTCTTTTTTTAATTGTATTTAAGAATTTTATATATTCTTCATCATTTTTAAATTTAGTTGTAATATAATAATCTTCTGTTTCTACATGATAAGTACTAAAAACTTGGAATTTTAATTCTTTAGTTTTAGTAGTTAATGTTATTATATGATTACTTTTGTTATTATACCAATTCTTTTTTAGTGTATTTTTAAGTGTTCCGAACATTGATTTATCTTTTCTAGCATGAGCATAAATAATAGTATTTTTATCAAGTTCATTTATGTTATTTCTATAATCTAAAAATACCCATCCAGCATCTGTATATTTTTTATCAAAAGAATGTTTTAAATAATATTTATTATCTTTTGCTTGTACAAAAGGGTAGTTAATATTTGTATTATTTACTTTTATCCATCCAACTGTATCTTTATTTTTATTTGTTAAATAATCAAAATTAATTGTTTGAGTAGTAGTTTCTTCTTTTGTTTCAGTATTTTCTTTTTTTTCAATTTCAATACTTCCTTCAATTAATTCATTTACTATACTTTCTGTGTGTTTATTATCAAAATACCAAATAATAATATTAGTTAGACTATAAATAAATAATACAAAAAAAATAATTGTCATACAAATTAATAAAACTTTTTTCTTCATATGACAATTATAATATATTTTTTTAATTATTTAAAGAGGAAGATGCAGATATTGGTTGCTTTGCAGTTGTGGTAGCAGGTGAAGCTACTTTTGCACGTTTTCTAGGCTGAGTTCCTTTTACAAATAAATATGTAGAACCACTTGATGATAGTAGTGGAGGATTTGTTCCGACTTGAACTTTTGCAGCTACTATTCCAGATGGACGTTTAAATCTAGAATTCTTTTCCATTACTTTATTAACTATTTCTCTTTGTATTTTAACTCTTTCACTCCATGCATGAGATGAAGTGTTATATGTTTTTTTAGTTAATTTATCATATCCATACCAAATAGCAACAGAGTAATCTGGACTAAATGTTACTGTCCATGCATCTTGAATTACATTTCTTGAACTTAATCCTAATCTTTTAAGCGTTTTACTATCATAACTACTTGTTCCTGTTTTAGTAGAAAGGTCAGTTCCTTTAACTTTTACAGATGAGCTTGTTACTTTTTTAAGCATATAAGCTATCATATAAGCAGTAGTATCTTTCATAGCTTTAACTTTTTCAAAATTAAACTCTTCTACAATTTCTTCATTTGAATTTTTATAAACAATTTTAGTTATTGAATGTGGTTCAGTATAATAACCACCATTTCCAAATGCTTGATAAGCACCTGCTAATTGTACTGGACTTACTCCTGTAAATCCACCTATTGAATGTGCTTCATTTATATATTTTGTATTACCTAAGTATTCAGGTGTTATACCAAGAGTTGTAACAAATTTATTTATTTTAGAATTACTTATAGATTGAAATGCTTGAAGTGCACAAGTGTTTCTTGATCTAACTAAACATTGTTCAAGAGTTAAGAATCCTTGATATCTGTTATCTACATTATGCATTACTCCACCACCAGTATATCTAACAGCTTTATCAATAAATGGAGTATATGTTGACCAATTTTTGTATTCTATACCAGGTCCATAATCAAATAGTGGTTTAGCTGTTGAACCAGGGTGTCTACTAATTTGAGTTGCATAGTTTAATGACATTTCACTATTTTTAAATCTTCCAGCACCAACTGCAATTATTGCACCAGTTTTATTATTAATCATTCCAATTCCAACTTGTACTTTTTTATCTTTGAATTTATATTTAGCATAGAAATTGTT
Organism: uncultured Erysipelotrichaceae bacterium; assembly: GCA_902775285.1. Lineage (GTDB taxonomy): Bacteria > Bacillota_I > Bacilli_A > RF39 > UBA660 > CAG-1000. The sequence goes on along the minus strand of CACYLI010000001.1, from coordinate 192,684 downwards.
TATAACATCTTGTTTACTTTTAACCATTGTTGAATAAATATCCATAGATACTTCATATGGGTTATTACCAGTTCTATCAATTACTTCTTGAACAACAGTATCAATGAATCCTTGATATTTATTAACAGATTTAGTTTGTGCTTTTATAACAGTACTTATGTCTTTTTCTTTTGCTTCTTTAGCTTCGTTTTCAGTAATATAACCATGTCTTAACATTAAATTTATTACTTCATTTTTTCTTGCGTTTGTTTTTTCTGGATTTACATATGGATCATATTCTCCAGGCGCTTGAAACATACCTGCTATAATAGCTGCTTCTATTAGATTTAAATTACTTACATCTTTTCCAAAATAAGTTTTTGATGCCATTTGAACTCCATAGTTACCACCACCTAAGTATGGAGCATTAACATAAAATTCTATTATTTCTTCTTTTGAATAATCTTTTTCTATTTTAAATATTGACATATAAATATCAGTAAATTTTCTTATAATTCCATCTAAACCTTCCGCTTCAGTACTAGTAAAAGTGTTTTTTGATACTTGCATAGTTAAAGTAGAAGCACCACCTGCATTAGTTCCTTTAAAATATCCATAACTTGCTTTTAAAAATCTTGGTAAATCTATTCCTTCATGTTCAAAAAATCTTGAGTCTTCTGTTGCGATGATTGCATCTATTAAAACTTGAGGAAGTTCATTATAAGTAACAATTTGTCTTTTTTCACTACCTATAGTAGCAATTAATTCACCTTTAGAATCAAATATATTTGATGATTCTTGTTTATAAAGTAAATCTGTATTAAATTCAGGAGCATTTAAATATATAAATAAGAAAAATCCAGCTCCAAGCAACATAAAAATACCAATAATTATAACAATTACGGCTAAAAATTTATTTATAATTGAAATATTACTAGTTTTTTTCTTTTTTAAATTCTTTTTCTTTTTCATAAACTCCTCAATTTAATAGTATATCACAATAATATTATGAACTGGTACAAAAAAAGTATACTTTTTTTAATTTTTTTTATGTAAATTAAAAAATGATGAATTTACTTATAATTTATAGAATGTTATAATATAATTTATGAAGGAGATACTATGAAAAAATGTGTAGTAATATATAATCCTAATAGTGGTAAATTAACTAATAGAAATGATGTTAAAAAGATATATAAAATACTTGAAAATTATGGCTATGATACTGAAATAAAATACACAGAATATAGAGGGCATGCTAAAGAAATAACTAAGAAGTTAAAAGATACAGATCTTTTATTGTGTGCTGGAGGAGACGGAACTTTAAATGAAGTTATTTCTGGAAATATAGAAAGAAAAGATCCTATATTACTTGGACATTTACCACTTGGGAGTGTAAATGATGTTGCTCATATGTATGGTATGAATAATAACACTATTCGAAATATAGTAATGCTCTTAAATGGAACTAAAAAGAATATAGATGTATGTTTAATAAATAATAATCCTTTTGTATATGTTGCATGTATGGGAGCATTTGTAGATATTAGTTATGCAACTCCAAGAAAATTAAAAGAAAAATATGGAAAATTTGCATATGTTATTTATGGAATAAAACAATTAAAACAAAATATGCAATTTCATAATATAAAATATACTATTGATGGTAAAACTTATGAGAATAAATTTTCTTTTATATTTATTACAAATAGTAATAGAGTTGGTGGAATGAATATTAAAGATATTTATGATGATGTTAAATTAGATGATAATAAATTTGAAGTACTTATGTGTGATATTAAAAGTAAATGGGATATTATAAAAGCAGTTCATTATTTAAAAAGAAGAGAGTTAAATGACATACCAGGTTTTACTTATTTTAAAACAGATTATATTAAATTAGAGTTTGATGAAGTACCTCCATCTTGGTGTATTGATGGAGATGAATTAACTCATGAGTCAAAAGTTTTTGAAATTAAAATTAATAAAGATAATCATATGCTTTTACCAAGTAAAAATATTGATGAACTTTTTAATAATATTGATGAGGATTCTTTATAGATGTAAAGAATTCTTTTTTTTTGAAAAAGGGATTTTAAAAAATAAGAATTTAGTTTATAATACTAAATAGAATAGGAGAGTATCGTATGCAGATAGTTAAAGTAATTGTTTTACTTTTAATAGGCTTTGTAGTTTTAGTTAAAAGCTCTGATATTTTTGTTGATGCAGTTAGTTCAATTGCTACAAATTTTAAGATGTCTAAAATGATGATTGCATTAACTATAGCTGCATTTGGAACTTGTGCTCCAGAACTTGCTATATCATTTAATAGTATGTCTACTGGAGTTGGAGATATAGCTCTTGCGAATGTTCTTGGAAGTAATGTTGTAAATATTTTACTTGTTATAGGTCTTGCAGCATGTGTAAGTCCTATTAAAGTTAAAAATGAAGTAACTAAAAAAGAACTTCCTATACTATTGGTTGTAACTTCAATGTTTGTTTTATCTATAATGTCTCATTATTTTGATAAATTAAATTCTGATTTTATATTATCAAGACAAGATGGTTTATTATTTATATGCTTTTTTGGAGTATTTATGTTTTATATAATTAGTGTTGTTAAAATGAAACAAAGTTTTTTTGAAACAGAAAAGCCAAAATATGGAATGGTTAAATCAATTGTATTAACAATTGTTTGTTGTATTCTAATAATATTTGCTAGTGATTTGGTTGTTGATAATGCCCAAATACTTGCTGGTATGTTAAATGTTAGTACTAAACTAATTACAATGACAGTAGTGGTTATAGGTACGTCATTACCTGAAATGACTATGACAGTAGTAGCTGCTAAAAAGGGTGAGTTTGATATAGCATTAGGTAATATTATTGGAACAAATATATTTAATATAGGTGTTGTTCTTGGGCTTCCTTTATTAATATATGGAGGTTTTCAATCAACAAGTTTTAATATGATTGATGTTTTATTTGTTCATTTAGCGGCATTTATATTATATGTTTTTGCTAAAAATGATAAAGTTTTGTCTAAATTTGAAGGCGCTATTATGTTAATATTATTTATTGCTTATTATTCTTACATTTTTATTGTATAATACTATTAGGTGTTATTATGGAAAATACAATAGATTCAGAAACAATTATTAATTCTTTTGGTAAGTCAATAGATGAAACATGTTCATCTTTAGGTATTGATAATAACTATGAAGTAAGAAATTTAAAATATGATGAAAGTAGTGGCTATTATTCTGCTGAAATAGCTGTTAAAGGAAGTAAAGAATATTATGTAACATGTAGATTTAATCCTAGTGATAGTGAGTCTCTAGGAAAGTTTTTTACATATTCTCCAGGTACTAAAGGTGGAGATAGTACTGAAGGTGGGCTAAATTATGCTCAAATGAATTCTCAAACTGGGCAAGTGACGGCTGTTTCTAGTAATTTGCCATCTAATTTTGAGAAGGTAAATGGAGTTCAAAATGCAATTGATGATAATACGATTGTTCCTTGTGTTAGTGCTATTTGTAATGTATCATCAGAAAGTGAAGGTCATAATTCTGCAATACTTACTGATTTAGCGCTTAATGCAGTAAGAGATACATGTAATAATGAGTATGAAACTATAGTTGTAGCTAATGCTAGTGCTGGAGCAAAAATAGGTGATCAGTTTATTCAAATTGCTTCTTCTAATCCAAAAAATGATAAAGCTAATATTGTAGGTGCTTTTTTTGATCCTTTGGATAATTCTGATATATTTGGAATAAAGATTAAAGATAATACAATTGAAGCTACTAATAAATCTAATGTGACATATTTAATTTTTGAATCTAATAATTTTAGTGTTGGGGATAGAAATCTAAAAAATGGACTTAAAAATATTGGAATTGGAAATAATATGGGTGCAGATATTCTTGCAGTTACAATGGAAGATATGGATTTACCTTCTGCTAATCATATGGCTCCTTTATATTTGGCAATTAAAAATGGTCAAATTAATAGTATGTTAAATGGAGAAATACTTAATAAAGATGCAAATTATGTATTAACATATTGTACTTTAGATAAAAATGGACAAATGATTAGAACAACTATAGATAAGTCTGTTTTCGATGAACTTGAGAATTCTGATTATTCTAAAGAAGAAAAATTATTTTATTATGATTTGAAAAGTAGATGTAATTTTGAAAATAATGAAGTGATATCTGTTGAATATGAAGCAGCTATGAGGAAATTTGAGAATATTATTAATTATATAGCAGATAGTTCTGAAATAGGTAGATCAAATCTTAGTTTTGAAAATGCAAATCTTAGTAATATGTTAGCTGGTGCAAATGCATTTTTTGATGCTTCAAATATACTTAATTATAAAACTAAAAATGGTATTCTTGCAGCTGCTAGTGAGATTTCTGATGTTAAAAGAACTGAAAGTGAATTAACTGCATTAGCTGATAGTTTTACTTTTGGTGAGGATAGTGATTCAGATAATTCATCTAAATTTACTAATGTTTCTTTCTTTAATAATCTTAAAAGTAATAATGATGATAGTAAGTATATTCCTGGTAGGATAGGTAGTGTTACATTTGATGAAATATCTTCAATTATTGGTGCAAATGGTGAATTAATAGGTCCATTGAATGATAGATTTAATGAAGAAATAGAAGAGTCTTTATATATAGAAAATGAAATTAATGATTTATTAGAAGATGACGCTTTATATGGGTCTGCTTTTACTAATATGAAATTAACACTAACTGAGTATAAGAATTGTATGCATGATAGAGGAACTTATGCTACTTTATTAAAAGAAGTATATAGGGAAAACTATAAAAAAATATATGATTATTTAGATGGAAATGACTTTGATGATTCTAATTTAGAAGAATATAAAAGCTGTTTAGAGTTAAACAAACAATCAATTGAAGAATGGAAAGGCAAAGCAAATATAATTTATACAAGACCAAAATATTTTATGGGAATAAAAGTTGGATATGAAGAATATTATCCATTTAAAGAAGATGCAGAAAATGCAATTGCATCATTAACAGCTGTAAATGAATTAATGCAAGAAAGAGTTAACTATATAGAAGGTTTTGCAATATTACTAAAAGAATGTGATGAAAGAATTAGAGACACTGAAGCTGAGATACAAAGAACATTTGCTAGTGATGTTAAGAGAATTGGAGATGTTGTTATTGTATAATTAATAGTAAATTGTTTGCATAATTTACTATTTTTTTTTATAATTGTTTATGTGAGGTAGATAGTATGAGAAAAAAATTTGGTCATAAAGTTAAAGATATTACAGGTATGATGCAACTTAATTGTGATATCAGACCTACTAGACAAGAAAGCTATTTATTTGCAAATGAAAAATTTGATGTTACAGCATTAATGGATTATTTAGCAAAGAAAAAGAAAGCTGGAGAACATATTACATTCTTTCAAGCTTTTATAACTGCTCTTGGAAAAACATTTTATAATAGACCTGTTTTAAATAGATTTGTAAAAAATAGACATATATATGAACATAATGATGTTTCTTTTGCTTTTGTAGCGAAAGTAGCATTTAATGATAAAGCAGAAGAAATGATGATTTCTGTTAAGGTCGATCCTAAAGATAATATAAATACTATCAGTAAAAAAATAAATGATAAAGTTAGTGGCGTAAGAAAAAATGCTAAAAAGAATGAGGTCACTGATAAAAAAGGAACTAATAGTGCTATAGATGTATTAGCTAAACTTCCAAATATTATTAGAGTACCTGTTGTTGGTTTCTTTAAGTGGATGGATAAAAAAGGAATATTACCAGATTTTCTTGCTGATGATAATATTTATTATAGTAGTTTAATATTATCTAATTTAGGTACTTTTCATTTTGGAGCAATTCATCACAATATAAATGAATTTGGAATATCTAGTGGTCTTGCAACAATCGGAGAAATAAAAGAAGAAGAAGTAATAATAGATGGTAAGAAAACATTAAGAAAATTATGTGAATTTGGTGCTAATTTTGATGAGAGAGCAACAGATGGTTTTTATTTGATTAAATCTCTTCAATTATTACAATATATTTTGAATAATCCAAAGTTATTGGAGGAAGATGCAGATGAAACAGTCAATATTGAATGATAGACCATGGATTAAATTTTATAAAGAAGGAGTTAGTCCTAATTTAAATTATAGTACTTCTTCTATGGTAGGATATCTTTTAGATGCAGTAGCTAGATTTCCAGAATATATTGCTTATGAATATTATGGTAAAACTGTTACTTTTAGAGAATTTTATGAAGAAATTAGAGTTTGTGCTGCTTGTTTAAAAGCTCAAGGAGTTAAAGAAAATGATAGGATTTCTATTTGTATGCCTAATACTCCTTCTGCAATTATTATGTTTTATGCAATAAATATGGTTGGAGCAGTAGCTGCAATGATTCATCCATTGTCTGCTCAAAATGAAATTGAGCTTTATTTAAATGAATCAGAGAGTACATTTTTATTTGTGTTAGATTTGGTATATGATAAGGTAAGAAAAATAATAGATAATACAAAGGTTAAAAAAATAGTTATTGGTTCAGTTGGAGATAATTTAAAACCTATTAAAAAGATTTTATATAAATATAAATCTAGAGATCAAAGACCTATTATTGAAACTACTTCTGATATTATGACTTATTCAGAATTTCTAAATTATGGATATGGTTATGATGGTGAAATAATGTGTTTAAGAAAGGCTAGTGATCCAGCAGTTATTTTATATAGTGGAGGAACTAGTGGTAGTCCTAAAGGAATATTGCTTTCTAATTTAAATTTTAATGCTTTGGCACTTCAATCACATTTAATGTGTGATCCTTCTAAAGAAGGAGATTCAATACTTGCTATATTACCAATATTCCATGGATTTGGATTAGGAGTATGTATTCATACTACATTATGCTGTGGAATGAAAATAATATTGATACCTGATTTTTCTCCTAAAAATTTAGTTAAAGAAATTAAAAAACATCAACCTAATTTTTTATGTGCTGTTCCATCATTGTTTGAAACTTTAGCTAAAAGTAGTAATATTGGTAAAAATGATTTAGCGTGTATTAAATGTGCTGTTTGTGGTGGAGATTTTATGTCTTCAGATTTAAAAAAACTTGTTGATAAGTGTTTACGTGATCATGGTTCAACAGCTGAAGTAAGAGTAGGATATGGACTTACTGAAGCTAGTGCTGCTACATGTTTAACACCAACTGGAAGATATAAGGATGGTTCTATTGGAATACCTTTTCCAGATACATATTATAAAATAGTTGAAACATCTACTCATGACGAGGTTAAAAGGAATCATGATGGAGAAATATGTATTAGTGGACCAACTGTTATGTTAGGTTATTTAAATAATAGAAAAGAAACAATGCAAGCTCTAAGAGTTCATAGTGATAATAGATTATGGCTTCATACTGGTGATATTGGATGTATGGATGAAGATGGTTATGTATTTTTTAAACAAAGACTAAAACGTGTAATTATTTCAAATGGATATAATTTATATCCTACATATATTGAAAATGTTTTAAATACTCATCCTAAAGTGTTAACTAGTACAGTTATAGGAATACCTCATCCTAAAAAGGTTCAAGTTGCTAAAGCTTTTATTGTACTTAAAGATGATGTTAAACCTTCAAAAGAAGTTTTAAAAAGTATAAAATTACATTGTGAAAAAAATTTGTCTTCATATTCTTTACCAAGTGAATATGAGTTTAGAGCTTCACTTCCTAAAACTCTAGTTGGAAAAGTTGCTTATACAAAACTTGAAAACAATGAAGTCGTTGAAGAAAATAAAATTGAATCTAAAAAGGAAATGAAACTAAGACTAAAGTTAGAAAAAAAGGAATTGAAAAGAAAAAGAAAAGAAGAAAAAAGAAGACTTAAAGAATTAAAAAAAGAAGAGAAAAGGAAACTTAAAGAAAAAAAGAAACAAGAAAAATTAAAGAAGGAGTACTTATGAAAAAATATGATGTAGCAATTGTTGGAGCAGGACCTGCTGGTTTGTTTTGCGCATATGAGCTAATAGAAAATAATAAAAAATTAAAAATAGCATTAATCGATAAAGGACATAGAGCTGAAACAAGAATGTGTCCAATGAAAATTAATGGTGGAAAGTGTATGAATTGTAATCCATGTCAAATACTATCTGGATATGGAGGAGCAGGAACATTTTCAGATGGAAAACTTAATTATATTCCTAAGTTAGGTAAAAGTGATTTATTCAAATATATGTCTCAAAGTGAAGCTTTTTCTCTTATAGATGACACAGAAAAAATATTCAATAAATTTAATATGGATAGTGATGTATATCCTTCTAATATGAAAGAAGCAGAAGAAATTAAAAAGGAAGTTGCTAAACATGGTGCTAGACTTCTATTAATTAAACAAAAACATTTAGGTAGTGATAAATTACCTGGATATATTAAAGATTTTACTGACTATTTAGATAATAGTGGAGTAGATATTTATGAAAATAGTGACGTTATAGATATTGTAAGTAAAAGTAAGACTGAACATGAATTAATAATAAAAAATAAAAAAGATACTAATAGTATAGTTGCTAAAAAAGTAGTAGTTGCTCCTGGTAGAACAGGTGCTAAATGGATACAAGAGTTAGCTGATAAATATAATATTCCATATACTAGTCAAAGTATTGAAATAGGAGTTAGAGTAGAAGTAAGAAAAGAAATACTTGAAGATATTACTAATGTAATTTATGATCCAACTATATTTATTAAAACAGATACATATACTGATGAAATAAGAACATTCTGTACTAATCCAGGTGGATTTGTGGCTAAAGAAAATTATTATGGATTTATTTGTGTAAATGGTCATTCATTAAAAGACATAAAATCTAATAATTCAAATTTTGCATTCATTAGTAAAGTTGGATTAACTGAACCAGTAACAAATACCAGATTATATGGAGAAAGTATTGCTAGAATAGCTAATGTATTAGGTGATGGAAAACCAATTGTACAATCATTAAGAGATTTGAAAAAAGGAAGAAGAAGTGATTGGAAGAGAATAGACAAAGGATTTATTGAACCAACTTTAAAAGATTGTGTAGCAGGTGATTTAGCTTTAATACTTCCACATAGAATAATAACTAACATTTTAGAAGGTCTTGAAAAATTAGATAAAATTATTCCTGGTGTAAATAATGATGAAACATTATTATATGGTCCTGAAATTAAATTTTTTAGTAATGAAATAGATACAAATAATAAATTTAAACTAGAAGATTATGATATATATTTTGTAGGAGATGGAGCTGGTAAAGCAGGAAATATTGTAACTGCTGCTGCTACTGGTTTAGTTGCCGCAAGAGATATTTTAAATAGTAAATAATATTATACATAATAATATTTAGAAAAATATTTTATAGTAAATTATTCAAATAAGTGATGAAAATCACTTTTTTTGTTGTTATAATAGGAAAGCAACTATTTAGTTTACACATTAAAATATTAATAATAAAAAAATTATATTTCTATTTCATAAAAAGGTATTGTGTGTTAAAATATTATGTAGATAAGGAAGGTAATAGCAGTGGGAAAAGTAATATCATTAGTAAATCAAAAAGGTGGAGTAGGGAAAACAACAACTAGTATAAATTTATCTAGTTCATTAGGTCATTTAGGTAAAAAAGTTTTACTAATTGATTTAGATTCACAAAGTAATACTACAACAGGACTTGGAATTGAAAAAGCAAAAATTAAAAAGAGTACTTATGATGTTATAATGGGTGCTTGTGATATAAAAGAAGCAATTATAAAAACACCATTTAAGAATTTAAGTGTTATACCATCTGTAATAGATTTAGCTGGTGCTGAAATTGAAATCATTCAACTAAGTAATCAAAATAGAGATTTTATTATGACAGGTCAGTTAAAAAAACAAATCGAAACTATTAAAGATAGATATGATTATATAATTATAGATTGTCCTCCTGCATTAGGAATACTAACAACAAATGCATTAGCTGCATCTGATTCAGTATTAATTCCTATTCAATGTGAGTATTATAGTTTAGAAGGAGTTAATTTACTTTTAAAAACTATATTACAAGTTCAAAAGAAAGTAAATCAAAATTTAGAAATAGAGGGAGTTTTACTTACAATGCTTGATGGTAGAACATTACTTGGACTTGAAGTAGTAGAAGATGTTAGAAAGTTCTTTAATGAAAAAGTATTTAGTACAATAATACCAAGACTTGTAAAGTTAGTTGAGGCTCCATCACATGGTAAACCAATTATAGAATATGATCCTAAGAGCAAAGGGGCTTTAGCATATTTAAATTTAGCCAAAGAGGTGATAGATAGAAATGGAAAATAATAATAGAAGAAAAGCTTTAGGAAAGGGGTTAGAACAATTATTTAGTAATGAATCATTATATTCTAATCCATTAGAGTCATTTGAAAATGAAATAGTTAATAATACACCAAAAGAAGATATTGTAGAAATAGAATTAAGTGAATTAAGAAGTAATCCATATCAACCAAGAAAGAATTTTGATATGGATAAATTAAATGAACTTGCTACTTCTATAAAAGAATTTGGAGTATTAGAACCAATTATAGTTAAAAAAAGTATTCATGGATATGAAATAGTTGCTGGTGAAAGAAGATGTAAGGCTAGTGAAATGGCTGGACTATCAAAAATACCTGCTATTATTAAAGATTTTAGTGATGAAGATATGATGCAAATTGCATTACTTGAAAATATTCAAAGAGAGGATTTAACTGCTATAGAAGAAGCTCAAGCATATTCTAATTTAATAAGAGCTCTAGGTATATCTCAAGAAGAATTAGCTAGAAGAATAGGTAAAAGTAGAAGTTATATTACAAATATGATTGGATTATTAAAACTACCTGAAGATGTTAAATCTGATGTTTTAGAAGGCTTAATATCAATGGGACATGCTAGAGTATTAAGTAAATTAGAAGATATTGAATTAATAAGAAATCTTGCTAAAAGAGTAAAAGAAGAAAATTTATCTGTTAGAGACTTAGAAAGTATTGCAAGTAATCCAGATTATAAAAGAAAAAATCCAACAGTTAATAGAGTCGTAAATAGACAATATGATTATATTGCACAAATATTTACTGAAAAAGTTGGAAATAAAGTTAAAATATCTAATAAAAAAATAGTTATTCCTTTTAATAGTGAAAAAGATTTAGAAAGAATATTAGAAATACTAGATGTTGAAGTGAAAGTTGATTAATATGAATAAGGATTATAAAATAGGAAGTAAAGTTATTATGAAAAAACCTCATCCTTGTGGTACTAATCTTTGGGAAATAACAAGAGTGGGTGTTGATATTAAGATTAAATGTATAAAATGCGGTAGAAGTATTATGATGGATCGTATTGAATTTGATAAAAAACTTAAGAAAGTAGAGGAATATTAATGTTTAAAAAGAGAAAAAAAATAAGTCCTATTATGACATTTATTATTTTAACTCTTGCTACTATTGTATTAAGTGGTTTTTTAAATTTACTTAATGTTCAAAGTGAATATAAAACAATTAATAGAGCAACTAATGATGTTATTAATAATGTAGTGGAAGTAAAAAATCTTTTTAGTGCTAGTGGTATAAAATATGTAGTTACTAATGCAGTAAGTAATTTTGTTTCTTTTGCTCCTTTATCTACATTGATAATTGTTTTAATAGGTATAGGTATACTTGAGAAAACTGGATTTATGAAAGCATTTTTTACACTGCTTACAAAGAATACTAAAAAGAATACTATTACTTTTATACTAATATTTATAAGTTTATGTTTTTCTTTATTAGGAAATATTGGATTTGTTATAATGTTACCTATAGGAGCACTTTTATTTAAATATGGAAGAAGAAATCCTTTTGGAGGAATAATAGCTTCATTTGCATCTCTTTCTTTTGGAAATGGAATAAATTTGTTTTTATCAGCAAATGATAGTTCATTGCTTACTCTTACATTAAATGCTGCTAAAACTATAGATCAATCTTATTCAATAGGTATATTCTTTTCTATTTTTATAATGATAGTTTTATTAATAGTAACATCTTTTGTTTTTACACATATAACTGAAAAAAGAATAATGCCTAAATTACCAAGATATGAGAGTGACGAAGATGAATTGGTTATTACTAATAAAGAATTAAGAGGTTTAATAATTGGACTTGGGGCAGGAATTGTTTATACATTATTTATAATATATATGATTATTCCAGGATTACCATTATCTGGAGCATTACTTGATAATCATGCAGATAAATATATAGATATGTTATTTGGAGCAAATTCTTTATTTAATCAAGGATTTATATTTATAGTAACTGTATTATTTGCTCTTGTTGGTTTTGGATATGGTTTAATGACTAAGAGTATTAAAAATAGTAAAGATGCTACTGAAAGTTTAGCTTATTCATTAGATGGGATTGGTAATGTATTAGTATTGTTATTCTTTGCTTCATTATTTATTAGTGTATTTAATGAGAGTAATATAGGAGCTGTTTTTACATCAGGAGTATCTAATATAATTAGTGAATTAAAATTTACTGGTGTGTGGTTAATATTAGCTATTGTTATATTGATTGCTATTGCAAATATATTGTGTCCTGATTCTTTAGTTAAATGGACAATATTATCTGCATCTATAGTACCTTTAATGATGAATGCAAGTATTAGTCCTGAATTTTCACAAGTTATATATGTATTATCAGATAGTATAACTAATGGACTTACACCTGTATTTGTATATTTTGTTATTTATATTGCATTTTTGGAAAAGTATAATAAGGGAGAAATGATAACATTATTTGGAAGTGTTAAATATATGGTACCATATAGTTTATTATCTATGGTTATATTTGTAGTTGTAATACTAGGATGGTATATGATAGGAATTCCAATTGGAATTGGGTCATACCCGGGTGTAATTTATGGCGCTTAAAGCTGGTATAATAGGATTACCTAATGTTGGTAAAAGTACATTGTTTAATGCTATTACTAAAAAAAATATTTTAGCTGCAAATTATCCATTTGCAACAATAGATCCTAATGTAGGAGTAGTTACAGTACCTGATAAGAGGTTAGAAGTATTAAATGATATGTATAATCCAGAAAGATTAATAGCTACTCAATATGAGTTTATTGATATAGCAGGTCTTGTTAAAGGTGCATCAACTGGTGAAGGACTAGGTAATAAATTTCTTGCTAATATTAGAGAAGTAGATGCAATTGTAGAAGTAGTTAGATGTTTTGAAAATAAAGATATTATTCATGTAGAAGGGAATATTGATCCTGTACGTGATATAGAAATTGTTAATTATGAACTTATTTTAAGTGATTTAGAAATAGTAGAAAATAGACTTTCAAAAATAGAAAAAAAGGCAATTACTTCAAATGACAAAGAAGGATTATATGAAGTTGCTTTATTAAAGAAAGCAAAAGAAAATCTAAGTAATGGAATAATGCTTAGACTTGTTGATTTTGATGAAAAAGAAACTAAGCTTTTAAAAACATATAATCTTATTACAAATAAACCATTTATATATTTAGCTAATGTTAGTGAAGATGAAATACTTAATAATGGTAATGAATATGTTAATAAAGTAAGAGAAATAGCTGATAGAGAAAAATCATCTGTAGTTATGATGTGTACTAAAATTGAAAGTGAATTATCTGAATTAGATGAAGAAAGCAAAAAAGAATTCTTACAAGATTTAGGTATAAATAATAGTGGACTTGATCAATTAATACATATTACATATCATATTCTGGGACTTAAAACATTTTTTACAGTTGGAAGTGATGAAGTTAGAGCATGGACTTTTAAGGATGGCATGAAAGCTCCTGAATGTGCAGGTATAATTCACACTGATTTTGAAAGAGGATTTATTAAAGCTGAAGTAATGAGTTATGATGATTTAGTTACATATGGAAGTGAACTAAAAGTAAAAGAAGCTGGAAAAGCAAGATTAGAAGGTAAAGAATATATTATGCAGGATGGAGATATTTGTTATTTTAGATTTAATGTTACAAAATAAAAGAAGTAATAAATTTATTACTTCTTTTTGTTTTATACTATTTTATTTCTATAAATTTCTTTGTTTCTTTCTTTTCTTCTTTAGGGAATGTTATTTTTAATAATCCTTTGTCGAATTTTGCTTCAATTTTACTTTCATCAATGTTACCTACATTGAATTGTCTTTTAACAGTTCCATAAACTCTTTCTTTTCTGAAATAGTTTCTTTCTTCATCTTTTTCTTCTTTGTCTTCATTCTTAGTTGCTTCAATTGTAAGTATTCCATCATCAACATCTAATTTAATGTCATTTTTGTCAAATCCTGGAACTTCTAATTCAATGTGAACATTACCTTTCTTTTCATAGATGTCACATTTCATATCCATTCCTTTCATTTTTGGCATTGGTGCGAAATCCTCAAAGAAATCATCTAAATAAAATTTTCCTGGTAATAAACTCATTATTATCATCTCCTTACATTTATAATTATACTCAATCTTTAGCACTTGTCAATAGGGAGTGCTAAAATTATATTATTATTATATGTAAAGTATAAAAAAATATAACTAATTTATAAAAAAAACTTTTTTTAAGAATAATATTTATAAAAATGTGTATAAATTTAGTACAAGTTATATATTTTAACTTTTTTTAATTCTAAAAGTATGTTAAAATATTATTGTTTTAAATGCAATGATGATTTATTAGGGGAAGATTTTATGAAGAAGGATAAGAGATTTTTAAAAGAGTTAGAAGACAATTTAAATAATATTAGTGAAAAAAATAGACAGATTATTATTAAGAAATATGAAGATATAATAAAATCAGAAAAAGAAAAAAATAAAAAAATAACTGTCATTTTAAAAGAATTAGGTAATCCTAAAGATATTGCTAGTAAAGAAATTGAATTGTTAGGAAAAGAATCTTTTAAAGATAGAGTTAAAAATAAAATAAGTAAAATTAAAAGAAGATTAAAGAAGAATAATAAATCTAGCATAGATAAATCATTAGAAAAGAATAGAAAAGATTTAAAGAAACAATTAAAGATAGAAAAGAAGAAATTAAAGAAAGATTTAAAAGAAGAAAAGAAAAAGATTAAAAAAGAAATTAAAGAAAAAAATAATAAAAAGTCATTTAAAGATTCACTAAAAGGTTTTTCTTCTTTTATAACAAAAGATATCTCTTTAAAGAAAAAAGAAAAATTAGAACCTAAAGAAGTTGTTGAAGAAGTTATAGAAGATATCAAAGAAGAAATAAGTGAAGTAAGTGAAATAGTTCCTGAAAAGAAAATATTTGAAAGTAAAAAAGATAGAAATAAACGTATAATATTAAGAACATTAGGTGTTATTTTAACAGTATTATTATTATTTATTTGGTTATGGGTTACAGTTGTATTTATTGCAAGTATATTTGCATATTTAGATAAAGTTAGATTTATAGGAATTAATATTGTTTTATTTGGTGTTGATTTATTACTACTTTGGATTATTATTATGATTAATAGAGCTGTGTTTAAGAAAAAGAATAGTCTTAAACTAAACCTTATAATTATAGTTGTATTATTGATAATAATTGCATTTGGAATAGTTCTTTTTATAAATCAAGTTTCTAAAATTAAGACAGTTAAAGATGTAAGTATTAAATATAGTATGACAAATAAATTTGATACTTATAATTTACCTAGTGATCCAGATCAAAAGTTTACAGTTAGTTTTAATAGTAATTATAAAACTCAATATACTATTAATTATGATGATACATTAAAAGATAAAGTTAAAGTTGAAGTTAAGTATTATGAATGTTATTATGATTATTATATTAAACAAACATCAAATAATGTTTATATTTCATTAAAACTTGATAATAGGGATAGACTTAGTGTATATATGGATGATTTAAAAGAAGGAAAAGTATTTGATAATGATGAATTATCAAGATATGTAGTAAAAATTACTATTAATTCTAAAGATAGTCAAAGATTAGTTATTCAAGACTAATCTTTTTTTAATTGATTAATTTTATTATTTAATTCTTTTATGGCTTTTTGTAAAATCATTATTTCTTCACTACTATTTGGATAATATTGTTTAAGTATTTTCCTTATTTTTTTCATGTCATACTTTAATGGATTATATGCACATTTAACTTCTTTTGAATTTATATTTGCTCTTTGTCCATCAATATGTGCCTCAATTAAGTGTTGACTAGCTGCATTAGTTAGAATTGTTTGTCCAACTAAATAAATAAAATTACCAAGCATATTTTGCTCTGATGTATCTAAATCAGATACTAAAATCATTCCTAGTATGAATGCAATAGATGTAGATACTTTTGGATTTATATTAAATATTTCATCAAATACTTTATTCATAATAAATAATATGTAAAAAAAAACTCAAGAATACTTGAGTTAATTTCTTAATGGCGCCCGATGTAGGACTCGAACCTACGACCTAACGGTTAACAGCCGTGCGCTCTACCGACTGAGCTAATCGGGCAACTACATAAGATATTATATGATATGAATTTAGATTTGTCAACAAAAATATGGACTTTTATATATAAAATTGATAAAATTATTGTGTTAGTGAGGTGTTAATATGGATAAAGAAATAGAAGTGTTAGATTTCAATAAAAAAGAGGAAAAACATACTACAAATAATTATAGTATCCTAGAAACTTTTGGTGAAAATTTAAGTAAAAAAGAATACATTACTAATCCAGCAATAGGAAGAGATAAAGAAATAGAACAAACTATTGAAATTTTATTAACTCCTGAAAAAAGTGCTTTATTAGTTGGTAAAGCTGGTATAGGTAAAACTGCTATTGTTGAGGGAATTGGATATAGAATGGTTAATGGTAGTATACCAAATGCATTAAAAAACTATGAATTAATTAAAATTAATATTTCTAGTTTACTTGGAGAAACAGTTGTAAATGGTCAAAGTGAAAATAGATTACAGTTATTAGTTGATGAACTAAAAACTAAAAAAAATATTATTTTATTTATTGATGAAGTTCATTTATTAGTTAATAGAAATACAACTAATATGAATATAGATTTTGCTAATATGTTAAAACCTGGTTTGGATCGTGGAGATATTAAAATGATAGGAGCTACAACTAATGAAGAATTTGAAACATATATTTTAAGAGATAGAGCATTTTTAAGACGTTTTTTAAGAGTAGATGTACAAGAACCAAACAAAGAAGAATGTGTTAATATTTTGATGGGTACATATCCTAAATATGAAAAAAGAACAGGTGTTAAAATTAATTATACAGATTTTATTAAAGAAAAAATATTTACTTTTATAGTAGAAATGACAGATGAATATAAACGTATTTATGAAATTGGAAATAGATATCCAGATATAGCTTTAACTATTGTAATGAGTGCTTTTTCAATGGCTTTATATGAAAATTCACCAGAGGTTAAATTAAAACATTTTTATAAAGCAATAGTAAGAAATAAAGTTATATATGAAGATTCAAAGAAAAAAGAAATTGAAAGATTTAAAATTGAGTTTAAAGATTTAATTAATGAAGAAAATCTTGATTTAAGTGATATTTAATTTTTTATAATTAATTTAAAAATAATATTTATGGAGTAATAATCTTTAAATATTATTTTTTTACATAAGAAAAAATGTATTTTCATGATTTTTTTTAATAAAAAAATAAAATATATAGATTTGATTTAATAATAAATGTTTTTGTATACTTAAAAAAATGAAAGGAAAAATATATGAAAACAGCTATTAAAGTTAGAAATGTGAATAAATCTATTAATGCAAGAAAGATATTAAAAGATATTAATTTTGATATTTATGAAGGAGAAATTGTAGGTTTAGTTGGTCCTAATGGAGCGGGAAAATCAACATTATTAAAAATAATGACTGGTTTATATTCATATGATAGTGGAGAAATATATTATTATGAATATAATCTAAAAAATGATTTTGAAAAAGCTATGTCAATTATAGGAACTCTTATAGAGACACCAGATTTATATAAAAATTTATCAGGTAAAACTAATCTTAAATTATTTAAATCTATGTTTAAAGGTATTTCTGATGAAACTATTAAAGAAATAGTGCAAATAGTAGAAATGGAAAAGTTTTTAGGAAAAAAATTTAAAACATATTCTCTTGGAATGAAAGAAAGACTTGGAATTGCTAATGCATTAATTAGTAAGCCTAAAATACTTATTTTAGATGAACCAACTAATGGATTAGATCCAAGAGGAATTAAAAATATTTTAGATATGCTTAAAAGTATGAAGGATACAACTATTCTTATATCTTCACATATGTTAAATGAAATAGAAGCTTTATGTGATAAAGTTATTTTTATAAATAATGGTAGTATTATAGATATTAAACATAATAATATAAAATCGCATAAAAAAGATGTTGTTTTTGAAGTAGATGATTTTTCAAAAGCAAGATTATTATTAGATAATTATTGCATTAATGAAGAGCTAGAAGTATATGAATCAGATGATATTATAAGTAGTTTAAATAAAGAATTAATACGAAATAATATAAATGTTTATAGAATTTATGAAAATAAAAATAACTTAGAAAAAGAATTTTTTAATATGGTAAATAATGATAAATCTAATTAAAAATGAATTTATAAAGATAAGATTAAGTAAAATTATATTTTCACAAATTCTATTAATAATAACATTATTGTGTATTAAAAGATATGGTAATAAAAGTATTCTTGAATTATCTTATAATTTAATACCAATAGTATCTATAATTATATGTATATTATTTGGAGGAATAATATCTAATGAGATTGAAAATGGTAGTTTTAGATATTATTTAACTAAACCATATAAAAGATGGAAAATATATTTATCTAAAATGATTACTATAATTATATATATAACGATTAATATTTTAATAATAACTATTGTTAGTTCTATTTTAAATCATTCTTTTGATTATAAATATATATTAAAATTTTTTATTTATTCAGTTCCATGTTATTTTATTGGTTTCTTAATATTATATTTATCTCTTTGTTTTAAGAATCATGCTTTTAGTGTTGGAATATCTATTTTTATAGTAACGTTTTCTTTAATTATTTCTCAGGTGTTTTTTGGATTTAAATTTAATATTATTGAATATACTTTTTTACCATATTTGGATTTTTCTATATTTAATGATAATTCTATAGATATAATGAATAAAAATCTAGGAACAAATTTAAGTTTAAAAAAAGGTATTATAATTGATGTATTAAGTATGTTTATTTTATATTTTTTAGGAAATAAAAAATTTATAAAAAAAGATATTAAATGTTAATATCTTTTTGTTTATAATAATCTAATAATTCTTTAAATCTTGTATAATGAACAATTTCTCTTTGTCTTAAAAAAGAAAGGGGAGCTAATATTGAAGAATCATCAGTTAAATCCATTAAGTTTTCATATGTAGCTCTTGCTTTTTCTTCAGCTGCTAAATCTTCTTGTAAATCAACTATTGGATTTCCGGTAGATGCTATATAGGCAGATGTGAATGGAACTCCATTTGCATCAGTTGGGTAAACTCCTTTATTATGTTGCGTATACCAAGAAGATAACCCAGCATTTTTTATTTCTTCTATAGTAGCATCTTTTATTAATTGATTTATCATAGTACAAATCATTTCTACATGACCTAATTCTTCAGTTCCAATATCAGTTAAGAGCGCTTTACCTCTATCATCTGGCATAGAAAATCTTTGAGATAAGTACCTAAGAGACGCACCTAATTCACCATCAGGTCCACCAAATTGTGTTACTAGTAGTTTTGCCATTTTTAAATCTTTCTTTTTTATATTTATTGGATATTCTAACATTTTTTCATATTTAAACATATTATTTACCTCCTTTATCCCATGGCCATGGATTATTAATCCAACTATATCTGTCTTCATCTATTGAGTTACTTGAACATAATGGACCATATTTATTCTCATATTCCTTTTTATATTCCTCACCTTTTTTAATAATCTTTAAATATTCGTTTATAATGCTTTGATCATCAGGATTAACATCTAAATATAAATTTAAATCTTTTTGCATAAAATTATACATTTGAATTTTATATAATAATTCATCTTTTTTATTATTAACATTTAATTTATATACATAATTTTTATACTTTGTATATAAATTTTTAAAAACATTACCTTTATTAAATCCTTCTTCTACAGAAAATAATTCATTATTTCTATTATTAAAATCTATATTGTCAATTTTAAAATTATAGTTATGATCATTATCTTCATAAAAAAAATTGTTATTTTCATCAAAATACATATTTTCACCTTCCTAAAAATAATTTATGTTTTATAGATAGTAATTGACTAGACTTCTTAATTAAAAAAATATGTAAATTATACAAAAAAACTTGTATATATTTTTATAATAATGATACAATTATTATGGTGATATAAATGCAATATAAAATAACAGCTTATTCAGAAGATGAAACAATAGAATTAGCGCAAAATATAGAATCTGAGAAATTTCCTAATATGGTTATATGTTTAGAAGGAGATTTAGGTAGTGGAAAAACAGTGTTTGCTAAGGCTTTTGCTAAAGCAGATGGAATAAATGAAAATATTACTTCTCCAACATTTAATATAATTAAAGAATATGAAGGTGAATTAAAATTATTTCATATGGATGTTTATAGATTAAGTGATATTAAACAAGATATTGGTATAAGTGAATATTTTACTAAAAAAGGTGTTTGTATTATTGAATGGTCTGATTTAATTGAAGATATTTTACCTAAGAATAGATTAGATATTAGAATTAAGATAATTGATGAAGATACAAGACAATTTATAATTACTCCACATGGAAGTAAGTATGAAGATTTATGTGAAAGAGTTTTATAACTCTTTTTTTTTGTTGCTTTTTGTTATAAAATTATATATATAGAATAGGAGGAGAATATGAAAAGTGAATTTGAAAAAATGGATGCTTATTTTAGAGCTGCTAATTATTTATCATTAGGACAGTTATATTTAAAAGATAATCCATTATTAAAGAGACCTTTAACTTTGAATGATATAAAGCCAAATGTAGTTGGACATTGGGGTACTGCTCCAGGACAAAACTTTATATATGTTCATTTAAATAGAATTATTAAAAAATATGATTTAGATATGATTTATATATCTGGACCTGGACATGGCGGTCAAGCAATTGTTTCAAATACATATCTAGAAGGAAGTTATACTGAAACATATCCAAGTATTACAGAAGATGAAAATGGACTAAAAAAATTATTTAAACAATTTAGTTTTCCTGGTGGTATTTCTTCTCATGTTGCTCCAGAAACTCCAGGTAGTATTAATGAAGGTGGAGAACTTGGATATAGTTTATCTCATGCTTATGGAGCAGTTCTTGATAATCCTGATTTAATAGCAGCTTGTGTAGTTGGAGATGGAGAAAGTGAAACAGGACCTTTAGCAGCTTCATGGCATTTGAATAAAATATTAAATCCATTAACAGACGGAGTAGTGTTGCCTATTCTTCATTTAAATGGATATAAAATTGCAAATCCAACAATCTTCTCAAGAATTCCAGAAGAAGAAATGATTAAATTTTTTGAAGGATGTGGATATCATCCATATATTGTTAAAGAATCTAATACTATGAAGTTACATGAATTAATGGCTAAAACATTAGATAAATGTATAGAAGAAATTAAAGAAATTAAAAGTAAAACAAGATTAAATAAAAGAGCTATATTACCTATGATTATTTTAAATACTCCTAAAGGATGGACAGGACCTAAAATTGTAGATAATAAAGAAATCGAAGGAAGTTTTCGTTCACATCAAGTACCAATTGTTGTAAATAAAGAACATAAAGAAAATTTAGAGATTTTAGAAGCTTGGCTTAAAAGTTATAAACCAGAAGAATTATTTGATAATAATGGAACATTAATTAAAGAATTAAAAGAACTTGCTCCAGTAGGAGACAGAAGAATGGGAATGAATCCTCATGCAAATGGAGGAAAACTGTTAGAAGAGTTAAATATTCCTGATTTTAGAGATTATGCTATTGATATTAAAAAACGTGGAGAAGTTATTAGTCAAGATATGATGGAATTAGGTAGATTCATTAGAGACATTATAAAATTAAATGAAGATAAAAAGAATTTTAGAATTTTTGGTCCTGATGAAGCTTTATCTAATAGATTAAATCATGTATTTGAAGTTACTAATAGACAATGGAATGGAATTACTTATGATAATGATGAATTTTTAGCTCCAAGTGGTAGGGTAATTGACTCAGTATTGTCTGAGCATTTGTGTGAAGGAATGCTTGAAGGATATTTACTTACTGGTAGACATGGTTTCTTCCATAGCTATGAAGCATTTATAAGAATTGTTGATTCTATGGCATCTCAACATGCTAAATGGTTAAAAGTCACTAAAGAATTACCTTGGAGAAGAGAAATATCATCTTTAAATTATGTTCTTACTTCTTATGTATGGCAACAAGATCATAATGGATTTACTCATCAAGATCCTGGATTTTTAAATCATTTAGTAACAAAGAAAGCAGATATAGTTAGAATATATTTACCTCCAGATACTAATACTTTAATTTCATGTTTTGATCATTGTATAAGAAGTAAAAATTATATAAATGTAATAGTTGCATCTAAACATCCAAGAAGTCAATGGCTAACAATGGATGAAGCAATTAAACATTGTACAAAAGGTCTTGGAATTTGGGAATTTGCAAGTAATGATGAAGGATGTGAACCTGATTTAGTAATGGCTTGTGCTGGAGAAACACCAACTATAGAAAGTTTGGCTGCTACTAAAATATTAAGAGAGAATTTTCCAGAATTAAAAATAAGATTTATAAATGTTGTTGATTTAATGAAACTTGAAAGTGCTAAAAATCATCCTCATGGTCTTGAAGATGATGAATATGATAGTTTATTTACTAAAAAGAAACCTATTATATTTGCATTCCATGGTTATCCTCATTTAATTCATCAACTTGCATATAAAAGAGCAAATAAAAATATGCATGTTCATGGTTACTTAGAAGAGGGAACTATTACAACAACATTTGATATGAAAGTTCAAAATAAATTAGATAGATATCATTTAGTAATGGATGCATTAAAATATTTACCTCAATTAGGAGATAGAAGAGCATCATTAATTGAATGGTGTAAAGATAAGTTAATTGAACATAAAGAATATATTGAAGAATATGGCGAAGATATGCCTGATATAAGAAATTGGAAATGGTAATAAAAAAAGAGCTATTTAGCTCTTTTAAATTGTATCAATTTTTGAAATAATATATTCTTTATTTTTTAAATCAATTATTTTTTTACAAAATGGACATATTCCACTAGCATTTATATCTAAAGTAGCTCCACAATTTTGACAAGTTCTTGCTTCTTTTAACTTTTCAGCATTTATATTTTTTGAAAGAATAATGTGATAATTTTTTTCTATTCTATGGTCATTTATTCCTTCAATGTATTTACCATTTTCATCTATAAAATAATCCATATATCTTGAAGTTAATAATACTTCTATGTTAATCATATTATTATCTATATTATAATTAATAATTTTGGTTGATTTAATATTCATTTCATCAAATAATCTTGTTTTATTATTATTTATATATGTTGTTACTAAATTATTTAAACTTGTAAATACATTTTCAGTTATATAATGTTTAACATTTGTAATGTTTTTATCCATTATAGCATCTAGTATCATTATAAAAATATGATCTGTATTACTTAAAAATAAATCCTCATTAAAATTCTTATCATATTTTTTTATTTCTTCAATCATTTTTTCACCTACTTTGTTTTAATACTTCTTTTTTAGACATAACCCAATCATAATTATTACTTACTATAGTACTTTTACAATAAGGACAAATATTACTATTATTATCAGGTAATTCTGCATTACAATTAGGGCATTTATTACTATGTTTACTTATACTTCTAATATATGTTAATTCATATATTACAAATATTTTATATTTATCAGTTCCTCTAATTACTTTTTTATTTGAATCAATTACATAATCATAAAAAGTTACAGATAAATCTGTTTTAATTACATACTCGTTTTCTGTTTTACTAAAAGAAATAATATTTTGATTAATAAGTTTAAATTCACTCATAACATTTTGTTCGTGTTTTTCTTTTAATGGTTTTAATTGCATTTTGTATGAGTTATATAATGAATCTGTTAGATTTTTTTGAAGCTCTTCATAGTTAAAAGTCATCCATGCATTTTGAACATTTATATATATATCATAAGCATTCTTTAAAAATTCAGATTGATCAAAATCAGGAATTTCAGCAAGTATTTTATTAATAACGTCTTTATCACGATTAATATTTGCATTTTGATTATAATATGTTTTGTTCTTTTTACCTGAGAATTCACAATATACTATTATTATAATTATTAAAAATACTATTATTAATGGTATTAAATTATCACCTTTATCATTTGAACTACTATAATGATAGTCAGAATCATATGAACTCCAACTATTACTAGAATCCCAAGAATCCCAACTACTACCTGAGTCCCAAGAATCCCAACTACTTCCAGAGTCCCAAGAATCCCAACTACTTCCAGAGTCCCAAGAGTCATAGCTAGTATCCCAACCACTATCAATTTTTTTATTTGATAAGATTGGAATTATTGTTAAAGATATAATAAGTATTATTAATAATCTATTTTTCATATGATACCTCTATTATATTTTATCATATAAATTCATTTTTTTAAAAAATATACATAATTTTCACATTTTATTAACAATAGAATAATATAATTAATTTGAAAGGGGATAGTATAATTATGCTATTCATAAAAATATAACATATTATTCCTACCTTACTACATACACTCTATAGGACTTTTATTGTTATATTTTTATTGTTAATAGATGAGTATATCTTTATGGTATACTCTTTTTTTATTTAAAAAAACTTACGAAAAATTTTTAAAAATATTATAATTATATTATAAGAAAAGGAGGTTTTTATGTATAAAGTTAATGATTTTGTTGTTTATAAAAGAGATGTATGTAAGATTATAAATATTAAAAAAGTAAATGAAAAAGATTATTATGTATTAGTTCCTGTTAATGATGAAACTTTAACAATAGATGTTCCAGTAAATGGTATTAGTAATGTAAAAAGTATTATTAGCGCAAGTGAAGTTGATGAGATAATAAAGAAAATTCCAAAAATTGAAATAATTAAATGTGATAATGATAAGTTATTAGAACTTGAGTATAGAAAACTACTTAATGAGATGACACATGAAGGATTAATTAAAATTATTAAAACTACTTATGTTAGAAATAAAGAAAGAATAGATAATAAAAGAAAAATTGGAGAAAAAGACGACACTTATTTTAAAAGAGCTGAAAAGTTATTATATACAGAATTTTCTATAGCATTGAATAAAACTTATGATGAGACTAAAGATTATGTTGTTTCTAAAGTAATAGAATATTTAAAATAAAAAGAAGTGAATTTTTCACTTCTTATTTTATGTATTTAAGTACTTCTTCGCTATCATCTAAATGATATTTTGTTTTTCCAATTATTTGATAGTTTTCATGACCTTTTCCAAGTATTAATAAAATATCATCTTTTTGAAGAATTTCTATTCCTTTTTTTATAGCATCTTTTCTATCTTTTATTATTTCATAATTATTCTTGTTTATTCCTTTTACTATATCATTCATTATTTTATCAGGATCTTCTGTTCTAGGATTATCATTTGTTAGTATTACATAATTTGATAAATCAGTTGCTATTTTACCCATAATAGGTCTTTTCTTAGAATCTCTATCACCACCACAGCCAATTATTGTAATAATTCTATTCTTTTTTAGTTCACTGTAAGCATTTATTACTTTTTCTACTGCATCTGGAGTATGAGCATAATCAATTATTGCATAAGCATCTTTCACTTTATAAGCTTCACATCTACCTTTTGGTGCTTTTATTTTATTTGTATTCTCTATTATTTTTTCTATTTCTATTCCATAATTATTAACAATAGATAGCATAGTTAAGTAATTATAAACATTAAATTTACTTGTTAAAGGAATAGTAACATTGTATTTTTTATTATTATAACTGAATTCTAAATTAGTTTCTTTAGGATTATATTTAAAATTTAAAATTTTGTAGTCACCATTTAATCCATATGTTAGGAATTTATGATTATCTTTTTTAAAATTAATATAATTTTCATCATCAGAGTTTGCTAAAATAACAGCATCTTTTTTTAAATGATCTAATATTAATAATTTTGCTTTTAAATAGTTATCCATGGTTTTATGAAAGTCAAGATGATCTTCTGTTAAATTAGTAAAAGATATTATAGAATAATCTATTCCATTTAATCTATCGTATGATAGTGCTTGTGAACTAACTTCCATCACAACACATTTACATCCAGTTTCATAAGCATGAACTAACAATTTATAAACAGTTAGAATATCAGGTGTGGTATTATTTAATTCAATAAATTCATCTTTATGATAAAAACCAATTGTTCCAATATATGCTGTATCTATACCTAATGAATTTAACATTTGATATGTTAAATAACAACTTGTAGTTTTTCCATTTGTTCCTGTTACTCCTATTAATGTTAATTTATCTATTTTATTTTTATATTCTTTTTTTAATGTTTCTTTTAAATATTCTAAACTATCATTTACTTTTATATAATTAACACTTAAATTTAAATCTTTTTCTCCAACAATAGTTGTAGCACCTTTTTCTATTGCTTTATCTATGTAATCATGTCCGTCTACAGTTAATCCTTTTAATGCTATAAATGTTTGACCTTTTTCTACTTTTCTTGAATCACATTCATATTTAAACATATTAAGTCCTCCTATAAAAATTATATCATTTTTTTATTAAATTATATATAAATATAAATCCACAAGTTTTCCACATACAACTGTAAATATAAGTTTTAAATGTTTATTTTTAAAATTTAAGGCTATATAATGATTTTAGATATGGAGGATAGTTATTATGAAAAATAATCTAAAAATAAATAATGTTATAATTATATCTGTATGTATATTTATATGTATTATAGTGACTATATTATTATTAAATTTGAAAAAAACTAATAATACAAATTTAACTAATGATTCAAGTTATAATGAAAATAATAATGACATGAATATAATAGATAATACAAGTTCAGATAAAAGCAATAATGAACTATTTGATGTTAATAATCTTAAAACTATAGAACTTGATTTATCTAAACGATATGGCTTGTTAACAAATAATAAACAAATTAATAATAACTTGTTTTATTATTTATGTGAACCACTTGAATGTAAAAAAATAGATGTATTAAATGAAGGGATTAAATATTATAGGTTTGGAAATGTAATATTTATTAATAATAATGTATATGAAAAAAATAGTATTGTTGATGTAAAACTTGACTGTACTGGTAATGGAGATACTTGTGGTCAATTATTCTATTTAACAAATGATCATAAAATATATAGATTATTTACTGAGGTAGAAGAGTGGGATGATTTGTCATATATTGAAGATGTTTCTACTATAAAGAATAAATTAGAAGTTGATGATGCTTATAGTATGGAATTAGGATTAGATACAACAGATTATGATTATGCATTATATGAAATTAAGTATAAAGATTCTAAAGGAAATGAGCATTTGCTTTCAAATGGAAATATTAAAAATTATTCTTCTTTAAGTGATTCTGAATGTACAATTATAATAACAGAAGATGAGAGAAAAGATTTAGAGTATATTAAAGTAGATAATAAAAACTTGATAATTATAGAAATAGTTAAAAGTGATGAAAATAGTATTGTGATTAAGGATAATAATAATAATTATTATAAAATTGTAGTAAAGGTGAGTTAATTCTTTTAGTTTTGTTATTAACATGTTATAATATTGGCAGGAGGAAATTATGAGTAAAAAAGAAAAAGCACTTGGATTATTTGGTGAGTTTAAAGAATTCATTAAAAGAGGTAATGTACTTGATATGGCTGTTGGTGTTGTTATTGGTGGTGCATTTAGTGCAATAGTAACATCTGTAGTTAATGATGTAATTATGCCACTTGTTTCATTACTTACAGGTGGACTTGATTTTACAAATTGGTTTATTGCTTTAGATGGAAATAAATATGCAACTCTTGAAGAAGCTTCAGCTGCTGGAGCAGCAACATTAAATTATGGAAATTTAATCTCTGTAATAATTAATTTCATTATTGTTGCATTTTGTATTTTTATTGTTGTTAAGGCTATGAACAAATTTATGAAAAAGAAAGAGGAAGAACCAAAAGAAGAAGCACCAAAAAAATCTGATGAAGTATTGTTACTTGAAGAAATTAGAGATTTAATGAAAAAAAGAAAATAATTTAGTTAATCTAAATTATTTTTTTTGATTATTTCAATTAATTTTTTTGTACTAAAGTTTGGTAGATGCGATTTAGAAGTGATTATTCCAATATATCTTGGTGGAATATCTGGTTTTATATCTAAAATAAATAGTTCTTTTTTATTTATAAAGTCTTTAATAAAATCTTTTATAACATATCCAATTCCTAAATTTATAATGGTAAAATCTCTAACTAGTGTATAACTAGCTAATTCTATATTTGGAATTAAATTAACATTGTTATCGTTTAAATATTTATTTAGAAATTTTCTTGTATTTGAAACATTTGATTGAAATATTAATGGGTAATTTGATAAATCTTTTAATGTCATTTGTTTATTTATTAAGTCTTTATATTTGTTTCCAACTACAAAACAATCTTGAATTTTTTTACATTTAATATAATCTAAATCTTTATCTTGTTTATCTGGTAAAAATGATATTACTATATCTATTAAACCATTTCGTAATTTTTGAATTAAGTCTGTAGATATATCAGTACTAATCTGAATATCTATATTTGGGTATAATTCATGAAATTCTTTTATATATGGTATTAAAAATTCTTTTGTTAAAGTTGTACTTGCTCCGATTCTTATTAATCCTGTTTCAAGATTAATAAGTTCAGTAAATCTATTTTCTGCACTATTTATAAATTCTATACTTTGTTTTATATATTTATAAAACTCTTTGCCTTCATCTGTTAGTATTACACCTCTTTTAGTTCTAACAAATAATTGACCTCCTAGCTTGTCTTCTAATTTTTTTATTGATTTACTTATTGCTGGTTGAGAAATGTGTAATTCATTACTAGCTTTAGTAATGTTTTTGTTATTAGCAACAACATAAAAAATTCTATATAATTCAAAATCAATATTCATAATAACCTCCGGTTATAATAAACATAATAATTATGTATTTTTATTATAACAAAATGTATTATATACTACAAGTGAGGAGGGATAATATGAAATATATTTATGAAGAAGCAGAAGAAAGAGAAGTGGATTTAATGATATCTACTTTAGATAATATGATAAGCAAAAAATTTGAGAATTATAAAAAGAAAGATAAAATAATAGATTTACATTCACATTCAGTTTTTTCTGATGGAGAGTTAACTCCGATTGAATTATTAAATTTAGCTATTGATAATGGTGTTTCTACATTTGCTATAACTGATCATGATAATATTGATGCAGTTAAAATGGTAAGAAATAATTATAGTGATTTTCTTAATAAAAGTGGTTTATTCTTTATTAATGGAATAGAATTATCTGTAAAGGTTAATCATGGAAGAATGCATATGCTTGGATATAATATTGATATTAATAATAAGGAATTAAATGATAAATTAGTTGAACTTAAAAATAATAGTATATATTCAATGATTTCATATTTTAATGATTTAAGAAGAAATGAAGGTATTTCTTTTAGTACAGAAGATATATTAAAAGTTCTTAATAAAAAAGGTAATATCGGAAGACCAGAAATAGCTAAATTAATGATTAAATATGGTTATGTAAAAACTGTACAAGAAGCGTTTGATAAGTATTTAACTGAAATGTATGGAAGAGTTAGAAAACTAAATAAAGGTATTAATTATGAAGAAGCAATATCATTAATAAAAAATGCTAAAGGATATGCGATACTTGCTCACCCATATTCTTTGGAATTAAATGATATAGAATTATTAAAAATGGTAAAAAAATTAATATCTTGTGGATTGGATGGAATAGAAGTATATCATTCTAATCATAGTAAAGAACAAATGGATGCATATTTGAAAATTGCATATGAAAATAACTTGTTATATAGTGGAGGTAGTGATTTTCATGGAATTAATGTTAAACCAGATATTGAATTAGGATATGGAAAAAATAATAATTTAAATATAAAAAAATTAAGTTTAGTTAGTAAAATAAAAAATGAGTAATTAATCTAATTTACTCATTTTTAATAATGCTTCTTTATATTTGTTTTCTGTGAATCCTAATGAAGGAGCTGTTTGAATATGATGAGATACATATTGTTCTCCAAAGAACCCATCATCTATAATAATATATTTATTAACATCATTCTCTTCAATATATTTTTTTATTTCAAATATTCTTCCACAATTGTATGTGTCGGTTTTACCTAAAACTTGAATATTTTCATCTAGACCATTATCATATAAGAATTTTTTATATTGTATATGTTCTCTCCAAGAACTACATACAACTATCTTATATCCTGTTTCTAGACATAATTTATTTAGATATTTAATTGCTTCTTCACTAACATGAGGAGTACTAAATTCATCTTCCTTTATGTTTATGACACCATCAAAATCTAAAAATATAACATTTAAATCACTTTCTTTTTTCATATTAATCACCAGTATATATTCATTATAACATATATTTTTATTTTAACAAGAAATACCTATTTTTATGTGTAAAAGTTTATGAAATTTGACAAAATTGATAAAATATGGTATAATTTACATGCTTTCTGGTGAGGAAGGCAGTTAAAAATATACTATATAAATCGTGATGTAGTATGTTTAAAGTATTAATATAAATACATTTTATTATCAGGTAAAAAAAGTTATTTAATAATAACTTTTTTTATTGTTTTAAAATATTTTCTTTTTTCTTGTCTTTAATTATTAAAACCATTTTATTTATTAAAACTACAAACATACAAATTAAAACATATGAATAGAAACTTATAAATCTATTTATTAATAAAGCATTAGTTAATAATAAACCAAACATAGCTTCATATATCATTATAAATACTGATTCACTTATTCCAATTGAACCAGGTAATGGAATTGAAGTTACTGAACAACTAAGTATAAGCTGAATTTGTAGTAATTCAAAATAATTATAAGTATTAAGACCAAAAGATTTATATGTGAAAAATATACATGAATTTAAAATAATAACTTGTAAAAAAGCCCTAAATACTGCCATAATGAATTGCTTTTTATGTTTTAAAATATAAGTAGAACTTTCTGTATATATTAAGTACTCTTTACTTATTTTTTCATTTAAATATTCTGAGTTTTTAATATTAAAAAACTTAATTATTTTTTTTGCTAAATTAATAATTCTTTTTGATAATGATTTAGAAAATATACCTACAAATGTTAAAAAAAGAGAAATTGAATTTAGAAGAGTTCCAATAATAAATAGAATTGTTAGTTTAGTATCAAAAATTTGTGTATTTAATAAAGAACAAATTATTCCTAGGAAAACTACACTAAATTGGTATCCAAAAAGATGAATTAATAATGAAATTGTTGCATGAGATACTTTTATATCATCTTTTGACATATAATATATTTCCATTGGTTGTCCTCCAGATGCAGCTGGAGTAATAGCACTAAAGAAAAAACCAATCATTGTATATTTTATACCTTGTAATATTGATATTTTTTCATTTAATGATTTTAAAAGAACTTTTATATTATATCCTTCAATTATAAAATATAAAAACATAACAAAAAAACTTAATATAACAAAATTTATATTCACTTTATCAAAATTGTGTATAAATTGTTTAGGATTTTGATTATTGAATATAATATAAAATATAATATAATAGGTAATATATAATAAAATAATGAATAATAATACATTAATAATTATTTTCCTTTTATCTTTCATTACGCACTCCTTGAATAATTATATATACAATAATCATTTTTTTCAACAAAAAGTGTTTGTAAAAAAATAAAAATTGGTTATAATGTTTTGGGAGAGTGTTAAATTGAACTTTGATGAAATTATAAATAAATATGCATCTGACATATTAAATGATTTAGATTTTAAGAAACAAACTAAATACATGCAGCATAAAAATGTAAGTGTTTATTCTCATGTTTTAAATGTTGCTAGGTATTCACTAAAAATGGTTAATAAATTTAATATTAATATAGACACTAAATCATTAATTAGAGGATGTTTGTTACATGATTATTTTTTATATGATTGGCATGAAAATGATCCATCACATAGACTACATGGATTTACTCATGCATCAAGAGCTTTAAAAAATGCAAATAAAGTTTTTGATTTAAATGATATAGAAAAAAATATGATTTATACACATATGTTTCCACTTAATTTAAGACTTCCTAAATATAAAGAAAGCATAATACTATGTATATCAGATAAAATATGTGCGATTAAAGAAATAATAAGATAAACAAAAATAAGTTATGTTCTTGTTTTTGTTTTTTTATATGCTATAATAATAATGTATAGAATAAGAAAGTAGGAGGAATAAAAATGGGGAATATTCATGTAACTAGTGAAATAGGAAAATTAAAGAAAGTATTACTACATAGACCGGGTAATGAACTTTTAAATTTAACGCCTGATACACTAGAAAGATTACTATTTGATGATATACCTTTTTTACCAGATGCACAAAAAGAACATGATGCATTTGCTCAAGCTTTAAGAGATAATGGTGTAGAAGTAGTATATTTAGAAGATTTAGTAGCTGAAGTTCTTTCTATAAATGATGAAATTAGATTAAAATTTATTAGACAATTTATGAAAGAAGCAGGAATTAATACAATTAAGTATAGAGATTTAGTAGAACATTATTTAATTGGTATTAAAGATCCTAAAAAAATAGTATTAAAAACAATGGAAGGTATTCAAGTTGGAGATTTACCAAAGAGTAAAAGAGATGTTGAAAAAACTTTGGTAGATTTAGTAAATACTCCAGATAAATTTATAGCTGATCCAATGCCAAACTTGTATTTTACAAGAGATAATTTTGCAAGTGTAGGTGAAGGTATAGATTTACATAGAATGTATTCTGTTACAAGAAATAGAGAATGTATTTATGCAGAATACGTATTTAAATATCATCCAGATTATAATAAAACTACAATGTATTATAATAGAAAATATGATTGGCATACTGAAGGTGGAGATTTATTAAATATTAATGATAAGATTATTGCTATAGGTATTAGTCAAAGAACACAACCAGAAGCAATAGATCAACTTGCAAAGAATTATTTTAAAGATCCAGCATGTAAGATAGATACAATTCTTGCATTTAATATACCTTCAAGTCGTGCATTTATGCATTTAGATACTGTATTTACTCAAATAGATAAATATACATTTACTTATCATCCTGGTATTATGGGTACATTACAAGTATTTGAAATTACTGAAGGATTTGATCCTACTACATTTGAAGATTTAAATGTTAAAGAAATTAATGCTCCTTTAGATAAAATATTAGAAAAATACTTAAAACATCCAGTTAAATTAATTCCATGTGCTGGAGGAGATAAAGTATCTGCAGAAAGAGAACAATGGAATGATGGATCTAATACACTTTGTATAGCTCCAGGAACAGTAGTTGTTTATGATAGAAATAATGTTACAAATGAAGTGCTAAGAAAAGAAGGACTTAAAGTAATAGAAATACATGGTGCTGAATTATCTCGTGGTCGTGGAGGTCCAAGATGTATGAGCATGCCACTAGTAAGAGAGGATGTAGAATGGTAGATTTAAGAGGAAGAGACTTTTTAAAATTATTAGATTTTACTCCAAAAGAAATAAATCATCTTTTAAAAGTCGCAACAACATTAAAAAAACAAAAGTATAATAATGAATCACATAAATACTTAAAAGGAAAACAAGTTGCTTTAATTTTTGAAAAAGACTCTACAAGAACTAGATGTGCATTTGAATCTGGTGCAGTAGATTTAGGAATGCAAGCAACTTATATTGGACCAACTGGTTCACAATTAGGTAAAAAAGAAACTATAGCAGATACTGCAAGAGTACTTTGTAGAATGTATGATGGAATTGAATATAGAGGTTTTGATCAAACAATAGTTGAAGATTTAGCTAAGTATTCAAGTGTTCCTGTATGGAATGGATTAACAAATGAATTTCATCCAACTCAAATGCTTGCAGATGTTATGACTGTTAGAGAAGAATTTGGAAAATTAAAAGGAATTACATTATGTTTTTGTGGGGATGCAAGAAATAATGTGGGAAATTCTTTAATGGTAGTATGTTCAAAATTAGGAATGAATTTTGTATGTGCTGCTCCAAGTGAATTGTTTCCAGATGAAAAACTTGTAAAAACTTGTAAAGAAATTTGTAAGGAAACAGGTGGTACTATTAAACTTGAAACTGATATAATGAAAGCTACAAAAAATGCTGATGTATTATATACAGATGTGTGGGTTTCAATGGGAGAACCTATGGAATTATGGAAAGATAGAATTAAATTGTTATTACCTTATCAAGTAAATATGAAAGTAATGAATAATGCCAAACCAAACGCTATATTTTTACATTGTTTACCATCATTTCATAATATTGATACAACTATTGGAAAAGAGATTTATGAAAAGTATGGTTTAAAAGAAATGGAAGTAAGTGATGAAGTATTTGAATCTTCTCACTCAAGAGTATTTGAAGAAGCTGAAAATAGAAAACATACTATTAAAGCTGTTATGTTGGAGACACTTAAACCATGAGTAGAATAGTAGTAGCGTTAGGTGGAAATGCATTAGGAAGTAATGCTAAAGAACAGTTGGCAACTGTTAAGAAAACAGCAAGAAGATTAGTTGATTTAGTTACAATGGGGCATGAAATTATAATTACACATGGTAATGGTCCTCAAGTTGGAATGATTTATAAAGCTATGGCATCAGATAATAAAGAAGAGGGTTTTCCATTTGCTGAATGTGGAGCTATGAGTCAAGGATACATAGGATATCACTTACAACAAGCTATGCAAGCAGAATTTGAAAAACGTAACATGAGAAAAAAAGTAGCAACTATTGTTTCTCAAGTAGAAGTAGATGCTAAAGATCCTGCATTTAAAAATCCAACTAAACCAATTGGAATCTTTTATACAAAAAAAGAAGCAATGCAATTTCAAAAAGAAGGCAATGGAGTATACAAAGAAGATGCAGGAAGAGGATATAGAAGAGTAGTTCCATCTCCAAAACCAATAAAAATATGTGAACTTAATACAATTGAAAAAATGATTAAAGAAAAAAATGTAGTTATCACATGTGGAGGTGGAGGAATTCCAGTTGTAAAGAAAAGAAGTGGTTATAAGGGAGTAGATGCAGTAATTGATAAAGATAGAACAAGTGCATTACTTGCAACTAAATTAAAAGCAGATATATTACTTATATTAACAACAGTTGAAAAAGCATCAATTAATTATAAGAAACCTAATGAAAAGAAATTAGGAAATGTAAGTATGTCTGAAATTAAAGAGTATATTGAAAACAAGGAATTTGCTGAAGGATCAATGCTTCCTAAAGTAGAAGCTTGTATGTATTTTATAGAACATACTAGAGGAAAAAAAGCAATAATTACATCTTTAGCAAAAGCCAAGTTAGCAATAGAAGGAAAAACTGGTACGACCATAGAAGGAGGGAAAAAATAATGGAAGTCCAAGAAAAGAAAAAAAAGATCGGCAAAAAAGATTTTCTTGCTGTATCTAAAAAAAGAAAGTTAACTCTTTCTGCATTCACTATTATTTTGTTACTTACATTTGTACTTGCGATAATTACTCATTTTTTGCC
The DNA here is from genome assembly GCA_902775285.1 of uncultured Erysipelotrichaceae bacterium. GTDB lineage: Bacteria > Bacillota_I > Bacilli_A > RF39 > UBA660 > CAG-1000. The sequence goes on along the minus strand of CACYLI010000001.1, from coordinate 156,562 downwards.
TGTAGCACAATTTAATGGTGAAGAACTTATTGATGGTAGTGGAGTAATTGGAGCAACATTATCACAAACATTTTTAGCTCCAATATTAGGATTTGCAGATGCAATTGACATTTGTTTATTCGTATTGGTTTTAGGTGCATTTTTGAAAGTTGTTACAAAAACAGGAGCACTTGAAACTGGAATTAAAGTTTTGATTAAAAAACTTAAAGGAAAAGAGCTTATCTTAATTCCAATTCTTATGTTTATTTTCTCTATTGGAGGTACAACATATGGAATGCTTGAAGAAACAGTTGGTTTTTATGCATTATTAAGTGCTGCAATGGTAGCAGCTGGTATGGATACAATTGTTGCTTCTGCAGTTGTATTATTAGGAGCTGGTTCTGGAGTTTTAGGTTCAACTATTAATCCATTTGCAGTAGGAGCAGCAGTAGATGCTTTACCAGATGGAATAATGGTTAATCAAGGACAAATAATTTTAATTGGTGTATTATTATGGTTAACAACATATGCACTTTGTGCTACATTTGTTGTAAAATATGCTAAAAAAGTTATTTCTAAAAAAGGATCAACTTTCTTATCACTTCAAGAAGTTAAATACATGGAAGAAAATTATGGTGAAAAAGAAAATGATACAAAAGAAGAAGCAAAATTATCTGGAAAACAAAAAGTTACATTATGGTTATTCTTATTAACATTTGTTATTATGATTGTTGGATTTATTCCATGGGGAAGCTTTGATGTTACTATATTTGAAAAAGGAAAAATATTTAGTACTATTACAGGTTTACCATTAGGAGAATGGTATTTCCAAGAATCAACATTATGGTTCTTAATAATGACAATCATTATTGGATTTGTTAATAGAACTGGAGAACATGAATTTGTTGATACATTTATTGATGGTGCTGATGATATGGTTGGTGTTATTTTAGTAATAGCACTTGCAAGAGGAGCTTCTGTTTTAATGACTCAAACTCATTTAGATAACTATATTATCTATAATGCAGCTCAAACATTACAACATGTTCCAAAAGGAGTATTTGCACCACTTAACTATATTCTTCATGTAATTTTATCAGTATTAGTTCCATCTTCAAGTGGTTTAGCTAGTTTATCAACACCAATTATGGGACCACTTGCACATAGTGTTGGTTATTCAGTAGAAGCTACTATTATGGGTATGGTTGCTGCTAATGGATTTGTTAATCTATTTACTCCAACTTGTGGAGCTATCATGGGTGGATTAAAACTAGCTGGTGTAGAATTTACTACATGGTTAAAATGGGCATTTAAAATCCTTGTATGTATTGCATTAGTTAATATTATAATTTTAACGGCTGCAATGGTTTTATTATAAAAATAATTAAGCACAATTTTGTGCTTTTTTATTTGCAAAAATGTGTTATCATTATAATAGAGGTATCGTATGAAAAAGTTATTTATTATTATATTTAGTTTTTTATTGTTAACAAGTTGTGGAAATAAAAAGCAACAACTTATATTATCAACTGAAGCTGGATTTGCTCCATACGAGTATTATTCAAATGGAGAAATTGTTGGAGTTGATATAGATATAGCAAAAAAAATAGCTGATTATTTAGATATGGAATTAGTAATAAAAGATGTTGCATTTGATTCAATTATTAGTGAAGTTAAAACTGGCAAAAGTGATATAGGTGCAGCTGGAATTAGTTATACAGAAGAGCGAAGTAAAGAAGTTGATTTTACTATAAATTATTCAGAGTCTAAACAAGTAGTTATCGTTAAAAAGAAAACTAATATTTATAATATAGATGATATTAAACTATTAAAAATAGCTGTTCAATTAGGATCTGTAGCAGATTCATATATAACAGAAAATTATCCAGGAGTAGACTTAACTCGTGAGAAAAAATTTTTAGCTGCTATACAGGATTTGAAAGATGATAAGGTTGATGCTGTAGTGATGGATGAATTACCAGCAACAAAATTAATAGATGATAATATGAGGATTTTAGATGAGCCTTTGCTTGTTGATAATTATGGAATGATTGTAAAAAAAGGTAATACTAAACTTTTAGAAGATGCTAATAAAGTAATTAATGATTTAAAAGAATCTGGAGAAATCGATAAATTTTTGCTTGAACATATGGGTATAGAAAAACATAAAAAAGAAAGTAAAATTAGTTTATATGATAGATTTTATAATAGTGTAATATATGATGGAAGATATAAATATATATTAGAAGGTTTAAAAAACACATTATTAATTGCAATTGGAGCTGTATTAATTGGAATAGTTCTTGGTACTATTGCCTCTATCTCAAGAAATATATATGAAAATACTGGACATTTAAAGCTATTAAACTTAATATCAAAAACATATGTATCAATTATAAGAGGAACTCCTTCTACATTACAATTAATGATTATATATTACGTTATATTTAAACAAACTAATATAAATATAGTATTAGTTGGTATTCTTGCATTTGGAATAAATAGTGGTGCTTATGTAGCTGAAATAATTAGAGCTGGTATATCTTCAATAAGTAAAGGACAATGGGAAGCAGGATATTCATTAGGTCTTAATTATTATCAAGTAATAAGTAAAATAATACTACCACAAGCTATAAAAAATATATTACCTGCTTTGGGAAATGAATTCATTACATTAGTTAAAGAAACTTCAATAGGAGCATATATTGGAATAGTAGAATTAACTAAAGCTTCTGATATAATTGCCTCTAGAACATATGATTATTTCTTCCCATTAATTCTAATTGCTATTATTTACTTAATAATTACTCTTTTATTAAGTAAACTTATAAATAGTATGGAAAAGAGGTTGAAAAATGCTTGAAATTAAAAATTTAAAAAAGAGATTTGGTAATAAAAAAGTATTAAATGGAATTAATTTAAATGTAAATGAAAGAGATATAATTGGGATAATAGGACCTAGTGGATGTGGAAAATCTACATTACTTAGATGTATTAATTTACTTGAAAAACCTAATAGTGGAAAAATAATATTTGAAGGCGATAATTTATTAGATAATAAATCTTTTACAAATACTAGAAGAAGAATAGGAATGGTATTTCAACAATTTAATCTTTTTGAACATATGAATGTACTAGATAATATAATATTTGCTCCAGTTAAACTTAAAATACTAAAAAAACAAGATGCTATAAAAATTGCAAAGAATTATTTAAAAGATATTGATTTAGAAGATATAGCTAATAATTATCCAAGTGAAATATCTGGTGGACAAAAACAAAGAGTTGCTATTATTAGAACTCTTATGATGAAACCTGATATTATATTATTTGATGAACCTACTAGTGCACTAGATCCAGAAATGATAGGAGAAGTAACTAATTTAATGAGAAAACTTGCTAAAGAAGGTATGACTATGATAGTAGTATCTCATGAGATGAATTTTATAAAGAACTTTTGTACAAAAGTTGTATTTATGAGTGATGGAGTAATTGTAGAAGAGGGTACTAGTAAAGAAATATTTGAGAGTCCAAAGGATCAAAGATTAAAGAATTTCTTATCAAAAATCAATTCATATTAAAAATTAGTCATTTTGACTAATTTTTTTAGTATTTCACCAATTGTTAAATAAAAAAACTAGTCAATTGACTAGTCTAATTTTTTAATGGAGCAATTGTGTATCTCGTTTGAGAAACAATTACCGACAAATGTAACGAGATAAAACTCAATTACATATTAAATATATCACATTATAGTGAAAGAGTAAATAATCATGATATAATATTTATATATAATCATTTTTTTTGAGGGAGATGTGCATGTTATGTATACAGTTTATTTTGATTTTAATTTGAGAAAAAAAATATGCTTTAAAAAAATGGGTATTATCATTAGAAATGCAACAAAAAAAGAAAAGAAATTTATAATTGATAATATTGTAAATATTTATGCGAAAAAAGATGAATTACAATCTTTTTATGAAAAAAATAAAGATATATCTGAGACATCTATAAAATACTTACTTGAAATTGAAAAAATAAAAAGTGATGAAGTTAGAGAATTGATTATCGCTTCATTTGGATTATTGAAATCTGGATTTGTTTTCAATAACATAGATTATATAAAGCAAATAGTTAATAAATTGGTGATAATTGAAGTTGATAGCTCTAAATTCTTAGAACTTGGAATTAAAGATGAGAAAAAATTTATTTCCAATATTCTGTCTTTAAACGAGATATATGAATCACCATTACTAAATAAAAATGTACCAATGAAAAAAGATTATTCTTTTATATTAGAGGATAATCCATTAGATAAAACTGATAAATACTTTATTCATGGTTTAATGCTTTCATTCATATTTAACTATTCAAAAGTTAAATATAAAACAATTAAAGAAGTTACCACAACTAATGGCTTTTTATTAAACTTAGAAAAGTTCATAAATAGTTTAGATATAAATGGAATAAGTAAATTTATTGATATCATAGATTTATTGTTTTGTGATTACACTATGATGCAAAATGCTATTATATCTAATATAACTATTGTGGAAAGTTTAATTATAAGAGAAAAAGAAGATATTGAAAAAGCATTTGTTTTAAAAGGAGGGTTAATACTTAAAAAGTTTTTATCTCCAAGTTCAAATAATGCAGTAAGTTCATTATTAAAATTTACTTATGATATTAGATCAGATATTGTTCACGGAAATTATGAAAAAATATTAAAAGATTTAAATACGCTAAATCAAAAAACAAAAGCAACAAAAAAATTTGTAGAAGGTACTAATGGCACCATTGATAAAAAAGCTGAGGCTTATAAAATAGCATTTACAATTTCAACATTAATTTCAAGATCTGTAATTAAATATTGGATTGAAAATAAAAATGATATAGAATATATGAAAAATAATTAAATATGGTAAATACTTGCTATTGTATGATACAATATAACAAGTACAGGAGGTTTAATATGGGATATAGAATTGTTCATAATAATTCAACAGCATGTTATTTAAAAAAAGATAATAAAGTATTAATGATTAAGTTTTATAATAAATGGGGACAAGTATATGCTCCACCAGGTGGTAAATTTGAAACTGATGAAATACCTTCAGATTGTATTATTAGAGAATTCTATGAAGAAACAGGATTAACTTTAATAAATCCAAAATTACAAGGTATTTCTTATTGGCATGATTCAATTGAAGGAATAATATTTGTTTTTACAGCAGATCAATATGAAGGAGAATTAACACATAACTCTCCTGAAGGTGAATTAGAATGGATTGATATGAATGATTTGCCAACTATAAATCAATTCGATCAAAATCTAAAATTTACACCATATTTATTTAAAGATGAAATGTTTGAAGGTAAGTTTTTACTAGATGATAAATGTAAAGTTTTAAAATATGAAATAAGAAAGATTTAGAATATTGAAGCAGATTTTTTTATCTGCTTTTTTATATCCACAATTGTGGATGTTTATGGATTATTTTCGACCATAATTGCATTATTTTTGGTATTAAAAATAATAAGAGCATAAGAGATTTTCCCTTAAACTATTTCAAAACCTTATTTCATAAGGCTTCTTCATAGGGAAAAACTTATTTTGCACTTGCAAAATCCATCCACAAAGATGGATGGTAAACTAAAACAAACCCTTATTTTATAAGGATTTGTTATGGATGAAATTATGGATGCTTTTAAATTGTCTTAATTGTAGAAGTAATTATACCTAACTTAAACTTATTTGAAATATTTTCAGGATTGTCTATATCTTTGATAATTGGAATTAGTTTTAAAACCTTTTCATTTTTATCTAAATTAAATACTATTTCATTAGGCATATCTTTGAAACTATAATTGAATGTTGGGTGAATATGTAGTTTAACACCTTTAATATCTTTAAACTCTTTCATATATTCTTTTACTTGTGATTCTTTTAATGGATAACTAACATTAAGTATAACAGATTCATTATTTGAGATAAACTCAACTGGAACTTGTGATAAGCCAAGTTCTGATAAACGATCTACTTTTTCAGTAAATAAAGATTTTAGTTTTATATCAATTAGATGTATTCCATTTTTGTATCTATCATCTTTTTCAAAAGTAAGTGATTCAATATATTTAGCAATAAATTCTTGTTTAGCTTCTTTAGTCATTGTTTGCCACTCTGTAAGAAACATAGAAACATCACTACCGTTTGTCATAAATATTCTTTGTATATCTCTTTCAGCCATAACTTTTTCAGGAGTGAATCTATTTCTATTCTTTAAGTCATTTTCTTTTTCTAATTGTTTAGTTAATGTATCAAGTTTATCATTTATCATTTTTAAATCTTCTTTAAAGTCATCAAGTTCCACAACTTCAGACATATATGCTTTTTTTATTCTTTCTTTTTGTTTTGTTAGATTGATAATTTCTCGTTCTATATCAGATTTATCAACTGACTTTTCTTTATCAGCAAAGAGTGGTAAGAATAACTCATTATATTCATTATCAAATCTTAATAATTGACCAACAATTTTTTCAAATTCTTCTTCAACATAAGACTCTCTAATATTTTCGTGACAATCCTCACAATTATAATAAACATATTTCCTTTTCTTTCCGCCTGATCCTTTACATTTCATTATTTTTCCACAATGAGGACATTTAAGTTTTTGAAAGAAAGTATAAACTCTATCTCTAGTATAAGTTCTTTGATTAATAATCTTTTGTGCTTGGCATTCTTCCCAAATATATCTTGGTACAATTGGATCAACAACATTCATATAAATAACTGGTTCAACATTTTTCCATTCTTTTAATCTTTTATACATTTCATAATCTCCCATGTATAAACGATTATTTATTATTCTTTCAATATGAGTATCTTTCCAATTTTTATTTAATACTTTTTCATCATTAAATATATTTGATATTTGTAAGAATGTTTTACCTTGTAAATATAAATCAAAGACTCTTTTAACAATAGGGGCAGTAGCTGGATCAATTATAGTTTTCTTATTTACATCTTTTTTAAATCCTAAAGCTACTTGTCCAGGTAAATGACCAGATTTAATTGCACCATTTAAACCAAATTTTGTTCTTTCTGAAACTATCTCAATTTCAAGTTGTGATAAGACAGTAAGCATTCTTACGAAGAATCTCCCATTAGCTGTAGAAGTATTGACATCATCTCTATCACAAACTAGGTAAGTATTATATTTTTCTAATTGTGCAATTAGTTCTTCTAAATCTCTAACTGAACGAGTAACTCTATCAAGTTTATAAGCAACGATATAATTGAGTTTTTTATCTTTCATATCTTTAAGCATTTCTTGAAACTTTGGTCTATGTTCCATATCTTTAGCTGATATACCAGCATCACAATAAACCTTATATACTTCATAACCTTTATAATCACATAATTGTTTTAACTTTTCTTCTTGTTCTCCTAAACTAAATCCCTCACGAGCTTGATCTTCAGTTGATACACGAATATAAATACCCGCAACTTTTCTTTCTTCTTCCATAAAGACCTCCTTTTATTTCCTTTCGTATAAACGAAAAGAGGAGCCAATAGTATCTAATAAAGTCTAAATACTACTGACTCCTCAAAATTATTTATATTATAAATATTTAATTCTTTGCTTTTAATCATAGATGTACCTCCATTTCTAGAGCATACCTATGCACTGGTTATTTATAATATCACTTTTTTAAAATAAGTCAATAGTTAGCAATTTTTAGCTAGTTTAAAGTAGTTTTCTAATTCAGATAAGTTGTGTCTATCATTTAGGTTATTAACATAGAAAGAATTAATACCATTGAAAAAGAGAAATGTATAATCATTAATAATAACTTTATGTGGATCTACATAAGCAAGATTACTAGGTTCTAATCTAATTAAATGGCCTTTCTCAAGTTTTATAGAAGTAGAAGTATAATTCTTAGCCCAATCAATCTTTTTCTTCAAATCGGGGCTTAAATCAAGTTTTTCTTTAATAATATTTAACATATCATCACAACCTTTCATAAACGACAAAAAAACTCAATTCTTTCGAATTGAGCTTTATCTCAACATCGCTTGGTGCGACGATTTTTACAAATGGAGCAGGTGATGGGAATCGAACCCACGTTAGCAGCTTGGAAGGCTGAAGTTCTACCATTAAACTACACCTGCATCTCTCAATGCAATATTCATTTTACTTGAAAAAGACTATTTTGTCAACATTTTTTTGTACTTCAACCTATTTTATATAAAATTAAGTCTTTTACTTTATATAAAATACTAAATGTAGTATAATATTATCATATAAAGATAAATGGGAATAATAATATTATATGGAAATTAAGAATAAAATAGTGTATAATATTTAGAGCCGAGGAAGGTGTTTTAAAAAATGAGCAAAAATAAAAGGAAACAAGATAATACAATGTTATTAATATTACTAGGAATATTACTTGTATGTTTTTTAATGATAGGGTTTTTATTTTATAAATATTTCTATTCAGGCATTAGTACAAGTAAATATGGTGATACTAGATTAGAAGGAATAGAAAATTATAAATTAAGTGATACTTTATCTGAAGATATAGCATCTGTTTATGCTGAAACTAGTTCAGTTAATAAGACAAATGTAACAGTAGAAGGAAGGGTAATTTATATTACTATTGATTTTAAAGAATCTATTAAAGTTGATACAGCTCGTGATTTAGCAATTAAATCACTTGATAAAATAGGAGAAGAGAATTTAACTTATTATGAAATTCAATTTATACTAACTTATTCTGGTGAAACTGAAAATACTAATTTTCCAGTATTTGGTTCTAAGAATGCTAATAGTTTAAAAGTTGTTTGGTGATTTAAATGAAAAGAAATAAAAAAAAGAAAGTATTAATAGCATTTATTGCTATCATACTAGTAGTAGTTGGATTTTTTGGTACATTATATTATATTACTAGTACAGTAAATAATTATTCATATAATGAAAAAAGATGGATAACTGATAATTTAAGTAAAACATTAGATGTTTATGTTGAACCATATCTTCCTGTTTTTTCTAATAATGGAAGTGGAGTGTTTTTTGATTATATTAGTGCTTTAAAAGAAAATACTGGGTTAAATATAAATATAATATCTGATGAAACTTCAGACATTAAACTAATAAATAAGAATGATTTAAATACTGAAGATATATTGTTTTACAAGGATCATTTTATTGTTTTAGGCACAAATACAGTTAATAAATTAGAAGATTTAAATTATAAAAAAGTAGGGGTAATAACTACAGATAATGAAAGTGTATCTTATTATTTAACAGAACACAAAAATATTAATATTTCTACCTATGAAAATTTTGAAAGCTTAAAATCTGCATATGATTCTAAATCAATTGATTTTATGATTGTACCTATGTATAGATATTTAGATAGAATAATTGAAGAAGAATATGATATTGTATTTCATTTAGATGGATTATATTCCTATTATGTATTAGATTTTAAAGATAATAAAGATGAAACATTAAATAGTATTATGTCTAAGTTTTATTATAGATGGGAAGAAAAATCTATATCTAAAACTAATGAGTATTTTTTAAATTTATACTATGATGCTAAAAAATATACAGAGTTACAAAAAGAATCAATCACTAGTGAAGATTTTATAGTAGGATATGTTGATAATCTTCCATATGAAGGTATGATTGGAAAAACATTTACTGGTTTAACAGACACTTATTTATCTAAATTTTCTAATATGACTGGTGTAACATATAAATATGTTGAATATAAAGATACTAAAGATTTAGGATTAGCGTTAGTAAATAGTAAAGTAGATATTGCTATGAATTATTATTCACTAAGTGATGATAATTATACTAGTAGTAGAGTATTAGGACCAACTGAATATGTGGTTTTAGCTAATAATAAAAATAATATTGTTATAAATTCTCTATATAGTTTATCTAATATTAATGTAGATATGCTTAATAATATGAATTTAAAATATAATATGGCTAGTAAAAATTTATTTGAAATTAATGATTTCCCTAGTGTTAAATCAATGCTTAAGAATATAAATGATAAATCAATTATTATTGTTGAAAAAGAAGTATATGATTATTATAAAGATTCTTCATTAAGAAATTATAGTATTAGATATATTGATAGTGTTAAACTAAATAATTCATTTTTACTTAAAAAGAAAAATACAGCATTTAATAATTTATTTGACTTTTATTTAAGTACACTAAGTTCTAATGAAGTTAAAAATGAAAGTGTTGTTAGTGTTATTGAAACCTTAAAAAGTAATAGACTTTTAAACTTTATAATAAGTAATCTATTATATATAGTTATTGGAATAATATCTTTAATATTTGTAATATATATAATAGTTAAAAAATTATTAAGTAATAAAAAGATTAAAAAAGAAGATAGATTATATTATTTTGATGCGATGACTAATTTAAAAAATAGAAATTATTTAAATGATAATATTGAATTCTGGTCATCTACAAAAGTTTATCCTCAAGCAATAGTTGTAATTGATATTAATAAATTAAAAGTATTAAATGATAAAATTGGACATGAAGCAGGAGATAATCAAATTAAAGCAGTTGCCAGTGTTCTTATTAAAACACAAAGAGATAATTCAGAAATAATGAGAACAGATGGAGATGAATTTATTATTTATTTAGTTGGTCATGATGAAAAGAAAATAGGTTCATATATTCATAGATTAAATCGTGAATTTGCAAGTGCATTACCTAATAAAGATTATGGAGTATCTATTGGATACAAGATGATATTAAGTGATGAGATGACTATTGATGATGCAATTAATGATGCATTAAATATGATTAATAAAAATAAAGGAAAATAAAATGAAAGAAAAAATAAATAGAATATATAAGTTACTTATTGGAAAAGAATTAGGAATTTTGCCAGGAAATCTAGCATATTCTTTCTTTTTAGCTATAATTCCAATATTAACATTATTATTCTATTTTTTAACTTCTTTTCATTTACCAATGGACTTTTTACAAACGTTTTTATCAGATGTTTTACCACAAAGTGCAGTAAAATATATAAAACCTGTATTAGCAGATGAAATGACAATGGCATCATTTTTAACCTTATGGCTAAGTATTGTTGTTATGACTAATGGATGTAATTCAATTATTATAGCGAGTAATACAATATATGAGTTTGAAAATGCTAATGTTTTAAAAAGATTTATTAAATCATTATTGCTTTGTATTATATTAATAATACTAATTGCATTTATGATGATAGTTCCTTTGTTTGGTAGAACTATTATAAATATTATTGGTCATTTTACTAATTTTATAGCTAATAATCAAACGTTTATTGATAACTTGTATGCTTTACTACAAGTTCCTGTATCTTTAATAGTAATGTTTTTTATAATAAAGCTTGTTTATTTTATAGCTCCAGATGAAAAGGTATCAAGTAAGTATATGAATAAAGGGTCATTATTTACTACAATTGGATGGTTAGTTATTACAATATTATATTCATATTATATTAATAATATAGCTAGATTTGATCTTGTATATGGTAATTTAGCAAATATAGTAATTTTGTTATTTTGGTTTTATGTACTTGCATATATATTTGTTATTGGATTATACATTAATAGAAATTCAGCTGAGATTGGAATTGAAAAAACAAATACTATAAAATTAGAAGAAATAAGAAAAAGAATTAAAGAAGATAAAAATAAAAAATAATGTTATTTTATGACATTATTTTTATTTATAATATGATATTATTTTTATGGTGAAAATATGAAAGTTAAAATATTTGATGAAAATCATGAAAAAGATTTAGAAAAAGATATTAATTTATTTTTAGAGAATGATATAGAAGTTTTAGATATTCAATTTAGAACATCTGTATCTATATTTTCTGAAGAACAAGTTTATTGTTTTTCAGCGATGATTATTTATAAATAGTATAGAATTCTATACTATTTTTTTATGTGTAACTATGTTATAATAATTATAAATTAAATGTGTGGGAGGTAAAAAATGAAAGTTATATTTTTAACTGATGTAAAAAAGCAGGCTAAAAAAGATGAAATTAAAGATGTAAAGGATGGATATGCTACATACTTAATATCACAAAAACTTGCTGTACCATATACACAAAAAAGTGTTGAAGTTTTAAACACTGAAATTAAAGATAGAAAAGATAAAGAAGATGCATTAATAGAAGAATGTAATAAGATTAAAAATAAACTTGAAAATAAAAACATTAAATTTAAAGTTAAAACTGGAGAAAATGATAAAGTGTTTGGAAGTATATCATCTAAACAAATTAGTGAAGAATTAAGTAAAATGGGATTTGATATTGACAAAAAGAAAATATCAACTAATGAAGATATTAATTCACTAGGAACTCATATAGTTAAAGTAACTTTACATAAAAAAGTTTCATTTAATATTAATGTAATTTTAGAAAAATAAGTAGGAGGAAGTATGCCAAGAAAAGAACCTCAAAATATAGAAGCAGAAATATCTGTACTTGGCTGTGGCTTTTTAGAAAAGACAGCATTAGATAAAATACTTGATGAAGTAAATGAAGATATGTTTTATAGTGAAAATAATAAACTTATTTTTAAATCTATGGCATATTTACATTCTAATAATATTCCTGTTGATACAAATACTATTTGTAATGAACTAGAAAAAAATAAAGTTTTATCTAAAGTTGGTGGTGTTGAATATATTACCGAAATAATAAATTCAGTTCCATCTACAGCTAATTTAAACTACTATATAAGAATAATGTTTGAAAAATATGTATTAAGGAACATGATATCAGTTACATCTAAAATACAAGAAGAATGTTATGATGAACAGGAACCAATTGTAGATATAGTAGAAAATGCAGAAAGAAGTGTACTTAGTGTATATAATGATAAATTAGGGCGAGATATTAAGAGAATTCAAGATATATTACCTGAACTTCAAAAAAATATGGAAGCTTTATCAGAAACTAAGAGTGAATATACTGGACTAAGAACTGGTTTTTATGATTTTGATGCAATGACTAGAGGTCTTCAAAAGAATCAAGTTATAATAATAGCTGGACGTCCAGGTTCTGGTAAAAGTGCTTTTGCATTAAACATAGCTTTAAATGTAGCAATTAAAGAAAAGAAAAGTGTTGCTTTTTTCTCTCTTGAAATGGGAGCAGAAGAAATAATTAAAAGAATGTTTGGATGCGTTGGAAAAATAGATGGAGATGTATTAAAAACAGGTAAACTTAAAAATACTGATTGGAAAAAATGGAATGAAACTATGAGTGAGTTATCAGATACTAAGTTTTATTTAGATGATTCTGGTGGACTTACAGTTAGTGAAATAAGAAGAAAATGTAGAAAACTTAAGAATTCTGATGATGGACTTGACTTAATAGTAATAGATTATTTACAATTATTATCTAGTTCTAGTAAATATGCTGGTCAAAGAGTTCAAGAAGTTAGTGAAATAAGTCGTGATATTAAAAAACTTGCAATGGAATTACAAATACCTGTTATAGCACTTGCACAATTATCTCGTAGTGTTGAGCAAAGAAAAGGTGAAGATAGTAAACCTAAACTATCAGATTTAAGAGAATCAGGTTCTATAGAACAAGATGCAGATATTGTATTATTTTTGCATAGTGATGAGTATGGAAAATATGGTTCTAATTTAAATAGAAAAATGGAATTATTAGTTGCTAAACATAGGGCAGGTTCTACTGGTAGTGTAGATTTAATATTTAAAATGAATACAGGTTCATTTGAAAATTTTTCAAAGGTGGAAGATGAAAGTGAATAAAAAGAGTGTTTCAATAGGAAGTATTGTTTTTGGAATATTACTTTCTATATTAGTTATATATTTATCTATAGTTTTTGAACCTAAAAAGAAAGATATTCATAATTATTATCAAGTTTATCTTGGAGGTGAAAAAATTGGTTTAATTGCATCTAAAGATGAATTATACACTTTAATAGATAAAGAACAACAAGATATTAAAGATAAATATAAAGTAGATAAAGTGTTTAGTCCTTCTGGATTAGAAGTACATGAAGTTTCAACATACAAAACAAATCTAATGACAGCTAAAGAAGTATATGAAGAAATAAAAGATTTAGATCCTTTTACAATAGAAGGATATGAAGTAACAATTAAAAGAGATAAGAAAAAAGATGTTTTCTATATATTAAATAAAGAAGATTTAGATATAGCAGTTAGAAATACAGTACTTGCATTTATTGATGAAGAAACATATCAAAAGTATTTAGATGGAAAACAAGAAGAGATAAAAGATACTGGAAAAGAGATTACAAATGTTTATTTAGGTGATGAGGTTACAATTAAGAAAAATTATATTTCAACAGAAGAAAATATTTTTACTGATGCTGATACACTTAGTATGTATTTCTTATTTGGAACTACAGAATTAAAAAGTAAATATAAAGTAAAGGCAACAGATACAATAGAAACAATTGCTTATAATAATAAACTTGGTGTATCTGACTTTTTAATAGCAAACCCAGAAATAGCTGGAGAAAATGCTTTACTTGCTGTTGGACAAGAAGTAACTGTTGCTCATGTTTCACCATTATCAGATATAGTAATTGAATCATTTGAAACAGAATATCAAACAATAAAGTATGAAACAAAAATAATGTATGATAAAACAATTAATGCTGATCAATCATATGTAAAACAACAAGGAAGTAATGGATTATCTAAAGTTACATTTGCAACTAAACAAGTTAATAACTCAATTGTAAATACAGCACAAGTTACAAATGAAGTAATAACTGAAGCAGTTGATAGAATTATGGTATATGGAGCTAAAAACGTAATATACTATGGTAATACAACATACTGGGCATGGCCAACTGTTAAACCATTTAAGATTTCATCTAATTATGGTTATCGTATTCACCCAATTAGAAAAACAGCTCACTTACATAATGGTACTGATATTAGTGGTACTGCATCAAGAAATATATTTGCTATTCAAAGTGGTACAGTTACTCGTTCTGGATGGGGTGGCGGAGGAGAAGGTATAAATGTTATTATTGATCACCATAATGGTTATACTTCTCAGTACATGCACTTATCTAAGACATTAGTTAAAGTAGGAGATAAAGTGGAAAAAGGACAATTAATTGGTATAATGGGATGTACTGGTTCTTGTACAGGTACTCACCTTCACTTAACTGTTAAACATAATGGTAATACAATTAATCCACTTACTTTATATAGATAATGATAAAAATAATATGCATTGGTAAAATTAAAGAAGACTATCTAACTAATTTAATAAATGATTATGAAAATAGAATATCTAAATATCATAAAATTGAAATAATTGAACTTAAAGATAGTAATATTGAAGAAGAAAAAAAAGAAATACTTAAAGTAATTAATCCAAAAGATTATAATATATGTATGGATATTAAAGGAAAAAAAGTAGATTCAATAGAATTTTCTAAAATTATTGATAATACTTTTACAAGTGGATATGGATGTATTACATTTATTATTGGTGGTTCTTTTGGAATAAGTGAAGAAGTAAAAAACAATTGTAATATGAAATTATCATTTTCTGATATGACATTTCCTCATGGAATTTTTAGAGGGTTATTATTAGAACAAATATATAGATCATTTAAAATATTAAATAATGAAAGCTATCATAAATAATGATAGCTTTTTATATTATTTAATATGTGGATATTATTAATAATATTTTTATTTGTTTTTTCTATATTTTTGTCTTTTAAATTAAAATTTAAAAATTATAAATTAAATATTAGTGAATTATTTAATAAAGATAGAAGTTCATTATTTTTAAATCTTGCTACTAAAATAGGAGTAGGAAGTGTTATTGGAGTTGCTTCTTCTATAATAATAGGTGGATTTTCATCAATTATATGGATGATCATATTTACTATAATAACAAATCCTTTAATCTATTATGAAGCTAAATTAGGAAATATTTATAAGGAAAAAATAAATAATACATATATAAGTGGTCCATTTTTTGTATTAAAAAATGGTTTGAATAGTAAAATAATATCTATTATTTCATTATTAATAATTATTATTTTATATTCTTTTTTATTTCAAATGATACAGATAAATACAGTAACTAATATATTAAATAATGTTTTTTTTGTAGATAAAAAATATATTATTATAAGTACTATTATATTATTATTTTTAATTATTAGTTTTGATATTATAAAAGTGAATAGAGTAATCAATATAATTGTACCTATTAAATGTATAATATTTATATTAATATGTTTGATTGGAATAATTAGTAATTTTGATGAATTGATTATTGGATTAAAAAAAGTATTTTTAAGTTTATTTACATTTAAATCATTTTTTACTGGGTTAGTTATTGGGATTAAAAGAAGTATATTTATGAATGAAATATTAATTGGTACAACTAGTATTTCTAGTGGATGTGATAATAATAATATAAAAACATCTATTAATTATCAAATAATAGGTGTTTATTTTATTACTTTTATATTAACTATATTAATATTTTTTCTTTTAATAATCTATTTAAATAATCATAGTATAATATATGATTATAATTTATTAATAACTAATACATTTATATATTTAAATGGTAAAATTGGTATATATTTTATATCAATAATACTAATATTATTTGCATTTACTACTATACTTAGTGGATATTATATATTAATATCTAATTTTAATTATTTATTTAAAAATAAAAAATCTCTTTCAATAATTAAAACTATTTTTATATTAATAATAATTCTAGGAGCATTTATTGATACTGGTGTATTATGGAAATATACAGATACTTTAATATTTATTATGATTATTATTAATTCTTATAGTATAATTAGATTATTAAGGAAGGTAATAGTATGATAGGTAATGATTGGGATGTTGTATTGAAAAGTGTTTGGGAAAGTGAAGGATTTCATAAATTTATGAAAAGAATAGATGAAGAATATAAACACTATACTTGTTATCCTAAATATGAAAATATTTTTAATGCACTAAAACAAACAAGTTATAAAGATACTAAAGTAGTTATAATTGGACAAGATCCTTATCATGGAGAAGGGGAAGCTCATGGACTTTCTTTTAGTGTCCAAAAGGGTATAAAATTACCTCCAAGTTTACAAAACATATTTAAGGAATTATATGATGATTTAGGAATAAAAAATTCATTAGTAGGAGATTTAACTCCTTGGGCAAAAGAGGGGGTCCTTCTTTTAAATAGTATACTAACTGTTAGAAAAGATAGTCCTTTATCTCATAAAGACTTAGGATGGCAATTACTTACTGATCATATAATTAAACTAATTAATTTAAAAAAAGAAAGTGTAGTATTTATATTATGGGGTAATTTTGCTAGAAGTAAAAAACAATTTATCACAAATAAAAATCATTTGATAATAGAAAGTGCTCATCCAAGCCCATTATCAGCAAGAAATGGATTTTTTGGAAGTAAACCTTTTTCTAGAACAAATGAATTTTTAAAGAAAAATAATATTAAAGAAATTAATTTTAAATTACCATATTAGTATTTTTTAGCATATATGAATTCTTTTTTTGTTTCACAAGGAAGAGATGTATCATAAGATAGGTTTGAAAGAATAAACCTATTTTTTAATTCTTTATCATCATATAAATAAGCATTAACATCTTCTATAGTTTCAATATATCTACTTATTGATGTATTCCATATTTCATTAATAGATATAATGTTTTCTTCACCAGTAATAGGGTCTAACCAAGTATTTCTATCATTATTTAGAAATTCTTCTAAAATAGAGTATTCATTAGAATATTTAATATCTCCAATGTTAAGATTATTACATATATAATTAACAGTTTCATTATTACGTAAGTTATTTTCTAATGACTTTATAATATTTATTCCAATATTATATTTTTTACTTGCTAGTACACATTTATAAACATTAAAATATATATCATCTATTATGTGTTTTAAATCATTATTATCTATTTTATCTTTTTTATAATAATTTTTATTATCAATTTTATATTTATTCATAAAATAATTATCTAACCATAATTCATATTGAAGATGAGAATTTATAAAATTATTATTTTTTAAATTATTAGTTACATAATAAATATATGGATGAAATGTTAAATCAACAATAAAATGACTTAATTGACCATATAAAAAACTTATTATTTCTTTATTATCTAAAGATGAAGTTTCTTTTATTTTTTTTATTAGCTTTAAAAAGAATAGTGATGTTTTAGTATTATGTTGATTATTAAAAGTTAATGGGTCAGTAAATACAAGAGTATCTGGACCAAATGAAAATACTTTTAAGTCTTCTTTATCTAATTGTATTCTTGAATCTATATAATCACTACATTTATCTATATGTATTGAATGTGTTTTATAGTTAGGCATAAAATCTCTCTTTCTCAATAAAAAGAAGTGTATTACACTTCTAAATCATTATTAAAATTTGTATCTAATTCTTTTCCATCTATTAATGATCTTATTTTATATCCTTTAAATTTAGATATAAAATTATATGGAAATTTTTTAATTATATTATTATATATTAAAGTATATTTATTATAAAATGTTCTAATAGATATTAAGTGTAATTCTATTTCTTCATATTTATTTAATTGTTCTTTAAATACTTTAGTTTGTCTTACTTTAATATTATCTTCAATTACTTGTATTATTTCTTTATGACATTTATTTAATAAATTTTCATTTTTATATAAATTAGTAGAATCAAGTTCTAAAGATTTAACATCATCAAAAGCTTTACTTTCAACTTTATATTTATTAATAACAACTTCTATTAAAGATAATAGCGTTTTATGTTTTTCTTCTATCTTTGAATAAAATTCATTTTCACAATTATCAAGTTTCTTCTTTAAATTATCTAATTTTTCTCCTTTATATTTATATAAAATAATAGATAAAACTACTAATAATATAACTATAAAAAATATAACAATTATAATATTTGTCTTAGTCATTCTATCACCTTAATACATTATAACAAAAAAAACATAATTTTAAAAGTTATTTAGCATAAGTAATTTCTTCATCAAATTCAACGAAATCTAAATAAATCATTAATATTAAATAATATTTATTATTATCTATGTCATTTATTACTAAATTATCTCTTCCTGCATGTTCAATAATACCAGTAAATACTCTATCTCTCCATTCAACTGAATCACTAAAAGAAGCATGAACTCTTACCTTTTTCCCTATATTATTTCTTAATATATTTTCAATATAACTTTGTTCTGAAACTAAATTATAATTTTTACTATTTGGATAAGGAGAACTACTATCTCTTTCTAAATCATTAATAAATACAGGAGTTTGATAATAACTTCCATTCATATAAACACCACCCTTTAATATTATTAAATGTATTATTTAAAATAATGTGATAATCGTTTATTTTATTTTTATCTAAATTATATTATAATAAATATATAATTGGAGGAAACATTATGGATATAAAAGTTGGAGTTTCTAATCATCATGTTCATTTAACTAGAGAAGCTTTAGATATATTATTTGGAGAAGGATATGAATTAACTAAGAAAAGAGATTTAGTTCAATTAGGACAATTTGCAGCAGAAGAAACTGTTTCATTAGAAAGAAATAGTAGAATATTAGAACATATTAGAATAATTGGTCCTTGTAGAAATTATACTCAAGTTGAATTACTTGAAAGAGATAATGAATATTTTGGAATTAAAGCTCCTATTAGAACTAGTGGAGATTTAAAGGGTAGTGAAACTATTGATATAATTGGACCTAAAGGAAGATATCACGCAGTTGAATCAACAATAGTTGCTGATAGACATATTCATATGAGTGCTAGTGATTTAATAACATTTAATAAACAAAAAGGTGAAACAGTAACTGTAGAATATGAAAATGGTGTAATTTTAGGAGATGTACATATTAAATCAGATGAAACATGTGTTCTTGAATTACATATGAATAAAGATGAAGCAGAAATGCTTGGAATAGAAACTGGAATGGGGGTAAAAATATGTTAAAAGTAAGTCATGTAACAAAATATTATGATGATTTTAGAGCTGTAAATGATATTTCTTTTGAAATAAAAGAAGGAGAGATATTTGGACTTTTAGGTGTTAATGGAGCAGGTAAAACAACTACATTTAGAATGATTATGGGACTTCTTGATAAAACAAGTGGAGAAATAACATTAGATAATAAAAAAATAGATTATAGTATAACTGATAAAATTGGATTTTTAACTGAAGAGAGAAGTTTACTTGGAACAAAAACAGTTTTAGAACAAGCTACCTATTATGGAGTATTAAAAGGATTAACTCCAAAAGAAGTAGAAACAGAATTAGATAAATACTTAAAAGAGTTTAATATAGAAGAATATAAAAATAAAAAAATAAAAGAGTTATCAAAAGGTAATCAACAAAAAATACAATTTATTATTAGTGTTTTACATAAACCAAAGTTATTAATATTAGATGAACCATTTAGTGGATTAGATCCAATAAATGTTGAAATGTTTAAAAAAGTAATATTAAGATTAAAAAAAGAAAATACAATTATAATTTTTTCTTCACATATGATGGAACATGTAGAATACTTTTGTGATTCACTTATAATATTAGTAAAAGGAAATGTTGTATTAAGTGGTAAATTAACAAAAATAAAATCTGATTATAGACGTAAGAATATTAAAATAATAGCTGATACTACTAAAGAAACCCTTGAAAAAGTAGATGGAGTTATAAGTGTTGAAAAGAATAAAGATGAGTTTAATGTTAAAATTGAAGATATTAAATATGTAGGAAATGTATTTAAATCTCTTTCTAAATGTGATAATGTACTAAAGTTTGTTGTTGAAGAACCAACTTTACATGAAATATTTATAGATAAAGTAGGTGAATCATATGAAGAGTAAATTTAAATTTTTATTAAAAGATAGTATTAAGAAAAAAATAAATACAAAGTCTTTTAAAATAATTAATTTAGTATTATTTATAATTATAATAGGAGTAATAAATCTAGATAGTGTAGTAAAACTATTTGGTGGAGATTTTGATGAACTTGTTAATATTTATGTAGTTGATGAATATGGTGTATATGACGAGTTTAAAGAAATAATGGATGCTAATTATTTTGATGTATTAAAGAATTATAATGCTGAAGTAAAACTTGCTGATAAAAATATTGAAGAATTAAAAGAAAATATTAAAGAAGAAGAGAAAAAAGATATTATAATTAATATTAAAAAAATAGAAGAAGAGAATTTAGAAAAAGTATTTGATGTTGATATTATATCTTATGAATATTTAGATGCTTTATTATATCAAAATATTTATAGTGCATTAAATGCAGTAAAAGAGAATAAAGCTTTAAGTATGGCTGGGATTGATCAAAGTGTATTAGATCAAGTTTATAAAAATATAGAAGTTAATAGAGTATTATTAAGTGAGGATGCTAAAGAAGATGAAGAGTTTTTACAATTAATAGGTAGTGTAATAACAATAGCATTTATAGTACCATTCTTCTTATTAATTAATTTAATAGTTCAAATGATTGGTGCTGAAATAAATGAAGAAAAATCATCAAAGAGTATGGAAGTTATTATATCTAGTGTTAGTCCAGAAGCTCATTTTATGTCAAAGTTAATATCTGCTAATGTATTTGCTATAACTCAAGGTGCATTATTACTTTTATATGCTTTTATTGGTAGTATAATTAGAGTATTTACATCAACTGGATTAAATGAAACTATGAATACTGCAATTGGAGCTAATCCTGAAAGTGTTGGTAAGATTAATGAATATATAAATTTATTCTTACATAGTGATATTGCTTCTAAATTACTTACTGGTATTCCATTATTTATAATTCTTATATTATTAAGTTTTCTTGCATATTCATTATTTATTGGTGTACTTGCTAGTGTTACTACTAATATGGAAGATTATAATCAAATACAAACTCCAGTAATGGTATTCTTAATGATAGGTTATTTCTTAGCAATATATGCTTCTGTTTATCAAGGATCAGTATTTATAAATATAATGTCTTATGTACCATTTATATCTGGAATACTGGCACCTGTCATGTATACATTGGGTGAACTCACAGTTGGAGGATTATTAATTGCAATATTATTATTAGTAATAGTAAATGTACTTTTATATAAATATGGATTAAAAGTATATAAAGTAGGAATTCTAAATTATTCATCAAATAATTTATGGAAGAAAATATTTAAAGCATTAAAGTCATAAAAAAAGAATATTTTTTAAATATTCTTTTTAATTATAATAATTTAAATTTTTCAGATGATGTTGAATAGATTATATATTCATTCTTTTTATCTTTTACTAAAGAAACAGATGCTGGATTAGATAAGAATGTAGAACCAAGTAAGTGTTTATTAATATAATCTTGATTTATTTGGTTTTCATCTTTAAGAATTATTTCAAATGAATTATTAAATGCATTTTGTGTGAAAGCATAATGAGGAATAGTAGATGTATATATAGCTTCAAATGTCATTTTCATATTCTCTTCTTCTACATTTTCAAAATTCTTTGATATTCTTTTTGATGTTATAAGATATGTTTTATCTATATTATCCATAATATTTATTAATTTTGTTTGTTGATAAAATCTTAATTCATCAGATATTATTTCATTTAATATATCATCATCTTCTTTAATAGGAGAAAATTCTAAATTAAAATTATTTTTAACAGAATTGATTACTTTTTTAATATCTTTAAAATAAGAATAAAAGATTACTTGTTCAATTAGTTTATTAGTTTCTTCAATATAACTTGAAATATTATCAGTTAATACAATATTATCAAATCCCTTAAAGAAATTATTTAATAGATTAGTGTCAAAATTAATATCTATAAATTTAATAATACTCATTCCATTATCATTTTTAAATCTTTCAAATTTCTTGTTACTAACTTTTTCTTCGCTTTTTGTATTCTTTTTGTTTTCTTTAACATCTTTATTAACATTAGATAATAGTTTTTCTTTTAATCTTCTACTATATTCATTTAATATAAATTTAATATTAACATTATAATTCTTTTTTTCATTTTCATATAATTGTTTATATATTAAATCCCAATCACTAAATGGTAGATTATTAATAGCTTCATCAACAGATTTTTTATAATCTTTAACATAAGAATCTATTTTATTTTCTTTAATATTTTTAGTGGAATCACTTGCTTCAAGTAATTCATATAGATTTCTTAATTCTAATGATGAAGATGAGATATCTTTTAAAGCTTTAATAAATTGATTGTAATTGCAGAATTTAGTACTATCATTATTTGAATTAATTTTTTTATTACTCTTTTCATTCTTTTTTTTCATTTAATTCACTCCTATTATAATAAGATTTTATCAAATTTTATTTTATTAGTAAATAAATGAATAATAGATTTTTTATAAAATATAGTTTACACTAGTAATAAAATAAAAGAATAAATAATATAATTTATATGTTATAATCATAAAGCGAGGTGAAATATGACAATTGGTATAGATATTGATGATACGATTACTAATTCAACTCAAAAAGTAAAAGAGTATTTAGAAAAATATGATAGTGATTATGGAAATCAATTATTAAATAATTTAGAAGAAATTATTAGAGGTTTTTTAATTGATGATATGACTAAGAAATTCTTTAATGATTTTGCAGAAACAATGGGAAATGAAATAGAAGTAAAAGAGAATGCTAGAGAAGTAATTGATAAACTTAGAAGTGAAGGTAATAGAATAATAATAGTAACAGCAAGAAGTAATAATTTTTATAAAGATGCTCAAAAATTTTGTGAAGAATATTTAAAAAGAAATAATATTAATTATGATAAATTAATAACTAGTCAAACTTATAAAATAGAGTGTTGTAGAAATGAAAATATTGATTTAATGATAGATGATGCGATTGATACAGTTGAGAATTTAAATAAAGAAGGAATTAAATCAATATTATTTAATTCAGATATAAATAAAAGTAAAGAAACTAATGTAAAAAGGGTAAATGATTGGTTAGAAGTATATTATTATATACATAATTTGTAAAAAAAATTATTTAATAATTGACAAAAAAGACATAATAATTATATAATTAAATTGTCATAGAAATATGACAAAGATACTTCTACAAATCATTATGGAAGTATCAACCAAAACCCCCTGAAGCTAAGGCGAAAGCCTTAGCATTTTTTTTGCCCCGTGTTTATGGGACTTTGCAAGCACTAAAATTTTATAAAAAGTTTTAGGTACAATTTAGGTACAATAATTATTTAATATAAAACTATTGACAAATCTTTAAAAAAACATATAATAATGTAAAAAAATTACACTTCTAGTTAAAAAAATGTATTTTTTTTACATTAAGTGTAGTATACTAATAGTAGGGAGAGTGAATTTATGTTAACAAGTATAACATTAAAAGATTATACTACGTTTATTTCTAAGACAACATTTGATTTTAAAGCTACAAATTATAAAATTTTAGAAGATACTAATGTTGGTGAAAATCGTGTATTAAAAGGTGCTTTGTTTGTTGGCGAAAATGCTTCTGGTAAAACACAAGTATTAAATGCAATTGTTTTATTACTTGATTTGTTGTTGGAAAACTCAGAACAAAACTATATTTTTAGAAAGTCACTTTATACTCCAGGAACAAAATTTTCTTTAAGTTATTCATTTTGTGTTGATGGTAACGAAATAATTTACGATGTAACTTTTGAAAGTAATTCAATAAATTCGGAAAAGTTATATTTAAATAATGTACTTAAGTTAGAAAGATTAAATACTAATGGTAAAACATATTTTGATGATGAAAAGGACAATAAAAATATTAATCCTGGTTTATCATTGCTAAAGCTTGAATATTATAATACACGTTTTAATAATGATCCTATTTTTAATAGATGGTTTGATTTTTTGAAAAATTCATTATATATAAATTGCTTGATGGGTGGGAGAAGTATTAAGTCATATAATCCTACTAGAATATCAGAACAATTTTTAGAAAAATATGCTGAGTGCAATGATGCTACTAAACTAAACAATTTAATTGAAAAAATTGGATATGATAATGAAGTTGTTTTTGATAAGCAATCTTCCAACAAAGATAAAACAATTATTATCAATTCTAATAAAGAAATGATAGGACTTAGAAAAAAAGGCACAAATGTTGTTATGCCATTAATTATGGAATCAACTGGTAACAAGGCATTTATGAGTACTATATTGCCAATATACTATGCTGCAAAAAATGATTGTTTGTTAATTGTTGATGAATTTAGTAGTGGATTACATAACGAATTGGAAGAAAGTTTAATCAAATTCTTTTACAACAACAGTAATAATTCTCAATTGTTTTTTACATCTCATTCTACTAATTTATTAGACACTTCAATATTAAGACCAGATCAAATATATTCATTTAAGTTTGATTTAAAAAAAGGAACTATAGTAAAAAGATTTTCTGATGAAAATCCTAGGGAGTCACAAAATATTGAGAAAATGTATTTAAATGGAGTTTTTGATGGAATGCCAAAATACAATAAAAACTTTAAAGATTGATAAAGATAAGACAATTGGAGATGTAATAATAATAGTAGAAGGAGAATCAGAGGAATTTAAGCTATTAAAACACATTTTTATTGATATATTTGATTATAATTATTATCCAATTAAAAGAAATAAGGGAATTACAGATATTTTTCAAAGTAAGACTAATAAAAATTCTACAATAATAGTGGCAAATACTTCTAGTTCCAGTATGAAATCAATTTTTGCTTATGACAATTTTGAAGATAAAATTTATGAATTACTGTTTAAGGATTATAAAAAGAGTTTAAAGAACGTCCCGATATTTATACTTTGGGATAGAGATAGAGAAAATAATACATATAACATGGCAAAAAAAGGAATTGAAACTTATAAAAATTCTTTAGATAATGAATATGGAATGAATGGTTTGTTTTTAATTAGTTATCCATGCGTTGAAAGTTATGAATTGTCTAATTTTAATAAAAGATTATATTGTAAGAAGTTTAAGAGCAGTACAGAAGCAAAATTAGAAAAAAAATCTAATGCTAAAAAATATAGTTTAACTAATATAAATGAATCATCACTACTAAATGCAGCAGTTAATATGCATAATTCAATGATTCAATTTAACATAAATAAATATGATCCATCTGAATTTTATGAAATTAATAAAAAAATATTTGAAAAAGAAGAAAAGATATATGATGAAAACAATTATTATAATGCATTATCGTTGATAACAATTATGCTTGTTGATCTTGGTATTATTAAAGAAAAATAAAAGATAACTTAGTTATCATCTAAGCTATCAATTAAACTTACAACATTATCGAGTGCAGTACTAAACATATGGGAATATGTGTTAAGTGTCTCCTCGATTTTTGTATGCCCTAAATATTTGGCGACTAAAGTAACATTAGCACCATTATTTATTAGTAGAGAAGCACAAGAATGACGAAAATCATGTATTCTTATTTTTTTTAAATTGGCTTTATTTGCTAAATAAGATCGTCTATCATATATGGAAGAATCGGATATTGGTCTTGCATCACCTGCAACAAAGAAATCATCATTAAAGCCATACATTGTTTTTTTATTATACTCATATAATTCTTTTAAATCATTTAATAATACTTTAGCTATGGGTACAATTCTTTTACTATCTCTAGTTTTAGTATCTGAAAAATGATAATTCTTTCGTCCATAAAGTTGAATAATTTGCTTATTAACAGATAATACTTTTTTATCAAAATAAATATCTTTCCAAGTTAATCCTTTTAATTCTCCTTTTCTTAATCCGCAATAATAGAATATTTCAAAAACACATTTCCACCTTAAATCATCTTCACAAGATATATACTGCTTAAATTCATCATATGTATAATATGACATTTCTCTTCTTGGTTCATTTGGATTTTTAAAGTTTGTCATTTTATTATAAACTCCAGCAAAATTAAAATTATGCCATAAAGCTCCATAATTCATAATTGATTTTAAAAATTTATAAATGTCATTTTTATATGTTGTTCCTAAGTTTGTATTATTAATTTGTTGCTTCCACAATTCATATTGCATTATGTTAAAATCTTTAACTTTTATCTTAAATAAGCTTTCAATATAGGACTTTTTCTTACTATATCCATATTTCGTAGTTTCTTTAACTTTATCGTCTCTATGTTTAATAAATTCATTATATAAGTCTTCAAATGTCATTTCACTCGTTTCAAATTTATTTGTAGCAGTAACTGCATACTTTCTTTCGGCATCGATTGCTTCCTTTTTTGTAGCATATTTTTTTGATTTGTATTGCTTATTATTTCCTAAAGCGTCTTGAAATCCAATTTTGAAATACCAACATCTACCATCTTTAGTAGGTGTAGGATCTTTGTATATAGCCATATTTTACACCAACTTTCTTGTTAAAATCCCTAATTGGTGTTATAATTATAAATGAGAAATTCCAAATAAAAATTATTAAGTTTACCAGACTTTTAATTAGGGATTTTTCATATTTGATCACTGTTCGCGCAGTGATCTTTTTTATTCATTTTCAACTTCTTTTAAAGACATTCGAACTGCTCTACCCAATATGAATATTTTTGAATTTAAATCTTCTTTTTTAAATACTTCAGGTTTAAGACCATAACTCATATTAAGTGGCAATACTAAGTATCCACCATTTACAATTATTATTTGTCTTATAACAGCATCTTGATTTGGAAATTTAACACAATAGTATGATTCTCTGTCAATGACATCTGTTTGGTAAAAAATTACCCAGTCATCAATATGAAACTTTGGAGTCATGGATTCATCAGATATTTTTAATCCAAAATAATATCTACCATTCGTTAGCAATTCTGGCGGTATTCTTGAAATAAACCATCCATGTTTTCTTGTGGCTTCTCTAGGAGTCATTTCAAATGGAATTCTTTCAGCAATAAATACTTCAGCTATTTCATTTGTAAGATCATCATCAGAGTCCGAAAGAAGTTTAAGTCCAATTAAATCACTTGCATTTAATTCAAAATATTTGGCAATCATATCAATTTTATTAAACTTCGGAAATATTCTTCCTGTGCACCAATCGCAGAGTGTTGTATAAGGAATATTAAGCTCTTTTGATAATTTTATACGATTTATTTTTCTTTCTTTCATAATAACTTTTAAATTATGAACAAAAGTGTCTTTTGTACTTATAAATTGCTTTTCCATTTTATCAATTCCTCCTCTAATATAAGTATAACTTAATCTATTTTTATTTACAATATAAATTATGAAAAAATCGTAATTTGTGTTTACATTTTCGTAATTGAGTAGTATTCTTATAATAGGAAGGAGGCGTAAAATGAGAGCAACATTAAGAGCAATACGGGTTAATAGAAAAATGTCGATTGAAGAGGCAGCAAAGAATATAGGAATACCTGTTAGTTTGTTACGAAAGTATGAAAAATGTGAAGAATCTCCATACTTAGATGATGTATTTAAAATGATGAAAGTCTATAATATAGAATCAATTAATCAAATAATATTTGATAATAAAAGTGTAGAAATAAGAAAAATGCAAGAAAAAAAACAAGTATGTAGAAACATCGAAAAGTCTGGTAAACTTAATAATTTTTAGAAAGGAATTTTTTATATGAAAAGTAAAATAATAATCTCTGCTGAAGATATGCTTGTATTATTGAGTAAGCAGTGGGCTACTGTTCAAGATATTATGAAAATAGGGGCGTTAGGAAGAAATAAAGCTAGAGATATTAAAAATGAAATTGAAAGAGAAGTTAAGGACAGCGGACAAAAGCTTCCAAATAATTTAGTGCCAATGGAAAAAGTAATAGATTACTTTAAAATCAATTTAGATTTTTTAGTTGATGTTATGAAGTCTAAAAATGGGAAAATATAACAAAGAAAAATATTATTATTTCATGTTAAAATCCAATTTTTTTGATAATGATGTTCTGAAGTATTTGCAGAAACAACCAAATGGCTATGAAATGATTATCCTATATTTTAAATTAATATTTATGGCAATTAATAAAGAAGGTAAATTAATAAAAAAGATTGGTAAAAAAACCATTCCATATACAATAGAAGAAATATCAGCTGAAACAGGCCATAAAGAAACAATTATTTATAAGGCAGTAGAATACTTTTTAGAAACAAATATGATTGAAAAACAAAAGGATATTCTATACATTGAAGATGCTTTAACATTAACGAATCAAGTATCAGAAGGTGCAATGTACATGAGGGGATATAGGAATAAAAATCCCGACAAATGTAAGCCAAAATGTAAGGAAAAAAGTAATCTAAATAGTAAGGTATATATAGATAATAGAAAAAATAATAATAAATTAGAATTAATAATTAATAATAAAAAAGAAATTGATAACAAATATTTAAAAGAATCTAATGACATAATTGCATATTTAAATTTTAAAACCAATAGCAATTTTATATTAATAGATGAATATAAAATATTATTAAATAATTTATTAAAAAAGCATTCATATAATGATATCAAAGGAGTTATTGATAAAAAGGTAAGGGAATGGATTAATGATCCTAAGATGAAAAATTTCTTAACACCAGAGACTTTATTTGGAATTAAGTTTGAAAGATATTTACATCAAAAAGAAAAAACTAGAACAATAAGAGATATATCGATGGCTGAAATACAGAAAGCCAAAGAAGAAAGAAATAGTCAGAATGGATTTAATTGACTTTACTGAAGGATTAAAAATCCTATCTTCTTGTTATCAAAGAGATATCAACAATGATGATTTTACTATTTGGTATGAATTATTAAAGAATATAGAATATAACCATTTTATTGATGCAATAAAAGAACTATGTGTAGAAAAAAGTTATATGCCATCACCACATGATATATTAGATAAATCAAAAAAGATTAAAAGCCAGAAAAATTTGTCAATACTTCAAGCAATGAAAGAAAAAGGATACTTCAAAGAAGGAATAAAATCACTTGATGTTGAACATGAAACACATAATTATGAAAAGGCAATAATGTGGGCTGAAAAAGGTATACTACCTGAATACTTAAATAAAGATATGAAAATGTACAATGGTATTAAATTAATAAAGGAATAGCGAAATGCTATTTCTTTTAATATGTTATAATAGATATGGTGGTATTGATGTATGAATTAGAAAATAAAAAAAGAGTAGAAAATAAAAAACAATGGATAAGAGTTTTAAAAAATGAAAATCAGGAAAATAACAAAGCGTTAGATATATTGCTATTTCTATATGATTGCAAAAATTATACATCTAATGGAAAAGTAATTGCAGATTATTTTAATACTGATGTAGCTGCAATCAATAGTTATATAAAGTCTTTTGGAAAAAGAGTAATTGACCTACTTAATATAGATGAACAATTGAGAGATGATGGAACTCATAGAAGATGGAATATACCTTTTGAAACTGTGCCAGAACTAAATAAAAATGGTATATTTACTTGGAAGTTAAGAAATGAATTGGTAGAAGCTTTAGCTGAACAATATGATTTAATACCAAAAGAATATGAATCATTGGAAGACAAAATAAAGCAATTTATTGAAGAATACCCTTATGATGAATATTGTGCTTCAATTGAAGAGGACTTAGCTGTAAGAAAATTATTTGTAGAAAGATTTACAGTAAATAATATTATGAAATTAAGTATTGATGAATTTGTAATTGGAAAAGCTAATATAGATGAAAATGGAAGAGATACATTTTGTTATTTAATAGAAAGAAAAATGCAACATCTTGGTCAGATGCTTGGCTCATTTGTTAGTAAAATGGGAGTATGGTATTCTAAGAAAAACAATAGATATGATTATACAAAAAAATATGGTAGTACATTAGAAGAAGCCTTTGAAAATTTAAAAAAGGAAATCTGTTTCTTACTAACCAGTGCTAATAATGATGATTATGAGGCAATTGAAAAATGCAAAATCGCTGATTTATTTAAAGGAAAAATATTATCAACATATTACCCTGAAAAGTTTTTATGCATTTTTGATGAAGAAGATATTAATAAATTTCTTAACCTTTTAAATATTGAATATGATATTCATGAATTTAATACATTAGAAAAAAAGAAAAAGTTACTTGCAGACTTTAAGAATAGTAATAAATTATTGAAAGATTATTCAGATTACTATTATGTTCTATTTTTATATAAAACATTTAGAAATGAAGTTAAAGTAAAAAATACAATTTCTGGTGAAATAGACTATAATATTGAATTTGTAGATTTTGAATATTTGAGAAATCATGAGTTTTTAAAAAAGAATTCTTATAGATCTAGAACAACCGATTATGAAAAAATAAATAGAAATAAAAAGGATATTGGCAACAGGGGAGAAAAAGCTGTACTCAAAAGTGAGATTAATAAATTAAAATTATTAGGTCTAAATGATTTGGCAAAACAAGTTATAATATGTGATAATGATGCAATTGGATATGATATAGATTCATTTGATAATAACGGAAATCCTATTCATATTGAGGTTAAAACAAATAGTGGTAATAAATCATATTTAGATTTTTATATAACAGATAATGAATTACAACATTTAATAAATGATAGTAATTATTATATTTATTATTTATTTAATATTAAAGGTAAGCCAAAGTGCCATATTATCAATAGAGAAATGATATTAAAAAATAATAAAGAGTTTTTTCAACCAGTTATCTATAAGGTTAATGTAGATGTCTTAGAAAAATAAGAAAATGAATTCAAATATCACTATGTAGAATAGTCCCCCCCGGACTGACTAAAGAGTATATTAAAAAATAATCTACACCGACAGCCCACCTACATTCACACAATTTAATATTTTCCGTGAGTTTTTTGGAAAATAATAAAAAAAGAGTATTAATTATTTGTTAATACTCAATTTTTTTAAAATCTAGTGGGTCATCACTAATTATTTCTAAGGCATATTTTATTCTAAGCAGTTTCTTTACTTCGTCTGATACTTTTTCATTGTCAATTTTTGTGATATTTAAAATATCTCTGGCAGAGTTGAATTCTTGAATCCATGTGGTTTCATACATGGCATGCCTATAGTATGCATTAGCTACATAATAAGAAATGATCTCAGGAAGAATATAAGTTTCTAAATATTCATCATAATTATCTACAAAAGGTTTAAGAACTTTAATAAATTCTTCATCAGTTATATCTTTACCAGTTTCATGTCTAATCATATCTACCTCCAAATACGATTTCATTAATCACTTAAAAGTATAAGAAAGTCAACATATTAAATGCAATTATAATACGAAAGAATAATTTTTATGATACAATAATTATATAAGAGAGGTAATTATCGTGGAAAAATCAGTTCAAAATAAGATAGATGCAATATGGTTGGATTTTGCAAATGGTGGAATGACAGATCCTTTATCAGTAATAAAACAAATGACATATTTATTATTTATAAAAGGATTAGACGAAGTTGAAACAAATAATGAACAAACAGAGCAAGTGTTGGGGGTTAAGTTTCCAAGAATATTTGATAGTGAACATCAAGATTGTAGATGGAGTAAATTTAAAAATTTATCTGCTACAGAAATGTTTAATTTGATGTCCACAAAAATTTTCCCATTTATTAAAAATATGAAAGCCGGAAAGGATTCTTCTTTTTCAAGATATATGGAAAAAGCGATTTTTATGGTACCTAGTGCTTTAGTGTTGGAAAAAGTGGTTACAAAATTAGATTCAATTCCTATGAAAGATAGAGATACAAAAGGCGATATTTATGAATATTTACTTTCTAAATTATCAACTGCAGGAAGAAATGGACAATTTAGAACACCTAGACATATTATAAAAATGATGGTTGAATTAGTAAAACCAACTCCAAATGATGTTATATGTGATCCTGCATGTGGAACTGGCGGATTTTTATTAGAAGCTAGCGAATATTTAAGAAATAGACATTCTGAATTGTTTAATAGTGATAGACAAAAACATCATTTTAATAATGAAATGTTTTATGGATTTGATACTGACGATACGATGTTAAGTATTAGTGCTATGAATATGATTATGCACGGAATAGATAATCCAAATATTGAATATAAGGATTCTGCTTCTGGAGAGAATACAGATACTGATAAATATTCTTTAATTTTAGCTAATCCTCCATTTAAAGGATCAATAGATGAAACGACTATAGCTCCATCATTATTAAAAATTTGTAATACCAAGAAAACTGAATTATTATTTTTAGCTTTATTTGTAAGGTCATTAAGAACTGGTGGAAGATGTGCTTGCATAGTACCTGATGGTGTATTATTTGGTAGTAGTAATGCTCATAAGGCAATTAGATCAGAAATTATTGAAAATCAAAAGTTAGAAGCTGTTATATCCATGCCTAGTGGAGTATTTCAACCATATGCTGGTGTGTCAACTGCTATAATTATATTTACTAAAACAACAACTGGCGGAACTGATAAAGTATGGTTTTATGATATGACTGCAGATGGGTATAGTTTAGATGCTAAAAGGACATCTATAAATGAAAATGACATACCTGATATAATTGAAAGATATAATAATCTTGATAAAGAAAATGATAGAACTAGAACTGAAAAATCATTCTTTGTTTCAAAAGAAGAAATTGTTAAAAATAATTATGATTTATCTATAAATAAGTATAAAGAAATTATTCAAGAAAAAGTAGAATATGAAAATCCAAGAGTAATATTAAAACAAATAATTGACATGGAAGAAGAATTTCAAAGAGAACTTGAGGAATTAGAAAGGTTGTTATAATATGAAGCTTTTAGATATATGCGATATAAGTGGGAAATCGGTTAAAAAGTTTTGTGGTCAAAAAAAATATATAGCAACAGGTGATGTTATAGATAATAGTATTTTTCAATATACTGTAGTAACGTATGATAATAAACCATCTAGAGCTAATATTGAAATAAGTGAAAATGAAATTTTATTTGCTAAAATGTTAAACACAAAAAAAGTTTTAATAGCAGACAAAGATAATATAAACAATATATATTCAACAGGTTTTTGTTGCTTGAAACCAAAAGAAAATGTTAATAATGAATATCTATATTATTTTTTGAATAGTGAATCATTTAATAAACAAAAGGATAAAAATTGTTCAGGAGCTACTCAAAAAGCTATAACAAATGAAGGATTAGGTAAAATAATAATTAACAGTATACCCACTATCAATGAACAAATAAAAATTGTTAGTAAATTGAAGAAAATAGATTGTTTGATTTCCAACAAAATAAAGCAAATAAATAAACTAAATGAATTAATCAAATCTCAGTTTGTTGAGGAGGATGTTTATGCAGTATAAGCTAACTGATTTATGTAACCCAAAGCAATGGAAGACCTTGGCAACAAATGAATTAATTGCTGACGGAAAATATTTAGTATATGGAGCAAATGGTATAATTGGAAAATATGATGATTATAATCATAAAGAAAAAACATTAATGATCACGTGTAGAGGTGCTACATGTGGAAATGTTCATATCTCTGAGCCTTACTCTTATATAAATGGAAATGCTATGTGTTTGGATAATTTAGATACTTCTAAATGTGATATAAAATATTTATATTTTTATCTTAAGAATTATGATATGAAAAATGTCATATCAGGGTCTGCTCAACCTCAAATAACAATTAATAGTTTAAACAAAGTAATGATAAAAGTTTTACCATTGTCAGAACAAAAAAATATTGTTAAATTATTTGAAAAAATCGAAAATGGAATACTAATTAAGAAAAATGAAATATTAAAACTTGATGAAATAATAAAATCTCAGTTTGTCGAGATGTTTGGAAATAAGCAAGATGGTTTTAAATACAATTTAATTGAATTTAATAAGTGTACTGATAGTATGCTTAAAGGGCCATTTGGTAGCGATATAAAAAAATCTTTATATGTACCAAAATCTGATGATACGTATAAAGTGTACATTCAAATAAATGCAATACAACAAGATGAATCGTTGGGAAATTATTATATTTCTAAAGAGTACTTTGATTCTAAAATGTATAAGTTCGAATTGAAACCAAAAGATTATATTGTTACATGTGATGGCACATTGGGTAAATTATTGAGACTAGATAACGAAATGGAACGTGGAATAATAAGTGCATCTTTACTTAAAATAACTCTTAATAATAAAATAAATTATAAATATTTTGAGGAACTATGGAAGCAATATATGCTTGGTGAATTGAGTCACGATATTAGAAATGCTTGTTTGACTCATTTACCTTCAGCCAAAATAATTGGATTACTGATGATTCCATTGCCACCAATAGATATACAAAATAAATATGCAACAATAGTGGAACAAATCGATAAACAGAAATTTGAATTTGAAAAGCAATTAGAAAAATTAAAAGAATTACAATCAGCATTAATGCAAGAGTATTTTGGATAAATACTCTTTTTTAATACATGATATAATATGTATCGTTCTAAAAAAGGGGGAATGATATATGAAAGAAAATATAATTAGAACAATTAGTAGTGAAATGAATTCATATCTCAACAATTATCAACTTGAAAAATTAAATGAAATATTAAATCATAATTTTTATGCATTTGATATCATTCAGGTTAATGTTTTAGAAGAGAAAATAGTTGATTATGCAACACTATTTATATCTTCTAAAAAAGTGGAAGGCTGTTCCGATAGAACAATCAATTATTATAAAACCACTATTGAAAATATGTTGGAAAATATTGGTAAAGATATTAAAGTTATTCAAACAGAAGATTTGAGAAAATATTTAACAGATTATCAACAAAAAAATAATTGTAGTAAAGTAACTATTGATAATGTAAGAAGAATTTTATCAAGTTTCTTTTCTTGGCTTGAGGATGAAGATTATATAGTTAAAAGTCCTATAAGAAGGATTCACAAGATAAAAACAACAAAAATTGTGAGAGAAACTTATAGTGATGAAATTCTAGAAAAGTTAAGAGATGGCTGTATAGAAATTCGAGATTTAGCTCTAATAGATTTTTTATCATCAACAGGAGTTAGAGTGGGTGAACTTGTAAAATTAAACAAAAATGATATTGACTTTAATAGTAGATCTTGTATTGTTTTTGGCAAAGGAAGCAAAGAAAGAGAAGTATATTTTGACGCTAGAACAAAATTACATTTAGAAAAATATTTAAAGACAAGAAATGATACAAATGATGCACTTTTTGTAAGTTTATTAAAACCTTATAAAAGACTTGAAATCAGTGGAGTTGAAATAAGACTGAGAAAATTAGGAGAGCAATTAAATGTTTATAAAGTTCATCCACATAAATTTAGAAGGACATTAGCTACCAAAGCAATTGATAAGGGAATGCCAATAGAACAGGTTCAAAGATTACTTGGACACGCTAAAATTGACACAACATTACAATATGCGATGGTAAACCAAAATAATGTTAAACTATCACACCATAAATACATTTGCTAGTATATTTCAAATCTCAGTTTGTCGAGATGTTTGGTGATCCTGTATACAATGAAAAAGGTTGGGATTTAAATAAATTTACTGAACTTGGTGATTTTGGTAGAGGTGTGTCTAAATATAGACCGAGAAATGCACCAGAGCTATTAAATGGTCCATATCCATTAATTCAAACAGGAGATGTGTCAAATTCTGGATTATACATCAAAGATTATAGTTCGACTTATTCTGAATTAGGGTTAAAGCAAAGTAAAATGTGGCCAAAAGGCACTTTATGTATTACAATTGCTGCTAATATTGCTCAAACTGGAATATTGAATTTTGATGCTTGCTTTCCAGATAGTGTTGTAGGTTTTAACCCAAATAATAAAATTAAAAGTATATTTATCCATTATTGGTTTTCTTTTTTGCAAAAGATTATTGATAGTAAAGCAACACAAGTTGCTCAAAAAAATATAAATCTTCAAATATTATCTGATTTAGATGTTATAACACCTCCAATAGAATTACAAAACAAGTTTGTAGAGTTAGTTGAACAAATCGATAAACAGAAATTTGTATGTAAGAAAATTAGGCAATTATTATGTAAAATTATAATTTTGTGTTAAAATTATATTGTATTATGTAATTAGGAGTTGGGAATATGAAGTCTAATTTCGATTTTATTAGTGACACTAGATTAGAAGATTTAAAAGATGCATGTGTAGAAGCAGAAAAAAGTTTAGCTGTGACTTCATCAACATGTGCTATAATGGCTCGTAAAGCACTAGAAATAGGTGTGAAGTGGGTTTATGGTGTTGATGGAGAATTAAAAATACCTTATCAGCAAACATTAGCAACATTGATATATGATAGAAATTTTAGATATATTATTGATGAAGGATTGTTTAAAAAAATAGTTTATATTCAAAAATTAGGAAATCAATCTGTTCATAGTAATGTAAAAATAAAAAAAGAAGAGTCAATTTTGTCACTTAAAAATTTACATGATTTTGTTTTATGGATAACATATTTATATTGTGATAATTATATTGAACATAAATTTGATGAATCAATTATACCAATTCCTGAAAATAATAAAGCATTAGAAAAGAAAAAATTAGACTTAATACAACAAATTGAATCAAAAGAAAAAACTATAGAAGAATTGCAAAAACAATATGAAGAGTTGAGAGGTGTTTCTTTCAATAATAGAAAGAAAAAACAAAATAGTATACCATTTGATATAAAAGATATTTCTGAATTCAA
This sequence comes from uncultured Erysipelotrichaceae bacterium, assembly GCA_902775285.1. GTDB lineage: Bacteria > Bacillota_I > Bacilli_A > RF39 > UBA660 > CAG-1000. The sequence continues at coordinate 118,689 of CACYLI010000001.1, read as the reverse complement.
AACTAGAAAGCAGTACATTGACTTAGACTTAGAAATTGCTGGATGGGAATTCAATAATAATATTGTTGAAGAAATGCCAGTCACAGGTATGCCTAATGTATCAGGCGATGGTTTCGTTGATTATGTTTTAATGGGAGCAAATGGAAAACCAGTAGGTCTTGTCGAAGCAAAAAAAACATCTAAAGATGCTAGAGTAGGTCAACAGCAAGCCAAAATATATGCTGACTGTTTGGAATTAAAGTATGGTCAACGACCAATTATATTTTTTAGTAATGGATTTGATACTTATATTTGGGATGATGTAAATTATCCATATAGAAAAGTTTCAGGTTATTATACGCAAGACCAATTGCAGTTATTAATTGATAGAAGAAGTTTAAAGAAAAGTTTAAAAAATATTTCAATAGATGAAAATATTACTAATAGGACTTATCAACAAGAGGCTATTAAGTCTTTTTGTGATGATTTAAATAATCATCAGAGAAAAGGATTATTAGTAATGGCAACTGGTACTGGAAAAACAAGAACAGCTATATCAATTGTAGATGTGTTAACGAATTCTAATTGGGTTAAAAATGTGTTGTTTTTAGCTGATAGAGCAGAATTAGTTAAGCAAGCTAAAAAGCAATTTAACAAATTAATGCCATCTTTATCAACAATTAATCTAACAATTGATAAGGATAATGCTGAGAATGCGCGTATGGTTTTTTCTACTTATCAAACAATGATGAATGCTATTGATGAAGTTAAAACAAAAAATGGTAAAAAATTATTCACAGTAGGCCATTTTGATTTGATTATAGTAGATGAGGCCCATAGATCAATTTATAAGAAATATCAAGCAATATTTGACTACTTTGATGGTATTTTATTGGGATTAACTGCAACTCCAAGAAGTGATATTGATAAAAATACTTATAAAATATTTGAATTGCAAGATAATGTTCCAACTTATTCTTATGAATATGAAGAAGCAGTAAGAGATGGATTCTTAGTTGATTATCATACTATAGAATGTTCGACTGATTTTATAAAAAATGGAATTAAATATAGTGATTTGTCTGAGGAAGATAAAGAAAAGTTTGAAGACACATTTGCAAATGATGAAGAAATAATTGATACTGTAAACGCTTCATCTATAAATAGTTGGTTGTTTAATAGTGAAACAATTGATAAAATTTTAAATATATTAATGGACAGGGGAATAAAAGTTGAAAGCAATGATAAATTAGGCAAAACAATTATTTTTGCAAAAAATCATAAACATGCTCTAGCGATTGAAGAAAGATTTAATTTGTTATATCCGCAATATGGTGGGCAATTTGCTAGAGTTATTGATATTCATACAAATTATTATTCTTCATTAATTGATGATTTTTCAGATATTAATAAAATGCCACAAATTGCAATTTCTGTTGACATGCTAGATACAGGAATTGATATTCCAGAAATATTGAATCTTGTATTTTTTAAAGATGTAAAATCTAAAGTGAAATTTTTACAAATGATTGGACGTGGCACAAGATTGTGTCCAAACTTGTTAGGATGGGGTAGAGACAAAAAAGAGTTTTACATATTTGATGCTTGTAATAATTTTGAATTCTTTGAACAAAACCCTAAAGGAAAAGAATCAACAATTGGAATGAGTTTGTCTCAATTTATATTTGAATTAAAAGTTGATATTGTAAAAGAATTGGAAAAAGTAGAATATTTAAATGATCAAGAATACATTAATTACAAAAATTTATTATTAGATAACTTAGTCGATACTATATCCTCATTAAACCCTTTAAAATTTGATGTTAAACAGAAAATTAAATATGTTGAAAAATATAAGGAAATAGTTAACTGGAATAATTTGACTGATCTAACTGTTAAAGAAATAAAAGACAATTTAACTTTGCTAATTATGTCAAATGACAATGATGAATCAGCAAAACAATTTGATAGACTAATGTTAGCAATAGAACTATCAAAAATGTTAAATATTAAGTTTGATAGAGAAGTAAATAGATTAAATTATATTGGTGAAGGGCTTATGAGATTAAATAATATTCCACAAGTTCAATTAAGAAATGAAGATATTAAAAAAATTATTCAAGATAATTATATTATCAAAGTTAATATATTAGAGATTGAAAGAATAAGAAATTCATTAAGAGAATTAATTAAATATTTGCCAAGAAGAATTAGGCCAGATGTATATACTGATTTTAATGATGAAATTAATATTGTTGAACATGATGATAGAAGAATAGTTCAAACCGAATTAACTGATTACAAGAAAAAGATGAACTTTTATTTAAAAAATCATATGGACAATGAAATCATAAATAAGATAAGAAATAATGAAATAATAAGTCAAGAAGAAATAAATAAATTGCAACAAATCTTATTTAATGAGTTAAATACTGATTCAAACGAATATAAACTAAACTATAGTGATGAATCATTAGTATTACTTGTAAGAAAAACTGTTGGATTATCAAAAGAAGCTATTGATAAAGAATTTTCTAAATATATAAATGAAAATGAATTAAATGTTGAACAAACAAGATTCATTAATTTAATAAAAAATTATATTATGAAAAATGGCGTTATGGATAAGAGAATATTAAATGAAGATCCATTTACAAACTATGGAAATATACTCCAACTATTTGATGGTCAAATGAATATTATTCAAATAATAATAATGATTATTGATTTAATAAATGGAAACGGTTGTTATAAGCAACAAGAAGATTAAAAGATTGTAAAAAACAATCTTTTTTTATGATATAATAAATAACTAATATGGAGGATAATATGTATCAAATAATAAGAATTATAAGTTTTCTAGTTAGACAATTTTTGTTGCCTAATCCGTTTATAAATATTGTTGATGCCAATTATGCATATATAGTTAATCTATTATTTGGAGGTATTTTTGTGAGATTAGCATATAGGATTACAGGCTCTTGGTATATAAGTAGAAAAGGTGAATGGTGGATTGGCAGTCTGGGATTTTTGATTAATTATACTATACTTACTTTTCTAACAATTGTAATTAGTAAAGTAATTCAAGATGTATTGTGGATTGCAATAGTTATTCTTGTTTTAACTGTTTTACTATATTATATTGAAAACAAATTATTTGCTGAGAAAACAATGTTTTAAAAATATAAAAGTTCAATGATAATTAGGTACAATTTAGGTACAATGGCCTTAAAAAGAATGGGATAATTACGGAAACATCAACAATTTTTTAAATAAAAATCATCAAAAAAAGCCCATTTTAACCATATTTGAAGGATACAACCAAAACCCCCTGAAGAACGGAACGAATAAATGTTCCGTTCATTTTTTTGGCTTTAAAGTTCTACCAAAAGTAGAGTGATAACTGATAAAAATGGATAATTCTATTGTATAATGTAATTGTGAGGAGGGTTTAGATGAAAAATATTGATTTTGGAAATTATTTATACCAACTTAGAAAAGAAAATAATTTAACACAAAGATTTGTCGCTTATCAACTTGATGTAAGTGATAAAGCGGTTAGCAAATGGGAAATGGGAAAATCAAAACCAGATTTAGATAAACTAAAATTGTTATCTACTCTATATAATGTTCCGTTAAACGATTTGCTAGAAATTCAAGAAGATAAGAAAGAAATTAAAATTAGCAAAATTGTTTTAACGGGAGGTCCATGTGCTGGAAAAACTACAGCATTAACTTGGATTAATAATTATTTTTCAAAAAGAGGTTATACAGTATTATTTGTTTCTGAAACAGCTACTGAACTAATTACAAATGGTGTAGCCCCTTGGACTTGTGGAACAAATTATGACTATCAAACGTTTCAAATTAGATTGCAAAAAATAAAAGAGCAAATATTTGATGATGCAGCTAAAACAATGAAAAATGATAAAATACTAATAGTATGTGATCGTGGAATTCTAGATAATAAGGCATATATGAAAGATGTTGAATTTAAGAGAATACTAAAAGAATTGGGAACAAATGAAACGAAGGAAAGAGATTCCTATGATGCTGTATTTCATCTTGTAAGTGCAGCGAAAGGAAAAGAAGAAGTTTATACTCTTGCTAATAATGTAGCAAGAACCGAAAGTATAGAAGAAGCTCAAAAACTTGATGATAAAATTATTTCTGCATGGACTGGTCATCCACATTTTAGAATCATAGATAACAGTACAGAGTTTGAAGAGAAACTTGAAAGGTTATTAAAAGAAATTGCTTCATTTTTGGGTGAACCAGAGCCATATGAAATTGAGAGAAAATTCTTGATATATTATCCGAATATCAAAGAATTAGAAAATATGCCAAATTGTACTAAAGTCGATATTACACAAACATATTTAAAAAGTAATGATGATGTAGAAAGAAGAATTCGTGCCAGAGGAATTGATGGCGATTATCTATATTATTTAACAGAAAAAAGAAAAATATCAGGATTAAAGAGAATTGAAATAGAAAGAAAACTTACACAAGATGAATATTTAGCATTACTAATGGAATCAGACAATAAATTACATACGATTCATAAAACAAGATATTGTTTATCAGAAAATAATCAATACTTTGAAATTGATATATATCCTGAATGGGATAATCAAGCAATAATGGAAATTGAATTAAGTAGCGAAGATCAAGAAATAAAAACCCCTGAATTTATTAAAATTATTAAAGATGTAACTGATGATGAAAGTTATAAGAATTATCAAATGGCAAAAGAAATGCCAAAACAACTAGTTAAAAGGAGATTAAAGTAAATGGATAAAGTGTTGAATATTGGCGATGAAGTATTAATTTTCAAATATATACAAGAATGGGGAATAAATCAAGATGATGAACATTATATAAGAGGAAATGTTGTAAAAAGTAAAATGTCTGATGACTTATCGTATCATGGATCTCCTTGGTGTGTAATGAATTATACAGTTTTAGGTGAAGATGGTACCCTATATTTTGGTAATTATAAACATCCAACTTTGGGTAACAGTTTCTTTATGACACAAGAAGATTATATTCATTATCTAGAAAGAAAAATTGCTAACAATCAAGAAAAAATATTAGAAATTAATGAAGAAAATCAAAAAATTCAACAAATGATAGAAAATGTTAAAATTAAAAGTTTAAAACAGGAAGCACCAAAACTTGTAAAGACCAAAAAGATTGGAGTAATTTAATATGGATAAAGAAAAAGTTATAGAGTATTTAAAAAAGAAAGAATCTCAAATGGAAGAATGTCAGCACTTATTTCTTAAAATAAAAGAGGGACAAAATTATTATGGTTTTCACTCATCAGACTGTGGATATGATCCTTGTGTTGTTACTTGCTTAAAATGTGGTTTAACAAATAGATTTATTGAAATGGATTCAATAGATAAAAAATATGACATGATGTTAAGATGGCGTAATCCATATTACAATGGATTTATTGAAGTTAATGATAAAATTTTTAGAAAACAATATGGTCATGCATGGCGAAGAGGTGGAAAAAGTTTTGATGATAGTGTGTTTAATTTGATTTCTAATGAGGTATGGAATGTTAATCGTCCAATGCTTTTATATAGTATCGCTAAGTTAATTAGACCAGATGCTGATGATACTGAAATATTTGATATTATGAAAACATTGTATGAAATTGAAACTCCTGAAGAAAGAGCAAAATTAAATAATATCGAACAAGCTCAAGAATTAATTGATAGATATAATAATAGAAAAGTAAGAGTGTTGAGAAATGAAAAGAAATGAATTAATTCAATTAAGAGAACTTGTAGATGATGAAATAAAAAGGAGAAAAAGGATAAAAGAATTATTAGGAAACGAACTTGTAATGGAATATTTAGAAATAACAAAGACAAATCCAGTTGACCTAGATATTAATAATATTTCAGAAATTATTAGTAAAGTATTATCTTCATTTACTATTAGTAAAACAAATGGAATTTATGTATGCACAAGCGCTTGGTATACAGATTGGAAAGTATGTTATGAAGAAACTAATTATTATTCACAAGATGTTGATATTAATTCAGAGTATGCAGAAAGTAAAATATATACTGATATAGAATCTGGTGAATGTATTTGTGCAAAAAAAGTGGTAAATTGTATGGATATAAGACCATTAATTTCAAACTTTGAGCAAAATAATATAGTATTAAATCCATACAATACAGGTAATAATAGAAATGGTTATGATGAAGTAAAATTTGACTTCTTCGAAACCGCACTAAAAGATGGACAGGCAAAAGCAAAAAAATTAGTTTTAACAAAATATCCAAGAATATAAATTATTAAAGAAAGGTGAAGTATGGGGGAAAAATTATTGAATTTAGAACATGAAATTGAACTTGGACAGGAAAATGCAAAAAATACCAAGGAATTATATCAATTATTATCAAGCTATAATGCATATTGCATTCTACTATTGAAGGCTAAAAGAGAATATGAAAAAGAAGAAACAAATACTAAACAATATTATTCAAATTCAATATGCTACGGGAAAAAAATTGATGACTTGTTTTTATCATTTAGAAATGATGAATGCTTAACATGTGTAAATAATGGCTATTCTTACAAAAATGATAAAGATCGATTATTCTTAATTGATAGTGATACATTACTAAGATTATATTCTTCTGAAAATATGTATTCAGTTATAGAAAATCATTATTCGATTGATTATGAAATTTTAAAAATTAATAATTGCGTAGGTAAAGTATATAATCAAAGTATATATTGTGGTGATCCATATTATTGTGATACTCATTGGGAAGATAGAGAAGCATTTGGTTTATTCTATAATGAAAAACTAGTCACTCCAAGTTATTCGTTAGATAATCAATTTAGAGCATATGATAATATGGATATAAGAGAAATACTAAAACCTCAATCATTAGATGAAATATATGAAAAAATAACAGAGGCAAAAGATACAAAAACAAAAAAATTGGTTTTAACAGAACATTAAAAATAATGAATTAAATTTATTATAAATAAATATTTATGGAGGTTTTATTGTGATTAATAGTAGAGATACATATACTGATTTTAACCCTAATAAAAAAGAAAATATTGAAGTTCCATATGGAATTGGAACTATTATTGAATTAAAAGATAATCCAGATGTTCTAGCAAGGATATGTCAATATAGAATTACAGTTGAACATCTTGAATTGGTAATAAATGTTGGTTTAAATACTAATATTTATGAAAAAGAATCAGAAATTGATTGTGAAATAACTGCCGAAAAATTAGAAGAAAAATGGAGAAAAACTAATAGAATAATTATTGGAAAATTAGATCCAGAAAGGTTTCTTCGAATTCCAGGATTTTCTGAACATTCTGAAAATGAAAAGAAACTTGAGTTAACAAGAAAGAAACCAAAATATTAATCAAGTTAGGATTCAAATCATAATTTTTGGTGGTATAATCATATGTAGGAGGAATACTATGAAGTTAATTTTTGGAACTACTAATAAAAGAAAGGTAGAAGATTTACAAAACATAATTAATGAAATGAATTTAGATATAGAAGTAGTAAGCATGGAAGATATTGGATGGGATAGAGGAGAAATTGAAGAAAATGGTTCTACTATTGAAGAAAATTCTTTAATTAAGGCACAAGCTATTTTCGATTTTTGTAATAATCATAATATTCATAATATTCAGTATCCTATAATGACTGATGATGCAGGATTATTCGTAGATGCACTAAATGGCGAACCTGGTATATATACAGCAAGGTATGCCGATGATGAATTATCATTAGATCCGACTTTGCCAAAACATCAATGTGTTGTTAAATTACTTAGAAATTTAAATGGTGAAGAAAATAGAAAGGCAAAATATAGATGTTGCGTGACTAGTATGATGCCTAATGGAGAATATCACCAAGAATTAGGTGAAAGCGAAGGAACAATCGCTAAAGATATTATAGGTGAACTAAAAAAGCCATATTTTTACTCTGTATTTGTTTTAAATGGAACTAATGTTGCTTTTAATGAACTTAAAGGAGAAGAATTAGATAATACTTATAGATATAATGCATTAAGAAAATCTTTAAAACGATTTTAATTAATATTTATATTTTTTAGATTAAATGACACTATGACACTATAAATGTGTGTGGGGTACTCACAAACAGTGTGTCACTGTGTCATTTTTTTGATGAATTTAGCTAAATTAATGGAAATAAATGGCTATTTTTGATATAATAATTTTGTACTTAGGAACAGATAATAGTTTTATTTAGTACATTCAATTCGGTGAAAGTCCGAGGAATCCTTATAATGGGAGTATTAGCATTGCTAGTCGCAATAGCTAGGTAATGATATGGAGTCCTCGTGGTTCGCTTGCAGACAAGCTGCAGCTCACCTACGAGTACTTACCATACATGACGTAAATTGCCAAACATATGGAGATTAATTAAGATTTCAGGTTGCTGCTTTTCCCCTTTGTTTATTAATAAATATATAAAGGAGGAATGCCTATGAAAAAGAAAAAGAAACAAAAAGTTATTGTTATTACAATAATTCTTGCATTTATTTTTCCAATTATGGTGAAGGTTTTAAATTTAGACTCTAATCAGATGACTACTTGTGTAGTATTTTATGGATTAGTAGTCAGCTTATACTCAAATTTTAATTTTGGGGAAGCCCTTCTAGTGAAGCTGAGTATTATCACTTAATTAATTGTTGATGTATGTTTGGCGTTTTTGCGTTAAAGAGGTGAAAAATGAAAACTAAATTGATAAAAAATACTGATTCTAAATTATACAATAGAGGCAGTAAAAAATATGTAGCAGATTTACTATCAGATAAAGATAAGAATATAGTTTTTACAAAGAATGATTTGAACAATATTATTTATAAATACGATAAAAAAGAAATTATTTTTTACGAGAATAAGAAAACTAAAAAAAGATGTAAAAGAGAGCCAAAAGATTATACATCTAAAAAATATAGAAAATTTACTGATGTTCCAGAGCCTAGAAAGACGGCACTAAAAAAGTTAAATAATTATTTGTCCGAACTAAGTATACCTGATTATGTATTTGCTAAAACTGATGGTGGCTATGTAAAAAATGCAAGACATCATAGAGGAAATACCAATTTCTTGTTAATAGATATTGCTAGTTTTTATCCTAATTGTAAATTAAAAGAAGTAAAACGCTTTTTTATGTCTGGTGGCGGATTTAAAATGAAGAATGATCTTGCACAAAGAATGGCAGAATTAGTAACTGTACCAGAAAAGAGTAATTCAAAAATAAGAGTAATCCCACAGGGATTTCCAACCAGTACATTAATAAGTTTCTTTGCATATAGAAAAATGTTTGCAGAATTAAATAAGATTGCCTTAGAAAATGATTTGATATTTAGTACTTATGTTGATGATGTAACTTTTTCTACTGATAATGAAGATTTTGATTTTAATTCAATTTTAGATTCAGTAGATAAAGTATTAGAAAAATATGGTCATAAAAGAAAAAAGGAAAAGACACAAATTTGTTTATTAAAAGATAGCAAATGTCCAACAATAACTGGCATTTGGATAAAAAGACATAAAGTAAGAGCTTCTTCTAAAATGTATAAAAAAATGATTTCTAATTATAGATGGCTCATATCTAATCCTATTGTAGATGGTACTAGTTATTTAAATGCTTGGAAGCATTTTGTTGTTTTAGATGGACTATTAAATACAATTGATTATATTGAACCAGTAAATAAAAGAAAAAGAGATTTTATAAGAGATTATTTAAAACAAAACAGAATTTATTTTATACAAGGATTATCACCATATACTAAAAAGTTTAATAGTAATTATTGGAAGTCTAAATTTTATAATGCATATAAATGCAATGAAATAGAAAAATTTTATTTAGCTAATAAGGATAAATTAAAGAAAAGAAGATTTTAATTTTCTAGATACCAAATCTAGATACTAATTATAAATAATAAAATTATTTTAATAAACTTTAGTAAATTTAAGAAAATGAAAAAGCCTTATTTTATAAGACTTTAACCAAGTATTAAATTATTACGAACTGGTATTTAGATTTCCCCCTGAAAGAGAGTCATGAATAATTGACTCTCGTTTTTTTATAAGAAATTAGTAATTTTGTATAAGAACTTACCCTTTTTTAATAAGATTTTAGGTAAGAATTAGGTAATAAAAAACTTACCTAAAAGTATAGATTATACCAATGATATGTAGTAAAGTGTTGTATTTTAAGGGATTGAAAATTTATATGCTCTCTTCTGACAGTTTTGGTTTATTATGTTATAATAAGTTAAGTGAAGCAGTTAAAAATAATGCTTATTGAGGAGGTAAATGTATGAATAAGAAAAGCATAATAGCAATAGAGAAAATTTTAAATTGTATTAATGAATTGGAAATAATTTGTACTGGTAGGGATGATAGCTATTTTTATGACAGTTATGAAATGCCAATTCTTTGCAGTTTAGTAAATGAAGTGGAAATTAATTTGAATAAGATTAGTACAAAAATTAAAAGAAAATATGATAATGTTAATTGGTGTGTTATAGATTCTTATAAGGAACAAGATGGTGAATTCAAGATTCTTAAAATGGGAAAAGTTTGGGAACTTGCAAACATTGTTTTAAAAAAAGAATTAAAGAGGGATTTAAGTAACATTTTAAAAATGGAACTTCCTATTTATTACACAAATTATTGTAATCAACAACATGAAAGATTTTTAAAAAATAAAAAATTTACAAATATGGATTAATAATATATTCTAGGTAAGAATTAGGTAAGAAAAAAGCAAAATAAGCTAACAAGATATAATAAAATATAACAACTTTTAATACTTTTTAGCACATTTTAACATTTTTTGAACCGAAATGAATCGATAATTTAGAACCCCTGAAGACAGCACTAAAATTTTCTCTTCTGTTTTAATTCTATTATTATTTAGTTTTCTACTTTTAAGAATATGAATTTCTTTAATAAGCGTGATTTTAGTATTGTTAAAGGCTAATCTTGACTTTTTTATGATTTGTGGTATTATATAAATCCATTTACAAGGGGTTATTAAAAGTTTAAATAATTAATTATAAGGGGTTAAAATTATGGAGAGAATACAAAATATATATGAGTATACTGAAAAAGATGAATTAGTTTTAAAAAAACAATTATTAGAATTGATTGATAGAAAAAAGAATAATAAAGAAATATGTGAAACTCTTAATATAAGTACAGGGCAATTGTATAGTTTATTACTTGATTTAAAGAATAATGGAATTATGCTTTCTAGAAAATATTATTCAGATGGTTCTTTAAAATATAAACCAATTTATACATTTTTTGATTTAAAGAAAGCAAGTCTTTTTGAAACAGATAAAACAATTATAACTGACTCTAAAGAGAATGAAATTAAATTATTAGCTATATCAGATTTGCATTTTGGAAATGAATTAGAAAGAATAGATTTAATAAATCGAGCATTTAATTATTGCACTAAAAAGAATATAAATATTATTTTATGTGGTGGTGATTTAATAGATGGGACATTTTCAAGAAGTAATCAGAAAATATCTAATTTACAAGAACAAATCGAGTATTTTATAAAAAACTATCCATATGATAAAAATATATTAACTTTTAGTGTAGCAGGTGACCATGATATTAGTGCATTTACACACGAGTCATTATGTCTAATTGAAAAGTGTAACAATTATAGACATGATATTATCATTGGAGGATATAATAATGCTGTAATAAATATAAAAAATGATCAAATATTATTACATCATCATATTGATGCTGGAAATACAAGAATTTCAACTGCTCCTATAATATTACATGGTCATATTCACAGATACAAAACATATATAAAAGATAATGCTTTGAATGTAATTCTTCCATCTTTATCTAATATAAATCAACCTATGCCAACTGCTTTAGAATTAAAGATAAGTTTTAATAAAGGATTTTTTGATGTTGTTGGTATTAAACAAATATATTTTGGAGAAAAAGATATAGTAATAAGTGAATCATTTTTTGATTTATTAAAAAATAGAACTGTAGTTTTTGATGATATAAAAAATATTGAATCATTTAAACATGTTTTAGATGAAAATGAAGAAACACAATTAGTTAAATCATTATAACTTTTTTCTCAAATTTAAAAAACAGATTAGAATTTTTTCTAATCTATTTTTTTTATGTTTATTAATCTTTTTTATTATCAAATACTATTTCCATTATTAATTTTTGTGTTATAGATTCTCTTTCATATTTTATTTCATTTAATGTATAAATATATGTTTCTAATGCTTTCCATAGTGTAAAAGAAAATAAAAATCCAAATATTTCTATAAAAAATTTAGAAGTAAAATTAAATGTTATTAATGCATATGTTGATAAAAATAATAATCCTGATAATACTAATCTAAATATAATATTTTTATACATTTTATACTTTTTTTCTATTTTGTATAATTCTATAGCATAGTGTTCATTTATAATATGTTTTATTATTCCCTCATTATTTTTAGATAGTTTATTACTAATGATTTTTAAATTTAATTTAATATTATTATTTAACATAGATGATTCATTATCTATATATTCATATATATCATTTTTTAAATCTAGTTGATTATCACTTGTTTTAGAATCAAATAATTCATCTTTATTATTGATATTTAATAGAATATCAGCATCTCCATCATTTGTTAAAAACTCATTTTTTATGTAACCATCCAAATATTCATCATTAGAATACTGTTTAATCTTTTCTTTAACTTTATTTTCAATATTTATCATAATCATCACTACCATTATTATTAACTTAATAATATTTTATCATAACTTTAATTATATGAGTAGTAGTATTATAATTATTATTTGAATTACAAATATTATTGGAATACCATATTTAAAAAATGGTTTTTTAGTTTTATGTCTAAATACTTTCATACCTATATATCCTAGGGGTGTACCACCTAAAATACATAATGAAAGTAGAGTAGATTCTCTAACTCTATACATATTTTTAATAGCAAATAATTTATCTAATCCAAAAGTGATAAATGTAACTACATTAATAATAATTAAATAATAAATAATATACTCATTCATACTTATAATTATATCATTATTACAAATAAAAATAATAAAATAAATTTACAATTAATTAACAAATAAATCTATTTTATTATCTTTATATTTCTTTAATATATTTGTCCATAGATAATCTTCTATTATTCTTGTTTTTTTAGGATGTGTTAAGAATCTTAAGTTAAGCTCTATGTGATTTTCATTTACTTTTGTATATATAATTGGTTCTAAGTGATTATAATAGATTCTATAATCTACAGTAGCTTGTTTTATTTCTTTTTTCATTTTTTTAGGAATTTCAGAAACTATTTCATTTGAATTAATTATATCCATTATTTCTTTTTTATTTTTTTCTAAATCTGCATCTATATTAATTCTAATAGTTATTTCATCCCATATATATTTAAATGCTGTATTATAGTTTTTTAGTGATTTAGAAAATACATATGAATTTGGAATATTAATTATTAATCCACTGCTTTGTTCACCATTAATTCTATCTCCAACTTCTAATACTTTAAATGATAAATTATTAATTAAAACTACATCTCCAGTAATTCCATCTATACTTATTCTATCTTCTATTTTAAATGGTTTTTTAGCTTTTATATATAATCCCGCAAAAAGATTTAGTATTATATCTCTAATTGCAATAGTAATTCCAGCTGATATAAAAGATATGATAGTCATAACATTTTTTAAATATGGAAACCATAATAAAAATATAAAACTAAAACATATTATATTTAAAATAATATTTACACTTTGATGAAAAACAAATCTTGTTTTGCTTCTTTTAAGCCATTTAGTAGTAATAATGACTATAATATAGTTTAATAGTTTAAAAAACATATATATGATTAATGTTCTACCCATTATAATAAAATATTTACTATAATCAAATGTTAATAAATAATTTAATAATTTCATTTTATACTTCCTTTCTTTTTTAACCGAAACACCATAATAGCACATTTTTTAAAAAAATACAAATATAAAAATTTGAGAGATTTTACTTTAACAAAAATATAAGTATGATATAATTATTTTATAAGAATAGTTTTATAGAGAGTAGGTTATATTTATGAGAAATAAACTAATAATAATATTTCCAATACTTATAATTATTATATTAGTAATAGTTAATTCTTTTCCTAAATCAACATTATCTGTTGATAATAAAACATATACTGTTGAAGAGTTACAAAACTATATTGTTTCAACAGGATTAAGCTATTATTATAATAATAAATATACTGATTATGATGGGTATTGGGCAGATGAATCTCATTCTGAATATGCTGTAATGTATAATCTTAGTCCTGAAATGATAAGTAGATCTAAGTATATGACTACTCAGTGTGATGCTTTTGTTGTATCAAGTTATTTATATTCATTAGGATTTGATTTTTCAAAATATAAGAGTTCTTTATTAAGTGGTTTATATACAAGTTATTATAATAATTCTGGTCAAAGAATATATGCTTATTCTAGTGATCAAGCATATAAAAATACATATAAATATTTTTATAAATTATATAGTGTTTCATATATGAATAAAATAGCAAGAGATAATAAAAATGATCCGATGGTAGTTTTAACTTATCAAAAAGGTCTTATATCTACAATAGAAGGTGTAACAGATACTTCAAAAACTGTTACTGAATTATTGACTGGTTCAAATGGGCAGACAATTCTTAATAAAATTGTTTCTAAATTGCAGCCAGGAGATATTATTTTAAATGATGGTCATGCAATGTTATGGGTAGGAGATGTTTTTGAACCATCTGGTGGAATTTTACATTCAACAGCAGTAACATCTAAAATGACAAGAGAAAATGGTAATATAACTGCTTATTCAAATGGATATGAGGATTTTGATGTTAGATATTCAAGTGCAAGTTATCTATTTAGAAAAGGTATTATTTATCATGGGGATAAATCAAATGATGCAATTACAATTCTAAGACCTATTAATTCATTGTGTACAATTAATAATGGTAAGTGTACTTTAAATAGTAATTATGCTAATGTTGTATCTAATTCACTTGCGAGAAACAAATTAAAACGTCTTAGGGTAGAACAATTTGTATATGATAAAACAGGAGATAGAATACTAGGATCAGATTCAGCATCAGTTAATAAAAATGATGAAATAACTTATTATATATATTTAACTAATAAATCAAATTTTTCATTTTGTACATCAGGAGTAAAAGCAAAAGAAAGTGATTGTAAGAATACAGGATATTGTTCAAATGCAAATTATACTACTAAAACAGATTGTGAAAAGAATAAATATATTTGGACAGATAATAATTGGATTACAATAAATAAACCAATTAATTATAATAATATTACTATTAAAGCTCAAATTCCTGCTAATACAACATTTTCTTCATGTAATTATAACTGTAAATATTCAAATGGAGTAGTAACATGGAATAATGTTTCAATTCCTTCTACTAGTACTTCTGAAAATAAATATGGTTTTTCTGTAAAAGTTTCAGATAAAGCAAGTAATGTACAATTTAATGGAATGACTTTAACATATGATAATACTAATCTACAAATGGGACCTTTTAAAACATTAATTAATTCTACAGTAAATGGAAAGTATGCTACTGAGTTTAAAAATATTATAAACAATGATATTTCAAGTAATAATAAATGTAGTTCTAGTATTAATTATGCATTAGATACATATAAAAAATATCTTACTAAAAGTGATGATAAAACAAAACACGTATATTCTTTAATTAATACTGATTTATCTAAAGTTATAACTGTAGATAATATAGTAAATGGTATTTTTAAAGAAGTAAGTTTTGGAGATAAAAAAAGTTATACTAAAAAGACAAGTACTGAAGTTAATAAATTAACTGGTAATTATAAAATAATTAATCAAATGCTAGTACCAGGTTTTTATGGAGGATATAATTATAATAAATTATTCTATGATAATAATATGGATTATTTTAATAAGATTAAACCTTTATGGTCAAGTAGAATAAATTTAAATGTTGGTGATATAATTGTAACATTAAAGAAAGATAATAATACTTATAAAATAAATAATGTACTAATGTATGATGGATTACAAGATAGTGTACCTACATATGTTTATTGTGAAAATAATAAAGTTATTAGACATAGAATAAGAGATTTATCATCTTCTGATCCAAGAAGTAAGTTTTATACTAAATGGTATGCTAATAACTTATTAATATATGAATTATATATTAGTGATTTGTATGTGGTTTTAAGACCAAGTATGTATTATGATTTACAATATAGAGTAGATGAAGTAAAAACAGAACCAAGTGTGCCAACACAACCAGAAACACAAACTGAACAAAACCCTCCATCTTCTCAAAATGAACAAAAAGATACTACTTCTCAGAATGAACAAAAGAATAATTCTTCAAAAAATGATTCGAATAGTTCTACAAAAACTGAAACTGTAAAGCCTTCAGAGTCTGCAAAACCACAAAATCCTACAACTACAGTTCCTGTTGAAATAAAAGAAGAACAAAAACCAACAGTTAAAACACCAGAAAATAAAGATATGGAATCAGATGATAAGAATAAACAAGAAACCACATCAAATGAAACATTTATAAGTAATATTAATATTGATGGTGTAAATTTAAATTTTACAAAAGATAAATATAGTTATGTAATAAAAACTGATAAGAAAAAACTTGATTTTGTTATATCATTAGATAATGAAAGTGATACATATGAAATTATAGGAAATGATAATTTAAAAGATGGAAGTATTGTAAGAGTAGTTGTTAAATCACAAAATGGTAATGAAAAAGAATATAGTTTCAAAATTGAAAATAAAGAAGAATTTTCAGCTCTTGAAATTGTAAGTGCAATTATAATATTATTATTCTTAATTTATATTGTTAATAAAAAAAGAAAAACTATATTAAGGTAATATACAAAAATGGATCATATTTGGTCCATTTTTATTATGAAAAAACGCTAGCAAATTTACAATTATGATGTAAATGAATATGTACATATGTGTAAAACAAAAAAGTAAATAAAATGTAAAAATATTTTTTTATAAATAATTGGCTTTTAAATGTAAAAAATATACTTTTTCTTTATTTTATGGTAACATATATAATAGGATGTAGAGTATGAAAAATATAAGTAAAATATTTGTAAAATTTATATTTCTTTTTTTAATATCTTATACATTTATTAATAGAATCAGTGCAAGTACTGAAACTATCATGGAACTAGAAAATGTAGATAGTCTTTGTAATGATATAAAAAATAATAAGTTAAATATTTTTGTATTAAATAAAAATGGATCAGATAAAACAAAAGTATGTCCTGATACTACAGGAACTCAAACAGATTGTACTAAAAGTTCTTTTTATAGTGATCCTGATTTGATAAGCTGTACAAATAATGAATACTATAACGCTCATGTTAATTCAGATATAGAAGATAACCCATGGACATGGTTTGGATTGTCTAGTGGAACTATAAAAGTGGAAGGTAATACAATAAAAAAACCAGAGTCAAGAAATTATCATTATTTAAAAATAGCTAATAGAAATTTTCAAAAAGATGATAATAACAAATTAGTAAAAATACGTTCTTTAAATCCAGGTGAAACTTTATTAATAAAGAAAAGATTAGAACAAGATATAGATATTAGTGAGTATGATGATATTAGATTAGTTTTTGAATATGGAGTTAATGGTAATAATGATATAAATATATATTCAAAAGATACTTTAAGAACTTATTTAGTAGATACAGATGATAATATTCAAGTTAATGCTAAACTTGAAAAACAAGAATTAGTTGATGTGTATAAAATAGCAGAAACAAATATAGTTAAATACAGAGTTACAAGTGAAAATTTAGCTAATAAATCACTAACAAAACTAATTAGATTTGTTACAATTAGACCTTATGAATACTATAAAATACATTTAGGAGAATTAAGATTATTTAGTATTAAACTAGTAGGTTATAAAAATGAAACATATAATAATGGAATTAAAACAGGAAATACTACTGATAATACTAGTGAAGAGGAACATAGTAAATTTAATAATAAAGTTAGACACGATATAGTTAATAATATGATAGATTTATCAACTATAAAGTGGGGAATGAAGAGTGGTAATCCAAAACTTCATTTTTTTCATGCATATAATACTTACCCTATGATATTTAATTATGAACAAGGCGTTTTTTCAAATAAATTTTATTATAAAAATACAGATGAAAATAATATGGATTCAGATGATACTAGTTCATATATTTCAAAAGATGTTAAACAAGCTTTATATGGACTTCCTTATGTTAATAATGAATCAGCAAATGCAACTATTAATACTTTTATTTCTAGAAGTAATTTTTATAATGGTTCATATAGATATCATTTGCCAACTAAATATGTTGATGATGCAGAGACGTATAGAAGTAAAATTGCTAATGAAGGTGGAGAATATGAAAATGAAAAAGTTCAAAAAGATGAATCAATAGGTGAAGATTTATATCTTTATGAGGGAACCACAATAAATACAAGTGATGAAAAGATAAATGAATTAAAAAGTAATAAATATATTAATAATACATTTGATTATTTTTTAGGAAGTGATTGTGGTAAGAGTACATATACATCAGAAGCTTTAGAATTACCTATTCAAAATTCATTATTTAATTCAGGAGATTATTATTCTGATGCTAGTGTAAGAATGCTTGGAAATTTATCACTAACTTATAAAGAAGTTGAAAGTTGTCTAAGAAATAAAGCAAATATTGATGAGAATACTCAATTTAGTAATGAGATATTTAATAATTATTATTCAAATATAATAAAGAATAAATACACTGATCAAACTATATTCAAAGCTTATGCCGAATTATATCCTGGTGATATTGTATCAAAAAAAGGTCATGTTAGAATGATTAGCGGTAGAACAGTTGTATATTGTAAAGAGGATGATGTGTTTACAAATAAATATAATTCTAATCCCAATTTTTGTGATGAACATGGAGGGATAGATGGTCAAAAAAGTTATGTTATAACTACGGAAATTAGTAGTAATTATAAAATAGAAAACATTGCTCCTAGTGATGCAGAATTTAGTAATATATTTAGAAATGTTACACCAGAAGATGACAAAGATTGGAAACTAACTTTTAATACTTTTAATTCAGATTATACAAAAGGTATTACTGATATAGATAGTTTAGAAGCATTTTCAAATGTTTATAGTACGTTTGTAATAAATAGAAAATATACATTTAATGAATTGCTTTATGCTAAAGTTGATGGACCAATAGAAAATGGAGCATGTAGAGACTCTGATGGTGTTGATAATAATGGAAAATATTTAAAGTGTACTAATGAAGGAAGATACACATATTTACCATTTCGTTACAAAATAATGGATGAAATAATTGATAAAGATAAATATGTAAAAAAAGATATTAATGTGCAGGCATTAAGTAATTATAGTGATTTAGAAAATAGTAAAACATTAAAAGGCTTAATTATAAGTAATTATATGATTGATGGAATAAAGTATACTATTACAAATGATTCTACTACAAAAACATATGTCGATTGGCCAAGAACTAGAAGTTATTATTCTATATTTAATGATATTTCTAGTGAAGTAAAAGATGCAATATCGAATATTGATTATACTAAAGATTATTCTATTAAAGTAAGTGTTCATGCTGGACATAATGGTTATGAAACTGAAGATGAAGATGGATTTGTAGAGCTGTTTGAAATATCAAAAATACTAGCAACAAAGATAGAATTAAATAAAACAAATATAAGTTTAGAAAAAGGAAGTAGTGAAACATTAAGTGCAACAATAACACCGGCAAATACAACAGATAAAAGTGTCACGTGGAGTAGTAGTGATAGTAGTGTAGCAAGTGTAGACCAAAGTGGAAAAGTAAGTGCATTAAAGAGTGGAACTGCCACAATAACAGCAACAACAAGTAATGGAAAATCTTCTTCTTGTGAAGTGATTGTTAAAACTACAAATGCTCCTATATTTGATTATCTTCCTGCTACTATATCAAATGAAAATAAAATAATATACAGATTACCATTAAATATGGATATAACTACATTTATAAATGATATTATTAATAATGAATCTGTTTTGATATATGATAAAGATAATAAATTAAAAAATACAGGTGTTTTATTTACTGGAGATAAAGTAAAGTATATTAATTCAAGTTCTAATGAAGATTATTATGATATTTCTATACCTGGTGATGTTAGTGGAGATGGTGCTATTAGTCCACTTGATTATGTTAAAATTAAAAATCATATAATGGAAGAAAATATAATTGTTGAAAATTCATACAAATTAGCAGCTGATTATAATAATGATAAAGAAATAACACCACTTGATTATGTTGGTATTAAAAACTATATAATGAAAGGAGCAAATTAGATGAAAAGAAAATTATTGTTAATAATTTGTTTATTTATGTTTTTCCCATTAACTTTATTTGCAACTGGTAGTGTAAATGTTGATAAGTCGTCAGTAACTATTGAAAAAGGAAAAACAGCTACTTTTACTGTTTCTGCTAAGAATAGTGCAGGTAAAATTACTTTTTCATCATCAAATAGTAGTGTAGCAAGTATAGATAAATCATCTGAATGGCTTGATAATAATTCTGTTAAAGTTACTATTAAAGCAAATGAAGCAGGCTCTACAAAAATTAATATAGATATTAATGCAGCAACGTATGATGAAGAGGTAATAAAAAAGACTCAGACTATAACTGTAACAGTTACTCCTCCTAAATCTAGTAATAATAATTTATCTTCATTAAAAGTAAATGATACTTTAATATTAGGTTTTAGTTCATCTAAAACATCATATGATTTAGGAAGTACAAATGATACATCTATAAATATAAATGCAAGTAGTGAGGATAGTAAATCAACTATATCAGGAACTGGTAAAAAGAATTTATTATATGGAAAAAATACATTTAAAATTAATGTAAAAGCAGAAAATGGTTCAACAAAAACTTATACTTTAAATATTACTAGAATAGATAATAGAAGTAATGATAATTATTTATCTAGTTTAAAAGTAAGTGGAGTAGATTTAAAATTTAATAAAACAACTGAAAAATATGATTTTATAGTAGAACATTCATTAGAATCTGTTACTATAAGTGCTACTGTAAGTGACTCTAAGGCAAAGGTTAGTGGAACAGGTACTAAGAAATTAGTTGATTATACTAATTCATTTAATGTAACTGTAGAAGCAGAAAATGGAAGTAAAAGAGTTTACAAAATTGAAATAAAAAGAAAAAATTCTGCTGGAACTCTAGGGGTATTATCTGCTAACAATTCAATTAAATCTTTAAAAATAAAAAATTATGATATTAGTTTTAATTCTAATAATAATAATTATTATGTTGAAGTTAAGAATGATGTTAATACTTTAAATTTAGATATAGTTTTATCAGATTCAAAAGCAAAATATGAAATAAAAAATAATAGCAATTTTGATAAGCCAATAAATGTGGTTACTATATCTGTGACTAGTGAAAGTGGAAGTACTAAAGATTATAAAATAAATGTCTTGAAAAAAGATTTACTTCAAAATAGTAATACTAGTGAAGAAAATAAAGAGGAAGTAAAAAATGAACAAACTCCAAATGAAAAAAAAGATATAAACATTTTTATGATTATTTCAATTATTGAATTTATAATAATAATTATTGTAGTTTTATTTAAAAGAAAGAATAAAAATACCACTTTATAATAAGTGGTTTTTTTGTACTATATTTTTTCTGGTATTAGTTTATCTAAATATGAAAGTAATTCTTCTTTTGTATATTTATCTTTATTTAGAATCCAATCAAGACCTAAGTTAATAATTCCACCTAAATAGAATTTTGTTATTGTATCTATTGGAATATTAGAATTGATTATATCTTTATTATTTTTAAGTCTATTAGCAATATCACGATTAGCAACATCCATAATGAAATCTAAAAATAATCCATTTTTATTATTTGAAAGAATTGAAGTGTAAATACTTCTGTTTTGATCTGTATGTTCAATTAATATTTTAAGTAAATTCATAAAATATTCTTTAGATATAGAATTATATTCATTTTCTTTTAATTCATTTAAAAATGTATTTTTAAGTTCTTCAATTAGAGCTATTAATAAATCATATTTATCTTCATAATGTGCATAAAATGTTGATCTATTTATTAATGCTACTTCACATATATCAGATATTTTAATTTTTTCAAAGTTTTTTTCTTTCATTAAAGTGAGTAATGCATCAAATAATATTTTATTTGTTTTAATTATTCTTAAATCTGTTTTTTCCATTTGAATCACCTTTATAATTATAGTATTTAATAAACAAAAATGCAAATAAAATACATTTTGTTGGTTATTTATACATATATATTGATAAAAGTGTTGGATATCATACAAAATTATTTTTTTAATGTGGTAATTTTAATTCCATAATAATAAACTATATTAATGGTGATTGAGATGAAAAAGATTGGGGATTTTATTTGTAATAACAAGTTTTTAATAGTCATTATTTCACTTATATTACTTGTACTTTCTTTTATTGGTATCTTAAAGACTAAAATTAATTATGATATTTTAGTATATTTACCAGATGATATAGAAACTATTAAAGGACAAAATATATTAACAAATGATTTTAAAATGGGCGCTTATTCTATAGCAGTTATAGAAAATATGAAGCCTTCTTCTGTTACAAAGTTAGAAAGTGAAATTAAAAAAATAGATGGTGTGAATAATGCAGTTAGTATTTATGATGTGATTGGTGATATTCCAGTTATGATGTTACCTAATAAAGTTAAAGATAAACTTCATAAAGAAAATACTGATATCATTTTTATTACTTTTGAAGAGTCAACTTCAAATGAAAAAACTATTAATGCAGTTAAAGAGATTAGGAAAACAACTGATGGTGTTATTAAACAGGGTGGTATGAGTTCTATGGTACTTGATACTATGGAATTAAGTCAAAAAGAAATAATGGTTTATATAGTAATAGCTGTATTATTATGTATTGTTGTTTTAGAAATATCTCTTAATTCTTATTTAGTTCCATTTATATTACTTATTAATATAGGTTTTTCTATTGTTTATAATTTAGGAACTAATGTGTTTTTAGGACAAATATCTTATATAACTAAAGCATTAGTTGCAGTTTTACAATTAGGTGTTACAACAGATTTTTCAATATTTTTATATCATTCATATGAAGAGAATAAAAAGAAATATAAAAGTAGAAATGAAGCTATGAGTATAGCTATTAAAGACACATTTGTTTCGGTAACTGGTAGTAGTCTTACTACAATAGTTGGATTTCTTGCTTTGTGTGCAATGAAATTAACTCTTGGATATGATTTAGGTATAGTTATGGCTAAAGGTGTATTTTTAGGAGTTATTAGTGTTCTTACAGTATTTCCTAGTATGTTATTATTATTTGATAAATATTTAGATAAAACTAAACATAAAGAATTAATGCCTAATTTTAATAAATATAATAGTTTTATTGTTAAACATAATAAAGTGATATTTATAATGTTTTTGATATTATTAATTCCAACTTATTTTGCTCAAAAAAATACAGTTGTTTATTATAATCTTGATTCATCTTTACCTGATACTTTAGAAAGTATTAGTACTAATAAAATACTAAAAGAGAAATATAATATAGTTAATCCTGAAATGATATTAATAGATAAGAAGTTAAAAGATGATGAAGTTAATGAAATGATTAATGATATTAATAAAATAGATGGTATTGATTTTGTTTTATCACTTAGAAGTATTAAAAAATTTGGTATTACTGAAGATATGCTTCCTAGTAAATTTAATAATTTATTTGAAAGTGATAAATATGAATTGTTACTTGTAAATTCTTTATATGAAACAGCTACGAATGAACTTAATAATCAAATAGATGAAATTAATAAGATTGTTAAATCATATGATAAAAATGCTATAGTAGCAGGAGAGGGAGCTTTAACAAAAGATTTAATTGAAACGTATGATACTGATTATAATAATGTTAATTATTTTTCAATTATTTGTATATTTATAGTTTTATTATTTGTATTAAAATCATTTATTGTACCAATTCTATTAATTGTAGTAATAGAAGGAGCAATATTTATAAATCTTAGTATTTCTTATTTTGATGGAAGTATTCTTCCATTTATAGCACCAATTACATTAGGTACCATACAATTAGGAGCAACTATTGATTATGCAATTTTAGTAACTACTACTTATCTTTCAAAGAGAAAGGAAGGAATGAATAAAGAAGAAGCGATGATTGATACTTTAAATAATGCACTTCCTTCAATATTAATTAGTGGTATGTGTTTCTTTGCAGCAACATTTGGTGTAGGAATTTATTCCAATATTGAAATGATTGGTTCTATTTGTACACTTATATCTAGAGGAGCATTGATTAGTGTATTTATAGTATCAACTTGCTTACCTTCTGTATTATTAACATTTGATAAAATAATTTTTAAAAAGAAAGGAAATGTAAAAATGAAAAAATCAACTAAAAAACTAGCAATATTATTATTAATAATGTTATTAATTTTTCCAAATAATACACATGCATTATCTAAACATGAAGTTGTATATGGTTCTTTAGATTATAATGGAAAAGTTAATAAATTAATAGTTAATGAACAAATAATTAACGATGAAAAATTAAGTAGAGTAGAAGATAGTAGCATACTTGAGGATATTGTTAATTTAAAAAATGATTATACATATGAAATAAAAGATAGTAGACTAGTATGGGATGCTAAGGAAGATGATATTTTTTATAAAGGTACAACATCTAAAACACTTCCTGTTACATTAACTGCTACATACTATTTAGATTCTAAAGAATTAAGACCACAAGATATGTTAGGTAAAAGTGGAAAAGTAGAAATTAAACTAAAATATAAAAATAATCAAAAACATGGATCTTTATATACACCTTTTGTTGTAACAGCAGCTACCATTATAGATGGTAATACAAATAAAAATGTAAGAATTGATAATGGTAAAGTAATTAATAATGGAAATGATTATATAGTAGTTGGAATTGTATCTCCTGGTTTATATGAAAGTTTAGATTTTGAAGAATTAAAAGGAATGGATACAATAAATATTAGTTATTATACTTCAAAATTTGAGTTATCTTCTATATACTCTTTAATATCAACTAAACTTATAGATTCAAGTGATTTAAAGATATTTGATAAAATGGATGATATATATAAGAATATTAATACTTTACAAAAAAGTATGAATCAAATTGAAAATGGAAGTAAGAAAATTAATAATGGACTTAATCTTTTATATACAAATTATGATAAGTTTAATGAAGGAATTAATACATTTAATAAAAACTTTAATTTATTAAATGATGGTACCCATAAATTAAATGATGAAGTTAATAATGTTTTAAATAATGAAAGTGTAAAAGAGTTTAGAGCATATTTACCTAAGTTAGAAAATGATGCTAATAAAATAAAAGAAATAACTAATAAGTATTCTAGTAATATAGAAGAGTATGCCAGTGAATCTAATAAAATAGTTGATGGTATAACTTCTGATATATTAAATATTATTAATTATTTAGAAACAGTTGATGAGTATTTAGATAGTACTCATGATTATAATTCAATAGTTAGTACATATTCATCTAATATGAGTAAATATATAAATGAAATATCATCATTTTTAGATATATCAGAGTCTTATTTAGATAAATTAGATAATATTAGTAGTTTTGCTATTTCTAGTGCTGATTATATTATTAAAACATATGAAGAAGATAGTGAAAATGCAAGTGATGAATTGAAAGAATTATATAAAGAAGCTAAAAAGATTAAAAATAGTGATATAGCTAATCTAAAAAAATCAATTGAAAAAGATAAAAAAGATTTAGAAAAACTAAAAACAAGTTTGAATAAAGAAAAAGAAAGATTAGAAAGTGTTACTAATAAGTTAACACAAGATGATAGTAAACTTATAAAAGATTTAGATAGTATTAGAAAATCAAGTGTTGATTTAAAAGAAGTTGAAAGTAAAATTAAAGAAGCAAATAAGAGCATTCATAATAATATAAATAATATTGATAAAAATATTTCTATTATTAATGAACTTCCTGATAAGATTAATAAGATAGAAAATGGTATTAATGAATTTGAGAGTGGAGTTAAAACTATTAGTGATGCAACTGGTAAGTTACAAGAGGGAATGAATTTATTATCAGGATATTCTAATCAAATATATGGTGGAATAAATCAACTTAAAAATGGTACTAATGAATTATCAAATGGTATTACTAAGTTTAATAAAGAAGGAATTAATAAAATAAATAGTATTGTAAATAAAGATATAAAAAATACTATAACAAAGACAAAAGATTTAATTAAATTAGGTGAAAATTATACTTCATTTACTGGTTCTAATATGGATGGTGATACTAAATTTGTATTAGTTATTGATTCATTAAATGTAAAAGAAGAAAAAACAAAACAAACAAGTAAAGAAAGTGATACTGTTTTAGATAGAATATTAAATTTATTCAAATAAAAAAGATCTACATTTGTAGATCTTTTGTTTTATTAATCTATGGCTTTAAAACTAATGTATTTTCTTTTGATGGATATTTTTCATTAGGATGTTCAATTCTCCAATTTAACATTTGATATTGAAGTGTATAATCATTAGCTAAAACTTGTTTAAGTTTATTTTCTTCTGGAATTCTAAGTACTTGTCCAACATAAATTAAATTTGGATCGCTTAAATTATTATATGTAGCAAGTTTATCAACATAATTTAAACTCTTTGTACCATAAAATTTATCAACAATACAAATCATTAAATCACCATTTTGAACTGTATATGTTTGATCTTCGCTGTATTCTGGATAGTAATAAACTGTAGCAGGTTGTGAATAACAATCTGGTGATTTTATTGGTCTAGTTCTTGGAATTCTAATAGTTTGACCAACATAAATTAAATATGCATCTTCAATATTATTATAAGTTGCTAGTTCATTATAGTATTCACTAGAACCATAAAACATTGTAGATATTTTACCAAGTGTATCCCCATTTTTAACAGTATAATAAATATCATTATTTGTAGTATCTAAAACTACATTACTAGTATTATTATCATTTGCATGTGCAACTGTTGGTACACCAGCTATAATTGTACTAGCTAGAGCAAATGATAATATTTTCTTAGTACTATCTTTCATATAATCACCTCATTATTATTATAACATATTTATTTTTAAAAGAATATTATTTATAATAAATATATGAATGATGATATAAAAGAAATGATTAATATATATAATACATTTGATTTGGACTGGATGGGGGATACTATAACTAATCCATCTGATTTAACGCGCCATCATATTATTAAAAAAGAACATAATGGAGAAAATAGTATTAATAATTATGCATTATTAACAAGTTCTTCACATCATTTAATTCACTATTTAGAAATTAATTATAATAAAGAATATAATCTTATTAATAAATTATTATTAGAATTAAATGAAAGTAAGATGCCTCCTACAAAAAAATATTATGATGAAATGTTAACAATTATAAAGAAAGTTAAAAAAGATATTAAAAACAAAAAAAGACATAGAAAAAAATAATTTAGATTATAAATAAAAATATGTTATAATGTGTGTGTGATGAAGTATGATTTTAAATATATGTGATAGTCCAGATGTTTTATCTGTTATGTCTGTTGTTAAAACATTTATAAATATAATAAGAATAAGTGTACCAATTATTCTTATAGTTGTATGTATGATTGATTTTGTTAAATCAATGATATCTGGTGAGGGCGCAACTTTTACAGTATTTTCTAAAAGAATAATAGCAGCAGCTATTATATTTGTTTTACCTTTAATAGTAAGTTTTATTGTAAAAGTCGCAGATACAAATATAGAGTATTATGGTTGTATAGATAATGCTAATAGCGAATATATTAATGTTTTATATGCAAATCAAGCATCTGCTTTAGTTCAAACAGCAAAAACAACTTTAAATAGTGGGGCCTATACTTCTGCTAAAGTAGCAGTTGATAATCTTAAAGATGAGAATGCAAAAAACAAGCTTAAAAAAGAATTAGATATTGTAAAAGCTGAAATGGATGAAGAGAAAAGAATTAAAGAAGAAGAAAAGAAAAAACAAGAAGCATCCACAATAGATGAATTAAAAGCTTTATTAGAAAGAATCAATAATCAAAGAAAAAGAATAAGTGAAATCATTAGAAATGGACTAACTGGTGGTGGAGGAAGTGCTGGTTCAGTTAATGCTGGTGATTACATTAAGATTGAAAGTTTAAATGGAAAGTATACAAAAGAACAAATTCAACAAATGAGTGAAGCACAAGTAAAATCAATGAGTAAAGAAGAGTTTTTTGATTTTATAGGTTGTGCTGCTCAAATTGTTTATAATGAATGTGGAGGAGTGCTTCCAAGTATAACAATAGCTCAAGCATCACTTGAGTCTGGTTATGGAAAAAGTTTTATTGATAATACATACAATGTATATGGTTTAATTGGTTATCCAGGAAATAAGCCTAAGATTGGATCATTAAGACAATTTGATAATTTTTATGAATCTACATATTATCATACTCAGTACTTTTTTACTTATTCTAGTGTTTATAATAATTTTTTAAACAATTGTAAAAGTAATAATCCTATAGCAGCAGCTGGGTCATTATCTGCTTATGCTAATGGTTCACAAACTTATCCTGGTAAAATACAATCAATTATAAATACATATAATCTTACAAGATATGATCCACAATAAAAAAGAGAAAAATTATTTTTCTCTTTTAAAATGCCATCATAATATATTTAATAATAAATAATATTGAGAATATATAAATTATTGGTGATACTTTTTTAGCATTACCTGTGTATAGATTTACAATTGAATAAAATATAAATCCAAATTCAATTCCTGTTGTGATTGAATATGATAATGGCATCATTACTATTATAAAGAATGAAGGTATTGCTATCATTAAGTCTTTCCAATCAATTTGTCCAATATTTTCAAGCATTGATACACCAATTAATATTAATATTGGTGAAACAGCTGCCATAGGTACACATTTAATAATTGGATATAAGAATAGTGATAAGAAGAAACATAGTGCAACAAATACAGAGGTTAAACCAGTTCTTCCTCCAGCTTCAATACCAGCACTACTTTCTAAATAAGTAGTAGCATTACTTGTACCAAGAACTGAACCAATTATAGTGCCACATGAATCTGCAATCATTGCTTTTTCTAATCTTTTTGGCATATTTCCATCTTTATCTACTTTAAATATTCCTGCTTTTTTACCAGTTCCTATAAATATACCAATTGTATCAAATAAGTCAGAAATACAAAGTGTAAATATTGTCATTAATACTATTAAAGCGCTACTACTTAAATTAAATAATCCATTGAAATCTAATTTTAAAAAAGTTGGCTCTATACTTGGAAGAATTGTATAGTTTTGAAAATCCGGTAATGGTGTAATTCTAAATATCATACCAACAATTGTAGTAACAAGTATTCCTTTTAAATAAGCACCTTTAATTTTTTTAATTAATAAAATTGAAGTGAATACTAAACAAAATAATGCAAGTAATACTTCTGGATCAGTGAGTGAACCTATTTGAGGTACTACATCTAATGCAAATCCATTTTCTATAGTAGATGCACCAAATTTTATAATTCCAGCATTTATAAGTCCAACATATGTAATGAATAATCCAATACCAACAGTTATTGCTTCTTGTAAGAATGTAGGAATTGATTTTATTATTTTTTTTCTTAAACTAGTAAGTGTTATTATTAAATTGATTATTCCACATATAAATACTATTGCTAGAGCTTGTTGCCAAGAATATCCAAGGCCACCACAAATAGTATATGTAAATAAACTTCCAAGACCAATTCCAGCACTAGAAGCATATGGAACATTAGCATATAGTCCTAATATTAATGTAGCAAGTATACTTGTAATTATGGTAGCTGCATATACAGAAGCATAATCCATTCCTGTTTGACTAAGTACAGAAGGGTTAACAAATATTATATAAGACATAGCCATAAAAGTGGTAAGTCCTGCTATAAATTCAGTGTTTATATTTGTTTTGTTTTCTTTTAATTTAAATAGTTTTTCTATCATATTATTTCACCTAATTATAATTATAACATATAAAAAATAATATTTGTGCTATAATTAATTCGGGTGGTTTTATGATTAATGTTATAGCTGCATTAATATTTAAAGATAATAAAGTTTTGATTGCTAAAAGAAGTACAGGAGATGTTAATAATTTAGGTAAATGGGAATTTCCTGGTGGAAAAGCAAAAAGTGATGAAAGTGATGAAGAAGCTATAGAAAGAGAAATAAAAGAAGAGTTTGAATTAAATATAAAAGCTAAAAAATATATAACAAATAATATATATAAATATCCTAATAAAGTAATTAATTTAAAACTATATGAGTGTGAATATATTAGTGGTAGTTTTAATTTACATGATCATAGTGAATATAAATATGTTAATATAAATGAATTACTTGATTATGATTTATCACGGGCAGATATAAATCTTGCTAAGTATGTAGAAGGAGAATATAATGAAAAAAATATCATATAAAGAAATAAAAGATTTTATTGAAGCGAATTATGTAAGAGAAAAAGAAAAGATAGATGAAATTGGAATAGAAAGTTTTAATGATTATATTGTTGATGA
Organism: uncultured Erysipelotrichaceae bacterium; assembly: GCA_902775285.1. Classification (GTDB taxonomy): domain Bacteria; phylum Bacillota_I; class Bacilli_A; order RF39; family UBA660; genus CAG-1000. Next base: position 87,735 of record CACYLI010000001.1, on the reverse strand, counting down.
TGTGTTAGGACCTTCTTCTTTTGAAAATGAAATAGAAGAATTCTATAATACATTAGCTATATGTGTTATAATGAAAAAACTAAATTTAAGAGATGAATACTTTTTTGAAGTAATAGATGAGCTTATGGCAAATTATAAAGATGGTAATTATGATAAATATATTACTGAAAAAGAATTAATAGATAAAGATTTATTATTTATAATAGAGTAGAAGTACTCTTTTTTTGTATAAAACTTTTTGTTTGGTTAATAATAATTTTAGGAGGAATATTATGACACAAAAAGAATTATTATATTTAGAAGATGCGATTAAGCATGAAGATAATACTATTTGTATATGTGAAGAAATGCAAGATATGGTTAGTGAAGAAGAATTAGTTGATTTTTTTAAAAAGGAAGAAAAAATACATATGAGTATTAAAGAAAAAATAATGTGTTTAATGGAGGAAAAACTAAATGAATGATAATTTATTATTAGATAATTATTTAATGATTTTAAAAAGCAATGTTGAAGTTTTTGTACATGGTACATTAGAAAGTTCAAATGAAGATGTAAGAAAAGTTTTAAAAAATGGATTAGATGAAACAATGAAACATCAAGCAAATACATATGATTTAATGACTGAGTATGGTTTTTATGAAGTTGAAAATGTTAAAACTAATATTATAAAAGAGACTATTAATAAAATAAATAAATAGTCTTTTTTTTATAAAAATTATTTAAAATTAATGTCGATTTTTGTTGATTTTTTTAAATTATTTGATTATAATTGAAATATATATGATAGACAAGAGTGGCTATCATATATTATGACTACTAATCATTGGAGGAGTATTATGGCAAAAAAGGATGTAGTAGTTAAGGCAAATAAAATAAGAAATTGGCAAAGACTTGGCAAATTTGCAAAGCTTGCTGTTTTATTACTTTTATTGCTTTTAATTGTTATCTATATTGTGTTAAAAATACTTTTTAATGATGGAAGTTTTGTTGTTGCTCTTGAGGATAATAAAATGCTGTATAGTGGACTTGCTATGTATGAAACATTAAATGATCCTACTCCAAAGAGAAAACTTAAAGCAGAAGATTTGCAGTTTATGGATAATATATCTATAAAGTGGTTACCTGATGATATCACGGAGTATGAAGGCTCACATAATGGCAAAAATTACATTGCATATTCGTTCTATATGGAGAATCAAGGGGAAGCAATATTAAATTATTGGTATTCTATTGTAATGGATGATGTAATCAAAAATGCCGATGAAGCTCTTAGAATTATGATTTACGTTAACGATGAGAAAACTATTTATGCGAAAGGCAACAGTATAGATGGTGAAGCTGAACCTGGAACTAAGAAGTTTAGGGATGATGAAGACGGAATGATAATTTTAGAGCAAAGAAAAGACATGAAAGCGGGAGATCTTGACAAAATAACAGTTGTTGTTTGGATTGAAGGGGATGACCCTGAATGTACAAATGCCTTGATTGGTGGACATGTTAGATTACATATGAAATTAATAGAAGAACATACAGAAGAAACATTAAATGAATTGGAGTGATTTTTATGGCAAAAAGAAAAGAAAAAAAGAAAAAATTAAAATCATTGGTATTACTACTATTTTTAACAATAGTATTATTATCAACATCAACTTACGCATGGTTCACTGCTAACAGAAGTGTAACAATTGATCCTATCAATGTGCGTATAGCTGCAAGTTCAGGTTTGCAAATTTCAACTGATGCAACTGAATGGAAAACATTAATATCAAATACTGATATAACTACACCAACAAACTGGAGTGGTAATACAAATCAATTACCATCACAATTAGCACCAGTTTCAACAAATGGTTCAGTTACTAATGGATATTTAAATTTCTATAAGGGTACTGTTGAAGGTATTAAAACTGGAGCTGATGCAGGTAAACTTGCACTTACTGCAACTAAATCACCAGCTGAAGCAAAAGGTACAACTGGAGATTTTATCGCATTTGATATTTTCTTAAAAGTTGATGATGAAGCTGGAGCTGATATTTATTTAGAAAATGGTTCTGGTGTAAAAGTTAAAGCTGAAACAACTGATAAAGGTTTACAATATGCTGCAAGATATGCATTTGTTATTGAAGGAAATGTAGCTTCAACAGCAACTGCAGCTGCTGCACAAGCATTAATGAGTGGAAACTCTTCAATTGTAGTTGAACCAAACTATGATGCTCATAAAGCAAGTGGTACAAATAATGCTAGTTTATATTATGGACTTAGCACAACAACTGCTGCTTCAGGAGTTGCTGCTGTACCATATTTAGGGGTTAAAGCTGCTATATCAACTCCAATCGTATTATTAGATACAAACCCTGGAACAGGTGGAACTCCAAGTTCTACTTACTTTGAAAGTGTTCCAACATTATATAGAACTAATGTAGCTTATTCTGATCAAGATGAAGAACATAAAGAAGCTTATAAAGGAAGTACAAAAGAAACTAATTTACTTAATGCATTCCATTTAAGCACTGGAATTACAAAAATTAGGGTATATATGTGGATTGAAGGACAAGATGTTGATTGTGAAAACAGCGCTTCAGGTTCTGACCTTACATATAAACTTGGATTCTCATTAGATGATGGAAATGAAACACCATAATTAAATCAGCTAAAAAGCTGATTTTTTTTATGTGTAAAATATTGTTTGAATTCTTTAAATATGGTATAATTTTATTATTATGGGAGAGTAGGAAGTAGATGTACAAAAAAATACTTGAAAAATTAAAAGACAAACGTTTATTAGTAGTAATTATACTTCTATTTTTTGCTGTGAATTTCTTTATAATAACTAGTACTTTTAGTGAAAAAACATCATCTAGTATTTGGGATGGAACAGTTGCTAAAAAGTTTAAAAATGGTTCTGGTAGTGTGGATGATCCATATATCATAAATACCGGAAGTGAACTGGCTTATTTCTTTTCTATAATAAATGGTGATGAATCTGGAGAATATTTCAATAAATTTTATAGTTTAACTAATAATATTAATTTAAATGGTAAAGAATTTTCATTTGCTCAAGATGGTAAATCATTTAGTGGAGTTTTTGATGGAAATGGATATTCAATATTTAATTTTAAAATATCAAATTACTATTTAAGTGATGAAGAAAAGTTGGCTAATTTAAGCTTATTTGATTCAACATATAGTGCTAATATAAAAAACATTAACTTTTCAGATATTACTTTTATAGCAGAAGAAAAAGATATAATAGGACAAAATAATGTTAAATCAACAAATAGTAGTGAAGAATATAATGCTTCTAATTTAGAAAATACAAATGAGGAAACTACTAATACTTCAGATACTAATAATGACAATGAAATAAAAACTGAACAAAATTCAAACGAAGTAACAGAAAGTAAAGAATCTGATAATAAAACAACAGAGAATATAGAAACAGAAAACAAAGATAATAATTCATCTAATAATGAAACACCAGCATCTACTGAAACAAAAGAAGAGACAGAAACTAATACAGAAACAAAAACTGATGATGTAGTTACAGATAATAAAACTGAAGTAGATGAAAATAATAATGCAGAATCTAATACTACTGATAACAATATAGAAAACGCAGAACCTGGTAGTACTGAAGATGAAAATACAGAAAATACTGATACTTCTGATGAAGTTATAACTAATAATGTTGAAAATATTACTATTGCTTTAATTAAAAATGCTGAATCAAGCAAAATAGAAAATATTAATTTATATAATATAAGTGTTAATTATGAAGGTAAAGAAGAAAATGCTAAAACATCTTTATTTATTCTTAATGATAAAGGTAATAACACTATTAAGAATATTCATGTTAATGGTAATAGTAGTATAAATGACACAACTGGTTTAATTAAAATATATGGTGATTCTCAAGTTGAAAATATTGTTTATAATATTAATGGACTAGATTTAATAGAAGATTATAACGTAAAAAATGATTTGTTATTTAGATATGAAATTAAAAATAATAAGGTATCATTTTATAATAATTATCCTTCTAGTTCAATAGTTGGTATTTTAAATGACAATAGTGATTTTGAATGGAAATTAGAAGATAATAAATTTAGAATTGTTAATAATGGAAAAGATGATACAGTTCCAACTAAAGCAAAAGCTAAGAAAATGGTAAGAAATGCTCCAAGTGCTCATGATAGTGGAATAGAAGGTTCAGTTGTTTATGTAAATGATTATTTAAATGATGCTAATTATTATGATGGATTAAACTATACTTATTCTAGTGATGGTTCTATTCCAACAACAACTAAAAAGAATATATATAATGATACAAATCTTGTATATACTGAAGTTCATTATCATGGTAGTGATATAGAAGGCAATTATACTGGAACTATTTCTGTTAGTGAAACACAAAATGAAATAGTTTATTATAAAATATATGAAGTTAATAATAATGGAACTAGTGGAAATACTAGTGATGATTATGTTTTAATAGATTTAATAGATAATCCATTTGAAAGAAGACCTAATAATAAGACATTTAATGGATGGGTAACTAATTATAGTGGTGCTTTAATTACACTTGATATGAATATTTATACTAGACAAGTTAAAATACCTGTAACTTATTCTGGAAGTAATCCAGCTAATATTAATATTGATATTTATGCATCATGGGCTGATGGTAAAATAACTACTTATTCAAGCTGGACTGCTGCTCAAAATGCTTTAGATTCTTCTGGTTATCATACTATATCTTCAACTGAAAATATTTATGAAGATATTACAAATTATTATACTCGTCAAACTGTAAGAAATGGTAGAGCATATCCGGATGGCAGTGTAAACTCAAGTGGACAACCTTTAACAGGAAATTGTCAAGCATTTTGGGGTAATTGTACATGTTATGTTCCGGCAACCGGAAGTTATGATCCAAATACTACATATTATGAACTTACTAATTATGGTATGGATTATCATACAATACAAGTCATTGGAACAAATTATATTAATGAAGTTCCTGTAGGGCAATCTATTGCAGGCTTTTATAGAAAAATTACAATTCCAAATTCAGGAAACTTAGCGGGATATTATAATTCTGATGGAAATTTGCAAACAAGTGGAAGGTGTAATACATATGGTGGATGTAATAATTACTATGAATTAATCCAATATTATGATTCAAATAATAATGTTGAAGTAGTAGTTTCTGGAACAAATTATTATTATTTAACTACTCGTGATACGAATGTTATTGTAATGAGTGGTACTTCTAATTCTACATGGACTAATAATCAGACTAAACCATTCACTGTTACAGGATTAAATAATGGAAATGATTATTCAGGTAGTAATACTTGGGATGTTAGAAATACATATATTATTTGTAGTGAAGATACAAGAATTGATAATATAAAAATTAGATCTGTTGATACTGTTGATGGTGAAAGTGCGCCATCTTCTGGTAATAATGGTAGACCTTCTTATGGAAGTATATATGGAGGTTATAATAATTTAAAGATTGGAAGAGGTCTTAAACAATATAATTCAACAACAACTAATTTTGGCTATATTGCTGGAGGAAATAATTCAAGTACTGGTACTAGTAGAACAAATCTTACAAAATATAGATTAATAGTTGAATCTGGTTTATATAATGATGGATCAACAAGTACACCATCAAATTCTTCTAGTAAAACATTATATGTAGAAGCTACTGCTACATATGGATGTGATTATGATAGAGTAAGTACTGATGCTAATAAAAATAATAGATTAATATATAGACATACCATTTCAGGATCTTGGTCTGGAAATAACTATGGTGCTAGTAGTACTTCATCATTATTTACAACTATTGTTAAAAGTGGAAGCTTTGGAACAAATAAATATGATGAAGCAACTGGAATTTATGTCGGTGGTAGAGGTTATGGTACTCAATATTCTGCAAGAACTGCTATAATTGAAGGTGGATATATTTATAACCTTTTAGGTGGACCTCTTGCGTCATCTACTTTGAAAACATTAAATAATGCATTTATCTATATGAAAGGTGGAGAAGTAGATTTAATAGTAGGTGGAGCTGGAGTCAGTGAAACTTATGGAAATAGAATTATTCAAGTGACTGGAGGACGTGTAAACTATGCAGTATTAGGTGGATCTAATGGTGTTGATGGTAGCAATGGAGATGGAACTCTAGATGCTGATTCTTATGTATACATTGGCGGTAATGCTGTTATAGGAAATCCAACTCTTGTACAAAATAATTCAATTGAATCTTATAGTAAAGTAGAAGCTGGTAGTGTATTTGGAATTGGTAATGGTAAAGAAGGCCAAAGCTCAATTGGTACTGTAAATAATTCTAATGTTGTAATTGATGGAAATTGTACAATAAATAAAAATGTATATGGTGGAGGAAACTTTGGTGCTACTGGACAAAATGGTAGTAATAATACATATAATACAAATATTGTTATAAATGGTGGTGAAATTAAAGGTTCTGTATATGGTGGAGGAAACAATAACGGAGCTGGTAGTTCAAATAATACTACAAATATTTATATCACTATGAATGATGGAGAAGTGTATGGTTCAGTTTATGGAGGTTCTAGAACTAAAGGAGAAGTATATGGTTCAACTAATGTAAATATCATAAATGGAAAAGTTTATACAGATGTTTATGGTGGTGGTGAAGGAGCTAATACTTTTGTTAGAAATAATGTAGGTGTAACAATAGGAGATTCAACAAGTGGACCAAATATTAATGGTTCAGTATATGGAGGAAGTGCTTTTGGTACTGTTAATGCTTTATCTACTACTGCATCAAGTAATTCAAATACAGTTAATGTTACAGTTAATAACGGAACTATTTTAAAATCAGTATTTGGAGGTGCTAAAGGTAGTTCTAGTGCTACTCCTTACGTTAAAGGAAATATTACAGTTGATATAAATGGTGGAACAATTACAAATGTATTTGGTGGATTTGATGAAGCTGGTAAACCAGAAGGAACTGATACAGTTTATATTGATGGTGGAACAGTTACTAATGCATATGGTGGAGGTAATAAAACTTCTATAGATGAAACAAATATCTATTTAAGAGGTGGAACTGTTACAACACTATATGGAGGATCTAATCAATTAGGTGATGTAATCGAAACAAATGTACATATACAAAATGGAATTGTTTCAACAGTATTTGGTGGAAATAATGAAGGTGGAACTTGTACAACTACTAATGTAGATGTTACAGGTGCTACTGTTAACACTGCTATATATGGTGGTGGAAACTTAGTAAATACTACAACAACAAATGTAAATATAAGTAAAACTGGTAATACAATACCAAATGTATTTGGTGGTGGTAATAATGCTGGATCTACGACAACAAATGTAACACTAGCATCTGGAAGTGGACCTATAAATATTACAAATGTATATGGAGGTTCTAATGAAACTGGAGTAGTTACTACTTCAAATGTAAATGTTAACAACGGAACAGTTACAAATGTATTTGGTGGTAATAATGCTGGAGGAAATACTACAAATTCTAATGTTAATCAAACTGCAGGAACAATTACTACTATATATGGTGGAGGTAATGAAGCAGAAACTGGAACTAATATAGTAACTATTACTGGAGGTACCACAACAACAGTATTTGGTGGAGGTAATGAAGCTACTTCTTCAAATAGTACTGTTACAATTTCTGGTGGAACTTTAACTACAGTATATGGTGGAGGAAATAAAGCTGGAATTACAAATAATACTAATGTTACAATTTCTAATGGAACAATTAATTCAGTAGTTTATGGCGGAGGTAACGAAGGAAACGTTGGTGGAAGCACTACTGTAACAATTACTAACACAACTAACACAATACCAAATGTATATGGTGGAGGAAATCAAGCTGGAGCAAATACTACAAATGTAACATTAAATAATACTGCTAAAGCTACTAATGTTTATGGTGGATCTAATCAAGCTGGTAATGTTAGTGTATCTAATGTAAATATAAATAATGGAACAGTTACAACTTTATATGGTGGTAATAACGCTGGTGGAAAAACAACTACAACTAATATAGCAGTGTCAGCTGGACAAGTTACTACAATATTCGGTGGAGGAAATCAAGCTGAAGCAGAAGATACACATGTAACTATTAATGGTGGACAAACACCTACTGTTTATGGAGGAGGAAATAAAGCAACAGTTGATACAACAGAAGTAATAGTTAATGATGGAACACTAACAACTATATTTGGTGGTGGAAATGAAGCTTATGTAAATGAAGAAACAAATGTTACAGTTCATAATGCGACATCTACTATTTCAAATATTTATGGTGGAGGAAATCATGCAGGTGCAGCAAGTACAAATATTACTTTAGAAGCAACTGATGCAACAAGTGTAATAAATGTAACAAATGTATTTGGAGGATCAAATGAAAGCGGAAACGTAGATACTTCTAATGTAGTTATTAGTAATGGACAAGTAGGTAGTGTCTATGGTGGAAATAACGCCGGAGGTAAAACACTAAGTACAAGTGTTAAAATAAATAATGGTACTATAGCTAATGTATATGGTGGAGGAAATAGAGCTATTTCTGATAAATCAAGTGTATTTATGAGAAATGGAACTGTAAATAATATATATGCTGGTGGAAATGCAGCTGGTATAACAAATGATACTTCATTATTAATTCAAGGTGGAACAGTTATCAACAATGTATATGGTGGAGGAAATGAAGGTAGTGTTGGAACAAATACAAGTGTATTAATTAACAATGCTAACATAAATGGAAGTGCATATGCAGGAGGAAATGGTTCTACTGCTACTGTATATGGAAATACAAGTATTACAGTAGGTGGTACAACAGTTATTGGAACACCTTCATGTTCAGTATTAAGTACATGCTCTGTATTTGGTGGAGGAAATGCCGCTACAACTGGTAGTGAAAATGTTAATAATTCAACTGCTCTTGTAAATATAGCAGGTGCTACTGTATATGGAAATGTATATGGTGGAGCTAATACATCAAAAGTATATGGACAAACAAGTGTAAATATTGGAGCTGATGTTGCTGTAGGAAATAATGTTCAAAGAGGAGATGTTTCTATAAAAGGAACTGTATTCGGTGGTGGTGAAGCTAACGCTTCTGGATCTGATGAATACGACTGGACATTTGTTAGTGTTACAAAAGCAATTGATGTTAATATTAATGGACATAATTATGAAAATTTTGAAATATTAGGTTCTATATTTGGAAGTGGTAATGCTTCTACTACAACTGGTACTAGTCAAATTACAATTAAGAATTATGGTACATATGATAATCCTAAAAAGAATATTTCAATTCAAAGAACAGATTTACTAGTATTAAACAATTCTTCAATTTTATTAATAGGAGCAACCGATAGAGAAAATGAATACTCTGATGTATTATTCTCATTATCAAGAATAGATGAACTTGATTTAACAAATAATTCAACATTATATTTAGAAACAGGTGCTAATCTATTACAAGAATTTAAGAGTTTAACTTCTAATGGAAGTGTTGCTCAAGTTACAATAAATGAAAATAATAAAACAGTAACAAAAAATGTTGATAATAGAATATATATGTATACTGGTAAAAACTTGAATATTGCTAAAAATCAAAATATTACTGATTATGGTGAAGTAACAGGAATGACATTCTTCGGAATGTATAAATATAATTCAAATGGTACAATCAATACAGGTATTTATGATAAATATGATTATGATGATACACTTGATTGGGGAGATGTATTTGAAAATGTTAGTTCTTATGTACTTGGACTTCATAAAACTAATCATGATATAGAAGTTGATGGTTTCTATACAAATTATATGGATGAAGCAACTAGTAAAAATATTGTCAATTATATTGAACCAACACCTCCAACTGGACCATTATATATGTGGACAATTGGTGCAGGTGTTATTGAATATGAAATTGAATTAGTAGCTTCAAAGTATTCAACATTAGGTACTATAGAATTATCATTAAGAGATTTTACTGATCCAAATACAAGTTTTGAAATTCAAGGATTTGATTTTAGTGAATTAGATCCAGATATTAGCTTAGTTGATAAAAATAGTATTAAAAAAATAGCACCAACGGACGCAGAAGCTAACACTGTTATGGGTCTTTCAATGCAAACAAGTAATATTGGATGGTTATCAAATAGTTATACACAATTCATAACAAATGAACAACAGAGTTACATTGGAGATAAAGACTATATTGGTGGTAATAATGATTCAGCACCAACTTTGTTATTTTATTTACACCATTCAAAAAATATTACAGAAGCAGCTAGTATGGGAAAAGCAACAATTAAGCTTTTATCTATAAGACAAGTTGATGCTTTAAATAAAGAATCAAAAAGACTTGTTATTACTGTAAATATGTCAAAAGTATTATTTGATACGGTAAACTATGAAGGTGCAATGACTGCAGGAAGAAAATATGAATTGTTTACATCAAGTGCAACAAATATTACTTCTTCATCTTCAATTAGTGCATATTACTCTTTGTTTAATTCAGGTGCTTCAATTTATAGAAGTGGATATCATAGAGGTCTTGTATCTAATTATGTATTACCTTTAAATACTAAAATAACTATGATTGATTTAGCAAAAGATACTCCAGAGTATTATTATCATACTATTACAGCTAGTGATGTAACAAATGCACAAACTCAGTTAACAACAAGTGATACAGTATTCTATAACTTATCTATGTTTGAGACTATGGGAGCTGTTAATAGTGGGGTATATTATGATGATGTTGCTAAGAATACTTCATATTGTAGTACAGGAAATTATTGTAATGAAGAATATATTTTCATAATTGATTTTGGTGATACGCAAATAAATGCAGATTCATTAAATAATCAATTATTAATAGAGATACGAGATAATGATGATGAAATCATTTATAGTGTGCTTGGTCCACAACATCAAGATATGGTATATAATATATATACTAATAAAGATGCTATTATAGATATGGATGGAACACTTGATAGAAATAAAATATATAATGGAGAAACAGTTATTGCGGATATGACAATAGATTATACACAATCAACTGTAGGTTCTACAACAATATATGATACTCATTATTTTGATTCAAAACTAGGTATGAAAATATCTCTTATTAATGAAGATGGTGATGTTGTAACAGGAACTACTTTATTAGGTTTGTATTATGAAATTGATGGTGTTAGATATTATCCAAATATTGATGGTACAACAAGAATAAAAATTGCAGATAAAGTTGATAGTGCTGAAAAATGGGTTATAATTAATACTGGAACATCAAAGATAGCATCAGGTAATTATACATTGAGATTTGAATCATTTGGTTCTCCAGATGGAATCTATTATGGTTTAAATTCTTCAGATACTAAGGATTTTGCTATTGAGATAGTTAATGAAATTTATGGCTTAGATGTAAATACTACACCTGAAGAAATGATAATTAATTCATTAACTGGTAAGAATGCAAATGGAGAAGCAAGTATTAAATTTGATATTGATTATAATTCAGGATTAAATAATCCAAGTATACATTTAAAAATGTATAGAAGAAATTATAATACAATAGATGATACAACTTATACTCTTATTAATGCACAAGATTATTTTGATAATGCGCTTGTAAGAGATAAAGAAAAAGAGTATATTATAATTGATAACCCTAATGAAACTAATAGTGTTACATTTAGAACAAAATCTGAATTAATAACAGGTACATATAGGTTAGAATTTATATTATATGATGGAAGTTCCGCTATAGGAACAGTAGAAAAATATATTGTTATAAAATAGGAAGGAGTTAATTATGAGCGAGTTAAGTAATAAAGAATTATTAGAAATGTATGAAATATTAAAGAAATTTATTAGAAACTTAGAAAACAGCAAGGAGGGTTCTAATAATGATTGATAAATTAAATCAAGAAATAGAAAAAGTTAATGCTAATATTGAACTCCTTCCTAAAAGTAATAAGAAGAATATAGAAAAATATAATGAATATATAGATGAATGTATTCAAAAGTTTAAACCTATATTTGAGTCATGTGAAGCAGAAATCAAAAAAAGATATGATTATACATTAGCTAAATACAAAGATTTAACTTTTAATTTAAATCCTATAACTATAGAGTATAGTACACTTAAATTATCTGATGTTAGAGTAACTTCTAGTGAAAAATTAAATCTAGATTATATGTTTTTCAAATTAGAAAATCTATCAGAGGGTAATTTAAATGATGCAAATGCTATATTTTTACATATAGTAGGTTTATTTAAAGCTTGTGGAATAAATTTAAGCGAAAAAGATTTTCAATATTCTGAAAATGTTAATGTATTTATGAGAGCTTTACTTAATAATGATCAAAATATTCAAGATACATTTAATAATATATATTGGCAAACACCAGATATTATTAAGCAGATTGAACTAAATATTAAGCATATTTATTATAAAAATGAATCTAAATTAAATGAGTTTTTTAAAACTAAATATGCTGGTTTTGATTTTGCAGCTTTTATATCTAATCATAGAAATAAAGTTTATTCAAATGAATTATTAAAACATAAGAGTATTAAATATATATATGATTTATTTATTAATAAGACTTTAGATATAGATGATTTTATAATTGAGAGTAGAATTCAAGATTTAATATCAATATTACTTGTTGATCCATCTTCTCCTAGAAATTATGAAAACTTGCTTAAATTAAAAAAGTCTTTAAATGAATATAAAGGTTATATTAAGTTTGAATATATAATAGATGATTTTAAAGAATTGTTTAAGAAAAAAGAAGAGTATAAAGGATTATTTTCTAATAAATTAAAAGATATCAATAAAAAAGAAAAAGAATTATTTTCTTTAAATAAAAAAATAAATAATACTGGATTATTTAAATTAAATAAAGTTAAACTTGCAGATACAAAATTAAAAAGAAATAATATAATTGGAGAACTTGTAAAAGATTATAGTGAATTAGATGATTTAAAAATTAAAGAATGTATTTCTAAATATATAACAAATGAAACTAATTATTATGATATTCTTAAGTTTACAAGTTATAATTTTAACTATTTTGTTAAATTATTAGAAGGTCAAAATGAGGAATTATCTTTGGAAAATATAGATGCTCATATGCTTGAATTAAATAAGTATATATATGACTCTAGTTGTGAAATAATTAATAATATAGTAATTGCAGAAGAAAAGAATATTCCTAAAATAATAAGTGAAATGTATAAATTAAATAGTATAATTGTTGATGAAAACAAATTAACTAAAGAACAAATTGATAAATTTATTGAAATTGTTGATAAGTTGTTGATTTACTATGATGTTTATACGCTTATGATGAATTTAAAAGAAATTAAATATTTAATACAAGCTCCTGAAGCTTTAAATAAATATTAATTTGACTAATAATATATAAAATATTATAATTAAAATGAAGATAGAGTGAGGTTTTCTATGAGAAAGATATTAGGTTTTATAAAAGGAATAATCGTTTCAGTGTGGGCATTAATTGCTATATTAACAACAATATTGTTAATATCTTATAATGATTATAGTATAAGTGTGTTGGGAAAATATTCAGTTATTTTAATAGATGATGATGAATGTAAACCTTTTAATGAAGGAGATGCTGTTATTGTTAAGAAAGTATCTGAAAGTAATTATAGAGCAGGAGATAAAGCATTTTTCTATTTACCTAATGCTCAAGATGGAGTATTTGTAAATATTGGAGATATTCAAAAGGTTGTAGAAGCAGATCATGCAGAAGATTCTTATTATTTTGATAAAGATGCTGTAGTGGGATATAATGATATGATTGGTAAAGCTGATGGAGCAATTGTATATCATCATTTAGGAACAATATTAAGTATATTTGAATCTAGATGGGGATTTATGTTTTTAGTAATATTACCAACAATATTTGCAATTGTATATGAAATATATTCTATTATAGAAGAAGCAAAGAATGATGAAGAAGATTAATGTTAGATTAATATTGTGGTTACTTGTTTTTGGATTTGCATGTTTAACATTATATATGTTTTCTGATACTTTTGCTTTGTTTGAAAATAATTCAAGAGGTAGAGCAGATAGTGATATAGGTAAATGGATTATAAAAATAAGTAATGAATTAATTAGTGATGGAGAAATAGAAGAATTAGTAGTAGATAGTTTTGTATATGATTCTATAGAAGGAGTAGAAAGTGGATATATTGCTCCTGGAGGAAGTGCTTATTTTGATTTAGTATTTGATGCTACTGAATGTGATGTAGCTGTTAAATATGATGTTTCTTTTAATTTTGATTCTATTAATTATTCAGATAATATTAGTATTAATGTAAATGAATTAGGAGAAAGTCAAACAATTAAAACTGCTGAGAATACTTATTCAGGCATAATAGATTTAGATTCTATTAATAGTGGTCAAACTATTACACTTAGAGTAAGTATCACTTGGGATGATTTAGAAGAATATAATGAAAGTGATACAATTCTTGGAACTACTGAAGATAGTAAGTTAGCTGTTCCAATTACTGTAAGAGCAGTTCAATATTTAGGAGAAACAATAACTCCTTATGTACCAGAAGAACCAAGTGAGCCAGATGAACCAAGCGAACCATAATTAAGAAAAAAAGAAAAAAGGAAGGTAAAAAGGGTGCCAAATATATTAAAAAAGATATTAAAATTTATAATTGATGCATTAACATTTTTAATATTCTTAATATTAATTCTTTTGATATATAGTAATGTTAAAATGATGGTTAGTGGAAATGATTATCCAGTTGTATTTGGTTATTCTACCTTTGTTGTAGCATCTGGTAGTATGGAACCTATTTTTAGTAAAGATGATATTGTTATCGTTAAAAATAAAAAAGATTATTTTGTAGATGATATTATTACATTTAAAGATAAAGATAATAATTTAATTACACATAGAATTAAAACTAAAAGAGGTAATATCCTAACTACTAGGGGAGATGCTAATAATGATGATGATATGGCTACAGTTGATGTTAAAGATGTTATTGGAAAAGTAATAAAAGTTTATAAAAAAGGTGGTATCTGGAAAAAAGTATTTACAGATCCTACTATTATAATAATGGTATTTGTTACTTTAATATTATTTGATTTTGCATTTTCTTATAAAGGATTTAAGAAAAAACAAAATAAAAAAATAGTTGATAAAATACAAGATGTTTCTTTAAAACAAGTTAATAAAATGCCAGATAGTCCTAAAATGTCTAATTTAGAAATAGTTGAACTTGTTAAGAAAACAGATATGGTTAAAGCTGGAGAAGAAGTAAAATTTGATAAAAAAGAAAAAGAGTTTTTAAATTATAC
The DNA here is from genome assembly GCA_902775285.1 of uncultured Erysipelotrichaceae bacterium. Lineage (GTDB taxonomy): Bacteria > Bacillota_I > Bacilli_A > RF39 > UBA660 > CAG-1000. Next base: position 72,312 of record CACYLI010000001.1, on the reverse strand, counting down.
AATTAGGTTAGATTTAAATGAATTACAAAAGAGAATAGATGGTAAAATGAAGGGACAATAGTATGAATAGTTTCTTTAAAGTATTTGATAAAAAAAGATTTACAATAGTTACACAATTAATTCTAATTTTATTGTGTCTTTTTTTGATAGTTAATATTATTGGAAGAACTCATGCAAGATATGAATCTGAAGTTGATGTTAGTGCTGAAGCATCTGTTGCATTTTTTCTTATAAATCAGGGAACTTATGAAAATACTATTTCTCTTACAGGTTTAACTCCAAGTCCAGATCCTATATACTATACTTTTTATGTATCTAATTTTAATGAAGAAAAAAGAGCTAATGTAAATTTGGAATATAGTATTAAATTTGAAACAACAACTAATTTACCTTTGACATATGAAATAATTAGAAATGAATCTTTTTCTTCTGAACATACTAATATAATTAGTAGTACAGATATAAGACAAGATGATTATGATGTTTTTTATAAGGTTTTTAACTGCAATGGAAAGTATAAATTTAGATATAATACAAATGAACAAGATTCATATACTTTGAAAGTGGTATTTCCTGAAAGTTATAAGAATAATCCTGATGCTTATCAAGGTGTAGTTGAATTATTTTCTATAATTATAGATGCAACTCAAGTTGCATAATCTTTTTTTATATGTTATAATTTTTATGATTGGAGAATAGGCAAATGAAGAAAAAATATCTAATCATGATTATTATAGTTTTAATAGGTTTATTTCTTATGTCTCCAATTGGGGTTACATTTAGTAGATATGTTTTGCAGAACATTAAAAATTATATAATGGAAGCAAACAATTTTTTCTTTAATAGCGATAAACTTGTTGATGGTGGAATTACTTATGAAATCAATAACTGGGGTGGTTCTACAAATATTGAAATTCAATTTGAATTAAATAATCATAAAAATAATATATTAACAAGTGTTAGTGATATTGAGTATACATTAACTACTACATGTGATTCAGGTTTGATTTGTTCATTAAATTCAAATAGTGGAGTAATTCAAGTTGCAGAAAAAACAGATAGTTTTACTTTAACATTAACTCCTACTAGGGCTTTTAATGATAATGAATCAGTTACAGTTAGTGTTAGTGCTACTTCAAGTAGTCCATATGTTAAAACATTAAGTGCTACTTTTGTTGTTACTGTTGGTAGAAGAGGAATTGATTATGAAATAACAGATAGTATTAATTCTCCATATTTAATATTTAGAATAACTAATGCTTTAGATACTTATAAAGTAATAACAGCATTTAATGGATATTCAGTTGGTGATATTATTCCAACACAAGAATATTTAGGATTAAGTGCTGAAAATAAAGCAAAGTGTGCTTCTGTTGTAGTAACATTAAATTTTGATCCTTCTAAAGTAATACTTGATACAACAAGCGACATACTGAAAAGTGCTACTTATACTACAACAAACTACAATAATATAGCTTATATTAATCAAATTACATTTAATGTTGATGTAATGACAAGTCAAGAAATTAGGTTTTATAAAATAGATAGTAGTAAGAATTATACGTATCCAATAGTTAATAATACTTCAATTATAAGTTTTACTGCTTCTTAGGAGGAATAATGGATTGTATATTTGAAGAATATATAAAATTTGTTGATAATTTCTTAGTAAATTACTTTAAACTATTATTAGCAAGTAAGTATGAGAAAAAACTAGTTAAACCATTTATTGATAAATATATAGATGTTAGATACTATAATAAAAATGTAATAAATGAAGAGAATTTTACTCAAAGATTAAATAAAGAACTAAATAATATAGCTAGAGAAGTAATAGAAGAAAATCAAGAAAAAGGTGAAAAGATAAAAAATATTTTCGCTTTATTTAGTTATGTTTTATTTATAGATGGTTGTACACATTTTTCTGATCTTAATTCTTTATTAAAGACGCTATTTACTGATGAAAATATAACATTAGAGTATTCTGATGCTGTTAAAAAAGATTTTAATACTTTAGTAAGAGAGTATATCAATAAAAAAGTTAATTTCTTTAAATTATTTCAATCAGATGAATTCTATATTAAAGGTAAAAAATATGGAAATGCATTTATAGTTTCTTTAGGACAAAACTGTAAATTATCTAAATTATATAGTGATTATGCTATTGAAAAAGCATATAATTCAAATGTTGTAGTTGAAAATAGAACATATTTAACAGTGTTAATGGTTACTTCAAAAATATTATCTGAAGTTATTTCATTAAATTTTAATAATAATTATATTATAGATTTTCCACCAACATTATTGGAAAAAACAAAAAAAATATTAAAATATTTAAAAGCCTTAGATGATGATTATTTAAGAGGTAAAGTTCATTTAAAATTTTATTATAAAGATTATAAAACATATAAAAAAGAAATATTAGGACTTATTAATCAAGGATATAGTGTATGTTTAGAATTAGATGAAACATATGATATTGATTTTGATAATTTATTCTTATTTACTTATGTATTAGTTGATAAAAAGTATAATTATTATAATAATATTATTAATAATAAAGAAGAAGTTAAAACAAATTTAATAACTTTGTGAGGTGAAGTATGAAAACATTTTTAAAATATTTTTATGAAGTTCTATCTCAATTCTTTTCTGGATTTGGATCTATATTTAAAGGATTAATAGAAGGATTTAAAAAGATTTTTAATTTTAAAATGTATCTTCAAATAGCTAAAGACTATAAAGGAGATTTTAATGTAGGAGAATGGGTATTATTTGGAGTTTCTTTATTATTAATACTAGCTTTTGTTGCTTTAGTAATATTCTTAATCTTATTTATTATTAGGAAATATTTAAGATTTAGAAAAACAGTTGTAGAACAAGAATCTATGTTAGAAGAAATATCTGAATTAAATGGTAAGGTTGCTACATTAATGAAAGAAAAAGAAGATATTTTAGCTATGAAAGTATCTCAATTAGGATTAAAACCTGGAGAAAGTCCTACTATAGAAACAGCTTCTACTGAAGGAGAAAATGGAGAAGAAGAATTAAATCCTGCAACTGATTGTAGATTTGCAAAATTACATGATGTTGATGTTAAATATCAAGATTATAAACAATTAGATTATGGAAATAGTTTTACATTATCAGAATTAGTAGAATTATTTAGAAATTTTGCTGCTAGTCAATTAGGTTTATATTATAAAAGTGAAATGATTAGATTATTTATTTCAGCTCTAGCAAGTACAAAACTTGTAATATTACAAGGTATCTCTGGTACTGGTAAAACATCACTTGCATATGCTTGGGGAAAATTTTTAAAACATGACTCATGTGTTGCATCAGTTCAACCATCATGGCGTGATAGATCAGAACTTTTTGGATATTTCAATGAATTTACAAAGAAATTTAATGAAACAGATATTTTAAAAGAATTATATGAAGCAGGGTATACAGATGATATTCATACAGTAATCCTAGATGAAATGAATATCTCACGTGTTGAGTACTACTTTGCAGAAATGTTATCTATTCTAGAAATGCCTAATCAAGATGAATGGATTGTTGAAGTTGTTTCATCTGGTTGGCCAAGTGATCCAAAACATTTAAAAAATGGTAAATTAAAAATACCACCAAACTGTTGGTATATAGGTACAATCAATAACGATGACTCTACATTTATGGTAACAGATAAGGTTTACGACCGTGCTATGCCAATAGATATAAATGATAAAGGACAAGTTTTTGAACCAACAAGTGTACCAGCTCAAGATATCAATTATAGCTATTTAAATAAATTATTCCAAGATGCTATTAATAATATACAAATGAGTGAAGAAGTACTTGGAAAAATTGAAGAAATGGATGATTATGTAATTCAACATTTTAGAATTGCTTTTGGTAACAGAATTGTTGCTCATATGAAAAAATTTGTACCAGTTTATATGGCATGTGGTGGAGATGAAATTGATGGAGTAGATTATTTTATTGCTAAAAAAATACTTCGTAAATTTGAACAATTAAATATTTCTTTCATTAGAGATGAAATCGATGGTTTTGTTAATTTCTTAAATAGAACATTTGGTGAAAATAAAATGAAAGAATGTATAGAATATGTACTTAGATTAAAGAAAATATCTTAGAATAAGAAGGGTTATGTATGCAAAATGATTTAAAAGTATTTGATTTATATAATGAATCAGATAATCAAAGAATTAATAAATTTAATGCTTCAATTAGATCAAAATATTCACTTTCTTCAAACTATGAAAAGGTTGAAGCTGATTTTGCATGGTTAAATATTATGGAAGATACAATTATGTATTTAGATAATATTTTAAGAAATCCAAATAGATTTATTATTAATGAAGAAGAGATAGTTAAAGTAGAACAAGCAAGACGTATAACTGTAGAAAGTATTAAGCATTTAGCTAAACATACAAGTTATATTCAAGAAATAGAAGATAATGGTGATGTTAAACCATCTAAAATATTAAATATTAATAAAGATGAAAGTTATAATACTTATGAAAATAGACTTATATATACTTTAATTAATAATATGAGACTATTTATTGATATGAAAGAAAAAACTTTTGTATCAGCTTCTTCTTTGAAAGATGATAAGATTTGTGAATATATTGGAGCAACTAAAATAGGTGCTGAAAAAATAACAATAAAGAGTGTTATTAGTTCTAAAACAGATTTTGAAAAAGAAGATGGTATGAGAAACGGAATGAACGTTAATCAAAGAATTGAAAAATTAAAGTTGAGAATATCTGATTTAACTAATACACCAGTATATGTAGCTTTAGCCAAAGAGCATGTTGCTAAGGTAATACCACCTATAAAAAAGACAAATGTTATTTTAAAAAATGTTAACTTTCAGTATGCTATGAAATTATGGGATTTTTTACAATCTTATATGAGAGATGATACAAAAATAGTCAGAGATAAAAGAAATATTGATAGTGATATTAAAATTAAACAATTATTAGATGATACATTCTTATTATCATATTTAACTATTACTAGTATTAATGATGATGAAACACAAATAGATGAAGATGCTAAGGCAGAAATAGTTGAAGATTTAACAAATAAAATGATTGATAAAATCGTAGAAATAAATGCTGAATTACCTGTAGAAAAAATACAAGAAATTATTGGTGATAAGATTGCAATTATTAAGAATAAGAGAGAAGCTTCTATTGCTGAAGTTGAACGTAAGTTTAATGAGAGACTAGAAGCATTTACAGATAAGATATTAGAATATAACTTTAGGTGATAGAATGAAAAAGATTAAAAACATTAAAGAAAAAATAGAAAATAATATATTTTTTAGAATAGGTAAATTCTTATTATATACGATTGTAGTAATATTACTTATTGTAATAATAGTACAAAGAACATCTAATAAAGATTTAGGTGGATTTAGAGTATATATGATTGCATCTGGATCTATGAATGATGAATATAAAGTAGGAGATATACTTATATCAAAGAAATGTGAATCAAAAGATATTATAGTAGGTGATGATGTTACTTATTTAGGCGAAAAAGGTGATTTTAAAGGTAGAACTATAACACATAGAGTAATAAAAAAATATGAAAAAGATGGTGTTACTCATTTTGTTACTAAGGGTATTGCTAATATGGAAAAAGACCCAGAAATAACATATGATAATGTTATAGGAAAAGTAGTATATAAAACAGTAATACTAAGTTTTTTTGGAAGATTAATGACAAATTCACTATCTTACTACATATTATTTATGGTAGTAGGACTTATAGTTTCAATAGAAATAGTTTCTTCAATGTTTGACTCTGATGATGAAAAGGAGGAAGATGAAAGAAGAAAATAAGAAAAAGAAAAAAAGTTTATTTTTAAAAATTCTTAAAAAAGTAAGAATTAGTCATATAGTAATATTAATTGTATTACTTGCAGCTAATTCTTATGCATGGTTTATATATATTAATACAGTTAGTAATAGTTTAGATGTTCATGTTAAATCATGGAATATAGATTTTGAATCTGAAGACACACCAATTACTGATTATGTTAATGTTTATGTAGATAATGTTTATCCAGGTATGACAACTTATGAAAAACCAATTACAGCACATAACTATAGTGAAGTAAGTGCTAGTGTAGATTTCAAAGTATTAGAAGCAGAAGTAATGGGTACATCTTATATTACAACTGAAGGTAGACAAGAAAATGGTGAAACTGTACAAGAAGGAGATTTAACTAGTGAACAATTAGTTACAAAATTAGCAACTGATTATCCATTTAAAATATCATTTTCATTGTCAAATTCAACAATGCAACCAGAGAATGGAGAAGCGACTTATATAGTAAGAATAGCATGGCCATATGAATCAGGGGATGATGATTTAGATACATATTGGGGAACAACAGCATATACTTTTAGACAAAATAATCCTTCTTCTCCTTGTATAAGACTTGTTGTTAAAATATATATAACACAATTAAATAATTAAAAATGAACATAAAAAAACTGATATTTAATAAATATCAGTTTTAATTTTATCTTTGTTGAATTAAATTAACATTTACTATGAATGCTGCAAGTCCTGAATTAGCAGCTGCTGTATCTTCTTCATTATCCATAGTTTCAGTTGCTTGATCATCATTCCATCTAATATAGAATCTTAATGATTTAACTTTATTAGTATCATTTAATAATACAGTTCCAGTAATATCATTTCCATTAAAAGTATATTCAGTTCCATTTAATGAATATTTATAGATTTCTAAATCTGTAACTGTGTTACTTACTGATTGACTAGCACTTACTGTAAAATTATAAGATACATCAGTATTTGTTCCATCTATTATTACATCGAAGTAACCTTCAGCAGTTGGAGCAATTACATCACTTTTAATATTACTTGTTCCAGCAAATACAGGAACGATTGTATCAGAGAAATCTGAGTTTCTTAAAATATCTTGATCATTAATTAAAATATTCCATCTTGCTACTGTTAAATCAGCAGAAGCACTTGCGCTACTTACATATTTAGCATAAGTTTTTTGGATTAAAGTCACACAATAGAATAGAGATAATAAAGCTACAAAAAATATAATTTTTCTTTTTGTTTTCATATATTAATTCCTCCTATCTGTATCTTGATTTTATTATAACATATATACATTTAATTAACAATACAAAATGTAAAATTTTATTGTCAAGTTTACAAAAATAATTTACACTTTTGTTTGATTTATTTATAATGTTATTGTTGCGAGGTGTTTTTATGGATGATATTATTAATGAATATGAACAGATTGCTAACAAATATATTAATAAAAATGATGGAATTTATTTGATTTTTTCAACTGGTTTTATTAATGAAATAAAACATTATTATTTTGTTTTAAATAGTGATAATAATAGTGTTGTAAAGCATATTTTTATTAATAAGAAAGATAATAAAATTAATAAAAAGAATATTAAGGAATTAAAAAATGTTAAAAATAATAGAAGACTTATATCTTTAATTAATTATACTTTTAATTATGAAGTTAAAAATTATCAACAAAATGAAATAAGAGAAGATAGTTTCTTTTGTTTTCTACCATCTAATAATATTTTCTATACTTTTAATAATGAAAGCGATGATATTATTAATAATGGATTTTATGACTTTATTAATTATTTATTAGTTTACTCTGGAATAAGTAACTATCAATATAAGAGAAAAGAAATAAAAGATGAAAGTGTTTTACAATTAATGATTATGTTAGACGATGAAATAACATATAATATTGAAAAAAACAATAAATCTAAAATTCAAAGAAAAATAAACTATGAAAAATATAAAAGACTTTATACTAAAACATGTGTTGATTTATGTTCAATGATGAATAATTATGAACTCATAATGTGTATTTCAGTTACTGATTATGTTTATCTATTCGCATCTTGTATAAATAGAATTAAGCCTGAAATATTAGATTGGGAAAAATTAAGAACTAAAAAGAAAGATAAATTTGATAATATTATTAATTTAATCTCAAATAAAGAGTTTATTTATAATCTTAATATAACAAATGAAGAAAAAGAAAATATTATTAATAATCTTGAAATAGATCATCAAATAGATTTAATAATGGGATTAATGACTAATAATGAAATTATGGAGTTATCTAAAAAAACTAATAATTGGAATGCCAAATTAAGTATAATGAAATATATTCATAAAGAAGAATAATATCTTTATAATTTTAAAAAAAATTGTTATAATTATAATAGGTGAAAGAATGAATAAGGAGTTAAATGATAAATTAACGATTTATATTGAAAACATTGTAAATGATAATAAATTAGAAGAAATAGATAAGATTAGAATTAAAAACAATGTTGATTTTTTAGAATACAATAATTTTGTTAATCCAAAAAAGATTATTTATACTATTACAAATAATACTAGTAAAATAAAATCAGTTAGTGAAATTGTAGATAAATTATTAATATATTATACTTTAGCAACTTTTGCTACATATTCTTTAGATAAATCATCTAATTTAATTAATGCTACATATAAAGTATTAAATAATAAATTTAATATAGAAAGTATCTTTAAAAATGATGATTTGGTTTTAGTAGAAGAGATACTTAAAAAGAATATTTCAGAAATAAAATTAAATTATTATAGTTCTTTATATGAAAGAGTATATGTATTTTTATGGGCATTAGGTTATTTAGATTCATTAGATTCAAGTAAAGAATGTAATATTAAAAAAATAAATAGAGTTATTTTTACTATTAAAGATAAAAATAGTCTTATAAATAATAGTAAGATTAGAAGTAAAAAAGAAATACTTGATATGTCTGATTTAATTATAAGATATATGTCTATTAATAATAAAAGATTAAACAAAAGTGTTGTTAATGAACAATATAATGCACTTATGTGGCTTACATCAAATGAAAAAGTAGAAGAAAAAGTTATATGTGTAAATAATAATTTGAGTTTTTCTTTTATTAAGAATATTAATTTAATAGTAGAAGAATCAAATGAAAAGAATCAATTATTATTAATTTCAAATAAAAACTATACAAAAAGTATTATTTTTTATGATTTAGGAGTGTCTAATGGTAATAATGTTGAATTAGATCAAAAATTATGTGATGAAGAAGGATTTACTTTAATTAAAGAATATTCACTTACTTCTGACAATTTACCAGATAATATTATTCATAATATATTAAGAAAAGATAATGATATTTTAAATATATATTATGTTACTGTTAATAATCATATTTTAAAGATAGAATCTAGTTTAGAAAATAGTATTCTTTATAAAAAATATACAGATTTAATTAATTCTAAAGATTTTAATATAGATTTAGATATTTTATTATCTATTAAAGAAGAAAAAGACTATAAAAAGAAAGATACAAGTAGTGAACAAATTAAAAAAGTATATGATTTTTCTAATGTACTTTCAAGTAATAAAAATATTAATCAAATAATAGAATATTTTAATTATGTGTATTCAAGTTTTGATGAAAGCTTAGAAAAAATGAACAATATTGATAAAACTTATTTGACTGGATTAAATGTTTATATATTGTTTAATTCCTATAAAATATTATCTTTTGATAATCATTTAGCCTTACTTAATAAAATGTTTAATTCCAGATTATTAAAAGATGTAAGGATAATAGAAATAGAATTAAATTTATGTTATAAAAAAATGAATGAAAACTTTAATAATAGATTTAAAGTAACAATTAAACCATTTAATATTAAATTAACTAGAGAATCAAATCATATTGAGACAGCTATTGATAAAATAGAAAAAAATATTTATAATTATTTAAATATATTACCAAAAGAGGATACTATTTTTAGTAGTGATGAGTATGAAAATCAAGAGAAAGAATAAACTGGAAATTATTGAATTAATAACGATATTAATTATTATAATAATATCTATAGTATTATTTAATAAAATTGAAAGTCAAATATTTAAAATATCTATTGTAATTGTAAATATATATTTATTTGTAATTTTAATTAATGGATTTTTAATGCTTAAAAATTGTTATATAAAAATAGATGATAATATTTTACATGTGAGTTTTTTAAAAGAAATAAAAAATAAAAGTTTATCAAATATATTATCTCCGTTTATTAAAAAATTTAAATATTATAGTATATATTCATATGAAATAGAATTAGATGATATAGTTGAATTTGATTTTGTTAAAAATATTAATAAAAAATTTGATAATGCTAAAAAGTTTGATATTGGAATTATTGATAAATATAAAGACAAATATATAATTATTATTAATCAATTTAGAGATGAAGATATAATTAACTTAATAGAAATGATTCAAAAAAAATTAAATTTACATAAATAATTTATTATGTTATTATGAATATAAGAATCCTAAATAGTTAGGATTTTTATTATAAATTATCAAAAATTGATTAAAATAGTAGGGATGATTATGTTAAAAAGATTATTTATTAAAAATTATGATGATATTAATAATAAAAATGTTAGAAATAATTATGGAATTGTTTCTGGTTATTTTGGTATATTTACAAATTTAATTTTAGGAGTAATGAAATTATTTATAGGAATTATTTCAAATAGTATTAGTATTATAGCTGATGCTGTTAATAATCTATCAGATATGCTTACATCTATACTTACAGTAGTTGGATTTAAATTATCAAATAAAAAGCCTGATAAATATCATCCATATGGATATGCTAGATATGAATATGTTTTTGGATTATTAATAGCTACTTTTATGTTATCTATGGGTTTAATATTTATAAAAGAATCTATAATGAAAATAATACATCCTAGTGTTTTAGTTATCAATAAATATACAATTATTGTATTAATAATAGCCATTATATTAAAAATATTTCAAATGACTGTTTATCTTGATTTTTCTAAATCAATTAATTCAAATACTTTAAAAGCTAATGCTATAGATACAAGAAATGATATACTAACATCTTTATCTATACTAATATCAGTATTAATTATGAAAAAATATAATATAAATATAGATGGATATATAGGACTAATAGTTTCATTATTTGTTATTTATAGTAGTTATAAAATGATAAAAGAAGTTATTGAACCATTAATTGGAATAAGACCAAATAAAAAACAAGTTAAAACTATAAAAAACAGATTACTTTCATATGATTGTGTTTTAGGTATTCATGATTTAATTATACATAATTATGGAGTAGGAAATGATTTTGTTATAGTTCATATTGAGGTGGATTCATCATTAAGTATGATAAAAGCACATGATTTAATTGATGAAATAGAAAATGATTTTAAAAAAGATGGAATTGATTTAACTATACATGTTGATCCAGTAATAGTTGGAGATAAAGAGTTGGATAAAATAAAAAATAAAATTGAGGGATCTTTAAAAGAATTAGATAAACGTATTAGTATACATGATTTTAGAGTAATAGAAAGTAAATATCAAATAAATATTTTATTTGATTGTGTTATTCCATATGAAAAAGATTATTCAACTAAAGATTTAATAAAGTATTTAAGAAGTAAAATTAATAATCAAAAGTATTTTTATATTATTGAAGTAGATAGACCTTATATATAAACTAGTATTACTAGTTTTTTTATTGATTTAATAATATTTAAGTGATAAAATAAGAAACTTAAGTGTGGGGTGAAATAATGAATGCACTAGAGTATGTAAAAGGAAAAGATAGTTTAGAAGATAAAGAAAAATTTGTTTATGATACATTTAATAAGTTAGATAAAGAAAGTTTTGATTTATTTAATGAAATAATAGATTTAAGTGATTATTCATATTATAAATTAATGAGTTTATATTTAAGAACTAATAAACTAGCTAGTATTACTAAAGATACTATTGAAGCAAGTAATAGTTTAAATAAAATAGAAGAAAATAGTTTTTCATATGCTACTAGAAGATACCAATTTAAAAAACTTATGGTTATTTTTGCAACAATGTTTTCATTTTTAAGTAGTTCTATATTAGCGCTTCTTGCTTATGTAGTATTAAGTAAAAAAGCAAATAAAGATTATGCTATTGAACTTGAAAGTGTTTATAATGCTATGGAAATAGTTGATGAAGATAAAGTAAAAATCATCACTAATACTTTACAAAATTGTCAAAGATTATTAGATGGTAAGGAAAGGAAAATTCTTAAGCATTTATTAGATTCAAAAGATAATGAAGAAGTACTAAACAATTTAGTTTTAATAAATGAAACAATACAAAATTATATTGATGGTAATATTAATTATGAAAGTATTAATAAAATGAATGATGAATTTAAAAATAATTTGAAAGGTATATTAATGCAAGATTTAAATGCTGAAGAGGAGGATTTATTTAATTTATTAGAACTAGCTAAATATAAAAATATTAGTAGTTTAAAACTAATTAAAGATTATCAATAAACTAGAATTTAAAATTCTAGTTTTTATATGTAATTATTGATATAATTATATTAGTGAAAGTATATAAGGAGGTAAATATGATATATACTAAAGAAGTAGAAAATATGTGTCCTGTACATGGAGTGTGTCATGGATGTGCTCCAATTCCTGAAGAAGGTAAATGGGTACAAGCAAAAGAAATAAAAGACATTTCTGGACTTACTCATGGAATAGGATGGTGTGCACCTCAACAAGGAGCATGTAAATTAACTTTAAATATTAAGAATGGTATTATTGAAGAAGCATTAGTTGAAACTATTGGTTGTAGTGGTATGACTCATAGTGCAGCAATGGCAGGGGAAATATTAGTAGGAAAAACTATATTAGAAGCACTAAATACCGACTTAGTATGTGATGCAATTAATACAGCAATGAGAGAACTATTCTTACAAATTGTATATGGTAGAAGTCAATCTGCTTTTTCTGAAGGTGGTCTTTCTATAGGTGCTGGAATGGAAGATTTAGGAAAAGGAAAAAGAAGTCAAATAGGAACTATTTATTCTACTAAATTAAAAGGACCTAGATATTTAGAATTAACAGAAGGCTATATTGTTGAAATGGGTCTAGATGAAAATGATGAAATATGTGGTTATAAATATGTAAATCTTGGAAAAATGATGGAAGGTATTAAAAAAGGAATTGATCCTATGAAAGCTATCGAAGATGCAAGTGGAACATATGGAAGATTTGATGAAGCAGTCAAAAAGATTGATCCAAGGGAGGAATAAATTATGGCATTATTTGAAAGTTATGAAAGAAGAATAGAACAAATTAAACCAGTTATGAAAAAATATGGAATTAAGGATTTTGAAGATGCTAGAAATATCTGCAAAGAAAAAGGATTTGATCCATATGAAATTGTTAAGTCTATACAACCAATTTGTTTTGAAAATGCATGTTGGGCATATACTTTAGGTGCTGCAATTGCTATTAAATCAGGGAGAACTAAAGCAAGTGAAGCAGCAAAAGCTATAGGAGAGGGATTACAAGCATTTTGTATTCCTGGTAGTGTAGCAGATGATAGAAAAGTTGGACTTGGACATGGAAATCTTGCATCTATGTTATTAAATGAAGAAACATCATGCTTTGCTTTTCTAGCAGGACATGAATCATTTGCAGCAGCAGAAGGTGCAATTGGAATAGCTAAAAATGCTAATAAAGTAAGAAAAACACCTTTAAAAGTTATTTTAAATGGATTAGGAAAAGATGCAGCTCAAATTATTTCTCGTATAAATGGATTTACTTATGTTAAAACTGAATTTGATTATTTTACAGGTAAATTAAAAATAGTTGATGAAATAAAATATTCAAATGGAGAAAGAGGAAAAGTTAGATGTTATGGTGCTAATGATGTAAGAGAAGGTGTTGCTATTATGCATTATGAAGATGTTGATGTATCTATAACAGGAAATTCAACAAACCCAACAAGATTTCAACATCCAGTAGCAGGTACATATAAAAAGGAATGTATTGAAAAAGGAAAAAAATATTTTTCAGTAGCATCTGGTGGTGGAACTGGAAGAACACTTCATCCAGATAATATGGCTGCAGGACCTGCATCTTACGGAATGACTGATACAATGGGAAGAATGCATAGTGATGCTCAATTTGCAGGATCTTCAAGTGTTCCTGCTCATGTTGAAATGATGGGACTAATTGGTATGGGAAATAATCCAATGGTTGGAGCAACTGTTTCTATATCAGTAGCAGTAGAAGAACATTGTAAATAATAAAACTTTAAAAATTATTAATTATTTGATATTATAAAGTAGGTGAATAATATGGAAAGTGTAATATCTCTAAAAACAACAAGAAAAGAAGAAGATAATATTGATTTATCTAAGAATCTTAGTCAAATAACAACTAGTGATTGTGCTAATTTATTAAAAGAAAAAATGAATATAAATACTTTAGGTGAATTACTATTATGTAATATGGAAGAATTACGAAATATTTTTAAAGAATTACGTTATAATGGATTTGATCAATTACTTAAAGATATTCATGATGCAGGTTTTTTACTAAATGGAGAAAAAGAAACATTAGATAATCTAAATATTAGTTATGATATTGCATTAATTCCTATAAAAGAAACAAGTTTAAGTAAAAAGATTAAAAGAATATTTAAAAATAAAACTTATATATGTTATTTAGGTGATTTGTTAACATATAATTATCTAGCACTCTCTAATATATATTTATTAACTGATGAGGATATGATTGAAATAAAAAACTATGTTCACTCATTAGGATTTAAGCTTAGAAATGAAATACCTACTACAACTGAAATAAGAAATAAAAATGGAAAAAATGCTGTTGATAATTTAGGTTTGTCTAATAGAGTGCTTAATATATTATATAAAAATAAAATATATACAATTAGAGATTTAGTTGATTATGGTCCTAGAGTATTTAAATTATTTGGAATGGGAAATGTTAGTATTGAAGAAATTAAAACTGCAATGAAAAGGTATAATCTTAAATTTTCTAATCAAAATGATGTAGAAGTAAAAATAGATTTACAATTAATAGAACAAAATCCAAATCCTAACATATTAAAAAAAGTAGTAAATGATAATGCTGAAATTCAAGATAGGATTAATAAAAAAATGAGTTTACTTGAAGAATATAATAAACTACTTGAAGAACAAGATAAACTATTAAAAAGAGAAAAAGAAATAGATATTAAGCTTCAAGAATTACTTGAACAATTGAATAGTCAAGAGGAGAGTGAAAAAGTTGCTAGAAGATAAAATAAGAGTTATGCATGAGCTTGATTCTCAAATAAAAATAATTAAAAAAGAAATTAAAAATTTACAAGAAGAAAATAAAATATTAGAAGAAAATATTAATAATAAAGAAAAAATAATTGAAAGTATTAATAATGAACAAAAAGACTTATATAATTAAGTCTTTTTTTATGATAAAATAAAAATGCAACCAAAAAGTTACAAAAAACAACCTAAAATTGGTGTGATGCAACCAATTGCTTTTATATAATTTTTATATGAAAGGAGAAAAAGAAATGAATTTTAAAGACAATTTAAAAAAACTAAGAAAAGACAATAATCTTTCACAGGAAGAATTAGCTGAAAAACTAAATGTTTCAAGACAGTCTGTATCTAAATGGGAATCAGGTGCTGCTTATCCTGAAATGGATAAAGTACTACAATTATGCAAAATGTTTGATTTAAATATTGATGAATTATTAAATCAAAATATTAAGGAGGTAAATAATACAAAAGAATCAAAAATAAATGTTAATAAATATATTGATGATTTTTTATCTTATGTTACTAAAACAATAAATATGTTTAGTTCAATGAAATTTAAAGATAAAATTAAATGTTTATTTGAACAAATTATTCTTATAGTTTTCTATGTTATTATAATTACTATTTTGGAAAATATATTATCAAGTATATTTGGTTCAATATTTAGTTTTTTACCAGGAACATTATATAGTAATTTAATAAATATTATTGATGGAGTATTTTACTTAATTGCTAGTTTTGTTGGAATAACTCTTTTACTACATATATTTAAAACTAGATATTTAGATTATTATAATATTGTTATTAAAGATGATGATAGTATAGATCTAAAAAGTGATGAAAATAAAGATAAAGAAGTTTTTGAAAGAAAGAATGAAAAAATAATTATTAGAGATCCAAGTCATTCTGGATATAAATTTATAAATGGTATTGTAAAAGTTATTTTATTCTTTTTAAAAATGTTTGCTATATTTGTTGGATTTTGGTTTTGCTTATCTTTAATAAGTTTTGTAGTATTATTTGTTATATCTTTCTTATTTATTAAAACAGGATTCTTGTTTTTAGGAGGACTTCTTGGATTAGTTGGTTGTATTATTATTAATTTAATTATATTAGATTTAATATTCTGTTTTGTTGTAAATAGAAAATGTAAATTACTTAGATTATTTATATTGTTTATTACATCTTTGGTATTAGGTGGTGTAGGTATTGCGTTAATATTAATTGGAATTAAAGACTTTAAGTATGTTGAAGATTATAATAAAGCATATATGGTTACTAAAGAAGAAAAAGTTAGTATGGATAAAGATTTAGTTATTAGAGATTATAATGGATATGGAATAGAATATATTGAAAGTGATAATAATGATATAAGAATTGTTTATGAATATACTCCAACATGTGATATTAAATCATATAAGAATAATAATGAATTAGTTATTTATCAAGAATGTGATGTGAATACTAATAGAATTAATTATTTTATAAAAATGATTAATAAAAAAGTTATAGTTGATCCAGATTATTTGAAGATTAAAATATATACAAATAAAAATAATATAAATAAATTAAATGAAAATAGAGAAAAACAAATAAATAATAATCCATATTTATATTAAAATGTCCTTTTCAAAAGGACATTTTTTTTGTATAATATCACTTAAGAAAAGAGATGTATTTATGAAAACTATAAAACCTGATTATAATGAATGTATAACAAATATAGCATGTAGTGTATTAAAGTATTTTGAAGTTCCATATAAACATAATACTATAAAAGAAATAGATGATATGCTAGATACAAATCCAAAGAACGTAGTAGTTATTTTATATGATGGTATGGGATATAATTTAATTAATAGAATACTAGATGAAAATAGTTTTTTAAGAGAAAATATGGTTAAATCTATTTCTTCTGTTTGTCCTAGTACAACAACTGCATCTACTACTAGTATACTTAGCGGACTAAATCCTTGTGAACATGGATGGCTTGGATGGGATACATATATAAAACCAGAAGATAAAATAGTTACACTTTTTAAAAATACAATAAAAGGAACTGAAGAAGTGGCTGCACCATATTCAGTTGGTGAAAAATATTTGTATTATAAAAATTTAAAAGAACAAATAGAAGAATACAAATATAAAGCAAGTATAGTTTTTCCATTTGGAGAAAAAAATATTGTATATACAGATTTAGAAGATATGAATAATAAAATATTAGAAGAATGTAATAAAGAAGGAAAAAGATATATTTATGCATATTATGAAGATCCAGATGCAACTATGCATTTGACAGGAACTACTTCAGATGAAACAAAAACTGTATTTAAATTAATTGATGAGAGTACTAGAAAACTATCTGATAATTTAAATGATACATTATTAATAGTAACAGCTGATCATGGACATTTAAATTCAGACGAAATATTATTAACTGATTATATGGATTTTTATAATACATTAGAAACTGATACATCAATTGAGCCAAGATTTTGTTCGTTTAAAGTTAAAAATGGAATGAATAAAGAATTTGAAAGATTATTTGAGTTTTATTTTGGTAATTATTTTATATTAAAAACTAAGCAAGAAATAATTGATGAAAAATGGTTTGGAACTGGAAATGAACATAAAGAATTTAGAGATTCTTTAGGAGACTATATAGCAATAGCTATTAGCGATAAACATTTTAAATATAGTGTTCCTAAACATAGATTTATTTCTCATCATGCAGGACTTAGTGAAGATGAAATGAGAATACCTTTAATATTAAAGAGGAAGTAATATGACTGATTTTGAAACATTTATGAAATTAGATATAAGAGTTGGTACAATTATAGAAGTATTTGATTTTCCTAATGCTAAAAGAAAAGCTTATAAATTAACAATTGATTTTGGTGATGATATTGGTATTAAAAAAACTTCTGCACAAATTACTAACATTTATAAAAAAGAAGATTTATTAAATAAACAAATTTTAGCTGTTGTAAATTTTCCACCAAAGCAAATTGCTGATTTTATGTCAGAAGTTTTAGTTCTCGGTACATATTCAAAAGATGGAGTGGTTTTAATAGTGCCTGATAAAAAAGTAGAAAATGGAGATAAATTGGGATAATTAAAATGTCAACTAAAAATAGTTGACATTTTTATTTTATAGTGTTAAACTTTAAATGAATTTAAAGAGAGAGGAGTGGAGAAAATGATAACATTAAATTCAAAAATTACATATAATTCTAAAGTAGTCACAAATGAAAGATGGGTATTATTATTTTCTCATTCTTTCTAGAAACGTTTTGTGCCTACTAAAAGTAGGCTTTTTATTTGAGGAGGTGTTTAAATGAAACAATTAAAAGAATTTAAGCCTCTTTGGAATTATTTTAAAGAAGAAAAATTTAAAATTATTTTAGCTACTATTTTTATAGTAATAGTTGAACTTGGTAATACAATAGGTGGTTATTTAAGTGGACAAACAGTTGAATTAATAACAAAACTAAATATTAAAGATGCATTAATATATTTAGGTATTTATGCATTCATTAATTTTTTTATAGACATTCTTTTGAATATGAAAGCATGGTCTATATTACAAAGAATTGAAAATAAAGTATCTAGAAAACTAAGTTTTAATACATATAAAAAAGCACTTAATTTACCATCATTTGCATATGAGAAAACTTCATCTGGTGAAGTTATTAATAGAATAACAAATGATGCTGATTCACTTAGTTTTGTATTTGGAAGACTGCTTCAAATGATTTCATCATTAATTGGTTCTGTTATAATAATAGTATATGTATTTATTAATTCATGGATAGTAGGTCTAGAAATAGTATTTTTTGTAACAATATTATATTTTGTTGTTAAAAAGTATAATCCAATTTTAATAGATATTCATAAAAAAAGAAAAAAAGAACAAGATAAATTTTCTTCTTTAGTAAACGAATCTGTAAGAGGTATTAGAGAAATTAAAACTTTAGGAGTTAAGAATAATTTAATAAGTGATGCTAAAGAATTAGTAAAATCTATTTTAAATATTTCTAATAATGAAATAGATAACTATAAAAAATATAAAATTATTAATAAAATAATTAGAACTTCTTTAGAAGTATGTGTATATTTAACTTGTATAATACTTATGTATATAGGCATTTGTTCTTTATCATTTTTTGTAGCAATGACATATTATGTTTATAAATTTATGTGGTTGATTGATGAAATAAATGAATTTAGTGAAACATATCAAAAATTATATGTATCAGTTAGTAGAGTAAATGATATATTATTAAATAGATTATATCAAGATGAAAAATTTGGTAATCAAATGATTTCTGATATTAAGGGAATAATTGATTTTAAAAATGTTAAATTTGGTTATCCAGGAGAAAAAATATTATTAAATAGTTTTAATCTAAAAATTGAACCTAATAAAAAAATAGCTTTAGTAGGTGCATCTGGTCAAGGAAAATCAACTATATTTAATTTACTTACAAGAATATTTGATCCAGTGGATGGTAGTATTTTAATAGATAATATAGACATAAAGAATTTAAATGAAGAAGAACTTAGAAAACAAGTATCTATTATTAGACAAGAACCATTTATATTTAATAGAAGTATTTTTGATAACTTTAAAATGATTGATAAAACAATAACTTTAAAAGAAGTAAGAAAGTATACAAAAATGGCTTATTTAGATGATTATATTATGAGTTTGCCTAATAAGTATAATACTATTCTAGGAGAAGGTGGAGTGAATTTATCAGGTGGTCAAAAACAAAGATTATCAATTGCAAGAACTCTTGCTAAGAAAAGCAAAATAATATTATTAGATGAAGCAACATCTGCTCTTGATAATAAATCTCAAGAATATATTAAAAAGTCTATTGATAATTTAGTTAAAGATCACACTGTTATTATAGTTGCTCACAGGTTATCAACAATAATTGATGCAGATATTATACATGTAATAGATAAAGGTGAAGTAATGGCTTCTGGTAAACATAATGAATTATTAAAAAATAATAATATTTATAAAAATTTATATGAAACAGAATCTTTAAATTCATAAGAGTAAGAATTATTTCTTACTTTTTTCTTTTATTTATGAGTGAAATACTATATAATATTACTAAGGAGGATATTATGAAAAAAGTATTAACATATATAGTTGTTTTAATGTTTGCTTTATTACCAATTATGTTAAAAGCAGAAGAGAAAGAAAGAACAAAAATAGATTTATCTAAATATGAAACTCTTAACTTTAAACAAGCATTGGAAGAAGAAGGCATAGAATTAAAAAACAAGTCTTATTCTGAAAATGATAAACAAGCAACTATCTATTTATTTAGAGGAAGAGGATGTCATGTTTGTCAATCATTTTTAAGTTATTTAAATGATATATCAGAAGAATATGGTAGTCATTTCAAAGTTGTATCATTTGAATTATGGTACAATCAAGATAATGCTAATTTATTAGATGATATTTCATCGTTTAAAGGAGAGACAGCTGGAGGAGTTCCATACATCTTAATTGGTGAACAAGTATTTGGAGGATATGCTGAACAATATAATGATGCTATAATACAAGCTATAGAAGATGTTTATAATGGTAAAGATAAATATGATGTTTTTGAAGCTTATAATGATAGTATTAAATATCATTTAAGTACAACTGCTAAAATGGTTATATGGAATATAATTCTACTTGCAATAGCTAGTTTTATAATTATTCATTTTGTTAACAAATCTAATCAAAAAGTATTAGAAAAATTAGATGAAATAAAAAATACGAATAATGTGAAAATAACTACTAAAGAAACTTCAACTATTCAAAAAAAGGTAGTGAAAAGAACAAATGCAAAAAAGTAAAATAGTATTAATATTAATTATTTGTTTATTAGTAATAAGTGGATGTAAAGATAAGAATACAGATGCTTATAAGTTTAAAAAAGAATATGAAAGTTTAAATTTAACTAAAAGTAGTAGTGGAAAAACTATTAGAGAATTAAATATTGATGAAAATAATCCATTTGTATATAAGACAGAAGATGATATAGTAAATGCAATAAATAATAAAGAAACATTTATTGTTTATTTTGGATTTCCATCATGTCCATGGTGTAGAAGTGTTCTTCCTACATTAATTGATGTAAGTAAAGAATATAGTATAAATAAAATATATTATGTAAATGTAGAAGATATAAGAGATGCATATGCTTTAAATGATAAGAATGAACCAGTTAAAGCAAAAGAGGGTACAAGTGGATATAATAAATTACTAGAATTACTAAAAGATAAATTAGCTGATTATAATTTAACTACTGAAGATGGTAATACTATTAGTACAAATGAAAAGAGAATATATGCTCCAAATATAGTTGGTGTTATAGATGGAAAAGTAATTGATGTAGTTACTGGAATTAGTTCTTTACAAACTGATGGATATATGGAACTTACAAGTGAAATGCAACAAGAAACATATGATATATTTGTATCAGTTATTAAAGAAGTTAGTGAAGCATTGAATAGTTGTGATATTTCTGGATGCTAAAAAAAGGTTCTAATTTGAACCTTTTTTAATTTCTTCTATTATTTTAATAGTATCTAATACAATATTTAATGATTTATTATCTTTATCTGTTAATGGATTATATTCAACAATATCCATAGATACAATATTTAATTTTTCTAAAAATTCTTTTACTGCTTTAAGAGCTTCTTCTTTTTTAATTCCATTATTCCATCTATTTGGAACATTTACTCCAGGACAATCATTAGTATTTATTGAGTCTATATCAAAACTTAAATGAATTTTATTTGTTTTTTCCTTTAAATAATTAATAGTTTCTTTTATACAATAATCTATTCCTTTAGTATTAATATCATTTAAAGTAAAATGTTTAATATTATATTTATCAATTAATTTTTGTTCTGGCTCATCTATATCATTAATAGCAAACATTACAACATTTTCATAATTTACTTTAGTTTCACTATCAAATAGATTAGTTAATTCTTTTAATCCAAATCCCATAGAAGCAGCTAATGGGTAACCATGTATATTATATGTAACTGTTGTTTCATTTGTATTACTATCTGGATGAGTATCAAGCCATATGACACCTAAATCATTATTATTCCTATGACTTCCAGCAATAGATCCAATAGCAAGACTATGATCTCCTCCAAGTGTTACAGGAAAATCACCTTCATTTTGAGTTTCATTAACAACAGCTGCTAATTTTAAATCATTATTTATAACCGTTTGTAAATCAGTATCAAATTTTTCTATTTCAATTATTTTATCTATATTAATATTTTTATTTAATACTTCAATCCCCTTATCAGCACCATTTACATGGCATCCATCTTTCATAGGATATCCTATATATTTAATCTTCATTTAAATCACCTTTTGTAATTATAACATATAATTATAGTATTTATTATAAACTTTACACTAGTTTTCCAATAATTGGTAAAATTTATAATTAATATTTAAGCATAATAATATTAGGTGATTCTTATAAAGAAGATTATGATATTTTTATGCTTTTTCTTTTTATTTAATACTTTAGATATAGATTCTAATAGTGATAAAAGACTTATTTATGATAAAAAAAATATTCATGAGGAAAATAGTCATATGTTATATTTTTATGATATGGATTCTCAAAGATTAAAAAATGTTTTAGAAGAAGTTAATGTTATGGTACTTAGTTATATAATTGATGATAAAAAATATTATGCTAAAAATATAGATGAACTTATTGATATTTATATTGAAGATAAACCATTAAATGAAAAAATATATTATTTAAATCATGGAATTATAATTAATGGGTTAGTTATAAGATGTGAAAATAAAGAACTTACTAAGATAGAGAATATTACTAGTGTTATTTAGTAAATATTCTTTTTTTTATCTTTTAAATGTATTATAATTATAGTGGTGAATGATATGAAAAAAAGTTATATAATTGATGGAAATGAAGCTTGTGCTAGGGGAAGTTATTTATTTAGTGAAGTATGTGGAATATATCCAATAACTCCTGCTAGTACCATGGCATCTTTAACTGATAAATGGAGTAGTAGTGGAAAATTAAATTTGTTTGAAGATACTGTAAAAGTTATTGAAATGCAAAGTGAAGCAGGTGCTGCAGCTGTATGTCATGGAGCACTTCAAGCAGGAAGCTTAGCTACTACATTTACAGCATCTCAAGGTTTACTTTTAATGATACCTACGATGTATAAAATGGCAGGTGAAATGTTACCTGGAGTAATACATGTAGCAGCTCGTAGTTTAGCTACTCATGCATTATCAATATTCGGTGATCATCAAGATGTATATGCAACTCGTAGTACAGGATTTTGTATTCTTTCATCAAGTAGTGTACAAGATGCGTATTATATGTCAATTGTAACTCATCTTAGTGCAATTGATTCTTCATTACCATTTTTACATTTCTTTGATGGATTTAGAACTAGTCATGAACTTAATAAAGTAGATATATTAGATGATACAGAAGTTTTAAAATTAATTGATTATGATAAAGTAAATGAATTTAAGAAAAGAGCTTTAAATATAGGAAAACAAATTACTCGTGGTACTTCAGAAACTGGAGATGTTTATTTTCAAAATACTGAAATAAGAAATAAATATTATGATAAAGTTGCTGATATAGTTAGTAATAATATGAATAAAATAAACTCATTAGCAGGAACTTCTTACAAACCATTTGAGTATTATGGAAGTAGGGAAGCAACTCATATAATTATAGCTATGGGTAGTGTATGTAGTACAATTAAAACAGTAGTAGATTATTTAAATAATCATGGTAAAAAAACAGGTTTAATAGAAGTTCATTTATATAGACCATTTAGTACAAAACACTTATTAGAAGTTTTACCAAGTAGTGTAAAATGTATTAGTGTTCTTGATAGAACAAAAGAAGCTGGAAGTCAAGGAGAACCATTATACTTAGATATAGTAGAAGCATTAAAAGATAAAAATATTAAAGTGTATGGTGGTAGATATGGATTATCTTCTAAAGATGTTCCTTTAAAAGATATAAATGCAGTATTTGAAAATAGTTTTAAAAATAATGCTAAAAAGAAATTTACTATTGGAATAATAGATGATGTAACTAATTTAAGTTTAGAACCAAAAGAAATAGATATAGAAACTGATTATAAAGAAATAAAAGTGTATGGTTTTGGTTCTGATGGAATGGTAGGAGCTTCTAAAAACTTTATGAAGGTTTTAGGAGAAGATAATTATGTTCAGGGTTATTTTGAATATGATTCTAAAAAAAGTGGAGGAGTTACTATTTCACATTTAAGAGTTGGACCAAATAAGATTGATGCTCCATACTTTTTAACAAGCCCAGATTTTACTGTTGTATCTAAAGATATTTATTTAAATAGATATTATTGCTTAAAAGATATTAAAGAAAATGGTGTATTATTAATATCTAGTAACAAAACAGATAGTGAATTAAATTCTTTAATTAGCTATGAAAATAAAAAAGAAATAGTAGATAAAAATATAAAAGTTTATATAGCTAATTTAGATGAATTAAATGAAAAGTATTCTTTACGTGGAAAAATTAACAATATTATATGTATGTATATGTTAAAAATAAGTGGTTATGATAAAAAAGAAATAGAAGAATTTAAACATTTAGTAGAAAAGACATATTCAAGTAAAGGACAAAATGTTGTTGATAATAATATTGGTGCTATTAATGAAGGACTAAAATATTTAGAAGAAATTAATAATAAGATATTTACGTTAATTGAAAGTAAAGAAAATGATTTTAACTTTACAGATGAAGTATTAAAACTAAGAGGTAACCTTTTAAAAGTATCTGATTTTGAAAAATATAAAGATGGTACTTTTGAAGGAGGAACAGCTAGTAGTGATAAAAGAAAAATAGCTTCTAGTGTACCAAAATGGTGTAGTGGTAATTGTATTGAATGTAATCAATGTGCTTTTGTTTGTCCTCATGCATGTATTAGACCTTTTTCTCTTACAGATAATGAATTAATTGATGCTCATTTAGATAAAGGTGAAACAATAGTTA
This sequence comes from uncultured Erysipelotrichaceae bacterium, assembly GCA_902775285.1. Classification (GTDB taxonomy): domain Bacteria; phylum Bacillota_I; class Bacilli_A; order RF39; family UBA660; genus CAG-1000. Next base: position 46,945 of record CACYLI010000001.1, on the reverse strand, counting down.
GTATTGGTGAAAAAGATAAAAATTTCTATATGGCTATTAATGAATCTAATTGTACTGGATGTGGATTATGTATTAGTGTATGTCCTGGTAAAAATGGAAATAAAGCTTTAGAAGAAGGTAAATATAGTGAAAGACATGATAAGATAAGTGAATATTTATTTGATAATCATAATAACGATGTTCCATTTAATAAATATAGTGTAAAAGGAATAGGATTTAATAAACCTTATTTTGAATTTAGTGGAGCATGTGCTGGATGCGGAGAAGCTGGCTATATAAAACTACTAACAATGTTATATGGTAAAAATATGGTAGTAGCTAATGCTACTGGATGTTCATCTATTTATGGTGGATCTCTTCCATTAACACCTTATAAGATTCCATGGATGAATTCCTTATTTGAAGATAATGCTGAATTTGGATTTGGTATATATCAATCATATAAAAATACAAGAAATAGAATAAAGAAACTTATGTATAAATATAAAGATAAAGTTTCTCCTGAAGTAAAAGCAACATTTAGAGAGTGGATTGACAATATGGAAGATGATGATATAACTTTTGCTATAAAGGAAAAGCTTGAAAATAGTTTAATACCAGAAGAAATTAAAGAGTTACTTGATTATATTCCAAGTAGAAGTATGTGGATTCTAGGTGGAGATGGATGGGCATATGATATTGGATATGGTGGACTTGATCATGTTTTACATAGTAATGAAAATATAAATATTATGGTACTTGATACAGAAGTATATTCAAATACTGGAGGTCAAAAATCTAAATCTACCAGAATTGGTGGAGTAGCAGAATTTGCTTCAAGTGGTAAATTAGAAACTAAAAAAGATTTATTTAAAATAGCAATGGCAATACCAAATGTATATGTAGCATCTATTTCAATGGGAGCTAATCCAATGCAAACATTAAAAGCATTTAAGGAAGCAAAAGAACATAATGGACCTTCTTTAATAATTGCTTATAGTCCATGTATAGAGCAAGGTATAATTGGTGGTATGTCTAATCAATTAGAAGAACAAAAAATGCTTGAAAGAGTTGGATATAATTTACTTATGAGATATAATCCAGAAGAGGGCAATTTAACAATAGATACAAAAGAAGTTGAATTTGATGATTATGATGAAGTATTTAGAAAAGAATTAAGATATAAAAATCTTGAAGTTAGAAATGAAGAAGAGTATCAAAGACTTTATGAAGAAAATCTTAATTATGCTAAAGAAAGATATAATTATTATAAGAATTTAGAAAACAAAGAATAAAAAAGGATGCCTAAATGAAAAAAGTATTATTGTTTTTTATTACAATTATCTTTTGTAGTAGATTAAATGCAGAAGAATTTGTTGTGTTTAAAGATAACAATTTAAAAAAAATATTAGTGGCTCAATATGATATAAATAAAGATGGTGAAATATCATATGAAGAAGCAATCCAAGTTGAAATATTGGAATTATATGGAAAAAATATAAAATATTTGGATGGATTAGAATATTTTTCCAATGTTGTAGATTTAAATTTAGGTAATAATGAAATAGAAGATATCAGCTTAGTAAAAGAACTAAAACATCTTAATAATTTGAATCTTTCTAACAATAATATTTCAAATATAAAACCTTTATTAGAACTTAAAGATAATATAAAAGTTAATATTGCCTACAATCTTGTTAATGCTTCTATTTTTAGAAAATATGATTCTAATACAGTCGATATAGTTGATAGAATATATAAAAAAAATATTGATTTAATTGGAATAGAAGAACAAAAAGTAATTTATACTAAAGCTAAAGTAAAGAATAAACCTAAATATAAAGTATTGTTTGTTTATTTAAGTGAAATAGATGTAAATGTTAAAAAGAATGGTAAAAATCTTAATTATAAACATAAAATGTCTGATAGAGAAAAAGAATATTATGATGATTTAAAAGATTTTTTTGAAATGATGGTTGAAGTTTTATCTGGATATAATGTAGACATCGTTGCAGAATCCTATGTAGTAAAGGAAAAAATAAAGAAATTTACAGAAACTATTTATGATGATAATACGATAGAATATAATATATATCCAGATGAAATTCTAGAATTAAAAGAAATATTGAAAAATTATGATTCTGCATTAATGCCAATATATGTAGATTTTAATATAATTAATACATCTATTTTAGGGTTGGCTGGTGCCAATTCAAATAATGGATATGTAATAGGAGAAGGTATTATATTTGAAGATGATAATAATTTCAATAGATGTAAAGAAGGTATTAAATCAAAAAACATTTCTTATTATGGCTGCATTTATGCATATTTACATGAATTTTGTCACACTGTAGAAGCTTTTAATAAAAATTATAAAAATTATAATATATGGGATTACCATAATGCTCTAAAAGCTTATACTATTAAAAATAAGTATTCTGTTAATGGTTATGGAGTGTATGGTACATATAAATTTTTAACAGGAGCAACTAATCCTAATAATTCAAATGAGATAGGAATTAGACCTGCTATGTGGGAATATACACCAACAATGTATAATAAAGATCATTCAGAAAAAATTAAAGAGGAAGAAAAAGAAAAAGAAGAAGAAAAAGAAGTGTTTGAAAATTCAACTATAGAAACAATTGAAGAAAAAAGAGAAATAAATAATAAAAAGAAAATTAGTATAAATGATTATTTTAATGAAGAAATAAGAGCATGTATTTCTATAGTAACTATATTTATTTCTATAGTATGTATATTAATAACTATTTATATAAAAAAGAAAAAAAGTTACTAAAGTGAAATAAGTAAAAAGGATTATGTTATGAATATAGATTTAGATAAAATGTTTGATAAATTCTTTAGTGAAGATTTTATGAAAGAAAATGAAAAGAATTTTGATAAAATCTTAGAACATATAAAAGGGTGTACTACTGAGTTTAATATGGAAGTTACAAATGATTTATTAAATTCTTGTGTTAATAAATCAAAAAATAATGATTATAAAATAGATAATGAAGTAAAACTTACAGATAATAAGATATCACTTGCATATAATTTTCCTTCTTTTTGGAATAGAATTAAAGATGTTATTCCAAAAAGTATTAAAAAAATATCTTTGCCACTATCTAATGGTATTATAGATGTATCATATTTTTCTAGTTTTCCTTCTTTAGAAGTTATAGAAATATCAGATTATTCTATGTTTAATAAAGAAGAATTAGAATATTTACTTAAGTTTACAAATGTTAAAAAAATTATTTCTAATGGTATATATTCTTTAAATAAAATAGATGAAGCATTAGTTTCAAATAAAGTTGGTATTTATAAGGATATAATTATAGAAAGACCTAACACCAATGTTGATGAATTAACAGAGTTAAATATATCTACTAAAAAATTAGATTTTAATTCTTTATTATTATTAAATAGATATAAGAATCTTAAAAAACTAAATATTGAAGTTGATGATATTTCATATTCTATTGTTTTAAATGGAAAAGATATAGAAATAAAAACAAATGAAAATAATTATAATAATTTAGATAATCTATTAAATATGTTAAAAACTAATGGATTTAATATATCAACGTTATATTTATCTGTTAAAGATACAACTAAACAAGAAACAAAATATGTAGATACTGATTTTAGTGTTTTAGATTCTATATCAGAAAAAACAAATGTAATAATAGGATATGATAAAACATTTGTAACAACTAGTCCTTATAGTGAATTTAAAGGATTAATTGAAAGTATGAAATGGTATAAACAAATAATTAATGATTATGATTTATCACCTTTAGAGAAACTAACATTTGCATATGATATTATGAAAACATTTCCATATAATGAGAGTGAAAATGATAAAATGGATTCAAGGAATCCTCATAGAATTATAGAAACTGGTAATATAGTTTGTGCTGGATATACGGCTATGTTAAAAGAAATGTTAAGTTATGTTGATGATAATATAAAAGTAGGTGATTTTAGTGTTACATGTTATAAAGAAGATGATAAATCATTAAGAGGATATCACTCTAGAAGTATGGTTAGAATTGATGATCCTAAGTATGATGTTCATGGAATTTATGCACTAGATTCAACATGGGATAGTTTTAAAAAAAGTGGAAAAGAAGTTTTAGGTGAAGATTATGATGCTCTTAGTTTATATGCATATTTTTTAGTCCCTTTTACTGAATATAAAAAGTTTTTTCCTCATGATACATGTCCTAGCTTTTTTGAAGGAAAACTATCTAATTTAAATACTAATCTTGATTCAGTTCATTTAAATGAAGAAGTAGAACATTTTAAAGAACAAGAAAAAGAAATTAATGAATTAAATCCAAGAGATGAAAAAATATTCAATCAATATGTTTTAGGAAGTATACTTGATGATGTAGAAAAAAATAATGATAAAATTAAATGTTTTGATTCTAAAAGACTTTCATTTGAAAAGTTCTTAGCATTAATTAGAAATGTTAGAATTGCTGAAGGATATAAGGGTGAATATTTAGAAAAAGAAATAGAAAAAATTGCTAAATTTAATCATAAATATTATAATAATGAAATTCAAGAAGGATTTGAACTTCATTAGGAGGAATTATGTTTAAATATAGTGATACTAATAAAAGATATTATACACTTGATTATTTTTATAAACATAAATTTAATAGTAAAGTATTTAAAGTTAGTTTAAATGCTGGTTTTACATGTCCAAATAAAGATGGAACTGTTGGAATTAATGGATGCATATATTGTTCTAAAAGTGGAAGTGGAGAATATGCTGGAGATAAAAATAAAGATTTAATAACTCAGTTTAATGAAGTTAAAGATATGATGCTTAAAAAATGGCCAAATGCAAAATATATTGGTTATTTTCAAGCAAATACGAATACTTATGCTAGTGTAGATGTATTAAAAGAAAAATATGAAACAATTTTATCTTTACCAAATGTAGTAGGATTAAATATTGCTACAAGAAGTGATGCTATTAGTGAAGAATGTCTTGATTATTTAGAAGAATTAAATAAAAGAACATTTCTAACTATTGAATTAGGACTTCAAACTATACATGAAAGAACATCTATTTTAATAAATAGATGTCATACTTTAGAAAATTTTGAAAGTATGGTTAAAAAGCTAAGAAAGAGAAATATTAATGTAGTAGTTCATATTATTAATGGTCTTCCATATGAAACTCATGATATGATGATAGAAACTGTTAAATATTTAAGTAATCTTGATATACAAGGTATTAAAATACATGCTTTATCTATATTAAAAGGAACAAGACTTGCAGATTTATATAATGAAAGTCATTTTAAAGTAATGGATAGAAGTGAATATATAAATACTGTATGTGATCAATTAGAATATTTAAGAGAAGATATAGTAATACATAGACTAACTGGAGATCCATGTGTAGAAGACTTAATAGAGCCTAAATGGTTAATTAATAAAACTACTATTTTAAATGATATTGATAAAGAAATGAAAAAGAGAAATTCTTATCAAGGAATTAAATGCAAATAAAAAATCTTATCTATTTGATTGATAAGATTTTCTTTTTAAACTAATTATTGGTTCACCAATTATACTAATTGTTAATTCATTTCCAAAAAGATTTTTTTGATCTTCAATCCAAGAATCTAAATTAATATTTGAATTATATTTAATTGTTTTTAATTCTGGATGAATAGATAGTATATGTTTTTTAGCAGTTTCTTTTAATGCACTAATACCCATTGCATTAATTGAATTATCTTCAAAGATAAACCAAAATAATTCATATACGTTAATAAAATTATCAGTACAATTAATACCAGTTAGAATTGATAAAATTGATTCTAATTCAAAGTCTTCTTGCATTATTTCCTCCTTTATAATATATGTTTTGTGTTTCCACTTAATGACAAAAAATAGGACTGTCACCCCCTGATGAACAGTCCGGAAAAAAGAATAAAAAGGGGTTGGCTAGTGTGATACTAGCACCAATTCGCCTAAAAGTGAATTGGTAAGTCTATATATTAGTTGAAAAGGTATATTTTGTCAAGCTTTTTTTGAAAAAAAATTAAATTTATAAAAAACTTAATTTTACTTTGCTTTAGAAGACTATTTATCTAAAAAATAGATACTTTTTTCTTTTCAATTATTTTATATTATGTTATAATATGAGCAGTTTGTTGGAGGTGAAAGATGCAATTAACAGATATAAAAGGATTAGGGCCAAAAACATTAGACTATTTAAAAAACATTAATATAAATAATATAGATGATTTAGTTAATTATTATCCATATCGTCATGATATTATAGTTTTAAATGATATAAAAGAAGCTAGTGATAAACAAAATGTTATTATAGAATGTATTGTTGATTCTGTACCATTAACAAGACGTTTTAGAGCTAATATGACTTCTTTAACTTTTAGAGCTATGTCATCTAAAAAGATGATAGCTGTTGTAATATTTAATAGAGCATTTTTAAAAACACATATACACCCTGGAGATACAGTTACTGTGTTTGGAAAATATGATGCTTTAAAAAATACTGTAATAGCTAGTGATATTAAATTTGAAAAAATGGTTAGTGGTTCAATAGAAAGTGTTTACCATTTAACAAGCGGTTTAACTTCTAAAGCACTAAAAAAATATATTAATGAAGCATTACTTACGTATGATAATTATATAGACTATATACCAGATTATTTAAATTTAAAATATAATTTTATTTCAAAAGAAGCAGCTGTAAGAATGATACATAATCCTCAAAATGAAGATGAAGTTAAAAAAGCGTTAATTAAACTTAAATATGAAGAATTATTTGAATTTATGTTTAAGATTAATTATATGAAAGAAATAAATAAAGAAAATAAAAGTGGATATATTAGAAATATTGATCCAGAAGATGTTAATGATTTTATTAGAAGTTTACCATTTGAGCTTACTGCTGATCAAAATACTGCGATTGAAGAAATATATAAAGATATGACTTCTAGTAAAAGAATGAATAGAATGCTTCAAGGAGATGTAGGCTCTGGAAAAACTATTGTTTCTGTAATTGCAGCATATATTAATTTTTTATCTCATCATCAAACTGCTTTAATGGCTCCAACTGAAGTACTTGCATATCAACATTATGAAAATATTAAACAGTTACTTAGTCAGACTAATATGAGAGTTGATTTGCTTGTTGGAAGTATGAAAAAGAAAGAAAAAGATGATGTTTTAGAAAAATTAAAAAATGGCAAAATAGATTTAATAATTGGTACGCATGCACTTATAAGTGATAATGTTGAGTTTAAGAATTTAAGACTTGTTATTACTGATGAACAACATAGATTTGGAGTTAATCAAAGAGCAAATCTTAAAAATAAAGGATTACTTCCTGATACTTTATATATGTCAGCAACACCAATTCCAAGAACATTTGCATTAACTATTTATGGTGATATGGATATTACAAATATAAAAACTAAGCCTAAGGGAAGAAAAGAAATAAAAACTATTATAAAGAGTGAAAAAGAATTAATTTCTGTTTATGAAATGATGAAAAAAGAAATTGATTCTTCACATCAAGTTTATATAGTTTCTCCATTAATAGAAGATAGTGAAGCTGCATTAGATTTAACAACTGTTAATGAAATAAAAAGAAATATTGAACTATATTTCAAAGGAAAAGTAAAGAGTGCAATTATGCATGGAAAACTATCTAAAAATGATAAAGATAAAATAATGGAAGATTTTAAATCTGGTAAAACTGATATATTAATATCTACTACAGTAATAGAAGTGGGAATAGATGTTAAAAATGCAACATTAATGGTAATATTTGATGCTGAAAGATTTGGTCTTGCTACACTTCATCAATTAAGAGGAAGAGTAGGAAGAAATGAATATGATTCAACTTGTATATTAATTGGAAATGAAGATAATGAAAGACTTAAAGTATTAAGTGAAAGTAACGATGGTTTCTATATTACAGAGAAAGATTATGAAATGCGTGGAGAAGGGGATTTATTTGGTGTTAAACAAAGTGGTGATATGGAATTTAAAGTTGCATCTTTACATCAAGATATGAAAATACTTTTACAAGCAAGAGATGATTCAAAAGAATTTTTAAATAATAATATTAATAATAATTTTGAAAATTATGAAGAATATGCTAAAATAGTAAATGAAATTAGAAATTTGGATTAGGAGTTATTATGAGTAACTTTGATAAAGAAGAAATTGATAATTTAAGACAAGTGTATTTAAATGCAGAATATGATTATTTTATTGAACTATTAAAGAATAAAGAAATAAGAGATTGTATTACTAAATTTAATGAAAATTATTCTACTACCTTTTTATATGAACAAGCAATTAGATTAATAGATTCTATTGAAAATGGTGAAGTAAAAGAAGATAGTTTAGAAATTGTCGAAGGTCAAATTGCTATATATTTAGCTGCTATTCAAGATAAAGAATTAATAAAAAAATTGATTCTTTATATGCAAAATGAAATATTTAATGAACGTGGATTAACACGCTAAAGGAGGAAAATATTATGGGAAGAGCTCATGAAGTAAGAGCAAAAGCTATGGCAGCAACTGCTGCTAAAAAATCAAAATTATATTCAATTTATGCAAAGGAAATTATGAAGGCTGCAAAGTCTAATCCTGATCCTGAAAGTAATGATGTATTAAGAAGAGTAATAGAAAAAGCTAAAAGAGAACAAGTTCCATCTGATGTAATTAATAGAAATATAGAAAAGGCTAAAAAAGGTGAAGCTGAGAATTATGATGTAGTAGAATATGAAGCATTTGCTCAAGGTGGAAGTAATTTAATTGTTAAATGTTTAACTGATAATCCTAATAGAACTATTACATTTGTAAAAACTGTATTTAATAAATGTGGAGCTAAGATAGCTGGACAAAATGCAGTAAGTTTTATGTATGATCATTTAGGTGCTGTAGGAATTAAAGGACATAGTGAAGATGAAGTAATGGAAGCTTTAATAAATGCAGATGTAGATGCTAATGATATTGAAGTTGAAGATGATATGATAGTTGTTTATACAGAAGTAAGTGATTTAAATAATGCTAAAAAGGCATTAGAAGAAGCATTTCCAGGAATAACTTTTGAAATTGATGAAATATCATATTATCCAAAAGATACAGTTAAATTAAGTGATGAAGAAAAAGAAAAGTTTACTAGACTACTAGATATGCTTGATGAAATAGACGATGTAAGTAATGTTTATCATAATGTAGAGTTATAATTAACTCTATTTTTTTTGCTTTTCATATGTTAAAATTATAATAGGAGAAAAATATGAAAATAAAATCAATAAATAGAAATACATTACTTGATAATTGTAGATATGATAATTATATAGAAACTACATATATTGAAATTTTAGAATCTGAAGAAAATAATGAAAAAAGAGAATATGGAAGTATAGTTATTTTTTCACTTATGGATATATGTGGATTACTTAAAATAGATAATGAAAGATATGAAGTTATACATAATGAAAAAAATTTAAATAGTTTAGAAAAAAATAGTACTAACAATAAATTTCATAAAAATAATATTATTGTTTTTAGTAATGGAAAATATCGTATTTTAGATATAGTTAATATAAATAATAATACATATCTATATTTAATAAATGAAGATAAATATATGGATAATACATGTATTAAAAAGATAAAAAATACTTATGAAAATATAGAATTAATAAATATTATAGATGACCAAGAATTTAATGAAGTTTTATATGAATTATTTTTAGATTTTGAAGATGATATAAAAATGTTTGCAATAAATGATTAATTCTTGTATAATAACAAAATGCTTTATTTTGATAAAGTATTATGTTATAATTTATAATGAGATAATGAATTGGGAGTGGGGCTATGATGTCATTTATTACATCACTTGTAAATGTGTGCCTAGGTTATATAGGGGAGTTTTTTATAGGTGCATTGTTTTATTTAGAAGGTTGGGTTTATCAACTTGTTTCTTATGCTTTTAATTTGTTCTTATTAATGTGTGGTATAAATTATAGTAGTATAGCAGGTATTGCTACATCTTTAATTGATACTCTAAAAGCGATAATAATGGTTCTTGTAGTATTTAAACTTGGTATAGCATTAATACAATTCTTACTTGAACCTGAAAAAGCTAGTAAAGAAGGTTCTAAAATAATAGTAAATATATTTATTATGGCAGCCTTACTAATTAGTTATGAATTTATATTTAATGTGTTTAATGAAATTAGTTTATTAGTTATGGGAAATCCAACTAATTATCCATATACATATTTATCAACAATAATAGATGTTTCACCATCTGAAGAAGATAATAAAGGTCTTATTATGAGAGCTGTTATTGGTAGTGATTCTGATAAAATAACTGATATAGGAGATTTTTTATCATTATCTACTTTATCTATTTTCTTACATGATTATAATAAAGAAGGAAGCAATACTGCAGTAGTAAATGCACTTTGTAATGAAGATGGTACTTGTGATTTTAGTAAGTTACATACTCTTGCAGATCAAGTCGATGTTACAGTTCAATATCATGGTGGACTTTGTTTAATAATGGGTATTTATTTAGTTTATACAATCATAAAATCTGCTATTCAAATTGGTATACGTATGTTTAAATTACTTATATTACAAATACTTGCTCCAGTAGCAATTGTATCTGTATTAGATGGTGGGTTTAAATCAAAAACATTTAGTAGTTATATAAAAACATATTTTTCAGTTTTTATAGAAGCATTTACTAGACTTTTTACTATGTTAATTATTACAGTATTTGTATGTAAATTCTTTATAAATATTGGAGATTTCTTTGGAGATTTACCTGCTGAAAATGGATTTACAAACTTCTTAATAAAAGCAATTATAGTTCTTGCTGCATATAAATTTGCTGGAGATATTCCTAAGTTTATAGATGAAGTTCTAGGAACTAAGATGGCTGGAGGAGATAAAAAAGAAGGATTTGGAAAATTCTTAGGTGGCCTTGTTGGTGGTGGCGTTGGTGCTATTGCTGGACTTGTAGGTGGAGCTGCTGCTGGAATTAATGCAGGTGCAGGAGTTTTAGGAACTGTAGGTAATGCTCTTGCAGGTGGCGCTAGTGGCGCAACAAGTGGATTTAAAGGTAATAGTGTAGCTGACAAAGTTAAAAATATAAGTGCTGCAGCTGGAAAAAATAATTATGCTAGAGCACAAAATATAGCTGCTGCTGGTGGCCTTGGAAATATTATTAGTGGTGCTGCTAGAAATGCTATTGGAACTGGTAAGAGAATGGATACTAGACTTGGCAAATTTAGTCAAGCAACTAAAGCAATTGAGGCTTATGATAAGGGTACAGCTGCTTTAATGAAACAAAATAGTGTTACAGCTAACAAATATGGAATTACAAGCTTTAAATATAAAGATTCAGGTGGTATAACAAGAACAGCAAATATTTCTAGTCATTTCTCAAGTGGTGCTAGTGATGTTAAAATGAAAAGTAAAGATGAATATAAAGCTGAAATGAGAGAGTATAATACAAAATTACAATCAGCTATTGCTAAAAGACAACAAATGATTGATTCTGGAGCTTCTCAATCTGCAATTGCCGGACAAAATGCTCTTATTGCTCAAGCTCAACAAGAATCTGATGATTTTGCAAGTGCAATTTATGAAACAGCTCGTCATCAATTAGTTACAGATAGTAGAGTTGCTGGAAATGGCCATGCATCATATTTAAGAAGTAATGTTGATAAAACAATGCAAGATGCTGGAGTTAGTCTTGCTACTGATGTAAATGGTGGAGTAGATGTTAAGAAATCTACTGGTGCTCTTGAAGATGCAAGTTATGCATTACAAGATACTGCTGCATATCAAACAACTCATTTACCTAAAGGTGGAGGAAAATAGATATATTATAGAAAGGAAAAAAGATTATGAATCAATATTTAATACCTGCTAATAGTAAAAAGGGACAATTATTATTTAATATATTTAGACCAATTGATTTAGCAATTTTATTAACTGGTGGATTAATAACTTTAATACTTATGTTTTTGGTTGAAGGTAATAGTATATTATTAATGGTTATTAAATTATTACCAATAGGAATTAGTGCATTATTAGTTATGCCTATCCCTTATTATCATAATGGGCTTGTATTTTTAACAGAAGCAATAATGTTTTTTGTAAATCAAAGACAATATCATTGGAAAGGTTGGTGTGCTACTTATGGCAATGACGAATCAAAAAAATAGTTCTTCAACTAGAAAATTTGCTGAAGATTGGCTTCCAGTTAAGTCAATTCAAAATGGTGAAATATTATTAGATAATGGTTTAAGAGTTACTGGAGTAAAAGTAAGACCTAGAAATATATTTATTTTAGATTATGATTCTCAGAATAATGCTATATTTAATTTAAGAAATTTCTATAATACTATTGATTATCCATTTTGGTTAATTGTTTCAGATAGACCAGTAGATATTAATGTATATTTAAATCAATTAAAACTTTTATATAATTCTGTTCAAGTTCAAGCTATAAGAAAACTTGTTAGAGAAGATATTGATAAAGCAAATTTATTTATGAGTAAAGAAGTAAATGTTACAGATACTGAATATTTTATTCTATTTAAAGAAAGAAGACCTGAAATTATTCAAAAGCGAATACAAAATATGATATCAGGTTTATCAGGGGCTGGACTTCAATCAACACAAGTAAGTAATGATGATTTAAGAGTTTTACTTGATGGATTTATGAATGGTGGAGATACCACTGAGTTTGGAACGGTGATGAGTAGCATATGAGTATAAGTTTTAAAAGTCAATTAGCTCCTAAGGCTTTAGAATTTAAGCCTTCTGAAATAATAATTAGTGATAAATATTGTGCTGTGTTATCTATAGTAAGTTATCCAAAAATGATAAATGAAGGTTTTCTTGCTAATATTACACAATTATCAGGTATTAAAGTATGTATTAAACATATTCCTATTTCTTTTTCAGTATTATCAAAAATGCTAAATAAAGAAATATCTGATATGAAAGCAAAATATGCAGATGAAAATGATAGAACAATTCAAGAAAGAATTAGACAAGATTATGAAAGTATTGAACAATTCATATCTATGTTAACAGCTACTCAAGCAAGAATATTTGATTTTCAAATGCATTTATTAATATCAGCTGATTCTCATGAAGAATTAGAAAATAAAAAAGTACAAGTTAAGAATTATTTAGATGCAATGGGTATGAAAGGATTTGTATTAAGATTTGAACAACAAAAAATCCTTGAAAGTATGTTACCAATATTCAATAGAAATGATATAGAAGATAGAATTGGTACACCAATCCCATCAGTAACTATGGCTGCTATGTATCCATTTGTATTTGATAGTATAAAAGATCCAGGTTTATCTTGTTTATTAGGTGTTGATTATTCTGGTGGTGTTATTTTATTTAATCAATTCTTATATCAAACTAAGAAAGAGTTTAATAGAAATAATGCTAATATGATTATTTTAGGTACATCTGGTTCAGGTAAATCTACTGCTGCTAAAGTATTACTTAGAACTAATATTAGAAATGGACATAAAATTGTTGCTATTGATCCTGAAGGTGAACTAGAAGAAATGACAAAATTATATGGTGGAGATTTCTTAGATTTAGGTCGTGGTGGAGATTTTGGTATGATAAATCCACTTGAAGTAGTATTAGATGCAGATGAAGAAGAAATGAGAGAAGGTATGGGGTATGCTATACTTACTCGTACTCTTCAAACATTAAAAGCATTTATGAAATATTTATATCCAGATATTGAAGAAGATGTTCTTACTTTATTTAGTGAAGTAGTTCAAGAAACATATAAGAGATATAGAATAGATTATAATACTGATTTTACAAAAATAATTGAACATGATTATCCAACTTTTGATGATGTGTATGCAACTATTAAAGGAAAATTATTTGCAATGACTGAACACACTCATGAAAGAGATATAATGGAAAGATTAGAATTGAAAATTAGACCATTAACAAATGAATTAAGATATTATTTTACAGGTAAGACAACAATAGATACAGATGCAGATTTTATAGTATTTAATATTAGAGAAATAATGAATGCTGATGATAATATTAGAAATGCACTTTTCTTTAATATTTTGAAATATGCATGGGGTCTTACTTTAGATAGAGAAATAAATACAATATTAATGGTTGATGAAGCACATATGTTACTTGCAGATCAAAATACTTTAGGTGCTGAATTCTTAGCACGTATTCAAAGACGTAGTCGTAAATATAATACAGGTACTATAATTATTACACAACAACCTACAGATTTTGCTGCTCCTAATATATTAATACATGGAAAAGCAATATTTGATAATGCATCTTATTATTTAGTAATGGGACTTAAAAAACAAGCAGTAGATGATTTATCAAGATTAATTGATTTAAATGATCAAGAAAGAGATTCAATTAAAAGATATAGTCAAGGGCAAGCATTATTTGTCTGTGGAAGCAGAAGAATGCGTATAAATATAATTGCAACTCAACAAGAGTTAGAATCATTTGGTTCTGGAGGAGGATTCTAAACAGAATCCTTCTTTTTCTTAAAGGATGTGAAGTATGAGGGATAATATGTATGATGAAAATGAGGAAACTAATAAGTCTGGTTTTAGACAAACAGCAGACTCTTTTTTGGATGCATATTCACGTAATGAGGTTCACAAAGAAAATATAGAAAGAATTAAAAATAGAACTGGTGTAAATGAAAGTAAACCTCGTCAAAATGATGAAGAAACAACAAATGAAAAAAAGGATAATAAAAATCCTTCATCTCTTGAAGAAAAAGATAAACTAGAAGATAAAAAAAATGAAATAAAAAATGAAGAAAAAGATATAAAAGACGATAAAGAGTTTAATAAAAAATTAAATGCTCAAGAAGCACTTGAAGATATTACTGGTATTGGAGCTTTAAAAAGAAAGTTCGTTGTATTAAAACTTGAAGTTAAAATTGCAATAATTGGTTTCTTAGCTATTTTTATTGGAATGATGACACTAGTGTTATTTACAAGTGCATTAAAGTATTTACATGTATTTACTACTGCAATTAGTAATTTTTTTGGTATACCTGAAGGAAATATAATAGAAAATAATAAAACAAGAAGTGGTTTATATACAGAAGAAGAGTATCTTTTTGATGAAAATGGAAAAGAGAGAAGTAGCGAAGAACTTGTTAAAATGTTAAAAAGTGATGGAGATGCGTGTAAAGCTACATTTTGGAATAGTATAACAGATTTATTTGTAGGCCTTGATAATCGTTGTGCATTTATGAGATACGTAAAAAAAGCAGCTGCAAATAAAGGAACTGATGCTAGTTTAATTATATCAACAATTATATATGGATATGGAACACAACCTTCTCCAAGTCAATATTTAGATAATGAAGATGTTCCAGGAGATTATACTTCTGTTGTAAATCATTATGAAGTATTAGATAAAATATTAAGTCAAGATGATAGTCCAATTACTAAAAGAATGTTAGATACTATTATTGATAATACTATTTCAACTTCAACTAGTTGGTATTATGATTGGGAAATTGAAGAAGAAACTAATAGTGATGGAGAAGTTATTTCTAAAAAAGGAATATGTAAATATAAAGAATCTAAAAAGAAACAATATAGTTTAGATAAGTGGAAAGTATTTATGAGATTTGGTTCTCGTGCTGCTAGTGCTTTTGATTCAGCTAATAATAAAACATATGCATATAATTCATCTTCTGAAGAATGCAATGGAAGTATGAGTGAAAGTGAATTATTGCAAAGGGTAAGAGAATCTGAATCTGTTAAAGGAGAAAATGCAGATGATATTACATATTCAGTTGACGTAAGTGAAGCATTAGAAGCTATGAAAGGTTCTTCTGATTCATATTCTTCAGCTTTTTATCAAGCTGCTGATATTAATTCACATACAAAAGATGTATTTACTAATTTTGGTAATATTACTTTTGATTATGCTAATGGGTTTGCATTCAATAATTTTCCTGGTTTTGGAGCATCTATGCAAGCTAATAGTCCATTAACTACAATTAAATATGATGATGTGTATACTCCAAAACAAATAGAGGTTCTTATTCAAAATATTATTAGTCAAAAAGTGGATATGAATGAAATATTACTTATTGAAGATTCAGATAGACCTGACGTATTTAGAAATGCTGATAGAAGTTCATCAGTTGTTACAGGTGCATATTGTTCAAGTTATTTAACTGCAAATTTAGATGATATTAAAGTTGATTTAAGAGATTGCTTTGGTAATAGACTTGCAACAATTCCATTTGATGATTATATTATTGGAGTAGCTAATGCAGAAGTAAGTAATACTCATGATAATTATGTTTTATCTGAAATGGTAGCAGCTATTAGTTATGCATTAAATAGACGTTCTAATTATACAAAAGGTGATACTATCATGATGAAAAGTGGAACATGTGATCAAGCATATTGTTCTATGAAAGAAGGATGTAGAGTAGAAGCTAATCCGACTATATGTAAAGGATGTTCATCATTTTATATTGGTGGTTCAAGAGGACGTAATCCTTCACTTTATGCAAAATATAAAATGTTATATGAAACTGCTAAACAATTTTTAGTTGTATCAAATGGTAAAGTTCATAATGCACATTATGTAAGCACAATTCAAAATGAATGGAAGAGAAAAGCTTTACAAGGAATGAATTTTACACAAATAATACAAGAAACATATGAAAGTGAAGGAGCGGAAGTCATTAAATGTAGTGAACCTCCAAGTACAAGTACAACTAATACCAATGATGAAACAGATATAGCAAAAATTGGAAATAAGGCAACAGAAGATTATCCAAAAGTTTCTGATGATTTAGGTTCTTATTATGGTTTTTCGTATAAAGATACTCCAAATTCAAAAGAAATATCAATTAATCCAAAATGGAAAGAAGAAAACTTGGTTACAATTAGACCAACGTGTTCAAATTCACAATTTGCAAGTATGCAATTTACAGTTCATAAAAGAGCAAGTGATAATTATAACAAAGCATTTACAGGTATTTGTAAACTATTGACAGAAGGTGTAAAAGTAGGAAATGAAACATGTAAATATACTATGTCTGATTTACAGGGAGGTACAGCTTTTATAGAAGCTAAAACAGAAATGGGAGACTTTGATTTGCATGCTTATGGTCTTGCTCAATCATGGAATTATTTATCATCTTATAATATTAATGGTAAAAAATATTCTCCATATGCACAAACAACTACTAAAGAAGAATATTTAGATTTTGTAAATGCTATTGGTGGAGAAGAAAGTTGTAAAAATATTAATTATGTATTATGGGTTTCTGCTTATAAAGATGCAGGATTTGAATGGGGTGGAAACTTTGGTAGAAATGGTAATAATGGAAGTTATAGAGGCAATTTATTTCAACTAAAATACAAATAAGGAGGAATTATGAGTGAAAATAAAGTAACAATTATTATTTTAGCAAGTATAGTTGGTATATTCTTTTTAATCGCAATTCCTTCTATAATTATTTCTAATAGGAATGATAGAGAAAAAAACTTTCCTGATTATACAAATGTTCAAATAACAGAAAAAGATGTAGAAGATGTATCAAGTAAATCATATTCTGACATTAAATATCAATTAGAACATGATCATAATTTTGCTAAAGAATCTTTAATTTCAAATTTTAATTATAAGAATTATTCAAGTTCAAATCTTCAAGAATTAATATGGAATTTTATATTTTCTTTTGAACTTAATAACACAAAATATATTTCATCAAAAGGAAACTCTAAATTTTGTTTAAGACAATCAAATGTTGTAAAAGGATTTGATGAATTATATGGAATAAATATAACAAAAGATATTCCTTTATTTGAAGGATATTATCAATATGTTAATTATAATAATAATAGATATTGTTTTAATTATAAAAATGTATCAAATGAATACAATAATGATATTAAACTAGGAATAGATGCTATTAGTGTTAAAGATAATATTGTTACAACAAATGTTTATGTTTATGAATACTATACAACACTTACAAGTGAAGAAAAGGTTTTAATAAATAATTTAGAAAATTATATAAATAATTCTAATTTTAGTGCATCAAGTGATATAGTATTAAATAATTTAAATGGAAAAGTAACTCATAAACAGTTACAATTTAAGATTAATAGTGATGGAAAAATGTTTAAATATCAGATTTTAGTTAGTAAAAATATAGATTATTAGTGAAAAAAAGTAATTTATAGTGTATAATATGTTTGTATTGAGGTGAAAAGCATGAAATTAAAATTTAGAGCTGATGCTAAAGATATAGTAATATTTTTAATTTTTTGTGTTGTATTATTATATTTTGTAGCAATTGCTGTGCTTAATTTAAATAGCTTTGCAGTAGATGGTGTATTTAGGGGATTAAATCCATTTCCGGCATTTGGCCCTGAATTTTTGTTATATACACTAATTTTTTACTTCTTAGCATTACTTGCTTTGATGTTAGCAGCTTCTTCTTATTTCTTTGAAAGAGAAGAAGGTATAGGAATTACTACTAAAAAGAAAGAAAAATCAGATGGTTACTCAAAATTAATGAGTGAAAAAGAAATGAAGAAAGATTATGGTATTAAGAAAGTTCACTTAAAAGATGATACCTATGATGCTGGTGGAATTCCTATTATTAATGATGGAAAAGATGCATGGGTTGATGATAGTGGACAACCACATTCACTTATTATGGGTGCTTCTGGTTCAGGTAAAACACAAGCGTTAATGTATCCATATATTAAAATACTTGGACGCCATGGTGAAAGTATGATTGTTACTGACCCAAAAGGTGAATTATATGAAGAATGTGGAAACATGCTTAAAGAAAAAGGATATAGAATTATTCTTATAAATTTCCGTGATCCTAAAGAAGGAGCAGCATGGAATCCATTTAGTTATCCATATAGAGTATATAAAGAAGGAAATGTTGATAAAGCAAATGAACTTTTACAAGACCTTGCAAGTAATATATTAATTGATCCAAATAATAAAGCTGAACCATTCTGGGAACAAACAGCTAGTAATTTCTTTACAGGATTATCTTTAGGATTATTTGATGATGCTAAAGAAGAAGAAATTAATATTAATAGTATTAATATGATGGCAGAAGTTGGTGAAGATAGAATTGGAGCTTCTAATTATATTAAAGAGTATTTTAAAAGTAAGGGTGAATTATCACCTGCATATATAGCTGCTGCATCTTGTATAAATGCACCTAATGAAACTCGTGGTGGAATTATGTCTACATTTAGAACTAAAACAAGAATATTTAGTTCTCAAGAAAGTTTATCTGAAATGCTTTCTTATAGTGATTTTGATATAAGAGATATAGGTAAAGAAAAAACAGCAGTATTCTTAAAAGTACATGATGAAAAGACTACATATCATGCTCTTGCTACAATTTTTGTAAAACAAGCATATGAAGCTTTAATAGCAGTAGCACAAACTTGTCCTGGATTAAAGTTACCATATAGAACAAACTTTATTTTAGATGAGTTTGCAAATATGCCAGCATTAAAAGATGTTGGTACAATGATAACAGCGTCTCGTAGTAGAAATATAAGATTTAGTTTTGCAATTCAAAACTTTTCTCAATTAAATCAAGTATATGGTAAAGAAGTTGCTGAAACTATAAAAGGTAACTGTGGAAACTTTGTATATATTATGAGTACAGAATTATCAGCGCTAGAAGAGATAAGTAAATTATTAGGTGATAAGAAACCTGAAAAACCTAAGAAAGATGAACCAGCTCCTCCTATTAGACCACTTTTCTCAGTAAGTGATTTACAAGCTTTAAAAGAAGGAGAAGTTATAATTAATAGGTTTAGAAGTATGCCATTTAAAACTAAACTAACATTTAACTATAAAATTGATTGGGGTAAAAAATACCCAATTATGGAATATACTAAAAGGCCAAAACATGATGTTAAGGTTTTTGATTTAAAAGGATTTGTTACTAAGCTTAAAGAAGAACAAGGAATGCCTATTACTCCTGGTGGAATGCCTGGAATGATGGGTGGGGGAATGATTCCAGGAATGATGGGATCTATGCCAATGACATCTGCTCCATTTATTCCAGGTGGATTAGCTCAACCAAGAATGAATGCTAGTCTTGATGAATATGTTAAGAAACTTGATGAAAAAATTGCTGAACTTGAAAAAGAAGAAGCTGAAGAAAAAGCAAGACTTGAAAAAGAAAAACAAAATCAAGACAAAAAAGTAGAAGAATTAGAAAAAGATATAACAAAGACAGAAAAAGATATTCAAAAAGAAATAACAGATATTTTTGAACATAAGGAAGATTTAAAACCGGATATTGAAAAAGCAAAAGAAGATATTGAAGAAATACTTGAACATAGAAAAGAAGAAGATAAAAACTTTATTCAAGAAAAACAACCTATTATTGAAGTTAAAGCTGAGTCTCCAAAAGCTGAAATTCATAAGAATGAGACTACAGAACCTACTTATGAAGAAATTGAAAAACCAAAAGTTAACATAGATGTAGATAGTGTAGTAGTAGATAAACATGTAAATAGTGATGATTTCTTTGATGATTTCTTTGGTGGTGAAGATGAATAGTTAACTATTCATCTTTTTTGCATAAAATAAACTAGGGTGAAAAGATGAAAATAATAGATGTTAGTGATAAATATACTTATAGTTTAGGTCATTTAAATAATAGTATTAATATTCCATATGATGAATTAATAAATAATTATAGAGCTTATTTGAATAAGATGGAAAGTTATTATTTATATTGTAAAAGTGGAAAACTAAGTAAAAGAGCAGTTCTTGTACTATCATCACTTGGATATAAGGTGTTTTTATTGAAAAATTAATAAACTTATACTATAATTTTATTAGGAAGAATGTGAATTATATATTATTATTTAGTATATAGTTCATCTTTTTATATAAGGTGAATATATGTATAAGATTTACAAAAAATGTGAAAAAAGTGTTGATAATGAATATGGTATTAAAGAGATTAAATCAGTTGATGAAGTAAATAATCCATTTTTATTTTGCATTGCATCAAAAGATGATGATTCTTCAACATTTGGAATAATAAAAGAAGGAGCTCGTGCAGCAAGAATTAGAACAACAGATGAATTAGCTGGTGGGTTTAAATTAGACGAAATAAAAGTTGATTTTTTAGGATATAAATATGATAATGATGGGAATTTTAAAAATATTGTAGATGATTTTATTTATCCATTGTTATCAAGTGAAAGAGAATTATCTAAAATGATAAAAGCAGCTAGAAGAATGAATTTCTTTGTTTATTGTAATGCGGCTGAAGTATATGTTCAAATTGAAAAAAGATTAAAAGAAAGATTATTAACAGATGGATTAAGTGAAAATGATATAAAAAGGATTTTATCTCAAATATCATTAGTTTGTATAGCTACAGAAATAGATGTATCTAATGTATATGCAACAACTGCTATTTTTAAAGATGCAAATGATAAAGATGTATATGATTATATTTCAAAAGTAGGAGAAAAAAGAATGAATTATAATAATCGTATGTCAACACTTGGAAATTTAAGAACAGATGGTAATGGAGTTGCATATGTTTTTTATGGAGATGGAGAACATAATTTAAAATCATATTTTAATGATAATAATATAGTTAAATCTTCATTATGTGCAACTGTGAGTAGATTAGTTGAAAATTCATTAAAAAATGAAAAAAGCAAAGATTTTATTCCAATTTCTTCAAAAACTTTAATACCTATAATATTAAGATATAATGCAGAATTTGAAAATAATGATATTCTTTTAAATAGGCTTGATAATTCTTTAGATTATGAGGCAAGTAGATATAGTGAAAATGAGCATTATGAACTAAAAGAATTTGAAGAATCTTTAAAAAAAGAAAATAGACTTTAAATATAAAATAAATTATAATTATGGTGGTGAATAATATGATAGAGTATATAATAATTGGTCTTTTAATAATAACTATTATTTTATTGATAGTACTTTTATTAAGAAAAAATAATTATAGTGAAATAACTGAAAAAGTATCTAGAACAGAAATAAGTGTTATAAAGGAAATAGGTGACTTTAAACATGAATTTTCTAGTGATATGAATAAAGATTTTAATCAATTAAATGATAGAATTGAAAGAAAGTTAAATCTAATAAATCAAAAAGTAAATGAAAAACTAGAAGATGGATTTGATAAAACAAATAAAACTTTTCAAGAAGTTATGAATAGACTTACAAGAATAGATGAAGCTCAAAAGAAAATAGATGGTCTTGGTAATGAAATAGTTTCTCTTGAAAGTATACTTACAGATAAAAAGAGTAGAGGTGTTTTTGGAGAGGTAAATTTATATCATATTTTATCTTCAATATTTGGAGAAAAAAATGATAAAATATATAAAACTCAATATACATTATCGAATGATACCATTGCTGATGCTATTGTTTTTGGTCCTGAACCATTAGGAACAATATGTATAGATTCAAAGTTTCCTCTTGAAAATTATAGAAGATTAGTTGAAAAAGGTCTTTCAACTAGTGAAAGAGAAGCAAGAAGTAAAGCATTTGAAAGTGATGTTAAAAAACATATAGATGCTATATCAAATAAATATATAATCGCAGGAGAGACTTCTGATCAAGCAATAATGTTTTTACCAGCAGAAGCAATATTTGCTGAAATTAATGCTTATCATACTAGTATTATTAAATATGCTGCTAGTAAAAAAGTGTGGATAACTTCGCCTACTACTTTGATGAGTTTATTAACTATTATTCAATCTGTATTAATGGGATTAGAAAGGGATAAGTATACATCTGTTATACATGAAGAATTAAATAAATTAGGAATAGAATTTGGACGTTATAGAGATAGATGGGATAAACTATCAAGAAGTATTCAAACTGTAAGTAATGATGTTGAAAATATTCATAAAACAACAGAAAAAATAACAAAAAGATTTGATTCTATTAATAATGTTAAAATAGAAAATAATGATGTTAATATGATAGAAGAAGATGAATAAAAAAAGTGTTTTTTAAAAAACACTTTATTTTTTTAATTTAAATGTATTAGTTAACATATTAATATATTCTTGACTACAGTCTGCTATTGATCTTATATCTTGTTCATATCCATTTTCTCTTAAATTATTAGTAATTATATTATGAGTACTACAAAGTTTTCCCATTTCAGATTCAAGAGTAATTATTAAAGGATTATTGTAATCAATATATTTTGTATATTCTTTTATAATGTCTTTGCATAATCCTTTTCCTCTAAAATATTTATTTACTTCAACTGTCATAAAATAGTTTAAATGAATAACTTGGTTTTCATAAAAATCATAATCGAAACAATACTTGATACAAGATACAATTGTTTTCTTTCCTTTATTATTATTTACGACTCCAATTAAGTATCTTTTATTAATTTCGTATTTATTCTTTTCATCAAAATTATCATAATTTAAATATAATAATCCAATTGGTCTATAAGAATGATTTATACTATCTGTTACAAATGTCCATTCTTTAGTATCTAAATAATTATCAAAAAAGAAATCTCTAAGTTCATTTGGAGTTAAATTTAAATAAGAAATATTATCTATATTTATATTATCAATATATTCTTTTTGCCATTTTAGAATCATCTTATTATCCATATAATACTCATTCCCCTTTAAATCGAAGCATATTATAACATATAATGATAATTATTTCAAATTTAAATAATATAATTTAATATGATACATAAGATAGTGCTATTTATATTTGGGATATTAATATGTTCTTTTTCATTAACATTTATAATTATATATTTAAATTTACTTAAAATGGGTTATAGTTTTATAGAATATTTAAAATATATTGGAAGTAGTATAGAATGTTTAATTATTTTTTTGGGAATAATACTAATATATATATCATTAAGGAGGAATAAAAATGAATTATGCATACAATATAAGAGTAAATCTAAAAGATAAATTATTAAGTTTTTATGAATGGGAAAAAACAGATAAAATAACATATTTAAATAAAGTTAATGTTTATTATGTGAATGATAATATATATGATGATATTTTAAATATGAGAATTAAAGTAGATAATGATTTTTTAAAATATTTAAAAGATGGTATTTGTATTTTCAATAATGATATTGATATGGTATGTGTTAAATTTAATAAAGATGGAATAATTAAACAAATTAGTAAATTAGATTTAGAAGAAGAATTTGAATTATTTAATGAACTTAGTTTAAAGAAAAAATATGACTTAAAATATAAAAAAATAAATAATACAAATAATTATTCTTATAGTACAAGAGAAGAGGAAAAAATAATAAATACTTTATTAGATTATATTAATAGTAAAAAAGATGATAAGGAACTAATAGATTATTTATATTTTGAATGGTTTAAAAATAATAAGTGTAATAATAAATATAAAAAATTAATTAATTCTATAAAACAAAATTATAGTTTAAATCATGAAGAATTATATAAAGTAATTAAAATACTCGTATAATTTCTATTATTATTTACATACTAATACTAGGTGATAAAATGAAAAAGACTATTATGATTCTATTTAGTGTTTTATTATTTGGATGTAGTTTAACTAATACACCAACATCTTCTGTACAAAGATATTTAAATAATTATATTAGTTTAAGTGATGATGTTTTGATGGATCTTGAAACTACTATTTCATCAGAAGACTTATCAAATAATAATAGAGAAATATATAAAAACGTATTATTAAAGCAATATAAAGATATGAAATATGAAATAAAAGATGAAAGTATAAAAGATAATAAAGCAGAAGTTCTAGTAAAAATAACAGTTTATGATTTATTTATGACTGAAGTTGAAAGTAGTAATTATTTAAATAATCATCCTGATGAATTTAATGATGTTAATCTTGAATTTGATAAAGACTTGTTTAATACTTATAGAATAAATCAAATGTTAAAAACTAACAATAGAGTAGACTATGAAATACTATTTAAATTAAATAAAGTTGATGGCGAATGGATAATTCTAGAACTTGATAGAGATGATTTAGAAAAATTGCATGGGTTATACAATTATAAAAATAATTAAGAAAAAATGTCTTAATTATTTTTTAGTAGTTGACAAATGCATTTGTTTTTAATATAATGTTAATAACAAGAGATAAAACTCTTTTTAAAATATTATTTGTTATTAACAAAAAGTTAATAAGTAGGAGGAATTATGAAGAAAAAAGAAGAATTAGAAGAACTATTAGTAATAGTAGATATGGTAAATGGATTTATCAAATATGGTAATATGGCTGATCCAGATATTAATAAGATAACTCCAAGAATTAAAGAAATAGTTGAATCTTTTATTGCTAAAAAGGAAGGAATTGCTTTTATCAAAGATACTCATGATGAGAGTAGTATTGAATTTAAAAAATTTCCACCTCATTGTATTAAAGGAAGTGGAGAAGAGGAAGTAATAGATGAATTAAAAATGTTTGAAAATTATGGTTTAAGTTATGAAAAAAATTCAACAAGTACTATTTATGCTAAGAATTTTATTTCTGATATTGAAAAAATGAAAAAGTTAAAAGAAGTAATTATAACTGGATGTTGTACAGATATATGTATTTTAAATTTAGCTATTCCATTAATAAACTATTTTGATGAAAATAATAAAGATATTAATATAACTGTTTATAAAGATATGGTTGAAACATATAATTCAGATTTACATGACAGAATGGAATACAATAGCTTATCATTTAAATTAATGAAACAAGCTGGTATTAATATTAAATAAATGAGATAATAAAAAAGAGGTATTTTATGAAAGATGAATTATTAAAAAGAAATTATACAATGCTTGCAGATGCTTATGAATTATTTATGGCAAATACTTATTTACAAGCAAATAAAAATAGTGTTGGTGTATTTGATGTTATTTTTAGAGTAGTTCCAAATAATGGTGGGTATGTTGTTATGGCAGGCTTAGATTATATAATTGATTATGTAAAAAATCTAAAGTTTACTGAAGATGATATTAATTATTTTAAAGAAAACAATTATAATTTTAGTGAAGAGTTTTATGAATATTTAAGAAACTTTAAGTTTAGTGGTGACATATATGCTATTAGTGATGGAACACCAGTTTTTCCAAATGAACCAATTTTAACTATAAAAGCTAAAATGGTAGAAGCACAAATACTTGAGACTGCAATTCTTGCAATTATTAATGGTTCATTAAAACATGCAACTGCTGCAAGAAGGATAGTTGAAGCAATTCCAGAAAATGTTAAAGTAATGGAATTTGGAGCAAGACGTGCAAATGGAATGGAAGATGCAATAAATACTTCTATATATGCTATTATGGCTGGATGTCATGGTACAAGTAATGTACAAGCAGCTAAAATGATTAATCAAAAAGCATTAGGTACAATGGCTCATAGCTTTGTAGAATTATTTGATAGGGAAGAAGATGCATTTAAAACATTTGCAAAGTACAATCCTAATAATGTAACTCTTCTTGTTGATACTTATGATACTCTTAGAAGTGGAGTTATTAATGCAATTAAAACATTTGATTGGATGAAAGAACAAAATATGGATTTATCTAGTATTGGAATAAGAATTGATTCAGGAGATTTAGCTTGGCTTTCAAAAGAAGCAAGAAAGATGCTTGATAATGCTGGATATAAAAATGCTAAGATTTGTTTAAGTAATGGATTAAAAGCAGAAACAATTGAATCATTAGTACTTCAAGGAGCAAAATTTGATTCACTTGGTGTAGGAGATAATATATCTGATCCTGATGGTAGAATAGGTGCTGTATATAAATTAGTAGCAACTATTGAAAATGATATAGTTACACCTAGAATAAAAGTTAGCGAAGATATGATTAAGACTATCAATCCTGATTTTAAAGATTTATATAGAGCTTATGATAAAAATACAGGTTATGCTTTAGCAGATATAATGTGTAGTCGTGGAAAAAGTATTGATAAAGATAATTTAGTAATTGTTAGTTTAAATGATTTAATAAAAAACACTACTATTGAAAACTATAGATTAGAAAAACTTCAAAAAGATATATTTATAAATGGAGAATTAGTATATAATAATCCAAGTTTAAATGAAAAAATAAAATATTGTAATGAACAAATGCAATCATTATATCCAGAAGTTAAAAGATTGTTAAATCCTCATTTATATTTTGTTGATGGTACAACAGAATATGCTAGTTTAAAAAGAGAAATGATTAATAGTCATAAAATGAGAGGATAATAATGAGAAAAGAAAAATTAAATGAATTAAAACTATATATTAATGAACTTAAAACTATAAATTATAAAATAAATGAAGATTCTAAAAAGAACTTTATACAAATCATTCCATATCTATATACACTTAATAATGGTAGAATTATACCAAGAGAAAAACTCCTAAAAAATGGACTAGATGGATCTGCTGTTATGATAGCTCCATATGATACAAAAAAGAATGAATTTTTGGTAAATATAGAACCAAGAGTATTTACAAAATTTGGTGTTGCAGTTTCTTTTCCAGCGGGATATATAGAACGTAATGAATCTGCTGTAGAAGCTGCAAGTAGAGAATTAAGAGAAGAAACTGGATTCGTTGCAAAAAAATATATTCATTTAGATTCATATTATCAAGATGAGGGTATTAGTTCAGCATATAATCATTCATTTTTAGCACTAGATATTATGAAAAAGTATAATCAAGATTTAGGTGAAAATGAAATTGTAAAATATATGTTTCTATCATTAGAGGAATTATTAGAAGTAGAAAAAATGGGATATTTGAGTGGAGGTAATACAAAATTAACTCTATGTAAAATAAAAGATTATTTAAGGAGGTAACTATATGTTTAATGCAAAAAAAGAAGTAGATAATATAGTTAAATTTATAAAAGATTATTTTGACAATAATAAGCTTAAAGGTGTAGTACTCGGAATAAGTGGAGGAAAAGATTCTGCTGTAGTTGCTGCTTTGTTTTCTAAAGCTTTAGGAAGTGAAAATGTTTTAGGAGTAACTCTTCCATGTCATTCAATTGAAAGTGATAAAAGTGATGCAAAACTAATATCAGATAAGTATGGATTTGAACTAATTAATTTGGATTTAACAAATACATATGATTCTTTCTTAAATGAAATAAATAAACTTGGTAATTTTAGTGAAAAAGAACTTAGAAATAGTAATATTAATTTAAAACCAAGACTTAGAATGTCTAGTGTTTATTATTTAGCTGCTTTATATTCTGAATTAAAAGGTGGAACTTATATTGTATGTGGAACGTCAAATAAATGTGAATTATATGTTGGATACTTTACAAAAGGTGGAGATTCTACATATGATATAGGAGTTTTAAATGATTATACTGTAGAAGAAGTAATACAAATAGGAGAGTATCTTGAAGTGCCAGAAAAAGTTTTATATAAAACTCCAAATGATGGATTAAGTAATTTAAGTGATGAAGATAAACTAGGAGTAAAGTATAAAGATATAGCTTCTTATATAAATAATGAAGAAATAAATAAGGAAGTAAAAAATAAAATTACTCGTCTTCATAATTCTTCTATGCATAAATTTAATATACCAGTTTATAAAAGGAATAAGTAAATGAAAAATACAGTTGTTTATAGATTAATAGATGTTAATATGGATGTATTTAATAAAAAAGTAGATTTATATATAGATTGTGATACTCAAAAAATAGATGGAGTAATAACATTTTATAATGATAAGTTTACATATGTTAAATCAAATAGTAATTCATTTTGGGATTATTTACAAGAAATAATACTAACAGATTTTAGTTCTAATATTAATTATGAAGAATTAAAAAATGTTTTATGTGAAGAAGAGTACAATAAAATAATTAGTATAAAAAAAGATGATAATATGATTTTAGAAAAAAGTTATTATTTTTAGGAGGGTTTATGGAAAAAACAATCATTAAAGATGAGTTTTTAAATATATTAAGTGAATATTTTACAAATACTTTAGAAAAGGAAGTAACAGTATATGATAATCCTAAGGTGATCTATACTGATACGGATAAATTAATAGATTTACAATTATATCATTTATACTTTTTTGATAAAAATAGAACTACAATTAGAATTGAAACACCAATTAGTGACTTTGAGGTTAGTGAAGTTTTAAATGAGTATGCTCATAAAATGGGATATGAATTAGATAGATTTCAATATATTGGTCATGTTAGAAATGTAGGTTATTATACAGATGAAGACACTGTAGTATTTGAAGGTGTTAAATTATATTTAAATGAACCAAATATAAAAATGATAATGAGAAAGGAATAATAATATGAAACTTGGTATTTTTATTGGTAGTTTTAATCCAGTACATAAAGGACATATTGAAATAGCAAATCATATTATAAATAATAATTATGTAGATAAAATTCTTTTAATAGCAACTGGTAATTATTGGAATAAAAATGATTTAATAAGTATTAATAATAGAATTGATATGCTTAAATTTTATGAATCAGATAAAATAATAATTGAAGAAGAACTTAATAATATAGAATATACATGTGATTTAGTTATAGGGTTACAAAAAAAATATAAAAATGATGAACTGTTCTTAATAATGGGTGCTGATAATATTGTTTCATTTGATAAATGGAAAAAATATAAAGATTTATTAAAACTAAATTTTATCATTTATGAAAGAGATAATATTGATATTAAGTATTATTTAAACAAACTTAATAAAACTGATAAATTTACTATAATAAAAAGTTCTATTAAGAATAATATATCAAGTACTTTAATAAGAGAAAAGATTAATAAAAATGAAAGCCTTGAAAATTATTTGGATAAAAAAGTAATTGAATATATTGAGAAAAATAATTTATATAAATAAGGAGAAAAAATGGAAGAAAAAGTTGTTAATAGATTAATTGAAAAAGGCGAAACAATATCTAGTATGGAATCATGTACTGCTGGATATTTTGCTACTACTATAACAAACGTAGATGGATCATCAAGAGTATTAAAATTTTCTGCAATAACATATTCAAATGAATATAAAATAAAAATGGGTGTAAAAGAAGAAACAATAGATAAATATAGTGTATATAGTTTTGAAACAACTCATGAAATGAGTAAGTGTATTAGTGAATATACTAGTAGTACTTATGGTGTTGGAATAAGTGGAATGATAAATAGATTTGATGAATTTAATCCTGGAGGAGTAGACAATGAAATATATGCAACTATTTATAATAGTAAAGATAACTCTTTTAATGATATAAAAATTATATGTCCAAATAAAAAAAGAAAAGATTGTAAAGAATTTATTGTAAATAAAGTATTAGAAAAGTTAATAGAAATAGTGTAGGTGAATTATGAGATCACTAGATGAATTAAAAAATAAAAATATATATATTTATCCTATAAAACAATTAGTTAGTACAAAGGAAAAAAATTATAATTTAGATAGAATTAAATCACTTAAAGATTTAAAAACTAGCCTTGTTTATAATTCAGTACTTAATTGTTTGGAAATATTAGATACAAAAGATACTAAATATAAAGATATTATATCAGAAGTTTTACTTTGGATGGATACTGCTAAAGCTGGTACGAAAGAGGATATTAGAGAATGGAAAAAATTAGGATTTAATCTTTTTACTCATAATATAGGTTCTTCAGAAATATATAAAAAGTATTCTTCTAATTATAATGAAATAGTTTATATATTGATAAAAACTCATGGTCTAGTAGGTCAATATATAAAAGGTGAAGTAAATCTTAATACTAATAAGGAATTATATAATTTGATAATCAACAAGTTATTAACAAAAGAAGAATTAAAAGAAATATTATTAATATTAAATGAATGTATTATTAGAGAAGTAAGTGAGAATATATATATAAAAGAAAAAAAAGAAATAGAGAGAATTATTAATAAAATAATAAATGGTGATTTTGAAGAAAAACTAGATATTGTAAATAGACTTAATAAACTTAACAATGGTATTAGTGAAGAAGATAAAAAAAGAATTAAAGTAATTCTAAATGATAGTAAGATAAAATACCAATTAGAACAAATCTTTTGTACAAGAGAATTATGGTATTATGAATCATCTTTAAAATCATTTGATATAGAAAAACAAATTAAAATATTATTACTAATATCAAATTATTTAGAAAATATTAAAGAAATAACTTTTAGTTCTATGATGAAAAGTATTTATCTAAATTATAATAATATTAAAAGAGTTAATATCTATAAAAAAAGAATTATTGAAAAATACTTAGATGATATTAAATTCGAAGATATATTAAATAAGAAAATAAAGAATAATATTAATATAACTTATGAAATAAAGAAATATAATACAACTTTAGATTTTAATTTTAAGTTTTCAAAAGTTGCAAAAAAACTAATAGAATTTTGTGAGATAGCTTATTCTAGTGGAACTTTATATAATAAAGCAGTTATATTATTATATGACTTATTTGGTTTTAGAAAAGATGAATATGATAGATTTTATAATGAAATTGAATATTTAGAAACTATGAATTCTGTAATTAATCATAAGTCTGTTTTATTAGATTTTATTAAAGGAGAAAATGTACTTGATGTTGGTCCAGGTGGAGGGGCACTAATGGATTTAATACTTGATACTTATAAAGATAAGAAAGTATATGGTATTGATATATCAAGCAATGTTATAGATGAATTAAATCAAAAAAAATTAAAAGAAAATAGAAATTATAATTTAGTAAAAGGGAACGCTCTTAATTTAGAAGATTATTTTAAAAAAGGACAATTAGACACTGTAATTTATTCTTCAATAATTCATGAACTTTTTTCATATATTTCATTTGAAGGAAAAAAGTTTAATCATAATACTATTATTAAAGCATTAAAAAGTGCTTATGATTTATTAGATGTAGGTGGAAGAATAATTATTAGAGATGGTATAATGTCATCTACTAACAATAATAGAATAATAGAATTTAAAAATAAGAGTGATTTAAATATATTAAAAAGATATAAAAATGATTTTAAAGGAAGAGTAATAAATTATCAAATAATAGATGATAATAAAGTATTAATAAATGAAAATGACGCTATGGAATTCTTATATACATATACATGGGGAGAAGAATCATATTCTATGGAAGTTCAAGAACAATTTGGATATTATACAAAAAGTGAATATGAAAAAATGATAAAAGAAAATTTCAAGAATAGTATAATTATTTATTCTAATGCTTTTCTTCAATCTGGATATCAAGAACATTTAGCTAATAAGATTAATTATTATGATGAAAATTATAATACTGTGAGTCTTCCTAATAGTACTTATATTTTAGTTATAGAAAAAGGAGAAGAAGTATGAAAAAAGAATATGAAAGTGAAGAAGAATTCTTAAAAGAATATGATGATTCAAAATATGAAAAACCATCTGTTACTAGTGATATAGTTTTATTTAGTGTATCTGATGAAAAACAAACTAATTATAGAAAACTAAAGAAAAAACATTATAGTGTTTTACTTGTTAAAAGAAATACTTATCCATTTAAAGGAAAATGGTGTCTTCCTGGAGGATTTATAAATAATAATGAAACTAGTGAACAAGCAGCTAGAAGAATATTAGCTCAAGAAACTAATCTTCATAATATTTTTATGGAACAATTATATACTTTTGATTCATTAGATAGAGATCCTAGAACTAGAGTTATGAGTATTACATATATGGGATTAGTTGATAAAAATAAGTTAAATGATTCATTATATGAAAATGCATCTTGGTTTAATATAACATCAATTGAAGATGAAAAACATTATTATGTAACTCTAGATAATGGAAATGAACAAATAAAATATGTTATTAGAAAAGTATTAAAAGAAAGTACTACTGATAGATATTATTTTGAAATAGAAGATGGTGGCAACTTAGCCTTTGATAATCCAAGAGCAATTACAGCAGGAATGGCTAGACTTAAACAAAAGATTAAATATACAGATATAGTTTTTAATATGATGGGAGATTATTTTACATTAGGAGAGCTTCAACAAGTTTATGAAATAATAATTGGTAAAAAATTATTAGATCCTGCATTTAGAAGAATGATAGCTGATAAAGTTGAAAAAACAGATAAAATAAAAACTGGTGAAGGACATAGACCAAGTGTATTATTTAAATATAAAAATAAAAGTGGTGAATGAAAATGAGAATAATAAATAGAATTAAAATTTTTTCAAATAGTAATGATTATTCATCAAACATTGAAGGAGAATTAATAGAACTATTAACAAAATATAATTTTGAAATAGTAGATGAAAATTATGATTTAGCTATTGCTATTGGTGGGGATGGAGCTTTCTTAAGAATGGTTAAAAATAATAACTTTAATAGTGATATTTACTATATTGGTATTAATACAGGAACTCTTGGTTTTTTACAAGAAATTAGACCAGAAAAAATTAGTGAATTTGTAGTGTCGCTTAATAATAATAGTTTTAAAATAGATAAAATAGGAGTTTTAGAAACAAAAATTACTACAGAAGACTCAATATCTAGATATTATTCATTAAATGAACTAGTTATTCGTGAACTTGAATTAAATGTTTTTTTATCAGATGTATTTATAGAAAAATATAAATTAGAAACATTTGCT
Source organism: uncultured Erysipelotrichaceae bacterium (assembly GCA_902775285.1). GTDB lineage: Bacteria > Bacillota_I > Bacilli_A > RF39 > UBA660 > CAG-1000. Next base: position 13,169 of record CACYLI010000001.1, on the reverse strand, counting down.
GGAGATGGATTATTAATATCAACTAGTGTAGGTTCTAGTGCATATAATACTAGTTTTAGAGGTGCACTTGTATATAATACTCTTCATGCTTTACAGTTAACACCTATAGCACCAATAAATACTAAAGCATATAGAAATTTATTAAATCCTATAATTATTCCAGAAAAAATGCATATTGAAATTTATCCACATAAGAAAACACTTTTAGCTATTTTTGATGGTGAAAATAAAAAGTATAATAATGTTAAAAAAATTGAATGTTATGTTAAGAATAAAAAACTAAAATTTTTAAGAATGAAAGAATATAATTTTATAAACATTGTTAATGAAAAGTTTTTAAATGATTAAATAATGTCATAAGACATTATTTTTTTTAGTAATATTTAATATGAAAAAAATATTATTTATATTATTAATTATAATATCTATAAAAGTAAATGCTTCAGTTGTGGTTATGGATGGATTTTCAGGAAGAGTTTTATATTCTAAAAATCAAGATGAAAGAAAACTAATTGCGTCTACTACTAAAATAATGACTAGTATTATAGCGTTAGAAAATGGAAATTTAGAAGATGAATATATAGTTGGAAAAGAAATAAAAGAAGTAAATGGCTCTATGATATATGTTAAAGAAGGAGAAAAATTAACACTTAATGATTTATTACATGGACTTATGCTTCAAAGTGGAAATGATGCAGCTATGGTAATAGCAAATAATGTAATGAAATATGACGAATTTATTGCTAATATGAATATAAAAGCTTATAAATTAGGGATGTATAATACTAGTTTTGAAAACCCTCATGGATTAAATGATAATACAAAAAACTATTCTACAGCATATGATATGGCATTACTTATGAAATATGCAATAAAAAATTCTTCATTTTTAAAAATAACGAGTACAAAAAAATATAAAGTAAAAAACTACATTTGGTATAATAAGAATAAACTTTTATCAGATTATAAATATTTGATAAGTGGAAAAATAGGGTATACTAAATCAAGTGGTCAAGTATTTGTTTCTTCTGCCATTAAAGATAATAAACTTTTAATTATTGCTTCAATTGATGAAAAAGATAAATTTAATTTACATAAAAGTCTATATGAAAAGTATTTTTCACTATATAACAAATATAAAATTATTGATAAAAATACACTTCCTTTTATAATTAGAGAAAATAGCAATGATTATTTATATATTAACAATGATTATTATATGATGTTAAAAGATAATGAAATTAAAGATTTAAATATAAAATATAATATTAGTGATACTTCTAAATATATTAGTATTTATTTAAAAGATAATTTAATTCATAAAGAGAAAATAAACTCTCTTTCATACTTGAATAGAACTAATAAAGTTAAACAATCATTGTTATTTTGGAAATAATAATGTATAATCAATTAAGGTGATTTTGATGGAAAGATTACAAAAATATTTAGCTTCATGTGGAGTAGATTCTAGAAGAAAATGTGAAGAATTAATACTTTCCGGGAAAGTAAAAGTAAATGGTATTGTAATTAAAGATTTAGGTACTAAAGTAACAGAAAAAGATGAAGTACTTGTTAATAATATAAAAGTGGAAAAACAAGAAAAATTATATTATCTTTTATATAAACCAGAAAAAATAATTTGTTCAGTTAAAGATGAGAAGGGTAGAAAAACTGTAATTGATTTAATTGAAGAAAAAGAAAAAATCTTTCCAGTAGGAAGACTTGATTATGATACAAGCGGGTTACTTTTACTTACAAATGATGGAGAACTATCTAATATGTTAACTCATCCTAAAAAGAATGTTAAAAAAACATATTATGCTAAAATAGAAGGTATTTTACTTCCAAATGAAATTAAAGCATTAGAAAATGGAATTATTCTAGATGGTAAAAAGACTAAAAAAGCAGATGTAAAGGTAAGAAAAATAGATAAACGTAATAATAAAAGTTATGTAGAAATAACTATTAGTGAAGGAAGAAATCATCAAGTTAAAAATATGTTTAATTACTTTAATCATAAAGTATTAAAATTAAAAAGAATTCAATATGCATTTTTAGATTTAAAGGGAATGAATATTGGAGAATATAGATCTCTTTCTATAAAAGAAGTAAAAAAACTATATAATTATGTAAACAACTTATAGTTGTTTTTTTAATGTTAAAATTGACTTTTTGAGTGTTTTATGATATAATCTACAAGGTTTTAAAAAGGGGGATTTATTATGATTACTAAAAAAGAAATGGGCTATATTAATATGTGGCCAAATAAGATTCCATATCCAGGTGAAGATTATTGCTATAGAGTATTAATGAAATTAAAAAAGTGTTTTGAATTATATAATGAAAAATATTTAAATAGAAAATATACTATTCAATTTAGCAATAATGAAGAAGTTGACTTTGAAATTATGGCAAAAAATGTTGCTCATATACTTGGAATAGATTATAAAAACATGTTAAAAGATATATTTAGTGGATATAGAGAAAACATTTTAGATTTTAATTCATATGAACAATTAAGCTCATATATGTTACTTGAAAGAATTATTGAAAATATGGATAAAGTATTAGATTATGATCATGATAAACAGGCTTGTATGGCGATTAACTATTATAGAGTAGGTATAAAATGTAATATATTTTCAAAACTAGCAGATTTATCAAATTTTAATTATGGATGTATAAATTTTGATAAAAGAATATTTGATGTTGAAAACCCTGATGTTTCTTTTTCACCACAATCAACAAAGTTTTTATATACTCCTAGTGATGAAGTTATAAGTCCATATTTTATGATGGGAATAAAAAAAGATGAACATGATTTAGAAGAAAAATATATAATAGAAACATTAATGGCAGCTGATAATCCAATTAAATTCTTTTCTGGACAAGAAGTAATTATTCCTACACAAATACTTACAGATAACAATGGTATATTAGATAAAAAGAATGCTACATCAGAAGAAAAAATCAAGTTATTAAGAGAATATCAAAATATAGTTAATGAATATAACATAAAAAATAGATTAAATATTTATGGCGATTACTATTCAATGCTTATGAGTAGTAAAGATGAAAAACTTTCTTTAAAAAAATAAAATAAGTTTATTAAATAATAAACTTATTTTTCTTCTTCTATTGTAATAGCTTGTGCTGGACAAGATTCTACAATATTAAGAAGTTCCTCTTTATCGTTTTCTTCTACATCTTCTTGTTTAACTTTACTAAATCCTTCATCATTAAATTCAAAATATTTTTCGTTTTGAGCAACACATAGTCCACATCCTATGCATGCATCAGATACTCTTAATTTTTCCATTTTTTCACCTTCTTTATGTATATATTATATCGAAGTTTTTAGAAAAAATCTATAATTATCTATTGTTGAAAAATAAAAAATAATATGATATTATTATAATGGTGAAAAATATGAGTTCTAGGATGGAAAAATATGATAGTGTTTCACTAGATAATATGAGCCGTACTAAAAGAAACCGTGATATTTATAATTCTGCTGATATGGGTGAATTATCTAGAATTAAAACTAACACAAATGTTAGTGTTATTTCTGATGCTCAAAAAGAGATAGATTTAGATAAAATAAGAAATTATATTAATTCACAAAATGATGAAAAAGAAGAAAAAAGAAAAAGAATATCATTAGAACTTCCTAAGGAAGAAGAAATACATGTTGAAAGAAAAGAAACAAAAGATTATGATGTTAATAGTATTTTAGAAAAAGCAAAGGATAGTAGAGAAACTGATTATGAAAATGATAGACATAGAAAACTTAGTAGTACACAAATAGATATATTAAAAAATATTAAGATTACTGAGGAAGTAGAAGAAGAAAGTGATCCGGATATTACTGGTCCTATAGATGAACTAAATACTGAAGAAAAAACAATTGTTGATCTTATACAAGATATACAAAGCAATAGTAGTAAAAATAAAGGTAAAGATTTGTTTGCAGATTTAATGGGTGATGATGATACCGTTGTAATGCCAATGATGGAAGAGAAAAATGATAAAGAGTCACTAAAAGAAGCATTGCTTGATATTACCCAAGATTTAGAATCAATTAAAGAACCGGATAGCGATTTTACACAAGAAATAAATTTAGAAAAAGAAGCTTTAAAAGAAGCTAAATCAGTTAATGAAGAAACAATAGAAAAAGATTTAGATGAAATAACAGATTCAGATGACACTGAAGAAGTCCCTAGAATTACTGAAGTGGATAAATCATTCTACACAAATTCTATGTCATTTAATAAATCGGATTTTGATGGATTTGAAGAATTAGAAAATGGTGTTAAAAAGAGTAGTATGTTTACTAAAGTTGCAATATTTATAATTATTTTACTTTTAGTAGCAACAGTAATACTTATTTTAAACTTTATATTTGATTGGAATTTAATATAAAAATGAAAAATATTTTTTTCATTTTTTTTCATATATTATAATATGATAAAAAAGAATGATAAAATAATAATGATAATAGTCCTAATAATAATATGTTCTTATTTAATGTTAAAAGTATTTACTTATAAAAGTGAACCTATTCTAATGGATTATGCTAAAAATGAGTCAATAAATATAATAAATGATTTAATAAATAATTCATTAAGTTATATTATAAATAATAATAAAGAAATTATTAAAATAGATAAAAATATAAATGGAGATATTACTAGTTTAAGTTTTGATAATAAACAAATAAATAGTATTCTATATATGGTTAATGATAATATATTACATAATATAAATTTACTTGAAAATGGAAAATATAAAGAATTAAAAATAATTAGTTTATCAAATGATAATAAAGTGTATTATATACCATTTGGAGTAGTTCATGGAATGAGTGTAATAGCAAATTTAGGTCCTAAGATTCCATTTAAGATGGATATACTTGGAAATATAAATAATGAAATATCTAATGAAGTAAAAGAATATGGAATTAATAGTTCAATGGTAGAAATAGTGTTAAATATAAATATGCAAGTTCAAATAATACTACCTTTTAAATCGGAAAAGATAAATGTTAATAAAAGTGTACTTTTAGATAGTAAAATAATACAAGGAACAATACCAAATTATTATGGTGGCTCTTTTTCAACTTCATTGAAATAAAAAAATGTATATGATATAATAATGAAAGCAAAGGTGATATAATGATTATTGATGTTGGTGATAATAAATATAAATTAATAAAAGATTATAGAGATGGATTTGATAAAGATACATTTTTAGAAAAATATACTTCTTATTTTGAAAATTATGATTATATAGTGGGAGATATAGCATATTCAAAAATGAGATTAAAGGGTTTTAATAAAAAAGATAATAAATTTTTTAACAGAATAAATGACTATAAAAATCTAGAAAAGTATATAAAAGAAAATTGTGCATTTGATTGTAGATATTTTGTATTAGAAAAAATTCAAAAATAATATTAATTTAATTGATATTATTTTTTTATTGTGTTATGATTAATATGATAGGAAGGTGTATATGGATGAAGAAGATATCTGTTAAAAATATTGATGGAACAATAGAAGAAGTAGATTTAATAAATGCTTTTAAGATAAATGATATAAATAAAAGATTTGTTATTCTATCTAAGGGTGAAAAAGTTGGCGAAGGAATGAGCAAAATATATATTTCAGAATTTGTTGAAAATGAACCTGGTGTATTTAGCTTAATTGGTATCACTGATGATGATGTTTGGGCTAAAGTAAAACAGGCAATGAAAGAAATTGTGGAAGGATAGGAGAAGTAATATGCAATTAACAAGTGAAGTTGATAATATTTTAAATGGAACAGTTGTAAAAAGTACTGAAGATATAAAAGCAATAGCTGTATCTGATGCAACTATTAATCCAGATGCAAATGGAATAACTCCTTTATCTAAACAAAATGCTTTAATGAAGCCACTTCCAGATATCCAAGAAAGCCAAGGCGTAATAAGTGATAAACCTGTAGATGTAGCATCACCTGAAAAACTTGAAAGCTTTGATTTTACAAATCCACTTAGTGCTTCAAATGAACCAACTCCTGTAACACCTACAGAGTCTCCAGTTGAAGAAATACCAATAAATATTTCATTACCAGCTCAAGAAGAGGTAATGGCACAAGAACCTATTGGAATAGATAATAGTTTATTCGTAAATAATAATATTGGAGCAGAACCAGAAAAAGAAACTATTGAAACACCAACATTAGAAACTGTTACACCAGCATTAGAAAGTGCTCCTCTAGTTAGTGAACCAGTAGCAGAAACACCAGTTTTAGAAAGTACTCCAGAGTTAAATAGTGTGAGGCCTGTTTTAGAGACAACACCTCTTATTTCTGAAGAAATAGCACAAGCTCCAACTTTAGAAAGTACTCCTGAATTAAGTAGTGTAGCACCAACTTTGGAAAGTACTCCAGTACAAGCACCTACAGTTGAAGAAACACCAGTAGAAGCAGTTAATCAAAATTTAAATGAAACAATAAATAATCAAGAAGAAAATATAAATAGTGATGAAATAGATAAATTATTTGAAGAATTTAAAGTTAATATTAATAATAGTATTGATGAGTTTAAAGCAAAAATATTAGAAAAGTATTTAAATAATACTAAAGTAGAAGTTGCTATAAATAGAAGTGATGATTTAGAATCATTAAATGCTGTACCAACTATAGAAGAAACACCAGTTTCAACTTTAGAAACTATGCCAACTCAGGAAACATCTGTTGAAACTCCTGCTCTTGAAGATTTAAGTGCAGTTACACCAGGTGGATTAGATCAAACACCAGCAGTGCCAAGTTTAGATAATGCACCAACTTCTCAAGTTGATGATATAATGGCTGATGCAATGAATCAAATTAATAATTTATCTAACCCAATTCCAACAGCAAATCCTGAGGAATTGCCAGTTGTAGATGATACACAAATAAAAGGTATGTTTATTTAAAAACTAGTTAAAACTAGTTTTTTTTTGAATATATTATAATATGAAAGATTTTTTATATAAAAATTATAATTTGAAAGTCTCAAAAATTTATAAAAAAAATAATAATTATTATTTTTTTATAAATGATGAAAAAGTATATATATTAAAAGCAAAGGATAAAAAACAATTTAATCTTTTAATTGATATATCAAATAATCTATATAAAAAAGGTATAAAAGTTAATACTTTTATTTTAAATAAATATAATAGTTTTTATTCTGAAAATGATGACAATTACATTGTACTTATGAAAGAAAATGAAAAAATAGAATTATCATTATCTGAAATAAACAAATTTTCTAACATTAAAAATGATTTAAAGAATTATGATATTATTAGTGAATGGTCAAAAGAAATTGATGATTTAGAAGAAGAATTAAAAGAACATGATAGCTTATTATTTATAAAATATAATATAGATTTTTATATAGGTATTTCAGAAAATGCTATACAGTTATTATCAGAGTATTATGATGATAGATTAAATGACTTTATATGTCATATATTACCTTATAATAATTATCAAGAATATTTTTTAAACAATCCTTTTACATTCATAAAGACAAATAAAATGTACAATGTTTCAAATTATATAAAAATGAAAATATATAAAAATGAAATAAATGAAGATTTTTATAATAACATTTCAAAAATTATAAAAAGTAATTCACCATATCAAAATGTTTTCTTAATTAGTTGCTTATTGTATGCTTCTGATTATTTTAGTATTTTGAAAAGAATATTAGTGGAAGAAGAAAAAGAAGAATTTATTTTAAAATACATAGATAATATAGAAAATTATATTAATGTAATAATATTTTGCAAAAAAATAATAAAAAATGTAAAAAAATTAGAAAACTTTACATGGTTTTAATGAATAATAAAAATATTATGATATAATTTTGTTGGAGAAATGTATGAAATATAGTAAAGATGATGTATTAAAATGTGAAGTAACTGGTATTACTGATTATGGTGTTTTTGTTAAAGTAGATGATGATTATAGTGGATTAATTCATATATCTGAGATATCTAATAAATTTGTATCTGATATTCAAAAAATATATATGATTGGTGATATAATTGATGCTAAAATCGTAGAAATTGATGAAAATAAGAAGCAAATTAAATTAACAATTAAAGGAATGAAAGAAAAAAAAGGAAAAAAGAAGAGAATTGAAGAAAGAGGAGAAGGCTTTTCTCCATTAAAAAATAATTTAAATGATTGGATAAATGAAAAACTCGAAGAAATAGAAAATAATTCAAAAACATCATAAAAATTACGATTTTCCTTGACATAAAAAGTAATAAATGGTATATTTAATTACGTCAACAGGAAAATTATGGGCGATTAGCTCAGTTGGTTAGAGCATCTGCCTTACAAGCAGGGGGTCGGGAGTTCGAGTCTCTCATCGCCCACCATAATTTTATTTTTTTTCGCCGAAATAGCTCAATTGGTAGAGCAACTGACTTGTAATCAGTAGGTTACGGGTTCGATTCCTGTTTTCGGCACCACTTTATGGAGAGATAGCGAAGTGGCTAAACGCGGCAGACTGTAAATCTGTTCCTTCGGGTTCGATGGTTCGAATCCATCTCTCTCCACCACTTGAAAATTGCCTCGTAGCCAAGTGGTAAGGCACAAGACTTTGACTCTTGCATTCCGCTGGTTCGAATCCAGCCGAGGCAACCATTTTTTGTATAATATGTCTCGCTAGCTCAGCCGGTAGAGCACTTGACTTTTAATCAAGGGGTCTGGGGTTCAAATCCCCAGCGAGACACCAGGTGTGCCTTAGTGGCGGAATAGGTAGACGCACAGGACTTAAAATCCTGCGAGTGTAAAAGCTCGTGCCGGTTCGACTCCGGCCTGGGGCACCATTTTTTTGGAGGAATACCCAAGTCTGGTTGAAGGGACCGGTCTTGAAAACCGGGAGGTCGAGAAATCGGCGCAGGGGTTCGAATCCCTTTTCCTCCGCCAATTTATATATTATCGCGGGATGGAGCAATCTGGTAGCTCGCTGGGCTCATAACCCAGAGGTTGTTGGTTCAAATCCGGCTCCCGCAACCATGGTTCGTTGGTGTAGTGGTTATCACGCTCGCCTGTCACGCGAGAGATCACGGGTTCAAGTCCCGTACGAACCGCCATGTGGCTTCATAGCTCAGTTGGCAGAGCACAAGACTGAAAATCTTGGTGTCGTTGGTTCGATTCCAACTGAAGCCACCATTTTTAAGTTATAAAATAAAGCGCTCATAGCTCAATTGGATAGAGCATTTGACTACGGATCAAAAGGTTAGGGGTCCGACTCCTCTTGGGCGCACCATAGAAAAATGTATTCTAACATAAATGCTAGAAATGGAATAAATGAGCTGACTTATAAGTTAGCTTTTTTTATAATAAGGGTGATATTTATGTTTAATTTTATAAAAGAAAAAAAAGAAAAAGCTAAAGAATTAGAATTATATTATAATTCTTTAATTAATGATTTTTCAAATGAAGATATTTATGATAATCAGAGTGAAAAACTTTTGAATTTTTTTGGTGATGCTAAAGAATTAAAAAAAACAATAAAACTTATATTAGTTAGTGATACAAATAATAATTTAGATGAATTAAGATTTGCTGATTATGTTTATAGATATTCAGATTATGATGCTTGTATTATACTTGGAAATATAAGTGAAAATGATTTAAACATAATAAAAAAATATGTAAATAATAAAAAAATCTATTCTCTTGATTCTTTACCTGATATTGAAAATATAAATAAAAAAATAATAAAAATAAATAATGTAAAAGTACTTGGTTATAAAACTGATTCATATAATCATATAGATTCAATAAAAGAATTAAATTCTTTGTCATCATCTGATGTATTAATTACTTATTCTAATAGATATATTGAAGGTCAAAATGGTATTTTTGGTATTAACTATTATATATTCAAGAATAATGTTCCTTATCACATTCATGGTTCAAGTTTAAAACCTTATAAAGATAGAATGATAAATAATACAAAAGAGATTAGTATATATGAGTTTGAATATGTAGTTTTGCCATTAAATGAATAACATAATAAGGAGAAGATTATGATAGACAAATATAGTATTTTATTTTTAACTTTTATGTTTTATGCATTTGTAGGATGGTGTATTGAAGAAGTTAATGAAGTAATTACAACAAAAAAAATTGTTAATAGAGGTTTTTTAATTGGCCCTTATTTACCTATTTATGGTTTTGGGGGATTACTAATAACATTATTATTAGATAAGTATAAAGGAGACTATATTGTTTTATTTTTATTATCTAGTTTTGTATGTTCTATTTTAGAATATTTCACAAGTTATATTTTAGAAAAAATATTTAAAGCTAGATGGTGGGATTATTCTAGATTTAAATATAATATTAATGGAAGAATATGTTTATATAATGTATTACTTTTTGGTTTACTAGGAACATTTATGATATATTTTATTAATCCTTTAATAAATAAAATATTAGTTAAATTAAATCCTATAGTTTTAAATAGATTATCAATAATATTACTAATTATATTTATAACAGATATTTTTATTTCTGCTTATGTTATAGATAAAGTAAAAAATAAAATCACAAAAATAGAAAAAGATAATACAGAAGAAATTACTCATGTTATCAAAGACTTTTTATTAAAAAATTGGCTTACTAGAAGACTATTGAATGCTTTCCCTACAATGAAATATGTAAAGAATGCAATAAAGAACAATATTAGTAGAGTATTAACTAAAGAACAAGTTAAAGAAGAAAAAATAAAAATAGATACAGAAGCAAAAATATCAAAAATGAAAATAGATTATGAATATAAGATTAATAATATGCAAAAAAAAGCTGAGAAAAAAATAAAAAAAATTCATAAAAATTAAAAAAACTATTCACAAATTATAAAAAATATGATAACATATTACCTGTACCAAGGAGGTATAGGGTTTCGGGAAGTGGCTCAACTTGGTAGAGCATTCGGTTTGGGACCGAGGGGTTGCAGGTTCAAATCCTGTCTTCCCGACCATTAGTGATTAAAGCCTTTATTTAAGGGCTTTTTTAATTTCTGGGAGAAGATTGGGAGAAGATTTTTAAAATCTTTTTCAAATCTACTTCTTTTTTTATGTTGTTTTTTAAACGAGTTTTTTACAATTATTTAAATTCTTTTATTGTCGATATTACAGTTTCATCAATATAATTTGTAATTTTATCTTCCATTTTTGGTAATAGGTGAGTATATACATGTAATGTTATACTTGTGTCACTATGTCCAAGCCTTTGTGATACTGCCACGATATTAGCATCACTATTACAAATTAGATTAGAAGCATGTGAATGCCTAAATTGGTGATTTGATATATATTTAACTCCAGCGGCTTCAATTGCCTGTTTTTTAACACGATTAATAGTAGTTCTGTGAAATGCATCGATTCTTCCAAAAATGAACCAATCTGGGTCTAAAATGCCATATTTCATCGTTTGTGCTTCTTTATAATCATAAAGAAGTTTATTAATTTGCTTACCTAAGGAAACATCTCTATAACTATTAGCAGTTTTTGGCTCTTTTAATGTGCCATGATGTAATTCACTTCGTTCCTCATAAGATTTATTAACTGAAATGTATCCATCATTATAATCTGACCATTTAAGAGCTTGCATTTCACCAATTCTAAGACCAGTAAAATACATAACTGTGAAGAATAGTTTATAATCAGATCTTTCTACTTGACTTATAAACTTACAAAACTCTTCATTAGTCCATATTTTTTTACTTCTTTCTTTTTCTTGAATCTTTTCATCAAAAGTTTTATCAAATTGTTCAAGTACATAAGTTGGATCATCTTTAACTTTATAAAACACTTTAGCATGATGAAATATTAATTTTAATATACCAATAATATGATTCTTTGTTTTTGAAGATAATTTTTCATTAGCTATATATGACTTAAAGTTTCTACAAGATAATTCATTAATACTATAAATATCCATATTCTTAAAAAATGTAAGTATATATTTATTTATAATTCCTTTAGCACTAAGATATGTTGATAAACATCTATTAAGTTTATAATTCTCTAAAAAATCTTTTGATACTTCCTCAATTGTTATATGGTCGTGTTCTACTATTTCATTTAATCGTATTTTTGATTCATAATCTAAAGCATCATTTTTTTTATTAAAACCACGATATGTTTTATTTTGATACTTTATATAATATAAACCAGTTCTATTGTCTTTATAAACAGACAATATTATTTACCTCTACTTTCTAATCTATCTAAATTACTTTCCAAATTCATTTTATTTAAAAAGTAAGTAGCATCTTTATTTAAGACCTTTAATACTGCATCAGTAGGGACAAATACTGAATAAGATCTAATATTATGCGTTTTAGCATATTCTAAAGCTTTATTTCTTATTCTAGTAGCTCGTGGCTGTCCTACAGAACATAGTTTCATTATGTCTTTAATACTAAGTTCATCTTTTAATATTAATCTGAACTTTTCTTTCCATGAAATCTCCTTACTCATAAATAAAACTCCTTGTCCTATAAATGATAGATTGAAATAACCATACAACATTTTTTAAAAAAACACAAATCATTAAAACCTCCCAAAAGATTATTTAAATAACAATTATTAGTCTTACATATTCTTTTATTTAATTAATATTATTTATTATATTGGACACTATTAAGTAGACTCTTTACTCGAAAATAGGGATAGTGTCTCATCAAAAGTAAGTATAGGATACTCATTTTTGAGATTAACCACATAAGTGGTTCTAGAATTATTCTTTTTATATTCTGTTTTTATATATCCACATTTTTTAAGAGATTTAAATAATCTAGATATTGTCTTATGAGAACAATTCAATAACTTACCATAGTATTTATTGCTACCAAAAGCATATTCATGTTCATTATTGCTATTGGATAATAATACTCCATATAGTAATTTAGCTTTATCAGGTAATTGAGTATCACTTAAAATAAAAAATGGAATCCTAATATATTGATCCATAAGTTCTCCTTTCTACTAATAAAAAAAGAGAAGATTATGAAGTAGTCAAGAAAAAATAGACACTTTAAAAAGAGAATTAAAATCCCGATTCAATTTTATATTGAATTGGGGTTTTATAATTTAAGGCATAACTTG